>JBBAVH010000013.1:0-105904 GCA_040397825.1 Opitutaceae bacterium
GAGCTGGCCGCGGCGAAGCCGGTGTCGCGGTCGGTGTTCACCTCGAAGGGCGAGAGTCGCACGGCGTCTTCGCCGGGGACGGCGGACACGGGCCGGGCCGCCGGCACGGACGAGGACGCCGGAGCGACCTGGGCGTGGAGCGTGGTGACGGTGAGTGTGAGCGCGCAGCAGATCAGCGCGCGGAGGGGCTGGTGGGTGGCAGGCATCGGGCTTGGGGTGGCACGGTTGACGCTGACGACATTGTCATCGTCAAACCTGAGGACCCTGTAAGGGTTGGGCGCGCGCCCCCGTCCATGTCGAGCCCTGATCCCGCCACGGTTTCAACCTGCCGTCCCGAGGTCGCGCGTCCGCCGGAGGCCGTGCCCCCGGCGCCGCGCCGGGCCGCCCGCGCATGGGAGGTCGCCTCCGTGGTGGCCGCGCTGCTCTTCGGCACCTGGTTCCTGCACTTCATGGTGAAGGGGAACAACGGCTTCGAGGACTGGGGTGACATCGACTACTACAAGCTGCTGGTCCGCGGCTGGCAGAAGGGGCAGCTCAACATCGACAAGGACCCGGCGCCGGAGCTGCTGGCGCTGAAGGACCCGTACGACCCGGAGCAGAACGGTCCGTACAAGCTGGGCGATATTTCGCTGTATCGAGGCAAGTACTACACCTACTTCGGGGCCGCGCCCGCGCTCACGCTGATGTGGCCGTACGCCGTGCTCACGGGCCGCGAGATGGTGACGGGCGAGGCGACGCTCGTGTTCTGCGTTGTCGCGCTGCTGGCGGCCGCGGGGCTGTGGCTCGCGGTGCGGCGCTGGCATTTTCCCGGCAGTCATCCGCTGGTCGCCCCGGCGGGCGTGCTCTGCCTCGGCTTCGGCACGCACCTGCTGGCGCTCGCCCAGCGGCCGATGATGTGGGAGCTGCCGATCTCCGCGGGGATCGCGTTCACGCTGCTCTCGGCGGCGGGCTGCCTGCTGGCGGTCCGTGGCGTGCGGCCGCTGGCGGCGATGGCCGCGGCGGGGCTTTGCCTCGGGTTGGCGGTGGGTTCGCGGCCGACCTGCCTGCTGGCGGGAGGGATGCTGCTCGTGCCGGTCTGGCAGGCGTGGCGGGAGGCCGCGCCGGGCCGCGAGTGGTGGCGGCTGGCACTGGCGGCCGTTGTGCCGCTCGCGTTGTGCGGGCTGGCGATCATGGCGCACAACCACGCGCGCTTCGGCAGCCCGTTCGAGTGGGGCCAGAATTACCAGCTCTCGGGCGCGTACGAGGGTAAGCTCGTGCATTTTGCCGCGCGGTTCTTCCCGCACAACCTCTCCGTCTACCTGTTCCAGCCGCTGCTGTGGTCGACCGAGTTTCCCTTCGCGTTCGCCCAGGCGATCGAGATCTCTCACATCAGGGACTACTTCGGGACCGAGGAGGTCTGCGGCGTCGCGGTCACCTTTCCCTACGTCTGGTTCCTGCTGGCGTTGCCGTTGGCGTGGTGGCGGCGCGAGGGGCACGACGCCCGCGGCCTTGGGGCGGCGGTGGCCGGCTTGGCGTTGTACGTCGTGCCGGTCGGCGGCCTCATCCTTTCCTACCTGTCGACGACGATGCGCTACCAGACCGACTACCTCGTCGGATTGGGGATCCTCGCGCTCATTGGGTTGCTGGCGCTCGAGCGGATTGCCCTTGCGGCGGGACGCGGCTGGGCGCGCGCGGTGGTGGCGGCCGCCTGCCTCACAGCGGCGGTCTCGGTGGTCGTGGGCGCGCTCGTCGCCTTTGATTACCATGGCCGCTCGATGCGGCAGCTCTGGGAGGGGTGGCAGCCGCTGGCCCGTGCAACCGAGGGGGTCCTCGCGGACTTCGGCCGGCGTACCGGCGCGGTGGACGGACCGGAGGTGCTGAAGGTGCGGTTCTCCCAGCGGCCGACCGGAACGGTCGAGACGTTCTGGCAGCCGGTCGACGCGAGCGTCCCGCATCGCATCGTGGTTGAGCACATCGGCGAGCGCCTCATCCGGTTCGGCCTGGCGGCCCTTGGTGCCGCGACGACCTGGGGTCGGCCCTTGAAATGGGATCCGGGCCACACGCACACGGTGTCGGTGCAGTCGCCGGCGTTGTACCGGCCGGGCGGACACCGCTGGGGGAAGGGCGCGCGGCGGGTCGAGGAGTTCCGCGAGCGGACCGGTGTCGCCGTCTGGTTCAGCGGGGGGCGGGCGCTGCAGGCGGTGGTCGGCGAAGTGGGCGGCGACTTCCAGGCCGGTGGGCGGATCGGGACGGATTTTTCGGGCGAGGTGCGGGATCGGTTCTCGCGGCTGTTCCGCCGGGACGAGCTCGCGCACGGGTTCCCCGATGAGCACGCGCCGCGTGGGGGAACGCTGCGGATGCGGGTGGTGCTGCCCGGCGCGATTCGCCCGGAGGGCGAGCCGATCTTCGCCGCCGGGGCGCATTACCGGTCCAACATCCTCTTCGTCGAACCTGCGCCGGGCGGCGTGAAGTTCACCTACGAGCGTTACACGATCCCGCGGGTGAGTTCACCGGTCATCGCCGTGAAGCCCGGCGGGCACGAGGTCGAGTTCACGCTGCCGTCGTTCAATCCCGCGGCCTACGGTCACGAGGCCTCGGGCGAAGTGTCGTTGCGCGTGGACGGCGTCGAGGTCTTCCGTGCGCCGACGGTGGGCTACGAGTTTCCGTGGGGGCACGAACGCCTGGGAAACAATCCCTTCGGCCATACCACGGGCGAACACTTCCGTGGCTGGCTGCTGGACGTGCGCTGGACGCGGTAGGCCGCGCTCAGCGTCGCAGCGCCGCGGCGGCGGCCCGCTGGAACGCGGTGCGAACGTCGCTGGCGTCGCTGTTGGGGAAGTTGGCGCGCTGCACCATCAGCAGGTAGGCCACGCCCTTCACGGGATCGATCCACGCCTGCGTGCCCCAGGCGCCGCCGTGGCCGTAGGTGCCGGGTGACAGGACCTCGGCTGCGCCGGCGTGGGGGGCCTTCAGGACGCAAGTGCCGATGCCCCAGCCGTAATGGGCGCCGTGGCGGCCGAAGGCCTCGGTCTGGAAAAAGCCGGTCGGCAGGTCGCCCGTGTGCACCGAGGAGAGCACCTTCACCGCCTGCGGGCTGAGGATGCGCTTTCCCTCCCTCGTGCCGTTGCCGAGCAGCATTTGGCAAAAGCGCGCGTAGTCGTCGGCCGTGCAGTAGAGGCCGCCGTTCCCGAGCGGCGGGCCGCCCGTCCGGCCGTAGTCGGCGCGGGGCGCCGCGGGTTCGAGGGCACCAGTCTCCTTCTTGCGCGAGTAGCCGGTCGCGATCCGCCCGCGTTGGGCGTCGGTCGGGAAGAACGTGGCGTCCTTCATCCCGAGCGGCCCGAAGATCCGTTCGCGGGTGAAGGTGTCGAAGCTCTTGCCGCTGACCACCTCGACGATCCGGCCGGCGAGGTTGATGCCCGACTGGCAGTATTTCCACTGCGCGCCGGGCTCGAACTGCATCTTTGCCCCGAGCCAAGCGGGCACAAGGTCCGCTAGGTTGCGGGCTGCCTGCGTGGCGGGCCCGCTCGCCTCGCCTAGGCCCGACGTGTGCGTGAGGATCTGCTTGATCGTGAGCTTGGCTGGCCGGCCCGTGGGCGTGCGGAGTGCGGCGAATTCCGGAAGGTGCTTCTCAACGAGGTCGTCGATCGAGAGACGGCCCTCGTCCTGCAGGATCAGGATGGCGGCGCCGGTCACGGGCTTCGTCATCGAGGCGATCCAGAAGAGGGCGTCCTCGGGCATCGGCTTGGCGGAGGCGAGGTTGGCGAGCCCCGTCGCCTGCCGGTGGAGCACGCGGTCGGCTGTGAACACCATCGTGACCGCCCCGGCGATCTCGCGTTCGGCGATCTTGGCGTCGAGGGCGTCGCCGACACCGGGGAGCACGGGCGCGGCGGCCAAGGAGCCGGCTAAGGCGGCGAGAAGCGGCGCGAAGGGGTGGAGCGGGAATTTCATGGGGAGGGTCGTCGCCCGAGGTCTCAACCCGCGGCCGCTTTGCGCCAAGCCGTTTTCCGCGGCGACGATGCGTCGTCGTTCGGCTGACCTTCGGCCTCTGACGGAACTTTTCAGGTTTTCCATTGCGGGGGCATAGGGCGGGCCTTCAATCGCGCCTTCTCCCACTGCATGTATCTCAAGGCGCTCAAGCTGCACGGGTTCAAAAGCTTCGCGGATCCCACCACCCTCAGGTTCGAGCCCGGCGTGACCGCGGTCGTGGGCCCCAACGGCTGCGGCAAGTCCAACATCGCCGATTCCATCCGCTGGGTGCTGGGCGAGCAGAGCGCGAAGGCCCTCCGCGGCGGCAAGATGCAGGACGTGATCTTCGAGGGCGCCGACACCCGCAAACCGGCCCAGATCTGCGAGGTCTCCCTGCTGCTCACGGAGTGCGAAAAGCAGCTTGGCAGTGAGTTTCACGAGATTGAGATCACCCGCCGCGTCCATCGCGACGGTCAGAGCGAATACGCTTTCAACGGCCAGCCGTGCCGGCTGAAGGACATCCAGAAGCTCTTCATGGACACCGGCGTGGGCCGGACCAGCTACTCGATCATGGCGCAGGGCCAGATCGACCAGATCCTGTCGTCGAAGCCCGAGGAGCGTCGCTCCGTTTTTGAGGAGGCGGCGGGCATCACGAAGTACAAGTCGCAGCGCCGCGAGGCGATGCAGAAGCTCGCGCTCACGGATCAGAACCTGGCCCGCGTGGCCGACGTGATCGGCGAGGTCTCCCGCCAGATCGGCAGCCTCCGCCGGCAGGCGGCGAAGGCGATGCGCTACAAGCGGCTGAGCCACCGCCTGCGCCATCTCGCGCTGGCGTGGAGCGGTCACCATCACGCGCAGCTGGCGGCGACTTTGGCGGACCTGGAGGGCAAGGTGGTGGGACTGCGGGCGGCCGCCGACGAACGCCGCGCGGGCCTCGAGTCGCAGGAAAACGCTCTGGCGGAGCGCCGCGTTTTGCGCAGCCGGCTGGGTCAGCGGGTGCAGGACGCCCAGCAGGCGGTCTTCGACGTGCGCTCCCAGCGCGAGGCCGCGGAAAACGGCGCCAACCTCGCCGAGATCAAGCGCGCCGGGCTGGAGGACCGCCTTTCCTCCTCACGCGGCAGCATCGAGGAAATCGAGATGCAGCTGCGCGAGGTCGCCGCCCAGGTCGACACCGGGGCGCAGGACAAGCAGCAGCAGCTCGAGCTGCTCGGCGGCAGCGACGCGACCTTCCAAGAGCGGAACCGGGAACTCGGCATCATCGAGGGTGAACTTACCCGCCTCGAGCAGGAGCTGAACCAGGCGAAATTCGAACTGCTCCAGAAGGAGAGCACGGTGGCGCGCCTGCGCACCGACTGTTCCGGCTACGAGGTCGACCAGAAGACCAGCGTCCACAAGCACGACCTGCTCGCGCAGGAACTCGCCGGCGTGCGGGAACAGCGCGAGGCGGCCGCCCGGGTGGCCGCCGAGGCCGAGGTGCGCGTCGAGGAGGCCCTCACGGCCAAGGCCCGCGCGGGTGAGGCGGGTGCGGAGGCTCAGCAGGTCATCAACGACCTCACGCGCGAGTTCCGTGACGCCCAGCGGCGGTTGCAGGAGGTAGACCGGCAACTGGCCCAGCGCACCGCGCGGCTCCGGCTGCTTCAGCAGCTGCAGGAAAAGTGGGAAGGTTTCGGTGAAGGCGCCAAGGCCGTGCTGCAGGGGCGCCTGGAAGGGGCCCTCGCCGGCGCGAAAGTCGTGCCGATCATGCAGGGCCTTGCCGTGCGGGGAGATTCGGGCAAGGCGGTCGAAGCCATCCTCGGTTCCGCCGCCGAGGCGATCAGCGTGGCGGAACTCGGCACCGCGATGCGCATCCTCGCGCAACTGGAGTCGGAAGAGATCGGCTCCGCCGTCCTGCGGGTCACCGAGATGGGCCTGCGCACGGAGGGTTTCCATGAGCTGCCGCCCGGCCTCGTGCCCGCGGTCTCGGCGTTGGGCGACACCGATCCGGGCCACCCCGCGCTCGGCGTGCTGCGCGAATCCTACATCGCCGACGACCTCGGCGCCTTCCTCGAATTCTGGAAGGCCAATCCCGCCTTCCCCTTCCTCGCCGTTGCCACGCGCAAGGGCGACCTCGTCGATCGCCGCGGCCTAGTCTACGGAGGGCACCACGGCAGCCGCCGCGCGGCCCAGAGCATCGTGCAGCGCGAGATCGACCTCCGCGAGACCTCGCGGCTGCTGGCCGACGACCAGAAATCACACGACGACCAGAAAGCGGTGATTGATGCGCTCACGCTGCGGCTCACCGAGGCCGAGCAGGCGCTGGAGCAGCGCCGGGCCGACATCCTGGCCGCCACGCAGGCGCTCGCCGCCGTGCAGGCCGAAGAGCGGGGCGCGCGGCGGAACGCCGAGGACGTCGCGTCCCGGCTCGCGCGCATGGAGTCCGAGCTGGCTTCGCTGGAGCAGGCGCGCAACGAGGCCCATGCACGTTGGGAAAAGGCCCAGGCGGGCCTCGCGGAGGCCGACGCTGCCGCGGCGGAGCAGCGGGAATCCATCCGCCGGCTGGAGACGCGGATCGTCGAGGTGCGCACCGACCGCGACCTCAAGCGCGAGACGCTCGCGCAGGCGCGCCTGGAGCTTGCGGAGCGTCGCCAGAAGGTCGAGGTCCTCGACCGCGGTCTCGGGGAAATGCAGCGCCGTCGATTCCAGCTGAACGAGCTGCTGGTGCAGCGCCAACTGGAGATCGAGTCCTGGTCCGAGCAGGTCGGGCAGCTCGGTTCGGAGGCCGCGTCCCAGCGCTCCCGTGCGGAGGGTCTGGCGGAGACGCTGCAGGTCGCGCAGGGCCAGGTGGAGACGGCGCGGCGGGAGTTGTCCGAGGCCGAGCACGGCATTTCGGAGCTGGAATCGGCGCAGCAGGCGGTGCGGCAGGAGTCGGAGCGGGCCTTCCAGGAGCTGAGTTCGCATGAAGTTCGCCTCGCCGAGGCGCGGCAGCGCGCCGAGTTCCTCTCCGAGGAGGCGCTGCGCGAATTCCAGACGGCGATCGGCACGGTCGATTGGCGGCTGCAGCTGTGGCGGGCGGAGGACGAACCCGAGGGCATGATGACGCTCGACCTCGATGAGGAAGACGAGGAGGCGGGCGAGGCCGCGGTGGCGGTTGCGGCGGCCGGGGAGGAGGTCGCACCCGTCGAGGCGGCCCCGCGGCGCCGTCGCCGCCGGAAGGAACCGCGCGGCGAGCCGACCGAAAAGGATTTGGCGGCGATGGACGCCACGGACTGGACGGCGGTGAAGTCCGAAGTCGACGCCCTGCGGCAGCGCGTGGGCGGGCTGGGCGCGGTGAACCTCGTCGCGATCGAGGAGTATGCCGAGCTCAAGCAGCGGCATGACTTCCTCACGGGCCAGGTGACGGACCTGAACACCGCGAAGACGGAGCTCATCAAGGCGATCGATGAGATCAACCAGACCTCCCTCCGGCAGTTCCAAGTCACCTTCGAACAGATCCGGAAGAACTTCGAGTACACCTTCCACACGCTCTTCGGCGGCGGTCGGGCGCATCTCGAGCTGATCCAGGCGGAGGACATCCTGGAGAGCGGCATCGAAATCGTCGCGCAGCCCCCGGGCACGAAGCTGAAGGGCATCTCGCTGCTTTCCGGCGGACAGAAGACCCTGACCGCGGTCGCGCTGCTGTTCGCGCTCTACATGGTGAAGCCGTCGCCGTTCTGCCTGCTCGACGAGCTCGATGCGCCGCTCGACGAATCGAACATCGGCCGCTTCACGGACCTGCTGCGGAAGTTCGTGGATGAGTCCCAGTTCATCATCATCACGCACAACAAGCGCACCGTCTCGGCGGCACAGGCGATCTACGGTGTGACGATGGAGGAGCGCGGCGTCTCCAAGACCGTCTCGATGAAGTTCAACGCCGAGCGCGGCGAAGCCGAAGCCCAGTCGGCGACCATCGCCGACTCCGTGCGCGGGGCGCGCTCTTCCGCCGAGCCGGCAAAGGCCTGAAGCGTCGCTACAGGATCAGGTCCGGCGGGACGTTGGCGAGGGCCTCCTCGAGGGTGGTGAGGCCCAGCTTCACCTTGAGCATGGAGTCCTGGTGGAGGGTCTTCATGCCGTTCTTCATGGCGACGCGCTTAAGCTCGGCGACCTCGGCCTCCTTGTTGATGGCCTCGGTCAGCTCCTCCGAGTTCGTCATGAGCTCGTGGATGCCGACGCGGCCCTTGTAGCCGTTGCCTCCGCACGCGGGGCAGCCGTGGGGGCTGGCCTTGAAGATCGGGCCGCTCCAGCCGAGGGCCTTCTCCAGAATCTCCTTCTCCCGGCCCTGCGGATCATGGGGCTGCTTGCAGGATTTGCAGACGCGGCGGAGCAGACGTTGGGCGCAGACGCAGATCAGGGAAGCGGAGATGTTGAAGGGCTCCACGCCCATCTCACCGATGCGGGCGACCGTCGAGGGCGCGTCGTTCGTGTGGAGGGTGGAGACGAGCAGGTGGCCGGTGAGCGCGGCCTCGACCGCGATGCCGGCGGTCTCCTCGTCGCGGATCTCGCCCACGAGGATGATGTCGGGATCCATGCGCAGGTAGCAGCGAAGGGCGCGGGCGAAGGTCAGCCCGATCTGCCGGTTCATCTGCATCTGGTTGAGGCCGGGCAGCGTATATTCGATGGGATCCTCGGCCGTCTGGATGTTCACGTCGGGCGTGTTCACCTCGGAGAGCGCGGAGTAGAGGGTCATCGACTTGCCCGAGCCGGTCGGCCCGCAGTGCAGGATCATGCCGTAGGGCTGGCGGATGCACTCGCGGTACTTGGCGAGGTTCTCCTCGGAGAAGCCCAGCGCCGGCAGCGGCAGGGTCGTCTTCTGCTTATCGAGGATGCGCATCACGACCTTCTCGCCGTGGTTCATCGGGCCGGTGGCCACGCGCAGGTCGATGTCGATGTTCTTCTTCGTGAATTTCTTGAAGACGATGCGTCCGTCCTGCGGCAACCGGCGCTCCGAGATGTCCAGGTTGCACATGATCTTCAGGCGCGCGACCATCGCGCCCGTGACCTGCTTGGGCAGGCGCAGTTTTTCCTGGCAGAGGCCGTCGATGCGGTACCGCACCAGCAGGTCCTTCTCCATCGGCTCGATGTGGATGTCGGAGGCGCCGGAGACGTAGGCGTCCTCGATGATGCGGTTGGCCAGCTGGATGACCGGGGCCGAGTCCTCGGCCTCGAGGTCGTGCGCGGAGAGCTCCCCCTTGCCGTCCTCGTTGTAGGCCGTGCTGATGACCTGTGCCACGGAGGAGATGTCGACGTCCTCCGTCGGCGCGTTCCCCGCCTTGGCCTCCTTGAAGAAACGCTTCAGCAACGCCTCGAACAACGTAGCCGAGACCACGCGCACCTCCTCGATGGACGACTCGGTCGCCTGCGAGAAGGCCTCCCGCTTCGCGTAGTCGAGCGGATTGGTCATCAGCACGGCGAGGGAACTGGTCCCGAGGCGCTTGTAGGGGAAGATGCCCTCGCGGCGGATGATCGCGTCGCCGGTGACCTCGATCAGCTTCTCGTCGAACTCGATGTCCTCGGCGCGCGTCACTAGCGGCAGATCGGTGAGGCGGGAGACGAAGCGCGCGGTGTCCTCCGCGCCCGGGACGAACTTCGGGTCCACCATCCGGTGGATGAGGGCGGCGGAGTACTCGGCGACCTCCTGGAGCACCTCGAGGTCCTTGTCGGTGAACTCCCCGTTGGTGCCGGCCGCGGGCTCCTTGTTGAGGACCTGGATCGCACCGAGCGTGATCGTGGTCTTGAGCGGGACGGTGACCATCGACTTCACCTCGAAGCCGGTGGTCTTGGCGAGCGAGGCCATGCCCTGCGGGTCATCGCTTTGGCGGAAGAACAGCGATTGGCCGGTCTGGATGACCTTGCCAACGTTGCCGGTGCCAGCCGGCAGGCGCAGCGCGAGCAGCTTCGCCGCGGTCTCCTGGAATTTCTTCTCCTTCGCGGCGTCCCCGCTCCAGAGCGTCGGCGAGTAATAGACGTGCTTGAAGGCGATCTCGTTGCCCTCGGCGAGGTACACGGTCATCGACTGCGCCTGGAGGGCCTCGACGATCTTGGAAGCCGTCAGCTCGATCACGGAAGCCACGTCCTCGCGGCTGGGCACGGCCTTGGAAATGACCTTGATCAGCAGCGAGCGCCGGAGCGCTCCGGTGGGAGAGGGCGAGGCCATGGGAATGGCGCGAGGCTGCGGTCCGCCTGCGGGGTTGTCAAAGCCGCCGGTCTGGCGCGGACTGCGCCGGCGTCCCCGCGTTGCGGCCGGCCGCCCTTTCGTACCCGCCATGACTTCGCTTCTCCAGCGGCTCCTCGCTATCCTCGGGCGCGCGCCGCGCGGCACGGGCGCGATCGCCGAAGAGGAGGCGGCGCGTTGGCTCGAGCGGGAGTGCGGATTCCGCGTCGTCGCCCGCAACTGGCGCAACCCCGCCGACCGCCGGGAGGAGATCGACCTCGTGGCCCGCGATGGGGAGATCCTGGTGTTCGTCGAGGTGAAGTCCCGCGCCCGCGGCGCCCTCGTGCCTGGCTACCATGCCGTCGACCGGCGGAAGAAGGCCGTGCTGCGCCGCGCGATCACGGCCTATCTTCGGGCGCTCGGACCACCGCCGCGCACCTTCCGGCTCGACATCGTCGAGGTGACGCCGCCGGCCGCGGGCGCCGGCGTCCCGGAAGTCCTGCACTTCGAGAACATCCCGCTTTTCCCGAAGCATTTCCGGCCCTGAACGCTCAGGCCGGCGGGACGGGGGCTTCTCCACCCATCACCCGCGTGCCCTCGCGGCGCCAGCGGTAGACCAAGGGCTCGCGGGTGCGCTCCAATTCCTTGAGCAGCCGTGGGTCCGCCCGCTTGGGCAGCTCCAGCTCAGCCATGCCGTCGGCGTCGCAGTTCAACCAGCGGGCGTAGGGTTTGAAATGCTCCACGCGGCCGATGACGCGTGAAAGGCCGGCGCGGTCCTCCGCCGGCGGCCGCCGGTCGAGCGCGAGGAAGGAATACGGCAGGCTGCGCAGGTCGATCCCGGCCCGCTGGCCGAACTTCACCCAGCCCGAGTCGGCGAAGATCGCCGCCGGCGGCGGCGCGAAGAAGTGGCACCAGTCGCGCTCGCGCCCCGGCGCCAGTACCGGGCAGGGGCCTTCGTGGGTGCAGGGGGCTACGACCCGGAAGTCCGCCCGCAGCCGTTCCCGGGCCGCGCCGAGCGCGCGGGACACCGCCGCCGAGCCCGACTCGACCCAGAGTACGGCGGAGGCGCGGGCGGCCAAAGCGTGCAGCGACTCGAGCGCCGCCGGCGCGAGTTCGTTGAGGACGTGGCTCACGACCAGCAGCCCGATGGGTTCGCCCGAGGCCAGCAGGCCGGCCGTCGCCTGTGACACGGGCAGGGTGGGAAATTCCCGCGCGGCGGCGGCCGCCGCAAAATCCGCGGCGAGCGGCGAATGATCCCAGACGGTGAGCCCGGTGAAGTTTCCCGCGCCGAACGCCCGCAGGACGCGGCGCGACGCGACGCCGCTGCCGCAGCCCCAGTCAAGCAGCGGGCCCGACGGCGGGGTCCAGCCGCGCCGGTGCAGCTCGCGCAGCACCTGATCCCATTTCCAGCCAATGCGTTCGCCGTAGGTGGCGTCGTAGCCGGCGAGCTCCGCCGCGCTGGTCCAGTAGGGACCGTCGAATCCTTCCTCGCCGATGAACCGGCGGCGCAGGCGGCCGAGCGCCTCCCAGTCGAGTTCCTCCCAGTTCATGGCGCGGCCGTGAGGTCAAATCCGAGGTGCGTGGCGAGAGCGTGGCGCCGCACGCCGTAGAAGGCGGCGAGCTCCCTCGCCGCGTGCGCGCGGCCGGGGTCGCCGGGCGCATGGGACTTCACGGCTGCGATCATCAGGTTCTTGGCGGTGTGCTCGCCGGAGATGAACTCGAAGGCGCGGGTGCGGTAACCGGTCCACTCCAGAAGCAGGGCGCGCAGGGCGTCGGTCACGAACTCCGCGTGCCGTTCCGCGAAGATCCCGTGGCGCAGCGGCTCGGCGAGGGGAGGGGACGGCCGCAGCTGCGGCCGCAGTTCCTTCTGGCAGCACGGCGCCACGACGAGCAGGCGCGCGCCGGCCGCAAGACCGCGGGCGAGCGCGTCGTCCGTCGCGGTGTCGCACGCGTGCAGCGCGATCAGGCCGTCGCAGGCTGCAGCCGGCACTTCGGCGATCCCGCCGGCGATGAACCGCAGCCGGGCTTCGAGCCCGCAGTCTCGCGCGACGCGGTTGCAGAGCTCGACGAGTTCGGACCGGCGCTCGATGCCGGTGAGCGTCGCGCGCACCCCCAGCACCTCGGCGAGGGCGAACGTGAGGTAGCCCTTGCCGCAGCCGGCGTCGACCAGCCGGAGCGGCGCGCCCCCGGTTGTTTCCGGGAACGCCTCCTCGAGCAGCGGGGCCAGCAGTTCGGCGAAACGCTGCACCTGGCGGAATTTGTCCGACATCCCCTCCCGCGGCCGTCCCTGCGCGTTCGTGATCCCGAGTTCGTGCAGCCAGCGGGCGTCGGCTGAAACCGGGTGCCGCTTTTTCCGGTCGTGGCCCTCCGCCGCGCGGCCCGCCTCGTCGTCGGCGCGCATGAGCTTCAACCGGTCCCGGCCGCCGGGCTGGCACTCGAGCTGCGCGTTCCCCGAGGCGGCGAACAGATGCGCGTCGAGGAAGTCTCCGCCCAGCAGCCCCTCGATGAGGGTGAGGCCTTCGGCCGGCGGGTGATTGCGCGTGACGTCGCGGTCCTGGTGGCGCCAGACGAAGCTCAGGTGCGGGCCCGACTTCAGCGTCACGGCGCGCACGTGCAGGTTGCGGAGGGAGGCATCGGCGCCGCGGTGGCGTCCGAGCGTGAGCTTGGCCAGCGTGCCGCCGGTCACGGCCTGCCGCAGCAGGTCGAGGAAACGTTCGCGGGCGGGTGCGGCGGGCATCCGGGCGAGCGAAGCGGGCGCGGCGCGGAAGTCGAGCGGCCCGCGACTTCGTCGTGCAGTTGCGGGTTGCACAAGCCCCGCGGCCCCCTTTTCTGCCGAAGCACCCCTTCCCCTCATGAAATTGAATCGTCGTCGTTTCCTCCGGAACTCAGCCATCGCCTTCGGCGTGCCCGCCATCATCCCGGGCTCGGCCCTCGGCCTCAACGGCGCGGTCGCGCCGAGCAACCGCATCGTCGTGGGCGGCGTCGGCCTCGGGCCGCGCGGCCGCGAGGTGCTGAAGTCCTTCCTCAGCCAGCCCGACGCGCAGTTCGTGATGATCGCCGACGTCCAGGAGACGCGCCGCGAGGTCATCCGCGTCATGGTCAACCGGCAGTACAACAACCAGGACTGCGTGAAGACCCGCGACATGTTCGAGGTTTTCGCGCGGAAGGACATCGATGCGGTCGTCATCGCGACCGGCGACCGCTGGCACGCGGTGGCCTCGATGCTCGCGGCCAAGGCCGGCAAGGACATCTATTGCGAAAAGCCCTGCAGCATGACGGTGCGCGAGAGCCAGGAGCTGGCCGACACCGTCAACCGTTACGGCCGCGTGTTCCAGGCGGGCACGCAGCGGCGCAACGTCGACAACTTCAAGTTCGCCGCCTCCCTCGCGCGCGGCGGCAAGCTCGGCCGCATCCACACGGTGCACGCCGGCATTCTCGCGCTGGAGGAAAGCCACAAGTGGCTGCCCGCCGAGCCGGAGCCCGGCATCGAGGCCGTCGATTGGGACCGCTGGCTCGGGCCGGCGCCGTGGCGCCCCTTCAACAAGGAGTACGTCAACGGCCGCTGGCGCGGCTACTTTGATTTCCACGGCGGCGCCGCGCTGCCCGAGTGGGGCGCGCACACCGTCGACCTCTGCCAGTGGGGCGCGAGCGCCGACGACACCGTGCCGGTCGAATACGAGGCCGAGGGCCAGACGATCCACGCCCGCTACCCCAACGGGGTAAAGCTCGTCATGCGCCGCGCCGGCTTCAAGGGCGAGGGCAGCTGGGTCGCGCCGGGAACGTGCCCGATCCGCTTTGAGGGCGACGAGGGCTGGGTCGAGGCCGCCGACACCGGCAAGGTTGCCGTCTCCAACCCGCGCCTCCTCGAGGGCGGCGCGCCGGCGGAGATGGCCGGCACCGATCCGTCGAAGCACGTGCGCGACTTCCTCGACTGCATCAAGACCCGCGCCAAGCCGGCCGCCAACGCCGATGTCACGCGCCGCGGCCACATCGTCTCCCACGTCGCGGCCATCGGCTGGCGGCTCGGCCGCAAGGTGCGTTTCGACCCGGTCAAGGAGGTCTTCCTCGATGACGTCGAGGCCAA
Source organism: Opitutaceae bacterium (assembly GCA_040397825.1). Classification (GTDB taxonomy): domain Bacteria; phylum Verrucomicrobiota; class Verrucomicrobiia; order Opitutales; family Opitutaceae; genus ER46. The sequence continues at coordinate 14,196 of JBBAVH010000013.1, forward strand.
CCGCATGTGCAGCCGCGCCCGTCGCGCCCCGTGGCACTCGTGAAACCCGCCGCTCCTCACCCCATGAACAAGCTCGTCCCCTCCGTTTCCGTCCTCGCCGCACTCCTGGTCGCCCCGCTCGCGTCGGGTGCCGCCGATCCGCGCGAGGCCGCCCCGCTCGCCGTCCTCCGTTCCGACGCCTCGGTGCAGGACAAGGCGCGCGCCTGCCAGCAGCTCGCCGACTTCGCCGGCCCTGCGGCCGTGACCGCGCTCGCCGGACTGCTCAGCCATGAGCAGCTGGGCGACTACGCCCGCAGCGGGCTGGAATCGATGGCTGATCCCGCGGCCGGCGCGGCCCTGCGCTCGGCGCTCGGCAGTCTGCGCGGCCGGCAACTCGCGGGTGCGATCAACTCGCTCGGCGTCCGCCGTGATGCCGCCGCCGTCCCCGACCTGCGCCGTTTCGCGTTGGATCCCGCCGGCGGCCCGACCGCCGAGGCGGCCGTGACCGCCCTCGGTCTCGTGGGCGACGCCGCGGCCGCTCGCGCGTTGCAGGATGTGCTCGGCCAGGGCTCGCAATCCGTCCGTCTCCCGGCCGCGCATGCAGCTTTGGAGGCGGCGCATCGTCTCCGGAAATCGGGTGGTTCCGCCCCTGCTCGTTCCCTTTTGGAGGCCGCCGTCAAGGCGGTGCCCGCCGGTCCCGTCGCCGACGCCGCTCGCCGGCAGTTGGCTGCGCGTTGACGCCTCGCGTCGCCGGCCTGGGCGCGCGTCGCCGCGTGCTCAGGCTTCGTTGCGCGCCCGGTAGCGGGCGCGCCAGCGCCATACTCCGAAGGCGCCCAGCAGGATGAGGGCGATGGCTACCAGGCCGAACCACTGGGACTTCGAAAGCGCCTCGTTCAGTTTCTGGAAGTCCTCGTCGAACTTTGCCCACAGCCAGTGGCCGAACCAGACGAAGAGCGGCACGCTGACGACCGCGGCGAGGCCGTCGTGGAACGCGAACTTCAGGTAGGAGACGCGCATCGCGCCCGCCGTGCTGAAGATCGGTGCCCTCAGCCCCGGCAGGAATCGGGCGATGAGCAACACCGTCGCGCCGTGCTTCTGAAAAAGGGCATGTACCTTGGCCTGCTTCTCCGGCGGGAAAAGGTGATGCGTGCCCTGCCACGCGAGCAGCTTGGCTCCGTACCTGCGCCCGAGCAGGAACATGATCGAGTCCCCCGCCAGCACGCCCACCCACATGAGGATCGCCACGGGAATCCACGAGCGGCCGTCGTCCTGCGCGAGTATCCCCGCCGTCACGAGCACGATGTCCTCCGGCAGAGGCAGCCCTAGCCCGCAGATGACGAGGATGATGAACGGTCCCCACAGGGAAAGGGGGGACTCCTTCAGCAGTTCGATCAGGGACTCCAGCATGGTGCAGCGCAGGGGAAGTGGGACAAAGATGACTGCGCACCCGGGACGCAAGTCGCCCCTTTCTCCTCGCCTCGGCACTTGAACCGATTTCGCGGCACGACACGTTTTGTCCGTTGCCCGCGTCCCACCCCATGACTGCGCCTGAAGTCGCCCGCCGCCGTTTCCTCGGCCACATGGCCACCGGCCTCACCGGCGTCGCCCTCTCGCGGCTGCTCGCCCGAGACCTTTCGGCCGCGCCCGCGCCGGGCACCCATTTCGCGCCGAAGGCGCGGCAGGTGCTGCAGATCTTCTGTCCGGGCGCGGCCTCGCACCTCGATCTGTGGGACCACAAACCGATGCTCGAGCGGTACGACGGCACGCCGCTGCCCGGCGCCGGCGAGGAGGTCACCTTCCAAGGCAAGAACGGCAACCTGATGAAGTCGCCGTGGGCGTTCCGGCCGGCCGGCCGGAGCGGCAAGATGATCTCATCGCTCCTGCCGGAGATGGCGCGGCACGTGGACGACATCGCGTTCCTGCACGGGATGACGTCGCGCACGAACACCCACGGGCCCGGCTGCGTCGCAATGAACACCTGCTTCACGCGGGAAGGTTTCCCGAGCGCGGGTTCGTGGGTGAGCCACGCCCTCGGCTCCCTCAACGAGAACCTGCCCACGTACGTCGCGATCCAGGACATCCGCGGCGAGCCGCCCAACGGGAAGGCGAACTGGGGCAACGGCTTCCTCCCGGCCCGGCACCAGGGCGTCGCGATGTCGGCCCAGCAGGCGCTCCGCAACCTCGTGCGCCCCGGCGGGCCCGCGCCCGAGGAGGAGGCCGCCGTGCGGGAGCACATCGCGCGTATGAACGCCGCCCACGCCGCGTCCCATGCCGGTGATGGCGAACTGCAGGCGCGGATGGAGGCCTACGCGCTCGCGGCGCGGATGCAGTTGGCCGCGCCCGAGGTGAGCGACCTCGCCGGCGAGCCGGCGCACGTCCACCGCCTCTACGGGACGGCCGACGCCAACCCACTCAAGGCCGCCTACGCGCGCAATTGCCTGCTCGCCCGCCGCTTCCTCGAGAAGGGCGTGCGGTACGTGAGCCTTTACTGCGCGTCGCGCGCCAGCGCGGTCGACGGCCTGCTCAACTGGGACGCCCACAAGACGCTCAAGGCCGACTACGACCGCCACGCGCCGGTCTTTGACCAGCCCACCGCCGCGCTGCTCGCCGACCTGAAGCAGCGCGGCCTGCTCAACGACGTCCTTGTGCTCTGGTGCACCGAGTTCGGCCGCATGCCGACGCACCAGGAGGGTACCAGCGGGCGCGACCACAATCCCGACGCCTTCACGACGTGGATGATGGGGGCGGGCGTGAAGGGCGGCGTGAGTTACGGCGCGACCGACGACTTCGGCCGGCGCGCCGCGGTCGACGTGACCACGGTGTACGACTTCTACGCGACGGTGCTTCACCTCCTCGGCCTCGATCACGAACGCCTTACTTTCTACCACAACGGCGCCAACCGGCGGTTGACCGACGTCCACGGCCACGTGATTCGGCCGATCCTCGCGTGAGCATGCCTGCGCCGTACAGGATCGCGCTTGCACGGATCAACGCCCTCCTGCGTGTGGTCGCCCTCGCGCCGTTCGCGGCCGCGGTGGCCGGTGCGGCGGAGGACGGCCTCGCGTTCTTCGAAAGCAGGGTTCGCCCCGTGCTGGTCCAGCATTGCCACGAGTGTCACAGCGCGGACGCGAAGAAGGTGAAGGGAGGGCTGCTGCTCGACACCCGCGAAGGCTGGCGGCGTGGCGGCGACAGCGGGCAACCGGCCATCGTGCCGGGCAATCCGGATGAAAGCCCGCTGATCCGCGCCGTGCGGCACCTCGAGGAGGACTTCGCGATGCCTCCGAAGAAGCCCAAGCTGCCGGACTCGGTCATCGCCGATCTCGTTGCTTGGGTACGGATGGGTGCGCCGGATCCGCGCGACGGTGCCGCCACGGAGCCGCGGCGTGCGGACAAGACCTGGTGGTCTCTGCAGCCCCTCGCGCGGGAGTTTTCGCACGGCACGATCGACGGCTTCGTCGACGCGGCGCTGGCCCAGCGCGGGCTCGCGCGGAATCCGCCCGCCGACGCCCGGACCCTCATCCGGCGCATGACGTACGACGTCACCGGCCTGCCGCCGACGCCGGCCGAGGTGGCGGAATTCGTGGCGGCTCACGCGGCGGATCCCGAGGCGGCCGCGGTGGCCTTGGCCGACCGGCTGCTTGCCTCGCCGCGGTACGGTGAACGCTGGGCCCGGCACTGGCTCGACGTGGTGCGCTTCGGCGAGAGCAATGGCTTCGAGCGCAACTTCATCATCGATGACCTGTGGCCGTTCCGCGACTGGGTGATCCGCTCGCTGAACGACGACAAGCCCTTCGACCGATTCATTACCGAGCACCTGGCCGGCGACGTGATCGGCAGGAACCGGCCCGAGGTCGAGGTCGGCAGCGCGTTCCTCGTCGCGGGTCCCTACGACGACGTCGGCAACCAGGATCCCGTCGCGAAGGCCAACATCCGCGCGGCGACCGTCGACGACATGATCGTGGCGACGAGCGGCGCGTTCCTCGGCCTCACGGTGGGCTGCGCGCGCTGCCACCACCACAAGTTCGACCCGATTCCCACCGAGGATTATTACCGCCTGCGGAGCGCGTTCGAGGGCGTGACCCATGGCCGGCGCGAGGTGGCGACGGCGGAGCAGCGCGCGGCGTTCACCGAGGCGACCCGCGGTCTCAATGCCCGACTCGCGGAGCTGAACGCCGCGATCGACCGGGTGGAGCGGGCAGTCGGCGCGCGCGCGAAGGAAGCACTGCGGGCGAGGACGTTTCCGCGGCCGAAGATCGATCCCGAGCTCACCGAGGAGGCCTTCGCTCCGGTTGAGGCGAGGCATGTGCGGTTCGTCGTCCTCGATAACACCGAGGCGCCCGGACGCCCGCCGCCGCGCCAGCGTGGACGGCGGTCGACGCGGGCGGGCGGGCGGCTGACGGAGTTCGAGGTTTGGACGACCGACGGGCGCAACGTGGCGCTGGCGGCTAACGGCGGCAAAGCGGCGGGAGCCCGTGGCGCCGTGGCGGAGGATTTTCCCGAAGCGTATGGACCGCAGTTCTGCATCGACGGACGCTTCGGCGAACAGTGGTTCATCGGCAACCCCGCCGAGCTCACGATCACGCTCGCGCGCCCCGAGGTGATCTCCCGTATCGCATTCAGCAATGCGAAGGGCCGCGGGTTGATGGACAAAGCGCAGGGTGCCACGCCCTGCGAGTACGAGGTGCAGGTGTCGTCCGACGGCGAGACCTGGCGTACCGTGGCGACCTCGGCCGACCGCGAGCCATGGAGCGAACGCCACGCGATCGATCGCCTGCGCGGAGAGGTAATCACCGCCGCGGAGGAGGAGGAATTGGCCGGGCTGGAGCGCGAGCGCGGCCGCGTGCAGGCGGCGCTGAACAAGGTGCCGAAGCTGCCGCAGGTGTGGGCGGGCCGGTTCGCCCAGCCCACTGAGCGTACCTTCGTCCACAAGGGCGGGGATCCGATGCGACCGGGCGAGGCGGTGCGGCCCGCGAACCTCGAGGTGCTGGCGGGCGTCGTGCCGCCGTACGCGCTACCCGAGGACGCGCCCGAAGGTGAACGGCGCCTTGCGCTGGCGCGCTGGATCACCGCGCCGGAGAACCCGCTCACGCCTCGCGTGCTGGCCAACCGTGTCTGGCAGTACCATTTCGGAACGGGGATCGTCGACACCCCAAGCGACTTCGGCTTCCTCGGCGGCCGACCGTCGCACCCCGAGCTGCTGGACTTCCTGGCTGCGCGTCTCGTCGCGCATGGCTGGCGCCTGAAGCCGTTGCATCGGGAGATCCTCCTGTCCCGCGCCTACCGGCAAGCGGGCACGTTTCGCGAGGAGGCCGTCAGGATGGATCGCGACGCGCGCCTCCTGTGGCGTTTCCCGCCGCGCCGCCTTTCGGCGGAGGAGGTGCGCGACACGATGCTGGCCGTCGCGGGGCGCCTGCGCCTGGAGCCGATGGGAGGCCCCGGTTTCCGCCTCTACAAGTTCACCCAGAATAACGTTTCGACCTACCTGCCGCTCGATGAGCACGGGCCGGAGACTTTCCGGCGCGCGGTGTATCACCAGAACGCCCGGGCGAGCGTCGTCGACGTGCTGTCGGACTTCGACCTGCCCGACATCGCCCTCGCGGCGCCGCGGCGGGCCAACACTACCACCCCGCTGCAGGCGCTGACGCTCCTCAACCACCGCTTCACGTTCGCGATGGCGGATGCGCTCGCGGCGCGTTGCGGCGGCCGCGACACCGTGGGGGAAGCCTATTCCGTCGCGTTCCAACGTCAGCCTTCGGCGGAGGAGCGCGCGGCAGGCGAGGCGCTGATCGCCCGTCACGGCGTGGCCGCCTTTTGCCGGGCCGTGCTCAATGCCAGCGAACTGATCCACCTCGATTGACCCGCCGTCCGGTCCCGGCCGCGGCGTCGTCAACGGCCGGCTTGGGCGAAGGCGCGGGTGCTGAAGTGGAAGAAGGCGTCCCAGTCGCCGGCGGTGATCACGTGGCCGCCGGTGTCACGGGAGCGCTGCGATCGCCCGGAGTTTTCTTCGAAGGTCCGGCAGTCGTCGCTGGCTGGCATCGTCCGGGGGCAGATGTCCGGGTAGCGCCTCGTTGAAAAGGGGAGTGGCCATGAGCCGGCGTACGGATTCGATCACGTAGCTGCGCAGCGGGGGCGGGGCGGTTTTGTCGACTTCCGAGACGATGGAATCGCGGCCGTCGATGACCGTGATGAAATCCTCGAGGTCGTGGCTGCCGTAGTAGTCGTCTTTTCCGCGGTCGGAAAACGCCACGTGCTTGGTGGCGAGAAAAGCCACGGGGGAAATGAGGCGCAGGCGCGTGTGCGCGATCTCGCGCACCATCACCGTCGTCAGTGCCTCCTTGAACCAAGCGGTGTTCAGACCGAGAAACGCGCCTTCCGTGGGCATGATGTCGACCGTCAGCTGGCCGAGTGTCCAACGGCACCGGGGCGCGCCTTCGCGCATGTCGTGGTCAAATTTGAGGTCGCGCAGCCTGGCCTCGACGTCGGAGTAACGGAGCGTCGTGGCCACCTCGATGACGACATCCACGTCATCGGTTGGGCGCGCGGGGGACAGTTCGGGGTCATCCAGCAGCAGTGTGACGACGGAGCCGCCGAGGAATGCGTACTCGACCCCTAGACGGTCGAGCCGATCCGCCACGGCACGGAGGGCGCCGAGATCAGGCTGCGACATGGAGGTTCAGGTGTTCCGTGATTTCCTTCCCGGCGATGGCGCGTTCCCTCGCCCGACCGATCCGCAGCGCGTCCACGAGCGCAAGCAGATCGTAGAGTGCCGGGTCGCGACCGGCGGCGCCAGGAACGCTGGGGTAGAGCGGCTGCACCGCCGCACCCTGCACCTTGCCAACGGGATCCGGCCAAACGGGTGGTAATGGGTCGGAGGCGCTGAATTTGCCGGTCATCGCCGGAGCGGCCCAAGCGGTGGGCATACCACGGGTGATTTCCTTCGGTCTCGCGGGAAACGCGTAGGGCACGCCATGGACGAGGAAATTTCGCAGCGCTTCGCTCCTTGCGCGTTTGGTCTCGGGATCAAGCAGCCTCGCCTCGATCAGGCGGCGGACTCCCGCGTGCACCTCGGACGCGCTCATTCCCAAGGCCTGCCCGAGTTCGGAGTAAGTACTTAAGTCGCTCCCGAGCGTGATCTTAAGGGCGATGAGGACATCTTGAGGCTTCGTAGTCATAAACCTACATGGTTCGCGAACAGCGAATACACAAGTCAACAAACGATCTTGGTCAGCAGGCAGGTCAATTCCTCGCGCTGGAACGCGGCCGCTCCCACCCGGCCGGCTTCAGATCCAGATTCGATCGCTGCAGCGTGAGCGGTTAGGGCCGCGACTTCCTCATCGGCCGGCTTGGGCGAAGGCGCGCGCGGCGAACCGGAAGAACGCATTCCAGTCGCCGGCGGTGATCACGTGGCCGCCGGTGTGGTACAGGAAGCCGAGGTCGCCTTCGACGATCGGAACATCGAGCGGTGGCAGCTCCGTCACACTGAGGTCGCGGCCGCCGAGGAGGCGCCAGACCGGTCCGGCGGCGGCTTGCGCGAGGAATTGCCCGCGTGGATCGGCCCACTGGTCCTGAGTACCGCCGGTGATGAACACGGCGCGGGGGGCGGAGAGCGCGATCAGCAGGTGCGCGTCAACCGGCAGCGCGTCCCAGCGGCCGGCGTACTTCCGGAAATTACCGGCGAACTGCCACGGGAAGTTCGCGGCCATGTCGTCGACCGTTTCCCCGTAGTCGCGGCGCGCGAGGGCCGCGCCCATCTCGCCGCTGCAGGAGGAGAAGATCACCCGGAAGCGTTCGTCCGTGGCCCCGATCCGCAGCGCCGTCTTGCCAAGCCGCGAGTGGCCGATGACCGCGAGGCGGCCGGCGTCGATCGCGGGATCCACCGCGAGGAAGTCGGTGATCCGGCTCACTCCCCAGGCCCACGCGGCGATCGTGCCCCACTCGTCGTCGTCGGGCTTTTCCTGCCCGGGGCTCAGCGCGAGCCGGCGGATGCCGGTCAGGTGGGTGTCGGCCTTGTCGCCTTCAATCTCGGTGTAACGCAGGAAGGCGCAGGCCCAGCCGCGCGCGATCACCTCCTCGATTGGGGCGTGTTCCCGCGGTGGCATCCGGGCCGGAGTGCCCTTGGCGTCCTTGGTGGGGCCCGGCGCAGGTGCCGCGGAAGCGATGCCGGGCGGGGGGCCGAAGAGCATTTGCACGAGCAGGGGGACCGGGCCGGAGACGTTCCTCGGCAGGAACAGCACCACGTTCACGCTGACTCCGTTCTGCTCTGTGCCGAAGCGCACCACCATGTGCTTGCGCACGGCGATGCCGTCCAGCGCCGCGGGATCAGTCGCAACCACTTCGCTGCGAGCCTTGGGTACGCCCGCCGGTACCCGCCCATGGATCTCCGCGTCGTAGAGCGCGAGGATCTCGGCGTGCCGGCGCCGCCAATCCTCGGGGGTGCGGACGGGCTGACCGTCTCGGAACACGAGGGGATCCGGCAAGGGGAGGTTGCCCACCTTGGCCTCATCGTAATTCGAGACGTGGCCGGTGGGCGCGTAACGGATGGGATTGCCCTGGGCGTCCTGCCGGGGGCGCGGATCGGCCGGGGCTCCGGCACCGTGGGCGGCGGCGGTCGCGAGGAAAAAGGCGAAGGCGGGTGCGGTCAGGCGCGCGGTCATGGGAGGTGTTTCCGCGGCGCCTGACGCGCGGGGGCGGCGCGAAGGTGCGCCGGCCCACGATTCAGAGCCGGAAGAGACGCTTGGCGTTTCCGTGAAGGATCTTGCGCTCGGCGACCTTGTTCGGGGCGAGCCGGCGGATCTGCTGAAGCTGGCGGAGTCCGGAGCATTGCGCGGCCACGGCGGAGGCGTCGCTGCAGTCGCTGCCGTACATGAGCTTGTCCTGGTGGCGCGCGAGGAACGCGGCGCCGTGCTCGGGGTCGCGGGCGAACGCGCCCAGGCCGGACCCGGCGGAGAGGTCGCCGTACATGTTGGGGTAGTCGCGCAGGTAGCGGTCGGTGAGGCCGCCCGGCGTGACCTTGCCGGTGGGGTAGAGCTTACGCGGGTCGTCGACGTTGGCGGCGTCGATGTTGGCCCACCACGTCTGGGCGTGGCCGATGAAGTTGGTCTTTGGATACTTCGCCAGCATGCGGTGGAAGCGGTCGAAACCGTGGTTGTAGCTGCCGGTCTGCCAGTGCATGAGGATCGGCACGCCGTAGGCCGCGGCCAGCTCGTAGAGCCGCTGCATCGCGGGGGAGTCGCACTCGACGCCGAACTTCTGCTCGCCGATGACGACGGCGCCGAGCTTGAGGTACTTCTCGACCACCGCGGGGGCATCGGCGAGGTCGCTGACTTCGTTCGCGCCGAACACGAATTCGCCCGGGTGGCGCTTCGCGACCGCGAGGCAGTCGTCGTTTCCGGAGCAGGTGCTGTCGAGGCCGTTGGCGCGTCCCTGATGCGTGGACACGCTCGTGGTGGGACGACCGGAGGGCAGGAGAATGGTCGTGGTGATTCCGAGCGCGCGTTGGTGGCCGATCAGCTCTTCGTCGTTGCGCGGGCGCGGTAGGATGGGCGCGTAGGTGACCTTGTCGCGGCCGCCGCCGTAGTTCGTGTGTTGATGGATGTCGATGATCGGCTCGGCGGGGGCGGCGGCGGGCAGGCGGGTGGCGGCGAGCGCGGCGGCGGAGGCGGCGAGGAAACCGCGTCGGGAGAGCGGGGCGGGGTTTTGCATCGGCGGCAGGTTGCCGCGGGCGGTCGGCGGGGAAAAGGAGGTTTTCGCGTCAGCGGCATGTTCATGCGCGAAGCGGGATTGCCAGCAGACCGGCCCGAACGTACGAACGCTTTCGTCTTACTCCCGAAAATGAAAATCCCCTCCCGCCTCCTGACCCTGTTCCTGCTTGTCCTGCTCCCGGCGCTGCGCGCCGAGCTTAAGCTCCCCGCCGTGATCGGCGACCACATGGTGCTGCAGCGCCGGCAGGCCAATCCGATCTGGGGATGGGACACCCCCGGCACAAAGGTCAGCGTCACCTTCGCGGGCCAGACGCAGGCCGCGACCGCGGGGGCGGATGGCAGGTGGACGGTGAAGCTCGCCGCCGCGGAGGCGAACGCCACGCCGCAGTCGATGCAGATCAAGGGGTCTTCCTCGCGCGAGCTGAAGGACATCCTGATCGGCGAGGTCTGGATGTGCTCGGGCCAGTCGAACATGCAGTGGTCGATTTCCCAGTCGTACAACGGCGACATCGAGGCGTTGGCTTCGTCGTTCCCGAACCTGCGCATCATCTCGGTGCCCCAGGTCGGCACGCAGGAGCTGCAGCGGGATTTCAAGGGCCAGTGGGAAGCGGCCAGCCCGGACAACGTGAAGAGCTTCAGCGCGGTGGGTTTCCTGTACGGGCGTTATCTTCATGAAATCCTGAAGGTACCGGTCGGCCTGATCGACAACGCCTGGGGCGGCTCGGCCGCCGAGGCGTGGGTGCGGCGCGAGTCGCTGGAAAAGGATCCGCGTTTCGCCGCCTTGATGAAGACGACCACCGACCGCGAGGCCCTGCTGAAGACGGACCAGCCGCGGCTGGATCACGAGGCGGCGATGGCGAAGTGGAAGGAAGCCTCGGGCAAGGCCAAGGCCGCCAAGAAGGAGGCGCCGCGCCAACCGCAGTCCCCGCTGGCGTGGCTCACCGGCAACGCGCGTCCCGGCAACATCTTCGCCGGCGTCGTGCATCCGACGCTCGGCTACGGCATCAAGGGCGTGATCTGGTATCAGGGGGAGTCGAACGCCAGCCGAGCTTTCGAGTACGCCGAGCTTTTCCCGTTCATGATCGAGCAGTGGCGCAAGGAGCAGGGGCAGGGTGACTTCCCGTTCTACTGGGTGCAGCTGGCCGATTTCCGCGACGAGAAGACCGAGCCGGGCGAGAGCGACTGGGCCGAGCTCCGCGAGGCGCAGACCCGCACGCTGCGGCTCGCGCGTTCCGGTCAGGCCGTGATCATCGACATCGGCGAGGGCCGCGACATCCACCCGCGCAACAAGCAGGAGGTCGCCGCGCGCCTCGTGCGCTGGGCGCTCGCCAACGATTACGGACTCAAGGTTCCCTTCCGCAGCCCCGAGTACCGCAGCGTCGAGTTCACCGGCGGCAAGGCGACCGTCACCCTCGACTGCTTCGGCAGCTCGCTGCGGGCCTTCGACGTCGCCGCCGCGCGTGGTTTCGCGGTCTGCGGCGAGGACCGCGTCTGGCGTTGGGCGTCGGGCAAGGTGATCGCGCCCAACAAGGTCGAACTCACCTGTGAGCAGGTACCGTCCCCGATCGCGGTGCGCTACGCGTGGGCCGACAACCCCGTGTGCAACCTGTACTCCGCCGACGGCCTGCCGGTTACCCCCTTCCGCACCGACGACTTCGATCCGATCACGAAGCCGAAACCGGTGGTCAAATGACGACGGTCCCAGGAAGGCTAAATCCCGCGCCGGCATTTTCGCTGTCGTTGCCTTTCGGCTCTGCGCTGCAGGACGCACTGCGGCTATCCACGGCTTGCATGGTTTAAGGGTGGGCCGCGAGGAGGCTCAAGAGGCGCAAGAGGGTGAGTGAGTTCGGCGGTGTCTGGATTTAAATACCCAGCGCCTCTTGTGTGTTTTTGCGGCTGACCACCGGAGCGAGAGGTTTGATCGGGCTTTCGTGGTGAACAAAACACACCGCCTCCTGACCGGAGTCGGTCATCCCGAAGGGGAACATAGCTCGCCGCGGCTTCAGGGTGGGCCGCGAGGAGGCACAAGAGGCGCAAGAGGATGAGTGAGATCGCGGGTGTTTGGTTTATAACCCCCTGGCGCCTTTTGTGCGTTTTTGCGGCAATCTCGACTTTGAGCAGAATGAGTCAGTTCGGCTCATCGAAATCTCTTCGGTTCGTTCCAGCCCGAATTGGTCTTAGCTGGGCTTTAAGGTGCGCCCACAGGGGTTCCGCCCCGGGAACGCAAAACGCAGTCGCGATTTGAAAATACGTTCCGGAGCCGCCTCTTCCCGCCCTATCAGACGCTGTCTCCCGCTCCATCGCTAGGGAGTCGTCCGCTTTCATGTCCGAACCCGACAACGCCCCTAAGCTCAATGCCGACGCGGAGCAGACCGCGCCGTGGCTCCGTCGCACCGGACTGATCGCCGGCGTGGTGTTTTTTGCTCTCACCCGGATCCTGCCGCCGCCGGAAGGGATGGACTCAGCTGCTTGGGTCACCTGCGGCCTAGCGCTTTGGATGGCGGCTTGGTGGATCACCGAGGCTGCTCCGCTGCCAGTCACGGCCCTGCTGCCGCTGGTCGTCCTCCCCGTGCTCGACGTCATGCCGCTGCGGAAGGCCTCGGCGAACTTCGCGGCCGACCTGATTTTCCTCTTCCTCGGAGGATTCATCCTTTCGATCGGCATCCGCAAATGGCGGGTGCATGAGCGGATCGGCCTGGGCCTCCTCCGGCACTGCGGCCGGAACCTGCCCACCTTGCTCGCCGGGCTGCTGCTCGTGACCGGATTCATGGGGATGTGGATGAGCAACGCCGCCACGGCGATGGTGATGATGCCGATGGCCATCAGCATCGGGGCCCTGGTGGAGAGGGGCCAGCAGTCCGGCGGACCTGCCTCCAAGGCTCTGCTGCTCGGCGTTGCTTACGCTCCCTGCCTGGGAGGGCTGGCCACCTTCGTCGGCACTCCCACCAACGCGGTGCTGGAGGGTTTCGTCGCCAAGACCTACGGCGTCGAGCTCAGCCTGGCGCAATGGATGAAGTTCGGCGTGCCGGTCGCGGTGACGTTGCTGGTCTGCTGCTGGGCGTTGCTTTACGTGACCTTGCTTCGCCGGGTGCCATCGGTGGACGGCCTGGGAGTCCTCATGGACTCCGAGTACCGCCGGCTGGGATCCTTCAGCCGCGGGGAGGCGGTCACCACCGCGGTCTTCGCCGGCTGCATCCTCTGCTGGATGTTCAGCGGCGTGATCGCGGATGTGACGGGGGTTAAGTTGGACGACGCGGTGGTCGCCATCGCAGCGGCGTTGCTGCTGTTCCTCCTGCCCCTCGGCGGGGGGGAAGGGCGCACCGCGCTCACGTGGAGGGACGCCGAGGGCCTGCCTTGGGGAATCCTGATCTTCTTCGGCGGTAGCCTCAGCCTTTCGGCGGCGCTTACGGAAACCGGCGTGACCCGGTGGCTCAGCAATGAGCTCCAGATCCTGCAGGGCGTTCCCCTCTGGCTCGTCGCCTCCGCGGTGGTTGTCTTGGTGGTGGTCGTTTCCGAGATGATGAGTAATTCCGCGACCGTAAGTGCCTTCCTGCCGATCCTCGCCGGTCTTTGCGGGGGACTCGGGGTTCATCCGTTCCTCGTCATGATCCCCGCCACCTTGGCGGCCAGCTGCGCGTTCATGATGCCCGGTGCGTCGCCGCCCAACGCGATCGCCTTCAGCACCGGCAGCCTGCGAGTCGGCGAGATGGTCCGCACCGGTCTCTTGCTCAACCTCGTGTGCGCCGCCGTCATCCTCCTCGCCGCGTTCCACCTGATTCCGGTGATCATGGGATTCGATCCGCTGACGGTGCCCGAGTGGGCCAAGGGACGGCGCTGATGCCTCGAGGGATCTTTCGGGCTCCTGCGGTCCAGCGTGCGGCCGGAGTCCCGTGCCGGGCTGGAAAGAGTGGCTGGGGATCGCCTCCGGTTTAAAGCCCTCCGGAGCCCTCTGCGGCAGCCGGCGGTACGGCGTTTCCGCTTCGGAGAGAAACGCGACATGTTCCCGGACGGCAACGCGGCTGATGGAGCTGCGGGTGCGCCCGCTGAGAATACGGAAAGGCTTCCGGAGGGATGGCGGAACCTAGTGAGGGGCGTGAAATCCTCGCGTCCGCAGGGGCGGTCGCACGGTTGGCTCAGCCGCGGTCCTTCGTGTCGATGACGATCGTCACCGGACCGTCGTTTACGAGCGCGACGTCCATGTACGCTCCGAACCGACCTGTCTGCACGGGTCGGCCCAATGCCGCGGTCGCGGCCCGGTTGAACGCCTCGTAGAGCGGGATCGCCAGTTCCGGCGGGGCGGCGTCGTTGAACGAGGGCCGGGTTCCCTTCCTCGTGCTGGCGAGGAGGGTGAACTGGCTCACGACGAGGATCCCGCCGGCCGACTCCGTCACGGAGCGGTTCATCCGGCCTTCATCGTCCTCGATGATCCGCAGACCGGCGACCTTTGCGGCCAGCCAGTCGGCATCGGCGGGCGTGTCCTCGCGGCCGATGCCCAGCAGCACCAGCAGGCCGGGGCCGATCTCACCGGCGACTTCATCGCCGACGGTGACCCGGGCGGAGGAGACGCGCTGGATCACCGCGCGCATGCGGTCGTCGGCGACGCCCCTCAGGGCATCGGTACGTGCGGCTCTGTCTCCGCCTCGTAGTTGATGCCCGGCAGGCCGAAGCCGAAGAGCTTGAGGAATTCGACGCGGTAGCCGGCGATGTCGGTGAGCGCGGCGAGGTTCTCGGTCGTCACGCGCGGCCAGAGGTCGCGCACGGCGGCCTGGATCTCGGGACGCATCTCCCAGTCGTCGATGCGCACGCGCCCGGCCTCGTCGAGGCGGGGCGTATGGCCCGCGTACATCTGCGTGGCGAAGAGTCGCTGGATCTGCTCGATGCAGCCCTCGTGGGTGCCGGCCGCCTTCATCACCTTGTAGAGGATCGAGATGTAGAGCGGCACGACGGGGATCGCCGAGCTGGCCTGGGTGACGAGCGCCTTGTTCACCGAGATGAAAGCCCGGCCGCCGCCCTTGAGCTTGAGCATCGAGTCGATGTTGCGCGCGGCGCGCTCGAGGTCGTTCTTCGCGAGCCCGATCGTGCCGTTCTTGTAGATCGCCCAAGTGACCTCGGGGCCAATGTACGAATAGGCGACCGACTGCGCTCCCGGGGCCAGCAGGCCGGCTTCGGAAAGCGCCTGCATCCACATCTCCCAATCCTCGCCGCCCATCACCGCCGTCGTGTCGGCGATCTCCGCCTCGTTGGCGGGCTCGATCGTGACTTCGGAGACCAGGCCCTTGTCGGTGTCGACGGTCTTGTTCGTGTACGAGGCGCCGACCGGCTTGAGCACGGAACGGTGGACGGCACCGGTGCGCGGATGAGTGCGGCGCGGGGAGGCGAGCGAATAGACGACGAGGTCGACCGGGCCGACGTCGGCGCGGATGAGGTCCAGCGTGCGGCGCTTGATGTCGTCGGAAAAGGCGTCGCCGTTGATGTTGCCGGCGTAGAGTCCGCGGGCGCGGGCGGCGCGGGTGGCTGCGATGGTGTTGTACCAGCCTGGGGTGGCGGGCCGGCCCTCCTCGGAGGGGCGTTCGAAGAAGACGCCGACCGTTGCGGCGCCGGAGCCGAACGCCGCGGTGAGACGCGAGGCGAGGCCGTAGCCGGTGGAGGCACCGATAACGAGGACGCGCTTCGGGCCGCCGGAGATGGGGCCGCGTTTCTGGACGAGGTCGATCCATTCCTGGACGTGGGCGGCGCACCCTTCGGGGTGGGCGGTGACGCACACGAAGCCGCGGACCTTCGGTCGGATGATCATGGGCGCGGATGATTCCGTGCGGCCTGCAGGAGTGGCAAGTGGGTTTTAGGGATCCGAGCTCTGGAGGCCGCGAGGCGCGTCGGAAGGTTGCCTTGGCTGGCTGGTTCGGCGTTTCCGCATGGCGCGCGGTGCGATTGATGTGGCTGCGGGTGCACCCGCGGAAATGTCGAAAAGGCTTTCGGGAGGAAGGCGGAGCGGGAGGTGGCGCGTGAATTCTCCGCACCTGCCGGTGCAGCCACACGGGAGGCGCGTTGGAAGGTTGCGTTGGCCGGTTGGGGCCTCGGGCGCGGGGACTGGGAGGCCCGGTCTAGGGCCGCGGCCTTGCGTCCCGGTTCGGCGCGCGAATGCTCGGCGCATGTCCGACGAAGCCCCTTCGCGTGATCCCTTCCGCGCGGCCCGCGATGGAGCGGGCGTGCTCCGCTGCCCCTTTCAGGGTGAGGCCGTGCCGATGATCCTGCGGCACGCCGACGTGCGCGCGGCCGCGCGCGACTGGCGGACGTTCAGCTCGGACGCGCCCTTCCGCGTCCCGATTCCGTCCGAGGAGGCGGTGCGCACGGTACGGCAGCTGCCGATCGAGACCAATCCGCCCGAGCACACGGAATACCGCGAGATCGTGGAGCCGTTCTTCCAGCGGGCCAAGACGCCGGAGATGGCCGCGAAGGTCGAGGCGCTGATCGAGCGGCAGCTCACGGCGGTCCTCAGTCGCGAATCATTTGAGGTGGTGTCGGAACTCGCGCTGCCGCTGCAGTCGAGGGCGCTGACGCACCTGTTGAACGTGCCGGAGGACGAGGCGGAGATCTGGATCGGCTGGGGCATCCACGTGTTCAAGGTCACGGGAGGAACTTTCAAGAAGGGCACGGTGCTCGAGGATTACCTGCGGGCGAAGTTCGATTCCGTGGCGGCGAACCCTGGCGAAGACTTCTTCAGTGCGCTGACCCGCGCGACGTACCGCGGACGTCCACTGACGCGCGACGAGATGATGGGGTTCGCCAACCTCACCTTCGCCGGCGGCCGCGACACGATCATCCACACGCTGGCCAACATCCTCGCGTACCTCGGGAAAAACCCCGCGGCGCTCTCCTTTCTCCGCGAGGATCCGCGGCGGATCACCCACGCGGTCGAGGAGTTCTTCCGCTACTTCATGCCCCTGACGCACATCGGACGCGTGTGTCCGGCGGGCGCGGACGTGCGCGGTGAAAAGGTTCCTCCCGGCGGAAGGGTCTCGCTGGCTTGGGCCTCGGCGAACTTCGACGGGACGGTCTTCGACGTGCCGCACGAGGTGAGGCTCGACCGCCGGCCGAATCCGCACCTGTCGTTCGGCTTCGGTCCGCACCTTTGCCTGGGTGCGCCCCACGCGCGCCTGATCATGCGCGCCTTCCTGCAGGCGCTGATCGACCGGGTGGAGGCCGTGGAGGTCCTGGCGGCCGAGGAGCACGTCGAACGCGAGGGCGCGTACCAGCGCGTCAACGGCTACGACTCCCTGAAGGTGCGGCTGCGGCCGCGTTGAGGCCGCCGTCGCCTCGCAGGCTCAATCAGCGGGTGGGAGCAGGCGCAGCTTGAGGTCGCGCAGGGCAGCGCCGGTCTCGTAGGCGGCGATTCCGAGCGGCAGCGAGTGCTTGATCTCCCCGAAGCGTAGGTCGAGCCGCCGCCCCTCTGTCTCGAAGTCGACCGCCTGCTCGTCGTCGATCCAGGCCTCCAGCTTCTTCGGCGTCACGCGCACGCGGATGCGGTACCAGCGGTCGGATTTGAAATCGCGAGACGTGGTCGTCTCGTTCTCGGACGCGTCGGAATTATCGATGCAGGATACGCCGACGACCATGCCGCCCCAGCCGCCGACGACGAAGGTCACGGCGGAGTCGCCGACCGGAAACGTCAGCCCACAGAAGAAGTCGCCGCCGGAGATTCGCATGGCCTCGAGGGAGACCTCGTAATTCGTCCGCGGCAGGGAGGGCCCGTCGGTGCGGCTTATACCGGAGAGGTGCTCGCTGCGTTCAAGGATGATGGCGGGCCGGTCGCCGCGGAAGGCGGGTTCGATCCGCACGGTGGCCTGGCTGTCGAAGGCGGACGGCCGCCAGCCGGCGAGGGAGACGCCGTCGAACAGCGGCCGGACCTTGGCCTCGGTTTCCGCGGCTTGCGGCTCGGCGATGATCAGGCCGAGCAAGGGAAGCAGGCGAAGGCGAGCGGGGCGGCTTCTCATCGTGCGGAGGTTGGGCGCGGAGGTGCGGCCCGTCGATTCGTTAACGATTGGCCGGAGGTCGACCGGCGTGCAGTAGGCGTTTCGGCGCTTGCGGGCCGCGGGCGGGCACGGCCATTCAGAAACGATGTTTTCCACGCGCGTGTTCGTCCCCGCTCTTGCCCTGACGCTCGCGATCGCCGCGGTCGATGTCGCCCGGGCCGCCGAGGGGCCACGCACGCTGCGGATCGGGGTTCCGCGCAACTCGCCGCCGTTGTCGTATCTGGACGCGCAGGGCCGCGTCGCGGGCTTCACGCCGGAATTGCTCCGGCTCGCCGCCGAACGGGGCGGTTTCCGCGTCGAGCTCGTTTCCGATTGGTGGAAGAACCTGGAGCGCGATTTCCTCGCCGGCGGGCTGGATGCCCTGGCGTTGACCACCTCGACCGACGCGCTCCGGCCGCAGGTGGACATGTCGATCATCCACACCACCATCCGCGCCGTCACCTACTCGAGGGAAGGGCAAGCCCCGCTGCGACGGACGGCCGACTTCCGTGGGCGCCGGCTAGGCGCGCTCAGCGGGACTGTCGCCTATGCCAACGCCCTGCGGCACCCCGAGTGGGGGGCGCAGATCCTGCGCTTCGACGATTTCAACGCCATGCTGCGCGCCACGGCGGAAGGCCGGCTCGACGGGGCGCTCCTCACGAGCGTGCTGAGCGCCAACACCGTCGACGAGTTCGGCCTGCGCAAGGAGTTCGTCGAGGACATCAGCCACAACTACCGGCTGGCGGTTCGCAAGGGGGATAGCGCCACCCTCGAACTGGTGAACGAGGCGATCGCCAACCTGCGGCACGACGGGACCCACGACCGGCTTTTCGCCCGGTGGATCGGGCCCGTGGAGCCGCGCTCGCTGACCCTCAACGACCTGCGGCCCTACCTCGTGCCCGTCCTCCTGGTGGTGGCGGTCGTCGTTGCGGTGATCCTCTGGCAACGCCGCATGCTGCGCCGGCTTGCCCGTCAGGCGGAGGAACTCCGCACGAACCGGCTCGAGTTGGAGCGGAGCAACTCGCGGCTGGAGGAGGCGGTCGCCCGCACAAGGGAGCTGGCCGAGCGCGCCGAGCAGGCCAGCTCGGCCAAGAGTAGCTTCCTCGCCACCATGAGCCATGAGATCCGCACGCCGATGAACGGCGTGCTCGGCATGGTGGGCCTGCTGATCGATTCCCGGCTTTCCCCCGAACAGCGGTTCCTCGCCTCGACCGCGCGCCAGAGCGCCCAGTCGCTCCTCACCCTCATCAACGACGTGCTCGATTTCTCGAAGATCGAGGCCGGCCAGCTGCGGCTCGAGTCGGCGCCGTTCAGCTTGCGCGAACTGGCCGAGGGTGCCCTGATACCCGTGTCGGAACGGGCGCAGGCCAAGGACCTGGAACTGCTCTGTTCCGTTGCCGCGGATCTGCCTGACCGGCTGAACGGAGACGCCGGCCGGCTTAACCAGGTGCTCGTGAACCTCGTCGGCAACGCCGTGAAGTTCACCCCTTCCGGTCACGTGCTCCTGTCGGTGGCGCGCGACGCCGGCAGCGTTGGCGGCAAGGTGCGCCTACGTTTCACGGTCCGCGATACGGGCGTGGGCATAGCTCCGGCCGAGCAGGATTTGTTGTTCAAGCCCTTCATGCAGGCCGGGGAGTCCGGTCGGCGGCCGATGGGCGGTACGGGCCTGGGCCTCGCGATTTCCCGGCAGCTGGTGGAGCGGATGGGCGGGGAGATCGGTGTTAGCAGCTCGCTCGGGGAGGGTGCTGCCTTCTGGTTTACGGTGGAGCTGACGGCGGCCGGGACGGGCGGCGCTTTACCGGCCGCACCGGCGGGTCTGGCCGGCCTTTCGGTCCTGCTCGTCGATGATCATCCGGCGGCGCGGGACCTGTTGGAGCGGCAATTGCTGGCGTGGTCGATGGAGGTGACATCCGCGGCCGGCGGGGAGGAGGCGTTGTCCCTCGCGCGGCGGCGTGCGGAAGCCGGCCCCGGCTTCCAACTGGCGTTGGTCGATCTGCGGATGCCGGGGATGAACGGCACCGCGCTCTCCGCGGCGCTCCGGGCCGACCCGGCCCTCAAAGGCATCAGGACCGTGCTCATGCCCTCCGTGGTCGATCTGCTGAGCCGCGCGGAGCTTGCCGTAGCCGGGGTCGACGCGGCCGTGAACAAGCCCGTGGCGGTCACCCGGCTGCGCGAAGCCCTGCTGAGCGCCGCGGGACGCACCGCCGCCGAGCCGGAGCGTCCCGGGTCCGGGGAGGCGAAGCCGCCGGAACTCGACATCAACGTGTTGATCGCCGAGGACAACCTCGTGAGCCAAAGCGTGCTCCAGCTCCAGCTGCGCAAGCTGGGCTGCCGTAGCCGGGTGGTGGAAAACGGACTGGCCGCGGTCGAAGCCGTGCAGGCGGGGGGGTATGACGTGGTCCTGATGGATTGCGAGATGCCCGAGCTCGACGGCTTTGAGGCGACGCGGCGCATCCGAGCCTGGGAAAGGGCGCGCCGGGATGCCGGTGAGGCCGTGCGGCCGGTTCCGGTGATCGCCCTGACCGCCAACGCGATGCTTGGCGACCGGGAGGCCTGTCTCGCGGCCGGCATGAACGACTACCTGAGCAAGCCGGCCGGCTTGCCGGAGCTGGCCAGCGCGCTCGCCCGTGCGCAGGTGGACCGCGCTGTCTGACCCGAGCCTCTTGCGGCCTCGCGAGGGATTAGTCCCGGGACCGTGGGGCGCTATAACTCCGCGGGCGGGCTCAGGGCTAAATTCGCGCTTGCCACTCCTGCGGACGAACGGTGTTTTCGCACCCTTTCCCCCTGGGAAGTTAAGCCTCAACCACAACCAACGACATCAACCTCGATCGCAAGGCGGCCCTCCGGCCGACCTGTGTGTCGCCAGATACATCAGATCACATGAACCTGACCATCACGCCCAAGGACCTGCTCGATGCAGGCGTCCACTTCGGCCACCAGACCAAGCGCTGGAACCCCCGTTCCAAGCCTTTCATTTTCGACCATCGCCAAGGGGTCACGATCATCGACCTCGGCAAGACTCACGAGGCTCTCGTCAAGGCCTGTAACTTCCTTGAGGAACTGGTCTCCGCCGGTGGCAACGTCCTCTTCGTCGGCACGAAGCGTCAGGCCCGCGACATCGTCCGCGAGGCCGCCACCTCGACCAGCATGCCGTTGTGCGTCGATCGCTGGCTCGGCGGTACCCTCACCAATTACGAGACCGTCAAGCGCTCCATCGCCAAGTTCAAGAAGTACCAGGCCATGGAGACCTCCGGTGAGCTCGCCAAGCTCCCCCGCAAGGAGGAATCCGCCATCAAGCGCGAGATGACGCGCATGCAGAAGAACTTCAGCGGCGTCGCCGACATGGGCGGCCTGCCTTCCGCCCTCTTCGTGGTGGATGTCAGCCACCATAAGATCGCCGTCGCCGAGGCCGCCCGCGCTGGCATCCCCTGCGTCGCGATCGTCGACACGAACTCCGACCCTGCCACGGTCTCCCACCCGATCCCCGGGAACGACGACGCCGTGAAGTCCATCCGCATCATCGTCGAGGCCGTCACCGCCGCCGTGCAGAGCGGCCTCGCCTTGCGCGAGACCCGTCGTGCCCAACGCGGCTCCGCCGACGTCAAGGCCGCCGAGGCGTCCGCCGCGTCCGGGGATGTCGATCTCTCCAAGGTCGAGCTTCCGCCCGAGGTTGCCGCGGTTGTCGAGGGTGACGCCGAGGCGGCCGCCCCGGCCGCCGCCGCCGCGAAGAAGCGCCCCTCCCGGGCAAAGAAGCCCGCCGTCAAGGCGGAGTGATGCCCGCCCCTGTCGATATCATGAGCAACACACCCATTTCCGCCCAAGCGGTTGCCAGTCTCCGTGAGACGACCGGCGCCGGCCTGCTTGATTGCAAGAAGGCCCTTGCCGAGGCCAACGGCAACGTCGAGGAGGCGATCACCCTTCTGCGCAAGAAGGGTGCCGCTTCCGCCGCCAAGAAGGCCGACCGCCTCACCAAGGAGGGCGCGATCGAGAGTTACATCCATGTCGGCGGTAAGGTCGGCGTCCTCATCGAGGTCAATTGCGAGACCGACTTCGTTGCCCGCAACGAGGCGTTCCGCGCCTTCGTGAAGGACCTTTGCCTGCAGATCGCCGCCGCCAGCCCGCTTTACGTCAGCCGGGCCGAGGTTCCCGAGGCCGAGCTGGTCAAGGAGCGCGAGATCGCCGCTGCGCAGGTCCAGGGCAAGCCGCCCGCGGCCGTGCAGAAGATCGTCGAGGGCAAGCTCGAGAAGTACTACTCCACCGTCTGCCTGCTCGATCAGCCGTTTGTGAAGCTGCCCGAGAAGGCGGTGAAGGACATGCTCACCGAGCAGGTCACCAAGATCGGCGAGAATATCCAAGTCCGCCGCTTCGTTCGGTTCCAGGTCGGCTCCTGAGCCTCCGCCATCGTTTCCGAGGCGCCTTCCCATTCGGGGAGGCGCCTTTTTTGTGTCTCTGCCGGCGAGGATCTCCGCGCTCCTCCTTCCGCCTTGGCGCCGGGTTCAGCCTCGGGCCCTTCCCGACGCGTCTTCGGGAGCATAGGCTGCCCCGGGCCCGGTGTTCGGCGTTGCCCGCTCCGGTCGGCGCCGATTCCCTCGGAGGGATGAGTCCAGCCTCCCGCCGAGTTCCCGCAGCCCTTCGCGTTACCCGCAGTCAGATCGTCGTGCGCGGCCTCAGCCACCGCTGTCCCAATTGCGGAGGTAGGACGCTGTTTCGCGCCGGCTCATGGTTCCGGCTCAACTCCGAGTGCGAAGGCTGCGGCTTTGCCTTCGAACGCGGTAACGACGAGGGGTTCTTCCTCGGGTCCATGTCACTCAACTATGGCTTCACCCTGGTCGCCTACCTGCTGCCGGTGGCCCTGCTGGCCTACGCGGGCGTGATCGCGGGAAGCACGGCCGGCTTCCTCGCCGTGGCCGGTGCTGTGCTCGTACCGGCCCTGTTCTACCGCTCGTCGCGGAGCTGGTGGCTGATGAATTACTACTTTTTCCTCCCGCATCATCTGCCGGCCAACGGTGGCACGGGCCGCGCTGCCGGTGACGCCAACACCTGAGCCGCCGCCCCTGCCGGCTGACAACTTTCGGCTTCCGTTTTCCGCTGCGGGCCGTACTTGTCTCCCCCCTTCGCTACGGAGAGGTGGCAGAGTGGTCTATCGTACCTGACTCGAAATCAGGCGTGCCCGAAAGGGTACCGTGGGTTCGAATCCCACCCTCTCCGCCAGTTCCCTCATAGGTAACGATCAGAGTGTCCTGGCCGATTCCTGCCAGTTGTCGGACGAATTTGCCCGCGAACCGGAAGTCATGACCAAGCCGGGTCGGGATCTGGATCCGCGCCGGTAAACCGAAGGTAGCTTCGCCTCTGGGAGACATCGCCTTCACCCTTGAAGGGGCCGGAGGGGCGGGGCGCGCCTGTCCCTGCCTATGCAGCTCAACGAGCGGGCGGTACGGGCCTGGTGAGCAGTGCGGAACTCAGGCCCGGCAGGCGTTCCGAGAATTCCTCGCCGTCGCCGGCTTGGCGGAGGGCGCGCTGCACCATGCCGAGGCGGGCGTCGAGGTTGTCGACCATCGACACGAAGACCGCCTCAGGCGTCGCGGCGTAGACGGCCGCGCCCCACTCGGGTTCGCCCTGGTGGGAAAGTATGATGTGCTCGAGGCGCTCGAGGCGCTCGGCGTCGAGGCGCGCCTTCATGCCGTGCTTGCGGGTGAGCTGGTAGCCGAGGACCACGTGCCCCTGGAGGATCCCCTTGCGGCTGCGTCGCGTGGCGAGCGTGCCCTCGTATTCGATGCATTTGCCGGTGTCGTGCAGGAGGATACCGGCGAGTGCCAGATCGGCATCAACCTGCGGATAGTGCGGCAGCAGCGCGCGGGCGGCCCGCGCCATGTGCAGCGTGTGCTCGAGGAGCCCGTGGCGGTAGGCATGGTGCATCGACACGGCGGCCGGCACCCAGCGGAACACCGCGCCGATCTCCTCGAACGCCCCGCGCACGGTGAGCCGCAGCTCGTCGTGGCGGATGGCCTCGATGCAGTCATTGAACTCCTTCCACATCGCCTCGGCATCCTCGGGGGCCGTCTCGACGAGCGAGTCGAGCACGCCCGGTGCGGCGAGCGCCGTCTCGTCCAACACGGCGGCGCGGGCGAGGCGCGGGGAAAAGCGGCCCTGGTAAAACTCGACCCGGCCCTCGACGCGCACCACGCCGCCTTCGCCGGCGCCGCGCAGCGACTCATGCACCGGGCTGTCGCCGAAGACCGTGCAGCTGAACGAGCCCGACCGGTCGCCAAGGTCGACGCTCAGGTAGGTGTTTCCGTTGCTGGCCGTCTTCGCCTGCAGCTTCCGCACGACCAGTGTGGCGGTGAAGGCGCGGCCGTGGTCGGCCGCCTCCATGGACTTCAGTTCTCGGACGATCAGGAGGGGAATTTCTTCGGGCATGGAAATCAGATCGGCGCGGGCGCGGCGTAGGCCTTCACGAGCCGCGTGTAGTCACGGAAGAACGGATGGCGGGCCGATCCCAGCAGGGCGTAGAAGACGGTTTCCGAAGGCAGCACGTTCACGCCGGCCGCGCGCAGCGCTTCAAGGCAGGCGGCGGCGTCGTCGGGCCGCCGCGCTCCGACGGCGTCGCTCAGTAGTGTGACCTCGATTCCCGCGCGCAGGGCATCGAGGGCGGTCTGGTGGATGCAGATCGGAGTCTCGATGCCGCAAAGGAGGAGGTGGCCGACCTCACGCCGCTCCAGCAACTCGGCCCGCACGGTGTCATCCGCCAAGGCGGAGAACGCATCCTTACCGAAGACCGGTGCGCCCGGCGCGAGCGCGAGCAGTGACGCCGCGGTGGGGCCGAGCTTGGCCGGGACTTGCTCCGTGAAGACGACCGGAAGCCCCAGGCCGGTGGCCGCGGCGACGGCGAGCGACGCGCGCCGCAGGATGGCCTCGCCGCCGGGCATCGCGCCGAGGAACGTCGGTTGGAGGTCGACGGCGAGGAGCAGGGGCGGGGCGGCGGCTTCGGGCATGGCGTCCGGGATGAGCGACAGTGGTTCTCGGTGACGGGCGGCGGAAGCGTTTTTTCACCCCGGAATTCGGGATGGCTGAAAGTGCTGGCATCCGCGTTCGCCGCGGCTAACGAGGTGCGCGATGGACCTGCAGCTCCAACCGCCCGCGACCCAATGCGCCGTTTCCGGTGAGCCGTTCACCGCGGGCGCTCGCGTGGCCAGCCATCTCGTCCGGATGGGCGCGGCGCTGGAGATCGTGCGCTTCGATGTCCTCGAGGCTCACCTCGATGCTTTCCGACCGGAGGGGTTCGTCGCCTGCCGCTGGATCCAGCCTTTCAAGCCCCGTCGGGCGGGTGAGAACCCCGACCGGGCGTTGAAGCTCACGGCGGAGAACCTCTTCGTGACCCTGGCGGATCCGACGACGGAGCCCACGGTCGAGAATACGCGGCTTTTGCAATTCCTCGCGCTGATGCTTGAGCGGAAGAAGATCCTGCGGCCGCGCGGCCCGAGCGCCGACGACCAGCGGCAGCGCTACGAGCATGCGAAATCGAAGGCGATCTTCGAGGTTCCCGCCGGCGAGTTGACGCCCGAGTTCTTCGTCGCGGTGCAGGAGCAGCTGAGCGTGCTCGTCGGCGCCCCGAAGGCGAAGGAGGCGGCTCCGTCTGCTCCCGCCGCCGGCGGCGAAGGTCTGGCTGCCGCCGAGTCCGCGGCGACGGCTCCGGCCTGAGCGCTCAGCGCCGCACGGGCAATCCGCGGGCGGCGAGGTGCGCCTTCACCTGCGGAATGGTGAGCGTGCCGAAGTGGAAGAGGCTCGCGGCGAGCGCCGCGCTGGCACGGCCGCGCTCGAGGACTTCGCCGAAGTGTTCCAATGTACCGGCGCCGCCGCTGGCAATGACCGGCACACCCACGGCGTCGCTCACCGCGCGGGTGAGCTCGCAGTCGTAGCCGGCCTGGGTGCCGTCGGCGTCCATGCTGGTGAGGAGGATTTCCCCGGCGCCGAGGGTTGCGGCCTCGACGGCCCACTTCACCGCGTCGAGCGGGGTGGGGTTGCGGCCGCCGTGGGTGAATACCCGCCAGCCGCCGGCCGGGTCACGCTTGGCGTCGATGGCGACCACGATGCACTGAGCGCCGAAGCGGTCCGATGCGGCTCGGACGAGCGGCGGGTCCTTGATGGCGGCGGTGTTGAGAGAGACCTTGTCGGCGCCGCTGCGGAGCATCGTCTCGATGTCGGCCACGGTGCGGAGCCCGCCGCCGACGGTGAGCGGCATGAAGCATTGCTCCGCGGTGGCGGCGACGACGTCGCGCATGATGCCGCGGTTGTCGGAAGACGCGGTGATGTCGAGGAAGACGAGTTCGTCGGCGCCCTGGGCGTCGTAGGCGCGGGCGCATTGCACCGGGTCGCCGGCGTCGCGCAGTTCCTGGAACTTCACGCCCTTGACGACGCGGCCCGCGTTGACGTCGAGGCAGGGGATGATCCGGCGCGAGAGCATGAAGGACGGGCAGACGGCCGCGCGGGGGCCGCGCCGGCCCGGCGGCGTCACCCGATGCGGGCGACGTCGGGCTCGAAGTTGACGGCGAGGCGGTAGACCTGTCCCGGGCGCATGATGAGCGCGTGCTCTCGCGCGAGGGTCTGGACGTAGTGGATCTTGCCGTAATTGGTCCGGTAGGCGGCGTCGGCGCTGACCACCTCCGTATCCCGCCACGTGGCCTGGAAGTCGTCCTTGACCACGCTGCAGCGCAGGCCCTGGGGCCCGAGCGCGGGCGCTCCGGTCGCGTTGTATTTGGAGTGGGGGGCGGCGATGACGAGGCAGTACCGGAACTTGTCGAGCGTGACCTGCTGCTTGACCGTGTAGGCGAACTCACAGCCGATCTTGGCGCCGGCGAACGTCCACTGCACCTTCACGCTGCCGAGCCCCTTGGCGAACTCCTCCTTGGTCGTGATGAGCTCGGGCTGCTCGTAGCGGAAGTAGAAGCTGTTCCGCAGGCCGAGGCCGGTGACGCAGTTCTTGCCGCAGAAGGCGGGTAGGGTGACGTGCTCCCCGAACGTGAGCTCCGGGAGCATCACCGGCAGATAGGCGTTGTTCGGCCAGTCGAAGACGCCGGGGCTGTGCGGAAACGCGAGCGAGTCGCTGGTCAGCGTGGACCCCGCGCTTACCAGTGGGATCTGGAGGTGGAGGCCCGATTCCGCGTCGCGGTAGAGAAACAAGCCCTGCTCCTTGCGGTTGGACTTGTCGAAGATGACGAAGCGGCCGGAGGTGCGGGCCGGCTCGACGCGCGGGGCGCCGGCGGGCATCTGGACGGTCTTGGCGAGGCGCGACCACTGGCAGAGGTAGCGGGCGGCGTCGAAGTTCGCCATGCGCGTGGTGTGCTGCGCGTAGGCGGTGCGCTCCTCGTCGCGGAGGTCGAGGAAGCCGTGTTCCTGATCTAGGTACGTCTCGTAGAAGAACATGAACAGACGGCGCAGGATGTCGTAATACCGCGTCTTCTGGTCGTCGGCGATCCAACCGTCGCGCAGGCCTTGGAGGATGAGGCTGATGCAGTGCATCTGGCCGTAGGCGCCGGCGGCGCGTCCGAACGCCCAGCCGAGGCCGTCGTGCCGGACGAGGTCCGGCATCATCTTGATGTACTTTTCGGCGTAGGTTCGGAGGGTGGGAAGCTTGCGCTCGCGGACGCCCGAGTTGGCGTGCAGCTGGAGGGCGGAGCGGGCGAAGACGAACGCCATCACGCCGTAGAGGTTGAAGTTGCCGCCGAGGCCTTCCGTGGAGTCGTCGAAGAAGCCCGCGGAGCTCGTCTGGTTGATGCGGTCGCACATCCGCTCGATCAGGCGCGAGGTCTCGTCCTTCTTGGACAGCCCGAGGCTGAAGCGGGCCACCGCCTTGGCGATGTTGAAGGCCTGCCAGTGGTTGTCGTAGTCGCTGCGGTGGAGCAGGGCCTTGTCGATCCGCTGCTGCGTTTCCTCGACGAGTCGCTCCCAGACGGGGTTGCGCTCCTTGGAAGGGCCGAAGGCGAGCAGGCCGAGCGCCGCGTAGGCCAGGCCGTTCTCGGCGGCCGGCTCGGTGAACATCTGGGCGGTGATGCAGCGGGCCGCCAGATCCACGATGTCGTGACCCTGCAGCGTGGTTTCTCCGGTGGCCCGGTAGAACTCACCGAGGGCGAAGGCGACGTGACCGGGTTCGTCGGGGCGGGATTGCTCGTCGTGGGCGGGGAGGACGGTGCCGTCGGGCTGGATGGAGCCGATGTTGTGGGCCAACATCGATCGGGCCATGTCGAGGCACTGCTCGGAAAAACTATGCATGCTTTGGTGTTGAGGGAGAGACGCCGGCCGGGCGGGCGGGGAAACGGTGAATTTCAGGAGATTGCGGGGTGGAGCAAGAGGTAATTGCCCGCGTCAGCGCGCGATGAGCTTCAGGAACTCCGCGTTGGTCTTCGTCTTGGAAAGCCGGGCGATCATCGTGTCGGTCGCCTCCTCGATCTTCTGCTGCACGAGGGCGCGGCGGAAGAAGTGGATGCCCTCGAGGGTCTTGGCGTCGATCAGGAGCTCCTCCTTGCGGGTGCCGGAGGCGCCGACGTTGATCGCGGGCCAGAGTCGCATCTCGGCGCATTTGCGGTCGAGGACGAGCTCCATGTTGCCGGTGCCCTTGAACTCCTGGAAGATGACGTCGTCCATGCGGCTGCCGGTCTCGACGAGCACGCTGGCGACGATCGTCAGCGAGCCGGCCTCCTCGGTGCGGCGGGCGGTGGCGAAGAGCTGGCGGGGTTTCTCGAGGGCGCGGACGTCTAGGCCGCCGGAACCGGTGCGGCCCGAGTTGCGGGCGGTATTGTGGGCGCGGGAGAGGCGGGTGATGGAATCGACGAAGAGCACGACGTCGCGGCCGGCCTCGACGAGGCGCTTGGCGCGCTCGATGCAAAGGTCGGCGATCCGGATGTGGTTCTCGATCTGCTCGTCGTTGGAGGAGGCCCAGATCTCGGCGGCGGCGACGCTGCGGCGGAAGTCGGTGACCTCCTCCGGGCGCTCGTCGATGAGCAGGATCATGACGTGGCACTCGGGATTATTCTCGAGGACGCCAAGGGCCATGTCGCGGAGCAGGGTGGTCTTACCGGTGCGAGGCGGGGCGACGATCAGGCCGCGGGTGCCCTTGCCGATGGGGCAGAAAAGGTCGACGGCGCGGGTGGTGAGGCGGCCGTCCTTCATCTCCATCTTCAGGTGTTGGTTCGGGGAGATGGTGGTGAGGGTGGTGAACTCGAAGAGCGCGCGGCGGTTCTCCAGCTGCACGCCGTCGACCGTCTCGATGAAGCGCATCTTCGGATTCGGGAAGCGGCCGTCGGGCGGGAATGCGGTGCCGCCGATGACCGAGCCGGTGCGGAGCTTGAAGCGACGGATGAGCTCCTTGGGCACGAAGGGGTCGGTGGGCCGCCGCTTGCAGCCGCGCTTCAGGTCAATCAGCTGACCGTTGCCGCCGCGTTGCAGGTCGATGTCGAGCACGCCTTCGACGCGGATGGTGTTCTCGACGGGCGCGGGCGCCGGGGCGGCGCTGGTGGCGCCGACGGGGGCGGGGCTGGGCGCGCCGGCGGGCGGCGTCTGGACGTTGGCGGCGGGGGCTTCTCCGGCCTGGGCCGGGGTGGGTTTCTTTTCCATGACAGAGCGAAAGATGCGTAACGGCCCCAAGGCTTGACGCTTTGGAAACTCTGGACGGGATGAAGGGCCCTTGCTGCGCCCTTAAACCCTTAATCCGACACGCACGTGCCAGATCAGACGATCACCTCAGTTTCCCGGGAATCCCGGAAGTTCAGGCCTTCGGCCGAGTTCAAAGCCCAAGCAAATCTTGGGAGCGAAGCTGCTTACAAGAAGCTCTACGCGGAGTCTGTCAATAGCCCAGACAAGTTTTGGGGGCGGCAGGCGAAGGAACACCTCGTCTGGCGGAAGCCGTTCAAAAAGGTCCTGAAGTGGGAGCCGCCGCACGCCCAGTGGTTCCTCGGCGGCAAGCTCAACGTCGCTGAGAACTGCCTCGACCGCCACCTCGGTACGCCCCGTGAAAACAAGGCCGCGCTGATCTTCGAGGGCGAACCGGGCGACGTCCGCACCATCACCTACAAGCAGCTGCACTCCCACGTCTGCCGGCTCGCGCACATCTTCCAGAACATGGGGGTCGGGGAGGGTGACCGCGTCGCCCTTTACCTTCCGATGATCCCCGAGGCGGTCGTCGCGATGCTGGCCTGCGCCCGCGTCGGCGCCATCCACACGGTTGTGTTCGGCGGCTTCAGTCCCGAGTCGCTCAAGGACCGCATCAACGACTGCAAGGCCAAGCTTGTCATCACCGCCGACGGCGGCTGGCGGCGCGGCAAGGTCATCGAGCTCAAGGCAAACGTCGACAAGGCCCTCGAGGGCACGCCGAGCGTCCAGTCGGTCATCGTGGTGAAACGCTGCGGCAACCCGATCAACATGGTCGATGGCCGCGACGTTTGGTGGAAGGACGCCTGGGTCGGTGCGCCGAACACCCACAAGGCGAAGGCGTTCGACGCCGAGCATCCTCTCTTTATTCTCTACACCAGCGGCTCGACCGGGAAGCCCAAGGGCGTGCTCCACACCAGCGCCGGCTACCTGCTCGGTGCCAAGCTCAGTTCCCACTACGTCTTCGATCTGAAGGAGAACGACCGCTACTTCTGTTCGGCCGACATCGGCTGGATCACCGGCCACAGCTACGTCGTCTACGGCCTTTTAAGCAACGGCGCCACGGTCTTCATCTACGAGGGCGCGCCCAACCACCCGGAGCCCGACCGGTTCTGGGAGATGATCGACCGCCACAGCCTCACCATCCTTTACACCGCGCCCACCGCGATCCGCGCCTTCATGCGCTGGGGCGACAACTACGTCACGAGGCACCGCCTCGACACCCTCCGCCTGCTCGGCAGCGTCGGCGAGCCCATCAACCCCGAGGCGTGGATGTGGTACCACACCATGATCGGCAAGAAGCGGTGCCCGATCGTGGACACCTGGTGGCAGACCGAGACCGGCTCCATCATGATCACGCCGCTGCCCGGGGTGACGCCCACCAAGCCCGGCTCCGGCACGCGGCCTTTCTTCGGCGTCGTACCCAAGGTCGTCGATGAGAAATGCCAGGAGGTCCCGCGCAACTCCGGCGGCAAGCTCGCCATCATGAAGCCCTGGCCGTCGATGCTCCGCACGCTGTGGGGCGACGACGAGCGCTACCAACGTCAGTACTTCAGCGAGTTTCCCGGCCGGCCCGACGTTTACTTCACGGGTGACGGCGCGCGGCAGGACTCCGACGGCTACTTCTGGATCGTCGGCCGCATCGACGACGTGCTTAACGTCTCCGGCCACCGCATCGGCACGGCCGAGGTCGAGAGCGCGCTGGTGTCGCACCCCGCTGTGGCCGAGGCCGCCGTGGTGGGCCGGCCCGACGAGCTCAAGGGTCAGGCCCTCGTGGTGTTCGTCACCCTCAAGTCGGGCCAGCAGGCGAGCGACGCCCTCAAGGAGGAACTGCGCGCCCACGTGGCCAAGGAGATCGGCTCGCTCGCGCGGCCTGATTCCGTGCGTTTCGCCGCCGGCCTCCCGAAGACCCGCAGCGGAAAAATCATGCGCCGCATCCTCAAGGAGATCGCCGCCGGCGGCCAGGTGAAGGGCGACACCACCACGCTCGAGGACTTCAGCGTCGTCGCTGCCCTGCAGTCGGAGGAGTGACGTCCTCGGGCCGCGGAGCCACGTAGCAAAAGCCGGCGCGGAAGCGCCGGCTTTTTTCATACCTAAAATTCGCCGCGGACCTTTCTTGGACTTGCCGACTTTGCCGGTCATCGTAAGTTTTTCCCGTGAGCACGCTGAACGCCATTGTTGAGGATCTGCGCTCCTTGCCACCCCCGAAACTGGAGGAGGCGGCCGCACTCATTCGACGCCTCAGTGCCGTCTCGCGGAGTGAACGGAAGGCGGCGTTGGAACGCAGTGCCTGCATCCTGAGCGACAAGGACGGAGCCGAGTTGGAGAAAATCGTCCAGGAGCATTGCGAGAAGGTGGATCCACGTGATTGGTGACCTGGTGTTGGACAGCTCGGTAGTGATCGCAGCCCTGCGACGAGTTTCGGGAATCGAGGAGAAGTAGGACGAAGCGGAAAGGCTCTGGCTGCCGATCGTCGCCTTGGGTGAGTTGGAGCTTGGGGTGGAGCTCGCCAGCAACACTCGGGCGCAGCGATCGGCTTTGAACGAATTCCTTTCGGCGGTCGTCCTTTTGCCGCTGACCGCGGAATCCTCGCGGCTCTACGGCCGGATCAAGGGAGCGCTGGTGCGGGCTGGCACCCCGATTCCCGAGAACGACGTCTGGATCGCGGCGGTCGCGATGGAGCACGGTTGGCCGCTGGCGACGCGGGACGATCATTTCAAGCGAGTGCCCGGCCTGCTAATGAGGGATTGGCGCTGAAAAGCGTGCCGCCTACTCGGCTCGGCGCCGGCTTTTTCGCGTTCGGCTCCACCCCTTGAATCCGGTTGCGGCGGCTGTAACGTTGCCGCTTCACTCACGTCCTTTCCTTCATGCCGTCCGCGCGTCCCGGCAACCGTCGCCGTCCTTCCGTGCGCGGCTGCCGCCAAGCGGGCAGCCGGGGTTTCACGTTGCTGGAGCTCCTCACGGTGATCGCGGTGGTGGCCATCCTCGCGACGCTGGCGATCGGCGCCATCCGGGGCGCCAAGGAGCGCGGGATGATCGCCCGCACCCGCGGCGAACTCGCGGCCGTCTCGACCGCGTTGGAGCAGTTCAAGACCCTGTACGGCGATTACCCGCAGACGGGTGCGTTCGCGCAGGCGCCGGCAACGCCCACGGCGGTCGGCACCGGCCCCGGCGTCCAGACGGCCCAGGCTAAGCTCTTCAATTGCCTTACCGGCGTTTTCGGGGCTCGAGCCTTCAATCCGAACAACCGCGTCAGCGGCCCCAACCTCCTCGAGATCTCGCGCTTCTCGGTGAACGGCACGCTCACCAACCAGTTTCTCGTGCCCGTGAGCAACGCCCCCAATCCGCCTGCCAAGGTCGAGCAGAACGCCTGCCTCCTGGATCCGTGGGGCCGGCGTTACAGCTACTATTACCGTAGCGCGGCCAGTCCCGCCGGCTGGCAGGCGACCGGTTACGTGCTCTATTCCGCCGGCTCCAAGGTCGCCGCCAACGGCACCCAGACCGCTTCCATTAATCCCACCAACGGCTTGCTGCTCGCCACGCAGACCGCCGAGATGCTCGACAACATCCACGCCAACCCTCCGTGATGCGATCCGTCCCTGCCTTTCCGCCCCGCGCCCGCCGCGCCGCCGGGTTTACGCTCATCGAGCTGCTCACCGTCATCGCCATCCTCGGCATCCTCGCCGCGATCCTCATCCCCACCACCTCGGCCGCGCGCGTCGCCGCCAAGAAGGCCAAGACCCGCGGCCAGTTCGCCCAATGGGGCGCCGCCATCGAGGCCTTCCGCCAGGAATACGGCTACTATCCCACCTTTGAGACCGCCGGCGCCGGCCTCAACAAGGTCAACGGCAACACCGTCGGCGGCACCAATCTCGCCGCCGTCCACCGCTTCTACGAGACGCTCGTCGGCGCCCGCCGCGACGGCGCCGCCCTGCCCACCACCACCACCGGCACCCCGCCGCCGCCCCAGGCCCAGAACTCGCGCCGCGTCCAGTTCATCACCTTCACCGAGACCGACATGGTGCCCGTGGCCACCACCGACGCTTCCCTCTCCGCCAAGCGCGGCCTCATCCGCGACGCTTTCGACAACACCGACATCGCCGTCCTCGTCGATCGCAACCTCGACGGCTCGATCAAGATCGGCGGTGCCGGTGGCGACAGCATCGCCACGGCGCCTACCGTCACCCCGCCCGACAACACCGGTATTCGCCTGGCGCCACTTACGACGGGGACCACGCCCGACATCCCGCCGGTCGCTCAGGGCGGCCTTCGCCTCGGGGTCGCGTTCTACTGCCTGCCGCCCGGGGCGCGCACGACCTCGGACTTCATCTTCAGCTGGAAATGATCGTTTCGGGGGAAAGGTCCGGAAGGCGGCGTCACGCCGGCACGTTCGCCTTCACCCTGGTCGAGCTCATGGTGGTGATCGGCCTGATCATCGTGCTCGCCGCCGGCGCCGGCATCGCGATCGCGGGCCGGGGAGGAGAGGGGGCGGCCCTTGGCAACGCGCAGAACATGGTGGCCAGCCTCGTCGGCCTCACCCGTGTGCAGGCCGCCCTCCACCAGTCCAACACCCGCCTCGTCATCTACGCCCAGCAGCCGCCTGCCGCCAACGCCGACGCCACCAAGTACCTGCGTGCGCTGCAGGTCGTCCGACTCGATACGCTGCCCAATGGAACGACCGCGTGGGTCGCGGTGGGCGATCCGGTGGTACTGCCCGAGCCGATCTGCGTGGTGCCGCCGTCCCCGGTGCCCGTGAACCACCTCAACACCGGGGTGACGTGGAACAATAACGTCGCCACGGGGCCGGTCTCCACGCTGCAGACCGCGACGGGGTTCAGCTACCGTGGCCAGTCCAACGCCACCGCGGCGCTCCAGTTCTTCGGCCGCCAGGGCCAGAACGGCCGCATCCACTTCCTCGAGTTCGCGCCCGACGGGACCGTCGTCTCCAACACCACGGGCAACCCGACCAAGGTGGCGCTCACCACTGCGGTGCTCGGCATCAACGCCCTGCCGCGCTTCAACAACGCCAACAGCGTGCGCGGGTTGTTCGTCCGCCGCACGGGTTCGGTCTCGCTGGTCAACTCCGCGACGGGCTTCTGACCATGCGCGAGCCTGCCCAACCGTCTCATCCCGCGCGCCGCTGGGGCTTCTCGCT
Source organism: Opitutaceae bacterium (assembly GCA_040397825.1). Taxonomy (GTDB): domain Bacteria; phylum Verrucomicrobiota; class Verrucomicrobiia; order Opitutales; family Opitutaceae; genus ER46. Next base: position 48,680 of record JBBAVH010000013.1, read on the forward strand.
GATCGAGGTCATCGCCGCCGTCGTCATCTTCGCCGTCGGCATGATCTCCGTGCTCGGGCTCTACGGACCGCTCACCAAATCGGTCGCGGCCGTGGGGGACACCGACGCCGCCGCGCGCGTGGCCGACGCCGTCCGCTCCCGCCTCCGTCAGCTGCCCTTCGAGCAGGCGGCATCCCTTGTGCAGGACGCCTCGTTCGTCGCCCGGAAGGACGCCGACGGCGCCTACAACCCCAACGACGGTGCGCGTTACCCGGGCGTCATGTTCGGCCGGCGCGACGGCGAGGTCGGGGTGTACGACGCCGCCCCGAACCGCCGCCAATGGTACGATTCGACGGGCGCGCGGCTGCTCGATGCCGACAAGTTCTTCGAGATCGACCTCATCCGCAGCGACGCGCTCTCCCCGAAGCCCGTGGCGGATCCGGCAACGGGGACGGTGACGCCCGAGCTCCACGTCGCGTACACGCTGCGCGTGCGGTGGCCGGCGTTCGTCCAGACCGCGCCGGGGACCGCGGTGCCGGGCGCGCAGAACACCTCCGGCGGCGCCGTGCCGTTCGATCACGGGCGCAAAGGTGTGATCTACTTTTCGGGAGCGATCACGCGGTGAAGCGACTTCCCGCCAGCCTCCGCCGCGCCGCCGGCTTTACGCTCGTCGAGGTCCTCGTCGCGGCCGGCATCACCGCGCTCATCGCGGGTTTCATCGCGGCCATTGTCGCCTCGGTCTCCACGTCTTGGTCGCGTTCCTCGACGCGGCTCGGCACCGACGCGCAGGCGCGGCTGATCCTCGACCAGATCCAGCTCGACCTGCAGGGCGCGATGTTCCGCGACGACGGCAACCCGTGGTTCGCGGCCGATATCCTCAATGGCGCCAGCGGCGGCGCCACCGGCATGTGGATTGTCGCCCCGCGTAATCCCAAGCCCGTCGGGGGGATTTCCCTCAACCTTACCACGCCGAGCCTCGCGCAGTCACGCTTCGGCACCGCTGGGGCCTGGCTCAGGTTCTTCACGAGCGGCCGACCGGTCACCAACACCGCCGGTGCCGTGACGACGCCCTCGGGCCCCGTCGCGGTCTCCTATCAGATCATCCGGCGGTACACCGCCACCAACCCGGTCAACACCGGCACCGGCTACCTCCTGCATCGTTCCGAGGTCCGTCCCGGCGCCAATGGCACCAGCGCGACGTCGCGGCCTGGTGTGCTGGAGTCTGGCTACAACATCGCGGCCGCGGCCTACACGACCAGTTCGTCGTCGACGAACACCGGCGCCGTGCTGGGCGACCCACGCAGCGTGCAGGTGCCGGGCTCGGTGCGCACGCTCGACATGGTCTTCGGCGACAACGTCATCGACTTCGGCATCCGCGCCTACGTGCGCGACGCCACTGCGCCCGGCGGCCTGCGCCTCATCTTCCCGGCCACCACGACCGGCGCGCTCACCAATTCGCCGCAGCCGCTGCGGTCCCAATTGCCCTCCAACACCCCCGCGTCCGCCGCCGGGTACAACCCGCGCCTGCTGTTCCCCGACGTCGTCGACGTCATGGTGCGCGTGCTCACCGACACCGGCGTCGAGGAGATCGCCAACCTTGAGAAGATCCAGACTCCCGCGCTGGCCGTGCCCCAGAAGTACAACAATAACGCGCAGCAGTGGTGGTGGGGCGTCGCCGAGGAGAACTCGCGCGTCTACACGCGGCGGGTGGTCATCAACGCCGAACCGTTGTGAGCGCGCGCCCCGCAGCCCCTTCCATGCCCCGGTCCCGCGGTCCCCGGGGCGGGTTCGCGCTGCTCATCGTCGTCACGCTGCTCGCGTTCATCGTCCTCCTCCTCGTGGGTCTCGCGTCGTACACGCGGATCGAGACCGCCGCCGCCGGCAACACCCAGCGCCAGGCCCAGGCCCGCGAGCACGCGCTTCTCGCGCTCAACCTCGCCGTCGCCCAGCTCCAGCGCCACGCCGGGCCGGACGCACGGGTGACCGCCACCGCCGAGGCGAGCGCCTCCGGATCGACCGCGCGCTACACGGGCGTCTGGGCCGCGGATCCCGCCGGGGACGATGACGGTGATCCGCTCACGCCGCTCGCGTGGCTGGCCAGCGGCAACGAGCTCCGCAACTCCTCCGGCGAGCTTCAGCCCCGCGCGGTCGCTCCGGGCGCCGGGATGAACGTCAACAACGCAGTCGCCTTGGTGGGTACTAACACGACCCGGGTGAACAACGACGTGATGGCCCGCCTTGTTCCGGTCACGGTGCCGGGCGCGCCCGGTTCGGGCGGCGCCGCCACTACGGTCGGCCGTTACGCGTGGTGGGTGGGCGACCAGGGCGTGAAGGCTCCGGTCGCCGTGCCAGACACCTCGACGGCCGCGACCTACGCCCCCTATGACTCGGCCGACCTCCGTGCGCGTATCCGCCAGCAGGTGACGGCCGGTGCCGGGGCCGCGACGACCGCGGGTGCGGCGGTCTTCGAGCCTCGTGACAACAACAACGCGACGCTCGTCGCGGGGGAAAAGATCCTTCAGCACGCGCAGGTCGCGTTCCTGAGAAATAGCGGTGGCTCCCAACTCGGCCTTACGACCGCGCAGACCTACTTCCATGCCTGGTCGCCCAACAACCTCGCCGTCCTCTCCGATACCCGCCGCGGCGGCCTCAAGCGGGACCTTTCGCTCGCGCCGACGCTGCTTGGCGACGCCTTTGCGGCGTGGATGAATTTTCGGGCCTACACCGAGGATCCTGCCGCGCCGGCGCCGGACAGCGGACTGCCGCCGTCGATTTCGCCGGTCTACGGCAGCGATCCGGTGCGGCGCCGGCACGTCATGACACCGCACGTCATGTCCGACGGCGGTTCCCACCAGGTCGCGCCGGTGGTGAATTATTTCCTGATCACGTTCAACGTGCGCACCGCTGGCGGCAGCAAGGGCAACCAGCCGCTCGAGGTCCGGGCCCGCTGGATGGTCTCGCTCTGGAATCCCTACACCTCGGCGCTAGTCCCCGAGGACCTGCGCATCGAGGTGAGGGGGCTGCCATCGAACATCCGGGTAAACAATGTGGCCAATGATCCTGAGCGGGCGGGGCCGCTGGGCCCTCTAAATCTCAAGGAAGCATTCGGAGTGTCGCCGTCGCAATTCTCGGATGATGCACAGGATGACAAAGTCATACGGATCAACCTACCATGGACAGCTAACGAGGCCGGAGACGCCGACCGGCAGTCTTGGCTTCCGGGGCGCGTCTACGGTTGGTGCTCGGCTGAGGATACATCCATGGCAGAACAGCCTCCTGCTGACGGTTATAGTTCAGTCTTCTACACTCGGGAATTAAATGCTGTCGCGGGCGACGGAGTAGTTAGACCACTGGGGACCTTGGTCGTGGACGGTGACGACCCTTGCCAGCTGGAAGTCGAGGGTGAGGAGAACCTCCGGATCGACCTGTACGTCATGCGCCGGGACGCGGACGGCAACGTGCAGCCGGTGCGGCTCAGCAGCCTCACGTCGCCCTCCTTCGTGCAAAGCTTCACGACCACGCCGCAGCCCGCCGGCGACTCCGGCTATCAGTTCAGCTACGTGTTCCGCTTGGCGGAGAGCAAGGACAGGCCCGACGCGCCGGGGACTTGGCTCATGACGACGGGTCGCGACGTGCGGCGGCGTTCGATCCCGGCCGAATGTTACGTGGTTCCCCCCGACGGCAACGATCCCGCGGTCTACGTGAATTACACGACGATCCGCGACGAGGAGCGGCTGATCGACCGCGAGCACGGTTCCAACAAGTCCTACGAGAAGGATACTCCGTTGTTCGAGTTGCCGCGCGCCCCGGTCCTATCCCTCGGCATGCTGCAGCACTTCCGCCAGCCCGGCCAGCGGCCGTTCATGATCGGCAATCCCTGGGGCGCCACCCATGAGGTCGCGGGATTCCGCACCGCCGAGTTGTTCGACCGCTTTTTTGTCTCAGGCCTTATGGAAGGAGTGACGCCCTCGAAGAACGCCGTGGGTGACCTCATCATGCCCAACCCGCTGCACCGGGTGCTGCGCAAGCCGGCGGTCGATGACCTGCGCGCCGTACCCGAGGCGCGTTCCTCCCGTTTCCTCATGCAGGCCGGCGCCTTCAACGTGAACTCGGTCAACGCCGCCGCCTGGGCCGCCGTGCTGCGCGGGGTGCGCTTCCCGTCGCCGCAGTCCTTCAGCTACTTGAACCTCTCCGGCTCCACCGGCACCGCGTCCGACACCCAGAAGCTCACGGTGCAGTCGTCTGACGCGCAGTTTTTCCGCTTTTCCCAGTCGGCGCAGGAAACCTACCAGCTTCCCGCCACCGACAATTATCCCTTCGCGGCGAACCACCTCTTCCGCCGCGGCATGCGGACCCTCACGGCGGCGCAGGTGGGAAGTCTCGCCGCACAGATCGTCGCCGGCGTGCGAAAGAAGCACGCGGAGAGCGGGCCCTTCCGGTCGATGGAGGAGTTCCTTTCGCCGGCCATCCTTTTCGCGGGTGGCGTCCAGGGTTTCGATCGTAGCTTACTCGAGGCCGCCATCGAGGATGCCGGCATCAACGGCGCGGTCGCTGAATTCGGGACTTCGCCCACCGAATTTCCGGCGGTGCAGATGAATTCCCAGTGGCTCACACAGGCCGACATCCTCACGGCGCTGGCGCCGGTGCTCACGCCGCGGTCCGATACCTTCCTCGTCCGCACCTACGGCGAGGCGATCAACCCGGCCACCAACGCCTCGGAGGGCCGGGCGTGGTGCGAGGCCGTCGTGCAGCGGGTGCCGGAGTACCTCGACGCGGCCGATGCACCGGAAGTCCTGCCGGCCGACCTCACGAGCGAGGTCAACCGCACCGGGGGACGGCGCTTCAAGGTCATTTCGTTCCGCTGGCTCACGCGGGCAGATATTTGAGCGGCGGAAGTGTGCGCGCCATGGAAGCGAGGTTGAGGCCGATGTGGGGTGGCGTGCGCCGGATAGCCCTCGCAGCGCTGCTCTTCGCTTGGGTCGGCGGCATCGATGCGCCCGCGGCGGCGCCGGTGGCGGGGCAGGTGGTGCGATTCACGGTCTTCGGTCTGCGCCCTCCTGGCGACGTGGCGTTCACGCCGAAGGCCGGCGCTGCGCCGCAGAAGGTACGGTTTTATCCCACCGCGCGGTCGCCGCGTTATGAGTATCGCGGGCCCATGCCGATGCGGTTCGTCGACCCGGAGACGAACGCCGTGATCGCCGAGGTGACGGTGCCGCCCGGGGTCGGTGATGTCCTGCTGGTGTTTTCCGTCGGTGCTGAGAGATCGGCCGGGGTCGGCCGTTCGCAGGTCACGGTCGTGGAGGACTCTTTCGCGCGGCATCCGGCCGGAACCTTGACCATCCTTAACCTCAGCGGGCTCGCGCTCACTGGAACCGTGAACGACCGAGCTGTGACTCCGGGGCCGGGATTGAGCGCGCCGCTGCCTGCGGGTCGATCGGTGACAGTGCGGCTGACGACGACCTTCAAAGGACGCGCGCTGCAATCTTACGCTGGTACGTCTGCCCTCGGTCGCGACGAACGCGCCCTGCTCGTGCTCTTTCCGCCATTCAACCCCGGCTCCGTCGAAGCGCAGGCCAGGTTGCTGGTCGACAAGCCTGGTGTCGGCGCGAAGTCGCCGCCGCGGAAATAGTGACGGGTGAGGCGGTCGGCTGAGGACTGCCTGCCCTTCCCATGAAAGCGAAGGTAGGGCCCACCGTCCCCGGCGGGCCGCTCCCACGCCAGCTTCAGTCACGGCATCCACGCGCGCACGCGGGAAGCGCGACCTCAGGCCGCAGCCTTCAGCGTCCTGCGGCGAATCCGTCGGGTACGCGGCGGTCGACGCCGCCTTCGAGCAGTCCTTCCTTCGCGTTCAGCACGATCACTTCAGCGACGCCCTGACTGTTCACCTCGAGGATCGTGTGCCCCATCGTGCGCAGCATCGCGAGGGAGTCCGGCGAAAACACGTTCCGCTCCACCTGGATCCGGTCCGGCAGCCACTGGTGGTGGAGGCGGGGCGCATCGACCGCCTCCTGCGCGTTCATGCCGTGGTCAACGACGTTCACGATCGTGTTCACGACGGTGTTGATGATCGTACGCCCGCCCATCGCGCCGGTGACCATGAAGAGTTGCCCATCCTTGGTCAGGAGGGTGGGTGACATGCTCGACAGCATGCGCTTCCCGGGCTGGGCAAGGTTGGGCGTCGTGCCGATCAGACCCTTGTCGTCGGTGAGGCCGGGGGCCGCGTTGAAGTCGCCCATCTCGTTGTTGAGGAGGAAGCCGGCGCCAGGGACGACGATCCGCGATCCGTAACCGTACTCGAGGGTGTAGGTGAGGGCGACGGCGTTGCGCTGGGCGTCGACCACCGAGAAGTGCGTCGTTTCCTGCGACTCGTAAGGCCACTCAAAGCTCTCCGGCAAGGAACGCGAGGCGCGCGCCGGGTTGATCGTGCGGCGGAGCGCGGCGGCGTGTTCCTTCGAGATGAGGCGGGCGACGGGCAGGTCGGGGTTGAAGTCGGGGTCGCCGACGTGCCGCGCGCGGTCGGCGAAGGCGCGGCGCATGGCCTCGGACATAAGGTGGGCGTTCCGGGCGGAACCGGGGCCGGCGGCCGCGAGGTCGTAGCCTTCCAAGGTGTTCAGGATCTGGATCACGGCGATGCCGCCGGAACTCGGTGGTGGCATCGCGATAACCCCGTATCCGCGGTAGGTGCCGGTGAGTGGCGTGCGGCGCTTGGCGGTGTAGGCCTTCAGGTCATCCAACGTGATGAGGCCGTTGTTGGCGGCCATCTCCTGGGCGATGAGGCGGGCGGTCTCGCCCTCGTAGAACCCCGCCGGACCTTGGTCGGCGATCCGCTCGAGGCTCCGCGCGAGGTCGGGTTGGCGCAGGATGTCTCCCGGCGCGTAGGGCGCGCCGGCCTTGGAGAACTGGGCGAGTGAGGCCGGGTACTTCCGGAAATGCGGGATCATCGCCTCGAGGGAACGCGCCAGCCCGTGGGAAACCTCGAAGCCCTCGCGGGCCAGGCGGATCGCCGGCTGTAGTAATTCCTTCCAAGGGCGTGAACCGTAGTCCTTCCACGCGAGGTGCAGGCCGGCCACGGTTCCAGGCACGCCGACCGCGCGATGGCTGAAGTGGTGCAAGTCGGCGTCGTACTTGCCGTCCTTGAGCCACATCGTGGGCGAAGCCGCGGCCGGGGCCTTCTCGCGGAAATCGTAAGCCGCCGTCTCGCCGTCGGCCCGCCGGTAGACGATGAAGCCGCCGCCGCCGATGTTGCCGGCGGTGGGATGCGTGACGGCGAGGGCGAAGGCCGTGGCGACGGCGGCGTCGATGGCGTTGCCGCCCGCGCGGATGACCTCGAAGCCCACCTTCGAGCCGATCTCGTCCTGCGTGACCACCATTCCCTGGCGGGCCCTCGCCGGCGCAGAGGCCGCCTCCATCGAAGGTTTCACGACCATCACCGTCGCCGCCACGAAAAGCGGAAGGAAGGCGTTACCCAAGGATCGCGAGCGTGCGGAGATCATACTCCGAGGATGTGACAGCCCCGCTTGCCGTCAAACGAGGGGAGTTCCGCGACTTTCACTGGAAAATCGCGAACGTGCGCAGGTCGGCCTGTCCGGTCTGCTACGCCGGAAAGTAGGGAACCGGGTTTCTGATCGGGGAATGGCGCGGTCTCCAGTAAGCGCATCCCCCGGCGGCGGCGATGGCGCGACCTGACGTCAACGCCATCTCTTTAACTCCGGAGCCTGGCCTTTTCAGAAGCGGCCGGTCAGGCCGAGGCGCAGGGCGGAGCCGGAGCCGGCGGCATAGGTGAACAGCTCGCGGTTGTACACGTGCACGTAATCGTTGTTCGTGTAGTCGTTGGTCAGGTTGTAGAGGTCGACGTTGAGCACGTAGCGGGGGCTGAAGGTGTACTGGATCTTCAGGTCGATGAGCGTGCGGCTGTGCTGGTAGGTGGGGTACTCCGCGGCGCGGGTCGGCAGGCCGGCGACCGTCGAGCGGAAGAATTCGCCGCGGTAGTTGCCCATCAGGCGCACGACGAAGCCGCTGTGGATGAAGGAGAGGCCCGTGTTGAACGTGTGCGGGGTGAGCAGCGGGAGCCGGCTAGTGCTGCCGGTCGCCGCGCCGTAGTCGCCGTAGGTGTCGAGGTACGTGTAGTTGGCGAAGAAGCCGAGGCCGCGCCAGACGCCCGGCAGCATGGTGTACTGCTGGGTGTAGTTGAACTCGAGGCCCTTGATCCAGGCGCTGCCGACGTTCTCGTTGCGCGAGACCTGCCAGCCCGCGTAGTCGCCGGCGTAGCCGTTGTTGGGGCCCTCGGGCACGACGGAGCGGATCGAGCGGAAGTAATTGCTGATGTCCTTGTAGAAGCCGCCCGCCGAGATCTGGCCGATGCCGCCGAGGAAGTGCGAGAAGGAGAGCTCGTAATTGTCGGAGGTGTAGGGCTTCAGCGCCGGGTTGCCGGAGGAGAGAGTCTGGCTGAGCTCGTTGGGCACGATCGCCGGCAGCAGGTTGGTCGGACTCGGACGCGTGATCGTGGCGTTGTAGCTCGAGCGCACCTGCGTGTTGGGCGTGAGCTGGTAGACGAAGTGCAGGCCGGGGAAGACATGGTCGTACTTCGTGCCCTGGGTCGTCCACTTGCGGAAGTTATCCCGGGCGCGCGCGGCGTTCTGCTCCGCCGACAGGGTGGCGTTGGCGTTGTTGTTGGCGTTGGAGACGCGGATGTAGTTGGAGCCGCTGGAGCGGGTCTCCTCCCAGCGCAGGCCCGTCAGCACGCGGAGGCGGCCGAAGCGGGCGTCGCCCATCACGTAGGCGGCGTTCACCGTGTTATCGAAGGCGGCGTCGTTGGCCAGCGACTGGTAAACGGTGTTCCAGACGTCGACGGGCGTCTGCGTCCAGTTGGCGCGGTTGGCGAAGGGGTCGCCGGGTTCGCCGGTTTCGGCCAGCTGCACGAAGGGGAAGGGGCCGTATTTGCCCTCGGAGACGAGCATGTTGTAGCCCAGGAAAGGCGTGATGCCGCCGTTCTCCGGCGTCGTGGGCCGGCCGTTGTAGGTGTGGTACGAGAGGTCGCGGAGCTGCTGCTGCTTGAAGTTCGCCTGCTTGAGGCCGGTCTTGAGCGTGATCGGATAACGCGTCGCGAACGTCCGCTGCAGGTCGAGGTTGGCGCCGCTGCGCTCCGCCGGGGCCTGGTAGTTGATCAGCTGCGCGTCGGGCCGCATGATGTAGTTGGCCGGGTTGCTCCAGTCCGGGCCGCCGGTCTGGGTCACGCGCGGCATCAGGCCGCCGTCCTCGCGGTCGAGGACCCACGACACGCCCCGGAGCCGGGCACCCAGTTGGTGCAGCTTCGGGTAGTGGGTCATGTTCTTGGAGTAGTTGGCGTCGACCTTCAGCAGGCCGCTACCGCCCCAGAGCTTGGTCTCCCAGCCGGCGGCCCAGGTGGAGGCGCGGGTCTCGCGCAGGTAGAGCACGGACTGCGTGTCGATCTGGCCGGCGCCGTCCGCGATGCTCACCACGTTGAAGGTGGAGCCGGGCTTGAAGCTCGATGCGGCGCGGGGCGCGGTGGCCAGCCAGCGGAAGTAGGAGTTGTTGGAACCGCTGCGGCGCTGGATGAGGTTGATGGTGTTCTTGAAGTACACTGAGGACTGGTCGCTGATCTTGTAGTCGAGCGAGAGCGCCGTGTTGTACGAAGGGGTCTGCGTGCCGAGGTTGCCCCACTGGCCCGCGCCCGCCGCGCGCAGCAGCGGCTCGCTCGCCGACGCCCGCGAGAGCTCCGGCGGCACCCAGTACGCGTCGCTGTTGCCGGCCGCCGTGCGGTGGCCGATCTCGTTGATCACGTTGTTGGTGATGGTGCGGTTGAAGGTGGCGCTCACCCCGAGGTTGTTCTTGCCGCCGAACACGCTCAGCACGTCGGAATAGTTCACGTCGATCAGGGAGGGCTCGAGCGGCGTGCTGAACGGCACGCTGCTGTGCTGGTAGTCCTTGATGTAGGTGTAGCCGGTCGTGAGCGTGATCATGCGGCCGGGGGCGCGGTCGAACGCGCGCTTGGTGCGCAGGTTCAGGTAACCGGAGATGGCGTTGCCATCCATGTCGGGAGTCGGCGCCTTGATGACCTCGAGCGAGGCCACGCTGCCGGAGCTCACCTGGCCGAAGTAGACGTTGCCTAGGCTCACCGAGGAGCCGCCGGAGACGGCGATCTGGTTACCGTCCATCAGCAGGGAGGAGAAGTCCTGCGTCATCCCGCGCACGTAGATGGCATCGACCTTACCGCCCGAGCCGTCGACCGCCACACCGGCGAGGCGCATGATGAGCTCGCCGACCGCGGCGCCCGGGTTGCCGAAGGCGTCGATCGCGGCGACGGTCTTCACGTTGGCGGCCGAGCGCTCTTCGTTGATGGCGGCGGCCTGTCCCTCGCGGATCGTCTTCACCACGAACTTCTCCATCTTGTAGAGGGTCGAGGTCATCGTGACGTCGCGGCGGAGCTCGTCGCCGGCGGGGACGTTCACGCCGACTCGCTGCTCATCGAGACCGGAGTAGGTGATGATCAGGGTCTGCGGGCCCTCGGGCAGCACGATGCGGTACATGCCGTTGTTGTCGGTCGTGACCGTGACCGACGTGCCGGCGGCGCCGACAAACGCGCTGGAGAGCACGTCGCCGGTGTTCTGGTTGATGATCTGGCCGGTCACGACGCCCGTACGGGCGGACTGGGCGTGGAGCGATGCGGCGAGCGCGAGCAGGAGGGCGAGGATACGATGCATGGTTCGAGGTGGGGGAGTGAGCCGGAAACCGGCTCTGTGCGCGCAGAAGGTGCGGGACGCGTCGTGGCGGTTTCAAGCCTCGGGATTGGGAATGGATTGCATCGGGCGGGCCGTCGCGTCGCGTGATGAGCAAACCGATCCGGCACCCCGAACGTTACGGTTTAGCCATCGGCTCCGTTGGCCGCGTGCCATGCGAAGGCCCGGCACCTCGGTGTGGTCCGAAAGGCCGACCGATTGCTGAATTGCAGCGAGTTCCGCTTCGCTCCCTGGGACATTTGTCATGTCCCCATAGTCCTGACGTGCCTCATCTGGTGGTCGCGGAGAATTGCCCTCGCGTAAAATATTGCCCACGTGTCTGCTGGTACAACCCCCCATTTTCCAATCCTCTTTCTCCCATTCCAGCGCAAACATCCTCAGCCCATCTTACGGTACCCTTAGCCATGAACTCGCTTCGACTCCTGCTCATTCTCCTAGTCTCGACCGCCTTCTGCTTTGGGCAAACTCCCGGCATCACCTCGATCACTCCCGCGAACGCAGCGCCCGGAACGGCGGTCACCATCTCTGGTTCGAATTTGTCGGGCGTTTCGGCGGTCTCGTTTGGCGGGGTGGCGTCGACCAAGTTCTCCCATGACTCCACGGCCGGCACGATTTCGGCGACGATCCCCACTACGGCGAAAAGTGGCGCGGTGGTCGTGACCACGCCTGCGGGTCCCAGCTCCGAGTTTTCCTACACCATTCCTCTGACGATTGTAACGCCTCCCACGCACAACGTCGTCTTCGCCGGCCAAGCCCTTTCTTTCTCGGTCTCAGTCGGTGGCGGCGCTGCCGGTAGCTCGTATTCCTATACGTGGAGACGCCTTTCGGGAGGCGTCACGACGACCGTGGGAACGAACAGCTCCTCGCTCTATGTCCCGTCGGTGGGTTCGGCCGACGTCGCCGACTACAGCGTTTCAGTCACCGACGGGACGTCGACCGTCACTTCCGTGTCCGCGGCCCTTCGGCTGGCGAAGCCCAATGTCTGGACCTGGCGCAACCCGACGACAACCGGCAACGATCTTTGGGCGGTGGCCCACGGTAACGGCCGCTTCGTGGCGGTAGGCCGTGCCGGCACGATCCTGACCTCCACGGACGGATCTTCCTGGACGCCGCAGGCACAGCAGACGCCTGCGCTCTTCACGAACGTCGCCTATCTCGACTCGAAGTTCGTGGTGGTCGGAACCAGTGGTAATGTGCTGACCTCAGCCGACGGGCTGACGTGGACCGGTGGCAACGTCGGTGAGTCGGTCACGCTCTACGGAGTGGCGCGTTCTGCCTCGATCTGGGTGCTGACGGGGTCAGGCGGCGCTATCTTCACCTCGGCCAACGGGACCTCTTGGACCCGCGTGCCGGCCTCCGCCTTTACCGGGGGATCCTTCACATCGACCCTTGAGGGGGTCATCGCCACCGCCAGCGGATTCATGACGGTTTCCTTGGGCGGACATGTACTCACGGGCAACGCTGACGGCTCCAGCTGGATGGTGACCCAGCCCGCCGCGGGTACGGCGCTTTTTGACATCCGCCAGCGGACGGAGGGCGGGGTGACGACGACCCTGATCTCCGGCGCCTCCAAGATCCTGCGTTCCACGGATGGAACGACATGGACGGCGGTCACCTTGCCTACCACAGGTCTGCCCTCCTCGGTGGATTGGCAGCGCATCGTGCCGACGAGCGTCGGCTGGCTTGTCGTCGGAGGGAACTTCACGACCACTTTTAACGGCTATGCAGTTCAGTCATCAGACGGTCTCACTTGGTCCCTCCCTTCCTCCCTCTCTGGTGGCCCCCAGTTTATCGGGGCAACTCATGATGGCTCTCAGTACGTCGCGGTGGGAACGGTGGGACGCATCGCCCGTTCGACGGACGGCTCTACTTGGCAAAACATCTATACGGGCGGCCTGACATTTCCGGGCGACCTCTTCGCTTCGGCGACGGGCACGGCAGGAACCTTGGTGGCCGGCAAGGTCGGTCAGGTCTATCTTTCCACCAACCACGAAACCGGGTGGGCGAGAGTGGACTTGAAGCAGGACACTACTGCGGTGCCGACTTCGACGAATATCTACGGTGCCGCGCAGGGCGCGGGCACGTTCGTGCTGGTGGGCGGCAACGACAATACTACCGCCGGGGCAGGGAAGGGCTTCATCTTCAGTTCCAACCTCTCCGGCGGTGCCTCGGGCAGTACTTGGTCGAAGGTGGAGATTGCCGGCCCACATTTCCTCGCGGCGGCGGCCTACGACCCAGTGAGCGGCCGGTACGTCACGGCGGGCGCGGGTAACAAAATCTACTATGCCAAGAATCCGGCGCTCATCGGCGAAACCGATGGTTGGACCGCGGTCGATAAGCCGGGTGGCTCCACCGCCGCCGTGCGTGCGGCTACGGCGGCCGGCGGACGCTTCGTCCTTTCCGGTGACGGCGGGACGATCTTCACCTCAGCCGATGGCGTGACGTGGGCGACCGTCAACGCTGGTACGAACGTGAGCCTAGAGGCGGTCGCCGGCAGCGGTGGGGGCGCGTTTGTGGCGGGAGGGCACGACGGAGCCTCATCAGTCCTCGTGCGCTCGACCGACAATGGGGCGACTTGGGCCCGAGTGTCGGTTCCTTTCACCGGCACCATCCGCGGGATGACTTACGGTGATCTGCGTTTCCGTACGGTGGGTGGTGCAAGCAGCATGCTCATCTCGGCTGATAACGGCGCGACGTGGACCGCCGAGTCTACGCAGTTCTCGGGTCTGTTCCGCGCGATCGTGCGCACGCCTAAGGGTTATGTGGCGGGGGGCTCCAACGGCGCGATCGCGACGCTCTCGCAGCCTACTGCCACGACGGCAGTGGCCGACAAGACGCTGGTGGCGGGCACCGCGGCCACTTCTTTCACCCCTGTGACGGGCAGCGGCGGCGTTCCCAGCCTGACCTACGGTCTGTCGCCGACTTTGCCGGCCGGCCTTCAGCTCAACACCTCCACGGGCGAGATCAGTGGAACTCCACAGGTTTCGGCCCTGACACCCGGCTTTGCGGGGACGGAATCATTCAATTCGGGCTCCTTGGCTCAGTGGCCCTATTCCTACCGCCTGAGCGGTACCAACGGTGAGTTGGCCGCCTCTCTCGCCACTGGACGTTTGGAGTTTTCCAAGGGCTCCGGAAGCGGCAGTCGTTTCCTAGGTTGGGACGGTGATCGCACTTCGACGTCGTCTCGCACAACTGCCAGTTATCACACCAGTTGGCGCGCCGAGGTCACGGCTGGCAACTCCCTAGCGCCAACGGCGGCTGGGGAGTTTGCGGCTACCGGCCTGCAGGTCACGAGCGGAACCGGTGCCTGGGCGACCCTCGTGGTATCCTCTTACAACGGCGCGGTCGTGGTGCGAGGCGCCAGCGTCGGCCTGACCACTCCGGTCACGGCGACTTTGAGCAGTGGCGTCGGCGTGCGCCTGCGAATGGAGTGGGACGCCGCCACGCAAACTTTGACGGGCTCCTATAATACCGACGGAGGGAGCACGTTCATCCCGCTCACAACCTTCCCCGTGGCCTCTTGGACGCCGGGCTTGGCGCCGAACGGCTTCTTTTTTGAATTACTGGGCGATAGTTCGATGGCCGCGCCGATCCCCGCTGGGGCACTTTGGCTCGACGACTTCAGGGTGGAAGCGCGCACGCCCGCGGTCGCCGTGCACACCGTTTCCGTGACCGATGCGGTGGGAGTTCGCGCTACCTCCACGTTCAAGCTGGCGCTCTCGGCGGCCTCAGGCGCGACCGATGCCTTGATTGTCACGGCCCCTCCTGCGCCGTCGCTTTCGGTGGCCGCGGGTGGCCGGATGGTGCTATCGGTTGGTGCGACGACCGCCTTTGGTGGCGTCCCGACCTATCAGTGGAAAAAAGGAGAGACCGTTATCATCGGTGCGACCTCGCCCGATTTTCTCATCTCGAATGTCGGCCCCAGCGACGCGGGTTCCTATTCCGTGGTGGTGACCAGCGGCAGCTCCAGCCAGACCCTCACGACTAACCTGACCGTTTTGCCCGCGGATCCGGTCCTCTGGCAGCAGTTCGCCTCCGTTTCAACCGAGCAGGCGCCGGCGCGCACGGTGCACGCGACAGGCGGAAAGGTTTACGTTCCTTGGTCGGTCTTTGACCGTAACCCGGACATGGTGGGCGGCCGTTTGGTCGGCACCTTGGCGCGGCTCAATGAGTCCGACGGAACCTTGGATACATCCTTCTCCCTGGATCGGCGCTACCGGACCGCCAACCATGTCGTTCCGTTGGCCGATGGTGGCGCCCTGATTGCGGTGAGCGTGGGCGACGTGCAGACGGTCATCCGCGTCTCCTCCACTGGCCAGCGCGACACGACGTTCAACTCGCCTTTCTTCGCCCGCGGGATTCGTTTCATAACCCTGCAGACCGACGGCAAGGTGCTGGTGGCCGCGACGGACAATCTCGAGGAGACGGCTCCCGCGGGATCGTTGGCGACGGGGGCTCCTTCGATCCTGCGTCTGAACGCCGATGGCAGCCATGACGCCTCGTTCTCGGCCGCCCTTAACGACGGAGCGGTGTTGTTCGGACCTCCGGTGTTAGATTCCTCCGGTCAGATCTACCTCGCCGGTTTCTTCAGCTCGGTGAACGGCACGGCCCGCGTTAACCTCGCCAGACTTTCTTCGGGCGGGGTGGTGGACGGATTCGCCGCTCCTGCGTCATTACCCGCGGGTTTCGCGAGTTCCCAGGCGAGGGCAATCCTGCTGCAGTCCGACGGGCGGGCGGTGGCGCTCGGTGACTTCCGCTCCACCGCGCGGGGCACTTCGTCGAATCCGATGATGGCCGTGCGCTTCAACACCGACGGAACCTACGACGCGACTTACGTGCGGCCGCTTCGCGGCGACTTCGGAATCCTCACTAGCCGTCTGCGGCACGGAGTTATCCTGTCCGACGATCGGATCGTCGCGGTCTCCGACCGCCTCGTGCGCCTGAATGCCGACGGCTCACGCGACACGAGCTTTGTCAGCCGGGCGTTCGGCAAGGAGGGCTTCTGGGTGAGCCGTGCGGCCGACGGCCGTCTGTTCGTCGCCGACCAGATCAGCGTGGCGGCGGTCGATGGCACCCCGGTCTCGCTGGCGAACAACGGCATCGCGTGCTTCGCCGCCGACGGTACTCCGGACTTTTCCTTCCAGACGGGCGGCTGGGGTCGTTCCGCGATTGTTACCTCCGGCGTTCCCCTCAGCGATGGAAGGGTCTGGGTCGGCGGCACTTTCAACCGGTTCGGTTCCGCGGCGGCTCCGGGTGTGGCGCAGTTCTCCGCGACCGGCGCGCTTTCCTCCTCTCAGGTGGTTTCGGGCCGCCAGATGACCAGCGCGATGGTTGTGCCGGCCAGCGGCGACCGCATCTTCCTGCTCGCAGCCACCGCCGGAAATTCGCTCGAGACGTTTTCCAGCGGCTTGGCGCGGATCGGCGCGGATGGTGTCATCGACGGTGCTTTCTTGCCGGTCTTACCCGCTGGTTACAGTCTCGGTTCGGCCTCGGTCGCGGCGGCCCCAGGTGGGAAAGCCTTGCTCTTCCAATCGTTAATCGGTGCCCAAGCCGTACTCAACGGCGAGACGGGTGACAGTCTGCTGCGGTTGAACACCGATGGCACGCGAGACACCGGCTTCAACTCGACGCTTTCGTCTTTCGCCTCCGTGGAACGCGATCCGACCACGAACGCGGTTACGATGATCCGCACGGGTGGGTTCACGGTCACGGACGTGCTTTCGGATGGGCGCGTGCTGGCCGCGGGAGCGGCGGTCGATGGCTCGGTCAGACTTGTCAGGCTTAATGTGAACGGCTCGTTGGATACCACGTTCAGCGCCGCCTCGCTGGGTTCCATCGCCGCCTCCGTTGCCTTCACGTCTTCCTCCACCCGCGATCCGGTCACCAACACGACGGCGCAGTTTCCCATCAGCAGCTACTATCCGGGTAATCTGATCGCCAGTGCGCGGCAGGGCCCTGATGGCAAGGTTTACGTCGGCGGCCGTCTAAAGGTCACCGGTGCACCCGCCGGCTTGGTGCGTCTGACTGCCAGCGGTGCTATCGACACGACCTTCACCGGGACAGGGCTGGCACTCTCCAGCGGTGTCGGGGCGCCCGCGGTCGTGGCGATGACCTTCGACGATGCCGGCCGCCTCTACGTCGCTGGTCGGTTCGACTCTTACAATGGCAACGCGGTGCCCGGCATCTTCCGGCTGCGGGCCGACGGGAGCTTCGACGGCGCCTGGCAGCCGGGCCTCCAGATCATCGACGCGCCTCGCTCGACTGCGGTCCTGCGCGTTGAGGGTGGTAAGTTGTATGTCTTTGGCACCGTTACCAAATCTGGCGACCTGCTGCCCCGTTCTTGGGCAATGGTGGATGTCAGCGCGCCTTCGGTTCCGGTGATCTCGGCGATCACTCCTGCGAACGCAGAGCCCGGAACGGCGGTCACCATATCCGGCGCGAATTTTTCCGGTGTCTTGGCGATCACGTTTGGCGGGGTGGCCTCGACCAAGTTCTCGTATGATCCCACGGCAGGCACGATTTCGGCGACGATCCCGTCCACGGCGAAGAGTGGCGCGGTGGTTGTGACCAACCCCGAGGGTTCGAGCGTGGGCGTTTCGTTCCTGATCCCCCTGACAATCTCAGTCCAGCCGCGACATGCAGTGGTGGCAGATGGTCAGGCCCATGCTTTCTCGGTTTCGGTCGGTGGCGGTGAGATCGGTTCGACCTATTCCTACACCTGGACGCGTTCAACGGGTGGCACTCCCGTGCCGGTGGGCGGGGATAGCCCGGTACTTTACATCGGAGCTGCGGGATCCAACGCCCAAGGTGCCTACTCCGTAAAGGTTTCCGATGGTAAGACGACGGTCAACTCGATCACGGTGGCGCTGCAGGGGGGCGGCAGCGACTGGACGTGGCGCAATCCGCTGCCGACGGGCAACGACCTGTGGTCGGTGGCCTTTGGTGGCGGCAAGTGGCTGGCGGTGGGATTGGTGGGCTCCTTCGTTGGATCAGACGACAACGGCGCCTCTTGGACCCTGCTGGGGCAGGATCCGCCGGCCAGCTTCAACCGGGTGATTTACGCGGGTGGCAAGTTCGTCGCGGTCGGATCGGCAGGCAACGTGTACGCCTCGGCCGACTTGAGTTCGGTTACACAGACTAACGTGGGTGCGCCGGCTTCCTTGCTCTCGTTGACCGAGCGCAACGGAATATGGGTGGCAGGGGCCTCCTCCGGTGAGTTGTTCGCGTCCTCCGACCTGACGGCTTGGACGCGTTACGAGACGTCGGCCAAGGAGCCGATCTACGCCCTGACGGCGACGGCGGATGGTTTCCTGGCGCTCACCGCCGGTGGTTCGATGGTGAAGTGCACGGTCGGCACGAGCGGCCCGACGGGGCTCACTTGGACGGTGAGTTCCTCGGGTGTGTCTGTGCCGGCGACGGGCTGGGCGGCGTTCATCGACGTTAAAGCCTTGTCCGGTGGCGCTTACGTGGCATCCGGCGGTGACGGCCTGTACACCTCCACAAACGGGCAAGCGTGGACCAAGGCGACGATGCCGACTACGCAGACGGGCATCGACTGGCGGGGATTGGCAGTGGGCGCTGCCGGCACGTTGGTGGCGGTGGGCAACCGGATTTCCGATTACACGAGCTATTTGGCGACTTCGGCGGACAACGGTGCGACGTGGACCGCGCGGACGATCCCTTTGGGGCCGGTGTTGAACGGAGTGACGTATGCGAACAACCGCTACGTGGCGGTCGGGGCGCTCGGCCATGTGATCACTTCCGGTAATGCCGTCGATTGGTCGAGGGCGGTGCCGGGTGGGCCGACGGCCTTCGGTGACTTCAACGCGCTGGCGACGGGCCCGGCAGGAACGGTCGCGGCCGGCGTGGTCGACGCGACCTTCCTCGCCTCCAACCACGAGTCGGGGTGGTCGAAAGTGAGCCTGGTGGCGAGTGGCGAGACGGTGGCGCAGGCCACGCACCGTTTGCTCGGTGCCACCTATGGCGACGGGAAGTATGTTTTGGTGGGCGGCAACGAGAGCACCAGCACGCCGATCGCCTTTGTGTTCAGTTCCTCCTCCGCGGCCTCCGGGTCGTGGACAAAGGTTCAGGTTTCGGGCTTGGGCGCGTTCAACGCAGTGACCGGCATGACGGTCGGGTCGGCGTACCGCTTCGTGGCCGCTGGCCCTGGCGGCAACGTGTACTACGCGGGTGATCCGGCTGGAACCTGGGAGGCGGTGACGAAGCCGGTGAGCGGGACGATTCGGGCGGCGGCGGCCGGCAATGGCGCGTATGTGCTCACTGGCGACAACGGGGTGATCCTTCGTTCAACGGATGGAGTCAACTGGACCGCGCCGACGACGCCTGTGCCGTTGGTGAGCCTGACTGCGGTGGCGACCAACGGCTCCGGAGTATGGGTGGCGGGTGGCTTGGACAACCGCACGGTGATCCTGCGTTCGACTGACAACGGCGTGACGTGGGGTCGAATCGACGTGCCTTACAGTGGCTCGATCCGGGCGATCACATTCGCTGACGGTCGGTTCCGAACCATGGGGGGATCAGTCACGTCGTTGGTTTCTGCCGACGGTGGCCTTTCCTGGAGCGCTCAGTCCTCCGGCTTTTGGGGGCTTTACCGCGCGGTCACGCGTACGCCCAAGGGGCTAGTCGCGGCCGGTACGTGGGGCGCGATCGCCACGCTTTCGCAGCCTGCGCTGACGCCGGCGATAGCGAGCGTGACGGCGCAGTCCGGCGCGGCACTTTCGCCGGTGGTTCCGGTGACGACAGCGGGAGGTGTACCACCGTATGTGTTCTCGGTTTTCCCGGCGCTGCCGGCTGGGCTGGAGTTTAACTCCTCTACAGGCGCGGTTTCAGGCATGCCTTCAGTGGCGGTGGCCATCGCCACGTATACCGTAGTCGTGACCGATCAGGTGGGAGTGTCCGCAAGCTCCACCTTCAGTCTGACGGTGAATCCGCCGGCGCCGGCGATCTCGGGTGCGACGACGGCGACTGCGACGGTGGGAACGGCCTTCAGCTACCAGATCACGGCGAGCAACAGCCCGACGTCATACACGGCGACGGGGCTGCCGGCGGGTCTGTCGGTTAACACGACGACTGGCCTGATCAGCGGCACGCCGACGACGGCGGGGTCGCCGACGGTGGCGCTGACGGCGACGAACGCGGGCGGCACGAGCGCGACGGTGAACCTTGTGCTGTCGGTGGGCCCGAAGGCGCTGACGGTCGCCGGGGTGACGGTAGCGAACAAGGTTTACGACGGCACGACGGTTGCGGTGCCGTCCTTCACGAGCGCGACGCTGAACGGCCTGATGACCGGTGAGACCCAAGTGAATCTCGTCACCACCGGAGCGACGGCGGCCTTCGCTGACGAGAAAACGGGAACGGGCAAGGTGGTCGCGATCGCCGGGCTGACGCTGTCGGGGGCCAACGCGGCGAACTACACGGTGACGCAGCCGTCGGCGACGGCAGACATCACGAAGGCTATGCCGGTGATCACTTGGAGCCAACCTGCGGCGGTGACGGCGGGTACGGTGCTGGGGACGGCACAGCTGAATGCGACGGCGACGCCGTCGGGCGGGACCTTCGTGTACAGCCCGGCTTCCGGGACGACGCTGTCAACGGTGGGAACGACGAACCTGTCGGTGACCTACACGCCTGCGGACTCAGCGAATTACGAAAACGCGACGGCGCAGCAGGCGCTGACGGTGAATCCGCCGGCGCCGGCGATCTCGGGTGCGACGACGGCGACTGCGACGGTGGGAACGGCCTTCAGCTACCAGATCACGGCGAGCAACAGCCCGACGTCATACACGGCGACGGGGCTGCCGGCGGGTCTGTCGGTTAACACGACGACTGGCCTGATCAGCGGCACGCCGACGACGGCGGGGTCGCCGACGGTGGCGCTGACGGCGACGAACGCGGGCGGCACGAGCGCGACGGTGAACCTTGTGCTGTCGGTGGGCCCGAAGGCGCTGACGGTCGCCGGGGTGACGGTAGCGAACAAGGTTTACGACGGCACGACGGTTGCGGTGCCGTCCTTCACGAGCGCGACGCTGAACGGCCTGATGACCGGTGAGACCCAAGTGAATCTCGTCACCACCGGAGCGACGGCGGCCTTCGCTGACGAGAAAACGGGAACGGGCAAGGTGGTCGCGATCGCCGGGCTGACGCTGTCGGGGGCCAACGCGGCGAACTACACTGTGACGCAGCCGTCGGCGACGGCGGACATCACGAAGGCTGTGCCGGTGATCACGTGGAGCCAGCCGGCGCCCGTCATCTCCGGCACGGTGCTTTCCGGAACGCAGCTGAACGCCACGGCTGTGCCGTCGGGCGGCACGTTCGTGTACAACCCCCCGTCAGGTACGGCCATCAATTCAGTGGGCTCCGTAACCCTTTCGGTTTCCTACACTCCCTCTGACACCGCCAACTATAGCACCACTACCGCTCAGCGGGCTATCACGGTGACGGCGCCGGTGCCGGTGATCACGAGTGCCGGCAGCGTCGGCGCCTCGGTGGGCACACCTTTCACTTATCAGACTACCGCTACCAACAGTCCCACGTCCTATGGGGCCACGGGCCTCGCGTCGTGGATGAGCTTTAATTCGACCTCGGGCGTGCTGAGCGGCACTCCGACCACAACGGGTACGACGACCGTCTCGTTGACCGCCAGTAATTCGGGTGGGTCGAGTGCTGCGGTTGCCTTGACGGTGAATGTGGCGGCGCAGGGACAGGTCATCACGTTTAATCCGCCGGTCACCAAGACCTTTGGCGACGCGTCGTTTGCGGTGAGCGCGACCTCGGATTCGGGCCTCCCAGTCACCATTTCGGTGGCCTCCGGTCCTGCGACCATCAGCGGCGGAATGGTCACGTTGACCGGTGCTGGCACCGTGGTGCTGCGGGCGACTGCTGATTCCAGTGCCCAGTTTGCGGCGGCGATGCTCGACAAATCAATCATCGTGGGCAAACGGACCCCGGTCATCACTTGGGCACAGCCGGCTTCCGTTCCCGCTGGAACGGTGCTTGGCGCGGCCCAGTTGAATGCGACCGCGAATCTCTCCGGTGGCACATTCACCTACGTGCCCGCGGCGGGTACCGCGCTGACTTCGGCCGGGACCACGACGCTGGCGGTGCAATACACGCCGGCCGATACCGCGAACAACAACAACGCGACGGCGCAGCAGACGATCACGGTGACGGTGCCGGTTCCGGTGATCAGCAGCACCGCCTCCGCGACGACCACGGTCGGCAGCGCGTTCAGCTACCAGATCACGGCGAGCAACAGCCCGACGTCGTACGCCGCGACCGGCTTGCCGGCTGGGCTGTCGCTCAATGCGGCCACGGGTGTAATCAGCGGCACGCCGACGACTCTCGGTTCGGCCAATGCCACGCTGACGGCGACGAATGCGGGCGGCTCCAGTGCTCCGTTCACCCTGGCCTTCACGATTCAGGCGGGACCGGCGATCACGACTCAGCCATCGGCCAACGCCTTCTATGCGGTTGGCAATGCGGTCACATTGTCCGTTGCCGCCTCCGGCAACCCGGCGCCGACCTATCAGTGGCGCAAGGGTGGGGTGAACCTGTCCGGCAAGACCGGTACCACGTTGTCGATCGCGTCGCTCACTGTGGCGGATGCGGGTACTTATGATGTGGTGGTAGCGAATGAAGCCGGATCGGTGGCGTCGCTCCCGGTCACCTTCGCAGTCTACGTGCCGCCAACCATCACGACGCAGCCGGTCGCCCAGACGGTTGTAGCCGGTGGCTCCGCGACTTTCTCGATGGTTGCCGCGGGTGATCCGTCACCGTCCCTGCAATGGCGCCGGAACGGCCTCAACATTCCTGGGGCTACGGCTTCCAACCTGACATTGTCCAACGTCACCTTCGATCAGGCGGGCACTTACAGCGTTTATGTCTCGAATGCGGGGGGCAATGTGACCAGCAACGGCGCGGCGCTGACCGTCAATCCGGTCGCCCCTGTAATTACCAGCCCCTTGGCGGTGTCCGGCGTGCGCGGGCTGCCGCTGTCGTATCAGGCCACGGCCACATCGACCGGTGTGACATTCTCATCTTCAGCGCTGCCCAGCGGCCTGGCCCTCAATGCGTCCTCGGGTCAGATTAGTGGCACGCCGACCACACTGGGAACGACGGCGGTCACGATCATGGCAACAAACGTGACGGGCACTGACTCGAAGACGGTGACATTCGTCATCAACCCGCCGCCTCCGGTCATCTCGAGCGCCTTGGCGTTCGGCGGACGCGTGAACGCGGGCTTCTTGTTCCAGGTCACTGCCTCCAACACACCGACTTCCTATGCAGCTACGGGCCTGCCGGCGGGTCTTTCGATCAATGCCGGCACGGGCGTGATTAGTGGCACTCCGAGCACGGCGGGTGTATTCGATGTGGTGCTCACCGCGACGAATGCGGGCGGCTCGGCGACGAGCTCACTCCAGATCACGATCGAGCCGCCGCTGAACGCCCCGACGTTCTCCGGTCCGACTAACCTGAGTGCAGTCCAGGGAACGTTCTTCACCTTCACGCCGGCCTTCTCCGGTGCTCCCTTCACGGCAAACTTCACTGCCGTGGGCATGCCGGCTGGCGTGACGCTGTCGAGCCCCTCGCTCGGCACGATCAGCGGCACCCCGACGGTGACGGGCACCTCTACAGTGACAATCACCGCCACCAACGATGGCGGAGCGAAAAGCGTGGACTTTACGCTGGTAGTGAACCCGGCCCCGAGTGCGCCGGTGGTCACGAGTGCCTCCACGCTGGTGGCGACGGTTGGCTTTCCGGTCGCCTTCCAGCTCACCTCGCAGGGAACTCCGGCCGCCACCTCCTATCAGGCCACCGGTTTGCCGGCCAAGGGTCTGGACCTCAACTCGTCGACCGGCCTGATTTCGGGCGTTCCGAACCAGCCGGGTACGTTGACCCTTGCCGTCAGTGCCTCGAGCACCGGGGTGGGTACCGGCCAAGCTTCGGCGCTGGTGATCACGATCAATCCTTCGCCGAACGCGCCGGTCATTTCCAGTGCGCCGCTGGCAACCGGTCGGGTAGGTGTCGCCTTCAGTTACCAGCTCCAGGCGAGCAATAATCCCTCCGGCTTCCTGCAGACCAGCGGGACGTTGCCGGCCGGTCTCTCTTTCGACTCCGTGACCGGCGCTATCTCGGGCACGCCGACGGAAGCCGGTGACAAGCGTGTCTGGTTCGCGGGTGACAGCGTTGCCTACGGCCGTGGCTTCGCGATGGAGGTTCTCTTCTCGATCGCTCCGCCCGCGACCGCTCCGGTCATCAGCTCCAACGGTACGGCGGCCGCTCAGGTCGGTCTGCCTTTCCAGTACCAGATCACCGCGACAAATTCCCCGACCGGCTTTGCCGCCACGGGGCTTCCCGAGGGGCTGAGCCTCGACGCAGCCACCGGCGTAATCTCCGGCCTGCCGCTGAAAGCGGGCACGTTCGCGGTGGTCCTCACGGCCACGAAGGGTACGGAGACGAGCGACCCGAAGACCCTGAGTCTGACGATTCAGCCCGCGCCGGCCACGCCGGTGATCACGAGTCCGCTGACGGCGATCGGACGTGCCGGTGAGTCTCTGACTTACAACGCGACCGCGAGTGAATCGCCCACCTCCTTCGCCGCCACGGGACTCCCGGCGGGACTATCGCTGGCGTCCGCGACCGGTGTGATCTCCGGTACGCCGACGGTCTCGGGTACCTTCACGGTCACGCTGCGGGCGGCCAATGGCGCCGGCCTCGGTGCGGCGGCCAACCTCGTGTTCACGCTGAGCGCCGGGCTGAATGCGCCTTCGATCACGAGCGCCGGCTCCGTGACGGGCAAGGTCGGTGCGGCGGGCGGCGTCAGCTATCAGGCGCAGGCCACACCTGGACCAATCGTGGGATATGCCATCACCGGTAAATTGCCGTTGGGCCTGACCTTCAATACCAGCACGGGACTGCTCAGCGGTAACCCCGCCGAGGCCGGTCTCTTCAGCGTGCAATTGACGGCTACGAACGCAGGGGGCGTCGGTAACCCGCAGTCTCTCGTGATCAACATCTCACCCTCTGATGATGTACCTGTCATCACAAGTCCCACGACGGTCTACGGCATGGCGGGAACGAGTTTCACCTACCAGATCTCCGCCTCTTCCTCGCCGCCGTTCCCCAGCGCTCCATTCCCAGCGCCGTTCCTGCTGGATGCGGTGAATCTCCCGCCCGGGCTGGCGGTTAATCCGTCCACGGGTCTGATTCAGGGTACGCCCACGGCCTCCGGCACCTATACGGCTTCGTTGGTCGGCACGAACAGCGCGGGCACTGGCCAACCTCGCTCTCTGACGCTGGTGATTGACCCCGCTCTAACGGCACCGGTCGTCAACAGTCCGGACATCGCGTCGGCGCAAGCGGGCGTGAACTTCTCCTATCAGATCACTGCCACCGAGAAGCCGACCGGCTTCGAGGTGCTGGGCGCTCCAGTATGGATGGCATTCAACTCCAGCACCGGCGCCATCAGTGGTGTGCCGAGTTCGCCGGGCACTGTAACCGTTGACCTTGTGGCGAAGAACGCATCCGGAACGAGCAAGCCGACCAAGCTCACGTTGTCCATCGCGGCCGCCGCGAACGCTCCGGTGGTGACCAGTCCGCGCACGGCCTCCGGCACGGTGCAGGCCCCCTTCACCTACCAGGCCACGGTGGCGGTTCCCACGGGGGCGCCCCCGGTGACAAGTTATTTCGTGTCAGGACTTCCGAGCGGTCTGAGCTTCAGCGCGTTGACCGGAGCCATTTCCGGTACGCCGCTGGCATCGGGCACCTTCGCGGTGACCCTCGTGGCCAAGAACTCCGCGGGCGAGAGCCTCCCCGTGACTCTCACGCTGACGATCGCTCCCAACATTACGTTCAACTTCTGACCCGCAAATCTAGCGCGATCACATTTCCGCCATGAAGTCTCTTTCCTTTCGTCGTTCGTTTCTGGTCGCACTTCTCTGGGTCTCCAGTGGCGTCACCGCACTGTGGTCCCAGGCTTCCCTTGATCAGGGCCAGGTCGGGGTTCCCTACTCCTACAGCAAGTCGTTCACTGCTCAGCCGCCGCCGGCCGGTACCACCTATTCTGCGATTGGTTTGCCGACGGGCCTATCGATCAACACCAGTTCCGGCGTGGTGAGTGGAACGCCGACGACGGCGGGCACCTTCAACGGCACCATCTCGCTTACGTCGGGCGTGGTAGTGAACAGTTTCAACTTCACGTTGTTGATCGCCCCGCCAGCTTCGGCTCCGGTCATTTCCAGTGCCACCACGCTTTCCGGCACCGTCGGGACTCCGATTGGCGGTTATACCGTAACCGCGACCAATTCCCCGACCAGTTTCAACGTAGGTGCGCTGCCGCCCGGGCTCACCCTCAACTCCACAATCGCAACCGTTCCATCGATCAACGGAACGCCTTCGGTGGCTGGAACCTATTCCGTCAACCTCTCTGCCAACAACTCGGCTGGATCCGGCGCGGTCAAGACGCTGATCATCACGATCGCCCCGGCGGGGCCGGTTCCAACGATAGGCGGGAATCTAAGTCAGGCCGCTACGCCAAACCAGCCGTTCAGCTACCAGATCAGCGCGACGGAATCGCCTGCTTCGTATTCGGCGGCACCGCTGCCCCTCGGGCTAAGTCTGGATGCCTCGAGCGGTGTCATCAGCGGATCGCCCACCGTTCAGGGGGTTTACGCCATTACTCTGCGGGCGACCAATAATAATGGGGTGAGCGCCCCAGCCACGCTCTCACTCGCAGTTGGCTCGGTGCCAGTCGTCTCGAGCGCGACCGCTGTCAATGGTGGCGTCGGCGTGCCGTTCTCCTATCAGATCGCCGCATCCTTCGAACCCGTAAGCTATAATGTATCCGGTTTGCCCGCGGGACTGAGCGTCAACCTCACCAGCGGTCTGATTTCCGGCACGCCCACCGCGGCGGCGATTTCCACGCTCTCGATCAGTGCCAACAACCTTGTCGGCACGGGCCCTGTCAGGACCGTGACGTTGACCGTGGGTAACGTGCCGTCGATCACCAGCCCGTCCAAGGCGTCTGGTGCTGCCGGCACCTCGTTCAGCTACCAAATTACCGCGATCAATGGCCCGACTTCCTACGCGGCGACCAGCCTCCCGGCCGGCTTGTCGATCAGCGCGGGGTCGGGTCTGATCAGCGGAACACCGACTGCGGCAGGCACCTATTCGGTGTCCATCACCGCAGGCAATGTTAGCGGCACAAGTGCGGTTGCCGTTCTCGAGATAACGATCGCGGCTCCTTCAGGTGGAGGCGGAAGCGGCGGAGGGTCTTCTGGCGGTGGCAGTTCCGGTGGTGGGGGAGGATCGGTACCAGCCGTCCCGGCGCCCGTTATCGTCACCAGCCCGGCTGCGCAGGCGGTCATCGAAGGTTCCTCTGTTACCTTGGCGGTCTCCGCCACTGGTTCAGGGCTCAATTTCCAATGGTTCAAGGATGACAAGCTGATCTCCGGCGCACAGTCTGCCTCGTACGTCATCGCCAGTGCTTCGGCCGCGAGTGCCGGATCCTACTACGTCTACGTTTCCAACTCAGGCGGTGGCGTGAACAGCGCGAAGGCGGCGGTGACCGTTAACCCCGCGCCTCCGGCGGGACCGACCATCACCTCTCAACCGGTTTCGGCTACCGCAGCCTTGGGTGGTTCCGCCACGTTCTCCGTGTCGGCCTCGGGTCCTGGCCCCTTCACCTACCAGTGGCGCAAGGATGGCGCGGCGATCGCCGGTGCGACGTCCGCGACTCTCGCTCTTAATGGTCTCGTCGCCGGCCAAGCTGGAAACTACTCGGTCGTCGTGACCAACGCCGGCGGCAGCGTCACGTCCGACGCTGCTGTCCTCACCGTGGGCGCTCCCTCCGTGTCCGGCACCTACTTCGGTTCCTTCGGCGGCAGCGCCGGTTCCTTCGGCCTCCTGGTGCGCGCCGATCGCACGGCGGTGTTCCTCGGCTACGTCACCGGCTCCAAGGTCGTGCTCCTCGGCAAGGATTTCACCGTGAGTTCCTCGGGTAGCTTCACGTTCTCCCAGAAGCTCGCATCGTCGACTGCGTCAGATGGCGAGTTCCCGCGGGCTGCAGCCGACGTCGACGTAGCCGTCGCGGGTGTGATTGCGGCGGACGGGACGGTTTCCGGCTCCGTTTCATCGCTCAACCTCTCATTCTCCGCTCCAGCGGGTGCCACGTCCGGATCCACCTCCGCCGTCGCCGGCTTTTATCAGGCGGGTTCAGCGGGCAACTCGGCGCAGAATCTCACGCTGGTTGGACCCGCGGGGGATGCGCTGGTCGTGAACATCGGCTCCGCTGGCGTCGATGGCGGGCGCGGCACGGTCGCCGCCGATGGCAAGATTTCCGTTACCACCGCGGCGAACGTCAGCGTTTCCGGCAGCGTTTCCCAGGGCGCCATTACCCTGACTTCGGGATCCACCACCTATGCTGGCTCGTTTGATTCTCGGAACGAGCGCCTGCTCAATGTCTCCACCCGCAGCCTGACCGGCGCGGGAGGAGACGCCCTGATCGCCGGTTTCGTGCTCACGGGCAGCGAGCCCAAGCCGGTCCTGATTCGGGGCATTGGGCCCACGTTATCGGCCTTTGGCGTGGGTGGTGCCCTTCCAGCCGTGCGCTTAGAGGTCTTCCGTGGACAAGCCTCGATCGCCTCTGGTACCGACTGGGGTTCCGCGACCAATAATCCGGCCGAGGTAGCCGCGGTCGCCGCACGTGTCGGTGCGTTCGCTCTGCAGGCCAACAGCCGCGATGCCGCCATGGTTCTGAATCTGGCTCCAGGAGCTTACTCGGCAGTTGTAACCGGCCAATCTGGTGCCGCCGGCGTGGCCCTGGTGGAGGTCTACGATGCCACCGCTGGCTCCATTCCACCGGCGCAGCGCGTGGTTAATATCGCGACACGGTCGACGGCTGGCGCGGGCGATAACTCACTCATTGCCGGCTTCTATGTGAGCGGGGCCGCTCCTAAACGCGTCTTGATCCGTGGCATTGGACCAGCGCTCACCCAGTTCGGGGTCTCCGGTGCGCTGGCGCGTCCGCAACTGACGGTTGCGGCTGGTGCCACCGTGCTCGCGCAGAACGCTGGACTCACTTCCTCAGCCGACACTGCCGCGATTCTCGCCGCTGCGTCGCAGGTCGGGGCCTTCGCTCTGCCGGCCAACGCTGCCGACGCCGCCATCCTCATCAACCTTGCGCCTGGTGCCTACACGGCCCAGGTCTCAGGTTTGGGGGGGGCGACTGGTGTCGCGTTGGTCGAGGTCTACGAGGTTCCCTGATTAAGCTCCGGCTGCTCCGACTTCGCTGGAGAAACCAGGCGAGTTGTCCTTGGCGTTGCGTCTGGTTTTTACCCTACCCAGACCCTCGCGTTTCTGAAGAGGCGCATCCAGGGGCTGTCCTCGCCCCAGCTACCCGGGGTCCAGCTCATGCACGCGGATCGGAACACTCGTTCCGGGTGCGGCATCATGATTGTCGCGCGGCCCGAGGGGGTCGTGAGCGCCGTGAGGCCGAAGGGTGAGCCGTTTGGGTTGAGCGGGTAGGCCATCGTGGTGCGGTGGTGGTTGTCCACGAAGCGCGCCGCCACGAGGCCCGACTCGTTCAGGCGCCGTGCCGCCTCCGCGTCGGCGAACTCCGCCCGGCCCTCGCCGTGCGCCACCGCGATCGGGATGACCGAGCCTTCCATGCCGGCGAACAGCACGCTGGTGCTGCGTTCGACCCGCACCGACACGTACCGCGCCTCGTAACGTTCGCTCTCGTTCTGGACGAACCGCGGCCATGACTCCGCCCCGGGGATGATCGAGCGCAGGTTGCTCATCATTTGACAGCCGTTGCACACGCCGAGCGCGAAGGTATCGGGCCGCGCGAAGAACGTCGCGAACTCCGCCCGCGCCCGTTCGTTGAAAAGGATGCTCTTCGCCCAGCCTTCGCCGGCGCCGAGCACGTCGCCGTAGCTGAAGCCGCCGCAGGCCGCGAGGCCGCGGAAGTCCCGCAGGTCCACGCGGCCGGAGAGGATGTCCGACATGTGCACGTCCACGCAGCGGAACCCCGCCCGGTGGAACGCCGCCGCCATCTCCACCTCGCCGTTCACGCCCTGCTCGCGCAGGATCGCCATCGGCGGGCGCCCTGCGAGGTCGCGGCCCACGTCGACCGAGAATCCGATCCGCGGGGTGAGACCCGGATCGGCGCGGTCCACCCGCAGCTGGTGCTCCTGCTCGGCGCAGGCCGGGTTGTCGCGGAGGGTGGCGATCCGCCGCGTGACATCGGACCAGACCGCGCGCAGCTCGAAGATGTCCTCGTCGAGCACCGGGCGCCCGCCCTGCCGTGCGATCAGCCGGTGCGACGGGTTCAGCGAGCCGAGGCGGGAAACGATCGCCTCGATGCCCCGCGCGCGGAACGCCGCCAGCACCGCGGCTTCATCCGCGGCGCGCACGTGCAGCACCGCGCCGAGCTCCTCGGCGAACAAGGCGGCGAATGCGTCGCCCGCGGGCAGTTCGAGGGTCACGCCGGTGTGGCCGGCGAAGGCCATCTCCGCGACGGTGGCGAGCAGGCCGCCGTCGGAGCGGTCATGGTAGGCGAGCAACCGGCCCGCCGCGCCCAATTCCTGAATCGCGTCCCAGAAGCCGCGGAGGTCGGCTGCGGAATCGACGTCGGGCGGGCTGTCGCCGAGCTGCGAGTACACCTGCGCGAGGATGGAGCCGCCGAGACGGTTGCGGCCGCGGCCAAGGTCGACGAGCAGCAGCACGGAGTCCGGCTCCGTGCGCAGCTGCGGCGTGAGGGTGAGGCGCACGTCGGTCACCGGCGCAAAGGCGGAGACGATGAGTGAGACCGGCGCGGTCATGCGCCGCGTGGCGCCGCCTTCCTGCCAGACGGTCGACATGCTCATCGAGTCCTTGCCCACCGGGATCGTGATCCCGAGCGCGGGGCAGAGCTCCATGCCGACGGCCTGCACGGCGGCGAACAGGTCGGCGCCTTCGCCGGCGACGGCCGGGGCGGCCATCCAGTTGGCGCTGAGATTGACGCGCCCGATGGCGCCGACCTGCGCGGCGGCCAGGTTGGTGAGCGCCTCGCCGACCGCGAGGCGGGCCGAGGCGGCGGCGTCGTTGAGCGCGACCGGAGTGCGTTCACCCATCGCCATGGCCTCGCCCGTGGTGACGTCGAAGGTCGCGGCGGTGACGCCGCAGTCGGCAACCGGCACCTGCCACGGCCCGACCATCTGGTCGCGGGCGATGAGCCCGCCGAGGGTGCGGTCGCCGATGGAGATGAGGAAGGTCTTGTCGGCCACGGCGGGGTGGGCGAGGACGCGCCGGGCGGCTTCGGCCAGAGTGGCCGCGGCCGGGAGGGAAAGCGCCCGGCGCGGGCGCGGGACGGAGACTTCCTTCCGATGCATCCGCGGCGGTTTCCCGAGCAGCACCTCGAGCGGCAAGTCGATCGGCGTGTTGCCGAAGTGCGGGTCGGCCAGCACCAGACGGCGCTCTTCGGTGGCCTCGCCCACGACGGCGTACGGGCAGCGTTCGCGCTCGCAGAGGGCGGCGAACTCCGCGAGGCGGGCCGCCGGGATGGCGAGCACGTAGCGCTCCTGCGACTCGTTGCACCAGATCTCGAGGGGCGACATGCCCGGCTCGTCGCTGGGCAACGCGCGCAGGTTGAAACGCCCGCCGCGGCCGCCGTCGTTGACCAATTCGGGCAGGGCGTTGGAGACGCCGCCCGCGCCGACGTCGTGGATGAAGGAGATGAGATTCTCGTCACCGAGCGCCCAGCAGCGGTCGATCACCTCTTGGCAACGGCGCTCCATCTCGGCGTTGTCGCGCTGCACACTGGCGAAATCGAGGTCCTCGCTGCCGTGGCCACTCGCGACGGAGCTGGCGGCGCCGCCGCCCAGGCCGATCAGCATCGCCGGCCCGCCGAGCACGACCAGCTTGTCGCCCGGCGTGATGGCGCCCTTGCGCACGTGCCCGTCGCGGATGTTGCCGAGGCCGCCCGCGAGCATGATGGGCTTGTGGTAGCCGCGCAGTTCGGGACCGGAAGCTCCCGGCACCTCCGCTTCGAACGTGCGGAAGTAGCCGTTGATCGCGGGCCGGCCGAACTCGTTGTTGAAGGCCGCGCCGCCCAGCGGGCCCTCGATCATGATGTCGAGCGCCGACACGATGCGGCCGGGTTTCCCGTGGTCCTTTTCCCAAGGCTGCACGGCGCCGGGAAGCCGTAGGTTGGAGACCGTGAAACCCACGAGGCCCGCCTTGGGTTTGCCGCCGCGGCCAGTGGCGCCCTCGTCGCGGATCTCGCCGCCCGAACCCGTGGCGGCACCGGGGAAGGGCGAGATGGCCGTGGGATGGTTGTGGGTCTCAACCTTGCAGAGCAGGTGGATGTCCTCGGTCGAGGATGTATACTCGTTCGTGCGCGGGTCCGCGAAGAAGCGTCCGCCCCGTGAGCCGGCGATCACGGCGGCGTTGTCCTTGTAAGCCGAAAGGATCCCGTCGCTGTGCCGCTCATGGGTGTGGCGGATCATCTGGAACAGCGACCGTTCCCGCGCCCGGCCGTCGATCTCCCACGTGGCGTTGAAGATCTTGTGGCGGCAATGCTCGGAGTTGGCCTGTGCGAACATCATCAGCTCGATGTCATTCGGGTCGCGGCCGAGCGCCTGGAAGGCCTTCAGCAGGTAGTCGATCTCGTCCTCGGCCAGCGCGAGCCCGAGCGTGCGGTTGGCCTCCTCCAGCGCCGACCGGCCGCGCGCGAGCACGGGCACCGACGTCAGCGGCCGGGGTTCGGCGTGGCGGAACAGCGCGGCGCAGGAAGCCAGGTTGGGAAGCACCGCCTGCGTCATGCGGTCGTGCAGCCTCGCGTCGATCGCCGTGAGGTGCGGCGCGGGGTCGGCCCCGCCGAGGTCGAGTGTGAACTGCGTTACGCGCTCGATTCGCCGCACCGCGCGCAGGCCGCAGTTGCGGGCGATGTCGGTGGCCTTGGACGACCACGGCGAGAGGGTGCCGGGGCGCGGGGCGACGACGCGTTCCACACCGGAAACGTCGGCCGCCGTCCGGCGCGGGCCGTAGGTGAGCAGTTGCTCGAGCACCGCGCGGGAGGGAGCGTCGAGGTCCCCCTCGGTCTCGGCCACGTGCACGAAGCTCGCACTCAGTTCGCGGACCGGCACGCCGGCGTTCGCGAGGTCCTGCCGCAGCTTCTGGAGCCGGAATGTCGAGAGGGCGGGGGAGCCGCGGAGGATCAGCATGGTCGGGACGCCGACGTTCAAGGACCCCCGCGGCGCGGTCAAGGCGACCGAAGCGCGTGCCGTTTGCGGCGTAATTTCCGCGATTTGGAGAAAGCCGTTGACGGTGGCGTGGGGCTTGCCGAGATGAGCGGCGATTGACGACGCCTCCCGCCAACGCCGCCAACACCCGCACCGCCCTCCGGCGGTCCCGGCCGGCGCGCCGCGCGGCCCATCGTTCCGCCGCCCATGTCTGAGCGGATCACCCACGAGTGCGGCGTTGCGCTGGTGCGGCTCCTGAAGCCGCTTTCCTACTACCAGGAGAAGTACGGCACGCCGCTCTGGGGGTTCACGAAGCTGTTCCTCCTGATGGAGAAGCAGCACAACCGCGGGCAGGACGGCGCGGGCGTGGCCTGCGTGAAGCTCGATACGCCGGCCGGTGCGCCCTTCATGTTCCGCGAGCGGAACATCGAGTCCAATCCCCTCGACCGCATCTTCCGCACGCTGCTCGCCCAGTACAACGAGCACGTCGCCTCGGGCACGATCCATCCCGAGTTCGCCGACACGGTGAAGCGTAATTTCGACTTCGGCGGCGAGCTGCTCATGGGGCACCTCCGCTACGGCACCAGCGGCGGTTACAGCCTCTCGTCCTGCCACCCTTTCTTCCGGCGCAGCCCATGGCCCACGCGCAACCTCGCGCTCTGCGGCAACTTCAACCTCACCAACACCGAGGAGCTTAATAACTCGCTCATCGCGATGGGGCAGCACCCCATCTTCGCGACCGACACGCAGGCGATCCTTGAGAAGATCGGGTTCTTCCTGGATGAGGAGCACGAGGACATCTACCGCTTCCTCCGCAAGCGCGACGTCGCCGGCGAGGACCTTTCTCGGCGCATCAGCGAGGATCTCGACGTCGCCCGCGTCATCACCCGCGCTTCGCAGCGCTGGGACGGCGGCTACGTCCTCTGCGGCCTGATCGGCAACGGCGACGCGTTCGTGGCTCGCGACCCCTCGGGGATCAGGCCCTGCTTCTATCATCAGGATGACGAGGTCGTGGCCTTCGCGTCGGAGCGCGCCCCGCTGATGACGGTCTTCGACCTCGGGCTCGAATCGGTGAAGGAGCTCAACCCCGGCCACGTGGCGGTCATCAAGCGCCGCGGCGAGGTCAGCGAGGTGCCCTTCACCGCGCCCATGCCGCGGTCCTCGTGTTCCTTCGAGCGCATCTACTTCTCCCGCGGCAACGACATCGACATCTACCGCGAGCGGCAGGCGCTCGGCGGCCAGCTCGCCGCCCCGGTGCTGCGCCTCGTCGGGCATGACTGGGACAACACCGTCTTCAGCTTCATTCCGAACACCTCCGAGACCGCGTTCTACGGCCTGATGTCGGCGCTGCGCGCCATCCGTCGCGACGAGGTCAAAGCGGCCATTCTGCGCGCCTCCGCCGAGGGCCGGCTCACCGAGGCGCTGCTCGACGATCTGATCCTGCGCAATTGGCCCCGCGGGGAGAAGGTCGTCAGCAAAGACATCAAGATCCGCACCTTCATCGGACAGGAGGGCCTGCGGAACCACCTCGCGAGCCACGTCTACGACATCACCTACGGCTCGGTGCGGCCGGGGCAGGACAATCTGGTCGTCGTCGACGACTCCATCGTGCGCGGCACGACGCTGCGCCGCTCGATCCTGCGGATCCTCGCGCGGCTCAACCCCAAACGCATCGTCATCGCCTCGACCGCCCCGCAGATCCGTTACCCCGATTGCTACGGCATCGACATGTCGGAGCTGGGGAAGTTCATCGCCTTCGAGGCGGCGGTGTCCCTGCTCCACGAACGTGGTGCAACCCGGCTGCTCGACGAGGTGTACGAGCAGTGCCGCGACGAAGTGAAGCGCGGCGGCTCCCAGAACCACGTGCGCCGGATCTACGAACCGTTCACTCCGGAGGAGATTTCCCGGCGGATCGTCCAACTCGTGCGGCCCAAGCAGCTCGATTGGCAGGGCGAGGTGGAGATCCTCTTCCAGACGGTCGAAAGCCTGCACGCCGCCGTGCCGGACCACCGAGGCGACTGGTACTTCACCGGCAAGTACCCGACCCCGGGCGGCTACCGCGTCGCGAACCAGGCCTACGTGAATTATTACGAGAAGAGCGAGGGGCGCTCCTACTAGGCGCGCCATCGCGTCCCGCATCCTTTCCCGGCGCGTTTCCGATGAGCCTTTCCTACGAGCAATCCGGCGTACGTTACGACCAGCTCGACGCCTTCAAGCGCGCCTGCCAGCGCGCGGCGCGCACGACGGCGGGCCTTTTGGCCTCGCACGGTTACTCCGAGCCCGCCGCCACGCGCGGGGAAAGCGCGTACCTCATCGAGGCGGCGGACCATTACCTTGCTCAGGTCGAGGAGGGTCTTGGGACCAAGAACCTCGTCGCCGACGCGGTGCAGGCCTCGACGGGGCGCACGTGGTACCGGGAGGTCGCGATCGACACGGTGGCGACCATCGTGAACGACCTCGTCACCTGCGGCGCCTTGCCCGTTTCGGTGGCGATGCACGCGGCGGTGGGGGACTCGGGCTGGTTCGCCGATCGCGCGCGCGCGGAGGCGCTGGTGGACGGTTTCGCGGAAGGTTGCCGGCTGGCGGGCGCGGTCTGGGGCGGCGGTGAGACACCGACGCTCGGCGGGATCGTCGAGCCGGGAGCGATCGTGCTGGCGGGGTCGGCCGTCGGCCGGATCTCGCCGAAGCACCTGCGGATCACCGGGGACGTGCGCGAGGGCGACTCCATCATCTTCCTGGCCAGCTCAGGGGTGCAGACCAACGGACTTTCCCTCTGCCGCAAGATGGCCGGGCTGCTGCCCGGGGGATACCAGACTCCCATCGGGCACGGGGATCCGCGCACGTTCGGCGAGGCGCTGCTGGCGCCTTCGGTGATCTACGTCGCGTTCGTGCGCGAGTGCCAGCGCCGCGGGCTGAAGCTGAACTACATCGCCCACGTCACGGGCCACGGTTGGCGCAAGCTGATGCGGCTCGAGGAGCCGTTTGTGTACGAGATCACTTCGCCGCGCGCGGTGCCGGCGCTGTTCCAGTTCATCATGGAGGCCGGTCCGGTTGAGCAGCGCGAGGCGTTCGCCACGTTTAACATGGGCGTGGGCTTCGCGGCCTACGTCGCGCCGGAACTCGCGCCCGCCGTCATCGAGGCGGCGCGGGTGACGGGCTACGACGCGTGGCTGGCCGGCAAGGTGCGCCGTGAAGGCGCCCGCAAGGCCGTCGTCGTTCCCTCGCTCGATCTCACGTTCGAGGGCGACACCCTGCAGGTGCGCTGATTTCTGGGAGGAGAGAGGCGAGAGGGGAGAGGGGAGAGGCTAAAGGCGAGGGGCGTAAGGCGAGGGATTTCCGAGAAGTGGTCCCCCTATGTGGACGAGGTATCCTGCCTCGTGCCTCGTTCGAGCTCGTCGTGATGTGGCTGCGGCTATAGCCGCGGAGGATTCACGAAGGTAAGTCGAACGAGTCCTCCGCGGAAGCAGCCGAAGGTTAGGCGTGAAATTTCCGCGGGAGCACCCGCAGCCACAGGGATCGGGTTTCGGATGGCTGGCTCCTTCGGAAGAAGGATGAGAAAGGCATTCGATGTGGCTGCGGCTGTAGCCGCGGAAGATTCACGAAGGTAAGTCGAACGATTCCTCCGCCGAAGCAGCCGAGGGTTAGACGTGAAATTTCCGCGGGAGCACCCGCAGCCACAGGGATCGGGTTTCGGATGGCTGGCTCCTTCGGAAGAAGGATGAGAAAGGCATTCGATGTGGCTGCGGCTGTAGCCGCGGAAGATTCACGAAGGTAAGTCGAACGATTCCTCCGCCGAAGCAGCCGAGGGTTAGACGTGAAATTTCCGCGGGAGCACCCGCAGCCACAGGGATCGGATTTCGCACGGCAGGATTCCGTCGGAATCCCGATCGGAAAGGCTTTCGATGTGGCCGCGGCTGCAGCCGCGGAAGATTCACGAAGGTGAGTCGAACGATTCCTCGGTGGAAGCGGTCGAAAGGGAAACGTGAAATCTCCGCGGGAGCACCCGCAGCCACAGGGATCGGATTTCGCACGGCAGGATTCCGTCGGAATCCCGATCGGAAAGGCTTTCGATGTGGCCGCGGCTGTAGCCGCGGAGGATTCACGAAGGTAAGTCGAACGATTCCTCCGTGGAAGCAGCCGAAGGTTAGGTGTGAAATTTCCGCGGGAGCACCCGCAGCCACAAGGGTCGGGCTTCGGATGGCGGTTACGTTCGGAATCGGGATGGGAAAGGTCTTCGATGCGGCTGTAGCCGCGGAAGATCCCCGCGGCTGCCTCCGCCGCAAATAGTGCCACTCCATTGGCAAGGGCTGCGCAGCCCGGCGCGGGCGCGGCTGGCACACTGTGGGCCCGAGGCCCGGCCGTCCCGGACCATCCCCGCCATGGTCGCACCCACTCTCACTTCCGACTTCATCACCTGCGACGCCAACGAGGCCGTCGCCTCCGTTGCCTACCGCCTCAGCGAGCTGATCGCCATCTATCCGATCACGCCTTCGTCGAGCATGGCCGAGGCCTGCGACGAATGGGCGGCGGCGGGGCGCCCCAACCTCTGGGGCACCGTCCCGCGCGTGATCGAGATGCAGTCCGAGGGCGGCGCTGCTGGCGCCGTGCACGGCGGGCTTCTCGGCGGCGCGCTCACCACCACGTTCACCGCGTCGCAGGGGCTGCTGCTGATGATCCCCAACCTCTACAAGATCACCGGCGAGCTACTGCCGCTCACGATCCACGTGAGCGCGCGCGCGCTCGCCGCGCAGGGACTTTCGATCTTTGGCGATCACCAGGACGTCATGGCCTGCCGCGCCACGGGCATTTCACTGCTGGCCAGCAACTCGCCGCAGGAGGCGCAGGACCTCGCGCTCATCGCGCATGCCACCGCCTACCGGGCGCGGGTCCCGTTCATCCACTTCTTCGACGGCTTCCGCACGTCCCACGAGGTGCAGCGCATCACGCGCGTGGGCGATGAGGTCATCCGCGCCGTCATCGACGAGGAACACCTCGCAGCCTTCCGCGCCCGGGCGATGTCGCCCGACGCGCCCACGATCCGGGGCACGGCCCAGAACCCTGACGTGTACTTCCAGGGCCGCGAGGCGGTGAACCGCCACCACGCCGCGGTGCCGGGCCACGTGCAGGCGGTGATGGACCGTTTCGCCGCGGCCACCGGACGGCGGTACCGACTCTTCGAGTATCACGGCCACCCGCAGGCGGAGCGCGTGATCATCGCGATGGGCAGCGCGGTGGAAACGCTGGCGACGACCGCGGAGTGGTTGGTGGCCCGCGGTGAGAGGGTCGGGATCTTGGCGGTGCGGCTCTTCCAGCCCTTCGACGTCCCGGCCTTCCTCGCCGCGCTCCCGCCATCGGTCCGCTCCATCGCCGTGCTCGACCGCACCAAGGAGCCCGGGTCGCTGGGCGAACCGCTCTTCCTCAATGTCGTCGCGGCCCTGGCCGGCGGGCGGCCTGGAACAAGTTCCGCGCCCCGCGTCGTGGGCGGTCGCTACGGACTGGGCTCGAAGGAGTTCACGCCCGGCATGGTCCGCGCGGTGTTCGACCATCTGGCCGAAGAGGCGCCGCGCCATGGTTTCACTGTCGGCATCATCGACGATGTGACCGGCACCTCGCTCCCGTTCGACAACGACTTCGACCTCGAGCCGGCCGACGTGCGCCGCTGCGTGTTTGTCGGGCTGGGAGCGGACGGCACGGTCGGCGCCAATAAGAATTCCATCAAGATCATCGGCGAGCAGACCTCGAACCACGCGCAGGGGTACTTCGTGTACGACTCCAAGAAGTCGGGCTCGATGACCATCTCGCACTTGCGCTTCGGTCCACGGCCGATCCGCGCGCCGTACCTGATCCGGCAGGCGGGCTTCGTGGCTTGCAGCCAGTTCCATTTCGTGGGCCGGGTCGACGTCCTGCGCTATGCGGCCCCCGGCGGCACCGTGCTGCTCAACTCGCCCTTTGCGCCCGAGGAAACCTGGCGCCGCCTACCTCGTGATTGGCAGGAAGCGGTCATCGCGAAGGGCATCCGGCTCATGGTGATCGACGCGACGCGCGTCGCGACCACCTCCGGCATGGGGCGGCGCACCAACACCGTGCTTCAGACCTGTTTCTTCGCGCTTTCGGGCGTGCTGCCGCGCGACGAGGCGATCGCCCAGATCAAGTCTGTCATCAGCAAGACCTACGGCCGCAAGGGCGAGGAGATCGTGCGCATGAACCACGCCGCGGTGGCTGCTGCCCTGGCCGGACTGCACGAGGTCGCGGTGCCCGCGGGGGTCGACGCCGGTGCACGCGTCACGCTGCCGCCCGCGTACGCCGGGGAGTCGGATTTCGTGCGCAACGTCACGGCCCGTCTGCTGGCATGTGAGGGCGACCTGCTGCCCGTGAGCGCGATGCCGGTGGATGGCTGCTGGCCGACCGCGACCTCGCGGGTGGAGAAGCGCAACATCACCCTAGAGGTGCCCGGCTGGGATCCCGCCGTCTGCATCCAGTGCAACAAATGCGTGATGGTCTGCCCGCACGCGGCCATACGCGCCAAGTTCTGCGCGCCGGAGGAGCTCGCGGCCGCTCCCGAGGGATTCCGCTCGGCACCGTTCCGATCGACTGATTTTCCCGGCCGCAGGTACACCCTGCAGGTCGCGCCCGAGGACTGCACCGGTTGCACGCTTTGCGTGCAGGTTTGTCCCGCCAAGGACCGTTCCAACCCCCGGCACAAGGCCATCGACATGGTGCCGCAGCCGCCGCGCCTCGAGCGCGACCGCGCTGCGTGGGATTTCTTCCTGAGTTTGCCGGATCCCGACCGGGCTTCGCTCGAAACGGGAACCGTCAAGGGCTCCCAGTTCCTGCGGCCGCTGATCGAGTTCTCCGGCGCCTGCGCCGGCTGCGGCGAAACGCCGTACTTGAAGCTGCTGACCCAGCTCGTCGGCGACCGCCTGCTCATCGCCAACGCCACGGGCTGCTCCTCCATCTATGGCGGAAACCTGCCGACGACGCCCTACTGCCGCGACTCCGCCGGGCGCGGACCGACCTGGGCCAACTCGCTTTTCGAGGACAACGCCGAGTTCGGGCTTGGCATCCACCTTGCGGTCCGCCGGCGCGCCGCCGCCGCCCGCGAGTTTCTGGCGAAGCTGGCGCCGGCCATCGGGCCCGCGCTCGCCACCGCGCTGGCCGAAGCCGACCAGGCCGACGAGGCCGGCATCGCGGCGCAGCGCGAACGGGTCGCGCGGCTCAAGGCGGCCCTTCGCGGCTTGGGTGGGCCGGAAGCCGGACGGCTCCTTGCCGCGGCGGACGATCTCGTGCGCCGGACGGTCTGGATCGTCGGCGGCGACGGCTGGGCCTACGACATCGGCTACGGCGGGCTCGATCATGTGCTCGCTTCGGGCGAGGCGGTGAAGGTCCTGGTGCTCGACACCGAGGTCTACTCCAACACCGGCGGCCAGTCGTCCAAGGCGACCCCGCTTGGCGCCGTGGCGAAGTTCGCCGCGGGCGGCAAGGGCGTCGCCAAGAAGGATCTCGCGCTGATGGCGATGCAGTACGGGCACGTGTATGTGGCGCGCGTGGCGTTCGGCGCGAAGGACAGCCAGACGCTCGCGGCGCTGCGCGAGGCGGAGTCGTACGACGGCCCCGCGCTGATCCTGGCCTATTCGCCCTGCATCGCGCACGGGTATCCGCTCCACCTGGGCGCCGAGCAGCAGAAGCTGGCGGTCGACTCCGGTTACTGGCCGCTCTTCCGGTACGATCCGCGGCTGGCGGGCAAGGGGCAGAATCCGCTGCGGCTCGATTCGGCCGCGCCGAAGGTCGACCTCGGCCGCTTCATGGCCAACGAGACCCGCTTCGGCATCCTCAGGAACATCGCGCCCGCCCGCGCCGAAGAGCTGCTGGTCCAGGCGCAGGAACAGGTGCGCAGCCATTACGCCCTGTACGAAAAGCTGGCCACGCCCGCTCCGGCCCCGTCGCCCGTCCAACCCACGCCATGAACCTCGCGACCTCCTACCTCGGGCTCGAACTTGCCAACCCGCTCGTCATCGGCGCCTCGCCGTTCTGCGACAACGTCGCCGTCGCGCGCCAGCTGCAGGACGCCGGGGCGGCGGCCCTCGTGATGCATTCGCTATTCGAGGAGCAGATCGAGGCCGAGCAGCGCGCGTTGCTCCATCACATCGAGACGACGGCGGAGAGCTCCGCCGAGGCGACGTCGTATTTTTCCGACTACGCGGAGTACCAGCTGACGCCCGACAAGTACCTGCGGCAGGTCGGCCACCTGAAGGCCGCCCTCACGATCCCGGTCATCGTCTCGCTTAACGGCTGCCGTCCCGGCGGCTGGACGGATCACGCGCGGAGACTCGAGTCGGCGGGGGCTGATGCGATCGAACTCAATTTCTACCAGCTCGCCACCGACCCGGCGGTTGACGGCGAGGAAATCGAGGAACGCATCCGCGAGACGGTGGAAAGCGTGGCTCGCACTGTGCGCGTGCCGGTGGCGGTGAAGCTCTCCCCGTTTCACGCCGCGCCAGCCAACTTCGTGACGCGGCTCGAAACGGCGGGGGCGAGGGGAGTGGTCCTCTTCAACCGGTTCTACCAACCGGACTTCAACCTCGAGGAACTGGAGGTGCAGCCGCAGCTGCGGTTGTCGGACTCGTCCGAACTCCTGTTGCGCCTGCGCTGGCTGGCGGTGCTATCCCCGTTCGCGCGCGGCTCGCTGGCGGCGAGCGGCGGGATCCACACCTCGGAGGACGTCGTGAAGGCCCTCCTCGCCGGCGCGCATTGTACCCAGGTGGTCTCCGTGGTGCTCCGGCATGGCCCAAGGGTGATCACCTCGCTGCTGGGAGGGCTGCGGCGCTGGATGGAGGAGCGCGGCTACGAGAGCGTCGTGCAACTGCGCGGCGCGCTCAACCTCAGCCGTTGTCCGGACCCCGCGGCGCACGAGCGCGCCAACTACATCCGGATCCTGCAAAGCTGGCGCGTGTAGCCAGCCGAGCCTCGTCGTCCATGCCGTGCGCGACGCCCGCCGCGCGGCGCAGGGCATTCACCGTCATCTGCAGGGACGGGCCGCCGTGGCGGGTGCGAGCGCAGCAAGATTCGGTTCGCCAGCGCCGCGCCGGCCGCGCCAGCGTGACGCTCTCATCCCCGATCACCCCGATGCGCGCTTCCGCCCTTCTGTTCCTCTTGCTTCCAATCGTGCTCGCCGCCGGCGAGCCGTTGCCGCCGATCCCGGTCGACCGCTGGTCGTTGCCCGCCGATGAGTCCGGCCTGCCCGGCGAAGGTGCGCTCCGGCGCTACGATGGCTACGTGCGCCGCTGGCATGACGCCCGCAAGGAATGGTCCGGACGGATCGCGGCCGACCAGGGCGCGGTGGTGTTCCTGGGCGACTCGATCACGCAAGGGTGGGGCGCTGACTTCAAGGGAGCCTTCCCCGGGGTGAAGCTCGCCAATCGCGGCATCGGCGGCGACACCACGCGCGGCATGCTCATCCGCCTCGCGGAGGACGTGCTGCCGTTGAACCCGGCCGCCGTCGTGCTCCTGATGGGCACCAACGACATCGAGGTGGGCATTCCGGCCGAAGCCGTCGGCCGCAACTTCGCGAAGATCACCGCGGCCCTGAAGGCGCACAATCCCCGTATGCCGGTCGTGGTTTGCCGGATCATGCCCAGCGCCGCCGCCAAGAAGCGTCCGCGCGAGACCATCGCCGCCGTCAACGCGGCCCTCGAGGCGACCGTGCGCGGCGATCCGCAGTTCACCGTGATCGATACCTGGGCGCTCTTCGCGACCGCCGAGGGCGACATGGATCCGGCGTGGTCCAAGGATCAGCTCCACCTCAACCCCGAGGGCTACGCGCGCTGGGGTGCCGCGCTGCGGCCTATCCTCGCGACACTCGGGTTCCTCGACACCGCCGCCGATGATTTCCGTCCCGAGCCCGGCTTCACGTCGCTGTTCAACGGCCGCGACCTCACCGGATGGGGTTTCCGCGCAACGCCGCCGCGGCCGGCGGCGAAGAAGGCGAAGGCCGACGCCCCGGTGTTCGTCGAGGTCAAGGCGGCCGAGAAGTTCGATGGCAAGGTTGCGAGCGGCGATGGACGCTACCGCGCGATTAACGGACGGTTGGTCGTCACCACCCCGGCGGAGGGACGTCGCATCCAGCAGATCTGGACCACGCGCGAGTTCCCCGAGGATTTCACGCTCAAGCTGGAGTTCCGCGCGACACCCAACGCCGACAGCGGCGTGTTCATCCGCCAGCCGCAGCTGCAGTGCCGCGATTACCCGCTGGCGGGCCCTTACAAGGACCTGAAGCGGTACCGTCCGCAGGACTGGAACGAGTTGGTGGTGACCGTGCGCGGCGGCGTGGCCCGCGCGGAGTGCAACGGCGAGCTGCTCACCGACAACATGAAGGTGCCCGCGACCGGCCCGATCGGCCTCGAGGGTGACCGCGGCCAGATGGAGTACCGCCGGATCCGCGTCGGGCCCGCGACGCCGTAGTCGGCGGTCGTTCCCCGAGCGCGCTAGGCGTCCTGCCTCGTTGGTTCGGTCGGGAACGTCCGGCTGAAGTCCGGCACCGACGTGGCCATTCCGGTTCAACCACGGATGGAAACTGAGGGGCACGGAGGGAGCAGTGGTCTGCCGCGAAGAGGCACAGGTGTCGCAGCGGTGGGCCTGATGTGGCCGCGGGTGCACCCGCGGAGAATCCGCGGCGAGGCTTTCGGGTGCTTCCGGAAGGCAGTTTACCGGCTCCCGTTCGGCCGTCGCCGGCGATGAGTTCCGGACAAGGAACGCGCGGTCGGCCCGCTTGACACCGTTTTCCCGACGGCTCTTCCTCGCCCCACTATGGCGAACAAATCCGACAAGTGGCCGGTCAATGTTCCTGGTAAGTTCTACGTGGACCAGCAGTGCATCGATTGTGATCTCTGCCGCGAGACGGCCCCGGGTTCCTTCTCCCGCTACGACGAGGGTGGCTACAGCTACGTGATGAAGCAGCCGACCACCGAGGAGGAAGTCGCCCAGTGTATGGAGGCCCTCGAAGGCTGCCCGGTCGAGGCGATCGGCAATGACGGCGAGGCCTGAGCCACTCGTTCCCTGCGGTTAAACGCGCCCCGGTTCTCCCGGGGCTCTTTTTTGCCCGGGCAAAGTTGTTAAGCTATGAGCCGCGTCTGGATGAACATGCTCATTCTCCCGCCTCGCCTGCTGCTGGCCGCGTTGCTGTCCGCCGTCGCCGCCGCGCAGGTGACCTCCTCCGTACCGACGCTCCCGGGCGTCATCGTCTCCGCGCCCACCGTCGCCAACCTCGCGCCCGCGGGCACGTTCGCGGCGCCGGTCACGGCCCTTCGTTACGAGCCCCGCGTGGATGTGCAGGGCCGCAACCTCGCCGAGGCCCAGGCCGACGTCACCCTGCGCGGCGGAACCTTCGAAAACACCGGATTCCGTTTGGGTGCACTCTCCATCGTTGATCCGCAGACCGGGCATTACCTCGCTGAATTGCCGCTCGCGCCCGCGATGCTGGGAGCGCCGCGCGTGCTGGCGGGAGCGGAGGCCTCGCTCGGCGTGGGCAACGCGACCGCCGGCGCCATCGCCCAGGACTGGCGTGAGGTCGCCGACGGCGGCTGGGTCTCGGCCGGGGCCGGTCAGTTCGCGCTGCGGCGTGCCGAGTTCTTCGCCGGGGCGGTCACCCGCGGCGGCCTCGGGGCGGATGTCGGCCTGGCGCGCTCGCGGGCGGACGGTAGCGTCAAGAACGGCGACCATGATTTCTCCCGCGCGACCGTGCGGTTGCAGGCGCGTTCGGCGGGCGCCCAGACCGACGCCGCGCTCGGCTATCAGGAAAAGCGCTTCGGCTGGCCCAACCTATATACCCCATTCGGTTCCGCGGAGTCGGAGAACCTCCAGACGCTGTTGCTCGCGCTCAACCATCGTGCGGCCGCGGGCGGTGACGCCACCTGGGAGGCCGGCGCCTTCCATCGCCGCAACAAGGACGACTACGCCT
Source organism: Opitutaceae bacterium (assembly GCA_040397825.1). Classification (GTDB taxonomy): domain Bacteria; phylum Verrucomicrobiota; class Verrucomicrobiia; order Opitutales; family Opitutaceae; genus ER46. The sequence continues at coordinate 93,610 of JBBAVH010000013.1, forward strand.
TCAACCGCTTCGCGCCCCTCGGCCCGGTACATCCGTTCCAGCACACGACGTGGGTGACCGGCGGCGCGGCTGAGGCGCGCTGGCGGCGCGCCGACTGGACGGTTTCCGCCCGTGGGGAGGCACAGGCCGACCGGATCACCTCCACCTCGCTCACGTTCGGGCACTACCGCTCGCGCGTTCTCACCAAGGCCGCGGCGGCGGCCGCGCGCGAATGGGCGGCCGAGGGCGGCCGCGGGATGCTTCGCCTCGGCGTCGCGCACGACGACAGCAACCGCGACGGCGGACGCTGGCTGCCGGTGGCGGAGGCCGGCCGGGATTTCACCACGGGCGTGATCCGGTCCCTGCGCCTCGGTTACGCCGAGACCTCGCAGCTGCCGAGTTACACCGCGCTCAATGCGAGCCCCTCCGCGGGGCTCTTCCGCGGCAACGCCGGCCTCGGGCGCTCGGTGAGCCGCAACCTCGAATTGGCGGCGGTGGCGAATGCCGCCGGTTGGAGCATCGAGGCCGTGGCGTTCACGCGCCGCGACGACGCCCTCGTCGATTGGACCTTTCGCCGCGGCGTGACCGCCCGCGCGGCCAACGCGGTGGATGTCCGCGTCTCCGGCCTTGAGTGGGTCGCGCGGCGCAGCTGGTCGCGTTGCGACGTGGTGCTGGGTCACACGTGGCTCGGAAAGGGGGCCGACTACGGCGGTGCGGCGGTCGACGCCAGTTTCTACGCGCTGAACCACGCGCGGCACCGGATCACCGGGGCGCTCACGGCGCGCCTCACGCCGCGGATCGACTTGCGGTGGGACAACTCCCTGCGGTGGCAGGCGCCCAACCTGCTGCGCGTCACGGGTGGCGATCGCGCGCTGCACACGTCCGTCGGGCTGCACTTCCGTCCGGAAGGGATCCGCGGGCTGGAGCTGGCGGCGCACCTCGACAACGCGTGGGACGATGACTTCCAGGACGTGCCCGCGGTGCCGGCGGCACGGCGGCAGCTCTCCTTCTCGGTGGCGCGCCGCTGGTAGGCGGTTTCCGGTTGCGGTTTGACAACGCGGTGCGTGCGCGGGTTTGTCCGCGGCGCATGCAGAATCCCTTCCTGAGCGAGGAGTTCGAAATCCGCTGGACGGCGATGACGCCGGCGCAGGTTGAGCCGGCGGTCGACGCGGCCCTGGCGCTGGCGCAGGCGGCGCTGGACGCGATCACGGCCGACAAGGGCGAGCCGACCTTCGCGGGCACGTTCGCGGCCCTGGAGGCGGCGACGGACCCCTTGAACCGCACCTGGGCCAAGGTGAGCCACCTGCAGTCGGTGGCGGATTCCCCGGAGCTGCGTGCGGCGCACAACGCCGTGCTGCCGCGCGTGACGGCTTTCTTCTCGCGGATCCCGCTGAGCGCGCCGCTGTGGACGAGGCTGAAAGCCTTCGTGGAATCGCCGGCGGCGGCCGCGGTGACGGGCGTGTCGCGGCGCCTGATGGAGGAGACCTGCCGTGATTTCCGGGAGGCCGGGGCTGATCTTCCGCCGGAGAAGCGGGCGCGGCTGGAGGCCCTGCAGGGCGAGTTGGCGCAAGTGACGCAGCGGTACGCGGAGAACGTCCTCGACGCGACCAACGCGTGGGAACTGGTCGTCCCGCCGGAAGAGGAACACCGGCTGGCGGGCCTGCCGGAGAACGCGCGGGCGGCCGCGGCGCGGAGCGCGGAGGCGAAGGGCCGGCGTGGATGGAGGTTCACGCTGCACCAACCCTCGCTGGAGCCGCTGCTCACGCACGCGGATGACGCCGGGTTGCGCCGCCTCGCGTGGGAGGCGAGCGCGGCGGTGGGTGCGGCGGCGCCGCACGACAACGGACCGCTGGTGGCGCGCATCCTGGCCCTGCGGGCCGAGAAGGCGGCGCTGCTCGGACAGGCGGACTTCGCGGATGCGGTGCTGCAGCGGCGGATGGCGGGGAGCGGACGGCGGGCGCTGGAGTTCGTGGAGGATTTCCAGCGGCGTTGCGCGGTGCCCTTCGCGCGCGAGTGCCGCGAACTGGAGGAATTCCGCGCGTCCCGGACCGGCGGCGCGCCTGCGCCGCTCGCGCCGTGGGAGATCGCGTACTGGGCGGAGAAGTTGCGGAAGGAACGCCACGATTTCGACGAGGAGGCGCTGCGACCCTATTTCCCTCTGGAGCGGGTGGTGGACGGCATGTTCACGCTCGCGTCGCGGCTGTTCGGGCTGCGCATCACTGCGCGGCCGGCGGGTGCGGCCGACGTGTGGCACCCCGAGGTCAGGCTGTACGACGTGCGCGACGGCGCGGGTCGGCATCTTGGGTCGTTCTACACCGACTGGCATCCGCGGGAGCCGAAGCGCGGCGGCGCGTGGATGAACTACCTGATCACCGGAGGCCCGGTCGCCGGTGAGCGACTTCCTCACCTCGGGCTGATGTGCGGCAACCTGACGGCGGGCGGCCTGGGCCGTCCGGCGCTGCTCAACCACCGCGAGGTGGAGACGGTCTTCCACGAGTTCGGGCACCTGTTGCACCACCTCCTCGGCGAAGTGGAGTACAAGTCGCTCAACGGGGTGAACGTCGCGTGGGACTTCGTGGAGCTGCCGTCGCAGATCCTCGAGAACTGGACGTGGGAGCGGGAGGCGCTGGACCTCTTCGCGCGCCACCACGAGACGGGCGCGCCGATTCCGGAGGAACTGTTCGCGCGCATGCGGGCGGCACGGAACTTCCGCTCGGCCAGCGCGACGATGCGGCAGGTGGCCTTCGCGAAGCTTGACCTGCTGCTGCACCGGAGAGCCGCGGAGTTCGCTGCCGTGCCCGACCTCGAGGCGGCCGCGCGCGCGGCGATCGCGGATTGCCTGATCCCAACGAACCCGCCGGCGCCCACCATCCTGCGGCGGTTCACGCACATCTTCGGCGACCCGGTCGGCTACGCCGCGGGCTACTATTCCTACAAGTGGGCCGAGGTGCTGGAGGCCGACGCCTTCGGACGCTTCCGCCGCGAGGGACTCTTCAGCGCTTCGGTGGGGGCGGAGTTCGTGCGGACGATCCTGAGCCGGGGGAATTCGGCGCCGGCCGCCGACCTGTTCCGCGAGTTCATGGGCCGGGATCCCGATCCGGCAGCGCTGCTCGAGCGCGCCGGTCTCGCGGCCTGAGGGATTTCCTTAGACAATCGTCTCCGGCGGCAACCGGAGCTGGGCGATCGCGGCCATGATGCGTTCGCTCGCCACTTGGGCGCGGTCCTTGCCGGCCTTCGGGTCGTCGTAGTCGGCCGGCGCGAGCGGCCGGCCGAAGACCACGCTTACCGGCGTACCGAAGCGCGGCGGCCGGTCCTTCCCGTAGGCCTCGAAGGAGCCGAAGATCCGGACCGGGATTACGGGCACCTGCGTCTTGACCGCGATGAAACCCACGCCCGGCTTCGCCGGCTGGAGGTTTCCGTCGGGGGTGCGGGTGCCCTCGGGAAACAGGATGAGCCCGCGTTCCTCCTTCAGGGCGCGCAGCACGCGCTTGATCGCGCTCACGTCCTGGCCGCCGTCGCGGTCGACCGGGATGGTGCCGACGGAATCCAGCCACCAGGAGGCGAACCCGGGTTTCCAGAGCGTCTTGCGAGCGAAGTAGGCGATTTGCCGGGAGACGAGGCTGCCAATCGCCGGCGGGTCGATGAAGCTTGCGTGGTTCGCCGCCAGAAGGAACCCGCCGCTCGCCGGCAGGTTGTGCATGCCCGACGCCTGCCCACGGAAGAACATCTCGAAGAACACCCGCAGCAGGTAATGGCAGACGCCGTAGACGGGCGTCATTTCAACCTGGGGAAAGGCGCGGCTCATGAGGTCAGGGCGCTCGCGATGGGGCGGGCGAGGGTCTCCACCACCGCCTCGAGATTCAGGTGGGTGGTGTCGACCGCCACGGCGCCGGCCGGGCAGGCGAGGGGTGCGGTCTGCCGCGACGAGTCGAGGCGGTCGCGCTCCGTGATGGAGTCCTGCCCGCCTTCCCGCGCGCGGCGGCGGGCGCGTTCCGCGGGGTCGGCGTGCAGGAAGAAGCGGAAGTCGGCCTGCGGGAAAATCACGGAGCCGATGTCGCGGCCTTCCATCACCAGCCCGCGGAAGCCGTGGTCGCGGGCGAACCCGGCCTGTCCGCGCTGGTAGGCGAGCAGGAAGGCGCGCACCGCCGGTACGGCGGCGAAATGGGAGACCTGCGCGTTCACCGCGCCGCCGCGGATCTCCGCCTCGGGCACCACGCGGCCGCCGACTTCCATCAGCGCGGAACGGCCCTCGAGGCGCGTGCCGAGGGAGATGCGGCCGAGCTCGGCTTGCACCGCGGCGGGGTCGGCCGCCGCCACGCCCGCCCGCAGCAGCTCGGCGGTGAGCGCGCGGTAGAACGAGCCGGTGTCGACGTGCAGCAGGTGGAAGCGGGCGCTCAGCGCACGGGCGGTGGACGATTTTCCGGAGGCCGCGCCCCCGTCGATCGCCACGATGAGAAAGTCCTTCGGGTTCATCGGATGGCGGTGGAACGCGCGCGCAGGTTGTCCAGCACCGCGAAGAAGTCGGGGAAGGTCTTCGCGCAGCACGCCGGGTCCCGCACGGTGAGCCACGGCCGGCCGTCGCCGCGCAGGTCATGGCAGCCGAGTATGCCGAGGCTCATCGCGAACCGGTGGTCACCATGGGTGTCGACCGTCTCCCCGGCGCGCAGGGGACGCGGGTGGATCGTGAGCGAGTCTTCCGTCTCCTCCACGTCCTGGCCCAGCCGGCGGAGCTCGCGCGCCATGCCGGCGACGCGATCCGTCTCCTGCTTGCGGGTGTGCGCGATGCCGGAGATGCGCGTGCTTCCCTCCAGCAGGGGCGCGATCGCCGCAAGCGTGAGAAAGGTGTCGGAGAAGCCGCTGAAGTCGCGTTGCACCGCGCGGCGCCGCCCACCGCCGAAGCCCGCGCGCACCGCCTCGCCGGTAGCCGTGATCTCCAATCCGGCCTCCTGCAGCACGCCGATGAAGCGGGTGTCGCCCTGCAGGCCGGACCCGGGCCCGTGGAGGCCGCGCAGCTCGAGCGAGCCGCCGGTCACCAGCGGCAGCGCGAGGAAGTAGCTCGCCGCCGTGGCGTCGGGCTCGATCGGATACGGGTCGAACGCTGCCGCGAAATCCCGCCCCGGCCGCACTGCGATGAGTTCCGGGGTGACCCACGCGGGCGCCGGTTGCCCGAACTCGCCGAGCAGCGCCGCGGTCATGTCCACGAACGGCCGCCGCACCGCCCCCGTCAGCGCGATCTCCACCGGGCCGCGCGCGAGGGGCGCGACCATGAGCAGCGCCGAGAGCAGTTGGCTGCTTTCGCTGGCGTCGAGCGTGACCCGCCCGCCGTCGAGGCCGCGGGCCCGGATCTCGACCGGCAGGAAACCCTCCTCGCCGGTGCAGCGGATGTCGGCCCCGAGCTGCCGCAGGGCCGCGATCAGCGGCTGCATCGGGCGCCGCCGCATCTGGGGGACGCCATCGATGCGGTGCGTACCGCGGGGTGCGGCGGCGCAGAGCGCGGTGAGGAAACGCGCGGCCGTGCCGGCGAGGCCGACGAAGATCTCGGTTTCCCCGGGACCGAAAGCGGCGTCCTGACCGGAAACGGTGAGGGTGCCGGTCGCCTCGTCGGACGCGACGGTGAACCCGAGTCGATCCAGCGCCGCCGCCATGAGTCGCGTGTCGTCGCTGAAGAGCGCGCCGGACAGCTGCACCGGCCGGTCGCAGAGCGCGGCCAGCAGGAGCGCGCGGTTGGTGAGGCTCTTCGAGCCGGGTGGCGTGACCTCCCCGCGCACGGGCGACGTGAACGGCGCGATGGGCAGGAGGTCGGGCAGAGACATTGGCGGCGGAGGCTCGCCCACGCACGGAGGCTCGCCAAGGAGTTTTTCCGCGGCCAAAGAGCCTTGTCCTCGCTGCGACCAATCCGGTTCAACCACCAATGGAGACGCATGGATGCGGGTGGGATGGGAAAACGGGAGTCACGGGGAACCTTCCAGGATGGCGCGATCGGAAAGCCGGCTGATGCGGCCCGGGGTGTACCCGGGGAAACTCCACGCCGCCGCGTCCGGGAAGTGCATTAGGTTCATGAATCGCTGACGGGGACTCGACTCGAAGCGCCGCGGTGCGTGGACGAGGCGTCCCGCCGCGTGGAGCGAGTGGCGGGCCACGGACAGAAGTGCCGCCCAGGGATTAGGGGCGGGTGCAGTCACGGATGGGCGGGCGCTTGACGCCGCCATCCCGCGCGCGCTCGCTGCCCGTAACGATGAAGCGTCGTGATTTCCTGGAGCGCGCGCCGGCTCTCATGCTGGTGTCGGCATCGCTTTCGCGGGCAGCGGTCGTGCCGCTGCGGCGGGCGGCGATCATCGGTGCAACCGGGCGAGGGAATTACGGGCACGGCATGGAGCGGGTCTTCCGCGACCGGCCTGGCATCGAGGTCGTGGCCGTGGCGGATCCCAATCCTGCCGGTGTGGATAAGGCGCGGGCCGCGGCTGGGGCGCGGCACGTGTACGGGGATTATCGGGAGATGTTGGAACGGGAACGGCCGGAACTCGTCAGCGTGGCGCCGCGTTGGAGCGAGGAGCATCATCCGATGGTACGGGCCGCCCTGGAGGCCGGGGCCCACGTGTATTGCGAAAAGCCCTTCACTCGCACGCTGGCGGAAGCGGATGACCTCTTGGCCGTCGCGCGGGCTGCGGGCCGGCGGATCGCCGTAGCACATCAGGGACGGCTTTCACCTGCGACCCTCGCCCTGAAGGCGCGGCTCGAGGCGGGAGAATTCGGCGAGTTGCGGGAGATTCGGATCCACGGAAAGCAGGACCGGCGTGCGGGTGGAGAAGACCTGCTGGTACTCGGCACGCACCAGTTCGACCTATTGCGGTTCCTTGCCGGCGACCCGCTTTGGTGCACGGCGCGGATTCTGGAGGGTGCACGTGAAGCGAGCCTCGGGGATGCCCGGGCTGCAACCGAGGGCGTCGGGCCGGTTCTGGGTGACGCGATCGATGCCTTCCTCGCGCTACCTCGGGGCGTGGCGGTCCACTACACGAGCCGCGCGGGGGGCGCTGCCCTCGCCGGTCCTTGGGGAATGGAGCTCACCTGCTCCCGCGGCCGGGTGCGACTGCTCAACGATCCGATCACGCAGGTCTTCGTTTCGCGGGAGGAGAACGGCGGCGCCGAAGGCTGGCGGCGTCGCGAATGGGAGCCGTTGTTGCCCGGGTTGGCGGGAGCGGAGGCACTTCGGGGTGGCCAGGACCTTGCCAACCGCCGTGTGGTCGATGACTGGCTGTCGGCGATCGCGGAGGGCCGCGAAGCTGCCTGCGGTGGTTTCGCCGCGATGAAGTCCCTCGAGGTTATCCACGCGATCTTCCGTGCCGGACTGACGCGTGGCCGGGTCGCTTTGCCCCTGTCGGACCGGGCGCATCCTCTGGCGGCGGCTTGAAACCGTCGCCGGCTCCACAGGCACCCGCCGGAGGATCGGCGTCAGCCGGGCAATCGCACCGTGAGGCAGGCGCCGCCGCTCGAAGCATCGCCGGCGGCCACGGTGCCCCCGTGAGCCTCGACGATCGCCTTCACCATGCTGAGGCCCAGGCCGAGGCCGCGCTGGGAGCGGCTCGCGTCGCTGCGGTAGAGCCGGCGGAAGACGGCCTCACGTTCGGCGGGCGCGATGCCGGGACCGTCGTCGGTGACCGAGAGCACCGCCTGACCAGCCTCCCGGCGCAGGGCGACGACCACGCCGCCTCCGGCGGGCGTGTACTTGAGCGCGTTATCGAGCAGGTTGTTGACCACCTGCCCGAGGCGGACCGCATCGACGCTGTATTCGACGGCCGCCGGTTGGTCGAGGACCACGGCGATGTGCTTCTCCTCGGCCACCTCGCGGTAGAGGTCGGCGGCGCGCGTGGTGAGCGTGCGGAGGTCGATGAGTTCGCGGTTGAGCTTAAGTGCACCGGCCTCCGCGGCAGACACGTCGAGCAAGCGCTCAAGCAGGTGGAGGAGCCGGTCGGTCTCCTCGACGCAGCCGGCGAGGGCGGCGCGGGTATCGCTGGGGTCGCCACCATCCTGGATGGCCAGTTCCGCGGTGCCGCGCAGGCGGGTGAGGGGGGTACGCAGGTCGTGGGCGAGGTTGTCGAGCGTCTCTCGAAGCACGGTTACGTGGGCGGCGTTGCGCTCGAGGAGAGTGTTCAGCTGCCGCACCAGCGCGGCGAGCTCGCCGGTGCCGTCAGGCCCCGGCACGCGCGCGGCTAGGTCGCCCGTGGCGAGGATGCGGCGGGTGGTGTCGGCCACGGCCCGGAGCGGGCGAGTGGCGCGCCAGGCGGCGAAGACGCCGATGACGAAGGACAACGCGAGCGCGCCGGCGCCCACCGCCGTGAAGGCGCGGCGCAGAGGAGCGAAGAGCACGGCCTGACTCTCGACGAGCAGGCCGACCTGGAGCGTGTTCCCGTCGGGCAGTTCCCGGGTGGCGACCGCGTAGTCGCGGAGGGCGCTCTGGGGCACGCGCACGGCGTAGGTAGGACGCGTGACCGTGAAGCCGGGGAAGGGGATCCTTTCCAACTGGGTCTCGATCCAATCGGGCGGCACGGAGACGAGGATGAGTTCGTTGTTGGGGCGGAGCACGCGGACGAAGAACGCCCGCGTGGACGGTGCCGCCGAGTCGCGGTCCAGCCGGGCGCGCAGGAGGGCGGCCCCGCCGCGCGCGTAGAGCCCGGCGAGTTCGGTCGCCCGCGCCTGCACTGCCGCCTGTTCGCGGCTCTCGAGGGCTTCGGCGAGCGTCCAGTACAGTGCCCCTCCGAGCGCAGCGGCGAAGAATGCGAAGACGAGCGCGTACTGCAGCGCCAGCCGGAGCGCGAGGGACTGGCGCAGCCGCTCAAGCATGGGTGCGGGGACGGAAGGTGTAGCCGACGCCGCGCGTCGTCTCGATGCGCGAGTGGTCGGGGTCGATCTTGGCCCGCAGGCGGGACATCACGACGTCCACGACGTTGGTCTGCGGGTCGAAACTGTAGTCCCAGACGTGCTCCAGGATCATCGTCTTGCTCACGGGGCGGCCGGCGTGGCGGAGCAGGAAAGCCAGCAGGGAGAATTCCCTTGGCTGCAGCTCGACCGGGTGTCCCGCGCACGTCACTTCGCGGGAAACGAGGTCCAAAGTCACGTCGCCCGCCGTGAGCCGGGTGGCTTCCGGCGCCGAGGTCGCGCGCCGGATCAGTGCCTGCACACGCGCGAGTAACTCGGAGAAGGCAAAGGGCTTGGTGAGGTAATCGTCGCCGCCCGCCTGCAGGCCCCGCACGCGGTCGTCGACCGCGCCCTTCGCGCTGAGGAACATCACCGGCACCGTCCGCCTCGCCGCCCGCAGGCGCTTCACGAGGCTGATGCCATCCAGGCCCGGCAGCATCACGTCGACGACCGCGGCGTCGTAGTCCGTCGACTGTCCCAGCGCGAGGCCGGTGTCGCCGTCGGGTGCATGGTCGACCGCGTAGCCGGCCTGCTTGAGACCGCGCGTCACGAAGGACGCGATCTTGGCATCATCCTCGACGACGAGCACGCGCATGGGCGGTACGGTGGCAGGGAGGGCGGTTGAAGGAAAGGGGCGAGTGGAGACGCGGGAAGGAAAGCGGCCCCGGTCGCGTCGCAACCGGGGCCGCCGTTGGCGTACCTGTCCACACCTACCTGAAAGTAATCCGGCAGATCATTGCGCGGAATCGCGCGCGGTCTCGTCGACCACCACGAACAAGGTCGTCCCGCGCGAAAAGAGCCGGATCAGCGTCTTCTTGGCCTCCGCCTTCTCGCTCAGCTCGACGGCCTCGCGGGCCGAGGTGACCGGCTGGCGGTTGATCTCGAGGATCACGTCGCCCGGGCGTAGGCCAGCCTTGGCCGAAGCGCTGCCGGGCTCCACTTCGGTGATGAGGGCCCCCTTGAGGCGGGCGGGAAGGTTGAGCTGGGCGCGGACCTGCGGGTTCAGGTCGTCGACGGTCACACCGTTGAGCACGCCTTCATCGTTGCGGGCCAAGGCCTCGGGCCCCTTGCCCGGTTCGCCCCGGAGTGCTGCGGCGGTGCGCTCGGCCGTCGTGGCGATCAGGTTACGGGTCTCGCCATCGCGGACGACCTCGAGCTCGACCTTGGAGCCCGGCGGGATGGCGCCGACGGTGAAGGTGAGACGGTTGGCGTCGTCGATCGCCTCGCCGTTCACGCGGGTGATGACGTCGCCGTTGCGGAGGCCGGCCTTGGCGGCAGGACCACCGGGCTGCACGTCGGCGACGAGCGCGCCGCGGCGGTCCTTCAGCCCGAGCGAATCCGCAAGTGAGGCGGTGACGTCCTGCGCGCCGACACCGAGGAACCCGCGCACGACCTTTCCGTGGCGCACGAGGCCGTCGACGACCTGGCTCACGAGGTTGGAAGGCACGGCGAGGCCGACGCCCTGGAACCCGCCGCTGCGGCTGAGGATGGCGGTGTTGATCCCGATGAGGCGGCCGTCGACGTCGATGAGCGCGCCGCCCGAATTTCCCGGGTTGATGGCGGCGTCGGTCTGGACGAAGTCCTCGTAATCGAGGCCGAGCCCGGCGCGGCGGCCCTTGGCGCTGACGATGCCGGTGGTGACGGTTTCGCCGATGCCGAACGGGTTGCCGATCGCGAGGACGCGGTCGCCGACCTCGATGCGGGAACTGTCGGCGAAGGTGACAGCGGGGAGGTCGGTGGCATCGACCTTGACGACGGCGATGTCAGTCTGCGGATCGCGACCGATGACCTTGGCGGTGAGCTCACGACCGTCGTCGAAGGAGACGAGGACCTCGTCGGCGCCTTGGATGACGTGGTTGTTGGTCACGACGTAGCCGTCGGTGCTGATGATGACACCTGAGCCGAGACCATTCTGCGGAGGAACCTCGACCTGCGATCCGCGGCCGCCGAAGAACTGGCGGAACATCGGGTTGTCGAAACCGGGCGGAAGGACTGGAGCGGCGCCGGCGACGCGCTTGGCCTTGGTGCTGGTCGTGATCTTGACCACGCCGGGAGCGACACGCTTCACGATTGACGAGAAGCTGCCGGACTCAAGCGGGCCGCGGTTGACCTCGCGGGAGTCGCGCCGGAGATCGACGGCCGGCTTGGTTTCGGGTTTGGAGGATTGCGCGCCGGCGGCGAAGGCGCCCGCGAGGGCGACGACGCACGCGGCCGCAATGGCGACCGGCCGGCGGTTGAAAGTGCGGGGAGAGATGGAGACTGGATTCATGGCGTGGAGCATGCGTCGAAGATGACACAGCCCCTTTGCCCGGGCCTTTCGCGGATATTACAGAATGGAAAGGTTGGGCGCAATGAACCTCCTGAAGGAGGCCTCGCTCGGCGCGCCGGCAGGGACCGCGAAACATACGAAAGGCACGAAAACGGGAGGGGACGTTCCGGAACGTCGAAATAGCGGCGAAGGAAATCGGTCGGGTGAAGACTTTGGTTCTCGGCGGCGTAGCCGGAAGAGCGGACCGGGCTGGACTGCGGGTGGACAAGGCGTCCCGTCTCGTGGGGGCCGTCGACCACGCCTTTGGGAAACAAAAAAGGCGCCGGAGGGTTCCGGCGCCTTGGGGTGGGAATATTTCGACCAGCTTCAGCGCATCTTCGCGAACGTGGCTTGGAGGAGCGCGAGGTCGGAGGCGCCCTTGGTGCGCTCCTTGGTCTTGCGGATCAGGTCGGCCTCGAGGGCGTTCTTGGTCGCGCGGGACTTGTTCTCGTAGAACACGCCGAATTTCCCGGGCCAGCCGAGGCCCGCGAGCTTGAAGGCGGCGACCTCGTCGGTGACGTCGTGGCGGTCGGCGTCCTCCGGCGAGCCGTCGTTCTTCCTCTCGTCGATGAGGGCCCAATTGCCGCCCTTGCGGGGCACGGCGGCGTCGAAGGCGCCCTCGAAGAACTCGACGCATTCGGAGAGGATCTCGACGACGGAGAACCCGTCGTGCCGCGCGGCGCGGAGCATCATCTCGGTCATGTGGTTGACCTGGGTGGCGTGGCTGCGGGCGACGAAGGTGGCTCCGCTGTTGAGCAGCGTGCGCATCGGATTGATGGGCTGGTCGATGGCGCCCCAGGGATCGGTCTTGGACTTGAAGCCGAGGGGCGAGGTGGGCGACGTCTGCTTCTTGGTGAGCCCGTAGACCGAGTTGTCCATGATCACGTAGGTGAGGCGGACGTTCTTGCGGGCGGTGTGGGTGAGATGGTTGCCTCCGATGGAAAAGCCGTCGCCGTCGCCACCGAAGACGAAGACGTGGAGCTCGTCGTTGCCGAGGCTGATGCCGGCGGCGAACGGCAGCGCGCGGCCGTGGATGAAGTGGCCGCCGTGGGTGTTGACGAAGTACGGGAAGCGCGACGAGCAGCCGATGCCGGC
>JBBAVH010000014.1:0-103602 GCA_040397825.1 Opitutaceae bacterium
GAGACCGACCGTGCGGGCCGGCCCCTGCGGACGGTGATCTGCCGCGCATGCGGCCTTGTCCGCACCGACCCGATGCCTGGGGAAACCGAGATCGAGGCCTACTACGCGCGGGAGTACCGCCGCAGCTACAAAGGCTCCGACCGTCCCACCGCTCGCCGCGTGCTGCGGGCTCTCGACGTCGCGCGCGACCGGCACGAACGCCTGCGTCCCCACCTCCAGGGACGCCGGCGGCTCCTGGACGTCGGCGCCAGCAGCGGGGAATTCCTCCACGTCCTGCGCGCGGCGGGCATCAGCGCCTCCGGGATCGAGCCCAACGAGGCTTACTCACGCTGGGCCCGGGAAAACCTTGGCCTAGACATCGCGAGTACCGACTGGAACAAGGCCGAGTTTCCCGCCGGCCGGTTCGACGCCGTCACGCTCTTTCATGTGCTCGAGCACCTGGCCGATCCGACGGGCGCGCTCCGGCGGCTCGCCGCGTGGCTTGAGCCGCGGGGAATCCTCGTCGTCGAGGTGCCCAACGTGGAGGGTACCTGCGGCTCCCCGAGGGGCCGGTTCCACTTCGCGCATCTCCACCATTTCAACCTCGTCACGCTCGCGGCCGCCGGCGAGGCGGCCGGACTCGAGGTGGTCGCGCGGCAGACCTCGCCCGACGGCGGCAACATCACCGTGGTCTTCACGCAGGCGCCAACCTTCTCCCGGGAACGGACTGAGACCGCGGGAAATTACCAACGCGTCGCCGGCATCCTGCGGAATCACACGCGACTCCGCCACTACCTGGCGCCGCGCTCGTGGCTGCGGCCATTAGCCCGGGCCGCCCGCCACCTCCGAGAGACGGCGGTGTGCCTGCGCTACCGCTCGGCTGAGGACGTCGCGCGGGGGCTGACCCCTCCCGAAATCAACCTGCGCCTCGAGTCCGGCCCCGGGGCATCCGCCGCCTGACACCGCCACGATCCACCGGCCCACCCCAAAGGAATTCAGCTTAACCCCCGCGCCATGAGATTCACGTCGCTCCTAACCCTTCTGTCTGCCCTCGCCGCCACGCTCCACGCCGGGAACTGGGCCAATTGGCGCGGGCCGCTCCACAATGGCTCCAGCCCCGAGACCGGCCTGCCAGCGAAGTTCTCCAAGACCGAGGGCGTGAAGTGGTCCACGGCGCTGCCCGGCTCCTCGGCGGCCACTCCGGTGATCTGGGGGGACTTCGTATTCGTCACCGCCGCCGACACCGCCACGCGCCAGCAATGCGCCATCGCGCTCGACCGGCGTACGGGCAAGCAGCTCTGGCGTGCCGACGTCAGCGAGTTCGCCACCGACGGTCAGTACAGCAACACCTGCTCCCCCTCGCCCGTCACCGACGGGAAGATCGTGGTGTTCTTCTTCGGCACGGGGGACCTGGTCGGCTTCGAGGTAGGTGGGAAGAAACTGTGGAGCCGCAACCTCGGGCCGTTCGCGTTCCAGTGGACGTTTTCCGCCACGCCCCTGCTGCACAACGGGCAGCTGATCGCGCAGATCCTCCAGCGAGATGTCGCTGTGCGCGGCCGCGGCAAGCCGACCGGCAACGAGTCCTACCTCCTCGCGATCGACCCCGTCACCGGCAAGGACCTCTGGCGCAGCGTGCGGCCGTCCGAAGCCGTCGCGGAGTCGCTCGAGGCCTACAGCACCCCCCTGCCCTTCACGCACAACGGCCGCGAGGAACTCGTCGTGATCGGCGGTGACTGCATCACCGGCCACGATCCGCGCGACGGCCGCGAGCTCTGGCGCTGGGGCACTTGGAATCCGACGAAGATCGGCCACTGGCGGCTGGTGCCCTCGGTGACCGCCGGCGGCGGGGTGCTGCTCGCCTGTGCCCCGAAGAACGCCCCCGTCTACGCGATCAAGGCCGGCGCCTCCGGCAAGGTCGCCACCAAGGACCTTGCCTGGCAGAGCCACATCCAACCCACCGAGGACGCCGCGGAGGCCGCCCCGAACGTCGGCGAGCGCGACCTTACCAGCGACGTACCGACCCCGCTCTTCTTCGACGGCCGATTCTACATCCTGAACGGCACCAAGAGGCGGCTGTTCTGCGTGAATCCGGCCGACGGCAAGGTCATCTGGAGCGGCGACCTCGGAGGTAAATCGGTCTTTCAGGCCTCGCCCACCGCCGGCGACGGCAAGCTCTACATCATGAACTTCGACGCCGACGTGTCCGTCGTGCAAACCGGCGGGTCAGAGTTCAAGGTCCTTCATCAGGCGAACTTCCGCGACGAAGGCGACGACACGCGCCACCGTTCCAGCATCGCGATCTCGCAGGGCAACCTCTTCATCCGCACCGGCACGAAGCTGTACTGCATCGGCCGGTGAAGCGTCCACGCCGGCGAAACGGCGAATCGGTTGGTCTTGGCGCGGGGTTTTCTCCAGCCACCTTGGGCTGACACCCCGCGCCCATGGCCTCCCGCTCCAGCCTCGCCTTCGCCGCCTGCTGCCTTGCCCTCGCCACCGCCTGCCGGGGGGCCTCGCCGGGCGCTGAAAGCCTTCGGGCCGCCGTCGCGGCCAAGGTCGAGTCCGAGTTTCAGTCGCTGCTCGGGCTCTACACCGACCTGCACCGCAATCCTGAGCTTTCCCTGATGGAGGAACGCACCGCCGGCGTGATCGCCCGCGAACTGCGAGCCGTGGGCGCCGAGGTCACCACGGGGTTCGGCGGCGGATACGGCGTGGTCGGCGTGATGCGCAACGGACCGGGCCCCGTCGTTCTCCTGCGCGCCGATCTCGACGGACTTCCGGTGCAAGAGGAGACCGGGCTGCCCTACGCGAGCACGCGGCGGACGAAGAACCTCGCCGGGCAGGAGGTGCCGGTCATGCACGCCTGCGGACACGACGTGCACATGACCTGCCTCGTCGGCGCCGCCCGGGCGCTCGCCGCGCTCAAGGAACGGTGGTCGGGCACCCTCGTGCTGGTCGGCCAGCCCGCCGAGGAAACCGGCGTCGGCGCCCGCGTGATGCTGGCGGCCGGGCTCTACCGGAGTTTCCCCAAGCCCGATTTCGCCATCGCGCTCCACGACAGCGCCACCCTACCCGCCGGCACCGTGGGTGTGATCGAGGGCTTCGCGATGGCCAACGTCGACTCGGTCGACATCACCGTGCGCGGCATCGGTGGCCACGGAGCCTACCCGCACACCACGCGTGATCCCGTGGTGCTGGCGGCGCGGATCGTCCTCGCCCTGCAGACCATCGTGAGCCGCGAGAACCGACCGATCGATCCCGTGGTGATCACCGTCGGCTCGATCCACGGGGGCACGAAGCACAACATCATCCCCGACGAGGTGAAGCTGCAACTCACCGTGCGTTCCTACGCCGACGACGTGCGCGCTCGCACGCTGGAGGCGATCCGCCGCGTCTGCCGTGGCGAGGCGATCGCCTCCGGCTTGCCCGAGGACCGCATGCCCTTGGTCACCGTGTCGGAGACCGAATACACGCCGGCCACCTTCAACGATCCTACGCTCACCCGGCGGCTCCGCGGCACGTTCGAACGCTGGCTGGGTGCCGCCAACGTGAAGTCGATCGACGCCGAGATGGGCGGCGAGGATTTCGGCCGCTTCGGACGCACCACGGAGAGGGTGCCGATCAGCCTGTTCCGCGTCGGCGCGGTCGCGCCCGAGGCCGTGGTGGAAAGCACCCGCACCGGAAGGCCCCTGCCCTCCCTCCATTCCAGCAAGTTCGCCCCCGTCCCGGAACCGACGCTGAAGACCGGCGTGACCGCCCTCACCGCCGCCGCGCTCGAGTTGCTTGGCGCCCAAGGCAGCCCTTGACACCCTCGGGGCCGTGACGCACTTCTGACCCTCTTTTTTCGAAGACTTTATGAAGCCAACATTCCGCCCGCACCGTAAGAAGCGCGCCCGTAAGATCGGCTACCGCGCTCGGATGGCCACCGCGCACGGCCGCAAGGTCATCAAGTCCCGCCGTCGCAAGGGCCGCAAGCGGCTGACGGTTGTCTGAAGCCCACCGGCCGGCGCGCCCGGCCGGAACCGGCGGGCAAGGCCGCGTGCTCATGAAGTTTACGCCCGCCCATCGTCTGACCCGCGCCCGCGAAATCCGGGCGGTACGCGAGCAGGGCCGAAAGTTGGATTGCCGCGCCTTCACGCTCTGGTGGAAACCCCGTGCGACCGATCAGGCGGCTGGCACCGGGCCGCGCGTCTGCGTCATCGCCTCGACTGCGGCCGTCGGCCGGGCCACCCACCGGAACCGCGCCAAGCGCCGCCTCCGGGAAATCTTTCGCCACGAACAGGCCGGGGCGCCCGCCGGATGCGACCTCCTGATGATCGCCCGCCCCGGCACGCTGAGTTGGAGCCTTCCCCGTCTCGAGGAGACCTTCCGGGAGGCCTGCGGCCGCATCGCGGCCGGGGAACCCAAGTCGTGAGCCGAAATCCCGAACCTGGCTTCCTCGCCCGCCTACTCATCACCCTGGCGCGCCTCTACCAGCGAACCGTTTCGCCGATTCTGCCCGTAATCACCCTCGGCGCCTGCGCGTGCCGTTTCGCACCGACCTGCTCACACTACGCAATCCAAGCCCTCGGGACGCACGGAGCGATGCGCGGCACCTTTCTTGCAGTTGCCCGCCTCGCCCGCTGCCACCCGCTGGGTCGCGGCGGTCTTGACCCGGTCCCAGCCACGCGTCCCGTGTGCGCGCGGGTGACACCGACCGCCACCCACTCCCTTTCCTGATGGACAAGAAAAACTTCGCCATCGGCGCCGTCCTGCTCGTCGCCGCGTTCGCCCTGCTGATCTTCGGTCCGAAACCGCCGCCCCCGGCGCCGGCGGCACCGGCGCCGACCTCGGCTGCAACCACGGGGCAAGGGACAACCCCTTCCGCGACCGGCGCGCCGGCGCCGGCTGCCTCCGTCAACCCCACGGCTCCCATCGTCGCGAGCGTGCACCGCGACGTGGCCGACGTCCGGATCATCACCCTCGAGAACGAGTTCATCTCGGCCCGCCTCACGAACGCCGGCGGCGCGGTGCGCGACGTGGCGTTTCGGAAATATCCGGCCCTCCTCGGCAAGCCGGACCCCTATGTTTTCAACGAACTGCACGAGGATCCGCTGCTGGCGTTCACCGACTACCCGGGACTCGGACGCGGCACGATGTACGAAGTCGTGAGCAGCTCGGCCACGGAGGCCGTGTTCCGCCATGTGCTCGACGGCCGCATCGAGGTCACGCGCACCTACCGCCTCACGCGCGACGGCGAGAAGGGCGCCGACCCGTACCGCATCCGGCACGAGACGACCTTCCGGAACCTCGGGAGCGGCACGCAGCCCCTCGGCAAGGCCTCGCTCAGCCTCGGCACGGCTGGGCTGATCGACGCGGCCGACGTGGGCCAGTACCTGAACGTCGTCACCTACGACGGCAACGACACGCACTTCACGGAAAGGTCCGAGCTCGAGGGCGGCGGTTTCGGCTCGCTGTTCGGAGCAGGCCGGCCGGCCGTGGCGACGCTGGAGCGTCCCGGCAATGTCGTCTGGGCGGCGGCGAAGAACCAGTTCTTCACCAGCGTCTACACGCCCGAGAAGCCGGGAGCCGGCGTCGCGGCGCGCCGGATCGAGCTGCCGCAGTTCCCGGGCGCAAGCCACCCGCACATCGGGCTTGCCGGCGCGATGCGGTTCGACCTGCCGGTGCTCGCCGCCAACGGCTCGGCCACGCTGCAGGGCATCCTCTACGTCGGCCCGCAGGAATACCGCCGGCTTTCGCGCTTCGAGCAGAACGAGGACCGCGTGCTCCCGTACACGCAGTACTTCTTCAACCGCATCTTCCTGAGCGGCTACGTCGCCCCCCTGCAGAACATCCTCCTGAACCTTACCCACGGCTGGGTCGGCAACTGGGGCGTCGCCGTGATCCTGATGACGCTGATCCTGAAGATCATCAGCCTGCCCTTCACCCTCGCCGCCTCCCGCTCGGCCAAGAAGATGGCCAAGCTTCAGCCTGACCTGCAGGCGATCCGCGAGAAGTACAAGGACAACCCCCAGAAGCAGCAGCAGGCCACGATGGAGCTCTTCAAGGAGAAGCGCATCAACCCGCTGGGAGGCTGCATCCCGATCCTGATCACCTTCCCGCTCTTCATCGGGTTCTTCGCCATGCTCCAGTGCACCGCCGAGCTGCGCCTGCAGCCCTTCCTGTGGGCCAAGGACCTGGCGTCGCCCGACACCGTCGGCCACCTCTTCGGCATCGCCTGGCTGCCCATCAACATCATGCCGATCCTCATGGGCGCGACCATGGTCATCCAGATGCGCCTCACGCCCACCCCGTCGGTGGACAACATGCAGATGAAGATGATGAAGATCATGCCCTACGTCTTCACCCTCTTCTGCTACGGCTTCTCCTGCGCGCTCGCCCTATACTCGACCGTGAACGGCGTCTTCACCATCGTGCAGCAGGTCATCGTCAACCGCATGAAGGATCCCGACGAGACACCTGCCGCCGTCCCCGCAACCGGCGGGCGTACGATCAAGAACGTCACGCCCAAGAAGCAGAAGTGACCCGCCCGCGGCGCCGCCGCCGCCCGCGCTTCACGTCTCCATGGCCGGCCACAACAAATGGTCCAAGGTCAAGCGGCTGAAGGCCGTGACCGACTCGCGCCGCGGCAAGGTCTTCTCCCGCCTCGCCCGCGACATCACGCTCGCCGCCAAGTCCGGCGGCGGCAACCCCGACGGCAACGCCCGGCTCCGCACCCTCATCCTTAAGGCCCGCGAGGCCAACATGCCGGCCGACAACGTCGACCGCGCCATCAAGAAGGGCACCGGCGAGCTGCCGGGCGTCGTCTACGAGGAGGTGACCTACGAGGGCTACGGTCCCGGCGGTGTCGCCTTCATGGTCAAGGTCACCACCGACAACAAGCAGCGCGCCGCCCAGGACGTGCGCGCCGCCTTCGCCCGCTGGGGCGGCAACCTCGCCTCCGCCGGCGCGGTCTCCTTCCAGTTTCTCCACGCCGGCCAGTTCCTGATCTCCCGCGACCGCGCCACCGAGGACGCCCTGATGGAAATCGCCCTCGAGGCCGGCGCCGATGACGTCATCGCCAGCGAACAGGGTTACGAGATCCGCTGCGGCATCCACTCCTTCGACAAGGTCTCCCACGCGCTCGAACAGAAGGGCATCAAGGCCGACAGCGCCGAGATAGCCCACATCCCCGCGAACACCGCGCCGGTGAAGGACGCCGCCCACGCCGACGCGCTCGAGCGGCTGCACGACGCGCTCGACGAGATCGACGACGTCCAGCAGGTCTTCTCCAACGAGGAGGTCGGCGCCTGAGCTGGCTCCGCCCGGCCGCCCCGGACCGCCGCTTGCCTCCGTCCCGCCCGGCTGTTCCGCTCGCCTGCCGCCGATGACCGACGATCAGGACAGCGCCACGCCCGCCCCGGGCCCGGCCCGCCACCTTTCGCCCGGGGACGTGGGCCTCGTGACGCCCCGCGACTTCGTCCACCGCGAACCCTTCACTTTCCGCAGCGGGCAGACGCTGCCGGGATTCACGCTGAGGTACGAAACCTACGGCGCGCTCAACGCCACCCGCGACAACGCAATCGTCGTGTGCCACGCGCTAAGCGGCGACCACCACTGCGCCGGCTGGCACTCGCCGGAGGACCGCAAGCCCGGCTGGTGGAACAACCTCATCGGCCCCGGCAAGGCGGTCGACACGCGGCGCTTCTTCGTCGTTTGCGCCAACGTCCTCGGCGGCTGCCAGGGATCCTCGGGCCCCTCGTCGGTGAATTCCGAGACGGGTCGTCCGCACGGCATCACCTTTCCATTCGTCACCATCCGCGACATGGTGCGCGCGCAGAAGCTGCTGCTCGACCACCTCGGGGTCGTGGGGGTGCACGCGGTGGTCGGCGGCTCAATGGGCGGCATGCAGGCGCTGCAGTTCGCCATCGAGTACCCGCGGCTCGTGCGCCGCGTCCTCGCCATGGCCACGACCGGCCGCGAGAGCGCGCAGGCGATCGCCTTCAACGAAGTCGGCCGTCAGGCCATCATGCAGGACCCCGCCTGGAACCACGGAGACTACCCGCGCGACGGCGGGCCGCGCGTCGGCCTCGCGATCGCCCGCATGATGGCGCACATCACGTATGTCTCCGACGCGTCGATGGACCGGAAGTTCGGCCGGCGGAAGAAGGACACCGCCGCCACCGAGGCCTACAACTT
The DNA here is from genome assembly GCA_040397825.1 of Opitutaceae bacterium. Classification (GTDB taxonomy): domain Bacteria; phylum Verrucomicrobiota; class Verrucomicrobiia; order Opitutales; family Opitutaceae; genus ER46. Next base: position 8,155 of record JBBAVH010000014.1, read on the forward strand.
CGACCTGCAATTCGAGGTCGAGGGCTATCTGCGCCACCAAGGGCAGAGCTTCATCAACCGCTTCGACGCCAACTCCTATCTCTACATCACCCGCGCGCTCGACCAGTTCGACCTCGAGGAGGGCGGTCAGAGCCTTGAGCAGGCCTTCGCGCCGGTCGAGGCAGAGACGCTCGTCGTGGGCTTCACCAGCGACTGGCTCTTCCCGCCCGCCCAGAACCGGCGCCTGGCGCTCGCGCTCCTGCGCGCGGGCAAGCGCGCGAGCTACGCCGAGCTCGCGACCGACCTCGGCCACGACTCCTTCCTGCTCGAGTCGGAGGACCTCTACGCCCTCGTGCGCGCCTTCCTCGAGCGCGAGGGCACCGACCCCGTCAGCTACGAGATCTGAACCTCCCCGAGCCGATGCCACGCCACGCCGAGAAACGCACCGTCGACATGCAGGTCATCGGGGACTGGGTGGAACCCGGCGCCCGCGTGCTCGACCTGGGTTGCGGCCAGGGGGCGCTTCTCGGCTACCTCGTCCAGTCCAAGCAGGTCTCGGCGGTCGGCGTCGACCTCGACTTCGCCAAGGTCACCGCGTGCGTGCGCCGCGGCCTGTGCGCGTACCAGGGCGACATGACGCGGTTCATGCGCGATTTCCCCGACAAACACTTCGACCGCGTCATCTGCTCGCGCACCGTGCAAGAGCTCGCCGACCCGGCCGCCGTCATCCTCGAGGCCTTGCGCGTGGGCCGCGCCGTCACCGTCGGCTTCGTCAACCACGGCTTCTGGAAGAACCGGCTCAACGCGCTCCTGCAGGGCAGCAAGATCCGCAACGAGGTCTACACCACCGAGTGGTTCGAGAGCCGCCCCTCCAACCCCGTCACCGTGCTCGACTTCGAGCGTTTCTGCGCGGCCAAGGGCATCCGCATCTCGCGCCGCGCCCACCTCGCCGGCGACTGGCGCACCCCCTGCCCCGCCCTGCCCAACCTGCTCGCCGGCTACGCGCTTTACGACCTCGCCCGCTGACGCGGCGCGATCCTTGCTTACCCAACCCACATGCACCGCACCCGCCTCCGCCTCCTCGCCGGCGCCCTCGCCGTACTCGCCCCCACCGTCTCCGCCCAGAACGCACGCACGGGCGCCGTCGCCAAGCGCTACGCCGAGCTCTGCGCCAATTGCCACGGCGACAAGCTGCAGGGCGCGCAGGCCCCCTCGATGCTTGACGACACGTGGCTCGTCGGTGGCGACGACGACTCCCTTGAGAAGAGCATCCGCACGGGCTTCCCCGACAAGGGCATGCCCGCCTGGGGCAACGCGATTCCGGACAAGGAAATCCGCGCGATGGTCATCTTCATCCGCGAGCAGCGCGACCTCTCCCGCCGCGGCCAGCTCCAGTTCAACAAGCCGGCCGACGCCGTCACCACCCGCAGCCAGCTCCATGATTTCCAGGTCGACACCTGGGTCGGCGGGCTGAAGGAGCCGTTCTCCCTCGCCTTCCTGAAATCCGACCTCGCGATCGTCACCGAGAAGCGCGGCCACGCCTTCCTGATCGAGAAGGGCAAGCTCGCCGCGCGCCCGCTTACCGGCCTGCCGGCCGTCGACACCGCCAGCCAGGCGGGCCTCTACGATGTGGTCCCGCATCCCGACCACGCGAAGAACGGCTGGATCTACTTCGCGTTCAGCGACCCGCGGAAGGATCCCGAGGGCAAGCCGGTGAGCCTCACGCGCATCATCCGCGGCCGGATCAAGGACGGCGCCCTGATCGACCAGGAGACCGTCTACGAGGCGCGCCCGGAGCACTACATCAAGTCCGGCGGCGTGCATTTCGGCGGCCGCCTTGCCTTCGACAAGCAGGGCTACCTGTTCTTCACCATCGGCGACCGCGGCCAGGGCCCGCACGCGCAGGACCTCACCCGGCCCAACGGCAAGGTGCACCGCATCCACGACGACGGCCGCGTGCCGGCCGACAATCCGTTCGTCAACCAGCCGGGCGCCTGCACCACGATCTGGAGCTACGGCCACCGGAATCCCCAGGGTCTCAGCTTCAATCCGGAAACCGGCGACCTTTACGATCTCGAGCACGGACCACGCGGCGGCGACGAGGTGAACTTCGTCCGAAAGGGAATCAACTACGGCTGGCCCGTCATCTCGTACGGGATGAATTACGACGGCACCACGCTCACCGACCTCACCGCGAAGGAAGGCATGGAGCAGCCCGCCTCCTACTGGGTGCCGTCGATCGCCCCCTGCGGATCCAACTTCTACGCCGGCGACCTTTTCCCGAAATGGCGCAACCATCTCTTCGTCGCCACGCTCGCCGCCCAGGAACTCCGCCGGCTGGAACTGAACGGCGGCAAGCTCGTGGCGCAGGAGGTGCTCTTCAAGGAACTCGGCCGCATTCGCCACGTCATCGGCGGCCCCGACGGCGCGCTCTATGCGTTGCTGCCGGAGCGCATCGCCCGCATCGCCCCGCCACCCGCCCCGAAGGGCTGATTGGCAGGGCCCTGCGCGGCTCCGCGCCGCGCGCGACAGCGGTCGCTGCAGTACTTCACCTCGTCCCACACGCGCGCCCACTTCCGCCGCCACACGAACGGCCGCCCACACACCGCGCAGGGCTTCGACGGCAGGTGCTCCTTCCGCACGCCCTTCATGGTTCCAAGCTCCGCGGCGCCGATCGACCGACTTCCTCCAAGGCGAAGGCCTCCACCTCCACGCCGTCCGAACAAAGGACATGATCGGGCCCGCGGCCGGCGGGCTCAAAACCCGCCGCGGCGAACAGGTTCTCCTCACAGGCGGTGACGACCGCGCGGCGCAGCGGGTAAGGCGGATGCGCCACCGCGCCGCGGAAGAGCCGCGCGCCATCCGTCGCGTAGAAGCGGTAACGCTCAGCAAGGAAGTGCTCCAACGAGCCCGGCCCCGGCGCAGGCAACGGCTCGCCGGGGGTCCACGCGAAGCGGGAGCCAGCCCCGGTCGCACGGCGCCGCGAGCAAAGTTCGAGACCGCCCGCCGGATCTCGGTCCACCTTCATCCGCGAAACGTGATAAGGCAGGTGGAAGAACCGGCGCGCGATGGCGACCGCCAGCCACTGGGCCGCATCCAAAGAAAAGAACCAGACGCCCGGCACCCCGGCGCGGTCGCGAACGTACGTACGGAGGTTCAGCTCCGGAAAATCAGAAATCCCGGGCAACGCCGGCAGGAACGCGGGCCGCACGCCGGCCATGACGAAGGGCACGATGCCGAGGAACGCGCGGTCCTCGTGGAGATCCAGCTCAAGGCCCGGCGGCAGCGTCGGTCGGATCAGGTCAGCGCAAGTCTCCCAATGCAGGAAAAGCAGGTCGCGCCACCGCATCCGCATCCGCGCCCGGCCGGGCGGCCGCGCGGGCACCGCGGCGGAGGCTTTCCCGAGCAGCGGTGCGGAGGGCGGCATGCCGCAACGGAAGCCGCCGCGGCGAAAGCGCAACCGCGCCGAGCCGCGGGCGTTTGACGCCGCCGCCCGCCCACCCACGCTCCGCGCGTGCTCTCCGACGCGTTCAGCGGACTGCAGAAGCTGATGCTGCCCGACCAATGGCAGGCGCGGGCGCTGGCCGGGCTGCGCGAAGGCCGCGACGTGATCGTCGACGCTCCGACCGGCGCCGGGAAGACCTACATCTTTGAACGCTGGGCGGAGCAATCGGGGTTCACGCGCCGCGCGCTCTTCACGGTTCCCACGCGGGCCCTCGCCAACGACAAGTTCGCGGAATGGCGCGCCCGGGGATGGGACACGGGCATCATGACCGGCGACCTCTGCGTGAACCCGGAGGCGCCAATCGTGGTCGCCACCCTCGAGGCGGTGCAGGGACTCGTGGTCGCGCCGCCGGGCGGCCGCTCGGCGCGCGGCTTCCAGCTGCTGGTCATCGACGAGTACCAGTGGATCGCGGATCCCCACCGCGGAAATCACTACGAGGGCGTCGTGCTGTTCGCACCGCCCGGGCTGCAGCTGCTGCTCCTTTCGGGCGCGGTGGCCAATCCGGATGAAGTCGCGGCGTGGCTCACGCGGCTCGGCCGCCGGCCCGCCGTGGTGAGGCACGCCGAGCGCCCCGTGCGCCTCGAGGAGGTGGAGGTCGACGAGCTGATCCACGGCCTGCCGCGCTGCATCGATGGATTCTGGTCCCGCCGCGTCGCCGGCGCGCTGCGCGAAAACCTCGGACCCGTGCTGCTGTTCGCACCGCACCGGGCCGACGCCGAGCGGCTGGCGCGGCAATTCGCGCGCGAGCTGCCGCTGGCCGACCCGCTCACGCTTACGCCGGAGCAGGAGCAGCTCTGCGGCCCCCATCTTGCCCGGCTTCTCCGCGCCCGGGTCGCCTGTCACCACAGCGGCCTGAGTTACGCGCAGCGCGCCGGCGTGATCGAGCCGCTCGCCAAGGCGGGGCAGCTCCGCGCCGTCGTCGCCACGCTCGGGCTGAGCGCCGGCATCAACTTCTCGCTGCGCTCCGTCATGATCACCGCGGGCAGCTACCGGCACGACCACCTCGAGAGGGAAATCGCGCCGCACGAACTGCTGCAGATGATCGGCCGCGCCGGCCGCCGCGGGCTGGACGAGGCGGGCTTCGTGCTGGTCAGCGGCACCACCCCGCGTCTGCGTCGGGCGGAGCCCCTGCGGCTCCGTCGCGCCGTCCCGCTGCCCTGGGCGCTCTTCCTCCGCCAATTGCGCGGCGGACGTGACGCCGGCGAACTCGCCCGCACCGAATCCGCGCGGCTTTTCTCCGCGGAGCCCGTGCCGATGGGAATCGAGCGCACACCGCCGGAATTGTCGGCCGGCCTACCCTGCGGGGAAAGGACCGACACCGGCCGCGCCCGCGTCGTGCGCCGGGATCGCCACCCCCTGCCCGCCTGCGCGACCTGCCCGCACCGGTCCGATTGCCTCGCGCTTTCCCCGGAGCCCACCCTGCTCTGGCAATGGCAGCGCGCCGGGATCCTGGACCGGCACCTCCGGCTCACCGTGCGCGGCGAGATCGCCTCGTTCTTCCTCGGGCCCGAGGGGCTCGCGCTCGCCGCCGCCCTCGAAAACCATCGCCATCCGCTCGACGACCTCGTGTTCGACGCGGCCGACCTCTTCGCCGCCGACCGTTTCACCGGCACCAACCCGCGCTGGCTGGGGCGATTGGCGGATTCCTGCCGGCTCGCGTACCGCCGGCTCTCGATCGAGGGCTGGCTGCGGGAGGGCGTGCCACCTCAGTACGGCTCGGGTGCGGGCGAGGCGGTACGTGCCCTCGTAGCGGAGGGCGCCCGCACCCGCGAGGTGCTCGACGAGGTGGAGACCGCGGGTCGAGGTGACATTGATCGCCTGCTCACCGAATGGCGCAGCCTGCTGCGCCAGGCCGCCGCGGCCGACGCGCTCATCGGCGACGGCGCGACCATGACCGCGCGCGACCACTTCATCGCGGAACGCTGGGACACGTTCCGGGCCCTCGCCCGCCACTGGCTCCGGGAATCCCGCCTCGACGCGCTGCCGGAACTGCCGCCGCTCACGCCGGACCAGCGCCGGCCCGTCAATCACTCCGTGCTGCGGAACCCGCGGCCCGCGCCTCCCGGCCGGCCGGTGGCGGCACGCGCCTGATCAAGGCCGCGGAAGCCAGCGGAAGATCCCGTCGCGCTCCTTCGCCACAGTTTCAGCCCCCGCGGCGGCCGCGAGCCGTGCCTCGGTTTCACGGATGAGGTCGACGAGCGCGGTGGGCGGGACGGACTTCGCGGCCTTCAGCTCAAGCCGTCGCACGACGAAATCCCCCTTGATCTTCCAGAGCCCGAAGGCGGCGGCGGGAGGCAGGCCGCGTTGGCGCACCCATTCGTTCATGAGCCCTTGGTCGCCGTCGCGGGCCGCGAGCCAGGCGAGGGCGTCCATCGGATCAAGCAGGGCGATGACGCGCCCGTCGTACTCGTCGCGCACACGCTGGCGCTCGAGCAGCGCGGGAGGAGTCAGGTCGAAGACCAGCGCGAATCGGTCTTGGAATTCGCGCTCAAGGCGAAAAACGGCGAGCACCTGCGCCTCGGTGGCTCCGGTGCCGGCGAGCGACCGCCGCACGGTCTGCCCCGCGTTACTCTCCACCATTTCCAGCGCGTCGAGCTCTTCGGGTGAGAGGACCGCCGCCAGATCGGCGCGCTTCTCCCGCTCCAGCAGCGCGAGCTGGCGCAGGAAGGCGTTGAGTCCGCCGGGGAATGAACCCGCGGTGGCCGCGTACTCGGCCGCCGCGCGCGTGCGCACATCGTCATAGTCGCGCCGGATGCGTTCCACCCGCGCCTGTTTTTCCTGCGGCGAAAGCATCTCGCCGCCACGGAGGACGGCAGACGGAACGGTTTTTCCAGCGGACCCGCGGCCGCCAGCTCCGGCCATTTCAGCCGGAGCCGTGTTCGCGGAAGAGGACTCCGGCCGCGAAACGCGCCGAACGAGGAACACGCCGCAGAGCACGACGGCGAGCACCGCCGCCAGCAGGATGAACCGCGGCGCCTTCATGCGGCGGAACATGGCGGCCCACGCGGCCGCCGCCACCGATTTCTCGTTGCGCGCTCCGCGGCGGCGGCCCGCAATCGCCACCCGCGAGATGAGCGCCCTCCATTCCCGTTCCGTGCTGCAGCTCATCGGCGCCGCCCTCTGCTGGAGCTTCGCCGGCGTGCTCATCAAGCGCGTGGGCGACACCTGGCCCGGGCTCGCGGTCGCCGGCGCCCGCGGCGCCATCGCGGCAGTCTTCCTGCTGCTGACGTGCCGTGGCCTGCGATTCCCTTTCTCCCGCATACAGATCGTGACCGCACTCCTGTACGCGGCCTGCACGATCCTGTTCTGCTGGGCGACCACCCTCACCACCGCCGCCAACGCCATCCTTATCCAGTACACCGCACCGATCTGGGTCGCCCTGCTCGGGGCTCGCTTCCTCGGCGAGCGCGCCACGCGCCTCGACTGGATCGCCATCGCCGTGACCATCGCCGGCATGGCGATCTTCCTCGGCGACGGGCTCGCCTCGGGACACCTCGCCGGCGATTTCCTCGCGCTGCTCAGCGGCATCGGTTTCGGTGCAACCGTTGTCGCGCTCCGCCGCCAGAAGGACGGTTCGCCGGTGGAGTCGGTCATCCTGGGCAATATCATCGCCTTCGTCATCTGCCTGCCATGGATCCTGCGGGCGCCGCCGCTGCCTGGTGACGGCTGGATTGCCATCCTGCTGCTCGGCACCGTCCAGCTCGGACTCTCCTACTGGCTCTACACCCGCGCGATCCGCCACGTCACGGCGCTCGAAGGGGTGATCATCCCGATCATCGAACCGCTGCTCAACCCGGTCTGGGTGCTGCTCTTCGTGGGCGAGACCCCCTCCGGCCTCGCCCTGATCGGCGGCGCTGTCGTCATCACCGGCGTGACCCTCCGTTCCCTGCTCGCCTCGCGCGGCCGCTCCTGAACGGGGGAACCTTCTCGCGGCCGAGCCGACCTTTTTCCCGTGAAGCTATCCCCGCTCCTCCTCGGTACCTCACTCGCGGCCAACGCCGCGCTCGTCGCGCTCGTTGTTTCCCGCGGCGGCGTCGAAGTTCCCTCCGCGAAGACACAAACCCCGGCCGCTCCCCGGCCGGCCGCCGATACCGCGCTCCGCGCCGCCCTCGTCTCGGGTGATCCCGCAGCGCTCGCGGCGGCAGGGGCACCCGAATCCCTCTCGCGTGAACTCGCCCTCGGCCGCCGCTTCGCGGCCCTCGCGACCAAGGCGCCCGCACCCTCCGCCGACCCGCGCTGGTGGCGCGCCAACCGATCCGGCGTAGCGGGCGCGGAACAGCAGGCGCAATGGCGCCGGGACGTCACCGAGGCCCTCGCCGCCGCCGGCATCGACCCCAAGGGCGTGTTCGGCCCCGGCGATCCCGGCCTCCTGTCGTTCCTGCCGGCCGCCAAGCGCGATGCGCTGCGGCGCATCAACCAGGACTACGAGGAGCTCACCGCGAAGTTCGGCACCAACGGCGTCCAGCTCGCCTCCGACCGCGAGCGCCTGAAGCTGCTCCGCGCTGAACGCGAGCGCGACATCGCCGCGCTTCTCTCACCGGCTGAATCTGCCGAGTACGCGATGCGAACCTCCCCTTCGTCCGCGGTCATCCGCGCGCGCTACGGTGACGCGATCGAGACGGAAGATGAGTTCCGCCGCATCTTCGCGCTCCAGCAGGCATTCGACGAACGCTTCCCCGCTGAGAGCGCACGCGCCCGGGCCACGCCCGAGGGCATGAAGGCGTTCGCCGACGCGCAGCGGCAGCTGCAGGAGGACATCCGCAACGCCGTGGGCGAGCCCGCCTGGACGCGGCTGCAGCGCGCGGCCGACGCCGACCTGCGCACGCTCGACTCACTCGTCAGCCGGCTGAACCTCCCGGCCGCCACCACAGATCAGGTGGCAGCACTGCGCGATTCCCTCGCGGTCGAGTCGCAGCGCATCAACGCCGACGGCTCGGCCGCGGCGCCGCAGAGACGCGCGCAGCTCCAGGAGCTCGCGGCGCGGGCCAAGCGGGAGCTAACCACCGCGCTCGGCCAGGAAGCGGCGGAAGCCTACGCGCAGCGGTCACCGTGGCTCGGCATGCTATCGGGCGGCCTGGCGTTCGCCACCACGCCACCGGCCGGAGGCCCCGCCGCTCCGCTGGCCGCGGGACTTCAGGGCGTTTATCCCGTGCTGCCCGCCGGAGCCGCGGCCGCCGGGGGCACCGGGCGGCAAATGGTGATCTCGGCAGAGTCGACCTTGTCCACGGACGCGCCGGTCGCGGGGCTACGCGAAGCCGTACGCGTGATGACCTTCTCGACCGGCGAGGCGGTTCCCGCGGTGACGACGGCGCCCGGCCAGGGCGCCACGATCATCGTGGCGCCGCCGGTTAACCCGCCCGCCGCGACGCCGGGACGCTGAACGCCCAAGGCGGCGCGCGGCGGGAAAAGAAATCAGTTCGAGCGGCTGACGTTGATCGCGGGATCAACGGGGGTGACGGGCGTGGTCACGACCGGGGCCGCCGGAGCGGAAGTCGACGGCGGCGTGACCGCAGGAGGCGTGACGGTTGCGCCGGAGCTCTGGCTGGCGCCGGTGGCCGCGCCGCTCGCCGCGGAGCTGGCGATCGCGCTGGTATTCACATTGGCGGCGCCCGATGAAGTCGCGCCGGAAACAGCACCTTGGGCCGCACCCGAAGCAGCGCCATTCGCAATGCCTTGGGCGGCGGCCTGAGCGGCGGCCTGACCCTGCGTCTGGGAAACTCCGGTCGTTGCTCCCGAGGCGGCAGCGCTTGCCGTCTGCTGGGCGATCGCGGTGGCCTGGGAGGGAGCAGACTGGGAGGCAACCTGGGAAGCCGCCTGCGAGGCGCCGGAAGCGGCGGCCTGCGCCGAGGAGGCCGAGCCGCCGGAGCCGACGGTGGCGCCCTGAGCGGCGGCAGTGGCGACCGCGGACGCGGCCTGGGCGGCGTTCGCACCAGCACTGGTGGCCACCTGTGTGGCCGCCTGCGCGGCGCCGGTCGCGGCACCCTGGGCGGCAGCCTGCGTCACTTGGGAAACGGCGGAAGGCATCGCCTGCTGCACCGCCTGGGTAGCGGCCTGCGCCACCTGCTGGGCGACCTGCTGGGCGGCCGTCGCGGCGGCCTGCGTGGCAGCCTGGGCGTTACCAGCGGAAGCGGCGGCCTGCGTGGCGACGGACTGGGCCGCGCCCTGCGCGGCGGCCTGCGTGACGGTCTGGGCGACCTGGGTCACGGTCTGGGCGTTACCCGAGGAGGCGGCGGCCTGCACCGCGGCGGTCACGACAGCGGCGGCCTGCGTGGGCGCGGCGGCCGCGGCGCTGGCGGCGGCCTGCGCGACAGCGGAGGGCACGGAGTTGACGACCGTGGCGACCGCGGTGTTCAGCTCCACGCCCGCGGTCGCGGAAGCGGCAGTACCGAAGCTCTGGGGATTGGCGGCGACGACAGCCACGGCCGCGACGGCCACGGCGGCCGCCTGGTTGACTGCCGCCATGACCTCCGGGTTGCTGGCGGCGACAGAGGCCGCCGTGAGGGCGGCTCCCCCCTGCACCGTGGAGACGGAAACCGAGCCGGCGTTGATGGTGACCGTGGGGACGTTGGGCGCGGAGATCGTCACCGAGCCCGAGGCCGTGACCACGGTGTAGTTCACGCCCTCGACATTGACCGTGTAGACGGTCCCGCGGGCCGCGGCCACGCCGCGCGGCGTCTTCACGCCGTAGGAGCGACCGGCGAGCTTGGCGCGGTCGATCTGCGAGACCACGCTGCCGCCCTTGAGTTCGAGCGTGGGTTCGTTGCCGGAGAGGGTGAGCACGACGACCTGCGAGTCGCGCTTGATCGTGGCGATCGCGCCGGAGACCGCCTCAAGGTAGACCTCCGCGGAGCCCGAGCGGATGGTCGCGGTCTCGGGCACCTTGAGGCCGACTTCGGCGCCGACCGAGCGGCCATCGGGCAGCAGCACCGTGGCACCCTGACCGACGACCTTCAGGATCGTGGCCTGCTGCTGGGCAGGGGCGGCGGCCACGAACAGCAGCGGGAGCGCGAAGGCTAGGACTCGGCGGAGGAAGGATGAAGGATTCATTGAGCTGGGGTGATCTCCAAACCGGTAACCGATCCCGCCGCCGCTGGCAACGCGGGAAACCGGGCGTCATTTTTCGGTCATTAAGTGGGTGCCATCCCAATCCCCGGCCGGAGCCTCGCGGGCGAAACGATCCACCAGCCCGAGGAAGACCAACGACGGGTTGTTCTTCACGCCCGGCGTGCGCCCGGGAGCCTTGGGCTCGAGGGCGGCGCTCGCCTCGAATTCTCGCCGCGCGCCGTCGAAATCGCGGGCGCGGTAAGACTCCAAGCCGCGCGAAAATGCGGCGACGCACTTGGCGCCGCCGGCAGGCAGAGACCCGGCCTCGCCGAAGACCTCGTGGATCGGCACGGGCTCGGTACGTCCCTTCACGACGATGCGCCCGAGCGGACGGAACACGATCCGCCCGGGTGCGTGTCGCTCGCTCGCCGCCCGCGTGGCCTCGGTGCACATCACGTGCACGCCCCAGTGCTTGGCGCCTGACTCCATGCGGGCGGCCAGGTTCACCGAATCGCCCATCATCGTGTAGTTGAACCGCACGCGGCTGCCCATGTTGCCCACGACGGCCACGCCGGTGTTGAGCCCGATGCGCGACTGCATCGCGTTCACCGCCTCCGGCCAAGCGCCCGCCGCTCGCCATCGCTCCCGCAGTTCCGCCAGCCGTGCCTGCGACCGCAGCGCCGCGAGGCACGCATGGTGCGCGTGACCCGGCAGCAAGAGCGGCGCGCCGAACATCGCGACGACGGCATCGCCGATGTATTTGTCCAAGGTGCCTCCGGCATCCTGGATCACGTCGGTGCAGGCGGAGAGGTACTCGTTGAGCAGCTCCACCAAACGCTCGGGGGGCAGCAGTTCGGAGAAGGTGGAGAAGTCCTGGATGTCGCTGAAATAGGCGGTGATCTCCTCGGCCGAACCGCCGAGCCGCGGCATCTCCCGCGCCTGCACCATTCGCTCGACGACCGCCGGCGAAACGTACGTGCCGAACATTCCCTTGATCCGCTCCTTCGCCCGCTGCTCCGACAGCACCCGCCGCCCGATCGCCTGCACCTGCAGGCCGAGGAAGCCGAGCAGCGGCCCGGTGAGCGGCACCATCGCGCTGCCCTCGATCCAGGCAAACGCCGCCCCCAGGGTGAAAACAACGGGCACGCCGACGGCTGCGATCGCGTGCTCGCGCAGGCCGCGCTCCCCGAAGCGCCACACGCACAGCCCGCCGGCCAGCGCCATCCCGAACCAGATCCACGCCGGCGGAACCCGGCGCAGGTAGTCGCCAGCCAGGAAGTTTTCCAGCGCGTTGGCGTGGACGAGGACCAACGGCGTCTGTGCGGCCAAGGGGGTAGGCGCGAGGTCCGTCTGCCCGGCCGCCGTCTGCCCCACCAGCACGATGCGTCCGGTGAGCTGGGGCACCCGGCCCGGCTTCTTCTGGTAACGGTCCGTCAGCTGCGCAAGGGCCTGACTGTAACCATAGGTCACCAGATCCTCGACGCCGTGGCGGAAGTTCACGAGGTAAAGCCCTGCGTCGTCCACCGGGATCCTCGCCGATCCCAGCCGGCCGCGCACCTCGACCGCGTCACCCAGCCGCACGGTCACGTCGTCCGCCCCCGCCTGCCAATGCGCCATCAGCGCGCGGAGGCTCAGCGAGGGATGAATGAAGTCGCCGATGCGCACGACCAGGGGCACCGCCCTTCGCGTGCCGTCGCGCCCGGGCGGGGTGTCGACGAAACCGATCTCCGCCCGGGCCGCCAGCGGACCCGCGGGCAGCAGCGCCGCCTCCGCGGCGAGCACCCGCGTGCGGTCACCCTCGACTCGCGTCAGCCGCACCAGCCGGGAGCCGGTCGCCTCCGGGGATCCGGGCGCCGCTCCCTCGCCCGCGTCCGCGCCCATCGCGCCCAGCACCACCACGCCTCCGGCTCCACCGACCCCGCGCAGCAGGTGCGCGTCGTCCTCGGCGTCGGCCGAAGGTTCGGTGAAAAGGATGTCCCACGCACTCACGCTCGGCCGGCGCAGTCCCGCCAGCAGGAGAAAGTCACCGTGCAGGCGGCGTGGCCACGGCCACCGCCCAAAATCCCGTAGGCTCGCCTCGTCGATGCCGATCAGCGCGATCGAGTCCGACGCGTTCCGCGGTTGCAGGCCGGCCCGCAGGCGGGCGAGCCCGTCCCACGCGACGTTTTCCACCGACTCGAGCACCGGCAGGCGGGAGAGGCCGAACGCCGCCAGGCTGCTGATCAGGACCGGGATCAGCACGGTGCGCCAAGGAACCGGGGCAAGGGGCTTCGCCACGGGCCGCACGATGCCGGGCCGGAGGCGTCCACCAAGCCTATTCCTCGACGTTCAAGTCCGTCCCGCGGGACGTAGCTGCAGGATGACGTTGGCGGCAGTGATCAGTCCGCCGCCGGCGAGCAGCGTCCACGTGGCCCGCTCGTTGGGGTAGTCGATGGCCGCCCAAGCGGAGATGATTCCGGGAACGAACAGGGCGAGCGCCGAGGCGAAGATGGGCTCGACGCAGTAGATGAGGCCGGCCTCGGTGGCGGAGATGCGCGGCTGGAAGGCGATCATGATCGAGAACGCGCCGATCGTGCACAGGAGGGCGAGCGTCACCGTGCATCCGAGCCAGGCCCCGTTGCCCCAAGGGGCCGCCAGCGTCGCGGCGTCGGGCGCCAGCACCAGCGCCAGGGCCGAGAAGACGGCGGCCTGGGTCGAGAACATGACGAAGGTGACGCGGTCGGGGCGGTTACCCGCGAACTCGGGGCGTTCCAGGGTGAGGATTTGCCCCATGAAGAACACCGAGCAGAGGAGCGTCTCCCACTCGCCGCGGCCCATGCGCAGCTCCCGCCAGTCGAAACCTCCCAGGATCGCCACGCCGGCGAGCACCAGGGCGCAGCAGAGCCAGACGCGCCCTCCCGGGTTCACGCGTCCGCGCACCGCGAGCCAGACGGGGATCATGATGGCGTAGAACTGGGTGAGGAACGCCGACGTGCTCGCCGAGGTGAACTGCAGCGCGTCGTTCTGCAGGAGCATGCCCGCCGCGGTGAAGAAGCCGAGCCATAGTCCCTGCAGCCGCTCGCCGGCATTCGACCGCCACACCTGCGTGGGCCGGAGCGCGAACAGGAGCGCCACCGCCATGAGGAACCGGGGCGCCACGGTGTAGACCGCCGAGAACCAGGTTCCCGCCGCCGGCACCAGCTGCGCGTGGAGCAGGTTGATCGCCTTGATCAGGGGAAAGCTGAGCCCCCAGAGCGCGTTCGCGACCAGCAGCATCAGGACCGCGCGGGCACGGGGATCGGACCGGTCGCGGTTCATTCGCAGGCCGGCGCGGCGGCCGGGGTCGTCGCCCGCACAGGGGGTTCGGGCGTCATCCTCAGCGGCCCGGGGCGCTCAGGTCCGCGCGAGCGGCCGCAGCAACGCGAACTTCCCGCTCGCGGCCGGGGCGATGAACTTCCGCCGGAAGGCCGTCACGCGCGCCCGGTCGCCGATCAGCTCCGCCAGCGACGTTTCCAGCGCCGCATGGTCCGCCGTCGCGTCGGCGACATAGTGGAAGTCCCAGCGCGTCTCGCCCGTCTGAACCAGCGAGTAGTGCCAGCAGGCGAAGTCGGCCGGGAGTGCCGCGTCGATGTCGGTCGGCGAGAGCAGCGAGCCGTCGGGCCGGAAGAACAGGTTCCCTTCGCGGCCGAGCAAGCGGAAGCCGGAGGGGAAACGCTGCACGATGTCGCCCGTGTGGTAACGGAGCAGGGGCATCGCCTCGCGCCCTCGCGTCGTCACGTGAATCTGGAAGACGTCCGGCAGCGTCGCCCGCCACGGCACGAGCTCGATGAAGGCGTTCTCGTCGATCACCCGCTGGTTGTCGCGGAACGCGTCGCCGACGAACAGGTAGCCCGCCTCGGTGGAGCCGTACAGGTCCACCTGCGCCGCGGGGAAGACCTCCGCCACACGACGCCCGTGCTGCGCGCTGGCCTTGCCGTAGGTGAGGATCACCGCGCGCAGGCTGGGCACGGACACCCCGCGACGCCGCGCCGCGCGCGCGAGGAGCGACAGGTAGACGGGCTCCCCCTCGAGCACCTCGGGCTTCGTCGCCTGCAGCTCCGTCACGATGCGGTCCCACTCGCTCTCCGGGAAGGCGAAGGGATCGCTCGAAAGGTTGAGGTAAACGGTTCCGTCGAAGTAGCGGTGCGGGAACGGATGGTCCTCGTACGGGCACAGGTTGCTCGAGCATCCCACCGGGGCGAGGACGCACTTGCGGTAAGGGCGGTCGGTGAACTCCCGCAGGACCGGGGAGGCGCGGTAGGCGCGCGCGGTCTGCGCATTCCACCAGCCGTCCTCCATGATCACCGTCATCGGCGACTGGGTCGTGCCTCCCGTGCTCTCGTACTCGTACCGTCGCGCCTGCAGGCCGCGCTCAACCTCGGCGTAGTCGGCGAAGAACGCCTGGTGCCCGCGCTCCACGATCTCCCGCTTCGAGAGCACCGGGATTTCGCGGAAACACGCCCACCGCAGCGGGTCGGCATGCAGGGGGAAGCGCCGGCCGTAGAGCGGGCTGCGGCCGTAGATCCGCCGCACCTCGCGCTCAAGCTCCACCGGCACCCGGTCGCCTTCGGCGGCCCCGAGCGTGCCCGGGTCGTTCGCGAAGAGCGGAGCGGTGGTCATCACGGCACCGCGAGCAAACTTCCGGCCCATCCCTTGTCAAACGACGCGGCGGGGGTCTGCCCAGGTCGATTTACCCCGCGGATCCCCGGGCGGATCCAGATTCCTATCGTGGGGATGGACGCGGATCGACCCATCGATCGTTCAGAACGCCGGATCACACTCATGACCGCGGTTCGCTCCCGATCGGGTCAGACGGCAAGTACTAGGTGATTGATCACCCCGACGACGCCGGGACCGCGGACGCGGGCACTCGCGGCGGGCTGGAGTCATGGACGAAGGCGAAACCCCACCCGCCGGTGGCGCGCCACGGTCACGCGGTGAGCGAAAGCCGGTGAAAGCCCAGCCCGATCATCCAAGCCCCGTGGGCCGATGGCTTATGAATGGAGCCGGCCAACTGAGCGAAGAACGCGGGGTTTCAGCCTTCGCGCAGCCAAGTGGTAACGGTGGTGCCGGCGCCCGGCTGTGGTGCGTGGAACCGCAGCGTGCCGCCCATGGCGACCACGAAGTCGCGGGTGATCCGGAGGCCGAAGCCAGTCCCGCGCTCTCCGGCGGTGCCGAGTTCGCTCGTCAACGGCTCCGCGCGTTCGAGCGCGGCAACCGTCTCGGTGGAAATACCCGCGCCGCAGTCCGTGATGCGCAGACCGATCCTGCCCGGCTCGCGCTCCAGGCTGAGCGTGATGCGCGTTCCCGTCGGGGTGAACTTCAGGGCGTTGGACAGGATGTTGGCGAGCACGTTGCGGACCAGCATGCCGGCCGCGGCGTAGGCGATGACTTCATCCGCCGGCAGTTGATCAACGAGCTGCACGTCTTTTTCCTCCGCCCGGTCGCGGAACATGGCCAAGGCGTCCCGAGCGAGGCCGATCACATTCACAGCCGATACGGGGAGCGCGCCACGGCTGCTGCGGAGCAGCTCCAGCGAGCGAACATCACTGATGATTTCCAGGATGGCCTGTTCGCCCTGGCGCGCCTGGTGGATTGATTTCGCCAGCGTTGCCGTGGCCTCGCCGGTCTTGACCTGTTGATTCAACCGCTCGAGCGCGAAGCGGATAACCATAAGCGGGTTGCTGATGTCGTGGCAAACGATCTGCACCAGACGCGCCACTTCCTGAACCTCGACTCTGCGCACGTGGGCCTCGTGGCGCTGCTGGCGGAGCACTTCCAATCTAATGACCAAGCCGGCGCCATTGAGCGTCATTTCCCAGAGGATCCCCGCCGGGATAACGAACGGGATCACGGCGCTCGGCGCTAGCAGGCCCGTGATCACCAGATTCATGTAGATGGAAGTGATCGCCAAGCCACTCCACGCCATGAGCAGGAATGCTGCACCTGGACGACGGACCGCGACCGCGCGTGCCGCCACGAAGATGCCCCATGAGCCGGCCACGATATGCCAAAAGGCGATACTGGACTGCAGCATGCGGTGGCCGAAGCAGGCTGCGATCAATGAGATTGCGACCGCGGCCAGTTGCAGGCGTCGATTCCATTTGTGGAGCGGCGCATTCCACTCTTCCAGGTCGAGGAAGCTGCCGATCATGCGGAGGGCCGAGATCAAGACGGCGAGCCGGAGCGCGAAGAGCATGTCGCCGGCGTAGACGCTGGCCTCACCGGGCCAGAAGTCCCACGAAAGGAACCCCGTCCGAATAACATGCACCAATACGATCAAACTGACGAAAATCGCGTAATCCCGCGAAGCCCGCTCGCGTAGCCCAAGGAAAATCAGGAGCTGGAACGAGATGAAGACCAGGCTGCACCCGATGAAAAAAAACAGAAAGGCATTGGCGATGAGGGACCGCTTCTGGGCGGACTTGCCCTCCAGAAATGCGGGGAGATAGGGCAGTCGTTCGGTCGCAACGGTGCGCAGGAGAATCGTCGCCTCGGTTCCGATCCAGGCGTCGAGCGGCACCTTGAAATCGGGCGAGTCGATGGCGTCGCCACCCAACAACCGCGAATAACCTCCCGACGATCGGGCGACCACCCGTCCCTCCACGATCAAAAATGCGTCGAGCTCGCGCCGCTGGGCGGACGTCACGCGAAAATACTCGGCCCGGCTGGCTGAATCCGTCCGCGACACATGCAGGACCAGCCACTGCGGCTT
This sequence comes from Opitutaceae bacterium, assembly GCA_040397825.1. Taxonomy (GTDB): domain Bacteria; phylum Verrucomicrobiota; class Verrucomicrobiia; order Opitutales; family Opitutaceae; genus ER46. The sequence continues at coordinate 25,416 of JBBAVH010000014.1, forward strand.
AAAGGGCACAAAGGACGCGGCTTCCAGAGAAGGCAGCGACTTTCCGGGGCCCGCCGCCATTGCCACCAACTCGTCGTCCTGTTCCGGCGCCTGATCCGCTCTCGGTTCAACCTCAAGGATGGACGAGATGCGGATCCCGGCTTCGCCGGCTAGAGTCACCCGCGGGACCGCGAGCACAAGAATCGCCAACACCACGACCAACCGGCGAACAACCAGGCGGATGTGATCAGCCGGGTGCTCGCTGCCGATCGATCCAACGCGTAAATGAGCTATTCGTGAAGCGATGGCCCGAAGAGTCCGACCGGACAGACCCGAGCAAGCCCAAAGGCTCGGACCAGACCGAACGGAAGATTTAGCCCACGAGCGATCCCGCCAGGAGCGACCGATGCCCGCCGCCATTGGGACGGACCGCTTGCGCACGGCCGTGGACCGCGAACTCGTTGTCCGGCTCCGGATGCCGTCAAGTAGATCATCCGAAAGAACCGCCGGCCCGCCAAACGCGTGAAGGTTAATGGCTGCGCCGGGCACCGATGCGTTCGAAATCGGCCAGGGCTTCACCGAAGCCGAATCCTCCGTTGAAATCCACCTTGAGGGCGGGAGCGTTCCCCTGGGGCTTCAGGCAAAGGGCGCGCCAGCAGACGAAAGCGTCACCCGCCATGCGCAACTGAGCGCAGGCTTTCCTGCGAAAGCACTAGGCGCAGGCGGGGACGATCCGATGCCCGGCGAGGCGCCGGCGAATGCCGGCGGGGCCGGACAGGTCGAGCTAGATCGCCGGCACGCAGTCGGGAAGACGGTGCGGGCGTTCGGCAAGGAACTTTTCGGACGCCCCTCCCGAACCAATCTCCTGAAGGTCCAGTTTCACGCCGAAGATCACGCCCGCCGCCGGTGCGCGTCGAAGAGCATAAGCGCGTTGAGCGCGAGCGCGTGCGTGATGCCGCCGCTCCGCGCGAGCGCGAGCACGTCGTCGACGGGCAGCAGTTCCACCGCGATCTCCTCGTCTGCGTCCCATTCCTGGTCGTGCGCCCGCACCGCGTCCTCGACCAGCACGAAGTGGCAGCGGTTGGACTGGATCGCGGGATTGGGGTGTACGCAGCCGAGCAGCCGCGCCCGGCCGGCCGTGAAACCGGTCTCCTCCCGCAGCTCGCGGAGCCCCGTCTCCAGCGGATCCTCCCCGGGCTCCATCACGCCCCCGGGTACCTCGAGCGAGAGCGCGCTGATCCCGAACCGGAACTGGCGCACCAGCACCAGCCGGCCTTCAGGCGTCACCGCGACGACGTTCACCCAATCGGGCGCCCGCAGGACGACGAACTCCCGGGTCGTGCCGCGCACTGGATGATGGAACTCCACGCCGTGCACCGCCAGCACACGGGTCGAGAGCTGCAGCCGCTCCCCCCGCCGCTCCCAGGAGGCGGGGCCGGAAGCAGCGGGATCCTGCTGGTTCATTGGAAAAAAAACGCCTCCCGGCCGGAGCTCGGGAGGCGAAAGTCTCGTTGCTCGCGCGGAACTTACTTCTTCGAGGGAACCTTCAGCTTCTGGCCGACGGAGAGCTTGTTCCAATTCACGCCGGGATTCACCGCCTGGAGATCCTGGACCGAGACGCCCAAGGTGCGGGCGATCTTCGTGCCGCCATCTCCCGCCTTCACGATGTATTCGCCGGGACCCGCCACCGCGGGTCCGCTCTTCTTGCCGGCCTTGTCGGCCACGACGGGCTTCTTCATCGAGTCCTCGAGCTTCGTGATCGAGGTCTGGAACTCGCCGAGCTTGCCGCCGACGGCGTTGAAGGCCTCCTGCGTGGAGTTGCGCAGCTCGCGCACTTCCTTGGCGGCGCGCTCGGCCGAGGCCGCCGCGCCCGAGGCCGCGGCCTCGAGGCCGTCGATCTTCTCGATCTTGGGCTGATGGTCGGCCACGGCCTTGTTGGCCTTCGAGGCCTGCGCGAGCGCAAGGCCTCCGAGAATCACGCCGACGAGGCCGACGATGATGCCGCCGATCGGCAGCATGCTGTTATTTTCGCGGGAAATCGTGTCCATGGAGGGAGGAGATTTTCGAGGACAAGGCGATAAACAGGGTGACGCAAGCCGAGATTAGGCGTCCGCGGGCGAAGCACCGTGCCGTAGGGCCGCAACACGGATTTCTTGAGCCCGCGGGACTCCGCGCCAACCGTCCCCCGGTCCATGTCATCCCGCATCGCCTCCGTGGAGACGTTCGTGGCGCGCTATCCGGTCACCGGGAGCTTCCGCTACCTGCCCGGCCGCGAAGGCCGGAAGCCAACCCGCGACACCGTCGTGGTGAGGATCACCGATGACGCGGGCGGCGTGGGCTGGGGCCAGAGCGTGCCGTCCCCGACGTGGAGCTACGAGACCCTCGAGACGGTACGCACCACGCTCGATCGTCACCTGGGTCCGGCGCTGCGCGGCCTCGATCCCGCGGATGGGGAGGCAATTTCCCAAGTGCTGCGGCGCACGATCGCGCCTTCGTTTTCCACAGGACAGCCGATCGCCAAGGCAGGGATCGACCTCGCGCTGCTCGATCTGAACGGCCGCCGCTCGGGACACAACGCCGCGGCCGCGCTCGGGCACCCACCGGCGACGGCCGTCACCCTGAGTTGGACGGTCGACGCCGCGACCCCGGCGGAGGCGGAGACGACGGTCGCGGAGGCACGCGCGCGGGGATTCCGGCACTTCAACCTCAAGTCGGGCCGTGACGCCGCGGCCGACGTGGCCGTGGCGGCGGAGGTCCGCCGGCTGGCTCCCGGCGCGTTCATCTGGGCCGACGCGAACGGCGGCTACGATGGGCCGACGGCGCGAACCGTGGCGCGAAAGCTGGCCGACCTGGGACTCGCCGCGCTCGAGCAACCCCTGCCCGCCAACCAGCTCTCGGGTTATCGCGAGCTGCGCCGCGACCGAGCGCTGCCGATCCTGATGGACGAAGGCGTGGTCTCGCTGACGGACCTGCGCGAGTTTCACCAACTCGACCTGCTGGACGGCGTGGCGATGAAGGTGTCGCGCTGCGGCGGGCTGACGGAGGCGGGACGCATCACGGACTACCTGCGCGAGCACGGGCTGCTCTTCTTCGCCAGCGGATTGACCGACCCCGACCTCGCGTTCGCCGCGAGCCTGCAGCTGCTCGGAGGCTGGGGACTGGAGAACCCGGCGGCCCTGAACGCGCCGCAATACCTCGGCGGTTCGATCCTCACGACGCCGATCCGCGTCGAAGGAGACCGGGCCGCGGTGCCGAACGGCCCGGGCCTCGGCGTGGACGTCGATCCGGCGAAGCTCGCGGAGATGGCGTGATGTCGTCCGCGGGGTGGCGGCCCGGTGGCCTTTGCCGGGTCGCGCTCCTCAAGGCACCGGCTCGGGAAAGGCCGTGGGGCCCGTCATCTCCCGGGGGAGGCGGAAGACGCGCCCCTCCCGCGTCGCGAAATAGAGCGACGAAGGCGTCGGCTCGAGCGGGGAACCGTCGGCCCAGAGCGCGTAGAAGTCGGGGTGCGCGTTCACCGGCTTGCGCGCGTAGGTGTGGTTAAGACGTGAATCCCGCGTGAGCTGGCGCACGCGCTCCCAGGTCGCGCCCTGGTCGCGGCTCGTCCACATCACCATCTCTCCGCCGGTGCCCCACGGCTGCGGCCCGGGGTCGGTCGGCGCGATCAGCCGCCACGTGCCGTCGGCCTCGATCGCGAGCGAGCCATGGTCGTAGTTGTGGTCCGAGGTCACGCACGGCCGGAACACCCACGCGCGGCCGTCCCATCGGGCGGTGTGCCATTGGAAAGGCCCCGAGGCGGGCCCCGGGTTGTAGCCCTTGGAGGTCAGGTAGAGAATCACCGGCTCGCCCGCGGCGGTGAAGGCGATGTCCTTCAGGTAAACACTGAGGTCCTCGCGGCGGTAGTCGCGCACGAGCGCCGGGTTGTCGGCCGAGCGGAGCGGGAGCGCGAGCTTCTGCCCGGCGGCGTTGGTCCAGGTGGCCCCGGCGTCGCGCGTCTCGGCGAAGTAGAGGTTGGTGCGGAAGTTGAGCCCCTTGCCCGCGCGCCCCTGGGAGGGGTGCAGGTCGAAGGCGGTGGCGACGCGGTCGGTCTCACCCTCGCGGAACGAGACCTGGTAGTCACCCATCTCGAGGTGCGCGAGCAGCCGCGGCTCGCTCCAGGTGCGGCCGTCGCCGGAGGTCTTCCAGTTCAGCGTGCGCTCGCCCTTCACGTAGAGCGTGTGGAGGAACAGGAAGCGCCGCGACCGCGGCAGGTACCACGGCTGGGTGTAGGAGAAGTTGGTCGTCTCGAGCAGTTCCCACGCAGTGATGTCGTACGGGCGCACCGACCGGTGGAGGTACGCGGGCCGCGAGGTGCCGTGGGCGGAGGAGAAGACGAACAGGTGGCCGGCCGCGTCGATGGAGAGCGTGGGGTTATCGTGGGCGTCCTCCGTGCGCTTCTGCAGCAGCCGCACCGGCCGCGGCACCGTGCCCGTGGCGTGATCGTAGTACGCGACGAGGTGCTGCAGCTCGTCCTTCCGTTCGGAGACATTGCCCGCCGAGCCGCCGAAGACGAAGAAGGTCTTCCGCTGCGCCGGCACGTGGATCGCGATCGGCACGTGCTGCTGCGGGTACGTGGCGAAACCGCCGCTGTACTTGTAGCGGTATTCGTCCTTCAGCGGCTGGTTCATGTACCAGATCCCGCGGTACCCGTCGGCCTCGCGCGCGACGAGGTCGTCGGCCGGCCGCGGCGCGGCGGCGGAAAGCCCGGCCGCGGCGGCCAAGAAGACGAACCCAAAGGGAGAGGGGAGCAGAAATGACCCGGACATCGCTCGGCGGAGGCTGCAGGGCGGGCCCGCGCCCGCGCAACGCGGCATTTGAACGCGATCGCCGCCTTCGCGCGGGAAATTTGAGTTTGCCAGCCCCGCGCGCCGGGGGCTTTCCTGTCCGTTCACGTCCGCAACAACCCTTTACCACACACAGTCATGGCTGAACTCGTAGGAAATGTCTTGGTTGGCCAGTCCGGCGGTCCGACCTCCGTCATCAACGCCAGCGTCGCGGGCATCATCAGCGAGGCCCTGAACCACGAGTGCATCGAGGAGATCTACGGCACCCTGAACGGCGTGCTGGGCATCCTGCAGGAGGACCTGATCGACCTCGCCTCCGAGTCGCAGCAGCAGATCCGCGCCCTGAAACACACCCCCGGAGCCGCCCTGGGCACCTGCCGCTACAAGCTCAAGAAGCAGCAGGACTTCGAGCGCGTGCTCGAGGTCTTCAAGGCCCACAACATCCGCTACTTCTTCTACATCGGAGGCAACGACTCCCAGGACACCGCTGACAAGATCTCCAAGCTCGCCCAGGCGCAGGGCTATGAGCTGCGCGTGATCGGCGTGCCCAAGACGATCGACAACGACCTGCCCATCACCGACCACACCCCGGGCTACGCCAGCACGATCAAGTACATCGCCACCACGGTGCGTGAGATCGCCTGCGACAACGAGGCCATGGGTCAGGGCGACCTCGTCTCCATCGTCGAGGTCATGGGCCGCAGCGCCGGCTGGATCGCCGCCGGTGCCGCCCTTGCCAAGCGCCGTGACCAACCGCACGACGCCCCGCACCTCATCCTCCTCCCCGAGATCCCCTTCAACCAAGAGAAGGTCCTCGAGGAGGTCCGCCGCGTCCTCAAGCGCGAGAAGTACTGCCTCATCGTCGTCGCCGAAGGGCTCGTCGATTCCGATGGCAACTACCTCGCCGCCGACGCTCGCACCGACGCCTTCGGCCACGCCCAGCTGGGCGGCGCCGGCGACGCCCTCGCCGAGATCCTCGGCGGAGGCCTCCCGGGCGTGAAGGTGCGCGTCGCCAAGCCGGGCCTGATGCAGCGCTGCGCCGCGCACGCCGCCTCCAAGACCGACGTCGACGAGGCCTACCGCGCCGGTCAGGCCGCCGTGCAGGCCGCCATCCGCGGCGAGACCGACAAGATGGTCACGCTGCTCCGCGGCGACGGCGAGCAGTACACCACCGAGACCGGCCTCGCTCCCCTGGGCGAAGTCGCCAACTCGGTGAAGAAGCTCCCCCGCGAGTGGATCAACGAGGACGGCGTGAGCATGAACTTCCAGTTCCTTCGCTACGCCCAGCCCCTGATCCAGGGCGAGGTGACCCTCCCGCACGACGCCGGCGTGCCGGTCTTCGCGCGCCTCGACAAGGTGCGGGTCGACAAGTCCCTTCCGGCCTACGAGGTCTGAAGCCGAACTGAACAACCGTTTCATCGAGGGGCGCCCACCGGCGCCCCTTTTTTTCGCCCACACCTCGAGCGGGGCCTCGGCAACCTGCGGTTCCTAGTGCCGGTGTACCCACTCCTCGCCGCCGAGGGTACGCGGCGGCGGCTCATCGGGATTTCCTGGCTGAAGAAGCGGCCGAAGAAAGCCCTCGGGGCCGGACGGTAGACCACTATTGCCTCGCATCACGGCAGGGGCCGACGGCAGAAATTCCCCACCTCTATGACCCGCCCCAACCTCCCGTCCCGCCGACTTCTCCTGCTCGCCGCCGCCTTCGTGATCGGCGCTGCCGCCCCGCGGCTCCTCGCCGCCCAAGGCTTCACCGCCGACCAGTCCGCCGCCGGCGTCGTGATCAAGCACGACGGTCAGCCGTTCGCCGAGTACGTGATCGGCGAGGCCAACAAGGCCTACCTTTACCCGGTGTTCGGACCGACCGGGAAGGCGATGACCCGCGCGTACCCGATGCGCAAGGTCGAGGGTGAGCAGTTCGACCATTACCACCACCGCGGCGTGTGGTTCGGCCACGAGAACATCAACGGCGTGAACTCCTGGACGGAGCGCGGCACCGCCACGCAGGGCCTGCCCGACGACCAGCTCAATGCGAAGCAGAAGGCCGCGCTCGCCAAGGCCCTCCCGCACCTCGGATCGGTGAAGCATCGCGCCTTCCGCGAGGTGACCTCCGGTCCCGACCGCGCCGTGATCGTGACGGAGAACGACTATCTCGACGCGCAGGGGAAGAAGTATCTCACCGAGATTCGCCGGCTCACCTTCCGAGCGGAAGCGGGCGCGCGCCTGATCGACTGGGACCAGGAGTTCATCGCCACCGAAGGCGATGCGGTCTTCGGCGACGCCAAGGACGCCGGGGTGAACATCCGCGTGCCCTCGTCGATGGCAGTGGACTCGAAGAAAGGCGGCCGCCTCGTCATCAGCAACGGCAAGGAGGGCGCCGCGGCTTGGGGCACGCGCGGGGCATGGGCATCGTACTCCGGCCCGGTCGACGGCGAGGTGGTGGGCGTCGCGCTCTTCAATCACCCCTCTAGCTTCCGCCACCCGACCAGCTGGCACGCCCGTACCTACGGGCTGCTCACCGCGAACTGCTTCGGCACGCTCGACAAGGCCGACCCCAACGGCCCGCACACGTTGAAGAAAGGCGAGCGCCTCACCCTGCGTCACCGCTTCTACTTCCACCGCGGCGACGAAAAGGCCGGCGGGGTGGCCGCCGCCTACGAGCGCTACGCCAAGGAAAGGAAGTGAACGCCCCAGGTCGCCGGGCCGCGGGAAACCCGCGGCCGGCGCTCAGAATGTGCTTTTGAGGCCGATCGCCCAGAGGGAACCGTAGTCCACTCTGCTGCGGAACCGCGCCACCTCCGGCGTGCTCGGGCCGTAGACCTTGATGTCGTCCGGGGCGGAACCGACATTACGCAGGCTTGCGTAAAGCGACAAACGACGCGTCAGCACGTACTCGCCATTGAGATCCAGATAGAGCCGCTTCGACCACCACGTGAAGGTGCCGGGCTCGATGCTGCCCCCGGACGCGATCGCCGCGCGGCGCTGCAGTCCGCGATAGTTCCAGTTGGCCCGCAGGCTGAAACGTTCGCGGTTGAGGCTCACGCCCCAGCTATAGGTGCGCGGGATGAATCCGGGAAAGTTCGAGGAGCCCTGGGGACCGAGCAGCCTCTGGGTCGACGCGTTCGCGAAGACCTGCACGCCCCGCGCCCAGCGCGGGAGGAAGGTCAGCGCCTGCTTGTACCCGAGGTTCAAGCCCTCCATCCGCACCGTCCCCGCCACGTTGTACTGCGTCACCACCGGGTAGCGGCCAAAGACATTCGGATCCAGGCTGTAGAGTTCCAGGAACTCCGGCGTCGTCGGCAGCGTCGTGCTGCCGAAGAAGTTCTCGAAATCCCGACGGAATCCCCCGACCGAAAGCTGACCGACGCCCTCGAGGTAATGCTCAAGGCGCACGTTCAGCGTACGCGCGCTCCACGGCTTGATCGAGACGTTGCTCACCGTGATCTGGTCGTTCGGCGAGGGATTATCGGGATCGGGCAGCGTCACGCCGCCGGCGTACTGGTTGAAGTCCGGCCGGCCGACCGAGGTGTACCAGGCCGCCCGCAGGATCAGGTCCTCGCGGAGGTTGAAACTCGCGTTCACGCTGGGGAACCAGCGCAGGTACTCCTTCTCCGCCGTCGCCTCGCGGTCGAGAAACGTGAGCCGTGAGACCCCGAGCGCGTCGGAAGCCGCGATGACCGGCAGCGGACGGCCGTTCGCGCCGAGCACCGGGCGCCCCGCCGCATCGCGCAGCACGTTGCGGTTAGGCTCGGAAAGCGGGCCCTCGGCTCGGATGTTGGTCTGCTCGAGCCGCAGGCCGGCGACGAGCTTGAGGCGATTGGAGAGGAGGGAAAGGTCGCCGCGGACGTAGGCGGAGGACACCAGCTCATCGGCGAACTTGGAGTTGGTGACCTCGTTGCGGTACGTGGTGTTCGCGTTGGTCGTGAACTGCCCGGGGTTGGCGACGAAGTGGTTGTGGAAAAGCTCGCTGCTCACGCCTTGGTACTTCGGGAAACCGTAGGCCGGCTGACGCTCGGAGAAACTGGGATCGAGGAACGGCAGCGCGAGGTCGTCGCTGTTCGCCGTCAGCGTGGCGCTCGCGGCACCGTCGCGGCCGACATAGTTGTAATTCGGCACGCTGAACCGCTGGTCGCGCTCCGCCTGCCGGAAGTCGACGCCCGCACGCAGGGAAAGCGGCACGGAACCGGCCAGGTCGCGGCGAACGTTCGCGTAGAGCGTGCGCTTGATGTCGTCGGTGCTGCGCGTGTTGCCGGTCGCGGCCGTGAGCACGTAGTTCCGCAGCGCGTAGGGGTCGACCGGCGCACCCGCCGCGTCGGTGACCGTGATGACGGCCGGACGAAGGTAGAAGATCTCGGAGAAGGCGACCGTCACACCGGTTCGGCGCGCCGTGGTGGAGTCGAAGAAACCAAACTCGACGTTGCGGTTGCGGTTGCTGGCGCGCGAGTACGCGAAGCCGGCGTCGGCCTTCCATACGGGGCCGTCGTGCCGCCAGACGAGCGAGGGCATGAACGTCCAATTGCTCCGGGTGTTGCCCGTGGTGACGAGCTGCAGCGTGCCCTGCCCGGCGGCGCCGCGGGTCGCGGCGGGGCTGAAGTCGCCCGGGTTCACGCGCCCGACGTCGAACGTCAGCTCGTTGTGGTTGATGTTCACGTCGAACGTGGAGTACTGCACCGAGAACGAGAACCGGTCGCGCGGGGTTATCCGGTGATCCACCGTGAGTCCGAAAGAGCTCCGCTTGGTATCCTTGCCGCTGTTCCGCACCGAGACGGAGGTCAGGTACGGACGGTCAAAGGTGGTGTGCGGGAAAGTCGTGCCGTTGGTGGCGGCCTGCGCGCCGCGCCAGGTGTTCACGATCTGGGGTTCGCCGGAATACTGGCGGTTGAAACCCGCCGATAGCGTGAAGCCGAGGTCGCGGCTGAGCGGCGCGATGTACGACAGGTCGGCGCCGGGGTGTATCTTCCGGGTGGGGTGACGCGGCGCGGGCGTCTTGCCGAGCTTCTTGATGTCGTCGCGCAGCATCACGTAGGTGCTGAGGCTGCCCGACGGCCGTACGCGCTCGAATGAGCTCCGGGGCACGAGGTTCACCGAGCCCGCGAGGGCGTTGCCCTGCGAGTCTGGCGTCGGCGAAAACGAAACCTCGATGCGCGACAGGTTGTTGATCGAGACCTGGTCCAGCCCCACCGATCTCGCCGTGCCGCCCGCGCCACCACCCACCGCACTGGCGAGGCCGAAGCCGTCGAGCGTCACGGGCACGTGGGTGGACGGCACACCGTTGAGCGAGATGTCGCGGGCGTTGCCGCCGGCGTAGTCGATGTTCACCCCGGGCATGAACTTCAGGAACTCGGCGACGTTGCCCTCCGCGATGTCGCCGAACTCATCCGTCGCGACGACATTGCGCATGTTGGGCGCGTAGCGCTGCTCGTTGATCGCCAGGGCCGCCCCGCTCATCTCGCGGGAAGTCGCCACGACGAAGTCGTCGAGCCGCACCGTCCCCCCCTCGGTCGCCGCGCCACCCGGCGAGAGCTCGAAGTCCCGCCGCGCCACGCCGCCCGGCGCCACCTCCACCGTCGCCGCCGCCGCGGGGAAGCCCGAGAACGTCGCGCGCAGTCGGACCGCGCCCGCCGGCACCGCCACGAGGCGATAGTAGCCGTCGGCATCGCTGAAGGCCTCGAGGGATGCGCCCTCCACCGCGATGCGCGCCCGCTCCACGATCTGCCCGGTCGCGGGGTTGGTCACCCGGCCTTCGATCTGGCCGGTGGGCGCCGGCTGGGCCGGCATCGGCGCCGCGGCAAGGAGCAAGAAAAGCAGGACAAGGAGGCGCCGCAGCGCACACGGGAGATCGAGGCAATCGTTGGTCATGGGGTTCTTGCCAAGAACCCGCCTCAGGCGGCCCCGCCTGTCAACGGCGCCGACCACGGGACGCGATGCCGGGGCGGACGTCCTCGGGATTCGCCTGGGAATCGTACCAAGCTGGCGCTTTTCGGCAACGCGGCCCCGTCCGCCGGCATTGCCGGCTGCGCGACGGACTCAGCCGAAGACCAGCGGAAAGACGCCCACCACCAGCGCCGCCCAAAGCGCGTACACCGGCAGGAAGGCGGCCTGCCAACGCGTGGCCGGTCCGAAGTCGCCGCGGCCGCGCGCGAAACGCGCATGGAGCCACGCCGCCCCGGCGAGGTTCGCGAGCAGGATGACATTGGCCCCGAGGGCCGCGACGCGATTCGCGCTGAATCCAAACTCGCCGATGCGCGCCGCGACCGAACCCAGCGCGATCAGGTCGCCCAGCAGCGCAAGGACGATCAGCCCAAGCTGCAGACGGTCGAAGGCACCCGGCGGAGTGCGCGGCTCGCGCGTCGCCACCGCGAGGAGGACGAGCGCGAGCACCACTGCCAGCAGGACGTCGAAGCCGATCAGCAGCTCCCGCCCCCGCACCATTCCGCCGCCACTCGCCACCACGGTGACCAGGAAGGTCGCCAGCACCACCGTGAAGAGCGGGGTGAAGATCCGCATCAGCGTCACCGCGAGGCTCCCGGCCGCGTCGCGCCGCGCGTCCGCCAACCAGCCCGCCACCACCACCGCACCCGCCGCCCCGCAGGGCACCAGCCACGCGCCGATGAAGGGACCGATGTTAACGCCGATCGCCTTGAAGATGATCGCCACGCAGCCGCTCAGCAGCCCGCCGCCGAGCGCGATCAAGGCGAAGTGAATCAGGAACTCGGCCGAGAACCGCGCGAAGGCCAACCTCCCCGCCACCGTGCCCCAGGACCCGCCCGCATGCGCCACCCCCACGGCCAGCCACAAGGCGATCGGCAGGTGCGTCTCCACGAGCACGGTGGTCGCGGCATCAGCGGGAAACGGATGCAGGTTGGCAAAGCCCGCCGCCGCCGCGAAGCCCGCCGCCAAGCCGGCCAGCGCCCGGCCGCCAAGGCCGCGGGCCCGCGCGAACAACAGGGCAAGGAACGGCAACGTCAGCAGCGCGACATGGCGCGCGTAGAAGGACTCATGCGTGTAGAAATCCACGCCGAACAGCGCCGGCGCCTTGATCGCCGCTCCCGCGGCCACCGCAAGCGCCAAGGCCAGGCGGCCGTCGATACCGCCCGCCGGCAACGCGGCAACCGGCGGCGCCCCTTCCGCCGCCTGCTCCCAAAGCACCCCGAGTTCATCGCGCGCGAACGCCAGCGTCGCCGCATCGCGTCGGGCCGCACGCCGCATCGCAACCAGCAAGGCTTCCCCCGGCGCCAACCCCGCCTTACCGAGGCACGCGATCTCGGCCCGCAGGTCGCGCTCGGCCGCGGCCACCGCCACTCCGTTCATGCCGTCTCGGCACAGGACCCGACCACGCCAGCGGGCAATCACCTGCTCGGAGGACGGCGCGCCGGGAACCGGGTTCGCGGGGCCGGCGGCCGCCTCCGGGGAGATAGGTGTTCCCCGCAGGGCGGAAGGATTCGGTTCAGGCTGATTCATGCGTTGGAGAATGGAGACGAGGCCGTAAGCCGGCGTTCTTTCCACGACGACGGTCAGGACCGGGCCCGGATGCGTTGGCGGCCAAAGTGCGTCGATGCACGCCCCAGAACACGGAATCAGCCGGAAAGTTGCTCGCGCCGTGGCAGGCCGCACCCGGGCAGAGATGAAGGAAAGGAAGGTGCAAGGAGACGGTGGAGATCTTGGAGCGCGCCTGACGCAGCCGCGACGGCTGCGGTTACGCCCTACGAGGTCGGAGCAAGCTCCAGAAGCGGCGGGGATCTTTCGCGGCCGCAGCCGCAACCTAATCGCAGGAGTTTCCGCACGGGAGATCAGTCCGTTTCCTGAGCGGAAAATGCATGCACTGGCTGCAGGTGTGCCCGCAAAGGATTCATGAGCCCTCTTCCACCGCTTCGCCTCGGCCGACCGTCAGCGGCTTCCGCCGAAAGCGGCCCTCAAGTAGGCTAGGACGGCGCGGCGTTGCACCGCGCTCAGGATCGATCCGTAGGCAGGCATTCCCTTGGCCTCGTTACCCTGCTCGATCAGGGCCAGCAACACGGCATCGGTCTTCGCGAACCGGCTCGCGTCATCGACGAAGTTCGCCGCCCCTCCGGGGACGCCGCGACCATCGGGCTGATGGCAACCGACGCAGAACGCCCGGTAGATCTTCTCGCCGGCGGCAACCAGCGCCTCGGCCGACGTCGCCTTCGCGGCCGCGTCGCGCGCGGTGAGCGGGTTCTCTCCGGGCCGCGGCAACCGCGTCGTGCCGCCCACCGGACGCGTACCATCGGTCAATGCGTTCACCGTATAGTAACCGAGCGGATTGGCGATTCCTTCTCCATCGGCGGTCCGAAGGGTGGGCAGCGAGAATTCATGGATGAAACCCGCCACCAGTTCGTCCACTTCAAGCTCCACGCTCCGGCCATCCGACGCGGGCCGGGCCGCCGTCACCTTCACCCGAGCCTCATCGATCGGCGGTGAGCCGTACTTCGATTGGTAGTAATAACGGAAGCGGTTGACCTCGTACGCGGCCGTCCGCGCGAGCTCCGGGGCGGGTAGCGGACGCGTGAACTCCACGCGGAAGCCGCGCGCGGTGAGCCGGATTTCACGGATCTCCAGCGTGCCGCGGCCGTCCCAGCGAATCCGCTGGAGGCCGTCCTCGCCCGCGCCCCAACCTGCCGTGCAGGCGAGCCACAGCGAGCCGTCGGGCGCGAACGCGGCCCGGGTCCCGCCGCCTTTCAGCCGGGCTCCGGAGACATGCGGCGTTGATTCGTTGCGGCCAAGGAACGGGAAACTCGCGCCCTGCCAGACGCCCGCCACCCGCTCGAGCGAGGCCCGCACCACGAGCCGCGAATAGTCGCCCGTGAAGACCTGCCCGGCGAACGGCCCGAAGCGCCCGCCCGTCACATCCCAGACCGGCTGCCCGGGCGAGGTTCCCATGGGGCCGTGCGGAAACACCACCGCCGGCGTCTTCAGCCGCCGCCACAAAGCCTCGGGCGCAAGCTCGGTCGGACTGTATCCTTTCTCCCACTTCAGACTGGCGGCGTGTCCATGGAAGTCGCCGCGCTCGACGTGCAAGAGACCGGTCGAGGACTTGTAGTCACCCTGGTTGTCCGTTGCGAACAGCTCTCCCTCCGGACTCAGCGCGAGGCCGTTGGCCTGTCGGAATCCGCTCGCCCAAGGCTCGAAGGCGCCGTCGGGCCCCAGCCGCACGATCCAGCCGCGCCAAGGCGTCTCGGAATTGTGGCCGGTGACCTCGCCGGCGAACGCGAGGTCACGCCGACCGCGCACCGGCAGCGTTGGGTAGGCGGCTTTCTGCGTAGCGTCGCTCGAGATCGTCGAGTCGAGCGACGGCGCGACGAATAGGTTGCCCGCGCGGTCGCTCGCCGGACCGAAGAGAAACTCGTGGTAGTTGATCGACTGCCCCCAGCGTCCGCCGATCGCCTCGAAGGTGTCGGCGCGGCCGTCGCCGTCGGAATCGGCCATCCGGAGGACCTCCGGCCGGTGTGCGGCCAGCACCTCGGTCTCAGAATTCGCGATGAGGCCCATCGGCTCGTCGAGCCCGCGTGCGAAGAAGCGCCAGCTACCCTCCGTTCCGGCGCCCCGCAGCCAGACCTCGCCGAGCCGCGTCGCCACCACGACCGAACCAGCCGGCGTGAAGGCCACGGCCGCGATTCCACCGCGCAGTTCCTTCGGCAAAGGAACGTCCTCGATGACGTAGCCCGCCCTCGCCCCCGGAAGGGCCAGCGAGAGCAACAGCAGTACCGTGCGCCAAAGGTTCACGGCGCGCCCTTTCCCAACGGGGTTTCAACCACCAGCCGTCCGTCCGCTGCGGGCCGGAGCGGCTCCGGCGGCCTTCCCTCGACCACGCGCCACCAGCGGGCGTCGGCGCCACCCGCGATCGCGTACGTCCGCACCAAGGCGCCTCCTCCCGTCGCGACCCGCACCTCCTCGCGGACGAGCACGCCGTCAACCGTGTAGCGGAACTCGATCGCGTCGTCGCGCAGCGCGTAGCCGGTAAACATCACTTCCGGCTTCCTCGCGGGGTCCCCGCGCCGCAGCGGAGCCGTGCCATCCTCACGGTGGACCACCGGCCCCTCGAGGCCCGCGGGTTTGATGAACTTGCCCGGTCCCGGCCGCATCGGCGCCAAGTCGAGGAAGCCTCCCGTCCAGACGTAGCTCACGCCGCCGCGCACTGGGTCGAAGCAGAAGTTGACGCCGCCAGGCAGCGCGACCGCGAAGCTGCTCGGCGCCGCGCCGTGCGGCAGGTAGCCGCGTTCCACGCGCACCTCGCCCTGCGCGGCTGCGCTGAGGATGACGGCCAAGGTCAGCGTGAAGGTCCGTGCAACTTTCATCTCCGCTCCGTGAGGAACACGAACGCACCGAGCTTCGAGGACGTCAGCACGTCCGGTACGCCGTCGCGGTTCACATCCACGGCCACCACCTGCGTGCCGAGGCCCGAGGCGTCGTCGATCAGCCGCGGCACGAAACGCGCGCCGCCGTCGGCCGCGGGATCGCGGCGCAGGAGAAAGGCGTAGTTGACCGGCGTGGCCATCGGCTCGACGTCGCCCTTCGGCCCATGGGCCCAGCGGCGCTTGCCCGTCACGATGTCCGGCCGGCCGTCGCCGTCGAGGTCGGCCAGCGCGAGGGCGTGCGGTTGCGAGAATGCCACGCCGAAGCGTGCCTCCTCCTCGCGGTTGCCCATGATGCGATGCTCGCGGAACGAGATTCCGCCCGCGGCACCGCGCACCTGCTCGAACCAGGAAAGACCCCAACCGTGCGCGTTCTTCGCGGTGACGACGTCATTGCGGCCGTCGCCGTTCACGTCCGCGACGAGGATCTGCGCTCCACCGCGGTCGTCACTGAAGACGAACGGATGCTTGCGCCACGGCGTGCCGGACGGCGCCGAAGCTGACGGTTGCTCCCACCAGCCTTCGTTCAGCACAAGGTCGGTGCGGCCGTCGCCGTTGATGTCACCCACGCCCTCGCCGTGGTAGTAATGGTTGTACTCGCCCGGCTCCGTCACCGCGGTGAAGCGCCACGGTTTCGTCGGGGCCGACCAGTCGGGCGCATACCAACCCCAGCGCTTCAGCTTGTCGGTCGCCGCCGTGCCGGAAACCGCCAGCAGCTCCGGCCGCCCGTCGCCGTCGATGTCGAGGAATTGCGGCGACTCGCCGAACACGCGCGGGGAAACGAGATGTCTCCGCCAGCGCGCCCCAGGGCGCCGCGCCGCTTCCGGTCCCGGGTTTTCGTACCAGAACGCCTCGTGGAACAGCACGCGGCCCAGCACAAGGAGGTCGGGCCGCCCGTCGCCATTGAAGTCCCACGGGAAGGTGAACATCGAGTTCGTGGGCTTCTCCTCCAGCGGTTGCGGCACTGGCTCGTAGAACGTGTGCCGCGTAGTGAAGCCGGGGCCCGCGTACCAGTAGGGACCCGCGATCACGTCGACGTGGCCGTCCCCGTCGATGTCGGCCGCGTTGATGCCGTCACAGAGGTATTCGGCGGTGAGCGTGATCTTCCGGAAGGAAACGGTCGCCGGTTCCGCCGCGGGCAGGGCGGCCGGAATCGAAAGCAACCCGGCGATGCCGAAAACGCCGGCTCCGGGCAAAGTGCGGAGGAAGCGGATCACGGCGCGGCTGCTTTCTTCTTGGCGCCCTTGGCGTTGCGGCGCTTCGCGGCGCCGGGTTCGTCACCGCCGTCGTCGAGGTGCTGGCCGCCCCAGAGGGGCTTCACGTTGCCGGCGTTCCACGCATCCCACTTGGTCTGCAACTCGCGCACTTTTTCCGGCATTGCCGCTGCCAGGTCGCGCTCCTCGCCGATGTCGGTCGCGAGGTTATAGAGCTTCAACGCGCTCGGGGGCTGGTTACGCGCTCCGGTGAGCGTGTCGGCGTTGCCGTCGTAACGCACCAGTTTGAAGTCCCCCGCACGGACCGCCATCTGCTGTCCGAACCGCCAGTAGAGCGCCTCATGCGGCGCACCGCTTTTCACGCCGGTGAGGAACGGCAGGAGGTCGACGCCCTCGAGGCGGCGGTCGGCCGCGGCGTCGATCCCGGCGGCGGTGAGCGCGGTGGCGGCGAGGTCCAGTTGGATCACCGGCTGCGGATAGATGGCCGGCGGGAGGCGGCCGGGCCAGGCCATGAGGAACGGCACGCGGATGCCGCCCTCCAGCGTGGTGCGCTTGGAGCCGCGCAGCGGCGCGTTGACGGAACCGTTGACCGTGACACCGGGCATGGCGGGACCGCCGTTGTCACTGATGAAGCAAACGAGCGTGTTCCGCTCCTGACCGGTCTCGCGCAGGCGCCGCAGCACCAGGCCGATGTTGTCGTCCATCGCGGACATCATCGCGGCGTAGGCGCGGCGCTTGGAGTCGGAGATCGAGGCGAACTTGGCGAGGCGCTCCTTGGTCGCGTCCATCGGCGTGTGGACGGCGTTGAAGGCGAGGTAGAGGAACCAGGGGCGCCCGCAGTTCCGCGCGAGGAAGGCCGCCGCTTCGCGGCCGAAGGCGTCCGTCATGTAATCCAGCTCCTTGATCGGCTCGGTGCCGCGGAGCATGCCCGTGGGGTTGAAGTAACCGTGGGCGCCACCGAGGAAGCCGAAGAACTCGTCGAAGCCGCGGCGCTGGGGCTGGAGATCGGTGCGAGAGCCAAGGTGCCACTTGCCGACCAGCGCGGTCGCGTAGCCGGCGGCCTTGAGGCGGTTGGCGATCGTGGTTTCCGCGGGGGGCAGGCCGGACTCGCCGCCGCCCGGGTTGAACTCATGTCCGAAGCGGGTCTGGTAGCGGCCCGTGAGCAGCCCGGCCCGGGTGGGCGAGCAGTACGGACCCGACACGTAGCCGTTGGTGAAACGCACCCCGGAGGCCGCGAGCGCATCGAGGTGCGGCGTGGGGATGTCGCGGCAGCCGTGGAAGCCGACGTCGGCGTAACCCATGTCGTCGCCGACGATGAACAGGATGTTGGGCCGGGTAGGCGCCGCGGCGAAAAGCTCGCCGGCGGCGAGACAGGCGATCAGGGAGAAGCGAAGAAACCGGGAGGTCTTCATGAGCGGGGTTGGGGCGGAAATCCTTACCGCCAGGGCAGACGTCGGGTCGACGAACAAAGATGCACCCGGAGTCGGTTCCGGCTCCCAAACAGCCCTGCCAACGACTCATGGCCGAGGCTTCGTTCGAAGCGGCCGCGGCGCCGAGGCAGGCCGTCTAGTCCATGCGCAAGCTGG
This sequence comes from Opitutaceae bacterium, assembly GCA_040397825.1. Classification (GTDB taxonomy): domain Bacteria; phylum Verrucomicrobiota; class Verrucomicrobiia; order Opitutales; family Opitutaceae; genus ER46. The sequence goes on from JBBAVH010000014.1 coordinate 43,382, forward strand.
CCATCGGAAATGCCGACCACGCCGTTGGCCCCGGTCGTGGACGAGGTCTCCGGCCTCATCCCTCCACCTCGTCAGCCCACCTTCATTAAACCTGCGCCCGTTTATATCGAGCCCCTCGCGGCGAGCTTACGCTAGGAATGGAGTTCGTGACTACTCCGCGGCTGCAGCCGCAGCCACCCGACAGGCTTCCCAGACTGTTCACCTGGACGATTCACGCGGAAATCTGAAGTGAAGGCCGGTAAGACAGCGGGGCGGGAGCTGGGTAGCTCCGTGAAGCGGCGATCGCCATCCATCCGTGTCAATGGGTGTCGCTCCGCGGTTGTCCCGCATGGGGCGCCACGCACACAAAGTTCCCAAGGGGATTTCGCCCTCGGGCCCCGCGCCTTGCGTCAAAGGATCACCCGAACCATCGTCGGCTCGCGCATGACCCCGCCCCAACCCACCCGCCGCGCGTTCCTCGGAAAGGCGTCGCTCGCCGCCGCTTCGCTCGCCCTCCAACACCGGCCGTTCGCCGCGGACAACCCGCCGGACAGGAAGCTGGGCATCGCGCTCTGCGGGCTGGGCAACTACGCCACAGGCCAGCTCGCGCCCGCCTTGCGCCGGACGCGCCACTGCGAACTGCGCGGAGTGATCACCGGTTCACCCGACAAGGGCCGCCAATGGGCGCGGGAGTTCGGGTTTTCCGAACGCAACATCTACTCGTACGCGACGATGTCGCGGCTCATCGACAACCCGGCGATCGACATCGTCTACGTCGTCACGCCCAACTCGCTGCACCCCGAGCACGTGATCGCCGCCGCCTGGGCCGGGAAACACGTGATCTGCGAGAAGCCGCTCGCCAACACCGTCTCCGAATGCAACGCGATGCTCGCCGCCTGCCGCACGAACCGCGTGCGGCTTTCGGTCGGCTACCGTCTGCAGTTCGAGCCGCATTACCGCGAGCTCAAGCGCCTCGCGCGCGGCGGTGAATTCGGCGCGTTCTCCCGTCTCACGGGTGGGCTCGCGTTCACCATCAACCGCCGCGTCTGGCGCGTGGAGAAGGCAATGGCCGGCGGCGGGCCGCTCATGGATATCGGCATCTACTGCATCCAGGCGGCGTGCATGGCAGCCGACTCCACCGGAGCGAACCACGCGACCTTCGCCCCCGTCGCCGTGCAGGCGCGCGAACACCCGAAGAAGCGGCCGGACTTTTTCCGTGACGTCGAGGAGGGCATCGACTGGCGGATGGAATTCGCGGGCGGGGCGGTCGGCGAGTTCTCCACCAGCTACAACGCGGGGATGGACCGTTTCCGCGCCGAGGCCCCGAAGGGCTGGATCGAGCTCGCACCGGCCTTCCAGTACGGGGATCTCCGGGTGACCACGAGCCTCGGCGCCCCGGCCGTCGGCGAAATTCCTCCGAGCCAACAGGCAGTGCAGATCGACGATTTCGCGCTCTGCGTGAAGGAAGGCCGCGAGTCCCCAGTCTCCGGCGAAATGGGCCGGCGCGACATGGTGATCATCGAGGCCATCTACAAGTCGGCCGCGGAGAACGGCCGGCGGATCGAGATCAAGGTCTGACGCGCACGGTCGTCGTAAACCCAGGCGGCGACGCACTCCTCATTCGTGGATGAGGCATCCTGCCTCAGCTCAGCCCCCCTCGCCCATCGCCCTTCAACGAACCTGCGCCCGTGCGCGTCTTGCGACTCCCGGCAGCTTAACACCGCAAACGATCCCGGAAGGGAATTCGTGGATTCTCCGCGGCTGCAGCCGCGGCCACATCGGCCGCGGAAATGAAAACACCCAGGCCAACTACCACCGATCGCACGGATGAAGGGATTCGATCCGTGGTATCGGTGTAATCCGTGGTGGTCTGTCTGAGAATTGGAACCGCGAAGAGCGCGAAGGTGCGCGAAGACTTCGTGGAGGTAGCTTGAAAAAAAGGGTCGGGAACCTCGGGAAGCGGGAGAATCAGCCTGGCCGAGTGCGCCAACGGACGCGCGCGGCGCGGGCCGCATCCGGGTCAATCGGTGTTCATGCGCGGTTGGCCCGCATTGGTCCCCCTGGGACAAGATTCCTCCGGGCATTTCCACGCCGAGCCGCCAGGCGGTCGGGGTTGTCGCGCTCCTTCGCTGGGACCCCTCAGATTTCCGAGGAAACATCCGGAAAAAGTCCGCGTCTAATGTCCCCATGAGCACCCGATTCTGCCGCTTACACGCCGCCGCCCCCGGAGTTGCGCTCCTGATCTTTTCCGCCGCGGGCAGCTTCGCAGCCAACGCAATCCCCAACGCCCCGACCGTGCCGCCCGCGCCCGTGATGGAGCGCCCGCTCGACCCGGCGACGGCCGATGCGCCCGGCGAGCAGCCGTCCGCACAGCACCACTGGGTACCCGGTCATTGGCGCTGGCTCGAGGGCGCCTACGTGTGGGAACCCGGCCGCTGGGAAATCCCGCCGCAGGCCAACGTCGTCTGGCACCAGTCCGAGTGGCAGCGCCAGAGCAACGGCTGGTCGCTGAAGGAAGGCTATTGGGACGAGGCTCCGCCCGCGCAGGTGACAACGGTCGTCACCGCCCCGGCTCCCGCGCCGGTGGCGCAGGAAATCGTCGTGATGACCGCGCCCCCGCCGTCGCAACGTGAGATCATCATCGAGCGCCCCTCGCCGCTGCATGTGTGGATCGGCGGCCACTGGACTTGGCGCGCCGGCAAGCACCTCTGGATCGGCGGGCGCTGGGCACTGGCGCCGCGGCCGAATGCCGTCTGGGTGGCGCCCCGTTGGGATCACCGGAACGGACGATACCATTACATCGAGGGATACTGGCGCGACGCCGTCGTGGTGACGCCCGCCCGCCCCGGACCGACGACCGTCGTGGTCGCCCCGCCCGCCTCCGGCGGACACGTCGTGGTCGTGACCGCCCCGCCTCCTCCGCGGCGTGAAGTGGTCTACGCGCCGCCCGGGCCCGGCTTCGTCTGGATCAACGGCTACTGGGCCTGGCGCGGGGGACGCCACGTCTGGATCGCCGGCCGCTACGAGCGCCCGCCCCGCGGCCACAACCGCTGGCAGGAGCCGCGCTGGGAACGCCGCGGCGGCAACTACATCTTCATCGAGGGCCGCTGGGGGAAATAGCCGCGCCACCGGGCCGGCGGCGCACGACCTGGTAGACGACGGCGCCGGCGGCGATGATGACAAGCCCGCCGCACGCGGCCACGAAGTCTCCCGCCAAGCCGCTCGCCAGCCCGCAGGCCACGTACACGAGCATCAGCACCACCGGCAAAGGGTACAGCGGCATCGGAAACGCCCCTTGCGGTCCGGCGACTCCGCGCCGCCGGGCGACGACCGCGGCGCAGGCCGCCAGCGCGTAAAACGGCAGCAGGCCAAGCACCATGTAGCGCGTGAGGCGCTCGAAGCCTCCGCCCGAGGCGATGTAAGCCATGACAAGGCCGCCGTAGATCGCGATCGCGACGACGGGCGTCCGCCACCGCGGATGGATGAAGGCCGCGCGCCGGAAGGCAGGCTCCTCCTCCGCGAGCGCGAAGATGATGCGCGGATTGCACAACAGCGACCCGAAGACCGTCGTGGCCGCGCTGCAGGCAATGAACAGCGTCAGGAAACGCCCGGTGTTCTCGCCGAGCACGCGCCCGACGGCCGTCGCGGCGAGGGCGGGCGTGGAGGCGATTTGGTCCAGGGGCAAAGCGCGGAAAAAACCCGCGTTCACCGCGAGGTAGACCGTCAGGATGATTCCCATTCCCAGCAGCGTGGCGCGCGGCAACGTGCGGCGGGGATCCTTCACCTCGCCGGCGACGAGCGAAAGCCCGTCCCAGCCCTCGTACGCGAACATCGTCGCGGTCAACGCCAGGCCGAAGCCGATCCAGGGGGATTCGATGACCGGCACCGGCGCGGCCGGGCCCGCCGCGGCGGCGCCTCCGCCCGACAGGCACAGCAGCACCACGGCCGCGAGCACGCTCACCTTGAGGATGCCCACGCCTCCGACGATCCGCGCCACCACCCGGCTCGAGCGGATGTTGAGCAGCGTGATGCCGCCGACCCAGCCGAGCGCGAGCAGCGTCTGCGCGCCCTCGCCGAAGCCGAACACCTCGCCGAGGTTCCGCACGCTCACGAGCATGATGGCCGCCGTCGCCACCGGGAGGAGGAAGATCGCCGTCCACGCGAAGAGGAACGACACCCGGGGCCCGAACGTCTCCCGCAGGAAGACCGCCGTGCCGCCCGAACGCGGCATGCGCGACGCCAGCTCCGCCATCACGAGCGCGCCGCAGACGGCCACCACCGCACCCACCAGCCAGACCCCGTACGCCAACGCCATCGACCCAGTGTTGCGCACGACGACCGAGGGCGACTGCAGGATGCCGACGCCAATCACGCCTGTAACGAGCAGCAGGCCGCCATTCCAGACGCCGAGGTGGCGCGGTAGGCGGCTGGGATCGGCGGCCGGAACGGGGGCGGGTTCCATCGGGCCGCGACCGTGCCGAGCGCACCAAGCTCCCTCAAGGCCAATCAGGATCTCACCGGAGTCGCCGCTCCAAGCCACCATGAGGTGGGCGTTCGTTCTCCCCGCGCCGGAAGTCGGACCGTCGAAAAACAACGGACGCCCAGACCGCCTCGGCGGGCAGCGATCGGCGGACCGGCCGATCGTCACGGCGGCAGCGCGACGGACGGAACCTGAGTCGGACGCGGGGAAGGATCGTAGCCGGCGCATTCAACGCCGGCCCGCACCACGCATCCGCCCAAGGACGGATGATCACACCAAAGCCACTCCCCATAGGTTCCCGCCAAGGTACGGCCATGGCGGCACTCGGGACCACAAGGCCAAGCCAAGCCCTCCCTGGCCGGGGCCGGAAACTCCGCGATCATGTTAATCCTTTCGTCCGCGATCCCCGGAGCGGATCACCCGCGGAGGCGGATCAAGCGTTCACTGCCATGCTGTAGGCCCGGAAATGCTTTTCGGTCGTGGCGTGGCGCATCCCGAGGTGGCGGAAGACGGCAAGGCACAACGCCCTGGCCCGGCCGTCGTCGAAGCCCGGCTTGTCCTGCAGCAGCGAGGTCAGCCGGGCGAGTCCGGCGTCAAACTCACCGCGTCGCAAGTGGGCGATCGCGGCCAGGTAATCGGCGCCGAAGGGGACGGACTTGAGCGAGGCGGGCGCGGCGAACGCCGCCGCGATCGCCCGTACGTTGTCAGCGTCGGCCGCCCAAGCCGATCCGGTCCCGATCCGCTCGATGCCCTTTTGCGCGGACTCGGGATTCCGAAAGACCTCGGCGCGGGCCAGCAGCACCGCCAGCTCGTCGTCGCCCGGATCGGCCGCGGCCAGCGGCTCCAGCAACACCGCCGCCTCCTCGGCCCGACCGGCTTGCAGCAGGCTCCTCGCGCGGGCCATCGACTCGCGCTTCGGCGTGGGGAGGTTTTCCTCCAGCCACCGGCGCAGCTGCGGCTCGGGCAAGGCCCCGGAAAAACGCGCGAGCTCCGTGCCGTGATGGAAGAGTCGGACGTCCGGGATGCCGCGGACCCCGAATTGCTCCGCGAGTTCGGGATGCGCCTCCGTGTCGATCTTGGTCAGCTCCCAGCGACCGCCGGCCTCGGCGGCGAGCTTTTCGAGGACCGGACCGAGCATCTTGCACGGACCACACCATGGGGCCCAGAAGTCCACAAGGACGGGCACACGCCGGCTGCGGTCGATGACGTCGGATTGGAAGTCGGTAAGATCGTGGTTCATCACGGGACGGAAAGGAGAGTTCGGATCCGGAGAGACACCCCGTTCGCACGGCAACATACGCCTCCGCGGGGAATTCCGCGAGCTCGGGCCGTGGTCCGCGGCTCAGCGCGAGGCGCGCTCGTGGCGCTCGATGGCCCTGAAAAGGGCGACGGCGCCGATCGCCAGCGCGGTGAACCAGAGCCAGGCGGGGATGCCGGTGACGTCGGGCAGCCGCACCTTGCCGAGTGCACCGACCGGGAGGATTTTCGCCGAGATCCACGGGAAGCTGAAAGCGTACAGTACGCCGCCGACGATGGCGCCAGCCAGCCCGGCAAGGGCGTGCACGCTGCCGGCGGCTGCGGCGGCGATCGCCGTGCCCGGACAGTAGCCGAGGGTCACCATGCCGATCCCGAAGATACCCGCACCAAGCACGATCCCTAGGAGATTGGCGGCCTTGATGTGAGAGTTGGCGAGGCCCGCGGAATTGAGCGCGAGCACGCCCAAGCCCCCGACGAAGATGGCGGTGAGCATGATCTTCAGCACGGTGAAGTCTCGGAACCGGAACTGGTTCACGATCACGGCATGGCAGGCGACGCCCCCGCGGTGGAGGAGCACGCCGAAGACGGCGCCAAGCAGCACGGCGGCAAACAACGCGGCCGGGCCCGTGACGGGCGGTACCGCTGCGGCGAGGAAGGCCGGAGCGTTCATGATTTACCCGCCCCCTTTCCAACGCGGAAGAGCGCAAGGCTCGTGAGGATGCCCGACGCGAAGAGCGTCAGGAAAAACGTCCAGCCCCCGACCGCCAGCTGCAGGCTGCCACTGATCCCGTTGCCGCTGGTGCAACCGTCGGCGAGCCGCGCGCCGAACATGATGAGCACGCCGCCGGCGAAAGCCGCGGCGAGGCTCAGCGCCTTCGACGGGCCGAAGCGCTCCCGCCACACTGAAGGCACGGTCTCGACGCGCCACGAGCCCGAGAGCAGGGCGGAGAGCAGCCCGCCGAGCGCGATGCCGCCGAGGAATAGCATGCCGTAATCCACCTTGAACGCGTGCTGCCTGAAATACGCGTTGGCCGTGACGACGTCGCCGCCGAGCACCGGGGCGGCGCAGGCGCCGGCGAGACCCGTGAGCGCGGTGGTTACGCCGAGCGGTTTGTCGACGAGGTAGAAGACGACCCAGCAGAGGACTCCGATGCCGGCGCCCACCGCGTAGGGGTTCCAGCGCGCGCGGCGCAGGAGCCCGGTTGATTCCTGAGATGAACTCATGCCGCGAGGCTGGCAGGCCGCCTCCGACGAGAGAAGCGCAACCTGCGGGGCGCGGGACATCCCGCGGCGACCCCGGCCGGCGAGGCACGGGGCGGCCGCACCCTCCTCAGAACTCGAACGAGTTCGTGATCGTCCACTTGTTGGGCTGCGGGATGCGCGCGCTGGCGACGGCGCCGTTGGGCTGGGCGGTGACGGCGATCAGGTCGTCGGTGCCGAAGATGTCTCGCACGTTGAGCTGAACGCTCCAGCGCACCTTGTCGTTGAGCAGGCGGCGTCCGTAGCGGAGCCAGAAATCGTAGTCGATCTGCGTGCTGCCGTAGAACGGCTTGGTGACGTCGTAGACCCAGGCTCCCACCTCGTTGCGCTTCGGCGGAAAGCCGATTGCGACGCGGTCCTGCCAGCGCGCGGCGCCGCCGACGCTCCAGCCGCGGAGACGGCCCGAACGGAAGTCGTAGTTCGTGACCGCGTTGAACCGCCAGCGGCGCAGCTCCTGCACGGGGGAACCGTTGGCCGCGAGGGCGTTGAGGTACGGCACGTGCATATTGATGATGGCGAGATTTCCGAGTTGGGAACTGCCGAAGGATCCGAAGTAGGTGATGTCCTCCAGGCCCTCCATCTGGCGGATGTTGGTGGCGAGCTGGCCGTTGCCGTCCTTCCACAACGGAAGGTTGCGCTTCACGAACTCGGTGAAGTCGGCGCCGACATTGGCGCGCTGCGCTTCCTGGCGGGCGGCGTTGAAGCTGATGCGCCAGTTGTTCGTGGGGTTGAAGGTGCCCTCGAACTCCCAGCCCTCGGAGACGGTGTCCGCGACGTTGCCGACATTGGGCGGCCGGGTGGCGCTCCAATTGCCGCCGTTGGCCGCCTGCGTGAAATTCCACGACTGCGCCAGCAGCGGATCCACCGGCCGCAGCCACTCCTCGCGGGTGCGCTGGGTGAACCAGGCATTGCGGAAGGCGGTCTCCGCCGGCGTGAGGGCGGGGTTGAGGTTGTTGGCCTGGGCGGGATCGGTGAGGCCCGCGCGCAGCGGCAGGTAGCGCGGGTCGTTGGGCGAGAAGCCGAACCAGCGGTTGATGACGACCTCGCTCACGTTGGCCTGGCGCATGCCGTTCATGGCGCGCACCACGTCGTTGCCGGGCCAGAAGGTGTTGTAGAAGGTCGCGCCGTCGTTGGTCTGCGTCGTGCGGTACCGGTTCACGCGCAGGGTGAACTTGCGCTCCAGCGCCGAGACCGTGAGGCCGAGGTCCTTGGTGCGGCCCGCGGGCGGCGCGAAGGGCCGGCCGTAGACGTCGGCGATGGTGGAAGACGGGCGGAAGTTCTGCGCCTCGTTGTATGAGACGCTCAGGTCGGTGCCGCGGGGCAGGCGACGCTTCAGCCAGTCGGGCGCGTGCAGCACCCCGCTCCAGCTCACAGTGCTGTCCTTCGCGTAGATCGTGGGACGGGCCGGCAGCGTCCACGCGGGGTTGTAGGGATCGGTCTCGCCCGTCACCGAGGCCAGGCGGGCCGGGCCGGCGTCGCGCAGGTCGAACTCGTCTTGCCGCACGCCGACCAGGCCGACGAGTTTGTCGGAGAACAGGTAGCCCTGCCAGATGGCCGAGGCGCTCTTGGTGGTGTTGGCGTTCTTGGAGGCGCCGGCGTAGAGCTTGCTGATGTCGCGCTCGCCGGCGGTGATGACGTTGACCGGCACGCGCACCATGCGGTTGACGCGCGCGTCGAACACGAGGGCGGTGCCGCTCGCCTGCGGGATGTGCTCGGCGGTGATGCCGGGAATGCCGGCGCCGGCGGGGGAGCTCAGGTTGGCGATCGACGATCCGAGGTAATGGATCGCGGCGTAGGACGGGTAGGTCGTGGCGGTGGGGTTGTTGGCGTAGACGTTGAGGTCGAGCCCGTAGGAGTAGCCGTTGATCGTGCGGTAGAACGTGGAGTTGAACTGGTCGGTGTAGGTGCCGGTGAACACGTGGTGACCGAGGTGGCGCAGGAGCCCCTCCCGCCGGCGGAAATCGAGCTTGAAGTAGGCCGTGGCCCGCTTCGCCTCGCGCCGCGTCTCAACGAAGTTGTTGCCGATCGAGTCGGAGGCGACGTACGGGCGGCCAAAGTTCGGGTTGGGCGCGCCGTCGACGAGCTTCGTGTTGATGTCGACGAAGAGCGTGAACGCATCGTACCCGAACATGCCGAAGTTGTCGCGGTTGTGGGTCTGCCGGTCGTAGGCGAACTCGAGGCCGATCTGGTCACGCAGGAAGGTCTGGCGCAGCACGGCGTTGAGCGCACGGAAGTCGGAATTCTCCCGCTTGTTCGGGCCGTCGAGGAGGGTGTCGTAGAAGTTGAACACCGAAGGATCGCGGAGCTCCTGGTAGCGCCAGAGGCCCGCGTACGCCTGCCCCGGGGGCGCGAACTGCTGGTTGAGGAAGAAGTTGGGGCTCGTGCCCTGCGCCGCGTAGGCGCCCACCGCGAACCACTGGGTGAACGGCACGCCGCCGCGCGTGATCATGAAAGGCGGCACGCCGTTGCCGCCCTGCGCCGCCGAGGCCGCGTCGGTGAACACCGCACCGACTTGCCCGAACCAGCGGCCCGGCGCGCCGAGGTGCGCGAAGAGGAAGGGATTGTTCGTCACCGAGGTCGGCACCGTCGGGTCGACCGCGACCTTGTTGAGGACGTTGTACCAGACTGAAAGGCCGTCCTGCGGGGGCGTGGGCCGCGGCCGGTTCGAGGTCGTGCCACCGCCCTCGTAGCTCACCTGCAGCTGCGTGAGGCCGCCGCGCACCAGGCGCGGCTCCCACTTGAACGCCGTGAACAGCCGGCGGTCGTCCTCGTACGCCGGCTCCTGACGGTACTTCTCCGCCTTGTTCAGCGCGATCACACGCAGCCCGAAGGTGTCGCGGGCGATCACCTGGTTCAGGTCCAGCACCTCGCGGTGCGACTCGAAGCGGCCGTAGGCCTGCTGGAACGAGACCGTGCTCTTCCGCAGGTTAGCCGATTTGAGCTGGTTGTTGATGATGCCCGCCGGGCTCCCGAGGCCGAACAGGATCGCGTTCGCCCCGCGCGAGATGTCGACCCGCTCCGTGTTGTAGGAGTCCATCGGGATGTTCGTCAGGAAGAAGTCCCGCGTGAGGTCGGCACCGGCCAGCCCGCGCACACGCGTCGAGTTCTGCGGGTTCTGGAGCGTGGACTCCGCGCTCGAGAAACGGTTGCCGGTATCGACCCCGGAGAAGTTTCCCTCGAAGCCGCCCGCCTCGGTGTTCGTCGTGTAGACGAGCAGGTCGCGGACGTTGGTCGAGGCGGTGTCGGCCATGAACTGCGCCGTGACGACCGAGATCGCGGCGCCGACATCCCGCAGGTCCGTGCGCAGGCGCGTGCCGGCGAGCGTCGACGTGGCGGCGTAGCCGCGGTCCTCGGACTCGGCGACGACGAACGGCGTGAGCGTGACGGGCGCCTCGGCCGCGGCGGGCTTTAATTCGCCGACCGCAGGCGCGACCTGGGCACGAGCGGCGGGCAGGAGGATCGCGGCGGCGAGGGCGCGCGCGGCGAAGGGAAGACGGAAGGCAGGGTTCATGGTGCTGAAGCCGGAGGGTTTGGCGGAATGCGCCCGCGGCGGCGGACACGGCCAAGCGCGATTGAGGGGGATGCGGCAGCGTGAGACCAGCCTGCGTTGCGGCGCGACCGCGCGCGGCGCACCCGCCGCTCCGGGATTGCCCGGACGCCCTGCTCCGCAAGGATGCATCCTCATGGCAACCCAGGCGAACGCCCATCGTTGGACCTTCTTCCGCACCGGCGGCCTCGACCAGGCCGCGCTCACCTCAGGCGCGGATCTGCTCGCGCTCGGGCAGCTCGACCAGAAGCTCTGGGTCGCCCTCTCCTGCCCCGTGAAGGGCATCGAGCTCGACGAACGTACCCTCACCCTCATCGACACCGATGGCGACGGCCGCGTGCGCGCACCCGAACTGATCGCCACCGTCGAATGGGCCGCCGCACGCCTCCGCGACACCGGAGTGCTGCTGTCAGGGACCGACGGCCTGCCGGTCGCCAACCTCAACGCCGACACGCCAGAGGGCAGGGCCGCGGCCGATTGCGCCGGGGAAATCCTTTCCCGGCTTGGGCGGACCGCCTCCGGTCTCATCACCGTCGCCGAGGCCGGCGACGCCGCCAAGCTTCTCGCCGCAAGCCCCTTCAACGGCGACGGCGTCATCCCGCCCGAGGCGGCCGAGGATGAGGAGACGAGGCAGGTCATCCGCGACATCGTCACCTGCCTCGGCAGCACGCTGGATCGCGGGGGATCGGCCGGCGTCAACCGAGAGCAGGTCGCGGGCTTCTTTGGCGAACTCACCGCCTTCGCGGCGTGGGCCGAACGCGCCGGCGAGGCCGCCTCCGCCGGCCCGGCCACGGGTGCCGCGGCCGCGGCGGTCGCCGCCGTGCGGGCCAAGGTCGACGACTATTTCGCGCGCTGCCGGCTCGCCACCTTCGACGCCCGGGCGCTGGCCGCCCTCAACCGCTCCGAAACCGAATACCTCGCCCTCGCCGCCCGCGACCTCCGCATCACGAGCGAGGAAGTGGCGGGTTTCCCGCTCGCCCGCATCGAGCCCGGCCGGCCGTTGCCGCTGAAAGAGGGGGTCAACCCCGCGTGGAACACCGCACTCGAACGCCTGCGCACCGCCGCGGTGGAGCCCCTGCTCGGCGGGACGCGCGTCAGCCTCACCGAGGCCGACTGGGCGACGCTGCAATCCCGCCTCTCCGCGCACGAAGCCTGGCTCGCGGCCAAACCCGCGACGCGCGTGGAGCGCCTGGGGGCGGAACGGATCAAGGCCATCCTCGCCTCCGGCGCCCGCGCGCGCATCGAGGCCCTGATCGAGCGCGACGTCGCACTGGCCCCGCGTTTCGCGGCGGTCGCCGCGGTGGAGAAGCTGGCGCGGCTGCACCGCGACTTCCGCACCCTGGTCTGCAACTTCGTCAACTTCGCCGACTTCTACTCCCGCGACCGCTGGGCGGTCTTCCAGGCCGGCACGCTGTACCTCGACGGGCGTTCCACCGAGCTCTGCGTGCGCGTCGACGGGCCCAACCCGCTCGCCGCCACGAGCAAGGTGTACCTCGCGTACTGCGCCTGCACCCGCGCGGGCGCGGCCCCCATGACGATCGCCGCCGCCTTCACCCAGGGCGACAGCGACTTCCTCGGCGCGGGCCGCCGCGGCGTCTTCTACGACCGGCAGGGGCGCGACTGGGACGCCGTGGTCACCAGCGTCGTGGATAACCCCATCAGCGTGCGGCAGGCGTTCTGGGCGCCGTACAAGAAGTTCGTTCGCCTCATCGAGGAACAGGTCGCCAAGCGCGCGGCCGCGGCCGAAGCGGAATCCGGCGCGAAGGTCGCCACCGCGGCGGAAAAGACGGTAAACGCCGACAAGGCGCGGCCGGCGGAACCCAAGAAATTCGACCTCGCGGTGATCACCGGCATCGGCGTCGCCCTCGGCTCGATCGGCGGCTTCCTCGCGGCCATCTTCTCGAACTTCGTCAGCCTCGGCTTCTGGATGCCGGCCGGAGTCGCCGGCATCATGCTGCTGATCTCGGGCCCTTCGATGCTGATCGCATGGCTGAAGCTGCGCCAGCGCACCCTCGGACCGATCCTTGAGGGCAACGGCTGGGCGGTGAACGGCCGCGTGCGGATCAACATCCCGCTCGGCTCGGCGCTCACCGACGTCGCCACCTTGCCGGCTGGCGCGCGGCGTTCGCTCGAGGACCCCTATGAGGACCGCGAGGCCGCCGGCCGCCGCCGGCGCCTCATCTTCTGGCTGATCGTCACCGCGCTCGCCGCGGCCTCCATCGCCACCCGCTGGAACCAGCGCCAGACCGGCCGTTATTTCTGGGACCGCGCCGGATGGAAACCGGTTCCGGCCGCGTCGTCGCCCGCCCCGGCCCCGAAGGCCTGAGCCGGGCGGGCGGCGCTCCCGTCACTTCTTCGCCTGGGCGGCCGCGGGCCGCGGCAGCCCGGGCGGGAGCACCTTGCCCAGCGCGTGATCGGCGGGCGTGAGTCCGCGCCGGAAGCCCTTGAAGGCGTACGGAGCCGGTTCGTAGGGGTCGACCGCACGGACGTCCGTCCGCTCCGGAATCTCCAGCCCGAAGCCCGCGAACACGGCATTCACGACGAGCCGCCGCAGGCCCTCGTTGGCGAGGTCGGTGGCGGCGCCCATCGTCGTGCAGAAGACGTGGTTCCTGGTGCCGTTGGCGTTCACGTTCACGCGCGTCCACGCGACCGGCATCATCGGATCGTTGATCCCCTGCTCCACCCCGTCGGCCTTGCGGACCTTCCGCTGCTTCACGTCGGGCGGATCGTCGGGGCGCATCCCGGTCAAGACCTGGCCGCGGACGAGGATCCGCGATCCCGCCACCGGGTGGGTCTCGTAGACGCCGGAATCACCGAAGATTCCCTCCACGCCGCGCAGGATCGGGTCCTTCTCGGCACCTGGTTCGATCACCCCGCGCGTGGCGCCGCGCCGGTTCGCGCCCCAATGGCTCACCCAGTTTTCCCCGAGCACCTCGCGGCCGAAATCGTTGAACCGGCGGTACGCGGTCGGGTGACCTTCGGGAAAGCGGAACGCGTGCGTGCTGGTCCGCAAGGCCGTGATCGGCACCCCGCGGGCCACCGCGGCGGCGAAGCGGCCCATCGCGTCGTCGGGCCAGCGGCGGAAGCGCAGCGCCATCACGATGCCGTCGGCCGAATCGAGCGCCTCCGAACCGGGGACGCTCGCGTTGTTGTCGGGATTGATCGTCCCGTCGGGATCCAGCGCGAACAGCACCGTGCAGCGGAACCCGTGGCGCTGGCTCAGGATCTTCGCCAGCATCGGCAGCCCCTCCTCGCCGCGGTATTCCTCGTCACCTGTGAGGAAGACGAGATGGCGGCCCGCGCCGGGACCGGGGCCGGCCGGATAGGTGATCGAGGGGCCGGCAGCCGGAACGGCGGCGGGAAGAAGGACGGCGGAAGCAAGCAGCAGGGCGGAGAGAAGTCGGGGCTGAGGCATGACGCGTTGCTGGGAGGCCGGAAACGGGGCGTCAATGCCGCGCGGGCCGGCGTTGCCCGCGGCCGGCCGCTCACCCTCAATCGGCCGCGCGCATGCCGAGATACCCGGAAAAGCCAAACTCCTCGCACGGGGAGATCATCGCCACCGCGCGGCGCGCGCTGCTCGCCGAACTGCTGCCGGGCGAAACGGAAATCGGGCGCGACTTCCTGGCCGAGCCCGCCGGGCCCCGCGCGCGCCTGCACGGGGTGCGCGCGGCGTTCGCGCGGTTCACGGTCGACCGGCTGACGGAGGCCGACGCGCGCGTAGGCTTCGGCGCCTACGCGGAGAACGCCGACGAGGTGACGCTCGAGGTTCCCGCGGCAGTCGAGCTGCGCGAAAGTTTGCCGGCGCCGGTGCGGGCGGCGGTGACGCTGAAGCTCGCGCAAGTGGCAGGGGATATCGCTCGACTGGGAGTCGCCGGTGCGGCGGCCGCGCTCCTGGCGCGGCGGCATCCGGCGGCGCGGGAAGTTGAACGGCGCCTGCGCGCGGCTCCGCCCACGCACGAGGGCTGGAGCGAGCTTGCGGCCGAAGACGTCGCGCACGCCTTCGCCGCGAACCCGCCGCGTCTCGACGACCGGCGCGAGCTGCACCACCGCATCCGCCTCGCGTGCGCCCACGCCGCCGACCGCGCGTTGTTCGCCGGTCTCGCCGCGCGCAACCCAGGCCTGCTCGATTACCTGCAGTGCTTTCCCGCGGCGCGGAGCCTGCGCCGTCGCGTCGTCGCCTGGCTGGGCCCGACGAACTCGGGCAAGACCCACCGCGCGCTGCGAGCGCTGGCGGCGGCGCCGAGCGGGATGTACCTCGGCCCGCTCCGCCTGCTCGCGCTGGAACAGCGCGACCGGCTCGCCGAGCTCGGCACACCTTGCTCGCTCATCACCGGGGAGGAGCGGGTGGAAAGCTCGCCGACGCATTCGTCGCGCACGGTCGAGATGGCGGACTTCTCGCGGACGTTCGCCGTGTGCGTGCTCGACGAGATGCAGCTGGCGTTCGACCGCGACCGCGGCTGGGCCTGGGTCGCCGCCTACAGCGGTGTCGCGGCGGAGACGCTGGTGGTCACGGGGCCGCTTTCCGCGGAGCCGGTGGTCCGCCGGCTCGGCGCGCTGTGCGGCGACGAAGTCGAGGTGCATCCGCTGGAACGGCTCGGCACGCTGGCCTACGAGGGCGTGCTCGACTGGCGGCACGTGCCGCCCCGTTCGGCCGTGATCGGCTTCTCCCGACTGCTCGTCCTGGAACTCAAGGCCCTGTTCGAGTCGCTCGGCCAGCGCGTGGCGGTGATCTACGGCGGGCTTTCGCCGGAGGTGCGACGTGAGGAGGCGCGCCGGTTCCGCGATGGCGAGGCCGACCTCGTCTGCGCGACCGACGCGATCGGCCTCGGCCTGAACCTCCCGCTCGACCGCGTGATCTTCTACGAGACCGACAAGTTCGACGGCCGGGAGAACCGCCGCCTCGAAGCCGGGGAGCTCCTGCAGATCGGGGGCCGCGCCGGGCGCGGGCCTGGTTCGGCGGGCTGGGTGGCCGCATTTTCCGCGCGCGACGGCCAGCGGGTGGCGGAGGCGCTGGCGGCACCGCAGCCTGTGCCGGCACTCGACCGATTGCCCGCCGCTCCCACGCCGATGCACGTCCGCGCGATCGCGGCGCATCTCGGCCTCGAACGGCTCGGGCCGATCCTGGAGTTCTTCCGCACGCGGCTGACGTTTGCCGGCGGCACATTCTTCCCGGAGGTGCAACCCGGCGTGATCGCGGCGGCCGAGCTCGCCGACACGTACGCGACCGCGCTGCCAGTCGAGGTGCGCCACACGCTCGCCTGCGCGCCGGTGGACCTGAACGATCATCTGACCCACAATCTCTACATCGACTGGCTCGAGGCCATCGCGGCCGGGGGCCGGGTCGTCTTCCCGCGCCGGCTCGACGGCGGTGGAGGCCTGGATGCCGTCGAGGAGACCCTGCGCCTCATCACGGTCTACCGCTGGCTCGCGCAGAAGTTTCCCGCCCAGTTCACCGACCTTACGCGCGTCGAGTCCCTGCGGTCCGATCTCACGGAGCAGGCACAGACGATCCTGCGGCGAAACTGGGCCCAGCACGGACTCGCGCGGCGGGAGTGCCGCCGCTGCGGCCGCGCGCTGCTGCCCAGCTCAGGCCACCGCGTGTGCCGCGAGTGCCACGCGGCCGGCCGGGACTAGCCGGCCGGTTCAGACGAAGTACGAATCGCAGATCCGGGCATCGCGGTGGCTCACGGGGCCTGGTGCGCCGTCGGGTCCGGGCTGCCCGTGGCGGACCGGGAGCCGCGGGTGAGCGTGAGCACGCACTCGAGATGACGCGTCTGCGGGAAGAGGTCGAAGGGCTGCGCGGCGGCGAGCGTGTAGCCGGCGGCGAGGAAATGCCGCAGGTCGCGCATCTGGGTCGCGGGGTCGCAGGAGACGTACACCACCGTGCGCGGACCGAAGGCGAGGAGCTGGCGTACGAACGCCTCGTCGCAGCCCCGGCGCGGCGGGTCGATGACGACCGCGGTGTCGGCCGGCGCAAAGGCGGGATCGAGGCCCGCGAAGATCGCCGCGGCATCACCGGCTGAAAAGGTCGCGTTGGGGATGCCGTTGGCCTCGGCGTTCCCGCGGGCGAAGCGCACGCTGCTCTCGCTGATCTCGATCCCCGCGACCCGCGCGAAGGCCGGGGCGGCGCTGAGCGCGAAGAGTCCGCTGCCGCAGTAGGCGTCGACGAGGAAACGCGCGCCGCTCCCCGCCGCCTGCTCGCGCACGTACCGCGTGAAGGCCGGCAGCAGGAACGGGTTGTTCTGGAAGAAGTCCCGCGCGAGGAAGCGCAGCCGCAGAGGCTCGCCGGCCCGCGGACCCGCGTCAGGAATCTCCTCGGTGATCACGGCCTCGTGGTCGGTCGTGACCACACCGCCCGCCTCGCGCAGCAGCAGGGTCGCGCCGCGGGCGTAGGTCTCGCGACGGGCGAGCACGCCGGCGCGGACCTCCGTCAGGCGGGCATTGATGGCTTCGGTGGCGATCGGGCACGCGGGCACGTCGACGATGTCGAATCGCGTGCCCTGCCGCAGGAATCCGATGGGCAGCGGCACGTCGGGTCCGCGCGGGGCGGCGAAGTGTGGCGTGATCTTCGAGCGATACTGGAACTCGCGCGGCGACGGCACCACCGGCGCCACCGGGAAGCCCGCGACGCCCGCCATGTGCTCCAGCAGCTCGGCGACCTGGCGGCGTTTCCACTCCCGTTGCGCCGGGTAGGCGAGGTGCTGGTACTGGCAGCCGCCGCAACGGCCGAAGAGCGGGCACCGCGGCGCGACGCGTTCCGGCGAGGCCCGCAGCACCTCCACCAGATCGGCCTCGGAGAAGTTGCGGTGGTTGCGGAACACCCGTGCGCGCACCCGCTCGCCGGGCAGCGTGAACGGCACCATCACCACCCAGTTGCCCGCATCACCCGGCAGGGCCACGCGTCCGAGCCCAGAACCGAGGTTGGTCAGCGTCGACACCTCGAGCTCGATCTCCGCGTGGTACGCGAACGGCTGGTCGTTGAATGATTTCTTGCGGCCCACCCGCGACACGGAACACGCGGCGAGGGCACGCGCGAGCAAAAGGATTTTGTCTTTTCCGCCCAACCCGTGTCTTCCATCCGCCGGTGGCCGATGCCGAGAAGATCTCCAGCCTGCAGAACCCGCGCCTGAAGCGGCTCGTGCGGCTGCGCGACCGCCGGCCGCGCGACGAGGAGGGCGTCTTCCTCATCGAGGGCTACCGCGAGATCCGGCGCGCGCTGGAGCGCGGGGTGCGCCCCGCGGAGCTGTATTACTCGCCGGATTGGTTCCTGGGCGCCAACGAGCCCGAGCTCATCGCCAAGGCGGCCGCCGCGGGCGCGCAGTTGCTGGAGCTGTCTAAGGACGCCTTCGCCAAGATCGCCTACCGCGAGCGGCCCGACGGGCTCCTCGCCGTCGCGCCGCAGTGGCGCCGCCGGCTGGAGGACTTGGTCCTGCCCGCCGCGCCGCTCCTGCTCGTCGTCGAGGCGATCGAGAAGCCGGGAAACCTGGGCACCATCCTGCGCGGCGCCGACGCCGCCGGCTGCGACGCGGTCATCGTCTGCGACCCGGTGACCGACATCTTCAATCCGAACGTCGTGCGCGCCTCGACCGGCGTGCTCTTCGCCGTGCCCCTCGTGGTGGAGGAAAGTCCCCGCGTGCGGGCATGGCTGCGGGAGAAGGGGGTGCGGGCGGTCGCCACCACTCCGGCGGCGACGACGAACTACGCGGCCGCCGACCTGCGCGGGCCGCTGGCGATCGTGATGGGCAGCGAGCAGTACGGCCTGAGCGACTTCTGGCTGCGCGAGGCCGACCTGCCGGTGCGTATCCCGATGGCGGGCCAGGCGGACTCGCTCAACGTGGCGATGGCGGCGATCATCACGCTGTTCGAGGCGGTGCGCCAACGCGGCGGGCCGGCGACGGGCTGAAGCCGACGATCCCGCCGCGAAGACTCGTCCCGTTCAGAAGGGGCGTCCGTCGGCGCGCGTGCCGCAGAGTGAAACCTCGAGGCCGAGCTCGGCGGCGAGGGCGGCCTTGGCGTAGAGCGCGAGGTCGGCTTCGCGGGCGGATTTCGCGTAGGCGACCTGGATGTGGTTGGCCTTGTGGCGCGCCATCATCTGGTCGCGGGAGACACCGTAGGTGACGGCGTGCATGATCGGCCACTGCACGGTGGTCTCGCGCCAGCGGCGCTCGGTCTCGGCACGCGGCAGCGAGACGACCTTGGCGCGGCCGAGGTCCATCTTCAGCCGGCCGTCGGCGACGAAGACCCGGCTCCAGACGATCTCGCCGGGCTTGGCGATGCCGCGCACGGTGCCGCCGCCGAGGCGGAAGTACATCGGGGGCTGGCGCAGCGAGTCGGTGCCGCGGTAGCCGCCGATGTGATGGGCGGGCGGGGCGCTGCCGGAAATGAGGAAGACCCACACGTAGTCTTCGGTCGTGCCGCTGCGGTCGCGGTCGCCCCAACGCAGGTCGTGCAGGGTGTTCTCGACCGGCTGGCCGAGGGCGCGGTGCACGCGGTTCGTGAGGAGGCCGTCGAGCCCGGCGCATTCGTCGACCTCGTTGAAGTGGGTGAGCGGCTCGCCCGGGCGGATGACGCGGCCGGCGGCGTTCCGCACGGGCGGGCGGTCGCCGTTGTTCAGGATGCCCTCGACGAGGTCGCTGGCGGGCAGCAGGTCCTTCAGCCCCTGCTGGTACTGGATGCCGATCGTCTCACAGCCGAACTCGTCGGCGATCCGCAGCGCGGCGACGTACGTCTTGCACTGCCAGAGCACCTGGCGCTCGGTGAGGTCGGTGGCCTCGTTCACGCCGAGGTGGAACTTCATGCCCTTGCGGCGCAGCCACCGATAGACCCCGCGGGCCTCGGTGTCGCTCACATCGCGCGCGGCGGCGTAGAGGGCGGATTGCGAAAGCCGCTCCTTGTAGACCCCGGTCGGGAACAGCAGTTCGTCGGGGATGATGGCGTTGTACATCCCCATGCAGCCCTCGTCGAAGACGCCCATGATCGACTTGCGCGCGCGGAGATCGGTGGCGATCCGTCGGGCGACGGCGCGGGCGCGGGCGGGCAACGCCGCGCGGGTGAACGGCCGGACGTGGCTCGTGTCGTGCGTGACGCGGCCGTCCTTCAGCCACCGGGCGAGGCCCTTCAGGAAAAACGCGTCGGTGAAGTCCTCGCTCCAGAGCGTGGAGTAGCGGACGCCGGCCTTGGTGAGGGAGCCATTGAGGTTGAGCATCCCGACGAGCCCCGGCCAGGTGCCGCTCCAGTTCGCGACAGTGAGGATCGGTCCGCGGTGGGAAATGAGCCCGGCGAGCACGTGGTGGGAGTATTGCCAGACGGCCTCGGCGACGATCAGGGGGGCCTTGGGATCGATGCCGGCGAAGACCTCCATGCCCTCGCGCTGGGAGCCGATGAAACCGTGGCGTTGCGCGCGCTTGTAAGGATGGGCGCGCACGAGCTGGTGGCCCAGGCTGGCGACGGCGCGGCCGAGGGCGGCTTCCATGGCCCGCTGGGCCGGCCAGCAGACCTCGTTGGCGGAGGAGCGGAGGTCGCCGCTGGCGACGAGGAGGATCTTCATGGAGCGAAAGTGGCGTTGGTGTTAGCCCGCACCCCGGCGAACGTCGAGCCCGGCCGGGTATCAGCGCCCGAGCCAGCCGACCCACCACGCGTAGAGGGGGATGCCGATCGAGAGGTTGAACGGGAAGGTGATCCCGAGCGCGGCCGCGACGCACATGCCGGTGTTGGCCTCCGGGATGGCGAGCCGCACCGCCGCGGGCGCCGCGATGTACGACGCGCTCGCCGCAAGCGTCGCAAGCACCGTCGCGCCCCCGGGTGAAAGTCCGGCGGCCAGACCGGTCCAGCCTCCGAGCGCGCCGCCCGCGAGCGGGATCAGCAGGGCGGCCGTGCCCACGCGCACGCCGTGGCGGCGGAGCTCCGGCAGGCGGTGCGCGGCCAGCAGGCCCATCTCGAGCACGAAGAAGGCGAGGATCGGCTTGAAGGCCCCGACGAACAGAGGCTCGAACGGCTCGAAACGTTCCGGCCCCACGGCCGCCCCCACCGCGATGCCCGCCAACAGCAGGAACACCGAGCGGTTGAGCACCACCTCGTGCAGGATCTCCCCGTAGCCGGCCGCCCGGCCCCCCTCGGCCCCGAGGCGGTGCAGGAAGATCGCCACCAGGATCGCGGGAATCTCCAGGATCACGAGCAGGACGGGCAGGAAACCCTCGTGCTCGGCGCCCGCGCGCTGCACGGCCGCGATCGCCGCCGCGAAGGTCACCGCGCTCGCCGAGCCGTAGTGCGCCGCGAAGGCCGCCGCGTCGGCGCGTCCGAGGCGGACCAGCCGGGACATCACCACGAACACGCCGACGGCCATCCCCGCGCCGAGCGCGAGCGTCGCCACCGCCGGCCAAGCGAACCGCGCCGGCTCCGCCAGCGACAGCTGCACCCCGCCCTTCAGACCGATCGCCAGCAGCAGGTAAGTGCTCAGCAGCTGGTAGACCGCGTCGGGGAGCTTGAGGTCGGATTTCAGCAACCCGCCGGTCAGCCCGACGACGAAGAACAGGAAGAGCGGATCGCGAAGATTGTCTGCCATGGCGGCGACGGTGCCGGGTCGAGGTGGGAATTAAAACCGCGCGAGTGATGGAAGAAAGCCGGCGCTTTCCAATACCGAACCGGCCGACTTGTGGCACCTTGCCGCGTACTCACTCCCATGAAAACCTCACGCACCCCGTCCACCGCCTGCATTCCCGCCGAGCTCGACCTGCACCTGGCCGCCCACGGCTCCGGCGAAATCACCAGCACGTCCGCTTACCTGGATCGCGGAGGTGAGTTGGTCGACGCCGCCGCGATCGCCGGCCTGCGCTCCCTGCAGGCTCCGCTTACCGCGAAGATCCGCGCGCTGGAACTGAATTCCCGCCTGCGTCGGCGGCTGGAGATCCTCGCCGCCTACTTCAACGAGGCCCGGCCACGGTCGGGGGCGGGGGACGTGGCCTACCGCGAGGTGACATTCGCCCTGTTGTACTTCCTGAAGGGCTTCGACCGCATTCCGGATACCGTTCCCGAGGTGGGCCTCCTCGACGACGCCATGATCGCGCAGTTCGTCTTCGAGCGCCACTCGGTCTCGCTCCGGGCGCAGGCGCTGCGCCGCGGCCGCGCCTGGCCGGTCGATCTCTGATCGCCCTTCGGCGGGTTTGCCCTTCGCGGCGGGTTACCCTCGGCTTCCGGGGTGACCCGAATCCCGCGCGTCGTTTCCCTTTCCGCCGAACTGCTCGACATCCCGCTGCTCGAGCCGTTCGGCATTTCCGGCGGCGCGCAGGCCGTGGCGAACAATGTGCTCGTCTCGGTCGGGCTGGAGGACGGGTCGCGCGGCTGGGGGGAAGCGGCGCCCCTTCCTCCCTACAACGGCGAGACGCAGGCCCAGGCGCTTGGCGTGCTGCGCGCGGCGAGGCCGTGGGTCGAGGGAAGCGACGCGGCCGACTGGAAGAAATTAGCCGCCGAGTTCCGGGCGAAGGGCGGCGCCGGCTGCGGATCCGCGCAATGTGCGTTCGAGATAGCGCTGGTCGATGCCCTGGCGCGCCGGCGAGGCGTACCGCTCTGGAGTTTCCTCGGCCACGGCGACGCCGCGGCCCGCGCCGCCCGGCCCGACGCCCTCGAGACCGACATGACGGTCACGACCGGTTCGGCCGTCCAGGCCGGGGCGGCGGCACGGGCGATCCGCGCAAGGGGCATCCGGCTCATCAAGGTCAAGGTGGGCGGCAAGGGAGGCGCGGCCCACGACCTCGAACGGCTGGCCGCGATCCACGCGGCGGCGCCCGACTCCCCCCTCATCCTCGACGGCAACGCGGGCGTGGCGCCCGCCGACGCGACCGAATTGGTGCGCGGTCTGAAGCGCCTTGGCATCACTCCGGCCGTTCTCGAGCAATGGCTCGCCAAGGGCGACCACGCCGGCGCCCGGGAGCTGGCCGAGTACTCCGGCTGGCCGGTGGCGGCCGACGAATCCGTGACCACCGCCGCCGAAGCCCGCGAGGTCGTCGCGGCGCGGGCGGCGCAGGTGATCAACCTCAAGCTGATGAAGGCCGGCTTGGCCGAGGCGCTCGACATCGTCGCGGTGGCGCGCGGAGCGGGCCTGGATCTCATGATCGGCGGAAACGTCGAGTCGATCCTCGCGATGACGGTCTCCGCCTGCTTCGCGGTCGGCCAGGGCGGCTTCCGCTACGCCGACCTCGACACGCCGCTCTTCCTCGCCGCGAACCCGTTCAACGGCGGCTACCGCCTCGACGGCGGCCGCATCTCCGTCGCCCACGTCACCTCGGGCCACGGCGTCACGCCCCTCGAAACACCGGGCGACTGACGCCGCGAGCGCGGCGGAGGGTCGCGGCGCCAGGGCCGGATCAGTCGGCGCCTTGGACGAGCGCGGGCCGCAGGTCGCGCACGGCGCGGCGGAAGACGGCGCGGCCGGTCGCGAGGTTGAGGCCCACGATCCCGGCGAGCATGAGAGCGACGAGCGCGAGCGTCGCGCCCGCGGGCAACGCGGTCAGGCCAGGGCCCACGGCGACCGCCGCGGCCACGGTTCCGATCACGATGCCGCGGAACACGAGGGCGCCGTACTCGGCGCGGACCATGCCCGCGAGCACATCGGTCGGGATGCCGACGGCGCCGAGCGTCGCGAATTCACCGCGGCGCTCGCGCAGGTTGCGGGCGAGCACCACCGCAAGGCCGAGGCTGCCGAGCACGACGCCGAGCGAGCCGAGCACGTTGAAGATGGCGATGTAGGTGTTCTCGATGCGGTGGAAACCCGCGAGCACGTCGCGGGTCGTCTCCACGCGACCGCCGACGTCGCCGGCCGCGGCCTGCAGGCGGGCCGCCAACGCGGGGATTTCCTCCGGCCGGGCCGCGTCGGCGAGGAACACGGTGTAGCCGGGATGCGAGGGGAAGCGCGCGAGCAGGGCGGCCTCGTCGACCAGCAGGCTGCCTTGGAAAATGGAGTCCGCGAGTGTGCCCGCGATGCGCACGCGGAACGGCCGGCCGGCCTCGTCGACATATTCCAGCTCGTCGCCGACCTTGCGCTTGAGCGCCCAGAGCAACGTGGTCTCGTCGACGAACGCCGGCACCGCACCGCCGTCCGCCGGTCGGGTGAGCAGGTTCCATCCCGCCGAGGCGTCCGGTCCCGGCGCCCGCGGGCTGAACGCCCCCCGCTCGGCGAGCCGTCGCGCGTCGACGCCGAGGAGCTGGGGCTGGGCCGTGGTGTTGAGGTTGAAGCAGTTGACGTTGTCGCCGGTGCCGGCCCGCAGCGGCACCACCGCGCGGAGTTGGTCCGCGACGGGCGCGAAGAGGTCGAAGGTGCCGTCGGTGCGGTCGCGGGCCGGGTTGAGCGGAGCGGTGGTCTCGATCCGCAGCGCGAAGCCGCCGGTGCCGGCGGAGCGGCGCAGCCAGTCGTCGCCGACCTGCTTCCGGAACGCCGCCACGGAAAGCACCATGAACACCGCGGTGGCGATGAGCCCGGCCACCGTGAGGCTGCGGGCGGGGCGGGCGCGGAGGTTGAGCGTCCCGAGGCGACGGGCATCGAGCGTCCCACCGGCCGTCGCCGCCCGCGGCGACGTGAGCGAGGCCCTCAGCCGGGCGAGGCCGGCGGCGAGCAGCGCGAATCCGGCGATGAAGAACGCCGCTTGGGGCGGCAGCCCGCGGCCCGAGAGCGCCAGCGCGACCAAGGCGACGGCCAGGGCGCCGGTCGCGAGGCGCCGGGCCCGCTGGTCCGCGCCTTCCGGCGGCGGAGCCTCCTCCGCCTGCCCGGCGAGACGCACCGAGAGCGCGCGCCGCGCGAGGCGCCGGATCGCGAGCCAGAGGCTGAGCAGCGAGAGGGTGAGGAAGGCCGCGGCACCCGCCGCGATGCTCACGGGTGAGGCCGCGAACGTGAAGGCGTCGCCGCCGCCCGGACTCCAGATGGTGCCAAGGAACCGCAGGATCGCCCGCGTGTAGAGCGCCGCCAGCGGTAGGCCGGCGAGGAGGCCGAGCAGGAGCAGCACCGCCCCCTCCGCGAGCCGCCAGCGCAGGAGGCGGCGCGGGGAAACGCCGACCGCCGCGAGCAGCGCGTCCTCGCGGTTGCGTTGCAGCAGGCTGAACTGGAACAGCATCGCGACGAGCCCGAGGGCGGCGACGATCAGGAAGATGCTCATGCCGGCGAACAACCCGCCGAAGTCGACCGCCGGGTTGGCGGCGCCGGCGGCCGCGGCGGCGAATTCACGCACGGAGAGCTGGCCCAGCGCGGGCCGGAGTTCGCGCTGGAGCGCGAGCTCGAGCGTCTGCTCGCGGTCGCGCGGTCCAGGCACGCGGAAGGCGGTCTGCGTGCCCCAGGCCGTCGTCCACAACTCGCGTGCCGCGGCGGGGGCGAGGAAGGCCTTCGGCGTGCCGCGGTATTCCTCCCAGTAACGATCGTCCTGCGGGCGGATACGCTTGAGGTCGAGCGGCAGTCCCGCCTCCCAGTCGCGCGGGCTCGCGGTGTTGGTGATGCCGGGGAACGCCGGCATCCAGGCGCGGTCCGCGGCCAGGCCTGCGAGCGGCACGACCGCGCGCACGCGGAAAGCCGCGCCTAGCTCGGTGAGGGCGCCGCCCGCGCCCGACTGGAAATACCGGATCGTCACCTCATCGCCGGGCTTCGCGCCGAGGTCCTTGGCCAGCCAGTCGTTGAGGACGATCTCGCGCGGGCCGAGGTCGGCCGGCAGGAACGGCGCCGCGGCGGCGGCGACGGCCGTGCCGATCGAGTAGGGCGTCGTGCTCTCACCCCGGCGGAACTCATTCACGAGGTAAGACGTGACGGGCTGCGCGTCGGGCAGCGCGCGGGTGACGGCACCGGCGAGCCCCTCGTCGATGAAGATGCGCGGAGAGGCGACCTCGAACATCCCGGCGGTCTCCAGCCACGTGAGCGTGAGGCCGTAGTCGGCCAGCCGCGCGACGCGTGGCAAGGCTGCGGCTGGGTCCGACCGCGCACGGCGAGCGTCGATCAGGACCAGGTTGGCGCGGGCAGGCTGTTCCATCGCCTCCTGCAGCCGGCCGATGGGAAGGAAGAGCGTCGGCGCGGGCACCTGCGTCGCCTCGAGCGAGAAACGGCCGAAGGCTTCGGCGCCAACCACCGCGGCGACCGTGCACCGGAGCGTCTGCGGGGAGCTGTCGCCGCCCGCGATCGGGGCGCTGCCGGGCACGACTCCCGGACGCTGGAGGCGCACGACGAGCGTGTCGCCGGGCGCGACGTTGAGCTGGCGCGCAAGCGTCTCGTTGACGGCGACGGCGTTGGCGCCGGAGCCGAGGTCGACACGGGACGCGGTAGGCGCGAGTCGCCAGAAGTCCTCGGTGACGCCGATCAGTTGAACCCGCGGGGAACGGGCCTGGGTGCGGGCGTGGACGACGTTGCCGCGGCTCAGGAGGACGGGCGCCGCCGGCACACCGAGATCCCGGGCGAGGTCGGCGGCCAGCGCCTCGCGGAAGAAGCGGTCGCCCGAGGTGAGGACGTGGGTGGCCTGACCGGTGCGCTCGGCGGCGATCCGGCGCAGCGAGGCGCGCACGGAATCGCCGGCGAACAGCGCGCCGAGAAGGACGGTGGCGCCGAGGATCGCGCCGGCGAGCGTGCCGAGATGCGCGTGCCGGTGGTGCACGACGCTGCGGAGGAGGTAGCGGGTGACGTTCATGACCGCGCGTCAGTCGACGAGCCGGCCGTCGGCCAGGCGGTAGGTGCGGTGCAGGCGGCGCGCGAGGCCCGGGTTATGGGTCACCACGACGAGGGCGACGCGGGCCGATTCCTGGGTGCGGAGGAAGAGGTCGGCGATGCGCTCACCGGTGGCGGGGTCGAGCGAGCCGGTGGGCTCGTCGGCGAGGATGAGCTTGGGCTGGTTGATGAGGGCGCGGGCGATCGCGACGCGCAGCTGTTCGCCGCCCGAAAGCTGGAAAGGCCGGTGACCGAGCCGGTCCTGCAGGCCCACCTGCGCGAGGAGGGATTCGGCGCGGGCGCGGGTGTCGGCCTCGGGTTCCGTCCAGCCGCCGGCGAGCCGCGGCACGAGGACGTTTTCGAGCACGGTGCACTGCGGCAGCAGGTAATGGAGCTGGAAGACGAACCCGATGGTGCGGTTGCGGAACCGCGCGGCGGCCGCCGCATCGAGGTCGCCCAGTTCCTCGCCGCCGACGCGGATCGAGCCGGAGGACGGCCGGTCGAGGGCGCCGAGGAGATTGAGCAAGGTCGTCTTGCCGCTCCCTGAGGGGCCGACGATCGCGGCGGACTCGCCCGGCCCGACGCGGAGGTCGAGGTCGCGGAGGACGCTCACGGTGCCGGCGGGGCTTTCGTACGACTTGGAGACGCGGGAGGCTTCGATCATGGCGGCAAGGGATGCGGGTGAAGCGCGGCCGCAACCGCCGCCTTCGGCCGGTGCGACGCGGGGGCGTGACCAGCCCGGCCAGGGCACGCCGCGACCGCGAGGGTCAGGCGCGGTGCGGGTCCAGCTGCAGCGCGGCGGAATGCACCTCGGGCCAGCGGGCGGCGGGAATGATTGGACCGAGGTGGCTGACGGTCGCGGCGCCCATGAGGGAGGCGACCTCGCCGCACGCGGGGAGGGTCCAGCCGCGCAGGTGGGCGAAGAGGAAACCGGCCGCCCAGGCATCGCCGGCGCCGTTGGTGTCGATCACGCGTTCGACCCGCCGCGGTTCGACGCGGTGGAGTACGTCTCCGTGGCCGATCCAGGCTCCGTCCTTGCCGACCTTCACGGCGGCGAGCACACCGTGCCCGGCGAGCCGGCGGGTCAACGCGTCGAAGGGCAAGGAGTGGTCCTCGAACAGCGCGCGGATCTCGTCCTCGTTGGCGAAGACGATGTCGATCCCGCGGCGAAACTGGGCGAAGAGCCAGTCGCGGGAGGCGTTCACCACCTCGAACGAGGAAAGGTCGAGGCTGGTGGTGCAGCCGGCGGCGCGGGCCGCGGCAAGGACGGCGTCGGCCAGCGCGCGGTTGAACACGAGGTAGCCCTCGATGTGGGCGTGGCGGCAGCCGGCGAAGTCGGCGGCGGAGACCTCCTCTGGCGCGAGGGTGAGCGCGGCCCCGAGGCAGGTGCGCATCGTGCGCTGGGCGTCAGGAGTGACGAGGGCCAGGCAGCGGGCGTTGGCGTGCGGGCCGCGCTTGAACCGGCGACCGTCGACCCCGGCGGCCTCGAAGGTGCGCCGGTAGATCTCGGCCGCCTCATCCTGGCCGAGCTTGCCCAGGAAGGTGGTGCGCAGCCCGAGGCGGGTGGCGTTGAAGGTGGCGTTGGCGGCCGAGCCTCCGGTGGCGTGCGCGGGCGCCTCGCCGAGGAGCGCCACGATGCGGGCCATCTCATCGGCCTCGACCAGCACCATGCCGCCCTTCTCACCGGCGACGTGGAGGCGCAGGAACTCGTCCGGTACGCGGGCGAGCAGGTCCATGATGGGCGAGCCGACGCCGATGAGGTCGAAGGAGGACATGGTTCAGGCGGGTCCGGTGACGGTGAGGCTGGTGGCGAGCAGCGGCTCGTCGTCGATCTCGATCAACAAAGAGTATTCGCCGGCCTGCGGGAAGCTGAGGTCGCGGATCTCGTTGATGAGGTTGATGCGGTGGAGCGGGCTGACGGTCTCGAACGGCCGCTCGAGCAGCGGCTGCGGGTTGGTGGGGTCGAGTCCCATGGAGATGCGCAGCTTGTGCTGGCCCGGGGTGCAGTCGGTGATCGTCAGGAACCACACCATGAACGGGTGCGTGACCGGGAACTGGCGCGCCTGGATGTTGGAAAAGATGCCGAGGATGGTGTGTTTGCCTGAGCCGGGGTCGATGTGGACTCCGTCGCAGGTGAGCCACGCCAGCAGCTGGGGCTTGGATTGCACGCGCGGAGCAGGGCGGCGGCGCCGACGTGGCGCAAATGATTTTTCTTGGACCGGCCCAGCGTCGCGTTTGCCTCGCGCGCATGCCGCTCGCCGAGGCCGCCGTCCGCTCGTTCACCTTCGACCTGAGCGCCTACCCGCGCTGGGCGGTGATCCTCGCCGGCGCGGCAGTCGCGGCCGTCGCCCTCTGGCTGCTGATGAAGGTCCTGAAGTGGACCCTGTGGCTGCTGATCGGGGCCGTGCTGCTCGGCGGGCTCGCGTGGGCCGCGTGGGAGCTGCTGCGGTAGCGCGGCGCGTCGGGAACACGCTGCCGTGGCGCTTTGGCTTGCCGCGGGCTGAGGCCCCCCGCCAGCCTCCCGCCCCGTGAAATACATCTTCGTCACGGGCGGAGTGGTGTCCTCGTTGGGCAAGGGGCTGACGGCGGCGGCGCTGGGCGCGCTGCTGGAGATGCGCGGCCTCGTCGTGCGCATCCAGAAGTTCGACCCCTACCTCAACGTCGATCCGGGCACGATGAGCCCATTCCAGCACGGGGAGGTGTACGTTCTGGAGGACGGGGCGGAAACCGACCTCGACCTCGGCCACTACGAGCGCTTCACGAGCGGCAAGCTCTCCCGCCTCAACAGCCTTTCCTCGGGCCAGGTCTACGAGGCCGTCATCCAGAAGGAACGCCGCGGCGCCTACCTCGGCAAGACGGTGCAGGTGATCCCGCACGTCACCAACGAGATCAAGGAGCGCATTTACGCCGGCGGGAAGGACGCCGACGTGCTCATCACCGAGATCGGCGGCACGACGGGCGACATCGAGGGGCTGCCCTTCCTTGAGGCGATGCGCCAGTTCGCGCTGGAGGTGGGGCCGAAGGACGTGGTCTTCATCCACGTCACGCTGGTGCCGTACCTCATCGCGGCCGGGGAGCTGAAGACGAAGCCCACGCAGCAATCGGTCGCCAAGCTGCGCGAGATCGGCATCCAGCCGCACGTGCTCGTCTGCCGCACCGACCACCCGCTGGACCACGACCTGCGCGACAAGCTCTCGATGTTCTGCAACGTGCCGGTGAAGGCGGTGATCGAGTGCCGCGACGTCGAGCACTCCATCTACGAATTGCCGCTCGCGCTGCAGAAGGAGGGCATGGACCAGCTGGTGCTGGACCTGTTCGGGCTGAAGAACCCGCCGCCGGCGCGGAACCTCTGGGAGGAGATCGTCCGCCGCATCCTCAACCCGCGCCACGAGGTCACCATCGGCGTCGTGGGCA
Source organism: Opitutaceae bacterium (assembly GCA_040397825.1). Classification (GTDB taxonomy): domain Bacteria; phylum Verrucomicrobiota; class Verrucomicrobiia; order Opitutales; family Opitutaceae; genus ER46. Next base: position 72,983 of record JBBAVH010000014.1, read on the forward strand.
AGTACATCGAGCTGCAGGACGCCTACAAATCCGTCTACGAGTCGATCACCCACGCGGGCATCGCGCACCACTGCAAGGTGAACATCCGCCGCATCGACGCGGAGGACCTGGAGAAGCGCAACGGCACGGCCCAGCTGCGCGGGCTCGACGGCATCCTAGTGCCGGGCGGCTTCGGCGATCGCGGCACGGAGGGTAAGATCGCCGCCGCCCGCTACGCGCGGGAGAACAAGGTGCCTTATTACGGTCTCTGTCTCGGGCTGCAGATCGCGGTGATCGAGTTCGCCCGCAACGTCCTCCGGCTGAAGGGCGCCAACAGCACCGAGTTCGACCCCAAGTGCGTCCATCCCGTCATCAACATGATGGAGGAGCAGAAGAAGGTCATCGACAAGGGCGCGACCATGCGGCTCGGCAGCTACGAGTGCGCCCTCACCCCCGGCACGCTCGCCCGCAAGGCCTACGGGGCCGACAGCGTGCGTGAGCGGCACCGTCACCGCTTCGAGGTCAACAACGCCTACGTCGGGCAGCTGCAGCGCGCCGGCCTGGTCGTGAGCGGCATCAACCCGCGGCGGAACCTCGTCGAGGTCATCGAGCTCAAGGACCACCCGTGGTTCGTCGCCACGCAGGCGCACCCGGAATTCCAGTCCAAGCCGAGCCAGGCGCATCCGCTCTTCGCGGCCTTCATCGGCGCCGCGCTCCGCGAGCAGCGCCGCCGCGGCGCCCGCCGGAAGCGGAAGTAGTCACCGGCGCGCCCGCCCCGCCATGCTCTTCGACCCGCGCCGGCTGCTGCTCATCGCCGGGCCCTGCTCCCTCGAGGGCGAGCCCGTCTGCCGCGCGGTGGCGGAGGTTCTCGCCGGCCTGCGCGACGCGCATCCGGAGCTCAACGTCGTCTTCAAGGGGTCCTTCGACAAGGCCAACCGCACGTCGCTCGCCGGGGCCCGCGGCACCGGCCTGGAGGAGGGCCTCCGACTCCTTTCCCTCGTGCGACGCGACCACGGCTTCCCCGTGCTGACCGACGTCCATGAGACCGCCCAGGTGGGGCGCGTCGCCGAGGTGTGCGACGTGCTGCAGATCCCGGCCTTCCTCTGCCGGCAGACGGATCTCCTGCTGGCGGCGGCCGCCACCGGCCGGGTGGTGAACGTGAAGAAGGGGCAGTTCCTCTCGCCGCCGGAGATGGCGCACGTGACCGCCAAGCTCCGCGACGGCGGCGCGCGAGAGGTGTGGCAGACCGAGCGCGGTACGACCTTCGGCTACCAGAACCTCGTGGTCGACATGCGCGCGTTCCCGATCATGGCCCGGAACGGCTTCCCCACGATCCTCGACGCGACGCACGCCGTGCAGCTGCCGGGCGCGGGCGGCGGGAATAGCTCCGGCCAACGTGAGTTCGTGCCCACCCTTTCCCTCGCGGCCCTCGCCGCCGGGGCCGACGGCCTCTTCATCGAGACGCACCCCGATCCCGACCGCGCGATCAGCGACGGCCCCAACATGGTGCCGCTCGCCGACCTCCCCGCGCTCATGCGCCGCTGCCTCGCGGTGTGGCGCTCGGCCCGAGGCTAGATCAGCGGTGTGGCTGCGGCCGCAGCCGCGGAAGATTCACGCGCGGTTTTCGGACAAGGCCCGGTGGAGATGCCCAAAGGGTTATCGTGAAATCTCCGCGGGAGCGCCCGCGGCCACAGCGGCGGCATTTCGCACTCAGCTTGTTCGTGGGATCCGAAGGCAGCGCCGCGATCCGGACCGCCTTCCTGCGACCGCGGCTGCAGCCGCGGAAGATTCAAGACCTCCCCGCTTACCCTCTCCGCGATCCCGCGTTTGAACCCCAGGATCGCGGATGAGTTTGCCGCAGCCGGCTCAGAACCGACCACTCACGCCGACGTTGAGTCGCGAGCCGTAGAGCTCGCTCATCAGGATGTGGCGCTTGGTGACGTGCCACCAATCGGGTGAATTGTTGAAGATGTTGATGTAGTCCACGTAGACGGTGAGCGCGGGGCGCACGCGGTACTGCAGGTTGAGGTCGACCGTGGGGTCGTCGAAGACCCGCGTCTGCGAGACGGGCACCGGGCTGTAGCCCGAAAGGTAGCCGCTCTTGTAATGGTAGGTGACGCGGGTCTCGAGTCGGCCCCAGACGACGGCGGCGCCGACGTTCCAGGTGCGCGGGACGAAGTTCGCCAGCTCGGTGGCGCCGTTGGCGTAGGAGCCTTCCGTCTGGAGTCCGGTGTAATTGGCGAAGACGGACGCGCGGTCGATCGGCTTGGGCAGGAACCGCAGTTGCTGGCTGTAGCCGAGTTCCACACCCTTGACGAAGGCCGAGCCGAGGTTGCCCGTCGTGGTGAGCTCGAAGTTCTCGTAGCGGCCGTTGAAGCCGTTGCCCGCGCCGCCGCCGATCATCATCAACGAATTGGCGATGAAGTTCGTGATGTCCTTGCGGAAGTAGCCCGCCGACAACACCCCGGCCGGCTCGATGTAGTACTCGGCCGAGAAATCGTAGTTCCGCGTGAACTGCGGCTTCAGGCCGGGGTTGTTCTGGGTCACGCGGCCCAGCCCGCTGCCGTCCGTCAGGTAGGAGACGGTGGTATTGGGCACGACGGCGTTCAGCGCCGGCCGCGCGCCGCTCGTCGAGTAGCTCGCGCGCAGGACAAGGTTGGGGTCGGCGTTGTAGCGCAGGTGGAGGCTCGGGAACCATTTCTGGTAACTCCGTTCGACGCGAACGCTGGTCTCGTTCGGGCTCCTGGGGTCGGCGTAGGCGCCGACGCCGCCGACGTCCGTATGCTCGAACCGCGCTCCGCCGAGGATGTTGAGTCGGCCGACGTTGACCGTCGCCTGCGCGTAGCCCGCGGTGACGGTCTCGGACACGGTGCGCGGGATCGCCTTGGTGCTCACCGTCGCTCCCGATGCCGGCCAGTAGGCGGGGTTGGCCGCGAAGGAGGCGTCGGCGATGCGGTAGTCGAAGGTGTCGCGCATCATCATGCGGTTGTTGAACACGCTGTAGTTCTCGCCGGCCGGGGCGAGGAAGCGGGCGATGTCGTCGTCATTGAGGCCCGTGGCGGGGTTGCGGCCCTGCACGCCGTCGGGACCGGTGTAGTTCCAGACGGGCCGGTAGGTGTTGATCCACCAGCGGTGCTGGTGGCGGAGTTCGGCTCCGGTCTTCAGCGCGAAATTCAGGCCGCCGATCGACACGCGCCGGAGGTAGTCACCGCGAACGTTGCCCATCTCCTCGCTGGTGCGATCGGGCTGCTCGAACCGGGAGGCGACGTAATTGCGGAAGTCGCTGCCGACGCCGATCGAGGGTCCGTAGGTTTGGGTGAAGGTCGGGCGCGTGCTGTCGCGCGACGAGTCGTAGCCTATGCCGACGCCGCCGGTGAGCGTCGGGCTGAAGCCCCAGAAATTATTGTCGTAGGTCGACGGGTTGAAGGAGGCCGCGAACGTCAGGCGGGAATCGGACCAATCCTTCCGCAGGTCGAATCCGACCTTGTGCTGATGCGAGCGCTTCGTCTCGTGGGCGGAACGGTTGAGCGCGGTGACGTGGAGCAGTTCGTTGTACGTGTCGGTGAATCCCGGGGCGACGCCGGCCGGTTGGTTGGCGGCGTCGCGCGGGACTGCCCCCGCCTCGATCTGCGCACGGCTCACCCGCGAGTAGTCGGCCACGCGGTTCGTGGAGGTGAGGTTCCAGTCCACGCGGTCGTTGTCGGCCGCATAATAGTTGAGGGCCGCGCTGAAACCCAGGCGCAGTGAGCGGTCGACCCGGTACTCGATCTTGCCGGAGAGGCCGGCGCGGACGCGCGTGTTCACGTCGTTCAGCTGGCGGGCCTGCGTGCTGATGAGGTTGTCGGCATTCGGGCGCGCCATCTGGACCCGGTCGCGGGCGTTGGTGGTCTGCGAGTAAGAACCGGAGAACGAGAAACCGTACTGACGCTCGGCCCCGAAGGCATCCATGAACGTGAGCGCCGCCGTGGGCCCGTACTTCCCGAGGTCGATGGGCGCGAGCTGCTGGCGGACCATCTTGCCGTCGCGGTAGGTGTTCAGGTTGATGCCGGCGCGGTAGGTGAGCACGCGTTGGCGGAAGTCGAAGGCCGACTTGGTGACGAGGTTGACGGCGCCACCGAGCGAATCGGCGGGTTGGTCAGGGGTGTTCCCCTTGGTCACCTCGATTTCCTTGATGAAGTCGGCCGGGATCTGGTCGATCAGCGCGGCGCGGTCGCCCTGCGGGGTGAAGCCCGCGATCGCGCCGGCCATGCGCGCGCCGTCGAGCGAGACGGCATTGAGCTCGGGTGGTGCGCCGCGCAGGCCGATGCCCACGATGTCGCCGGCCTCCTTGGTGACCGCGACGCCGGTAAGGTTCTGCAGGAAGTTGCCGATGTTGCCGTCGGCGACGTTCCCGTAGGCGTCCATCGAGACCACGTTCATCACGTTCTCGGCGACGCGCTGCCGGGTGATGGCGGCGGCGTTGCCCTCACGCTGGCCGGCGACCGTGAACGCCTCGAGCTTGTACACGGCCGAGTCGAGGGCGACGGCGAGGGTGGCAGTGGTACCGGCGGTCACCCGCACCTCGGATTCCTGCGGGTCGAGGCCGGTGTAGAAGGCCCGGATGCGCTGCGTCCCGATAGGTACCCGGGAGAGGGTGAATGAGCCGTCGCGTTGGGTGAGCGCCACGAGGTCGGTGCCCACCACGCGCACCTCGGCGCCGCCGAGGAAGTCGCCGGTCTTGGCGTTGCGGACGTTGCCCGCGATCTCGCCCGTGCCTCCCGGTTGGGCCGGGAGGCCGGAGGTCAGGGCCAGTGCGCCGACAAGGCACGCGAGGCGGAGGAAGTGACACGGGAACGCGCGGAACTGCTGGGTTTTTCGCATGGCGGGGTAAAGGGGTTCGATCGCCGGGGCATTGGCCGGCGTCACGGGGTGCGGAGAGAGTTCGCAACGTCGGACGGAGGTGTCAACGGACGATCCCTGCCGAGGTCCGTGCCTCGACCCTCCCGCGTTCACGTTTTGCCCGCGCCGGGTCTGCCGCATAATGCGGTGTGAGATCGGCGCTTGAACCACGTTCGGCCGCCGCCGAGCCTCCGCTTCCCCATGAGCTCCGCGCCGACACCCCCGCCCCGCCTCGTCAACGCCGTGAAGGAGAAGATGCGCCGCGGGGAGGCGGTGGTCGGCATGATGGTGTGGTCCGGCAACGTGGAGACCGCCGTCCTCGGTGCGCAGCTCGGCTTCGATTTTCTCTGGGTGGAGATGGAGCACTCGCCGGTCTCCCACGAGACGCTGCGCCAGATCGTGCTCGCGACGCGCGGGCTGCCCGCCGTGCCGTTCGCGCGGCCCGCGGTGAACGAACTTTGGACCATCAAGCGGTTCCTCGACATGGGCGTCCTCGGGATCATCACGCCCTTCACGCGCACGCCGGAGGACGCGCGCCGGCTCGCCGACGGCTGCCGTTACCCGCCGCGCGGGCTGCGCGGCTGCGGATCCGACCTCGCCGCGACCCGCTGGCAGGCGCCGGAGGGATATCACGACTTCGCCGACGATTCCGTGCTGGCGGTGGCCGTCGTCGAGGATGTCAGCGGCGTGCGGCACGCGGAGGAAATCGCCGCCACTCCGGGGGTTGATGTCGTCTTCATCGGCACCAGTGACCTTTCGTTCTCGCTCGGTTTCCGCGGCCGGCAGGACGTCCCGGAGCTCGAGGAGGCGGTGCAGCGCGTCGCCGCCGCCGCACGCAAGCACGGGAAGTTCGTCGGTCGCCCGGCCGTGACCGTGGCGGATGTCCAGCGCCACCGCGCCGCCGGCTTCCAATTCCTGATGGGCCCGACCGAGCTCGGCCTGATGTCGGCGGGTGCGGCCGCTTACCTGGGTCCGATCGGGAAGCACACTCCTCTTATTCCAGCGGGTGGTCCGGCCGGGGGTGGTTACACCGCGCCGGCGTCGAAGGGTTGAGCCGGGAGGCTGGCGGCTTGACCGGGTTTTCCGGCGAAGCGTCGTGCCCACAATAGCCTCGCGGTTGCGCGCGTGGCTCGACGACGTTGGGGAAGCCCCCTCGACCCCATGCCGATCCTGAAGTGCGTCCGTTTCCCCGCCCTTTTCATCCTCACGTTCGCCGCGCACGCGGCCGCCGCCCCGCTCGACTTTTCCGATGCGGTTGTCGTCGTGCCGCCCGGCCTGAGCGGGCCGGAACGCAAGGCGGCGGTGATGCTCGTGGAGGAGGTGGAGAAACGCAGCCATCTCCGCTGGACGCTCAGCGAGCAGGCGCCTCCCGCCGGCCGCCCCGCGGTCTTCCTCGGTGGGCGGTCGGCGTTGATCGCGGCCCACCCGCAGGCTGCGGCCGCGCTGCCACCCGCGCCGGCGGGCGCCGAGGGTTACGCGATCGGGACGGATGCCGCCGGCCGGATCGTCATCGGCGGCAACGATGCCCGCGGCGTGCTCTTCGGAGTCGGGCGTCTGCTGCGCGCGCTGGAGTACGGCCGCGAACGGGCTGTGTTGCCCGGCCCGCTTTCGTTATCCACCGCTCCGCGTTACCGCCTGCGGGGGCACCAGCTGGGCTACCGCCCCAAGACCAATTCCTACGACGGCTGGACCGTAGCCCAGTGGGAAAGCTACATCCGCGACCTCGTCGTCTACGGCGCCAACGCGATCGAGGTGATCCCGCCGCGGTCGGACGACGACGACGACAGCCCCCACTTCAACCTGAGGCCGCTGCGCATGATGATGGAGGTCTCGCGCCTCGCGCAGGAGTACGGTATCGAGTTCTGGATCTGGTACCCGGCGCTCGACAAGGACTACGGCGACCCGGCGCAGGTGGAGTTCGCGCTCCGTGAATGGCGCGAGGTCTTACGCCGCCTGCCGAAGGTCGACGCGCTCTTCGTCCCGGGCGGAGACCCCGGGCACACGCCGCCGGCGAAGCTTTTCCCGCTGCTTGAAAGGCAGGCCCGCCAGCTGCGTGAGCTGCATCCCGGCGCGCGCGTATGGATGTCGCCGCAGGGCTTCGACCAGGCGTGGATGGATGAATTCAAGGGGTTGATGAACCCGAGGCCCTCGTGGCTGGAAGGCGTCGTCTTCGGCCCGCAGCAGCGGGTGAGCGTGGAGGAACTGCGCGCGCTGCTGCCCGCGGGCACGCCGGTGCGGTTCTATCCCGACATCACGCACACGATGAACTGCCAGTACCCGGTGCCGCGTTGGGACTACGCATTCCAGGCGACGCTCAACCGCGAGCCGATCAATCCGCGGCCACTCGATCAGGCGACGATCTTCCGGCGGGTGCAGCCGGCCAATGACCATGGCGTCCTGACCTACTCCGAGGGCTGCAACGACGACGTGAACAAGTGCATCTGGAGCATGCTCGCCTGGGACCCGGAGGCCGACGTACGCCGGATCCTGGTCGACTACTCGCGCTACTTCATCGGCGGAGGGATCGCGGAGGGGTTCGCCGAGGGCCTGCTGGCCCTTGAGCGCAATTGGCGGGGACCGCTGGCGACCAATACGGGGGTCGGCGTGACGCTCGCCCAGTTCCAGGCCATGGAGCGTGCGGCGACGCCAGCGCAGCTCCGCAACTGGCGTTTCCAGCAGGCGCTCTACCGCGCCTACTACGACGCGGCGGTGCGTGCGCGCCTGCTGGACGAGACGGCCCGCGAGCAGGCGGCGCTTGCCGAGCTGCGGCGCGCCCCGGCGGCCGGTTCGATCACGGCGATGGCCGCGGCCGAGCGTGAATTGGCGGCGCCCGCCGCCTCCGGATCCGACCTGCGCGCGCGGGTGCACGAGCTGGCCGAGGCGCTCTTCCAGAGCATCCACATGCAGCTCAGCGTGCCGCGTTACCGCGCGATTTCCGTCGGGCGCGGCGCGAACCTCGACCTCATCGACACGCCGCTCAACAACGCCCCTTGGCTCCGGGAGCGCCTCGCTGCGCTGCGCGCCCTGCCCGGGGAGCCCGAGCGGCTGCGCGGGATCGCCGACCTGATTGACTGGGAGAACCCCGGCCCGGGCGGCTTCTACGACGACCTTGGTTCCCAGACCGCCCAACCGCACCTCGTCGCGGGTTCCGACTACGCCGACGACCCCGCCATGCTCCGCGCTCCCCATCTCGCCTCGGGCGGCCCGCGCGGCGGCCCCGCGCTGCGCGTTTCCTCGCGCACCTACGCCGAGTCACGCGACGACCAGCCGCTGGAGATGCTTTACCGCGGGCTCGACCCCGCCGCGCGTTACCGCGTGCGGGTGGTCTACGGCATGGGCGACCTGGGCTCGCGCGAAAAACCCATGGTCATCCGTCTCGTCGCTAACGGCAGCCACGAGATTCACGGATTCCGCCCCAAGGATCCGGCCGGGAACCCCGTCGAGCTCGACGTTCCCGCCGAGGCCACCCGCGGGGGCGAGTTGCGCCTGACCTGGAGTCGGCCGAAGGGACTCGGAGGTAACGGTCGCGGCGTGCAGGTGGCCGAAGTGTGGCTCCTCCGGGCGTCCGCGCCGTAGCGGCTGTTGTGCGGTCAGCCGCCGCGTGGGGCCGGCCGCAAGGGTACCGGGTTCGGTTCGTGCCCCGCGGGACGTTGGCCGCTGCCGGCCAGGCCCGTATCGCCGATCACGCGCCGCGTGCGCGCCGCGAGCTCCGTCAGCCGCCGCCCGACTTCGGGATTCGCGGCCATCGCCTCACGTTCCTCGCGAACATCGTTCCGCACGTCGTACAGCGCGCCGGCGAATTTCCCCCGCTCGCCGCGGAGGTTCAGGATCTTTTCCTCGAGCGGGAGGTACAATTTCCACGGGCCCGAGCGCACGGCCTGCAGCTGCTCCCCGAAGTAGAAACAGAATCCCTTTTCGTCCCAGGGTGAGCGCACCCCGGGCGTGCCCAGCAGCAGCCCGCTGATGTCATGGCCGTCGATCTCGCGCGCGGGCGGCGGTGCGCCCGCCAGCCGCGCGAACGTCGGCAACAGGTCCAGCGTGGTGCCGACCTCGTCGGTCACGCGGCCGGCCGGGATCCGTCCGGGCCAGCGCATGACGCAGGGCATCCGCATCGCGCCTTCCGAGGTGTCGTATCCCCAGCCCTTGTACGGTGCGCAGCTGCCCTGAGGCGGGTTGCGGCGCACCGCGCCGTTGTCCGAGGTCCAGATCACCAGCGTGCGTTCGTCGATCCCGAGACGACGGAGCGTCGCGAGGATCTCGCCGGCCGACCAATCAAGTTCCTCCACGGCGTCGCCGTAGGCGCCGTTGCGGCTCCGTCCGCGGAAGGCGGGGCTCGAGAAGGGGTGGGCGGTCGAGCCCGGCATCGTGTGCGGCAGGTAGACGAGGAAGGGCCGTGCCGCATTCCGCTCCATGAAGGCGATCGCCTCCTCCGTGCACCGGCGCACCAGGTGGTCGCGGTCGACCGGGGCCTCAATGACCTTTTCATCGCGCATCAGCGGGAGTTCGGGAAAGGAGGTCCGCGGGCCCGGGCCGGGCGTCATGTCGTCGCTGTACGGGATGCCGAAGAAAGTATCGAAGCCCTGCCGCGTCGGGAGGAAGGCGGGCTGGTCGCCGAGGTGCCACTTGCCGAAGATGCCGGTCGCATAGCCAGCGGCCCGCAGCGTCTCCGCCATCGTCGTCTCTTCGGGGTGGAGCCCGCGGGTGTCGAGCGGCCGCAGCACCGGCAGCCCGGCACCGCTCCGGTGGAGGTTCACCCGCCGAGGGTAGCAGCCCGTCATGAGCGCCGCGCGGCTGGGCGTGCAGACGCCGCTCGCCACGTAGAAACTCGTGAAGATCGTGCCTTCCGCCGCCATGCGGTCGAGGTGCGGGGTGCGGTGGAGCGTCGAGCCGCCGAAGCCCACGTCGCCGTTGCCGAGGTTGTCGACGAAGATGAGAACGATGTTCGGCGGTGTCTCGGCCGGCACGCGCGGACCGGCGAGGAACACGAGGACGGCGAGGCAGGTGGAGAGGGTCTTCATCCGATGCCGGAGGCTGTCGCCGCGCGACGGGCGGGCAAGACGTCGCCGCCGCGCACGGGGTTGACCCGAGATTCGATCTCCTTCGTAAACGTCGCCTTTCCCCATCCATGAACCTCGAGACCCTCTGCCTCCACGGCGGCACTCAACCCGATCCGACCACGCTCGCCCGCGCGGTTCCGCTCTACCGGACGAGCTCCTTCGTCTTCAAGAGCGCCGAGCACGCGGCGAACCTGTTCGCGCTGAAGGAACTCGGGAACATCTACACCCGCCTGATGAACCCGACGACCGACGCGCTCGAGAAGCGCGTCGCGCTGCTCGAGGGCGCCCATGAGCTCGGCGGCCTCGGCCTCGCCTCGGGCACGAGCGCGATCTTCTACTCGATCATCAACCTCGCCTCGGCGGGCGACAATATCGTCTCCGCGCGCAACCTGTACGGCGGCACCTACACGCAGTTCAACGACATCCTCCCCGCGCTGGGCATCACGGTGAAGTTCGTCGACTCGAACGACCCGCAGAACTTCGCCCGCGCGATCGACGGCCGCACCCGCGCCCTCTTCTGCGAGACGGTGTCCAACCCCGCACTCGAGGTCACCGACCTCGACGCCGTCGCGGCCGTCGCGCGCGGCGCCGGCATCCCGCTGATCGTCGATTCCACGTTCTCCACCCCGTACCTCACGCGGCCGCTCGACCACGGCGCCGACATCGTCGTCCACTCGCTCACGAAATGGTTCGGCGGCCACGGCAACGGGATCGGTGGTGTGGTGGTCGACAGCGGCCGCTTCAAGTGGGCCGCCGGGAAGCACCCGCTCTACACGAATCCCGACAACAGCTACCACGGCCTGCGCTGGGGCGTCGACCTGCCCGCGCCGCTGCTGCCGCTCGCCTTCATCCTGCGCATGCGCACGGTGCCGCTGCGGAACCTTGGCGCCTGCATCGCGCCCGACAACTCATGGATGTTCCTCCAGGGCATCGAGACGCTCGCGCTGCGCATGGAGCGTCATTGCGAGAACGCCCTTGCCGTCGCGAAGCACCTTCAGGCCCACCGCGCCGTCGACTGGGTGCGCTTCCCCGGGCTGCCGTCCGACCCGCAGTTCGCCGCGAACAAGAAGTACCTGCGCGGCAAGGGCGGCTCGATGGTGGTCTTCGGCATCAAGGGCGGCCGCGAGGCCGGCAAGAAGTTCATCGACGCGCTGAAGCTCTTCTCGCACCTCGCCAACGTGGGCGACGCCAAGAGCCTCGCGATCCATCCCGCGACCACCACGCACTCGCAGCTGAGCGCCGAGCAGCAGCTCGCGGGCGGCATCAAGCCCGAGCTCATCCGCCTGAGCGTGGGCATCGAGCACATCGACGACATCCTGAAGGACGTCGATCAGGCGCTCGCCGCCGCGGCGAAGTGATGCCTCCGGCGTTTCCCGGCCGCCCGTGAGGGCGCGCCGGGGCCGGAAACGTCAGCGGCCGCAGCAGTGCTTGAACTTGCGGCCCGAGCCGCAGGGGCAGGGATCGTTGCGGCCGGCCTTCGGCGCCGTCTTCGCGGGCGCGGGGCCGTTGCGCACGTTGCGCGTGTAAAGCCAGCGGCCGTCAACCCGCGCGAACTCGGCCTTCTCGTGCAGGGCCTGCTCGCCCTCCTCGGTCGCGTAGTACGCCGAGAAATCCACGAACGCCACGTCGGCCGAGGGACCCGGCTCATGGGCGTGCACGACCAGACGCTTCCACGGGATCTCCACCGCGTCCTCCTCGACGAAGGGCTTGCGCGAGGTGGGGCGATAGGTGGCGTGCAGGTAGCGCCAGTCGTGCGCCACGTGCGCGGTGAAGCGCGAACGCATCAGCTCCTCGGCGGTCGCCGCCGGGCGCGTCCCCGCCAGGAGCGGGCCGCAGCAGAGCTCATGATTGCGACCCGTGCCGCAGGGGCAGGGCTGACCGGCGGAGGGTTTCGGCAGGCCGGCGGGAACAGTCGGGGCAGACATGGCGACGCGCGGCTGCTTCAGCCGGCCTTCTTGGAGGAACGCGAACGGCTGCGGCGCGGCTTGCGGGTTTCACCTCCGCTGGCCTCGTCGGAGCCTCCCTCGCTCTCATCGTGCTCGTCCGCATCGTCCTCGCCGCCGGCCGGCTTCTCGGCCTTGGCGTTGAGCCAGAGTTCGCCCTTCGCGTTGCGGCTGAACCAGAGGGACTCTCCGGCGTGCTCGACGCGCACCGGCTTCTCGCGCGGCTTCTCCGGCACCTTGAGGCCGGCCGCGACGAGCGCCCCGACGAATTCCTCGACGTTGCGGCCCAGCTGCTCGGCCAGCACGCAGACCTCGCCGGAGTACGCGCCGGCGCGGGTCTCCTTCAACCGCGGGCGCACCGTAGCTAAAGGGGACGCCGGCGCCGGATCGGCCGCGGAGGAAACAGCGGGAACGGCGGCGGCCGGTGATGGAACCGCGGTCGTTTCCGTCCCCGCGGGCGGGGCGGATTCCGTCGACGCCGGGGCGGCGGGGGCCTCGCCGGCGGCAGCCGGCTCACCTTCGCGCTTCTCGCGTCCGTTGATCCAGAGGCCGCCGCGGGAATCGAGATTCAGCCACCATTGCTCGGCGCCGACCTCGAGGTAGACGGGTTGGTCGGCCGCGGTGGCGGGCATCGCCAGGCCGAGCGTGACGAAGGCGGACTTGAGGTCGGCCTCCTTCACACGCAGCGCGCGGGCGAGGAAGTTAAGGCTGCCCGAGCCGCCGGGACCGCGGCGGTTGCGGCGCATGTGCGGACGAATCTTCTCCAGGAGAGCCGGGCCCTCGGGGAGCTGCGCTGAAGCCGGCCTCTGGGTCTCACCGCCCTGCGGGGCGGCTTCGCCCGGCTTCGACTCACCGGCTTCGGCGGGCGCTCCACCCTCGGCGGGGGCGGCCGGAGCTTCGGCCGGAGGCGGCTCGATCCGGGTGCCCTTCACCGCCTTGAAGATCTGGCGGGGCTTTTCCTTCGTGTTGATCCAGAGCTCGCCGCGGCGGTTGATGTTCAACCAGTACAGGTCGCCGTCGTACTCGAGGTGCTCGACCGGGGAATCCTCGTCGGCCGGCATCACGAAGCCGCACTCGACGAGCGCGCCCTTCACGTCGTCCTCCGACTGGTCCCATTTCTTGGCGAGATACTCCACGCCCACCGACATCCCCGGGCCGCGCTGGTTGCGGCGCATGTGCGGACGGATCGCCTCGAAGAACGTCGGCAGCTCCTCCTCCTCGGCGGCCGTGAGCTTGTCCCAGTCGTCCGGCTCCTCGGCGTCGGGCTCGGCGTCGCGCGACGTGTCGACCAGCTTGCGGAGGCCTTCCTCCGCGGCGGATTTATCCTCGATGAAGCCGGACGTGCGCTCTTCGGCGGCGGCTTCCGGCGCCGGCGTGGAAGCGGCGCGGAACTTGGCCTCGAACTCGGCCCGCAGCTTCTCGGCCTCGGCCTTCGCGGCGGCCGCGGCGGCGTCCTCCAGCGTCCAGTCCCGCTGCGTCGACCGGCGCGCGAGGCCGGTGAACGCGAGGACGTTGTCCGGCGGCGTGTGGTAGTGGATGATCTCCCACTCCTCGCGCCCCAGATCGTTCAGAAACTTCTCGAGCAGGGAGGGACTGGCGAAGCCGCCCTTGCCGCTCGTGATGACCTTGTATTCCCAGTGTGACATGTGTGTTGGCCCGCGCCGTGCGCGGAATGTCCAGAATCTCCGAGAGCTCGGGTATTGCCGAGCAAGAAATGGTTCCCTTCGCCCGCGTGGAGCGTCTGAACTCCCGTCTTCCGCCGTCCCGGCCTCAAAAACAGCCCCGCCTCGCTTGCGCCGCCACTTCACCCTCCTCCTCGCGCTACCCGCCATCGCCCGATTGCTCGCGGCCGAGGAGGCCCCCGCCGTGCTCGGCGAAGTGGTCGTGTCCGCCGCGCGCGCGCCCCAGCCGGCGGCGCAGGTCGCGGCGACGGTGCGGGTGCTGACGGCCGACGACGTCGCCCGCGGCCCCGCGGCCACTCTCGACGGCGCGCTCCGCGCGTTGCCGGCGTTCGGGCTTTTCCGGCGCGCGGACAGCCTGGCGGCGAATCCCACGGCGCAGGGCGTCTCCCTGCGCGGACTGGGGCCCAGCGGCGCCAGCCGTTCCCTCGTGCTGCTCGACGGCGTGCCGCTCAACGATCCCTTCGGCGGCTGGGTCGCTTGGACGAAGGTGCCCCGCGATGGCGTCTGGCGCGTGGAAGTCGTACCCGGTGGCGGAGCGACGGCCTGGGGCAACGCGGCGCTCGGCGGCGTGGTGCAGATCCTCACCGCGCCCGAACTCACCTCCTCCGCGGGCGCAAACGCCACGCCCGCCTCGCGGCTCCTCGCCTCGGTCGGGTCGTTCGGCACGCGCGAGGCGGAATTTTCCCTCGCGGCCCCCGCGGGTGGCGGCGAGGCCCGTGTGCTCGGGCGCGCCTTCGCCACCGACGGCTATCCGCTCGTGGCCTCCGAACGGCGCGGCGCCGTCGACGTGCCCGCGTGGAGCCGCCACCGCTGGGCCGAGGCGCGCTGGCGGCGCGCGCCCGCGGCCGGCCGGCTCGGGATCAGCGTCGCGGCGCGGGCGTTCGACGAACGGCGGGGCAACGGCACGCCGTTCACCGGCAACCGCAGCCGCGAAAGATTCGCCTCCGCCACTCTCGCCGATAGACCCGCCGCCGGCTTCGCGTGGGACGCCGTCGCGTACGCGCAGGCCCAGGACTTCGCCAGCACCTTCAGCTCGGTGAACGCCGCCCGTGCCGCCGAAACCCCGGCGAGCGACCAGCATGACGTGCCAGCCTCCGCGTTCGGAGCGGCGTGGACGGGCTCGTGGCGGGGAGAGGCCTCGGCCCGCACCACCGCCGGAGCCGACCTGCGGCTCATCCGCGGTGAAACCCGCGAATCGTTCAGTTACGCGGCTGGTCGTTTCACCCGCGAGCGCGTTGCCGGCGGCCGGCAGTCCTTCTTCGGGGTCTTTCTCGTCCGCGAACAGGCGTTGGCCCCGGGCTGGAGGATGACCGGCGGACTCCGCGGCGATCTGTGGCGCGACGAGGCGGGCCACCGCCGCGAGTTCGACCGCGACAGCGGAGCGTCGCTGCGCAACGACGCCTATCCCGACGCGCGCGGCTCCGCATTCGGACCCAACGCCGGTGTCGTGTGGACGCCCGCGGCCGGCTGGCGGCTGCGCGCCAACGTCCAGCGCGCGTTCCGGCGCCCCACGCTCAACGAGCTTTACCGGCCGTTCCGTCAGGGATCCAACGTCACCGAGGCCAACCCGTTCCTCCGCACCGAACGCGCGACCAGCGGCGAGGTCGGCGCCGAGTGGAGCGCCCCGTCATCCGCGGCCGGCGGCCTCACGCTCTCCGCGGTGGCCTTCGCCAACGAACTCCGCGACGCCGTCGCCAACGTCACCGTCGCACGCGGTCCGGGAACCTTTCCCGTCGTCGGCACGCTCCCCGCCGGCGGCCTCGGGCGGCAAAGACTCAACCTCGCGCGGGTGCGCGTCGAGGGCCTCGAGTTGTCAGCCGCCTGGCGTCCGAAACCCGCCCTGACGCTGGGCGCCGACCTGCTGCTGAACGATGCCGCGGTGCGCTCGGCGCCGGTGGCCCGCGCGCTGGAAGGCCGGCGGCTCGCGCAGGTGCCGCGCCGCTCGGGGGGGATTTCCGCCGCGTGGCGCGGTGCGGGCGGGCTGCTCGTCTCGGCGCGGACGCGGCTGATCGGACGACAATTCGAGGACGATGAGAACCAGCTCGTGCTCGGGGCCGTGGTCGTGACCGATGCCGCGGTGAGCCGTCCGCTCAACGCGTGGCTCGAGGTTTTCCTTGCGGTGGAGAACGCGGCCGACGCCCGGATCGAGACCGCGCGCGGGGCCGACGGCGTGGTCAGCGTCGCGGGCCCGCGGCTGTGGCGCGGCGGCCTCCGCGCCCGCTGGTGAACCGGCGGGGCGTCAGCGCCGCTGCTCCAGCAACCACGTGTAGAGCGCGGGATTGTCGTAGGTCTCGGTCCAGGAGTCGTGGCGGGCCTCGGGGTAGACGGTGAACTGGACGCGCGGCACGCCGGCCTGGCGGAGGGCGCCGACCATGACCTCCGACTCGGAGAGGGCGACCGTCGGGTCCTTCGCGCCGTGGAAGGCCCAGACGTTGAGTTCCTTCAATTCGGTGGGGCGGTTGCGGGCGAGGCGGCGCACCGCGGAAGGATTCCCGCCGCCGCAGATCGGCACCACGGTGGCGAAGCGCGCGGGGTGGTTGAGCGCGAGGCTCCACGCCCCGAAGCCACCCATGCTGAGGCCGGTGAGGTGCACGCGCGCCGGATCGACGCGATACCGGCCGGCGATCTCATCGACGAGCGCGAGCACCGCGTCGTCGTCCCACCAGGTGCCGGTCGGGCATTGCGGGGAGACCACGATGAAGCCGTTCGCGAGGAGGCGGGCCGCCTCGGCGGCGGGGCCCTCCGCGGCCGGCGTGCGGAGGAGCTTCGGCGGACCGTGCTTCGCGACGATCCACGGGTCGTCGCCCCGTTCCCCGGAACCGTGGAGGAAGACGAGGAGCGGCCATGCGCGCCCCGGCTCCGCCGCGTAGCCCGGGGGGAGATGCAGCAGGTAGCGGTAGCCCACCTCGCGGGAGATGACCTTGCGGAAGGATTCGACCGACTGCGTCTGCGCCGACGCGGGAACGGCAGCGGCCAGCAGGGCGGCCGCGGGGAGGATCAGCCTGGGCAGTTTCATCTTGGTGGGAGAATTCCGCCCGCGCTCAGGTGCCGTACAGCCGGTCGCCGAAGTCTCCGAGGCCGGGCACGATGTACTTGCGGTCGTTGAGGCCGCGGTCGAGCGCGGCCGTGTGGATCACGGTGCCGGGGTGGCGGCGCTCCACCTCGGCGACGCCCTCCGGAGCGCTCACGATCGAGACCAGCCGCACGTCGGTCGCGCCGTGCTCGCGCACCACGCCGATCGCCTGCGCCGCCGAGCCACCGGTCGCGAGCATCGGGTCGATGACGAAGACATGGCGGCCCGCCACCGGCGGCAGCTTGCAATAGTAGCTCCTCGCCCGCGCGGTCTCATGGTCCCGCTCAAGCCCGACGTAGCCGACGCTCACATCCGGGAAGAGATCCGTGAACGGCTGGACCATGCCGAGCCCGGCGCGCAACACGGGCACGACAACGAGCGGCTGGCGGCCCAGCACGCGGGCGCGTGTGGACTCGAGCGGCGTGGCGATCTCCCGGTCCTCGGTCTCCAGGTCGCGGGTCGCCTCCACGGCCAGCAGCAGTGTGAGCTGGTGCGCGAGGGTGCGGAACGTCGCGGGCTTGGTGGTGCGGTCACGCAATTGGGCGACCAGATGGCTCGCGAGGGGATGGTCGAGGACGTGAAGAGGCATGGCGGGGTGGTTCGGGGTGGGATCAGGGTCGCAGCGTCAGTCGGTGGACCGTGGGACCGGGCAGGAAGGGAGAGGGCTCGCCGCGCAGCCAGGCGTCGTGGCCGGCGCGGAAGAAGGGCGAAAGTGGATGCGCGCTCTGCCCGCCCGGCATGTGGAAGATGCCCTCGGCTTCGCGGCCGGGCGCGACCACGAGGCGCTCGCTTGCGCCGTGGCCCGACGTCTGTGCCAAGGGCATGTCGTTGTCGCCCGCCAGCGGCGTAGCCGGGAAATCCAGCCAGCGACCGAGGAGGGGCGCCGCCGAGCTAAGGGGGTGCTTCATCCGCAGCCGGTTGCGCGAGCCCCACGTCGCCTCCGCCAGCCGCCCGCCGGATTTTTCCACCGCCGCAGTCACGTCGTCGGCCGCCGCGAGCAGGAGGTCCTCCCAGCGCGCATACTTCGCCTCCAGGAAATGCATCGGCTTCTCGCGCAGCAGCGCCCGCACCGCGGGCTCGGTGTTGAACCGGCGCCCGTTGAACGAGGGCAGCGCCTCCACGCACGGCGCGAACACCGGACCGAGGACGCGCGTCCGCACCGCCTGGCGGAACTCCGCCACGAGCCGGTAGCTCACCGAGCCCGGTTCCGCGCGGCCCTCCCATTTTTCCAAGAGGCGCCGCAGCTCCGCGCGGCCCGGGCTGCCCGCGAGCGCTTCCGGGGAGAGCGCCGCCAGCAGGATCCCGCGCCACTCCGCGAGCAGGAGCGCACGGTCATCCAATTGCACCTTCAACAGGTCGGCTGGGGTCGCCTTCGCGAGCGGCGCGAGGCCGTCGCGCAGCTGCCGGGCGCGCGCCGCCGGAGCGTAGCCGCCATCCCCGAGCCGCGTGAGCGCCTCGCCGCCGACTTGGCGCTGGTTGCCCGACCAGATCCGGCCCGGCAGGACCGATTCCGGCCCGCGCATCACCGGCGTCTCCTCGGGCGTGAGGTGACCGTCCCATTTGCGGTCGCCGAAGGTCCACGTCACCGGCAGGCGGCCGTCGTAACCCGCGCGCCGCGGAAGCCGGCCCGCGATCGTCCAGGCCACGTCGCCCGCGCGGTCGGCGATCACGCAGTTCACCGGCGTCACCCCCGCGCGGTGCGCGACCGCGACCGCCTCCGCCGTCGTCCGCGCCGTCTCCATGCCGAGCATGGCGAAGTTCGCCGCCGCGGGATCGTGCGCGACCCAGCGCAGGGCGAGAGGACGTTCGCGCTCGTTGCGGCCCACCACCGGGCCCCAGATCGTCCACTCGTGCTCGACGGTCACGGGGTCGCCGCCCTTCACCGCGATCGTCTCCCGCCGCGTCTCGAGCGGGACGTAGTCCTCGCGCCCCGGCGCGCGGTAGAAGCGCCGCGAGGCGGAGGTCGTCTCGACGACGACGAGGTCGGTGGTGTCGGCGTTCGCCACGGTGAGCCCCCAGGCAACGTCGCCGTTGCTGCCGGAGATGACGACCGGCGTGCCGGGCAGCGTAACGCCGGTCACGCGGCGACCGCCGGTCTCGAGCGAGGCGCGGTACCAGATGTTCGGCACGGAATGGCCGAGGTGCATGTCGCTCGCCAGCAAGCCGCCGCCGCCCGCGACGTGGGCGCCGGCGAGCGCGAGGGCATTCGAGCCGGGGATGGCGTCGGGGTCGCGCGGGGCGAAGGGGAAGGCGAGTTCAGCGAGCGCGCCGGCCGGCAAGCCCGCGGCCGGCAGCGCCCCGGTGCGGGCGGCGCGCAGGTTGATGACCTTGGGCCCGGGGATCGCCGGCAGCGGCGCCGTGGAGCCGTCGAGCGCGGCGTCGTCGGGCGCCGTCACCGGTGCGAAAAACGGGACCATTTCCTCCCCGCGCACGTCGCGCAGCGTCATGAGCGACCGCTCGTGGTTTCCGGAGGAATCCTGCAGGTCGATCATCATGGCGTAGCCCGTGAGCGCGCTGTCCTCGGCCCGCCACGGCTCGGGTGTCGCGCGCAGGAGCAGGTACTCCCAAGGCCGGGCGCCGAGGCCGGCGAGCCCCGCGTTCACGCCGGCGACATAGGCGTCGAGGATCGCGCGTTCCGCGGCCGGCAGGCCGGCGACGACCTTCGCCGCGAGGGCGCGGAAACCGTGCAGGCGCGCCGCGCGGTCCCGCGGCAGCGCGCGTTCCCCGAACAGCGCCGCCAGCTCGCCCGCGGCCGCGCGCCGCAGCAGGTCCATCTGGAAGAACCGGTCCTGCGCGTGCAGCCAGCCGAGCGCCCGCGCGATGTCGGCCCGGGTGGCGCCGCGCACCGTGGGCACTCCGAGCGCATCGCGCTCGACGGTCACGGGGGCGGAGGCGCCCGGCAGCAACGCCTCGCCGTCCAGCCGCGGCAGGCTGGCGCGCACCCGGGAAGCGACCCAGGCGGCGGCACAGGCGGCGATCAGGAGGCACGCTCCGGCGGCGATAGCGGCGAGGCGGAGGCGGCGGACGGCGGACGGGCTCATCGCGACCAAGGCGTGTTCCGGGCCGCCCCGCGGGCAAACCCAAAAGCTTCAGCGCCGCCGCAGGCGGCCGTAATAGACGCCGGTCGCGAGCGCGCCAAGCAGCCAGGTCGGGAAGTTGACCCAGAGCTGGTGGAACGGAACCGGGTACTGCCGGCAGGCCCAGATGATCGCGACGTGCTTCACCGTGATCAGCACCCACCCGGCGAGGATGAGCCATTCCACCCGCCGGCTCCGCACCGGCGCGCGCCGCACGACGACCTCCTGCACGAACGCCTCCCGCGCCGCCTCGGGTACGGGCGGGCGGCCGGAGATGAGCTGGACGAGGTTGGCGAACATCGGTGCGACCGGAACCTAGCGATCCCCCGCCAAACGCAAACCGCGCCCGGCCCGAAGCCGCCCGCGCAAACGGCGCGTTGTGTCGCGGCCGCCGCGCACCCAAGTTCGGCCGTGATGGCCGAGCACCCGCCCTCCGCCCTGACTCCGCCCGAGCCCGCCGCGCCGCGGCTCGGCCGGGCAAGTCGCGCGGCGGCCGGACCCCAGGCCGTCGCGAAGACCGCGGCCCTGCTCAGTGCGACGGGAGTCGCGCGCGGCACCGGCCTGCTGCTGCGGGTGAACCAGGCCGACGGCTTCGACTGCCAGTCGTGCGCGTGGCCGAGCCCGGACTCCGGCCGGCACCCGTTCGAGTTCTGCGAGAACGGCGCGAAGGCCGTGGCGGACGAGGCGACGCCGCTGCGCATCGGCCGGGAGTTCTTCACGAGGTACTCCGTCGCCCAACTCGCCGCGCAAAGCGATCACTGGCTCAACGCGCAGGGCCGGCTGGCCGAGCCGCTGGTGCTGCGGCCGGGCGCGACGCACTACGCGCCGATCAGCTGGGACGAGGCGCTCGCCCTGCTGGCGGCCGAACTGCGCGCGCTGCCCACGCCCGACGCCGCCGCATTCTACACCTCGGGCCGCGCGAGCAACGAGGCCGCCTTCCTCTGGCAGCTCCTCGCGCGCGCCTACGGCACCAACAACCTGCCCGATTGTTCCAACCTCTGCCACGAATCGAGCGGCGTGGCGCTCGCGGAGAGCATCGGCTTCGGCAAGGGCACCGTGACGCTGGAGGACTTCGAGGCGGCCGACGCCATCTTCGTCATCGGCCAGAACCCCGGGACCAACCATCCGCGGATGATGACGACGCTGGCGGCGGCGCGGGCCCGCGGGGCGCGCGTCGTCTCGGTGAACCCGCTGCCCGAGGTGGGGCTGGAAAGGTTCCGTAACCCGCGCGACTACCTCGACCCGCGGAAGGCGCTGCCGGCGCTGTTCGGCGCGGGCGACCCGCTGGCCGATCTCTGGGTGCAGCCGCGGACGGGCGGCGACCTCGCGCTCTTCAAGGGCCTGATGAAGGAGATGCTCGAGGCGGAGGCGCGCTCCCCCGGCACGGTGCTCGACCACGCGTTCATCGCGGCGCACACGAACGGATTCGCGGCTCTGGCGGACGACCTTCGGGCAACCTCTTGGGCGGACATCATCGAGGGCAGCGGAGTTGCGCGGGAAGTCATCGCCGCGGCAGCCGGCGTGGCGATGCGGTCGCGCGCCACGATCTGCTGCTGGGCGATGGGACTCACCCAGCAGCCCGCGGCCGTCGCCACGATCCAGCAGGTGGTCAACTTCCTGCTCCTGCGCGGCAACCTCGGGCGGCCCGGCGCCGGGGTCTGCCCCGTGCGTGGCCACTCCAACGTGCAGGGCGACCGCACGATGGGCATCGCCCGCCGCATGCCCGCCGACTGGCTGGCGCGGCTCGACGCCGAATTCGGCATCACGTCCCCCCGCGAACCGGGGCTCGACGTCGTCGGCACGCTCCGCGCCCTGCATGAGGGCCGCGTGAAAGTACTGGCCGCGCTCGGGGGCAATTTCCTGTCGGCCATGCCCGATACCGCCTTCACGGCGGCCGCGCTGCGCCGCTGCAAGATGACGGCGCACGTCGCCACCAAGCTCAACCGCGCCCACCTCGTCACCGGCCGCACCGCCCTGCTGCTGCCCTGCCTCGGCCGTACCGAGCGCGACATGCAGGCCGGCGGGGAACAGTTCGTGACGACCGAGGATTCAATGGGCGTGATCAACCGCTCGCGCGGGCGGCTGGCACCAGGCTCACCGCACCTGCGCAGCGAGCCGTGGATCGTGGCGGCGCTCGGCCGCGCGCTCGACGCCGGCGGCGGCTGTATTCCCTGGGAAGAGCTTGCGTCCGACTACGACCGCATCCGCGCGCGCATCGCCCGCGTGGTACCAGGCTGCGAGGATTACGACCGGCGCGTGCGCTCGGCGCCGTTCCACCTGCCGAATCCGGTCCGCGACCGTCGCGAGTGGCGTACGCCGACGGGTCGGGCGAATTTCCTCCCGGCGCCGATCCCGGCCCATTGGGCGGAGCACGCGGCACGCGCGGCGGCGGGCGAAACGACGGAGTTGGTGATGATGACCATCCGCACGCACGACCAGTTCAACACGACGATCTACGGACTCGACGACCGGCTGCGCGGGGTCTTCGGCGGGCGGCGGGTGGTGTTCATGAACGAGGAGGACATCCGGGCCGCGGGGCTCATGGGCGGCCAATGGGTCGACCTCTCCAACCGGCATGGCGGCGTCGAGCGCGTCGCACCGCGCTTCATGGTGGCGCCGTACCGCATCCCGCGCGGCTGCGTGGCAACGTATTTCCCCGAGGCCAACGTCCTCGTCCCGATCGGCAGCGTGGCCGCGGGGAGCAACACGCCGGCCAGCAAGTTCGTGGCCGTCACCGTGCGTCCCTCGGCCGAAAACGATCCGCCCGGCGGAACCCCCGCCGATGGCCGCGGGTCGGATGAGTCATCATGAAGACAAAGCTCCTCCTCATCCTGACGCTCGCCGCCGCGTTGCGTTCGGTCGCGGCCGGGGCGGGATCCGCGCCACCCGGAAGCATCACGGTCGCCTTTTTCGAGCCGGCCGGATTCACCGACCTCCGCGAGCGCGCCTGGCGGGAGAACGATCCCGACCTCTACCTGCCGGCGCTGCGCGAGCACCTGGCAGCCCGGGCCAGCCGCTACGTCCCGGCCGGCTGCGTGCTGGCGATCACGTTCACCGACATCGACCTCGCCGGTGACTTCGAGCCTTGGCACGGCCCGCGGACGGACGACATCCGCATCGTGCGCGACCTCTATCCCCCGCGGCTGGCGCTCACGTTCCGCGTGACCGACGCCGATGGGCGGGTGGTGCAGGAAGGCCGGCGCGAACTGCGCGACCTCGCGTTCCTGTTCAAGCTGCCCTCGGTGTTCCGCGACGATCCGCTGCGCCACGAGAAGGCGCTGCTCGACGACTGGCTCGACCGGGAATTTCCCCGCCGCCGCGGCTGACAAATCGGTTGAGGCCCGGCGGGCCGGGCCGCAGCGTCGGCGCATGACCCCGCCCCGCTTCCTCCGCACTCTCCTCGCGGCAACGCTCGCGTTCACCGCCCAGCTGGCGACCGCCGCCTCCGCCCCCCGGCCCAACGTGATCTGCTTCCTCGCCGACGACCTCGGCTGGAGCGACGTCGGCTGGCACGGCGGCAACATCGCGACGCCGCACCTCGACCGGCTCGCCGCGGCCGGCGCCCGGCTGGAGCAGTTCTACGTGCTCCCCGTGTGCTCGCCCACGCGGGCGGCGCTGATGACCGGCCGTTATCCGATCCGGCACGGCCTCCAGCTCAGCGTGGTGCGCCCGTGGGCGCAGTACGGGCTGCCGCTTGAGGAGCGCACGCTCCCGCAGGCGTTGCGCGAAGCGGGATACACCACGGCGATCAGCGGCAAGTGGCACCTCGGCCACTTCCGGCCCGAGTACCTGCCCACCCGCCGCGGCTTCGACACCCAGTACGGCCACTACAACGGCCAGATCGACTACTTCACCCACGAGCGCGACGGCGGCCACGACTGGCACCGCAACGACCGCGATAGCCGTGACGCCGGCTACTCCACGATCCTGCTCGGCAACGAGGCCGTGCGCGTCGTCGAGCAGGCCGACCCGCGGAAGCCCTTCTTCCTGTACGTGCCGTTCAACGCCCCGCACTCCCCGCTGCAGGCGCCCGAGGAATACCTGCGGAAGTACGCCCACGTGACCGACACCAAGCGCCGCGCCTTCTCCGCGATGGTCACGTGCCTCGATGATCAGGTCGGCCGCGTCGTCGCCGCGCTGGAGAAGCGCGGCCTCACGGGGAACACCCTCATCCTCTTCTCGAGCGACAACGGCGGCCCGCTCAACCTCGGCGCCACCAACGGTTCACTCCGCGCCGGCAAGGCCACCCTCTACGAGGGCGGCGTGCGCGTGCCCGCCCTCGCCACCTGGCCCGGCCGCATCCCGGCCGGCACCGTCGTCAACGCCCCGCTCCACATCGTCGACTGGTACCCCACGCTCCTCGCCCTCGCCGGCGCCGAGCTGCGGCAGCCCCTCCCGCTCGACGGCCGCGACGCGTGGAGCGCGATCACCGCCGGCGCACCCTCGCCGCACGACGAGATCCTCATCAACGCCGTGCCGCGCAGCGGCGCGATCCGCGCCGGCGACTGGAAGCTGGTCGTCAACGGCGGCGTCGGCGCCAACGATATCGAGGAGGCCACCGGGGGCGCGGGCAAAGCCGCGCGCAAGAAGGCCGCCAAGGCTGCGCCGGCGCCGGCCGAAGCCATCGAGCTCTTCAACCTCGCGCAGGATCCTTCGGAGAAGAACAACGTCGCCTCTGCCAACCCCCAGGTCGTGGCGCGGCTGCGCGCGCGGCTCGAATCCTACACGCAGGCCGCAGTGCCGCCCAAGGCCGAGGCGCAGTCCGCGGGCTTCAAGTCCCCGCGCGTTTGGGGAGAAACCCCGTGAACGCTGCCGGCCGCCTCCTCGGTCGCGCGCGGGCCGGACTGGCCCTGTGCGTCGCGTTCCTCGCACCGGCGGCCGCCGCGGCCGAACCACTGCGGGTGATGTCGTTCAACGTCCGCTACGCCACCGCGCCCGACGGTGAGAACGCATGGGACAAGCGCCAGCCGCTCTTCTTCGAGACCATCACCCGCTTCGCGCCCGACCTCATCGGCTTCCAGGAAGTGCTCGCGGTGCAGTACGACGCGATCGCGGAACGCCTCCCGGGACACGCCTTCGCCGGCGTGGGCCGCGACGACGGCGCGCGGCGCGGCGAGTTTTCCTCGGTGGGCTTCCGCCGCGACCGTTTCACGGCGGTGGCTTCGGGGACCTTCTGGCTTTCGGAGAAGCCCGAAGTGCCCGGCAGCAAGTCGTGGGACGCCGCGCTGCCCCGCATCTGCACGTGGGTGCGCCTGCGCGAGACCGCGACCGGCCGCGAGCTGGTGTTCGCCAACACGCACTTCGACCACCGCGGCAAGGTGGCGCGGCAGGAGGCGGCCCGGGTGCTCTCCGAACGCCTCGGCCCCATCGCCGCCGGCGTGCCCGCCATTCTCACGGGCGACTTCAACATCGACGAGGACAATCCCGCCTACGCCGTACTCACGCGGCCGCCGCAGGCCGGCTGGATCCCGTGGATCGACTCCTACCGCGCGGTGCACCCGGAGCGCCGGCCCGACGAGGCCAGCTTCAACGGATTCAAGGGCGCCACCCGCGGCTCGCGGATCGACTTCGTCTTCCACACCTCGCACTTCCGCGCCACCGCGGCGGAGATCGACCGCTTCGGGCGCGACGGCCGCCTCCCCTCCGACCATTACCCGGTGACCGCCGTGCTGGCGGCGGTGAAATGAAGGCGGCGCTGGTCATCCTCGCCGCCCTGCTCGTGCTCCCGGCGGGGTTCGCCGCGCCGGTCGCGCGGCCCAACATCCTGCTGATCGTCGCCGACGACCACGGCACCGACGCGCTCGGCTGCTACGGCAACACGGTCATCCGCACGCCGCACCTCGACGCCCTCGCGGCCGACGGCACGCGCTTCACGCACGCCTTCTGCACGACCGCCAGCTGCAGCCCCTCGCGCTCCGTGCTGCTCACGGGGCAGCACGGCCACCGCAACGGCATGTACGGCCTCCAGCACGACATGCATCACTTCCAGTCGTTCGCCGGCGTGCGGAGCCTGCCCGCGCGCCTCGCGGCCGCCGGTTACCGCACCGGCCGGATCGGCAAGTTCCACGTCGCGCCGGAGTCGGTCTACGCGTTCCAGACCGTGCTTTCCGGCGGCGCCGCCAACGACCCGGCCAGCCTTGGCCGCAGCCCGGTGGAAATGGCCGACCAGTCCCGCGCGTTCATTGGTGAAAGCGACCCGCGTCCGTTCTTCCTGCTCTTCGCCGCCGACGATCCCCATCGCGGCAACATCGTGCTGCCCGACGGGCGGCCCTCCTTCGACAGCTTTCCGGCACCCAATCCCTTCGGCAACCGCGCCGCCGGCTACCCGGGCATCACGCCCGTGCACTACCGGCCCGCCGACGTCGTGGTGCCGCCGTTCCTGCCCGACACGCCGGAGTGCCGCGCGGAGCTGGCCGAATATTACCAGGCGGTTTCGCGCCTCGACGAAGGCGTCGGCCGACTCATGAGGATCCTGCGCGAGACCGGCCGGCTCGAGAACACGCTCATCGTTTACCTGAGCGACAACGGCATCGCGTTCCCCGGCGCGAAGACGACGCTCTACGAGCCCGGCATCCGTCTGCCGCTGATCGTGCGCGCCCCCGGCCGCACGCGCCCCGGCGCGCTGCAGCCCGCGATGGTGACGTGGGCGGACATCACCCCGACGCTGCTCGACGCCGCCGGAGCTCCGGTCGCCGCGGGGGAGTGCGACGGACGCTCGTTCCGGGCCGGGCTCGACGGCGCGCCACTCACCGGGTGGGACGAAGTGCACGCCTCGCACACCCTGCACGAGATCACGATGTATTACCCGATGCGCGCCGTGCGCACGCGGCGGCACAAGCTCATCTGGAACATCGCGCACGGCCTCGCGTTTCCCTTCGCGCTCGACCTCGCGCAGTCGCCCACGTGGGTCGGCCACCGGCGCGCCGGCGGCGCGATCTTCGGCCGCCGATCGGTCGAGGCCTTCCTGCGGCGGCCGGCCCTTGAGCTCTACGACCTTGAACGCGACCCCCACGAGACGGTGAACCTCGCCGACGATCCCGCACACGCCGACCTGCGAAAGGAACTGGTCGGCCGGCTGCAGGCGTTTCAGGCCGCGACGCGCGACCCCTGGCTGCACAAGTGGACGCGGGAGTAGCGCGTCGCGCCGCGGGCTTGCCCCGGTGACGGCGCGAGAGGTTACTGCGGCATGGGTCCGCGCATCCTATTCTTCGGCTACAGCGAGGTCGGCCACGACTGCCTTTCCCTGCTGCTCGAGCGCGGCGACAACGTCGTCGCCCTCGTCACGCACGAGGACAACCCGCACGAGAAGATCTGGTTCAAGACGCCGGCCGTCGCCGCGCGCGAGCGGGGCATCCCGGTGTTCACGCCGGAAAGCGTGAACACGCCCGAATGGCGGGAGCGGATCGCCGGGCTCCAGCCCGACCTGATCCTTTCCGTGTACTACCGGCACATGATCGGCACGCGGATCCTCGACCTGCCGAGGCTCGGCGCGTGGAACATGCATGGCTCGCTGCTCCCGAAGTACCGTGGCCGCGCTCCCATCAACTGGGCCGTGCTCCACGGGGAGCCGCGCATCGGCATGACCCTGCACCGCATGGTGCGGAGCGCCGACGCCGGCGCGATCGTCGACCAGGAAGGCGTGGACATCGGCCCGCGCGACACCGCGGAGCAGGCCTTCCGGAAGGTGCTGCCCTGCGCCCGCCGCGTACTGGCGCGGCAAATCGACGCGCTCCTTGCCGGCCGCGCACCCGAGACGCCGCAGGAGGACGCGCAGGCGACGTATTTCACCGGGCGTAAGCCGGAGGACGGCCGCATCGACTGGAACCGCACCTCGCGTGAGATCTTCAACCTGATCCGCGCCGTGACCGATCCGTACCCAGGGGCTTTTGCCGACGTCGACGGCTCGCGCCTGATGGTCTGGTGGGCCGAGCCGGAGACCCCGGCCACGGCCGGCCGACGCGGGCGGCCCGGCGAAGTGCTTTCGGTCTCGCCCTTGGTGGTCGCGACGGGCGACGGCGCCCTCGAGCTCACTCGCACTGAGTGGCGCGGCACCCCTTCGGGGCTGCGCGCGGGTCAGGTGCTTTGAGTAAAGGCGCTTGCACCGCGCGCGCACCGCCCTCCCCCTTCGAAAGGTTACGAACTTCCAACATGTCCCAGACTCCCTCTTCCCCCGTACCGGCGCGCAAGCGTTGCGGTTGCGGCAACACCAAGGATACCGGCGGCTTTTGCGACGGCTCCCACGCCGTGAAGCAGGCTCCGGCTCCCGCGCCCAAGGCGTGCGGCTGCGGACGCACGCAAAACCCGCAGGGCCACTGCGACGGTTCCCACGCGAAACGGCCCTGACACCTCAGGCCGCTACCCGCGGTTGACGAGGGCGGCGGCCGGAGGGGAAATCCGCGCGACGGCGTCGACGATGATTTCCACCGCGGCCTCAAGCGGCACTCGCTCCAGGTTGATCACGTAGTCGTAAGCGGCCGGGTCGGCGATGTTGGCGCTGAAGTTGGCTTTCACGTAGCGGCGCCGGGCGGCGTCCCGCCGGGCGTTCCAAGCGCTGGCCTCGGCGAGGTCGGTTCCGAGGCGGCGGGCGGCACAGGCGTCTCGATAGGCCTCACGGGCCACAAGGCGGAGATGAACTCCACCCGGCAGGTCGGCGGTGGCGAAATTGGCGCCGCGGCCGAGGATGATGGCGTTGCCTCCGCGCGCGATCCGGCGGATGAGCTCGTTGGTTTTGCTGACGAGCATCCAGAGATTGGGGTGCAGGCCGACGACCTCGCCGATGGTGGCGTTAAACTCCGACACGCGGTCCTCCGGCAGGAATTTGGCCAGATGGCCGGGGAGTCGGTTGGTACGCAGCATTTCCTCGATGAGGTTGGCGCTGTAGACGCTCCAAGGATGGTCGTTGCCCTGCGGCAGGCGCGGCGCGAGCACCTGGGCAAAGGCGTTGCCGCCCAGGCCGGACTCCCGCGAAACGGTCACGAACGGCCCCAGTGGGTGGGCGTGCACGCCGGGACCGGCATGGGTAAGGTGGATGTTCAGGTAGGAGGTGGCCTGTTGGAAACCGGATTGGGCGGGAGTCATGGCTCGCGGGCCGGACCCAGCCGGTGAATCCGGGGGAAGGCCGCACGGGAAATTACTCCCAACCCTCCGAACGACTCGGCGGAATTTGCGATCCGCTGCGCGGAATCGGCCGGGAGGTTCTCGGGGGCCGCTCTGGCGGCGTACGGCGAAGCCGGCGCGGACAGATCGACCCACGCGAATTCCACGGCGTGACCGCCAAGGCCGGAGGACGCCGTCGAGGGTTTGGGCAGCGTGAGGACGGGTGCTTTGACGGGGCCCCCGCCTCGGACACATTCACCCTAGGGCCAGCTCAGGCTCGTCTCGTCATGCGCTTCCCGCGGCTCATCTTCCCGCTCTCATCAACGTGGAGCCTGGCCTTCGCGATGATCGCCGCCGCCGGTACGGCCAACGGGACAGGCGGGGAGTCTCCTCATCGGGGCGCCGGCGCAAAGCGACCGCCGAACGAGCCTCTCGACACGGAGACGTTGCGCCGCGCGCGCGAGGCCGTCGTGGCACACGAGGTAATCGCCGCCGGCGTGACCGACCCTGCGGTTTTGTCCGCGATGCGGCGCGTGCCGCGCCACGCCTTCGTGCCGCATGCCCTTTGGAGCGAGGCCTACGCCGATCACCCGCTGCCGATCGGCCATGGCCAGACCATTTCGCAGCCGTCGCTCGTCGCGTTGATGACCGAACTGCTCGCACTCACACCGGCGTCCCGCGTCCTCGAAATCGGTACCGGCTCCGGTTACCAAGCGGCAATCCTCGCCGAAGTCGCGGGCGAGGTTTATACGATCGAGATCGTGCGCCCGCTGGGCGAGGAGGCGGCGCGGACGTTGCGGCGCACGGGCTACGGGCGAATCCACGTGCGCATCGGCGACGGCTGGCAAGGCTGGCCGGAGGCGGCGCCGTTCGACGCGATCATCGTCACCTGCGCGCCGGAGGATGTCCCCTCCCCGCTGATCCAGCAGCTGCGGGTGGGCGGCCGTCTCTGCATCCCGGTCGGCCCGGCCGATGCCGCGCAGGAACTGCTCCTGTTGGTGAAGCGGCCCGACGGCACCCTCGAGCGGAAGACGTCGCTGCCCGTGCGCTTCGTGCCGATGACGCGTGCGACGCCGTGACGAACCGCTGGTCCCGGTGCTTGCCAAGGAGGCGGCGGCGCGCATGGTGCCCTCGTTCTTTGATCGCGGATACAAACGCGATGGAGAAGTTGGTTCCGGTTTCCCGCGCTCAAAGCGGTGAGCTTGACCGGCTTCTCAACTGATCTTGGGGGTGTTCCGGATTCTACCCTCGGTTGGAGCGCGCCGCTGCCTGTCGAGAGTCATGGGCCTCTCGTTAATCCCCCTGTGAAAACACAAACGGCAAAACTGAAGAAATGCCCCTGGCTGCCTAATGACAGCCACGTCGGTCTAGCGACACCTGCTAGCTGGAACTGACGTCGACAGCAGGCATGGCGCGTGGAGCGGTCCGCGGACCGCGCGCTGTATCTTCGATCCGGGGACTGGCTGGGGCTCAAGCGCGTGCGACGGCGTGGCCCCGGCGAGATTAAAGTCGCGCTATACAGGTAGACGTGGCGCGCAAAGGCCGGGGGCACCCGGGTTCAAATCCCGGCACCTCCACCAATTTCAAAAGGCTGACCATGCCTCCCGATCCGCCCTGAACCAGGGCCGCGGCGGGCGACAGCCATCAAGAGACGCAGACGAAAATCCTACCAAATCCCGGATAAGTTCGCCGGGACGGAAGTGCGGCTGAATCAGCAGCCAACGGATTCGAATGCTCACAGCTCTCGTTCGCCCTCTGCGCCTCATCGCGGCTAGACCCGTTTCGATGGCCGCAAAGATGCGCAAAACGCGCAGGAGCACTTTGAGCCCAATCCC
>JBBAVH010000015.1:0-97696 GCA_040397825.1 Opitutaceae bacterium
ACCTGCAGCGGATGCAGCGGGAGCACCTGGCCGACACCACGCGCACGACCGAGCGCATGTACGAGGACGTCGCCGCACTGCTCACACCCGAGCAGCGCGCGAAGCTCGACAAGATGCGCCAGGAGATGCGCGAGCGCGTTCGTCGCGAGAAGGAGAAGCGCGGCGAGGCGGGTTCCGCCGCGCCCGACGTCGCCGCCAAGCCGGCCCCCAAGGGCGGTTCCTGAGCGCCCGGCCCGCGGCCGCGGGCTTAGTTTTTGTCCGTTTCTTCTCCCATACCCCGATGCGCATCGTTCCGGCGGCCCTTCTGCTCCTCCTTGTTCTGCCCCTCGTGGTCGCCGCCGAACCTCGGCCGGTGGTGCCGCTCTGGCCGTCCGGCGCGCCGGGCTCGGCGGCGCGGCGGGCCGAGCCCGAGAAGGTGGTGGGGAGCAATGTCTCCAACCTCCACGACCCTTCGCTCGCGGTTTACTTGCCGCCGCGCGAGCGGGCGACGGGCTGCGCGGTGATCGTGGCCCCCGGTGGCGGGCATGCCCGCCTCGCGATCCAGCACGAGGGCTGGAACGTCGCCGAGTGGCTCGCGGCGCGCGGCGTGGCGGCGTTCGTCCTCAAGTACCGTCTCGCCAAGGACGACGCCACCCCGGCCGGCGCGCCGCAGCCATACACGGTCGACCGTGACGCTTTGGCCGACGCGCACCGCGCGATCCGGCTCGTGCGTTCGCGCGCCGTCGAGTGGGGCGTGAATCCGGCCGCGGTCGGGATCATGGGCTTTTCCGCGGGCGGCGAGGTCGCTCTACTGGCGGCCGTGCGTTCCGGCGCGGGGAATCCCGCGACGCCCGACGTGGTCGACCGCCTCGACGGGCGGCCCGATTTCTACGCGCTCATCTACCCCGGCGGACTTCCGCGCACCGACCTCGAGGTGACGCGCGAGACGCCGCCGGTGTTCCTCTGCGCAGGTTACGGCGACCGGCAGAATATCTCCGAGGGTCTGGCCGAGTTCTACCTGAAGACGAAGCGCGCGGGCGCGAGCGCCGAGCTGCACATGTACGCCGGGGCGGGACACGGATTCGGCGTGCGTGATACCAACAAGGGTCCGGCCGCCGCGTGGATCGCGCGGTTCCACGAGTGGCTGGGTGACCGCAAGTTCCTCGCGGCGCCACGGCCCTGAGCGCGGCTTGCCCGGCTGCGTCCGCGCGGTAGGATCCCTCTCCGGATGCCGCGACTCCGCCTGCTCACGTTCAACATCGCGCACGGCCGCGGTTTGAATCCGATCCAGGGCCTCACCACCCCGCGGAAGCTCCGCGCGAACCTGCGGCGGATCGCGGCTCTCCTCGAACGGCTGGAGCCGGACGTGGTGGCGCTGCAGGAGATCGACGAACGCTCGCGATGGGCGGGTAACTTCGACCACCTCGATTACCTGCGGGTGCACACGCGTTTCCCGCACTCGGTGTTCGGCATCAACAACCGGCGGTCGGGGCTGATGAACCTTTCCTACGGCAACGCGCTGCTGTCGCGGCACGACATCCGCGCGGCCGAGACGGTCGTGTTCGGCCAGCGCCGGCTCGGGGAAAAGGGCTTCCTCTACGCCGAGCTCCAGGTGGCCGGCCGTTGCGTGCCGCTGGTGAACCTGCACCTGCACTTCGGCTCTCGGCAGCAGCGGCTCCGGCAGTTGGATCACCTGGTCGATTGGCTCCGGGAGAAGCACCGCCTGCACGGACGGCGCTGGGCGCTGGCGCCGATCATCTGCGGCGACTTCAACAACCCGCGTTCGCGCGACGACGCCACCGCCTCGTTGCTGAGCCACCTCTCGGACTACTGCGAGTATTCACTGCATCCGGTCTCAGGCCGCACGTTTCCCTCGCCGTTGCCGCGCCGCGCCCTGGACTTCGTCTTCCTCCCCGAAGGCTGCGCCGATGTGCGCAGCGAGGTCATACCCTCGCTGCTCTCCGACCATCTGCCGGTGGCGGTGGAGTTTTCGTTCTGAGGCCGGGTGGGCGCCGGAAGATTGCGGTTTCCTTCGCCCGGGGGAGGACCCATCTTCCGCGGCCCATGTCCCGCCTCCAGCCGGTCTTCGCCCAGTGCCGCGCCGCCCGCCGCGCGGCCTTCGTCGCCTACGTCTGCGCCGGCGATCCCGACTTCGAGACCTCGGTCGAGGTCTGCCGCGCGCTCCTCGCCGGCGGGGTCGATATCCTCGAACTCGGCGTGCCCTTCTCGGATCCGCTGGCCGACGGCCTGACCAACCAGCTCGCGGCCCAGCGCGCGCTGGAAGGGGGGATGACGGCGGCGCGGGTGTTCGAGCTTGTGCGCCGCATCCGCTCGTTCAGCGAGGCGCCGATCGTCTTCTACACCTACTACAACCTCGTTTTCGCCAACGGCGTCGACGCCTACATCCGCGACGCGCGCGCGGCCGGGGTGGACGGGATCCTCACCCTCGATCTGCCGCCCGAGGAGGCCGGCGAAGTTGTCGCGGCAGGGCGGGCCCACGGGGTCGACACGGTCTTCATCATCGCGCCGACGACTCCGGACGCCCGGATTCCCCGCATCGCGGAGGTGACGACGGGTTTTCTCTACTATGTCTCGCGCGAGGGCGTTACGGGCGTGCGGGACCAGGTGGCGGGCAACATTCCCGATGCCTTGCGGCGCATCCGCGCGCGGACCGACCTGCCGACCGTGGTGGGGTTCGGCATCGGCACGCGCGCGCAGGTGGCCGAGGTGGCGGCCCATGCCGACGGCGTCGTCGTGGGCAGCGCGTTGGTGAACTGCATCCGGGACAACCTCGGTGACCGGGCGGCGATCCCCGGCATCCTCCGCGCGCGGGCGGCCGACCTCGCGGCGGGCGTGGCGCGGAGCTGAGTCCTTCGGACGCCGCGGCCCCTGCGCCTCCCATGCCGCGCACGATCCTGCTGATCGACGACGACCGGCTGCAGCACCGGCTCACGCAGGCGCATTTCGGCGCGTTCCAAGGGGAACGTTTCGACCTGGAATGCGTGGCGACTTACGGCGACGGGTTGGCGCGGCTGCTGACGGGTGAATTCGCGGCCTGCCTGCTGGACTATCAGTTGGGAGAGCGCGACGGGTTGCAGTTGATCCGCGAGGCGACGGCCCGCGGCTGCGCGACACCGATCATCTTCCTCACCGCCGAATCAGCGGAACGGGTGGATTTGGCGGCGATGGAGGCGGGCGCGCTCGATTACCTCGTGAAGGGCGAAATCACGCCGCGGACGCTGGAGCGTTCGCTGCGCTACGCGCTCCGGCTCGGCGAGACGCTGGCGCAGCTGCGGCGGCTCGCGACCAGAGATTCCCTCACCGGGCTCCTCAACCGCCGCGAGTTCGACCGCCTCCTTGCGGAGGAAACGGAACGGGCGCGGCGCTTCGGCCAGCCGGTCGGGCTCGTCCTCCTGGACGTCGATCATTTCAAGCGCATCAACGACACCATGGGCCACGCCGGAGGAGACGCGGTGCTGCGCGGCCTGGCGGAGCGCATCGCCGGCGTCATTCGCGCGGTCGATCGATGCGCGCGCATCGGCGGCGACGAACTCGCGGTGATCCTGCCGCAGACGGATGCCGCGGGGGCGCTGGCGGCGGCGGACCGGATCCGCGTTGAGGCGAAGGGGGCGGGAGTGACGGTCAGCGCCGGAGCGTCGGCCTTGGCGGGGGCTGCCTGCGGGACGGAGGCGCTGCTCGCGGCGGCCGACCGTGCGCTGTACGCGGCGAAGGCGCAGGGACGTGACCGGGCCGTCGCGGCACCGATGGCGCCGAGCGGAGGTTCCGAGCCGTGACCATGCGACGGTGGCTCTCGGCGGAGCGCCGACGGTGGCTTTGGCCACTGTGCATCGCGGCGCTGATTCTCATGGCCTCGAGCCGATCTGCGGTGGCGGGTCCGAAGGTCCCGCATTTCGATAAGGTCGTGCATTTCTCCGTCTATGGACTGCTCGGCACCCTCGCGTGCCGGGTGGGGAAGGGGCGAGCCGGCGCCTGGTGGGCGTTGGCGGCGGTCTCGGCCTACGGGGCGACGGACGAGTGGCATCAGAGCTTCGTGCCAGGCCGTTATGCTGAGTTGGAGGATTGGATTGCCGACACGGCCGGGGCGGCCGTGGCCATCCTGCTCTACCGGCGCTGGTCTTCCTACCGGGCGTTGCTCGAGTGGGAACTGGGTGGTCGTGCTGCCGCGGAAGCTCCGCCAACCGCGCGTTGAACCCCGGGCTCGGAATGTCCACTGAGGCACCGCACCGATGATGACAGGCGGGAACAGTCGGGATTCGAGGCCGTGGTGGATCGCGTTGGTGCTCGGCGCGCTGACAATCCTGTTGTTCTCGCGCGCGATCGGGCACGGCTTCGTCAACTACGACGATCCTGATTACGTCACGGCCAACGCGCGCGTGCAGGGCGGGCTCACTTGGGCGGGCATCCGCTGGGCGCTGACGGCGGGCGAGGCCTCGAACTGGCACCCGCTCACATGGATGTCGCACCAGCTCGACGTGACGCTCTTCGGCCTCGATCCGAGGGGTCACCACGCGACGAGCGTGCTGTGGCATGCGTTGAATGCGGCGCTCGCCTTTCTGGCCCTGCGGCGGTTGACCGGCTCGGTCTGGCGGAGCGTGTTCTGCGCGGCGCTTTTCGCGTGGCACCCGCTGCGGGTGGAGTCGGTGGCGTGGGTCTCGGAGCGCAAGGACGTGCTCAGCGGCTTCTTTTTCTTTGCGGTGCTCTGGCTCTACGCTGGGTACGTGGAGCGACGCCGAGCCGGCCGGCCTTGGGCGCTCGTGTATGCGGCCACGCTGGCGACCTTCGCGCTTGGGCTGATGTCCAAGCCGATGCTCGTGACGCTGCCCTGCCTGCTGCTGCTGTTGGACATCTGGCCGCTGCGCCGTGTCGCGGTGCTTGAAAAGGCGGCCTCCGGCGCGTGGCGAGGCGCGCTGCTGGAGAAGGTGCCGTTTTTCGCGTTGGTCGCGGCGTCGGCGGCGGTGACCTACCAGGTGCAGAAGGCGGGTGGTTCCGTGACCGCCGAACTTGGTCTCGGCGATCGTCTGGCGAACGCGGTCGTCTCAGTCGTCCGCTACCTGGGCAAGTTCCTCGTCCCTGCCGATCTCGCGGTACTCTACCCGCACCCAGGCTCGTGGCCGGCGCGTCAAGTGGGCGCGGCCCTCGTGGTCATCGCGGCAATCTCCGCCGCCGCGCTGTGGCAGCTGCGCCGGCGCCCTTGGATCGCCGTGGGGTGGTGCTGGTTCCTCGGCACTCTGGTGCCGGTGATCGGCCTCGTGCAGGTCGGGCTGCAGGCAATGGCCGACCGCTACACTTACCTCACGCTGCTCGGCGTCCAGGTGGCGGTCCTGTGGAGCGTGGCGCCGGCGGCGGGACCCGCGGCCCGGCGCGCGTGGGCCGCCGCGGGTGGCGCGCTGCTGCTGGTGTACGCCGGCCTCACGTGGAGCCAACTCGCGGTGTGGCGCGACTCCGAGACGCTCTTCACCCGCGCGATCGAGGCCACGGAGGGCAATTACGTGGCGCACGACAACCGGGGCCTGCACCGCTACAAGGCCGGCCGCCTCGAGGAGGCCCTGGCCGATTACAAGGCGTCCCTCGCCCTCCGGCCCGGGTACATGAACGCCAACAACAACCTCGGTCACGCCCTCAACGAACTGGGTCGTCCGGCGGAGGCGGTGCCGTTGTTCCGGCGCGCCCTCGAGGCCCAGCCGGGCAACCTTGAGGTGCGCAACAACCTCGCCAACGCGCTCTCCGACCTGAACCAGCTCGACGAGGCCATGTCGCTCTACGACGAGGTCCTCGCCCGCCGGCCCGATCACGCCAACGCCCTCAACGGCTCCGCGGTCGTCCTTGCCATGCGCGGTAAGCCGGCCGAGGCGCGCGCCCGCCTCGAGCGGTCGCTGGCGATCGCGCCCGACAACGCCGGCGCGCACAACAACCTCGGCAACGTCTGCTCGATGCTGGGCGACCGCTCGGGTGCGCTCCGGCACTACCGGCGCGCGACCGAGCTCAACCCGCGCGAGGCGCACCCACATTTCCTGATCGGCTCGCTGCTGGCGCAGGACGGCCTCCTCGAGGAGGCGGCCGCGAGCTTCCGCCGGGCGGTCGCCCTGCAGCCGCGCCACGCCGACGCCCTCGCCCAGCTTGGGCTCGTCCTCGGCCGGCTTGGCCGGCGCGACGAGGCCGTTCGCTCGCTCGAGGAGGCGCTCCGGCTGCGTCCCGGCGACGCGCAGATCACGGCGTGGCTCGGCGCCGTCCGAGGCGCGCCCTGACGCCGGACGCCTCGCGAAACGAGCGCGGGCTGGACGCGCCGCCGCCGCGCGCGACAATCATTTCATGTCGCCTACCCAGGCCCGCCAACGCATCGCCGAGCTCCGCGCCGAGGTCGCGCGGCACGACGAACTTTATTACCGGCGGGCGCGGCCGGAGATCACCGACTTCGATTACGACCGCCTGAAGGCTGAGCTCGCGACGCTGGAGGCGCGCTTTCCCGCGGAGGCCGCGGCGGCCGGCGCGGAGACGCCGACCCGGCGGGTGGGCGACGACCGTGCGGAAGGGTTCGTGCGAGCCCGGCACCGGTTGGCGATGACGACCCTCGACAACACCTACGACGAGGCGGAGCTGCGGGAGTTCCACGCGCGTCTGGTGAAGGCGCTCGGCGTCGAGGATCTGGCCTACACGGTGGAGCCGAAGATCGACGGCGTAGCCGTAAGCCTGACCTACGAGCTTGGACGGCTGACCCGCGCCGTGACCCGCGGCGACGGCGAGGAGGGCGACGACGTGACGGCCAACGTGCGCACGATCGCCGGTCTGCCGGCGCAACTGGCGGGCGAGGGAGCGCCGGAAGTGATCGAGATCCGCGGGGAAATCTATCTCCGCGAGGAGGAGTTCCGCCGCATCAACCAGGTGCAGGAAGAAGCGGGCGAGGCGCCCTACGCCAACCCGCGCAACCTCGCGGCGGGCACCCTCAAGCTGCTCGACGCGCGGCAGGTGTCGGCGCGGCGGTTGGAGATCGTGCTCTACGGGCTCGGCTTTTGCTCCGCGCCGCTGTGCGACTCGCAGACGGGCTATCATTCATTGCTGCGTTCCTGGGGCCTGCCGGTCGTGGAGGCGTTCTGGTCGGTGCGCGGCATCGATGCCGTCTGGGCCGCGATCGGCGAGCTCGATGGCCGGCGGCGCGGCTTCGCCTACGGGACCGACGGTGCGGTGGTGAAACTCGATTCCTTCGAACAACAGCGCCACCCTAAGGTCGGGTTCCGCGGCATGACCGCCGAGGGTCAGGCTGAGGCCGCCCGTAAGCTGTCCCCGCGTTGGGCCTGCGCCTACAAGTTCGCGCCTGATCGCGCCGAGACGCGCGTGCGCGACATCACGATCCAGGTGGGACGCACGGGTGCGCTGACGCCGGTGGCGGAGTTGGAACCGGTGTTTTTGGCGGGCACGACGGTCAAGCGGGCCACGTTGCACAACGCCGACGAGATTGCCCGCAAGGATGTGCGCGTCGGCGATGCCGTACTGGTCGAAAAGGCCGGTGAGATCATTCCCGCGGTCGTGGCGGTGCTCGTGGAGAAGCGGCCCGCCGGATCCGCGCCCTTTGCCTTTCCCGCCGCCTGCCCTGTTTGCACCACGGCGGCCGTGCGCGGGGAGGGCGAGGTCGTGTGGCGTTGTCCGAATCCCGCGTGTCCCGAGAAAGTGCGCCGCCGCATCGAGCATTTCGCCTCCAAGAACGGCGTGGACATTGACGGCCTCGGCGAGGAGGTCGTGGGCCTGCTGCTCGAGCGCGGCTTGATCCGCTCGATTCCGGACGTCTTCCGCCTGCGCGTTGAAGACCTTTTGCCCCTGAAGAAGTCCGGCGAGGTCTGGGCGGCGAACCTCATCGCCGCGATCGAGGCGCGGCGTCGGGCCGACCTTTGGCGTGTAATCAACGGCCTCGGGATCCCGCAGGTGGGCGCGGCGGCGGCCAAGGACCTGGCGCGCGTGTTCCGCTCCTTGGAGGCGCTGGCGGCCGCGACCGAGGTGGATTTGGTGCGGATCGATGGGTTCGGGGAGAAGACTGCGACGGCGGTGCGGAACTGGACGCAGGCGGCGGAGAACCTCGCGTTGCTGTCCGCGCTGCGAGCCGCCGGCGTCGAGCCGACGGCGCCGCCCGCGGCGGGAACCGCGCTGACGGGCAAGACCTTCGTGCTGACGGGTACGTTGCCGACGTTGTCGCGCGAGGCGGCGACGGCGCTGATCGAGGCGGCGGGAGGTAAGGTCAGTGGTAGCGTGAGCAAGAAGACCCACTACGTACTCGCGGGGGAGGAGGCCGGATCGAAGCTAGAGAAGGCGCGCTCGTTGGGAGTTCCCGTGATCGACGAAGCCGATTTCCGGCGGCTGGCCGCCGGTTGAGTCCGTGCCGCGGCGGGGCTCGCTCGTTGATCAAGGCGCCGGCTTGGCCTCCGCGACATGGGGAGGCTTTGCGCGCGTTTCCTTCAGCTGCCGGGCGGGGTCGTGGTGCGGGTTGGGTCCCGGAATCTCCGCGCCGGTCGATGTGATCCAGGCTCGGAGCTTTTCCCGCAGGCGCCGGGCGCGGTCGGGTTCGCTCGCCGCGAGGTCGCGCGTCTCGCCCAGGTCCTCCCGCAGGTTGAAGAGTTCGAGTCTGGGCTCCGTCCGGTAGGTGAGCGAGGCGTCGATGTGGTCGCCGAAGGACTCAATCAGCTTCCAGTCGCCCTCGCGGATGATCGCGCTCGGAGTCACGCCCCAGCGCAACTCGTAGAAGGGGGTGTACCAGTACAGGGCGCGCGGCGGTATCTCGCCTCCCCGGAAAAGCGGCGCCAGGTCCGCGCCGTCCAACGCGTGGCCCGGGGGAGGCTTGGCGCCAGCCGCGGCAAGGAACGTCGCCGCCCAGTCGACGACGTGGACCGGGGTTTGGATCACCGCCGCCGCTGGAACTGAGCCCGGCCAGCGCACGAGGCAGGGCACGCGGATTCCACCTTCATAGGACGACCCCTTGCCGGCCCGCAGCGGGGCGTTGCTGAACTCCTCCTTGCCCACGCGGAGGCGCGTGTCGGTTCCCGGCCCCTCGGTGAAGGGCCGGATGTCGTACTGTTGGAAGACGCCACCGTTGTCGGAGAGGAAGACGACGATGGTGCGTTGACGCAGGCCCAGTTCATCGACGGCGGCGAGGAGCCGGCCGACGGAGTCATCGAGGTGCTCGAGGGCCGCGAGGTAGGTCGCGTTGTGCAGGCCGGTCGGCGGGGCGCCGGCCGAGAGGTGCTTCCGGACGAGTCCGGGTGGTGCGGAGACGACGCCGTGGACCGTGTGATGGGCGAGGAGGAAGAACCAAGGGCGTGCGCGATGTCCCCGAATGAAGCCGATCGCCTGGTCGGTGAGATGGTTCACCTGCTTGTCCCCCTCGTTCTGTGAGCCGGCCGCGAGCCGGGCGCTGAAGTCGAAGCCGTAATGCGTCGCCGCCTCCGGCCGCAGCGAGACGTAACTGCCGTCGGCGTTGCCCGTGAGGTGCCACTTGCCGGCGATGCCGGTGGCGTAGCCCGCGGCCCTCAAGCCCTTGGCGACGGTGAAGGCGTCGCGTCCGAGATTTTCCTGGAAGGCCGGCTCGCGCACGCGAGCCCACGGGGTGCCATACCAGCCGATGACATGCCACATGCGGTTGCGCGCGGTGTGCTGTCCGGTGAGGAGCGCTGCGCGGGTCGGCGTGCACTGCGACATCACGTAAGCGTCGGTGAAGCGGCTGCCCTCGCGGGCAAGCCGGTCGAGGTGCGGCGTCGGCACGCGCGTGCTCCCGTAGCACGACAGCGACGACCAGCCTTGGTCATCGGTAAGGATGAAAAGGATGTTGGGCCGTGGGTCCGCGGCGAACGCGGCGGCCAATACGAAGGCGGGAAGCGGGAGGCGTAGCGCCGCGCGAAATCCGGTCCTCATGGGGGCAGTTTGAAAATGCCCCGGCCTGATTCCCCGTCAAAGCCTCTCGTGGCGCGGTGCCGCGGGCACCTCAGAATCCCTGCTTCTGCAGGGCCATGCTTAGCTCCTGCATGAAGGCCTGGGCGTCGGCGGGCTTCGGGCGGTAGCCGTCCTGGCTGATCTGCGTGAAACCGGGGCGGCCGTACTGGTCGACCATCCACTTGCCGGTGACGCCGTCGCTGAAGGTGACACTGCCGCTCGCGACCGCGCCGGGGATGAGGGTGACCTTGTCGACCGAGACGGTGACACCGCCCGCGGGGGGCGCGGCCTGATCGAGGTCGTCGGCGGGCAGGTCGTCCCCGAGCGGTTCCTCCTCGAGGGCAGGTTCTTCCTTCGCGAGGCCGAGCTTCTCCTTCGCCTTGTCGAAGAAGCCCTTCTTCTCTGGGGCGGCGGCGCGCGCGGCCGGTGCCGGAGCGGCGGCTGCCTTGGTGACGTCCGTGGTGTCGACCTTCGGGGCGGCGTCCTTCAGCTCGAGGTTGAGGTCATCGACCAGGAACCGAACGTCGCGGTAGGTGAGCGAGACCTGGAAGCTCTCCCGGAGCTTGTTCTGGATCGTGGAAAGGCTGTCGCCGGTGGCGACCCATTCGGAGACGGTCTTCTTCTGCTCGGGCGTGAGGGTCATGGGAGGATCAGCGGTGGCCGGATGGTCGTCGCGCCGGTGGCGGCTGGCAAGCGCGCGGCTCCCGCGGGTCCGGATGCAGGGGCGGCGCGGGGCGCGACCTCACCGCGAAAGCTGCGACCTGAGGAACTCCACGCTGCCGCGGGTGGTGGCGTCCTGCTCCATCATGTTGTCCACGGCCTTGCAGGCATGGATGACGGTGCCGTGATCGCGGCCGCCAAAGGCGTCGCCGATCTCCTGGAGGGAGTGGCGGGTGAGCGTGCGGGCGAGGTACATCGCGATCTGACGCGGGATGGCGATGTTGTTGGGCCGCCGCTTGCTGGTCATGTCGCTGTGGCGGATCTGGAAGTGGTCGGCGACGCGCTTCTGGATCGTATCGATCGTGAGGACGTTCTGCGCCTGCTCCATGAGCACGTCGTGGAGGAGCCGCTCGGCGGTGGGCAGATCCAGGGGCCGGTTCGTGAGGGCGGAGTAGCTGGAGACCTTGAGCAGGGCGCCCTCGAGGCGGCGGATGTTGCGCGTGATGTGCTGCGCGATGAAGCCGAGGATCGGCTCGGGCAGGGTGCAGTTGAGCTGCTGGGCCTTGGCGCGGAGGATCGCGAAGCGGGTCTCGAGGTCGGGCGCCTGGATGTCGGCGGGCAGGCCCCACTCGAAGCGCGAGACGAGGCGCGACTCGAGCTTCTGGATCTCGCTGGCGCGACGGTCGCTGGTGAGGACGATCTGCTTCCCGGACTCGAAGAGGTCGTTGAACGTGTGGAAGAACTCTTCCTGGATGCGCTCCTTGCCGGCGAGGAACTGCACATCGTCGATGAGGAGGATGTCGACCCCGCGGTAGCGCTGGCGGAAGCGGGTGAGGGCGTTCTCCTGCAGGGCCTGGATGAACTCGTTGGTGAATTTTTCGGTCGAGAGGTAGGCGACGCGGGCCTCGGGGTTGGCGCGGAGGACGGCGTGCCCGATGGCGTGCATCAGGTGGGTCTTGCCGAGGCCGGTGTCGCCGTAGAGGAAGAGGGGATTGTAGGCCTGCGCGGGGGCCTGGGCGACGGCGAGGGCCGCGGCGTGGGCCATCTGGCTGTTGGAGCCGACGACGAACGTCTCGAACGTGTTGCGCGGATTGAGCGAACCGGTGGGGGCGGTGCGATCGTCGTGGCGGGCCGGGCGGCGCGCGGTGGCAGCGCGGGTCTTGGCGGCCGCCGGTGCCTCGGCGCGGGAGCCGGCCTTGGCGGCCGGAGACGAAGCCGGCTGGCCGGCGGAATCCACCTTGCGGAGGCGAACGTGCACCAGGCGACCCGCGTTGAGGCGCAGGCGCTGCGAAATCAGGTCGAGGTAATTGTCGTGGATCCAGATCGCCGCGAAGTCGTTGGGGACGCCGAGCGTGAGGGTGTCGGCCGTCGACTCCAGGCAGACCACCGGCTCGAACCACATCTGGAAGACGTCCTCCGGGAAGAGCGACTTGAAGTCACACTTCACGGTTTCCCAGAGGCTGGGTGGCAGGACGGCAGAGGGCATGGACGGGCGGTTGGGCGCGGGTTTATTCACACGACGCCGCCGGGGCGCTCCAGGCATGCCTCCCGGGACCATCCTCCGCCTCGCCGCAGTGACAAAATTCGTGGTGAGCCACCAACCTCGGGCGCCAGGGCCGAATGGATTGGGTAAGATGTTGATGGCTATTCGCTAACCGGGGGAATCACCGCAGCACCCGCGGGGGGTGAGCTCAGGGACATGGGAAGGAACGAAACGACGGGCCGGAAGAACTGAAGAGGCGCGGACTAACTGTGAACCAAAAAAGCTTCTCAAGGCGAACTTTCGCACAAGTTGTTCACACGGTCCCGCGCATAAGTTTTACCGGTTTCTTGTTGCCTCCGCGGGACTGATTCGGGTGTCCGGCCGGGAGGCGCTTTCCGCGCCTGACAAGGAATCGTGGTTTCCTGCTTCTGGCTTGGGAAGCCTTAAGCAGAAGTAATGGTATCCCCGATACAAAATCCGCATCGTACCCGCGGATACGCCGGCGGCGTTCAGGCGGAAGCGGGAGACGGGTCGACCCAGCGGCCGTGCTCGCGGATCAACGCGATGAGCCGGCCGTCGGCCTCGGCCTGCGGGATGTTGTACTGCACGCAGGTGCGGCCGACGTAGAGGTTGATCTTGCCGGGCGCGCCGCCGACGTAGCCGAAGTCGGCGTCGGCCATCTCGCCCGGGCCGTTCACGATGCAGCCCATGATCGCGATCTTCACGCCCTTGAGATGTCCGGTCTGGGCGCGGATGCGCTGCGTGGTGGTCTGCAGGTCGAAGAGGGTGCGGCCGCAGCTGGGGCAGGCGACGAATTCGGTCTTCGAGATCCGGGCGCCGGCGCCCTGCAGGACGTTGTAGGCGAGCCGCGTCGCGCGCACCGGGTCGGGCTCGGTTTCCACGCTCACCAGGTCGCCCACGCCGTCGCAGAGCAGGCCGCCGGTCAGGAACGAGGCCTCCAGCAGGCGCGAGAGGAAATCGTTCCCGGGGCCCGCCACGGTGGCGGCGGTGTTGCGGATCCAGATCGGCGCCTTCGAGCCGGCTGCCCGCAGGGCCTCCGCGAGACGCCGGTAGCGGCCCGTGGGATGTGCGTCGTCGCTGGTCGGGGCGGCTCCTCCCAGCGTGAACCAGAGCCGCGCGCCGTCGGGACCGCGGATGATCGCCGCGAGCGCGGGAATGTCTTCCGCCTCAGCGTCGCACGCCACGAAATGCCCGTGGCGGGCGGCGAGGGCGGCGAAGGCTGCGAGCGTCTCCGCGTCCGCCGCGGCGAAGCGCCGCAGGAGCACCAGCTTCCCGCGGGTCAGGGCCAGCAGGGGCTGCAGAAGGTCTGGCGTGAGTGTCGGCGCCACTTCGAGCACGAGAAACTCTGCGGGTAGTTCCGTGCGGGCGGCGGTCGCGCAGAGTTCGGCCAGGTCACCCGGCGTCGTGACTGGAATCAGCAGGCCCTCCGCCGGGGTGTCGGCGAGGCGCGGGGAGGCCAGCTCCCGGGCGGCGTCGGAGAGCGCGGCGGCCGACTTCACCCGTACGATTACGCGGGGAGGCTGGTCGCCGCCCGCGCGGCAGCCGGCGCTCAGTTCCACGACGGCCGAATCACGGCGTTTGAACTGGTAGGGATCGATGCCGTCCGCGGCGGAGGCGGCCGTCGCCTCGGCGGCCGGTCGCCAGCGGCTCATCGCCTTGGCGGCGATCGCGC
Source organism: Opitutaceae bacterium (assembly GCA_040397825.1). Classification (GTDB taxonomy): domain Bacteria; phylum Verrucomicrobiota; class Verrucomicrobiia; order Opitutales; family Opitutaceae; genus ER46. Next base: position 13,746 of record JBBAVH010000015.1, read on the forward strand.
GGGCCACGGGGATCTCATACACACTGTCCTCGGTGAGCGAGACGCGGATGGTGTCGCCGAGTCCGTCCAGGAGCAGCGAACCGATGCCGATCGCGCTCTTGATCCGGCCGTCCTCGCCGTCGCCGGCCTCGGTGACGCCGAGGTGCAGCGGGTAATGCATGTCCTCGCGGGCCATGCGCTCCACGAGGAGCCGGTAGGCCTGGATCATGACCTTGGGGTTGGAGGACTTCATCGAGAGGATGATGTCCCGGAAGGAGTGGGCCTCCGCGATGCGCAGGAACTCGAGCGCGCTCTCGACCATGCCGAGCGGCGTGTCGCCGTAGCGGTTCATGATGCGGTCGCTGAGCGAGCCGTGATTCGTGCCGATACGCAGCGCGCGCCCGAGCTCGCGGCACCGCAGCACGAGGGGGGTGAACGACTCGTGCAGGCGTTGCAGCTCCTCTTCGTAGGCGGAATCGGTGTATTCGCGGACGGCGAACTTCTTCTTGTCCGCGTAATTGCCGGGATTGATGCGGACCTTTTCCACGTGCTCGACCGCCTCCATCGCTGCGGCGGGCAGGAAATGGATGTCGGCGACGAGCGGGATGTGCCCGAAGCCGGCGGCGGTGAAGTCGCGGCGAATGTCCCGCAGGCAGCGGGCGGCGGCGACGTTGGGCGCCGTGATCCGCACGATCTCGCAGCCGACCTCGGCCAGCGCGATCGACTGGCGGACGGTCGCGGCGACGTCCTGGGTGTCGGACGTCGTCATCGACTGCACACGGATCGGCTGAGGGCCGCCGACGCCGACCGAGCCGACCCGCACCTCGCGGGTGGTGCGGCGCACGGTGTGGAAACGGGAGGCGCAGTAGGACATCGGACGAGGAGCGGGAGTCACTTGGCCGGGGGCGTCGCCGGGCTGGGGGGCGCCTTGGACTCGGCGGCGCGCTCGGCGCGGTATTCCCGCATGATGCGGGGCACGTCGGAGAAGATCGTGACGTACGCGATCATCGAGAGGAGCAGCACGAAGAAGACGCTTTGCGCCGTGGCGATCACGTTGGCCGGGAGCGGACGGCCGCGCAGGCGGGCGATCGTGGCGAAGACCATCTGGCCGCCGTCGAGCACGGGCAGGGGCAGCAGATTGAAGATGGCGAGGTTCACGTTCAGCAGGATCGTGATCATCAATACCGCGCGCATCCCGACCTCGGCCGCGCTGTGGAGGACGCGGGCGATGCCCACGGGCCCGGACATCTTGTCGAGGCCGATGTCGGAATTCGGACTGATGAGGCTTCGCAGGGTCTTGACCGTCCAGCGGGCGACATCGGCCAGCTGGGTAAGTGGCGAGACGTGGACGGTTTCGTAACCGGTGCGCAGCGTGAGCCCGGCGAAGGGCGAGCGCTTGTCGACGGCATGCGGCGGGATCGCCAGCGGTTGCACGGCCCCGCTGCGGCGCACAGTGGCGGCCGCCTCGCGGCCGGCGGCGGCCTCGAGGGCGAGGCGGAAGGAGGAGTCGTTGATCATCGGGGCGCCCTCGAGGGTGAGGAGCTCGTCACCCACCTTGAAACCGGCCCTCTCCGCGGGTGAACCGGCGGCGACCGCCTGCACGATGAGCTCGAAGCCAGGGCCGATGCCGACGCGGCGGACGCGTTCATCTCCGGCGAGCCGCGGCGTGACGCGCACCTGCAACGGGCGCCCCTCGCGCTCGAGGTCGATGACCACCTGCGGATCACCGTTCCCCGAGCGGCCGGAGCCGAGCACGAGGGAGTTCTGGATATCGCCCCAGCTGCGGACGGACGCGCCGTCGACGCGGCGGATGACGTCGCCGACCTGGAGCCCGGCGGCTGTGGCGGGGCTCGTGACCTTGGAACCGTCAGGCAGGTCGAGCGTGGGCGCGACGTACCCGATGCGGGTCGACGTCATGTCGCTGCTCACCGGCTGGCCCCAGGCCCAGATGATGCAGGCGAGGACGAAGGCGAAGGCCACGTTGAAGGCTGCGCCGGCGGCGAAGACGAGCATCCGCGTCCCGTAACTAACGGGCGGCAGGCGGGAGACGTCGGTGCGGCTCTCACCTTCGGCTGCGCCGAGGTCGGCGAGTTGGGGGAGCATCACGTAGCCGCCGAGCGGGAACCAGGACAGCCGGTATTCGACCCCGTCCTTGCCCTTCCACGACCAGATGGGCGGCCCGAAGCCGATCGAGAACTTCTCCACGAACACCCCGCGACGGCGGGCGGCGAGGAAGTGCCCTAGTTCGTGCACGAAGATCGAGCCGCCGAAGAAGAGCGCGACGAGGAGGATCGACCAGAGGTTGGAGAGCAGCGAGGGGAGGGTATCGGGAGCCACGAGTGCGCGAATAGGTCAGCGGACGGCGGCGCGCGCGGCGGCGAGGCGGCGGGCCTCGCGATCGAGCTCGAGCACGGACGGCAGGTCGCTGGGTTCGAAGTTCTTGATGGAGCTTAGAACCTCTTCTACGACCCGTGGAATCGCAAGGAACGGGAGCCGGCCGGCGAGGAACTCGGTCACGGCGACCTCGTTGGCGGCGTTGTAGGCGGCCGGGGCTACGCCGCCGGCGCGCATCACCTCGCGCGCGAGCCCGAGCATGGGAAAGCGTACCTCGTCAACGGGCCGGAACTCGAGGTTCAGCAGGCGGCCGAGATCCAAGCCGGTGTCGACTCCCGGGGCTCGTTCGGGGTGGAGCAGCGCGTGCTGGATCGGGAACGTCATCGAGGGCGGGCAGAGCTGGGCGAGCATGGCGCCGTCGGCGAATTCCACGAGGCAGTGCACGATGCTCTGTGGGTGGAGAACGGCGTCGCATTGCTCCGGACGCAGGCCGAAGAGGCATTGGGCTTCGATGAGCTCGAGGCCCTTGTTGGCGAGCGTGGCGGAGTCGACGGTGATCTTCGGGCCCATGGCCCAGTTCGGGTGGCGGAGGGCGTCGGCGGGCTTCACGTCCGCCAGCCGCTCGGCCGGCCAGTCGCGGAACGCACCGCCGCTGGCGGTCAGCACGATCCGGCGGACGCCGGCGTGAGAGTGCCCTTCGAGGCACTGGAAGACGGCGTTGTGCTCGCTGTCGACCGGCAGCAGGCGGCGCCCGTGGCGGCGGGCCGCTTCGAGGACGAAGCGTCCGGCGAGAACGAGGATCTCCTTGGAGGCGAGGGCGAGGTCCTTGCCGGCGGCCAAGGCGGCGAGTGCGGGTTCGAGTCCGGTCGTGCCCACGACGGCGACGAGTACGACGTCGGCTTCCGGGAGCGCCGCGAGCTCGTTGAGCCCGGCCAGCCCGCCCACGAGCCTCGTGCCCGGGGGAAACGCAGCCGGCTCCGCGCGGGCCGCGGCGAACGCCGCGTCGTCGAAAATCCCCACGTGCCGCACGCCGAACTCCCGGGCGATCGCGGCGAGGCGCCGCCAATTGCCGCGGGCGGCGATGCCGGTGAGCTCCAGCCGGTCGCGGTGAGCCGCGATCACGCGCAAGGTGTTCTCGCCGATGGAGCCGGTGGCGCCGAGCAGGACGACGCGCTTGCGTGGGTGGGAGGCCGAGGAATCCATCGCGAACCTTCTGGTTCGCGGATAATCACCGCCCGGGCAAGGCCAACGATGGGCGCCCACGCTCCGACGCTCAGGGCAGGCGGAAGAGCAGGTAGCCGACCGGCGCGACGAGGATGATGCTGTCGCTGAGGTCGAACATGCCGCCGATACCGGGGATGGTCGCGCCGGAGTCCTTCAGGTTCGCGCGGCGCTTGATGACCGATTCCACGAGGTCGGCGACGATGCCGAGCGCGCCGATCGGCAGGGCGATGGCGGCGGCGAAGGCCGGGGTGAGGAACGGCGGGAACGCGTCGCGCGCCAGCCAGGCGATACCGGCTCCAACCCCCATGGATGTCACTAGGCCGCCGGCCGCGCCTTCCCACGTTTTTTTCGGGCTGATCTGGGGCGACATCTTGTGCCGCCCGATCGCGAGCCCGGTGAGCAGCGCCCCGACGTCACAGAACTTGGCCACCGCCACGAGCCAGAGCGCGAGCAGGAGTCGCCCATTCGGGCTGACCTGATCACCCGGCAGCGGCGTGATGATCGCGACCATGTACGAAAGCATCAGCGACACGTAGACGATGCCGAAGACCGACGAGGCGAGAGCCTCGACCCGCGTTTCTGGCGTGCGTTCCCCGAGGAGGCGGACGGCGAACACAACGACGGCCAGCGGGAGCAGCACACCGGGTTCCCAGCCGAGCGTGGCCCGCAGCCACGGCGCGAGGGTTATGGCCGCCCCCATCACCAGGCCGAATTTGTCGAAGGGGTCGTAGCCGGCCCCGTGCATCATCCCGTAGAATTCCCGCAGCGTGAGCACGGAGATGACCGTGATCAGCACCAGCGCGCCTGGCGTGCGGAAGAACCAGACGACCCCGCCGACGATCGACCAGAGGAGTATGGTGCTGAGGATGCGTTTGCCCATTTTGGTTTCCTCAGGCCTTCACGGCGGTTCGCACCTGGTCGCTGGTCTGGCCGAAGCGCCGTTCGCGCCGGTGGTAGTCGGCGATGGCCGCCGCAAGGTGCTCGCGCGTGAAGTCGGGCCACAGCACCGGGGTGAAGTACCACTCGGCGTAGGCGGCCTGCAGCAGGAGGAAGTTGCTCATGCGGGTCTCCCCCGAGGTGCGGATCACAAGGTCGGGATCGGGCATACCGGAGGTGCAGAGGTAGCGGCTGAAGCGGTCCCAGTCGGGCGTCCCGGGCGGCTCGGTTCCGGCCACGACGGCGGCGGCGTAGGCTCCGGCGGCGTCGAGCACCTCGGTGCGGGAGCCGTAGTTGAGGGCGAGGACCAGGGTATAATCCTCGAACTTCCGCGTGGCCTCCTCGGTCTCGCGCAACAGCCGTTGCACGCCCGCGGGCAGGTCTCCCGTGCGGCCGATCGTGCGCAGGCGCACGCGGTCGCGCACGAAGGTCTCGAGCTCCTTGCGCAGGTAATATTCCAGCAGGCCCATCAGCGCGCCGACCTCCTCCTCGGGGCGGCGGCGGTTTTCCACCGAGAAGGCGTACAGCGTCAGCATCCGCACCCCGAGGTCGCGCGCGGCGAACGTCGTCGCCCGCACCGTTTCCACCCCGCGGCGGTGGCCCTCGATCCGCGGCAACCCGCGCTGCTTCGCCCAGCGCCCGTTGCCGTCCATGATGATCGCGACGTGCGGCGGAGCTGGCGGCGTGGGGACGGACATGAGGCGCGGCGAAGTTGGAAGCCGCCCGAGGGGATGACAAGCCGCCTTCCCGCGCGGTTTGACGCCTTTGGCCTTGGCTGCAGGGTGACGCGTCATGACCAACCCTCTCGGAGAATCGGAAATCGCCGAGGCCCTGCGCGGCCTGCCGGGTTGGACGCGGCGGGGCGAGGCGCTCACGCGGGTCTACCGCTTCTCAAGTTTCCGCGATGCTCTCGCCTTCATGGTACGCGGCGGCTTCGAGGCCGAGGCGATGAACCATCACCCCGAGTGGACCAACGTCTACGACCGCGTCACCGTCTCCCTCACGACACACGACGCGGGCGGCCGCGTCACGGCGAAGGACGTCGAGCTCGCCCGGCGACTCGACGCCGCCGCCGGCCCAGAGGCGGCTCGCTAGAGCCCGCGCATGAAGTTGAAGGTGCGGTCGATCTGGCCGGGCAACGCCTCGTGGGCGAAGTCGGGATAGATGACCATGTCCTTCTTCGCGGTGATCCGATTGTAGGCGGCGAACTGCGTGCTCGGCGGGCACACGGTGTCCATGAGGCTCGTGAACATCAGGACTTCCGCGCGGATGCGCGGAGCCAGATGCTGGACGTCGATGTAGCCCAGCCGTGTGAAGATCGCGGCCTCGCGCTCGTGGCGCGGGTCGAACGCGCGGAAGAAGAGCCGCAGTTCCTCGTAGGCGTCTTTCGCCTGGTCCATTTCCCAGACGCGCTGGTAGTCGCAGAGGAAGGGAAACACGGGCGCGGTCCGGCGGATGCGCGGCTCGAGCGCGGCGCAGGCGAGGGCGAGTGCGCCGCCCTGTGAGGCGCCGAAGCAGCCGATCCGGCCCGAATCCACCTCCGGCATGGCCATCACGACGCGGGCGAGTTGGACGGTGTCGAGGAACACCTGTCGGAAAAGCAGCTTTGACGGGTCCGGATCCTCTAGCCCTCGCACGATGTGGCCGCGGAGCGTGGGACCCTTGACGCTTGTGCTGTCTTCCGAGCGGCCGCCCTGGCCGCGGCAGTCCATCGCGGCGAGACAGAAGCCCTCCGCGGGCCAGCCGAACTTGTCGAGCCAGTCGCCGCTGTGGCCCGAGTAGCCGTGGAACTGGAGCACCGCCGGGTGGCGGGCGCCGGCCTGGGCGCGGGGCCGCAGGTATTTCGCGTACACCCGCGCGCCGCCGACGCCGGTGAACCACAGGTCGAAGCACTCTACCTTTTCCGAGCACACCGTCGGTGAAGGCCGCAGCTCAGGCCGCGGGTCGGTGGCGGCAAGCTCGGCCAGCGCGGCCTCCCAGTAGGCGTCGTGGTCGGCAGGGCGTGGGTTACGGCCGCGGTATTCGCGCAGCTTCTCCAGCGGCAGGTCGATGAGGGGCATGGCGGGTGTCAGAACACGCGGATGAAGGAACGCGGGCCGACGTCGACCAGCGCCGAGCCAGCCGGCGCGTTCGTGCTGCGCAGGAAGCGGCCCTCCTCGGAAAAGATCCCGATCTCGCCGGGACGATCGGGCAGCGGGGCGTGGAATTCGCGCTGGTCGGAGTCGAAGGCGAGGCCGGGACCGGCACGGCGGGCGAACGTGACGGTCGACGCGCGCCGGCCCGTGAGATCATGCGCGGTGACGCGCCGGCCGCCTTCGCCGAGGACGAGCAGGAGGTCCCTAGTCATGTCGAAGGCGATCCCGGTGGCGTCGGCCGCGGCGCCCTCGAGCGCGAGTTCACCCAGGTATTTCCCGAGCCGCGTGCAGCGCAACAGCCGACCCTGCGTGGGCCCGAGCAGGTAGATGTATCCGTCGCGGGGGCGCACCGCCATGTCGCCCGCGCCCTCGGGGGCTCCCTTGAGCTCGAGCTCGCGCTTGATGGCGCGGGCCGGCCGGTCGACGACGCGGATACGGTCGCCGGGCGCGAGCCGGAGGAAGAAATGATCCGTGTAAGGATCGTACGCGAAGCCGGTCACGCGGTCGTCCTCCTGAAGGAAACTCGGGACCTCGGCGGTCCCACCGGCGCCGAGGTCGAGGACCGGGCGTTCCGCGGCGGTGGAGAGGGCGTAGACGTGGAGCGGGCCGCGGGTGGCGCAGCCCGGGGAGGTGAGGGTGAGCGCGGCCGCCAGCAGAACGGGCGCGGCGGGTTTTCGCGTTGCCCCGGCGAGGAGGCGGCGCGTCATTCCGCGCATGAAGGTCGCGTTCATCAGCGGGACGAGCATCGTTAATTCGGATCTGTTTTCCGCGTGGGAGGTGGGAAGGGTCGAGACGAAACACGGGCCGGTCACCTTCAAGCGCCGGGGTGAGCACGTGCTGCTCAACCGCCACGGGTTCGGCGTGCCCCTGCCGCCGCACTCCATCAACCACCGAGCCAACCTCGCCGCGATCGCCGAACTCGGCTTCCGCGAGGTGGTCTCGCTCAACTCGGTCGGCTCGCTAAGGCCGGAGCTGCCGCCGGGGACCTTCGTCTCCTGCTCCGACTACGTCTGCCTGCAGCAGGGTCCGGCCACGTTCTTCGACTCCGAGTTGAAGGGCGGGGCACCCGGCATCGCCAACAACCTGATCCCGCGGATCATCGCGGGCCTCGCGCCGGAGTTCGTGATCCATCCCGGCAAGGTCTACGTGCAGATGCGCGGGCCGCGCTTCGAGACCAAGGCCGAGATCCGGGTGATCCGCTCCTGGGGCGACGTCGTGGGCATGACGGCCGCGCACGAGGCCGACCTCTGCGTCGAGCTTGGGATCGGTTACAACAGCCTCGCGCTGATCGACAACTACGCCAACGGGCTCGAGGGAACCGAGATCGACTTCGCGCGATTCAAGGAGCTCGTGCGCGAGAACCAGGCCAAGGTGAACCGGCTCTTCGCCCGGATGCTGGGGATCCTCGGCGGCTGAGGGCGGCGCGATTACCGGCTTGCGGGGTGGCGGCGGTGGTGGCGCGCTCTTGTCCGTGCCCCTGACCCCGCCCCTCGCGCTGACCCTCGGGCCGCTCACGGTCCTCGGGCTCAGCATCATCCTCATCGTCCTCGCGATCGCGTGGCTGCGCGTCCACGCGTTCTTCGCGCTCTTCTTCGCCGCGCTCTTCGTGGGGCTGGCCACTGCGGCCGGGCAGGCGGGCGCGGGGCGCTTCGCCAAGGCGGTCGAGTCGGCGATGGCTGAGTTCGGCATCGCGGCGGGCAAGATCGGCTTCTCCATCGCGGTCGCCTCCGTCATCGGCGTCGCGCTCATGGAAAGCGGCGCGGCCGACAAGATCATCCGCCGCTTCATCGCGGTGCTCGGCGAGGGTCGCGCCGCCCTCGCGCTGCTGGCCTGCGGCTTCGTCCTGGCGATCCCGGTCTTCTTCGACACGGTCTTCTTCCTGCTCGTGCCGCTCGCTCGCGCCCTCAGCCTGCGCACCGGTCGCGACTACCTGCTGTACGTGCTCGCCATCTGCGCGGGCGGCGTGATCACCCATGGGCTGGTGCCGCCTACCCCGGGGCCGCTGGTGGTGGCCGAGACGCTGAAGCTCGACCTAGGCGTGGCCATCGTGGGCGGGCTCGCCTTCGGGATCCTGCCGGCGATCGCCGGCCTCGGCTTCTCCCACTGGGCCAACGCGCGATCCCCCGTGCCGCTGCGCGAGACCGCCGGCTCCTCGTTGTCCTCCCTCGAGGCCGTCGCGGCCCGTCGCGAGGAGGAGCTCCCGGGCTTCTTCGTGTCCATCGCGCCCGTCGCGCTGCCCGTCATCCTGATCGCCGCGGCGTCCTTCCTCGGGCCCTTCCGCTCCTCGGTGCCGCCCGGGCTCATGGAGACGCTCGACTTCCTCGGGAACAAGAACGTCGCCCTGCTCCTCGGCGCGCTCATCGCGATCGCGGTCTACGTGCGCCAGAAGGCCGTGAGCTGGCGCAGTCTCGGTGACGTCATCGGGCCGCCCCTTGAGACCGCCGGGGTCATTATCCTCATCACCGCCGCCGGCGGGGCCTACGGGGCCATGATCAGAAACGCGGGCGTCGGCGAATCCGTGCGCGTCCTCGCCGTCGACGGCGGCATGAGCCACGTCCTGCTCGCCTGGTTGCTCGCGGCGGTCATCCGCGTCGCGCAGGGATCGGCCACGGTCGCGATGATCACCGCCTCGTCGATCATGCTCTCGATCGCCGGGCCGGAGGGCTTCGGCGTCCACCTCCTCTACATCTACCTGGCGGTGGGTTACGGCGCGACGTTCCTCTCCTGGATGAACGACAGCGGTTTCTGGGTGTTCAGCCGCCTCGGCGGCCTCACCGAGGCGGAGACGCTGCGCAGCTGGAGCCTGCTTCTCACCGTCATCTCCGTGGTCGGGTTGTTGCAGGCGCTCCTGGCCTCGGCGCTCTGGCCGCGGCTCTGGTTCTGAACCGCCGGCCGGCCGCGGTCCGGCACTTTCCGCGGCGAGGGTTCTGGTTGAAAACGCCCCGCGTTCCGCATCGTTTGGCGGACCCCTTTCCCGCATGTCCTCCCTGCCCATGTCCGCTCGTCGCGTCGTCATCACCGGCCTAGGGGCCGTCACGCCCTGCGGCAATACGGCGGTCGCCACCTGGGATTCGCTCGTGGCGGGCCGGAGCGGCATCGGGCGCATCACGCGTTTCGACGCGACGGGCTGCAACGCGCAGATCGCGGGCGAGGTGCGGGACTTCGATCCGGCGCGGCCGTTGCCGGCGCCGCTGCGGCCGAGGGGCGCGGCGGGCGAGCCGCTTGCGCAGGCGCTCACTCCGAAGGACGTGAAGAAGTTCGGCCGCTTCACGCACCTGGGCGTGGGCGCGGCGGTGGAGGCCTACGCCGACTCCGGGCTCGACGCGGTGCGGGCAACGCTCGCGCCGGAGCGCATCGGGGTGAACCTCGGCGTGGGCTTGGGCGGCCTGCCCGAGATGGAGGCGACGCACGACACCTGGAAGGCGGGCGGCTTCCGCAAGATCTCGCCCTTCTTCATCATCCAGATCGCGCCCAACCTCCTCGCGGGCCAGGTGAGCCTGCTCCTCGACTGCCGCGGGCCCAACATGAGCGTGGCATCGGCCTGCGCGACGAGCGGGCACGCGCTTGGCGAAGCGGCGGCCGCGATCGTGCGCGGCGACGCCGACGTGATGATCGCCGGCGGGGCGGAGTCGACGGTGACGCCGCTCGCGGTGGGGGCCTTCGCGCAGATGCGGGCGCTCTCGACGCGCAACGACGCGCCGGAGAAGGCCTCGCGGCCCTACGACCGCGACCGCGACGGCTTCGTGCTCTCCGAAGGTGCGGTGGTGTTCGTGTTGGAGGAGCGTGAGCACGCCCTGCGGCGTGGGGCGCGGATCCACGCGGAGCTGCTCGGCTACGGCGCCTCGGCTGACGCCTATCACCTCTCCTCCCTCGCACCTGGCGCGGAAGGCTCGGCGCGGGCGATGAGGTCTGCGCTCGCGCGTTCCGGGCTGTCGACGGTGGAGATCGACTACGTTTCGGCCCACGCGACTTCGACGCCCGGCGGCGACGGAGAGGAGGCGGCGGCGATCGCGACGGTGTTCGCGGAGGCCAAGGCTTCGCTGAACGTGAGCGGCGTGAAGTCGATGACAGGTCACCTGCTGGGAGCCGCGGGCGCGATGGGTGCCTTTGCCGCGGTGCTCGCGATCCGCGAGGGCATCGTGCCGCCCACCCTCAACCTCGAGAACGTGGACCCGGTGTGCGGTGAACTCGGCCTGAACTTCACGCCCAACGTGGCCGTGCGGCGGCCGGTGCGGGCGGCGCTTTCCAACAGCTTCGGCTTCGGCGGGACCAACGCCTCGTTGGTCTTCGCCCGCGCCTGAGCGTCGGGGGTGGCCGCGCGGCTCAGGCCGGCGCGGGCCGCTTGCGGCGTTCGGCGATGGTCAGCAGCAGGTCGCTCTTCGCGAGGCTGCCGCGCAGGATGCCCTGCGCGTCGACGACCGGAAGGCGTTCGGCATTGATTCCCAGGAAGCCGGCGAGGGCATCGGTGAAGGTCTGGTCGGGGGCGAGGCGGGGGAAGTCCTCGCGGAGGATGTCGCGGGCGAGGACGAGTCCGGCGAGGTCGGGTTCGTGCAGGTAAGGCTTGATGTCGGGGAGGGACACGGCGCCGAGGAAGCGGCCGTCGGCGTCGGTCACGTAGAGATGGTTGACGCGGTGGCGGAGGAACAGCCGGGCGAGGTCGGCAAAGCGGTCCCCGGGCGCGACGACAGGCGGATCGGCGCGCATGAGGTCGGCGACGAGGGCCTCCGACGGGGCCGGAGCGGTGGCGGCCGCCTTGCGCCGGAGGGCCTCGGAGTAGAGGGAGTCGCCGCTGATGCCGCGGGCGGTGTAGTAGGCGATGACGCTGCTCAGGAGCAGGGGCAGGATGATGTCGTAGCTCATCGTCATCTCGAACAGGAGGATGACGGCCATGAGAGGCGCGTGGCTGGCGGCGGCGAGGAACGCCCCCATGCCGACGAGGGCGAAGGTGATGGGGTTGGCGGCGGCGGCGGGCCAGACCTGATGGACGGCGGTGCCGAAAAGGAGTCCGCTCCCGGCGCCCATGAAGAGGGCCGGGGTGAAGATTCCGCCCGGGGCGCCCGAGCCGAACGAGGCCATGGTGGCGAGCCACTTGCAGGCGACGTAGCCGACGATCGTCGTGACGAGGAAGTTGCCCTTCAGCATCTCGACGATCACCGGGTAGCCGTTCCCGCAGACCTGCGGGACGTTGATGGCGATGGCGCCGACGGCGAGCCCGCCCAGGGCGAGGCGGAGCACGAGCGGCAGGCGCAGCGCGATGAAGAAGCGTTCGGCGTTCTTCAGGGTCGCGAGGAACACCGGGGCGAGGATGCCCGCGACGAGGCCAAGACCGATGTAGGTGATCATCTCCAGCGGCGAGGCCTCGCCGAACGGCGGCACTCGGTAGAGCACGTGGGCCGCGGTGAGCACGTGCAAGGTGAGCGTGGCCGTGACGGCGGAGACCACGAGGGGCCCGAGGCTCTCCATGGCGATGGTACCGAGGATGATCTCGGCGACGAAGAACGAGCCCGCGATCGGCGCGTTGTAGGCGGACGCGATCCCGGCGGCGGCGCCGCAGGCGACGAGCAGGCGCTGCTTCGGGGCGGTGAGGCTGCGCCAACGTCCGAAGCGCGAGGCGACCACGGCGGCGAGCTGGACGAGGGGGCCCTCGCGTCCGATCGAGCCGCCCGAACCGATGGAGAACAACGCCGCGGCGGTCTTCACGAGGCTGGCGCGGCCGGGTACGCGGCCGGAGCCGATCACGATCGCCTCCATGTAATCGGTGGAGCTCTGGGTGCGGGTGAGTTTCTCGCCGAAGACGAGCACGGTGCCGGCGAGCGCTCCGCCCGCCGCCGGCACGAGCAGGCAGGCCCACCACGGCAGCCGGGCCATCGAGTCGACGATGCCGAGGCTCGAGTTGCCGAACCAGTCATGGACGCGCTCGGTGAGCGTGGTGAACGCGATCGCGGAAAGCGCGCCCAGGAAGCCGGCGACCGCGGCCCAGAAGAGGGTGACCTGCCACTCCGACGGCTGGAGCCGCTCCTGCACCCAGACGCGCCAGCGCAGCAGCCGCAGCAGCCGGTTGAGCAGGAGGGTCGCGGGGTCGGTGACGACCTTCATCGGCGGCGGGTCGACTCGGCGGCGATCTTCAAGCTTGGTAAGCGTGGGCGGGGCGGGCGGGGGAAACAAGCCCGCGGGTTCCGCGGCTCAGTCGATCGTGTAGGGTTCCTGCGGCTCTTCCGGTTCGGGAGGTGCCGTGAGCGCGACGAGGCTGCGGAGCGAGGTGAAGTGCTGGCTCAGGTCGAAATCGCCGCCGAGCCCGCCGATGAGCCGGTCGAACAGGTCCCGCTTCGACGCCTTCAGTGCCTGGATGCGTTCCTCGATCGTCCCGGCCGTGATCATGCGGTAGACGAAGACGGTGTTGGTCTGGCCGATGCGGTGCACGCGGTCCACCGCCTGGGCCTCGACCGCGGGGTTCCACCAAGGATCCAGCAGGAACACGTAATCCGCCGCGTGCAGCGTGATGCCCGTGCCGGCGGCCTTGAGCGAAACCAGCATCGCCGCCGCCCCCGAGGTCTGTTGGAATCCCTGCACCGGCCTCAGCCGGTCGAGCGTCATGCCGGTGAGCTCGAACCGCGGCAGCTCCGGGAAGTTCCGCGCCAGCGCCTCGCGCACGCGCTCGAGCAGCATCACGAACTGGGAGAAGATCACGACCTTGTGGCCGCTGCCGACCACCTCGGTGAGCTTCTCGAGCAGGAGGTTGATCTTGCCCGAGTCCGACAGCGGCGCCTTCTGCCACGGCAGCATGTCGGGGTCGCAGCAGGTTTGGCGCAGGCGCGTGAGCAGCGCGAGGAAGCCGAACGACTTCTCCCGCATGGCGGCGCCGACGTCGTCGCCCAGCCGGCCCAGCCCCTCGGTGCAGATCCGGGCGTACTCGGCCCGTTGCAGGTCGGTGAGCGGGCAGATGAGGTCCATCTCCACCTTCGGCGGGAGCTCCTTCGCGACCTCGCCCTTGGTGCGGCGCAGGATGAAGGGCGAAAGCTGCGTCCGGAGCCGGGTCACGGTGCCGTCGCGGTCCGCCACCAGCGCCGCCTCGAACGAGGCCCGCGAGCCCAGCAGGCCGGGGAGCAGGAACCGGAAGATGCTCCACAGGTCGAGCTGGCGGTTCTCCAGCGGCGTTCCGGTGAGCACGAGGCGGTGCTCCGCGCGCACGGCGAAGCACGTCTGGGTCACCTTCGCATCGGGGTTCTTGATGAACTGGCCTTCGTCCAGGATCGCGTAGGCGAACTTCACCCCTGTCAGCAGCGCCCGGTGCTTCCGCAGCTGCGTGTAGCTTGCGATCCAGACCACCGGTTCACTCCGGTGCGTGAAGTCGTGCCCCGTCTTCAGCGTGTCGACCTTCAGGTGCGGGAAGAAGCGGGCGATCTCCTCGCGCCAGACGGGCACCACGCTCGCCGGGCAGACGATCAGGCTCGGGCGGCCCGCCGCGGGCCGCACCGCCAGCAGCGACAGCACCTGCAGCGTCTTGCCGAGCCCCATTTCGTCCGCGAGCAGGCCGTGGCAGCCGACGTCGCACAGGTGGTGCATCCACTCCACGCCGCGCCGCTGGTAGGGGCGCAGCAGCGCCGGGAGGTCCGGCGGCGAGGACGGGCTTCCCAGCACCTGCTGGCGCCACGCCTCGATCTCCGGGGAGAGCGTCAGCCGGAGGCGAGCGTCGTTGAACAGCGAGAAGACCAGATAGGGTGAAAGCGGGGCATCCTCGGACGCGTCCAGTGGGCGGGTTTCCCGCACGTTTTCCTGCCAGGCGCGGTAGCTCTCCCATTTCTCCGGGGAAAGGCTCACGATGCCGAGGCTCGGCACGATCACCGGCTGGCCGTCGCGGCGCACCAGCGACTTGACCTCACTCTCCGTCAGCATCCGCTCCCCGGCGCGGAAGATCCACCTCAGGTTCAGGCCGGTGCCGCCCGTCCCGAACCGCGCGCCGTTCACCGGCGTCTTCTCCGCCACCGCCTCGATCTCCACCAGCCGCGTGCCCTTCAGCAGGTTCGCCGACTTGTCGTCGAGGTCGACCGCGAAGAGCTTGCGCCACGCCGGCAGCACCGTCCGCAGGAAATTCGGGATCTCCGCCAGCGATTCGAGTGAGTACACGCCGGTCTCTTGCTGGTAATGGAAGTGCGCCTTCCGCGCGTAAGCCGCCAACCCGATCAGCTTCGCCCGCTCCGAGGTGGTCACGTGCAGGTGGTGCGCCGCGACCTCCGGTCCCAGCGCCGGCGTCCGCTTCTTGCCGTCCACCTCCATCCACATCGCCTCGAACGTCAGGCCGTTCGTCTTCGTGCGGAACACCAGCACGAGCGCGCGGCCCGGTGCGGTGGCCGCCGCGGAGCTGAGCGGGGGCGCGGGCCGGGCGGGCGTCAGCCCCGGTCCATGTCGGGCCGAGGTCGCGGCGGCCGCGAGGCCCGGGCGCAGGGGGGCACGGGTGGTCGCGGCCGGAGGAGTAGCTGTCAGCGGCCGCGGGGCCGCGGGGGCGGCTCGCGAAGGTTCGGCGGGAAGGGCCGTGATTTCGTCGGCCACCAATTCCTCGATCTCGTGCAGGCCTGCCACCGCCAGGGCGCGCGCCACCTCCGGATCCGTGGAGGACGAGCGCACGTCCAATCCCTGCGGCGTCCATTCGATCACCGCGTACTCGTCCCTCTTGTCGACCCGGCGGTGCACGATGGCGTCGTGGTCGGTGAGCTCGAGCTCCCGCACCTCCCCGCCCACGTAAATCCCCCGTCCTTTCTCCAATTGCCCGGGTGAAAAGGCACCGGACCAGTCCTCCTCCAGCTTCTCGAACCAGAATTCGAGCGATTTCGGGGTATAGATTCGCTTTGGCCCGTGCGACTGCATCAAGCGTTAGAGGGCCGACCGTAGGTTCGGGGTCACCCCCTGCAACCCCGAAGTTGCGCCTCGTTAGCAACGGCGCGCGGGGTCCCGCCGTGCGCTCAGCCGGCCGTTTCCGCCTCCGCGCGGTCCTGCTCCGTGCGCAGCCGCAGCTGCCCGCAGGCGGCGTCGATGTCGTGGCCCTTCTCCCGCCGCAGCGTGACCGAGACCCGCGCCGCGCGCAGCACGCCGGCGAAGCGTTCCTGCCGCGTCGCGGACGGCCGCCGCCACGGCAGCCCGGCCACCGTGTTGTAGGGGATGAGGTTCACGTGCGCGTGCAGGTCGCGGGCGATGTCTCGGAGGTACTCCGCCTGCTCAAGAGAGTCGTTCACGTCCTCGATGAGAATGAACTCAAGGGTCACCATCCGGCCGTGCTTCTCGGAGAAGGCGCGGACCGCGGGCAGCAGCTGCGCGAGCGGGTAGGCGCGATTGACCGGCATGATCCGCTCCCGCACCACGTCGGTCGCACCGTGCAGCGAGATGGCGAGGCGGAAGCCGAGGTCCTCCTCGGCGAGGCGCGCGATCTTCGGCACGAGGCCGCTGGTCGAGATGGTGATCCGACGCGCCCCGAAGCCGAGTCCCCACGGCGCGTTGAGGATGCGGAGGGCGGCCAGCAGCGCGTCGTAATTGGCCAGCGGCTCGCCCATGCCCATGACCACGATGTTGTCGAACGAGGCGAGCTCCGCACGGGCCCGCGGCGTGCGGGCGTCCTCCCGGTGGCAGACCTGCAGCAGCTGCGCCACGATCTCGCCGGTGGAGAGGTTGCGCTTCAGCCCGGCCAGGCCGCTCGCGCAGAAGACGCACCCCATCGCGCAGCCGACCTGCGTCGAGATGCAGATCGTCTTGCGCGAGTGGTCCACGCCCACGCCCTCCTGAGGCGCGCGGATGATCACCGTCTCGATGAGCGAGCCGTCGGCGAGCCCGAGGAGAAGCTTGTCGGTGACGTCCTCCGACTGCCGGTTCAGCACCAGCTGCGCGGGCATGAGCTCGAAGGTTTCCTCCAGCCAGGCGCGCAGCGCCTTGGGAAGGTTCGTCATCTCGTCCCACGAACGTACCCGCCGCTTGTAGACCCAGTCGAGGATCTGTTTTGCGCGGAAGGCAGGCTCGCCGCGTTCGCGCAGCCGAGCCGTCAGCGAGTCGAGCGTCTCGCCGGTGAGGGCCGGCTTCTCGGTCGGTCGGATCATCGGGAGCGCGGAGCGTGGCCGGTGCCGCGGCGCGCGTCAAAGGGTTAGGCGGAAGAGTCCCTCGTACGGCCGCACGGCGGCGGTGAATCCGGATTCGCCTCGAGGCCGAGGCCGCGGCATCACTTTGCCGGTCCCGCCGCCGTCCCGCGCCCACCTCGATTCACCATGCGCCGCCTCCTCCCATTCATCCTGCTCCCAACCCTCGCCCTGGCCGCCGATGATAAGCCGCACCCGTTCCGCGGGGAGATAGAGCGGTTCGAGCCGGCCTTCGACCGCCTGGTCGCGCCCGGTGCCGTGCTGGAACCGCTCGCCGAGGGCTTTCGCTGGGCCGAGGGACCCGTGTGGCACGATGGGGGGCTGGTGTTCTCGGACGTCCTTGCCAACACCGCGTACCGGTGGCGCCCCGGCCTGAAGGAGGCCGATGTCTATCTGAGGCCCAGCGGCCAGCTCACGCCGCAGCCTGGCTTCCGCGAGACGGGCAGCAATGGACTCGCTCGCGACGCCCGCGGCCGCCTGCTGCTGTGCCAGCACGGCGAAAGGCGTGTCGCGCGCTGGGAAGACGGGCGTTTCACCGTCGTCGCCGACCGCTTCGAGGGCCGCCGCTTCAACAGCCCCAACGATCTCGCGGTGCGCCGCAACGGCGACGTCTACTTCACTGATCCACCCTACGGGCTGGAGGGCGTCGACAAGTCGCCTCTGCGCGAGATCCCGTTCCATGGCGTCTACCGCGTGACGCCTTCCGGCGAGGTGCGCCTCCTCACGAAGGACATCCGGTTCCCCAACGGCATCGCGTTCTCGCCGGCCGAGGATGTGCTCTACGTCGGCGTGAGCGACGGCGCGGCGACGCGCGTGATGGCGTTCGACGTGCAGCCCGACGGCAGCATCGCCGCCCCTCGCGTCTTCCTCGACGCCCAGCGCCTGCGCGCCCCTGGGCTGCGGGGCGGTTGCGACGGACTCAAGGTCGACCGCGAGGGCAACGTTTGGACGACCGGACCGGGTGGTGTACTCGTGGTCTCGCGAGAGGGCCGGCTCCTCGGCCGCCTCAACACCCACGAGCCCACGGCGAACTGCGCCTGGGGTGACGACGGCTCCACCCTCTACATCACCGCCAACTATTTCGTGGTGCGCATCCGCACGCTGACGAGGGGTGCCGGCTGGTGAATCAGCTCTTGCGTCCGGCTCAACCGTGGGTCGGGGTCGGACCCTTCCGCCGCTCTGTGAAACTGGGGCGACCGACGGGATTTGAACCCGCGACCCCAAGATCCACAATCTTGTGCTCTAACCAACTGAGCTACGATCGCCGTGAAAAGGGGACGCGGAAGCTCGGCGCCGCCCGCGGGACTGTCAATCCCATCGTTCGGCGACGCGAGGAGCCGCATCCAGTGTGGGCGTGGCAGTCGCGGCGGAAGGTTCACGCCTGAAATTCCGGCGCAGCCCTTCCGCCTCGCTGGAAGCACGATCCGGCTTCCGCCGAAGGCCGCGCCGATAAGTCCGCGGTTCGACCCGCAGCCACAACGGCAGCCACCCGCTCCCTGTGACCGTGCAAGCTTCGCACGTGCCGCATGGGATGTGGCCGCGGCAGCTGCCGCGGATAATGCACATGCCGGATTCGACTCGCCGCCCCCGTCCGCCTACCCGCGGCGTCCCTGCCGCAGGCGGTCGACGAATACCGCCGCGATGATCACCAGCCCGATGATGATCTCTTGGAAATACGTCGGCCAACCCATCTGCTGGGAGCCGTTGCGCAGCACCGCCATGATCAGCGCGCCGATCATCGAGCCGGTCACGGTGCCGACGCCGCCGTTGAGGCTCGCTCCGCCGATGATCACCGACGCGATGATGTCGAGCTCGAGCCCGACCGCCACGGTCGGGTCTCCCTGCCGCAGGCGCGACAACTGGAAGAGCCCCGCCGCCCCGAAATAGCAGCCGGCGACCGCATAGATCAGGACCTTGAGCTGCGCCGTGGGGATGCCGCAGAGCCGCGCCGTGGCCTCGTTCGATCCGAGCGCGAACACATGCCGCCCGAACACCGTCCGCCGCAGCACCACCGCCGTCGCCACCGCCAGCGCCGCCGCCACCCACACGCCTGCCGGCAGCGCGTAGCCGAAGGGGTCGGCCGTGGTCATCCAGGCGTTGATCGGCGAGGCCTCGTAATTGACCGTCTGGTTGTCGGCCAGCCACTTGGCACCGCCGCGCGCCACGCCGAGCGTCCCGAGCGTGATGATGAACGGCACCAGTCGGAGCGCCGCGATGGCCGCACCGTTGAGCAGCCCGATCAGCCCGCCCGCGAGGATCACGGCGACGCAGACCGGGGCCGCCCCCCAGCCGCGCTGGATGAGCAGGGCTCCCACCACGCTCGTGAACGCGATGCTCGACCCCGCCGAGAGGTCGATGCCGCCGCCCACGATGATCAGCGTCATGCCCAGCGCGCCGATCGCCACGATCACGGTCTGCGTGAGCACGATTTTCAGGTTGTGGTACGTGAGGAAGAACTCCCGCGTCTCCGCGGGAATCGAGAAGAGTCCGACCACCACGAGCAGCCCGAGGAACGGGCCGGCTTGGGTGAGGAGGCGTTTGAACGTCGCGTTCATGGGTTTTCGGATCGCGCTGCGTCGGCGGTGGAAAGGCGTCGATGGTTGGGGCCGGGGCTCATGCTGCAGCGAGGCTCAATTCTGCATGGGGAAATGCTTGATTGATCCGGGTCGCCGCGCGGAAAAAGGCCGGAGACTTGACCCCGGATTTCACGGATACCAGGGATGAGGTTTTTGGATCTTTGATCTCTGAGTGAGCTGCGGTTCTCCGCCCGGTGCGCGTCGCTTCGCGCTCCTTCGCGGTTACCCGCCCGCGGTTTCCAGCTTTTCGTGGTCAACCGTACCACCCGCTCCATGTGGGCGTGCTTCACGCGTTTCCTCCGGTCGCCGCGTGCAGGATCGTCTCCTCCGTCCAATCGGAGCGCGGGCGCACCTCGACGAGCTCGCCGCGACACATCACGCCGATCGTGTCGCAGAGCCCCAGCAGCTCCGGCAGGTGGCTGCTCACGACGAGCACGGCGCGGCCCTCGGTGGCGAGGCGGCCGATCAGTTCGTAAATCTGCGCCTTGCTACCTACGTCGATGCCGCGGGTCGGCTCGTCGAGCAGGAGGATGCGCGCCGGGTGCTCCAGCAGGCGCGCGATGGCCACCTTCTGCTGGTTGCCGCCCGAGAGTTCTCCGACGGGCTGCGCGCTATCTCGGCAGCGGATGCCCAACTCTCCAATCCATCTTCGCGCCACCTCGAGCTGGCGGCCGGCGTCGATCCAGCCGCGGCGGCCGAGCGCGGCGTACTTCGTGACCGTGAGGTTGTCGGCGATCGGCTGCGACAGCATCAGACCCTCCTCCTTGCGGTCTTCGCTCACGAAGCCCACGCCTTGTGCCCAGCGGTCGCGCGGGGCGCCGCGGCCGCGCGGGGCCCCGACGACCGCGACCTTTCCGGACTCCAGACGGTCGAGCCCGAAGATCGCGCGCACAAGCTCGGTGCGGCCGGCACCGATCAGGCCCGCGACTCCGAAAATCTCGCCGGCTCGCAGCTGCAGGCCGGCCCGGCGCAGCCGCGGACCGCGACGCAGGTCCGCGGCCTCGAGCACCACCTCGCCGGGAACGTGCTCCGTCCGCGGATAAAGGTCCCTTACCTCGCGGCCGGTCATGAGCGTGACGATCCGGGCGATCGTGGCGCCTGCCATCGGGCCCGTGCCGGTGGTCTCGCCGTCCTTCAGCACGGTGTAGCGGTCGGCGATGCGGCGGCATTCCTCGAGGAAGTGGCTGATGTAGATGATGGCGACTCCTTGGGCGCGCAGGCGCGCGAGCGCGGAAAAAAGCCTCTCCGTGTCGGCTTGCGTGAGACTGCTCGTGGGCTCGTCGAGAATCAGGACCCGCGGTCGGCTGAGCAGCGCGCGGGCGATCTCGATGACCTGCTGTTCCGCGATGCCGAATGCGCCAGCCGCCCGGTCGAGTTCGAGTTCGCCGTGGCCCAGCTGCGCGAGTGCGGCCCGGGCACGTTCGCGGCCGGTGCGGCGGTCGATCCAACCAGCTCGCGCGGATTCCGCCCCCAACGTGATGTTTTCCCAGGCGGGTAGGTGCAGTGCGAGGTTGAGCTCCTGGTAGATCATCGCGACGCCGGTGAGCCGGGCGTCGTGGGGGGTCGCGGGCCGGTACGGCCGGCCGTCGAGTTCGATCGCGCCGGCGTCCGGCGCATGGGCGCCGGAAAGGATCTTCATCAACGTGCTCTTGCCCGCGCCGTTTTCTCCGATGAGCGCGTGTACTTCGCCTGCAGCCACCTCCAGCGATACCCCGCGCAACGCCTGCGTGGCGCCGAAGGACTTGCGCACCCCGGTGAGCCGGAGCACGGGAGCGGAAACGGTCATGCTGGGCGGGAGGGGAGGGAGGTCGTGGCTGACCCGTGCGGTCGAAGACGACCGGCGGATGAGTCAGGGTCAAGGCGCGAGGGTTATCCCCCGCCACCCCATTCCAAGAGCTCGTCGGCGACCAGCCTGCCAAGCCCGGGCCTTATTCTGCCGTTAGGCGCCTCGCGGACCGCGCCTCCGTGGGAGGCGGAAGGAGCGAAAAAGGCCCCGTAGAAAGTAGGGTTTTTACCTTATTGATTCGCGGTGATGTGTTGGTTCAGTGATGTATTCATCATGTCGTAATCGTAACTAGGTAACTACTCATTCACATCGCCCTTACATGGGCAGTATCACTCCTTCCTCTCTGCAGTGCGCCCGATCCGTACTTCAACCGCTTACCCTCTTCGACTAGGGAGTTTCCTTCAGAATCCCCATGGGGAGGCCTCGCGGGCGTCGGATCCGGAAATCATGGCGGTGCTCATCGATGGGCTATGGCGCTCAATGCGCGTTCCGCGTTGGTCGTGCCTCTTGCTGGCGGCGTTTGTACTGGCGGCGAATCATTCATCGCTCCGCGCCCAAGACTCCACTCGATCCCAGTTCTTCACCCGACCCGAGTCCCCCCCGGCTGAGGAGCCCTCTCCATCGAGCTTTCGCGAGTCTGGAAGTGGTCCCGCCACTAATCTGCACGACAATCCCCAAGCTCAGCCCGCCGAAGTCCAGACGGTTTCCGCGGGCCCTTTCGCCTTCAAGGTCGGGGTCATGGGGGCCATCGAATACAACAGCAACGTCCTCGTGGCGAAGGTGGCTCGGGAGGGCGTCATGGCGAGCCTCGGCCTCAACCTGGAGGGGGCCTTGCGGATCTCTTCCCGGCAGGAACTCAACTTCGTCGCGGTCATCAACCAGCGCACTCCGCTATCAGGACCGGGCAAGTCGGAGCGTCTGCTGTCCGTGGCGCCCAACTCCGTGCTTCGCTTTCAGGTCTGGGTGCGGAGCCTGCGGCTCACGCCGTTCCTGAAATACAGCCGCCAGCTCGATCCCGTCCTTTCCCCGGTCGTGAACAACACCCGGATCCTCGACCAGGCCACTTTCACCAAGGGCCTCCAGGCCGACCTACCGCTCTCCTACGGCGGCATCCAGCTCATCGGCGTCCACGATCGCCGCTCCCAGAAGGGCGACGTTGCCCTGTCCCAGACGGCGTGGACCAAATCCGCCGGCCTCCGCGGCATCCTCAACCTCTCGGCCGCGCACACGCTGATGGCTGACTTCGTGCTGGCCCGCACGCGTTACATCGGGGGCCCCTCGGACCGGGTGAAGAGCCGCTCCGTATCGGTGTCCGATGAGTGGAAGATGGCCGACCAGAAGTCGCTGACCGCCGTCTACGGCTACGGCGAGCAGAGCTTCCAGAATCCCCGGACGGAAGGGGACACGCTTCGCAACGGCAGCGCCTTCATGAGCGTGAACTTCCGGCATGCCCTGCGGGAGAACCTCAAGCTCAACTGGCGCCTCGGCCGGTCCACGCAGGAGGGCGTGGCCACCAACTTCTACAAGCTCACCGATTTCGGGCTCACCCCCGAGTACAAGTTTGCCGAGCGGCTCAACGCGAGCGTCACCTTCGGTCACCAGTGGGTCGAGGAATCCGGCCCGTTCGGTGAAGACGCCACCCGCCTGGTGATGAACCTCGCCCTGTCGTATGCGCTTGCGGCCAAGAGCGACGTGCGCCTGATGGTTGACTGTGTTGAGAAGGATTCTTCCATCGCGTCGCGTGCCTACCAGCAGCTGCGGATCACGCTCATGGGCAACCATCAGTTCTGACGTCCGGGGCGCCCGCATGCCGCGCTTCGCCGCCTTGCCGCGCGTCCTGTTCGCCTGTGGTTTCCTCGCTTGGCTGGCGGTGTCCGCTCCCGGCGCGGCGGCTCCGGCCGGTGCCGACCTTCCTCTGCGGCCGGGTGACCGCGTGCGGTTCGCCGTGCTCGAGGACGCCGACGCCTCGGCCGAGCTTGTCGTGAACGCCTCGGGCAAGATCGACTTGCCCCTGCTCGGGCTTTGGAGCGTGTCGGGCAAGGCGGTGGACCAGGTGACCCAGGAGACCAAGACCGCGCTCGAGGCGGAATATTTCGTCAAGGCCACGGTGCGCCTGCTGCTCGTGGAACGTCCGGAAAAGTCCAGCAGCCGCGGCCGCGTCTACCTCGCCGGCCAGATGCGCAAGATCGGTGTCGTGGAGATCGACCTTTCCGAGCGTAACACCGTGGGGCGGGTCATCCTCGCGAACGGAGGCCTGAGCGACTTCGCCGACGCGCGCCGCATCCGCATCATCCGCAAGATGGCGGGAGGGGAGCAGCTCGAGACGATCACGGTCGACCTCGAGGAGGTGCTGAAGAAGGGGCGGATCGACCGCGACATCCCGCTGCTCGACGGGGATTTCGTCATCGCGGACGCCAAGCTCGTCAACTGGTGAGGTCCTCATGCGCCTGCGCTGGAACTTGAGCACCTTCCTGCCCGCCAAGGCGCGTTCGTACCTCATGCTCGTGCCCGTGTGCGCGGTCGCGGGCGCGGGGATCGCGTTGCACCGTTCCTCCGGCCTGCCCTCCACCTACGCCTCCACGGGACGCGTGGTCGTGAGCGGTCGCCTCAACTTCTCCGAGGGCAACCCGGTCGCCAACGATTTCATGAGCGTGCTCGGCACGCAGCTGGAGATCCTCACCAGCGAGGAGCTCCGGGAGCGGTCGATGATCAAGTTGAAGCTGGAGCGGCCCGAGGCGGCGGTGCGCCCGGATCTCGCCGCCCGGATGGTGCCGCGGACGACGATCTTCGAGCTCACCGCGACCAGCGGTTCGTCCACCCACGTGCAGCGCTACCTCGACCTCGTCATGGAGGAGTACATCGCGATGCGGCGGGAGCAGCGGCTCGTCTCCTCCCGCTCGGTGATGGACCAGATCTCCGGGGAGATCGCTCGCCTCGAGAAGAGCCTCAACGAGCAGGAGGCTGAGCTCTTCCGCTTCAAGCAGCAGCGCAACATCGTCTTCTGGGAGCAGCAATCGACCACCGCCGCGCGTTTCCTTTCGCAGCTCAAGAACCGTGAGGCCAGCCTCCGCATGCAGCTCAAGCTGGCCGAACTCCTCGACCGCGGGGCCGACCGGGAGGCGCTCGCCCAGCGCACCGGTTCCCTCGAGATCGGCGACGCCGCCGGGAGCGCGCGCGTCCGCCCGCCCGCCCCGGCCGGCACCGCCGCCGGCGGCCTCGCCGCGCAGAAGATCCGGCTGCGCGAGCTCGAAATCGAGCGCGAGGCCCTCGCCAAGATCTTCCTGCCGAAGCACCCCAAATACCGCCGCGCCGAGGAGGAGATCGAGAAGCTGCGGCGGCTCGTGCGCCTCCTCGAGCAGGAGGACGCCTCCGCCTACCGCGCGGAGGTGGACGCGATGCGCAGCGAGCTCGACACCATCCTCACCTCGATGGGCGAGTGGGAGCGCAAGGTCCTGGAGTCGTCGCAGATCGAGGCGGAGCACCAGAAGCTGCAGGGATCGCTCACCCGCACCCGCGAGCTCTATCAGCGGCTGGTCGGCAGCCTCCAGAGCATCGACTTCCGCAAGGGCGTCGACGACGAGGTCATCCAGATCCTCAAGCGCGCCGGCGTCGCCGCCGAGAACAAGCCCGACGCCGCCGTACCCGTCCGCAACGGCGCGGTCTTGGGCCTGTTGGTGGGCGTGATTGCGACCGCCCTCGCGGTGCGCATGGATCGCCGGGCGTTCGCCGTGGCCGAGGTGGCGGGAGGGCTGGGGCTCGAGGTCGCCGTCGAGGTGCCGCTGCTTCGGCGTCGTATCAAGGAGGGCGTGGCGCTCGCGAACCCCAAGTGCCCGGGCGGCTTCGCCGAGGCGATCCGTTCCCTCCGCGCCAGCCTGGCGCTGGGCGAACGGTCCGGCCCGGGCGGGTTGGTCGTCGTGATCTGCAGCAGCACGCCGGGCGAGGGTAAATCCACGCTCTCCCTCAACCTCGCTCACGCCGCCGCCGGCGCGGGTCTCCGCACGCTGTTGATCGACGCCGACCTGCGGCGGGGCACCATCGGCCAGCGCCTCGGCATTCCCCTCGAGACCGGCGGCCTCGCCGACTACCTTCGCGACAACTCCGATTGGCGCCGGCACGTCGTTACCGCTCCCGGAATGGACTTCTCCGTGATGACCTGCGGCACCAACCCCGCCGCCCTCATCGACCGCCTCATGTTCAAGCTGCCTCCGGCCCTGACGGTCGAGGCCAAGGCGGAGTACGAGATGGTGATCATCGATTCCGCGCCCATCATCCCGGTCAGCGACACCATCCCTTTCCTCTCCCGCGTCGACCGCGTGGTCTTCGTCGTGCGCCTCCGCAACGCCATGATCACCACCGCCGCCAAGGCGCTGCAGGTCCTGAAGCGTTCCTCCGGCCGCGATCCGCTGCTCGTCGTGAACGGCGTGCGCGGCTCGGACGGCCACGACTACTACGACTACTCGTCGTACCGCTACTACGGCAACCGCGGCTGACGCGGCTTCACCGCGGCGCTGACTGGATCGCGAGTCCGCGCAGGCCCGCCTCGACCGCCCCGCGCGGATCACCGGCCGCGGCCAGCGCCCGCGCCAGCCGGAAGTGGAACCACACCGGTGCCCGCGGATGCGCGCAGATGCGGGTCAGTGTCTCCACCGTGCCGGCCGAGGCATCGGCGAGCACCCGCTCCCGCAGCTCCGCGAAGCGTTCCCCCGCCAGCAACGCCGTCAGGCTTCCGGCGGGCGGCGGCCGACCCGTGGCCGTCGTCTCGTGCGGCGGCAACCGCCGCTCAAGCGCGCGCCATGCCGCCGCCGGCCGGCCGGCGGCCGATAGCATCCGTGCGGCTTCCTCGAGGAAGGCGGCGTCGGTGACCTGCGTCCGGGCCGCCACGCGTTCCACCAAGTCGGCCCGTCCGAGTCTGGACGCCACGCGGAGGAATTGCCGCGCCACCGCCGGACGGAGCGTTGCGGCCGGCGCGCGTTCGGCCCAGGCTGCCAGCTCGCGTTCCGCCTCGGGGCCCGCCTGGCCCGGGATGAACAGGAAATCA
Organism: Opitutaceae bacterium; assembly: GCA_040397825.1. GTDB lineage: Bacteria > Verrucomicrobiota > Verrucomicrobiia > Opitutales > Opitutaceae > ER46. The sequence goes on from JBBAVH010000015.1 coordinate 39,869, forward strand.
TCCGGTCCCGTCTCCCGCGCGAGACGCAGCCAGTAGTCCGCCGGCGTGCCGGGAAAGGCCGCCGCGGCCTGCGCGAGGTAGTCGAAACCGAGGTCGTCCGCCCGCCGCACGGCCGTGCGCCAGAACTCGAAGGCCGCCTCCGGTGAAACGCCGTGCAGGAGCTTCGCCACCGCGAAGGGATAGGAGACCGCCCGGTGCTGCAGCCGCACCGCCGCCCGCAGTCGCGCGAGCCGGGCCGGCTCCGCCGCCGCGGCGGCGCCGCCGGACAGCGCTTCGCTCCACAGACGCGCCGGATCGAGCAGCCCCCAGCGCAGCTCCCGCGCGCCCGGCCCCGTCGACCACGTCGCCAGTGCCGCTCCGGCCGCGACGGCTGCTGCACCGGTGATCGCCGCCTGGCGCCGCGAGACTCCCGCGACCGCGCTTCCCGCCGCCACGCCCAGCAGGACCGTCGCCACGGCGAGGTTCTCCGGCCGGTGCCATGCGATATCGGTCAATCCCGCCGCGAGCCAGGCGGCCAGCCCCGCCCGGGCGATCGCGGTGGGTTCAAGTTCCTCCATCGGTCCCGGCGGCCGCAGGACGCGCCGCAGCCGCCACGCGAGCCAGGCCGCCGCCGCAAGCGGCAGCAGGCCCCATTCCACCGCCAGCAGCACCCAGCTGGAGTCGGGGTGCGACAGCCGCGCGTCGAAGACGAGGTGCAGCTTGCCGACGAGCGGATACGTCGTCTCGAAAGCGCCCGCGCCGATTCCGAGCAACGGCTGCTCCGCGAGCAACGCCGCCGCGTCGCGCCAGATGCCGAACCGGTAGTCGGCCGTGAAATCCGCCACCCGGCGCACGAGCGCGGGCTGCGCCGCGGCGACCGCGATCGCGAGGCCCGTGCCGATCGCGCCGGCTAGCAGCCAGGTCCCCGGGCGGCCCGGGGCGCGACGGGAAAGGGTGAGTGCGAGCGCGCCGGTTCCGGCCGCGAGGGCCAGCAGGCCCGTCCAGGAGGAGAGCGTCCCCAGCGGCGCGAGGAGCGCCGCGGCGGCCGCGCCGTGCAGTCCCGCCTGCGCCATCCGGCTGCGGCCCCAGGCGCGGACCGCGAGGCCGCCGTGGAGCACGATTCCCAGCGCCACCAGCGTGGCCGCGCCGTTCTTGCTGGCGGAAATCCAAACCGGATTCTCGGCGTAGCCCGCGCCCGCCCGGGCCGCGAGCGCGCCGAAGCCTGCCAGCAGCCATGCCGCCGCCGAGAGCACGAACGCCCCGCGCCGGGCGGAACCCGCGGTCGCGCGCGCGAGGGCGAGGGCGCAGGCGCCCGCGAGAAGAAGCGCGGACCACTGTCCGGCGGCCGCGCCGAGCGCCGGGTTGCGTGCCGTCGCCGGCCACGAGATGCGCGCTTCCCCCATGGCCGCGCGGCGCTCCGACTCTCCGAGTGGCGCCGGCACCGGGAGAAGATCCTTGGCGACGAGGAGGGCGAGGAAAACGAACGCAACGGTGGCGCCGCGGCGCGTGATTTCCGAGTTGGCGATCGCTCCCGGCTCCTGCGGCGTGAGCGTGGCGAGGAGCCAGATCAGGGCCGCCGCGGCGGCGAGCACGAGTGCGGGCGCTCCCGGCGCCAGCGCGGCGGCGATCACGACCGCGACCGACATCAGGCCCGCCAGCACGGTCCGGAATTCACCGCCGTGGGTCATCGGCGGGGAGGCGCCGCGGAATTTGCGATTCGTCAGCGGCTGACGTTGCGCGTCTGCGGCGGGATCGCGGGCGTGGCGGGAGTGGCCCCCGGCGTGGCGGTCACCGGAGTGGCCGGGACGGCGGGAGTGGCGGCAGCCCCGGCCGCCGTGGAGGAAAAATTAGCACTGGCCGCGGGCGGAGTGGCGGCCGGAGTGGCCGCGGGCGTGGGAGCCGCCGGAGTGGCCGCAGGAGTGGAGACTGGTGCGGAGGAGGAACTGGTTGAGCCGGCGGCGGGGGCGCCGCTGCCACCGGTGGAGGGAGCGGCCGCGGGAGCAGGCGTGGCAGGCGCGGGGGTCGGGGCCGCGGCCGGCGCCGGAGTCGGTGCTGGTGCCGGCGGGGGGGCGGCCTGCTGGATCGCGCGCACTTCGGGCAACTGGGCGATGGGTTCCGGCTTACTCGTGAAGAGCCCGACGTTCGTGAGCTGCAGCGCCTGATTGGCGGTATCCGGCACCCAGACGATGGCCACGCGCTTCACCTTCACGTCGCTCACGTCGGCGCTCACAACCTTCTTGGAACCGTCCAACTCGAACTCGGTGATGACGCGGCCGGAGGAAAGATCGGGCGTGCCGTCGTCCCTGAGCGCCACCACGCGCAGCTTGCCCTTCTGGTTGCCGACCTCGAGCGCGACGCGGTTCATCTCCACCTCGCCCGCGAGGTTGATCACGGTGAAGGCGGGCTGCCCGGCCGCGCCGGCCGCGAGGGTGCCGTCCGCGCCTTCGACGAGCTTCTGGCCGACGCCTTCGCCCTTCGCGCCGAACGACGCCGTCGCGACGTTCACCAGCTGGTTGGCGCTGCTCGACGATGGCTGCTGCGCTTGGGAAACGGCGGAGAGGAGCGCGAGGGCGGCCGCGGCGTGGACGAAGAATCGAGTCGAATTCATGGCTGGGCTGTGAGGAGAGATTGGCCGCCGCGGCTTTTCTTTACCAATCAATTCGTGGCGAGAAGGCGCGCTCGTCGGAGTTCTTCGGGATTCGGTTTGCGCCGGCGGCCGGTCGGCTTGTCCTCTGTGGGCAGTGATGCCTTTCAACCCGTGCAGTCGAGGGCGGTGCTCGCCGCCTCCCGTCCGTGGTCACGGCCTCATCGGGGTGCGTCATGCCTGAACCCTGCCCCCGGGCCGCGCCCGCGGTGGGGGGGGCCTTCGCCGGCCGCCGGCGGTTGGCGGTCGCGTTGCTCGGCGCCGCGGTCGTGCTGGCCGCCGGCGGCTGGCTGGCATGGCGGCCGGCGGCCGCGCTTTGGAAACGCGGCGAGGATCGTTATCGCACATGGCGGATCCAACGCTTCCTCACCCAGGCGGCGGACGCCGCGAGGATGGACCGCCCGCAGGTCGCGCGTGTCGCCCTGGAGTCGGCCGCCGCCCTCGCTCCGGGGGATTGGGGCATACGTCTGCGTCATTCAGACCTTCTCATGCAGCAGGGAGATCGCGATCAGGCCTATCGGCTCTGGGATCAGTGGCTCGCCGAGCCAGCTCCCCTTCGTCCGCCTCAGCTTCCGCTGCTCCTCGCGGGTAGGCTGGTGGTCGCCGGAGACTTTGTCCGGCTACTGGACGTCGCGTTGCGCGAATTCAGCACGGCAAAAGGGGGCTCTGGGGTCTGGTTTAATCTCGCCGCCGAGTCGGCTGCCTTGGCTGGCGTTTCGGAGTCCTTGGCCGCCCTGCTCTCGCCGGAGCACGCGGCAATTCGGCCCCTCCTGCTCGGCTACGCCCAAGCGCGGGCCGGACAGGTGGCTCAGGCGAGGGAAAGCCTCGGCTCCGCGGCGGAGCACGCTTTGCCTTGGCCGCAAGCGGTCCTGCTGGCGCGCGGTTGGCTGATGCTCGGTGAGCCCCAGCGCGGCCGGCTTGCGCTGGCCCGCACTTCAAACCCCGTGGATGCGCGGTCGGCGGTCATCCAGGAGGCGCTCTTTGTTGAGCGTGGTTCCGTCTCGGAGATGCGGCTTCTGCGGGGTATTCTGCCGCGGGGTCTGAGTGCGGAGGAGCACAGGCGGAGGGCGTCGCTCTACATGCTATTCACGCTGGATGCCCCATCGGCTGAGGCGGCGGCGGTGCTCACGGGGGATTTCCTGCCCGTCGAGGACGCCCTCGAGACATCCTTCGTGTGCTCAATCTGGCTTTATTGCGCGTTGGCCCGTGCGGATCGGGATGAGCGTGAGTGGCGTGCTCGGCTTGAAGTCCGGCTCCGGGCGCCCCCTCCGCCCATCGCTTCGGAGGCCCTCACCGTTCCTCTCTTGAGGCTGACGATCGATCGCGTGCCATTGCCGCTCGAATTCGTCTGCGCGTTGATGGGACGCACCGAGTTAAATTCGGGGAAAGAGAAATCCTGAAATGGGGGTTCATTCCGGTCGCTCGGATCGGAGAAAGTGACCGAGAAAACCCTTGCGGCGCGGAAGAAGAGAGGGTCTCTTCCTGAGAGAAATGAGTCTATCGTTACAGTCGTCTGCGCTGCGCTTCCTGATGCGGACTGTCGTCCTTTCAGTTGCGACTTTGTTTTCTACGTCGTTGCAGGCTCAGTCGGTGGTGTCGGTGGCCGATACGACCGGCTGGTCGCCTTGGAAGCTCCCTGGCGGAAACGCTATTACCGACGTCCCAAACGACCAGCAGACTGGCCAAAAGACCGACGATTTCGTAGGGAATTCCACCACGTATGCGTTCCAGCAGAAAGCCGGTACGATTGGCGGTACCAATTACATTCTTTTTCGTGCTCGGATGGGAGATTTCCAAGGTGTGAATCAGGTGGGGGGCAACGGCATGAACCTCGGCGTGGGCTTCAATTTGGACAATAGTGTAAATGGTTCGATCGATTTGGTCATGATGATGTCCAAAACAAACCAAACCAATGCGATACTTCAGTTCGGAACGCCGGGAACTGGCGCGAATGACGGCCCGAGCACGACTACTTGGACGTTTGCCACTCAGACACCGGTAACTTTGACCCTCTATAATCCTACCTCCCAGAATCCAACGACCGCGAATTTCTATGTGCAAAGCGCTACAGCGGTAGATGGCGTTAAGTTGAACACGGGTAATACCAACGTTCAAGATTCTTGGGTCACCTTCGGTGTCACCTTCGCGACGCTCCAAAACGCTGCGAGGACGTATTCCAATAATAGCGCGTCCTTCTCGAATTTCACTGTGACCTACTCGACTCCGCTCACCATGATCGGATTCACCAGCACTCAGGCTAACGCCTTGAACCAAGACCTTGCTGGCGTTACGGGAGGAATAGGCAACAGCGCGTCTACTTCGAGCTTTGCGACCCTAGGCGCTACGACCATAGCTACGACGGTGGATCCGGCACCCGTTCCCGAGCCGTCCACTTTCCTGATGGTGCCGGCTTTGTTGGCGCCGGCGGTCATGGTGCTTCGGCGGCGGCGCCGCCTCGCCGAGGTCGCCTGATCGGCCTCGAACTTCACGCGGATTGAGCGCGCGGGGCGCGCTCTCCGTCGGGCTTACCGGGGCTTGCGTTGTTGTCGAGGGGCGTCGGAACCTCCTCGTCCGAGGCCGGGCGTGACGTTCAGCTTCCAGATGCGTCCGGCCTTTCCTGCCCCATGAAAATCATCCCCCGCCTCCTACCCCTGCTTTTGCCCGTCGCCGCGTTCTGCGCCGCGCCGCCGCCACCCGTCAACGTGATCGGCGTGCCGCCCGGCGTGTGGGTGCGGCCTGGGTTCACGCTTTCTGTGGCCGTCGAGGGCCTCAAGACCGCGCGGTTTCTCGCCTTCGGACCCGATGGCACCCTCTACGTGAGCGTCCCCAAGGAGGGCCGCATCGTCGCGTGCCGCGACCGCGACGGCGACGGCGACGGCGTGTACGAGACCCGCACCGACTTCGTGCGTGGCAAGGAGGCCAACACCGTGCTGCAGGGCGTCCAGTGGCACGACGGCTGGCTCTGGTTCGCCCAGCTCAACGCGATCTCGAAGGCCCGCGACACCAACGGTGACGGTGTCGCCGACGAGGAGGTGCAGGTCCTCGGCCCCGACCAGCTGCCCACCGGTGCCCGTGGCGGCCACATGTGGCGCGCGCTCCTCATCCACCAGGGGCGCATCTACACCCACGTCGGCGACCAGACCAACGCCACCAACGAGCCGATCGAGGCCTCGGAGCGGAAGAAGATCTGGAGCTTCGCCCTCGATGGCTCCGACAAGAAGCTGTTCGCGTCGGGACTCCGCAATACCGAGAAGCTCGCCGTGCGTCCGGGTACGAACGAGATCTGGGGCGTCGACCACGACATCGACAACATGGCCGCGAAGCTCGAGGGCGACCGCAAGCACGGTCAGCCCATCACCGACCATAACCCGCCGGCGGAGCTGAATCACTACGTCGAGGGCGGCTTTTACGGTCACCCGTGGCTCGTGGGGAAGAACCAGCCTAACCTCGAGTTCATTAACGAGCCGCGCCTGATGGAGTACGCCGCCAAGGCGCGCATTCCGGAGTGGCTCCTGCCGGCGCATTCCTCGGCCAACTCGCTCGCGTTCTACTCGGGCGGAAAGATCTCCGGAGCCGACGGCGACGCGTTCGTCGCCCAGAAAGGCGGCTGGAACGCCACCGCCAAGGTCGGTTACTGCCTGTCGCGCATCCTCTTCGAGGACGGTCACCCTTACGGTGAGCAGAAGGTCGTGAACTTCCTCCGCAACGGCACCGAGATCCTCGGCCGTCCCGCTGATGTCGCGCAGGCCCCCGACGGTTCGATTGTCTTCAGCGACGACCTCGGCGGCAAAGTGTATCGCCTGCGCTACGCGGGTAAGTGAACGGGCCGTGCGGCTGAATCCGGCCGGCTGCCCGTTGGATCGGGGCCGGCCGAGCTTGGCGCGGGATTTTGCCGGGCGGGGCTGGACGACGCGGGTGCGTTCGCGCCTGATGGGGGAATGATCCCGGAACCGCCGCCACGGACGTCCCGTTGGGAGTGGGTGTTGGCCGGATTACTGGCAATCAACCTCGCCGCCACGCTGCTTGCCAACGGTGGGTACGGAGCGCGTTTCGAGGGTCTGACGGCGCTCGGGACTTCGTTGCTCCTGGCGGTGCATGCGGCGTCGCGTCTGACGGCGTGCGGGGGTGCGCGACCGCTGCATCCGGCCGCGTGGCTGCCGTGGCCGTTCGTCGCCTACGCGGCCGTCCACGTCGCTTGGCTGACGCCGGTGCCGTGGCTTGGCCAACGGGACCTCTCCTTGTGGGTGCAGATGGCGGTCGTGTTCTGGGTCATTCTGAACGGGCTGCCGACACGGGCCCCGCGACGTTGGCTCTTCTTCACACTGGTGGCGGTGGCGGTCGCGGGCGTGCTCATCGCTTGTCATCAGGTCTTCATCGAACCGGGCTGGCGGATGGTGGGGCCGGCGCGGCCTGGGGAGCAGGTCGGACGTGCGACCGGTCCGTTCAATGTGGCGAACAGCTTCGCGGGATTGCTGATCCTGCTGCTGCCCGTGGTGGCGGCGCGCGCGTTCCGCCCGGGTGAGGGGGCGACGGCGCGCGCGTGGTGGCTGTGGGTGGGACTGGTGCTCCTGGCGGGCCTCGTACTCACCCTTAGTCGCGGCGCGTGGTTGGCGCTGGCTTTGGCGGCGGCGTCGGCCCCGCTGCTGGCGGGGCTGCTGCCTTGGCGTCGCCGTTTGGCGTGGGCCGCGGGGATCGCGGTGGCGGTGTTTCTCGCCGGCGGGATCGTGGGCCGCGGCGTGCCGGCGGCGCGGGAGCGGTTCGCGCAGCTGGTTTCCGACGGCGGGGAGCGCACGCGGCCGCTGATGTGGGCGGGAGCCGTGCGGCTCTGGCTCGACGCGCCGCTGCTCGGCAACGGCGCCGGCAGCTATAATTCTCTTTTTGAACGGCACCGCTCGGAGGGCTTTCGCGACGAGCCGCTCTGGGCCCACAATGAATACCTCAACGGGCTGGCCGACTACGGCGTGGTCGGCGGCGTGTTGGCGGGCGGGGCGGTGCTGGCCCTCGCCTTGGTTTCCGCGCGGAGGGCCCGCGGGCGACCATGGGCGGCAGGAGGCTGGGGGCTGGGCCTGCTGGCGTTCGGGTTGCACCTCACGCTGGAGTTTCACCTGAAGATCCCGGGCCTTGCGCTGGCGGCGGCGACCGCCGCTGGGCTGGCGGTCGCGCGCGTCTGGCCGGCCGCGCCGGAGGATCCGGCCCCGGCGCCGGGAGTGAGCCGCTGGCGGTGGATCTTGGTTCCGGGCCTGGTGCTTACCGGGTGGTTCGGGTGGGAACGGCCGCGGGCGGAAGCGGAGGCGCGGCGGGTGCCGGCGCGCGCCGCGCTCGACGGACTGGCCGCGGTTCCGCCGGGCGATGCGGCCTTTGCCCGAGTCGTGCCGGCCGCGCGCGGGGCGTTGGCGGAGGCGACGCGCCTTCATCCGGCCAATGCGCAGGCGTGGGCGGACCTCGCTTACGCGACTACGCTGCACGCCTTCAATGAACCCGCGCGAAGCGCGGAGCTGGGGAGGGAGGCGGAGATCGCGGCCGACACCGCGCTGCGCCTCTGCGCGATCGTGGGTGAGTATCACGCCCGCCGCGGCGAGGCCCGCGACCTGCAGGGACGGTGGGTGGAGGCGGGCGAGGACTTTGCCCGGGCGGTCGAGCTCTCGCCGGCCGATGCGACGGCGTGGTACCGCTACGCGGAGCATCTCGCGCGGCGCACGGCGGGACGCGACGCGGCCGAGGCGGCGCTCGGATTCTGTTTGCGCCTTGACCCATGGTTTTCGGCGGGACTTCGTCTGCGCGAGCGGCTGCAACGGCCGTCGCGCCCGTGAAATTCACGTTCCTCCGCTTCCTCCTGCCGTTCCTGGCGTGCTCGTTGATGGGGGGCCTGGCGGCTCGGGCGCAGGCGCCGGCGCCAGCGGCAATGCCCCCTGGTGTCGTGCTGGTGGCCAAGGTGGAGGGCCGCGTGGAGATAACGCTCAACGGTCAGGTCACCGCTCTGGCGGTCGACGCTCAGATCCCGCAGGCGGCAAAGGTCGTGACCTTCGAGAACTCCTCCGTCGTGCTGGTGTTCTCCAACGGCGCGACCACCAAGCTCGGCGCCGAGACCGAACTGATCCTCGAGGAATTCCTGCAGGATCCGTTCGGAGCCACGATCAAGGTCGCGGAACTGCAGGAGGAACCCTCGGCCTCGGTCACGTCCCTGCGGCTCAACCGCGGAGAGTTGGTGGGCGACGTGAAGAAACTGAAGTACGGGCAGGGATCCTCCTACACCATCAAGACTCCCGTCGGAGCCGCCGGCATCCGCGGCACGACCTTCCGCATCGTCTTCCGTCCGTCGGGTACCGGGCAGGCGTTCTTCTCGCTCACCACCGCGACCGGAAATGTCGTCTTCCAGCAGGGGCAGCAGGGCGGCGGCGCGGGCGGCAACGTACCGGGCGCCGGCCAGACGCAGGGACAGGCCCAGTCACAGGACCAAGGTGGCCAGCAGCCGCAGGGGCAGGGGCAAGCGCAGCCTCAGGGCCAGTCGTCGTCCGCCGGAGCGGGTGGCGGCGGTACCGCTTCCTCGACTGGGACGGGGACCAGCGCGGCGGGTGCTCCCTCGGTTTCGGCCAGCGGCATGGTTTCGGGTCTTTCGGTGCCGCAGGGGCAGGAAATCGTCATCACCGTCGCGGTGAGCCAGTCGCCGACCGGTCAAGTGGTCGTCACCGCGCTGCCCTCGCCGCCCACCGCGACCCAGGCGGTCTCCGCCTCGGTCATCCAGGCCGTTACCAACGTTTCCCGCGAGATCGCGGTGGCCGTCCAGCAGGCGGTCTTCACCTCGGCCGCGCCCGCCCCCTCGGCCGGCGGCGGCACGGGAGGCGGCGCAACGTCCTCCGGTTCGGGAACCTCTTCCTCCTCCTCGTCTTCCTCCGGCGGAGGCGGCACGGGAGGCTCGGGTGGGACGGCCGGCACCACGGGAAGCACCTCCGGTTCCACCACCGGGTCAACCACGGGAAGCATCATCGGATCAACGACGGGTTCGATGTCGGGTTCCACGACGGGGTCGACCGGAGGTACGGCCGGATCTTCGTCGGGGACGACGGGGTCCACTTCCGGGGGCACCGGTGCGACGCCCGGAACGACGGGCTCCACTCAGAAGGTCAGCAGCGGCGCCACGAACGCCGCGACCACGAGCGCGGTCAGCGGGCAGACGGCGACGGGCCAGAGCTTCACCGGCCAAGCCACGGTTTCCACCCCGACGCCCGCTCCTGCGCCGCCGACGCCGCCGCGCATCATCCCCACCAACCCGGGCGGGAATTGACGGACAGCGCGCACGCACGGTGATGAACTCGCGCCGTAAGCATTCGCCGGGTTGCGCCCGGTGCGTTCCGCAGGCGGCCTGATATGGCGGGCCGGTCAAAAACAGGATCGCGCTGGCGTTGGCTGGCCCTGCTGCCGCTGCCGCTGCTGTGGTGCTTCCTCGCGCAGGAAGGTCACCTTGGGTTCCTCGAGAACAAGCTTCTCGACCTCCGTTTCCGGCTGCGCGGTGAATTGGCCGCGCCGGGGAAGCTCGTCTACGTCGACCTCGACACGGAGGCGATCGAGCTGGTCGGCGAACGCCCCTTCAACCGCGCGATCTACGCGAACGTGGCCGAGGCCCTGCTCACCGCGGGCGGGGCGCGCGTGGTGGCCTTCGACTTCGTGCTGTCGCGGATCAGCACCTCCGGCCTCGTCGACCAAAACCGCGCGCGCGCCGGGAACTCCGAGCTCCGCAAGGTCATCCTCGCGCACCCGACAAAGGTCGTGCTCGCGGCGCAGTACACAACGGGATCCTCGGTCGTGGTCGACGGCGCGGAGGGTCGTGAGATCCCGTTGCTGCGCAAGGGTCGGGTGGACCGCACGAAGAACGACGTGCCCGAGATGCCGGAGCAGGGCTTCCTCGTCGGGCCCGGAGCGAAGCCGATCGGCCGCGTGGGCCTGATCGACGTGGACGTCGGTTACAGCGGCGACGAGGTCCCGCGCTGGGTCCCGCTGTTCGCGCACACTCGTTTCCAGACGATTCCCCATCTTTCGCTGCAGGTGGTCCTGGAGCAGCTCGGCCTTGCGGAGTCCGCCGTCCGTATCGGAAGCGACCGGTTGGAGCTGGTGCGGCCCGACGGCGCGGTGGCGTTGCGCGTCCCGCTCACCGAGGGCCAGCTGCTGGAGGCGAACTGGTTCTCGCCGTGGGAGAGCCCGCTCAACCCGCGCGAGAGCCTCGCCCGGGTGATCGAGGCGATCCGTGCGTCATCTTCGGCCGACGAGGAGCAGCGCCGGCTCGCGGGCCAGTTCTTCGGCCGGTTCAAGGACGCGATCGTGCTCATCGGGCCGGTCGATCCGCTGCTGCAGGACCTCGCGCCCACGCCGTTCGACGCTCACCCGGTGCCGAAGGTGGGTCTGCACGGTAACCTGGTGAAGACGATGCTCTCGGGGAATTTCCTGAGGAGGCCGCCGCCGTGGGTGCCTTGGGTCGCGGTGCTTGGGCTCACGGCGGCCGTCACCCTGCTCGCGGTCTCGGGCGGGGCGCGCGGCAGGGCGACCAAGCTCGCCGCGGTGGTTGTCCTCGGCGGCTATGCCGCCGCATGCGTCTTCGCCTTCAGCCGGTGGCACCTCGTGCTGCCGATGGCGGCGCCGCTCGGTGCCGCGTTCACCACGAGTTTCCTGGGTGTCCTGTGGCAGTTGCTCGCCGAGGAGCGCCAGAAGGGACGCATCAAGGGCATGTTTGGCGCGTACGTCTCGCCGCAGCTGGTCGAGCGCATGGTCGATTCGGGCGAGGATCCGCGGCTGGGCGGCCACGACGCCGAGATCACCGCCTACTTTTCCGACATCCAGGGGTTCTCGGGGTTTTCGGAGAAACTGGGTTCCGGCCCGCTCGTCGAGCTGATGAACGAATACCTCACCGCCTGCACCGACATCGTGCAGGCGCAGGGCGGCACGCTCGACAAGTACATCGGCGACGCGGTGGTGGCCATGTATGGTGCGCCGATCCCGCTGCCCGACCACGCCTACCGCGCCTGCGTGGCGACGCAGCTGGTGCACGCGCGGCTGGCCGAGCTGCGCGCGAAGTGGCGCGCCGAGGGCGGCCGCTGGCCGGAGATCGTCTGGAACATGCAGTCGCGCATCGGGCTCAACACCGGCGTCTGCATGATCGGCAACATGGGCAGCCGGACGCGCTTCAACTACACCATGATGGGCGACAACGTGAACCTCGCCGCGCGCATGGAGTCGGGCGCGAAGAGCTGGGGCGCCTACACGATGGCCACCGCCGCGACCCGCGAGGCCTGCGAGGCGCACGGCGGCGATCGCGTCGTTTTCCGCGCGCTCGGCCGGATCGTCGTGATGGGGCGCTCGCAGCCGGTGCCGATCTTCGAGGTCGTCGGCCTCAAGGAGACGATCTCGCCGGCGGCGCGCGAATGCATCGGTCTCTTCGAGGAGGGGCTCGCCCGCTATCAGGAACGGGACTGGGACGGGGCTGCGGCCCGGTTCCGCCGGAGCGCCGTGCTGGAGCCCAACCAGCCCGGCGTCACCCCGGGCGTGAAGAGCAACCCGTCGCTCGTCTACCTCGGCATCGTCGAGCAGTGCCGGGTGGAGCCGCCGCCGGCCGATTGGGACGGCACCTACGTGATGAAGGAAAAGTGACGGCGTCGGACTCGTCCGCCTACCACGTCGGCGAACGGACGAAGGGCTGCAGTTCCCCGCGGGGCAACGGCAGCTCCAGGCGTTCGACCGCTCCGTCGAAGAGCAGGCGCCGTTGTTCAGGCGAGAGGCCCGGTTCGAACAGCGCCTGCCGATACTCACGGTAGACCGTCTCGGTCTCCCGTGCGTTGGCAACGCGCACCGCCTTGCCCAGCGCCTGGTCGAGCTTCGCCGCTTCCTTCAGTCCCAGCGCGGCTCCGGCTTCCGCGCGGATGGAGTCGCGTTCCGCGAGCAGCACGGCGAGACGCTGGTCGTATTCGGAGGCGGCCTGCGCCACGCGCTCGCGCACGGCCACGATCTTCGCCTGGGTATCCGTGCCGATGGCGCCGTCGCCGCGGCTCGCGCGGCTGGGGATGACCACGAAGCGCAGGCCCTCGGCCTCGAACCGGTAGCTTGTCTGCATCGGGAGGCCGCGGGCCTCGGCGAGGATCGACTCGATGCGCTCGATCGCCCGGCGCTGGGCCGATCCCACGTCCTGCAGCAGCGCGTTGAGCCGGTCCTGCAGCACGGGGGAGAGCGGGGTGCGCTCGACGACCGGCACGATCTCCTCGCGGCCCGCGAGCCCGCGGCGGATTTCCCCGGCAAGGGCCTCCAGCTCGGCCAAGGGAGCCCTTTGGCGCTCGGCGAGGGCCTTGAGCGGGTTGGGGCGGAAGAACGTGAAGCGGCGGCCGTCGTAGTCGAAGACGGTGTCGTAGAGCTCCTTCTTGAGTTCCGCCTTCCGTGACTCGTAGCGCGCGAGCTGCGCGGCGACTTCGGAGGGTACGTCGGGCGGAACCGTCACCCGGGCGGGTTCGGGCGGGAAGAAGAGGTACGGGTTGTTGGCGGCGGCCGCCTCGGGATTTTCGCCGGCGTTGAGCAATTCGAGGGAGATCTCGCGGAGCAGCCGGCGCTGCGCGGGCAGCAGGGCGTCCTGATAATAGGCGGCGGCGCGCATCACCTGCGCGACCTCGGAAGGCGAGAACCCGCGGCGTTCCTTGTCGCCCAGCCGCCATTGGCGGTAGGCGTTCCAGTCATAGTCGCTTCCGCCGAGGTCGCGCCGCAGGGCCTCGGCGGATTCCTCGAGGGTACGGAGGGGGGCTGCCTGCCGGGCGGCAAGGGAGGAGAGGGCGGACGAGCGGGCGGCGGGGTCGAGGGGTTGGATGCGCTCCAGTTCGGCGCGAAGTTCGGCGAGGAGCGCGACCTTGGTGCGGCGGTATTCCTCCACCCGCGCCTTGAGGCGATCGGGGAGGCGCTTGAGCGCGAGCCGCGTGGCGAGCATGGGATAGAACGGCTCGTTCACGTAGGCTGCCATCTCCGGCGGTGCGGCGAGGCGTCCGGCGGGCGGGCTGGAGCGCGGGAGCGCGCGGCCGAGCGGCGGCGGGGTAGGCGGGAAGAACACCGGCACGCGCTCATCGTAGAACTCCCCGCCGCGGGTCGGCGGATCGCCGCGTGACCGGCCGGAGCCTGGTTCGTCGAACTGGGCCCACGCCGCCGCGACGAAGGCGAGCCCGGCGATGAAAAACCGGCCCGCGCGACGGGCGGGAGCGGGGGCGGAGATCAGCGGTACGCGCATGACGCGGTGTCAGAGCATGTTCGTCCCGCGGAAGTTGGCAAAGGAAGGATTCGTGTTGGCGCACGGTGGTGGGACGGACCGCGAGTCCGATGTGGCCGCGGGGAAGTGACGGCCTGTCCGTGGGCGATTTGCGGCCAACCGCCAAGGAACACGCATCCGGCGCCTGGTGGCCGTGGCGTTAGTCCGTCCGATTGCAAGGCCCCGCGCCTCTGCGTTTTTGCTCGGCGTGAAAATCTTGATCCGGACGTCGAGGAAAGAGTCGCGCGGACCAGCTCCTGCCGTTTATTCCGCCTTGCCGCATGACCCCCGAGCAAAACCTCGCCCGGCTCCGCCTCGTCCTTCCACCCGCGCCTCGTCCCGTCGCCGTCTACCGGCCGCTGGTCGCGGTGCAGGGGCTCGCCTACGTCTCCGGGCACGGTCCCGTGCAGGCCGACGGCTCCCTCATCAAGGGGCGCGTCGGCGCCGACCTGGACCTCGCGCAGGGCCACGCCGCCGCCCGTCAAGTGGGACTCGCCCTCCTCGCCACGCTGCGGTCCGAGCTTGGTTCGCTCGATCGCGTCGGTCGCGTGATCAAGCTCCTCGGCATGGTCAACTCCGCGCCCGATTTCCTCGACCACCCGCGCGTGATCAACGGCTGCAGCGAGCTGTTCGCCGAGGTCTTCGGCCCGGAGCGCGGCATAGGCGCGCGCAGCGCGGTGGGTATGGGCCCGCTTCCAGGTAATATCGCCGTCGAAATCGAGGCGATCTTCGAACTCGCCGCGCCATGACGCCCGTTTGGATGCGCCTGGCCGACGAGTCGGCCGTGCCTTCGCCCGCGCTGCTGATCCATCCGGATCGCGTCGCGGAAAACCTTCGTCGCATGATCGTCCTAGCCGGCGGGCCGGAGCGGCTGCGTCCGCACCTCAAGACCCACAAGCTGCCCCAGTTGATCGCACTGCAGGCGAACCTCGGCATCACGCGCTGCAAGGCTGCCACCATCGCGGAGGCCGAGATGGCCGCGGGAGCCGGGGCGACCGATATCACGCTTTCCACCCAGCCCGTCGGGCCCAACGCCGGCCGGCTGGTCGCCCTGGTGCGTAATTTTCCGGCGGTCGCTTTCTCCACGATCGCCGACGACGCCGGTGCGGTCGACGCTCTTGCCGGCGCGGCCCGGGCGGGCGGCGTGACGATCGAGGTGCTCGTCGACCTCGACGTGGGCATGGGACGCACCGGCGTGCCGCCTGGTCCCGCCGCCGTGGACCTTTACCGCCGCCTCGCGGTGGCGCGCGGGCTGCGGCCCGGCGGGTTGCATGCGTATGACGGACACCTCCGCCAACCGGTCCTTGCCGACCGGATCACAGCCGCCGCCGAAGGCATCCTGCGGGTCGACGCGGTCGCCACCCTCCTGCGTGGAGAAGGTCTGCCCGTACCACGCCTCGTCTGGGGCGGAACGCCGACTTTTCCGGTGCACGCGCGGCGCGAGGGCGTCGAGTGCAGCCCTGGCACCTGCGTGCTCTGGGATGCCGGCTACGCGAGGAACATCCCGGACCTCGATTTCCTGCACGCCGCGGTGCTCCTCACGCGGGTCATAAGCCGGCCGGGCCGCGGCCGGCTATGCCTCGACCTGGGACACAAGGCGGTCGCAAGTGAAATGCTGCACCCGCGGGTGATCTTTCCCGAATTGCCTGACGCGCGCGCTATCACGCACAGCGAGGAGCATCTTGTCATCGAGACGGCTGAGGCGGACCGTTTTCCGGTCGGAGCCCCGCTCTACGGGATCCCGTGGCACATTTGTCCGACGGTCGCATTACATGACCGCGTCCTCGTCGTGCGGGAGGGCAGGGTAGCCGATGCGTGGCCGGTCACGGCGCGTGCGCGGAGGATTGGGGTTTGATGCCGCCGTTGCTGCCTTTGCTCACGGCGATCCCGACGGTCTCACGAGCGGGTTGCGGTGGTGACGTGGATCGCGATGCTACGGCTCGACGTCGGCGCAGCGGGAGGGGGCGTGTCGCGCGAGATCGCCGTAGCGGTTGCGCCCGGTAGGCTTGCCGGCTGGATCAGGCGGTAAATCGGGCGGCTAAACCCCGCAAGTTGTGCGGTTTTTGACGGGTTCGATTACCGCAAAAGAGGCGGAGATTCAGTGTGCGCCGCGTCCATCGGCATCGGGATCGGCCGTGTCTAGCCTCGCGGGATGGATGGGGGCGGTTGACCGTCGGTGGAGCAGACGGTGGTTCAACCGGCCAATGCGTGGGTCCTATGATCCCTCTTCCGACCCTTCTTGGTCTTCCTTTGAATTCCCCGGGCCGCTTCGCAGGAGCACCGAACCCGCCGGTCGCCGACCTGTGTCAGGCTCGGCAACGTTGGAACCGGGCTAGCTTTCGCTGACTCGCCGGCTGCCGTCCCACGCTCAATGGTACTTCACGTACCCGTTGCGGCGGAGTCGTTCGAGCCAGCGTTCCTGGGCGGCGCGGCCCATCTGCTGCACGAGCACGCGCTCGATCTGGTCGCGGACCTCGTCGAGCGGCTGGATGCCGGCGAAGCGGCGGTCCTCGGCGTAGAGCACGAAGGCGCCCTCGGGCAGAAGGATCGGCTCGGATGCCTCGCCCTTCTTCAGATTGAACGCGGCCTCGCTGAATTCCTTGCGGAAGTCGGAACGCTTGAGCCAGCCCCAGTCGCCGCCCTTGCTGCGCTTGAGGTCCTTGCTGAACTGCTTCGCGAGGTCCTCGAACTTCTCGCCGGCGCGGAACCGCGCGAGGATCATCTTGCCCTGCTCCCCGAGCGTGGCGTCGGTCTCGGTGTCGGTGCGCGTGATCTGGATCAGACGCAGGTGGACCTCGTCCTCCCGGTAAAAGCGGTCCTTGTTCTCGTTATAGTAGGTCTCGATGCGGACGGGGCTGACGATGCTCTGCGACTTCCGCTGTTGCCCCTGCATGTACTGGAAGATGATGTTTTCCTCCACCTCGCGGCGGTAGTCGCGGATCGTCTGGCCCTTGGAGCGCAGGAAGGCGAGGAACTTGGAGCGGTCGCCCTCGAAGCGTTCGGCGAGCTCCTCGGAGATCGCGTTCTCGATGTACTGCTGCGGGATCTGGCGCTTCTCGTCCTTACGGAACTCCTTCACAATCAGGACGCGGTCGATGAGGTTCTGGATCGCGTCGTCCTGCAGGCGCTCGAGGCCTTCCTGGAATTCCTTCTCGTTCCGCGCTTGGTTGCGCAGCTGCGGGATCAGCGGGCCGATTTCCTGCATCACGTCGGCGACGGTGATGATCTTCTCCTCGGCGACCGCCACGATCCCGTTGGCGAAACGCAGGTTGAGGTTCTGGGCGACCGGATCGTTGGCGGGGCCGGCCGGGGCAGCCGGGGCTTGGGCGAAGAGGGCGGCGATCGGTGCGACGGTGAGCACGGCGAGGGCCAGGCGGCGTCGGATCGTCATGGGTTCGGCAGATTGTTCAGAAAAACGAGAATTTCGCGCAAACGTAGGAGGGGCTTGGGAGCGGTCAACCTTGGAAACCGCGAGCCGACCTGCACCCAATCGTCAACCGCACCGCGACGCCGTAGGCACTTCAGGCGATTGGCGTCCGTCTCGACCGAAACCACGCCCTTTTGTTCCGCGCGGATCCGAATCTCGGTCACCAGCAGCAGTGCCTTCACTTCGTCGCCGTAGCGGCCGAAGCGGTCGCGGAGGTCGTCGGCGATGCCTTTGAGTTCCGCCGGAGAGCCAGCAAGGGCAAGCTTGCGGTAGAAGTCGATGCGCAGGCGGGTTTCGGCGATGTAGCCGGCCGGAAGTCGCGCCTGGATGCGAGTCACCGGCACGATCAGGCCGTCCTCGGCGTCCTTGATCGCGGTGTAGCCGTCGGTGTGGCGGCGTTCGGCCGAGATGGCGGCGGGCTGGCCGTCGCCGACGAAGACGAAGTCGAGCTTCACCGCGGCCCGCGTCGCCGCCGCCGTCTTGTCGCCGCGGAGGCGGGCGACGGACTGGCGCAGGAGCTGGCAGTAAAGTTCGAACCCGACGCCCGCGATGTGGCCGCTTTGTTCGGCGCCGAGGAGATTGCCGGCGCCGCGCAGCTCAAGGTCGCGCATCGCGATCCGGAAGCCAGCGCCCAACTGGTTATGCTGGCGCATCGCGCTCAGCCGCTGGCGGGCGGTGTCGAGCAGGCGCGCGTGGCGGTGCAGCAGGAGGTACGCGTAGGCTTGGTGGCGGAAGCGGCCGACACGTCCGCGCAGCTGGTAGAGCTGGGAGAGCCCGAACCGGTCGGCGCCCTCGATGATGATCGTGTTGCTGTTCGGGATATCGAGGCCGCTCTCGATGATCGTCGTTGAAACCAGCACCTGATACCGGCCGGCGACGAACTCGGTCATCACCTTCTCCAGCTCGGCGGCGTCCATCTGCCCGTGGCCCACGCCGATCGTCACGCCCGGCAGGAGTTCGCGGAGGCGGGCGGCGACGAGGTCGATCGTCTGGACGCGGTTGTGGAGGTAGAAGACTTGGCCGCCTCGGCGTAGCTCAAACCTCACGGCGTCGACCACGACCTGCTCATCGTAGGTCTTCACGATCGTCTGGATCGGGTGGCGGTTGACGGGCGGGGTCTCGATCACGCTCAGGTCGCGCGCCCCGGTCATGGCCATGTAGAGCGTGCGCGGGATCGGCGTCGCACTCATCGACAGGACATCCAGGGTCGCGCGCATCCGGCGGAACGCCTCCTTGTGCTTCACGCCGAAGCGCTGCTCCTCGTCGATGATCACCAGCCCGAGTTCGCGGAAGGTGACGTCGGCCTGCAGCAGCCGGTGCGTGCCGATCAGGATGTCGACCTGCCCCTCGGCGGCGGCGGCGAGGACCTTCCGGGTCTCCGCCGGCGTGCGGAAGCGGCTGAGCATCTCGACCGCGATGGGGTAGCCGGCCATGCGTTCGCGGAAGGTGTTCAGGTGCTGCTGCGCCAGGACCGTCGTCGGCACCAGGAGCGCGACCTGCCGCCCGCCCTGCACGGCCTTGAACGCCGCGCGGATCGCCACCTCGGTCTTGCCGAAGCCGACGTCGCCGCACACCAGCCGGTCCATCGGGCGTGTGCGTTCCATGTCGGCCTTGGCGTCACGGATCGCGCGCAGTTGGTCCGGCGTTTCCGTGAACGGGAACGACGCCTCGAACTCGCGTTGCCAGTCGTTGTCGGCCGCGAACGCGTGGCCGGGCTGGGCCTCGCGGGCGGCGTGGATGCGCAGGAGTTCGGCCGCAAGGTCGACGGTGGCCCGCTCGGCGGCCTGCCGGGCCTTTTCCCAGCGACCCGAGCCGATGCGCCCGAGCTGGGGGCGGGTCTTGCTCAATCCGACGTAGCGGCTGATGAGGTGCGATTCCTGCAGCGGCACGTGGAGCGTGACCTGGTCGTCAAACTCGAGCGAGATGACCTCCTTCACGCCCTGCGCGGTGTCGAGGCGGGTGATGCCGCGGTAGTGCGCGATTCCGTGCTGAAGGTGCACCACGAAGTCGCCCTCCACCAATTCGGAGAAATCCAGCAACTGGTCCACCTGCGCGCGGTGCGCGACGGCGCGCCCGGCCGCCGCGGCACGGCGCGGACGCATCCGACCGAAGAGCTCCGTTTCGGTGATGAACACGATGCCGCGCTCACCGGCCGGGGTGCCGCTGAGCGCCGGCGGTCGGGCGTCATCGCGCGCCGTGATGCGGAAGCCCTCGTTGAGGGCGCCGCGCAGCCAGGCCGGGCGCAGCTTCCGCCAGGCGGGATCGGAGGCCAGGATTTCCTGGGCGCGTTTCTCCTCGCCCTCCTTGGCGGTCACGCAGGCGATCGCGTAGCCCTCGCGGCGCCAGGCGGCCGCGCGTCCGAGGAATTCGCCGCGGGCGTCGTCCTCGAAGGTGAGGCGTTCCTGCGCCACCAGCGCGTCCGCGGGGTAACGGCGATGGTGGGAGAGTGATTCCGAGTCCCAGGTGGCCCCGGTCGCGTCGTCTCCGAAAAGCGACGAGGCTTCGTCGAGATCGCCGATGCCGACGACGCCCGCGACCCGGCCGGCCAGCGGCCCGAGCGCGTCGCCGCCGTCGGGCGCGAGCGCGCGGAACTCCTCCTCGACCGCGGCGGGTTCGATGAGGGCGAGCCGGGCGTGCGGCGTGAGGTAGTCGGCCAGCCCGCCCGCGGCGCGGCCGAGGGCCACGCGCGGCGAGGCGGCGAGGGAAATGGACTCGACGGTGGCGCCGGAGCGCTGCGTCACGGGGTCGAATTCCCGGATCGCCTCGATCTCGTCGCCGAAGAAATCGAGGCGGAAGGGGCGGCTGGCGGTCACCGGGTAGACGTCGATCAGCCCGCCGCGCACCGCGTAATGGCCGGGGGCCTCGCATACCGCTTCCGAGTCGTAATCGAGCCGGCGCAATTCCTCCAGCAAGGCTTGGAACGGGCGCACCTCGCCGCGGCGCAGGATGAGCTCACGCGCTGAGAATTCCTCCAGCGCCGGCACGGGCTGCAGCAGCGCCGCGGGCGTAGTGAACACGAGGAGCGTGTCGGGCGTGCGGCCCACGCCGCGCAACGCGCGCAGGCGTGAGAGCACCGTGAGCCGGTCGCTGGAGGCGGCGAACGCGTCGCGCATCTCGCCGGCATCCTGCAGCGACTCGGGAAAGACGGCGGCGTTGACCGGGCGTTCGCCCGCGAAGGCGGCGGCAAGCAACGTGGCGTCCTCCGCCAGCTGCTCGGCGTCCCGGAGGCTGGCGCAGACCACGAGCCAGAGGGGCGCCGGCTCCGCCCGCGCGAGTGCGGCGAGCACGGCCCCGCGGGCGGGCGGGCAGACCCCGGTGAGCTTGCGGCGGCTGGACGGAGTCGGTTCCGGCATGAGAGGCGGCGGACGGTAGTTTGCCGCGCCGCGCGCACAAGCCCGCGGGCCGTTCAGGGGGGCAGCCGCCCGAGGGCATCGGCCGCCGCGGCCTCCTCGGCGGCCTGCTTCGATGAGCCGCGGCCGCGGCCGATCTCCTCGCCCAGCAGACTAACGGCCACCTCGAAGCTACGGCGGTGGTCCTCGCCCTCGGTCGCCACGACCGCGTAGGCGAGGGCGTTGTTGCCGTGGCGCGGCTGGACGAGCTCTTGCAGGCGGCTCTTGGGCGTCTTGTCGTCGCCCACCGCGGCGAGCCGGGCCGCGAGCGGCCCGTAGGCGGCGTGGACGCAGGCGCGGGCGGCCTCGAGCCCGCCGTCGAGGAAGACCGCGCCGACCAGCGCCTCGAAGGCGTCGCCCAGCGACGAGGACTTAGCCCGCCCGCCCGAGGTCTCCTCGCTCGGGCCGAGACGCAGCGCCTGGTCGAGCCCGAGCTCGCGCGCGAGGACGGCTAGGGTGGCGCCGTTGGCGAGCGCGGCGCGGCGGCGGCTGAGCGCGCCCTCGCGCTCTTCCGGAAACTCATGGAACAGCGCTTCGGTGAGGACGAGTTGAAGGACGGCGTCGCCGAGGAACTCGAGCCGCTGGTTGCTCTCCGAGGCGGCGCGACGGCTGGGCAGGACCGACGGGTGGGTGAGGGCGCGCTCCAGCAAGGTGCGGTTGCGGAAGACGTGGCCGGCGCGGGCCTCGAGGGCGGAGGTCGCGGAGCTCACGAGCTGGCGCTGGCGTAGCGGCGGAGGCCGCGGTGGAAGACGAAAACCGCGAGGGCGAACCAGAGCACGGCGAGGGCCGCGAGCCAGGCGGCCCAGCGCGGCTCGAATCCGTGCAGCAGGACCCGCGCGGGGGCGTTGCTCACCACGACGACCGGCAGCAGCCAGACGAAGAGCACGTTGGTCACACCCTTGAACGCCTCGCGCGGCAGTCGGGAAAACTCCGCCAGCGTGAAGTAGCCGCCCTCCACGCCCTGCGCGCTCGTGAGCCAGAACACGGCCGAGACTGAGAGCACGAGGATGCTGTAATGGATCACCAGCCCGCAGAACAGGAGGAAGCCGTAGGTCACCAGCGCGCCCGGAGTCGGCCGCAGGCCGAGCTCCGCGGCCGAGTAAGCGACGAGGCCGGCGGCGACGAAGCAGTTGACGAGCCCGTCGGGGTCAACCTTCCGCGTCGTCGCCATGAACATGACGTTGCCCGGCTGGGCCAGGAAGAAGTCGAAGTTTCCCGAGCGCACGTTGCGCCCCATCTCGAAGATCCCGCTCCAGAAGAAGCCCATCAGCATCCGCTGGATCAGCATCGAGGTCCCGAGCAGCAGAAGCATCTCATTCCGCCCCCAGCCCGCCACCGAGTCGGTGTGGCGGTAGATGACGGAGACCATGAGGACGTTCACGGCCATCCAGGCGAACTCGACGAGCGACCAGACGAGGAAGTCGCCGCGGAACATCATCGTCCGCACGACCGAGTAGCGCGCGCT
The DNA here is from genome assembly GCA_040397825.1 of Opitutaceae bacterium. GTDB lineage: Bacteria > Verrucomicrobiota > Verrucomicrobiia > Opitutales > Opitutaceae > ER46. The sequence continues at coordinate 62,036 of JBBAVH010000015.1, forward strand.
GGCGAGCCAGATCCGGAGGTAGTGGAGCATGGCCCGGTTCAGCCGCCGACGGCGGTGTGGCGGCGGAGGCCGCGGACCCAGAGCAGGTGGTTGAGGCCGAGCAAGGCGACGACCCAGCAGGCTTGGATGGCGAGCCCCGGCATCACCTGCTCGTACGGCAGGCGGCCGGTGAGGATGGCCGCCGGGAAGTACATCTGGTAGTAGAACGGCAGGTATTGCGCGACGCGGAAGACCGCCTCGGGGAGGAGGTCCAGCGGGAACATCTGCCCGCCGAGCGTCGCCTCGACCGCCATCGATAGGATCACGAAGCCCTGGATCTCAAGGAACCAGAACGTCAGCAGCCCGAAGCAGTACGCGATGCTGAACTGGATGATGGCCGAGAGCAGGAGCGCGGGCGCGGCGGCCGCGTAGCGCCAGCCTTCGCCGGGGAACACGAGCGAGTCGTGGATGAAGGGCAGGGCGACGGCGAGCGGCAGGAGGATGAGCGTGCCCGTGACCAGCCTCGCCGCGACGAAGATGCTGAAGCGGTAGAGGAAGTAATTGATGGGCTTCAGGAGGAACTGGTTGATGAGCCCGTTGCGGATCTCCTCGCTGATCTGGTAATCCTCATTGAAGGCGCTGATTAGGAACTGCAGCACCAGCAGCGTGACGAAGTAGGTGAGCGTCTGCCGCAGGTCGAAGCCCCCGATGGAGCTCGAGCCCGCGAACGCCGCGCCCCACAGCGTGAACACGACCGCGAGGTGGAAGAGCGAGAAGAAGCCGCGGACCGCGAAGTTCCAGCGGTACACGATGTTGCTCTGCAGCCCCACGAGGAAGGCCTGACGGTACTTATCCAGGGCGGCGGGCATCGGCGGCGCGGACGGGGAGCGGGCCGCCCTTACTTCAGGCCGAAGCGCGCGATGACCTCGGTGGCGAGCCCGCGGTAGGCCTCGGTGCCGGGGCCGTCGGGATCGTAGGCGGTGATCGGCTTGCCGAAGCTGGGGGCCTCGCTGAGGCGCACGGTGCGGGGGATCACGGTACCGAAGACCTTGTCGGGCAGGTGCTGGCGCACCTCCTCGACCACCTGGCGCGCGAGGTTGGTGCGGGCGTCGTACATCGTCATGATCACGCCGCCGAGCTCGAGGCGGTCATTGACCCGCGCGGCCTTGAGGCGCTCGACGTTGCGGAGGATCTGGCCGAGCCCCTCGAGGGCCATGTACTCACACTGGAGGGTGATCAGGAGGAAGTCGGCTGCGGCGAGGCTGTTCATCGAGAGCATCCCGAGGGCGGGCGGGCAGTCGATGAGGATGACGCGGAAACGCCCTGAATTGCGCACCGGCTCGAGGATCGCATGGAGCTTGCCGAGGTAGTTCTCCATCTGGGCGATCTCGATCTCGGCCGCGGCGAGGTCCTCCTCGCTGGGGATCAACGATAGGTGCGAATAAGCGGTCTTGGTGACCTTCTGCAGCGCCGTGCCTTCGCCGTGCAGCGGCCCGTAGAGGCTACGGCCGGCCTGTTTCTCCACGCCGACCGCGCTCGTCGCGTTGGCCTGGGGGTCCAAGTCCACGAGCAGGGTGCGGATCTTGTGCTCGGCGAGCGCCGCCGCCAGGTTCACGGCGGTGGTCGTCTTGCCGACGCCGCCCTTCTGGTTGGCGATGGTGAAAACGAGGGTCGACATGGAATTGGGCGGAGGGCTTACGGCGAAGCTTCGGGCGCCGCAAGCGCGGCGTCGGGGTCGCTCCGCGGTCGGGCAATCCGCGCGCGGCGGCCGGCAATATCCGCGGAGCATTTCCCGCGGCCGGTGGCACTTTCGGGCAGGCAACGAAAAACCATCAATCCCCGCCCACCATGAAGACCAGATCGCGACCGCAGCTGGATCCGACGCCGGTGCTCCGGCTGGATGACATCCGCGACTACGCCGAGCACCTGTACGAGCAGGGCGGGTGCATCCCTGGGCATGACCTCGACAATTGGTTGGAGTCGGAGGCCTGTCTCCGGTCCCACCTGCGTCCCTCGCGGGCGGAACGTCGACGGCGCCGCCCGCCGCCCGCGCGGCACGCAACGGGCTTCACGATGCCCGCCTCCGATGCCTCGATGTGGACGTTCGACGGCGGGAAAGGCTGAGATCGTTCGCGGGTCGCGCGCAGTCGCGGACAACTACGAGGTGACACCACGGGGCACGAGATAGACGCCGGCCCTTTCGACGTTAGCCTCTCCGTGTGGCTGCGGCTGCAGCCGCGGAAAATTTACGACCTTGCCGTGGGCGGATTCGGGCCGACCACGAAGTGACACGAAGAGACACGAATGCGGGCTTTGTCGGATGCCTTGTTGGCTCCGCGTTTGGGCGAGGAGTCGGGCGTCGCGGGCAAAAGGTCGGAACTCGCGCTGGGCTGCGACGTGGAGAGGGAGCAGGTCCGACGGGGGGGGCGCGTCGGAAAAGACGAGGCAGGATGCCTCGTCCACGACGGAGGGTGGCTTCGCGGGCGGCGGGGCGGGCTTTTCCGATGTGGCTGCGGCTGCAGCCGCGGAGAATCCACGAAATTCCGGTCGATCTTCCCCGGCTTTCTGAGGCGGACTCGGTATCACCTCTGCGCTGAAGCCGCCCGCCCCCAACGGGCCCAGTCGGTTCGATTTCCGGCGATGCCTGTTGGCAGCTCAGAACCGCAGGAAGAGCCGTTCCAGCCCGTACGCGAGGAGTGCGGTAACGGGGAGCGTGAGCACCCAGGCCCAGAGGATGCGCTCTACCACGCCCCATTTGACGGCGCTCAAGCGCTTGGTGGCCCCGACGCCCATAATCGAGGTCGAGATCACGTGGGTGGTGGAGACGGGAACGCCCATCGTGGCGGTGCCGTGGAGGATCAGCGCGGCGGTCGTCTCGGCGGCGAAACCGTGTACCGGCTGCATCTTCACCATCTTGTGCCCCATCGTGCGGATGATGCGCCACCCGCCGGCGGCGGTACCCGCGGCCATGGTGATCGCGCAGGTGATCACGACCCAGGTGGGGATGTCCTTGAATTCCTGAACGCGGAGGAAATGCGCCCATTCCGGCAGGTTGGCGAAGGCGCCGGTGCTGGTGCCGGTGAAGAGCGCGAGCGTGATGATCCCCATGGTCTTCTGTGCGTCATTGGAACCGTGGCTGAAGCCCATGAAGCCCGCGCTGATGAGCTGGGCCTTGCCGAAAATCAGCGCGACGATGCGGGGAGTCGCGCGGCGGAGGATCACCAACAGCACACCCATCAGGATGGCTCCACCGATGAAGCCCACGAGCGGCGAGGTGAACATCGGGAGGACGACCTTCGGCCAGAGTCCGATGGCCGCGCCCTTCTTGTCGGTCGCGCTCCAGATGAGCACGCCCCAGTTGCCGGCCGCCGTGGCCATCGCCGCGCCGCAGAGGCCGCCGATCAGGGCGTGGCTCGAGCTCGAGGGCAGGCCCAGCCACCACGTGAAGAGATTCCAGATGATCGCGGCGAGGAGGGCGGCGAGGACCGTCGTCATCGTGACCGCGGAGGCGTCGACCAGGCCGCCGCTGATGGTCTTGGCGACGGCGGTGCCGACCAGGGCCCCGATCAGGTTCCAGAAGGCGGCCCACATCACCGCGGCCCGGGGCGAGAGCACCTTCGTTGAGACCACCGTCGCGATCGCGTTGGCGGTGTCGTGGAAGCCGTTGATGTACTCGAACGTGAGGGCGGCGAGGAGGACGATCAGGAAGAGCGTCATGGGCGGTCGCGCGGGGCCGGACTTCGCCCCGCCTCAGGAGTGCTTCAGCACGATCTGCACGACGACGTTGCCGGCGTTGCGGCAGCGGTCGACGGCCTGCTCCACCATCTCGTAGAGATCGTGGAGGATCACGAGTTCGCGCGCGTCGCAGTTCGACTGGTACAGCTCCTTCATGAGCTGGAGCATGACCTTGTCGGCCTCGCCCTCGGCGAACTGCAGCCGGTCGTTGGCCTCGCGGATCCGCTCGACGTTGGTGCCGCCGCGCAGCTGCTTGACCATGAATACCACGGCGTCGGCCGCCTGGAGCATGAGTTCGGCCTGCCGGCTGAAGGCGGCGTGCGGTATCCTGCCGGGGTAGATGGAGAGCCGTTCGACGATCTTCTCCACCTGCTTCGGGATCCGGTAGAGCGCGAAGGAAAGCTCCTCGATGTCCTCGCGCTCGAGCGGCGTGACGAACGTCTTGGAGAGTTCCTCGGTCATGAGGTGGCGGATGCGCTTCTCCTTGCGCCGGCTCTGGATGAACTCGTCGAGCGAGACGCCGGCCGCGGTGCCGGCGGCGATGCGCTTCAGCGCACCCGCGAACAGTTCCACGCTGGTCTTGGCCTCCTGCGCGCCCGCCTCGAGTAGGTCGAAGAACTTGTCGTCTTTGCCGAGTAGCTTCTTGAGGGAAAGCATGACGGAACCGAGCTACCGTCGGCACGGGTGATGGCGAAACAATTCTCCGCGCGGTCCGCCTCGTTTTCGGGACCAGGTTAAGTTGAACCGCGGGTGCACCGCGGAGGATGTGGAAGAAGGTCTCGGTTCGCCGGAATTGAAATCACGACTGATGGGACGGCGGATGCAGCCGCGGAAAATTTACGACCTTGCCGTGGGCGGATTCGGGCCGACCACGAAGTGACACGAAGAGACACGAATGCGGGCTTTGTCGGATGCCTTGTTGGCTCCGCGTTTGGGCGAGGAGTCGGGCGTCGCGGGCAAAAGGTCGGAACTCGCGCTGGGCTGCGACGTGGAGAGGGAGCAGGTCCGACGGGGGGGGCGCGTCGGAAAAGACGAGGCAGGATGCCTCGTCCACGACGGAGGGTGGCTTCGCGGGCGGCGGGGCGGGCTTTTCCGATGTGGCTGCGGCTGCAGCCGCGGAGAATTCACGACCGTGCCTTGGATCGTTTCCGGTTAATCTCGAAGAGCCACGAATCAGGCCCTCGGAGGATGCGGTGCGGGCTTTGCGCGTGGATGAGAGCTCGGACTTCGCGGACGGGAAATTGGAGCGTGCGGTGGGTGTCGAAGTGGAGCGGGAGGAGTTCCGACGGGGTTTCGCGTCGGAAAAGACGAGGCAGGATGCCTCGTCCACGACGGAGGGTGGTTTCGCGGGCGGCGGGCTTGAACTCGCTGGGGCGCCGTGTGTGCTGCGCAGGTGTTCACGACGCTGCGCCGGGCCGAGTATGCCGAGCTGATCGCCCTGTTCTTCATGCAGGGCGCGGCGCTCGGCATGTGGTTCGTGCCGCTCACCGGCGTGCTGGAGGAGCACGGGCTGGCTTCGATCCGGCCGCTCGCGTTCGCGGCGGGATCGGTGGCGGCGTTCGTCTCGCCGCTCGTGTTCGGGGCGATGGCGGACCGCCACTTTTCACCAGTGAAGGTGCTGCGGTATCTCTCGCTCGCCACCGCGTTCGCGATGGCGGCGGCGAGCTATGCGATCCGCTCGGGTGCTTCGGCGCCGGTGGTGCTGGCCCTCATCCAGGTCTACTGCCTGTGCTCTTCGCCGACGTGGAGCATCACCTCGACGATCATCTTCGCGAGACTCGAGGACGCACGGAAGGAGTTCGGGCCGATTCGCGCGATGGCGACGCTCGGCTGGGTGAGCGGATGCCTCACCGTGAGCTTGCTGGGTGCGGATCGCTCTACCCTTTCGGGCTTCGGCGGCTCGCTCGTCTGGCTGCTGGTGGTGGCCGCCACCTTCCTGCTGCCGCCGCTGAAGGCGCCGGCCTCAGCTGAGAACCTGACGTGGCGCGAGCGGCTGGGGCTTGATGCGCTGAGCCTGCTGCGGATCCGCGACCACCGCGGCGTGTACCTGATGACGTCCCTCTTCATGATCCCGCTGGCCGGCTTCTATCCCTACTCGCCGCTGCACCTGCGTTCGCTCGGGCTCGAGCACGCGAGCGCATGGATGAGCCTTGGGCAGATCACGGAGATCATCGTGATGTTCGCGCTTGGCGGATTGCTGCTGCGCTGGCGGTTGAAGTGGATCTTCACGGCCGGGCTGGCGCTCGGCGTCGTGCGCTTCGCGCTGAGCGCGCTCGACTCCCGCGTGGGCCTGATCACGGGGATCCTGCTGCACGGCGCGTCGTTCACCCTCGTGCTCATCACGGCCCAGATCTATGTCGACCAGCGGGTCGATCCCGCGTGGCGCGGGCGCGCGCAGGCGCTGCTCTCGCTGGTGAACGGCGGCTTCGGCAACATGCTCGGCTACCTTGGCACGGGCGGCTGGTTCGCGCTGTGCACCGCGGGCGGCGTCACTCGCTGGCCGGCCTTCTGGGGCGGCCTCTCCGCCGCCATGGCCGCCGTGCTCGTCTTCTTCCTGCTGTCCTACCGCGGCCGCAGCACCGGGCTCAGCCCGGCGCCCGCCGCCCCGGCGGCGTGAGGCGGTCTCGTCTCACGCGAGGATGGCCTTCACGACGTGGCCGTGCACGTCGGTGAGGCGGTAGCGGCGGCCCTGGAAACGATAGGTGAGCTGCTCGTGGTCGATGCCGAAGAGGTGGAGGATCGTCGCGTGCAGGTCGTGAATGTGCACGGGGTCGCGCACGACGTTGTAGCCGTACTCGTCGGTCTCGCCGTGCACGATCCCGCGCTTCACACCGCCGCCTGCCATCCAGACGGAGAAACAGCGCGGGTGGTGGTCGCGGCCGAAGTTTCCGGCAGTCATCTGGCCCTGGCAGTAATTGGTGCGGCCGAACTCGCCGCCCCAGACGACGAGCGTGTCGTCGAGCATCCCGCGGGCCTTGAGGTCGGCGACGAGCGCGGCCGAGGCCCGGTCGGTCTGCTGCGTCTCGCGGCGCAGGCCGGCGGGCAGGCCGGCGTGGTGGTCCCAGTCCTGGTGGTAGAGCTGGATGAAGCGCACGCCGCGCTCGGCGAGGCGGCGGGCCAGCAGGCAATTGTACGCGTAGCTACCGGGGGTGCGGGCGTCGGGGCCGTAGGCGTCGACCACGTGGTCAGGCTCTCCCTTGAGGTCGGTGACCTCGGGCACACTCGTCTGCAGGCGGAAGGCCATTTCCAGATTGGCGATGCGCGTGGAGATCTCGGCGTCGGGCGTGCCGGCGAACTGGTGCTCGTGCAATTCGCGCAGGCGGTCGAGCGCGAGGCGGCGGTTCTCGGCGGAGACGCCGGCGGGGTTTCCCAGGTAAAGCACCGGGTCGCCGCCGGAACGGAAGCGCACACCCTGGTGCCGCGAGGGCAGGAAACCCGATCCCCAGAGGTGAGACATCAGCGGCTGGCCCTTCTTGTCCTTGGTCAGCAGCACCACGAAAGAAGGCAGGTTCTCGTTCTCCGCGCCCAGCCCGTAGTCGAGCCACGACCCGAAGCTCGGCCGGCCCGGGATCTGCGAGCCAGTCTGCATGAAGGTCACGCCGGGGCCGTGGTTGATCGACTCGGTATGCATCGAGCGGATCACGCAAAGGTCATCGGACACCTTCGCCAGATGGGGCAGCAGCTCGCTGAAGGCGTGGCCGCTCTCACCGTGGCGGGTGAAGGCGAAGGGTGAGCCCGCGATCGGGATCGAGCTCTGGTTGGCCGACATCCCCGTGAGCCGCTGGCTGCCACGCACCGAATCGGGCAATTGCTCGCCGTGCCGCTGGTTCAGTAGCGGCTTGGGATCGAACAGGTCGAGCTGCGAGGGGCCGCCCGATTGGAAGAGGTGGATGATGCGCTTCGCCTTGGGCGCATGGTGCGTGCGGCCGAGTACGCCCGGCACCTTCAAGCCCTCGGCGCGGGCATCGGGGGTGAGCAGGCGGGCAAGGGCCACGCCGCCGAGGCCGAGCGCGAAGCGGTTCAGGCATTCGCGGCGGGTCAGGCGCTGCCAGCTTTCTCCTCCGGTGCAAAGGGGCTCGCTCGGCGCGGGTTTCATGGGCGGCGGTTCAGCGTTTCACGACGAAGGCGTCGTGGTTCATGAGGGCGTTGATAGTGACGGCGGCGGCGGCCACCGCCGGGGCCGGCAGGCGGCCGTCGGCGGGTGTGTCGCCGACGTTGAGATGGCAATCGGCGTCACCCGGGTTGCGGGTGAACCAGGCGAGCTGCTCGTCGTAGAGCTGCGCGACGATGCGGCGCTCGGTCGCGTCGGGCGCGCGGCAGGCGAGGCGGGCGAAGGCATCCGCGACGATCGCGTCGCGGTCGCCGGCGTGCTCGCGGTGGAGCTTCTCGGCCAGCACGCGCGCGGCCTCGACGAATTGACGGCCATTGAGGAGCACGAGCGCGTGCAGCGGGGTGTTGGTGGTGTCGCGGCGGACGACGCAGACGACGCGCTTCGGCAGGTCGAAGGCCTCCAGGACCGGGGCCGGTCCGTTCCGGCGCCAGAAGGTATAGACGCTGCGGCGGTAGAGGTCCTCGCCCTTGCCGGCCGGCGCGGGCTTGAACGACTCCGGCAGGTCGTAGGTGAAGACGGGCGGTCCGCCGACGCGCTCCACGAGAAGGCCGCTGACGGCGAGGGCGTTGTCGCGGATCATCTCCGCCGGCAGCCGGTGGCGCGGCCCGCGCGCGAGCAGCGCATTCTCCGGGTCGTCGGCCATCACGGGGCCCGGCGCGAAGCTGCGCTGGCGGTAGGTGTGCGAAGTCACGATCGTGCGCAGCAACGCCTTCACGTCCCAGCCGGTGCGCACGAACTCCGTCGCCAGCCAGTCGAGCAACGCGGGATGGTCGCCGCGGTCGCCCTGGCTGCCGAAGTCTTCGGGCGTCTTCACCAGACCGCGGCCGAAGGAGGCCTGCCAGAAGCGGTTGACCGTCACGCGCGCCAGGAGTGGGTGGTCGGGCTGGGTAACCCAACGGGCGAGCCCGAGGCGGTTGCGCGGAAGGTCGGCGGGGAAAGCCGGAAGCGCTGCCGGGGTGCCGGGTTCGACTTCCTCGCCACGCTGATCGTACTCGCCGCGGCGCAGCACGTAGGCGCGCTTCGGTCGCGCCATATCGCGCATGACCATGATCTCCTTCACCTCGTCGTCGATCGCCGTGAGCGCGGCGCGGGCGGCGGTGAGGTCGGTCGCGGCCTGGCGGGCGGCCTCGTCGTGGGCGGAAAGGTAGGCTTCGAACAATTCCGCGCGGGCGGCTGATTCGGGCGAGGCGCGCAGTTTCGCCAGGGAGCCGGGCGCGAAGATTTCGCGGACTTCAGCCGGCGTGAGGGCGCGGTTGAAGACGCGCAGTTCGTCCACGAGGCCGTCCTTGAAGCCGCGGTCCCGGAAGCGTTCGCCGAGCGAGATCGTGTCGCCGCCGCCGCCGGTGATGTCCTTGGTAAGATGGTCGCGGATCACCTCGGTGGCCGCGGTCTCACCGTCGACCAGGATCCGCAGCCCGCTCGCGCGGCCGGAGCCGTCGCTGGTCACGGTCACGTGCAGCCAGCGGCCCACCGGCGCCGGGGCGGTGGTGCGGATGGAGATCGCGTCACCCGGCCAAAAATGGATCAGCGACCACTTCAGGCGGCCGTCCTCGATCAGCAGTTCGTAGCCGCGGCTCGCGGAGTCGGTCCACGCCTTTGAGCGGTGCATCACGACGGCGCGTTCCTTCACGTCGGGCGTCTGGATCCACAGCGCGACGGAGAACGGCTCATGGCGGTGGAAGTTGCCGAGCGGGGTGTTGACCACGTGGTCGCCGGTCAGCTTCAGGGCATGGCCGATCCTGCCCGGAACCGAGACGTTGTCGCGGGCCGAGGTCGCGACGTGCTGCGGATCCACGGCGCTCGCGAAACGGTCGGGCTTCGGTTTGCCCGAATCGGCCGGGGCGGGCGTCTCGGCGGTCGGCTTCGAGGCATCGGCAGGCGGCGGCTCCGCGGCGGGAAGGCGCTCGTCGAAGCTGAAGCGGGCGATTTCCCCGGGAAGATCCGCGCCCGGTACCGGCGCGGCCGCGAGCCATGCCTCGAAGGCGGCCTGCCGCTCGCGGCGCACGGCGACGAGTTTTCCCTCGGCCTTACGCACTGCCGCGGTCGCGGCCTGATGGCGGCGGCGGTAGGCGTCGTCGGTGAGCCGCAGGTTCGGGGTCGGCACCGACGGCGTGAAGAACGAGTACAGCCCGGCCTCGTCGATATCGTCGAAGAAGGCGAAGAGCTGGTAGTACTCCTTTTGCGAGATCGGGTCGAACTTGTGATCGTGGCAGCGGGCGCAGTCCAGGGTCAGCCCGAGGAAAGCGGTGCCGAACGTGGTCGTGCGGTCGTTGACGTGATTGACGCGGTACTCCTCCTCGACCGAGCCGCCTTCGCTCTCCTGCGGGTGGAGGCGGTTGAAGGCGGTCGCGAGGATCTGCTCGTCGGTGGCGCCGGGCAGGAGGTCGCCGGCCAGCTGCCAGGTCACGAACTTGTCCCAGGGCAGGTTGGCGTTGAAGGACCGGATCACCCAGTCGCGCCAAGGCCACATGTCGCGCTCGCGGTCCACCTGGAAGCCGTAGCTGTCGGCGTAGCGCGCGACGTCGAGCCAGTCGGCCGCCATGCGCTCGCCGTAGCGGGGCGAGGCAAGGAGGGTGTCGACCGTGCGTTCGTAGGCGTCGGGCCGGGGGTCGGCGAGGAACGCGGCCGTCGCGGCCGGCGTGGGCGGCAGGCCGGTCAGGTCGAACGACACCCGGCGCAGGAGCGTCGCGCGGTCGGCTTCGGGCTGGGGCGCGAGCTTACGGGCGGCGAGGGCGTGGAAGACGAATGCGTCGATCGCGTTGCGCACGGGGGGCGTTCCCGCGGCCGGCACCGGCACCGGTGCGAGCCGCTCGAAGGACCAGTGGGCACGGTAGGCGGCGCCTTCCTCGATCCAGCGGCGAAGCACATCCGCCTCGGCGGCCGAGAGGCGACCGAGTTTCGACTCCGGCGGCGGCATCACCTCGTCCTCATGCGGACTCAGGATCCGCTGGAGCAGCTCGCTCTCGGCGACTTTGCCCGGGGTGATCGCGGCGACGCCGTCGCGCACCCGCAGGGCACCCTCGCGGGTGTCGAGCCGCAGCTTGCCCTTCCGGGTGGCCTCGTCCGGTCCGTGGCAATGGAAGCACTTGTCCGAAAGGATCGGCCGCACCTCGCGGTTGAAATCGACCTCGGCTCGGGCCGCGGCCGAGCCGGAGAGCATGAGCACGGCGAGCAGGCGGACGGCGGCGGCGCGGGTCGGACGCATGGGAGGCACGCGGAACGTGCAGGCGGCGGGGCGGGAAATCAATTCGCGGCGGGCCGGGCGCGGGACGGTCAGAACCGGCCGCGGATGCCGGCGGTCCAGACGGCGCCGAAGTTGTTCTTGTAGACGATGGTGCCCGGAGCGTCGGCGTAGGCCTCGAGCGGCTGGTTGAGGATGTTGCGGCCGCTGAGGGTGATCTCGTAGGTGCGGTTGAGGCGCCAGCCGCCGCTGAAGTCGAACATGAGCCGCTCGCGTTCCCACTGGCTGCGGGTCGCGGTGATGGACGTCGCCCGGGCGGCGGTCCAGGTGAACCGCAGCTGCGAGTTGAAGCGGTGGTTGCTGAAACGGAGGCCACCGTTGGCGGACTTCGACACGAGGTCGACGATCTGCAGGTCGGGCACGGTGCGGGAGACGGAGCCGAACACGCTGAACCCGCGGAGGAAGCCGGGGAGGAAGACGAGCTGCTGGCTGTACTCGACATCGATGCCGTGGATGCGGCGGGTGCCGTCGAGGTTGGCGTTCCGGAAGAAGGCGTAACCGGTGTACTCGGGGTCGTCGGCGTAGCCCGCCTCCTCGGCGCTGATCGGGGCGCCGACGGTGCCCATGTTGCGGACATCGAGCCGGTAGCCCGAGACGGCGAAGGTGCCCGCCGGTTCGAGCGCGTACTGGGCGGAGAGGAAGAACTTGTCGGAGGTCTCCGGCTTGAGGTCGGGGTTGGGCAGCGTGACGCGCTGGGTGGTCTCGTTGACCGCGATGACGCCGGCGATCGCATTGTAGTTGGGCCGGCCGATTGACTGGCTGGCGGCGGCGTGGAGGGTGAGCGCGCGGGTGACGAGGTACTTCACGCCCCCGCTGAGGAACGTGTTGGCATACCCGCCGTAGGTCGAAGGACGCACGCCCCCGCGGTACTGGTGAATCACGTACGGGATGGTGCCCGCGGTGTAGCCGGCGGCGCGCACGGCGGTCGCGGGGAGGATTTCCAGCGTGCGCCCGATGGTGCGGGTGCGCTCGTGGCGTACGCCGACGTTGAACCGGAGGGCGTTCCAACGGGCGTTGGCCTCCGTGTAGGCGGCGTCGACCTGCTCCTTGACCGAGCGGGGGTTGATGAAGGCGTTGGTGAAGTTGCCAACGGTGTCGGGCACGAACTGCTCCGGCCGGGCGACGAAGAGGCCGTGCATCGCGTTGGTGTCGGGAAAGGCGAGGCCGAGGCTGGCCGCGTTGCCGCCCTGCTTGGGGTCCCAGCGATGGTTGGTTTCGGGGAGGTAGACGGTGGACGGGTCGAGCTGGGAGCCGCGGGGGCCGATGAACGTCCAGCGCTGGTTGCCGCCGTCGGCGTTGCCGAACGTGGTGAGGCGCGACTTCACGCCGGCGAGGAGCTGGATGGGGAGGCCGGGGTTGACCGTGGTGCGGGCGTCGAGGTGGCCGGTGAAGACCTGACTGCGGCCGTCGCGCGCGGAGCTGGTGATGTTGTTGGCGTTGGCGTCGTCGCGCCCGAAGCTTGCGGGGTCGTTCCACGGGCGGCCGGCGATCTGGCTCATGGTCCACTCGGTGTGGTCGGTGCTGCTGCGCTCCGCCATCCAGCCCATCCGGGTGAGCCGCATGCCGATGTTCTGGAAGAAGCCCTCCCGCATGTCCTCGTAGTGGGTGACGCTGCGCGAATAGCCGCCGCCGAGGGTGAGGCCGAGGTCGCCGCGCTGGTGCTCGAGCTTGGCGACGTAGTTCACGGTGTCGTTCAGCTTCAGGCGGTGGTTGGCCGAAGTCTCGAGGCGCGTGTTGGCGCTCGCGACTGGCCGGGCGATGACGCGGGTGAGGGTGGAGGCCGGGTCGATCTGCGCGATGTTGGCGGTGAAGATGAACTGGCGGGCATAGAACTCGTCGCCGAGGTGCGAACCGCTGGTGCGCAGCGACAGCACGAGGCTGGGGGTGAGCTTCAGGTCGAGGTTAGCGCCGAACGACTGGCGCTCGATGCTCTTGGGGGCATCCTTGAACGTGATGCCGGTGATGACCGGGCCGCGGGCGGGGTTGCTGAAGTCGTAGGCGTTCGTGACCTGCTGCTGCTCGCCGTAGATCGTCGAGCTGCCGAGGTTGAGTTGGATCCCGAGGCGGCCGTCGAGGAACACGTCGCCGTAGCTCAGGTTGCCGCCGGGGCGCACCACCCGTTGGCGGCGGTTCGTCGGGCTCGCGACCTTGCCCAGCGTCATCTGGTAGCTGTTGGCCGAGGTGGTCAGCTGGACGACGACCTCGCGGCCCCGGCGGTCGAAGGCGCTGCGGCTGCGCAGGTTGATCGCGCCGGCGGGCGAGTCGGCGTCCATCCGGGCCGTGAGGGTCTTGTTCACCTCGATGGTCTCGACGCTGTTGATCGAGGCCTGCTCGAACTCGAATTGCCGCGAATCCGCCCCGAAACCCGCCGAGGCGGCGCTGGCCATCCGCATGCCGTCGACGCTCACTCCGGCGTACTTGGGGTCGAGGCCGCCGATGCGCACCGAGCGGGCGTCGGACTGGCTGTAGTCGATCACCACGCCGGGCACGTACTTGATGAACTCGCCGATGTTGCCGCCGGTGATGTCGCCGAAGTTGTCGGAGGCGATGACGTTCTTGAAGTTGATCGCGGCGCGCTGCTCCATGATCGCCTTCGCGTTGCCCTCGCGTTCGGAGGAAACGACGAACTGGTCGAGCCGCACGACGGCCGCCGCGGCGGCCTGGCCGACGGCGGGGCGCAGGGCGGGCCGAAGCTCAAAGTCCCGCGTCACGGTGCGGCCGGCGGCCACTTCGACGGCCGCGGTCGCGGTCTCGTAACCGGTGTAGGAGACGGTGAGCGTCGCGGTGCCCGGCGGGACCCCGGCGATGATGTATGAACCGTCGTCGCGCGTGTACGTCGCGAGGCTGCCGCCGGCGACGGAGACCTCGGCGTTGCGCACGTATTCCCCCGTCGCGGGGCTGAGGATTCGTCCGGCGATGACCCCCGTCCCGCCCTGGGCGAGGATAAAGGGGGGCGCCGCGAAGAGCGGCAGGAAGGCGATGAGAAGGCGGAGACGCAGCGTGGCGGTGATCATCATCGGGGCGGGGTTCGGCGATGTTCGTGCGAGTCGGCGCGCGGCGGGTCAAGCCGTGCGGCTCTCGAAGCCGCGCGGATTCGCACTTGATTTGGTTCTGCCGCGGGCCTCGCATTCCGCCCGCGCCCGCTGCCCCGGGGCGTCTCCCCCGACACTCTTTCCCCGGGTTGGGCGTCAAGACATCCGACACCCCATGACCAAACCATGCTCCGAACCACGCGGCCTCGTCGGCCGCTTGTTTTCAATCGTGGCCGCGGCGTCGCTCGCGGCGCTGCTGCCGATCACCGCGGCCGCGGCAGAGCCCACGGGCACCATCGCCGGCACGGTGAGCAATAACGCCACCGGCAACAACCTCGAGGGCGCGCGCGTCGAGATCCCGCGGCTTGGCATCTCCGTCCTGACAAATAATTCAGGGCAGTACCTTATCTCCGGCGTGCCGGCCGGCGCGCATGAATTGCTCGCCACGTACATCGGCCTCGATGCCGCCCGGGCCAGCGTGACGGTCGGGGCCGGCGAGCGCCGCGTGCAGAATTTCGACATGACCTCCGGCATCTACAAGCTCGAGGCCTTCAAGGTCACCGGCGAACGCGAGGGCAATGCCGCGATGATCACCGAGAAGAAGAATGCGGACAACGTGAAGGACGTCATCGCGATGGATTCCTTCGGCTATCTGCCAAACATGAGCGCGGGTGAGGTCGTCATGCGCCTGCCCGGCGTCGCCGGCAGCCCGACGGTCGAGGGGCTCAATTACCAGTTCAACATGCGCGGCATGCCCCCCGCCCTTAACAACGTCACGGTTGACGGCGCCACGCTCACGACGTTGGGCGGAAGCCGGGCCTTCGAGCTGCAGTCGATCACCGGAGCGATGTTCGAGGGACTCGAGCTGATCAAGGGCCACACCCCCGACAAGGGCGCCGACTCGCTCGGCGGCACGATCAACTTCAAGACCCGCTCCACCTTTTCGATGAAGGAGAAGCGCCGCACCACCTACAACCTGAGCGCCCGCTGGGCCCCGCCGTTTTTCGAGCAGGCGCCCATGCGCACGCAGCACCGCGCGCACCCGATCCTCAACGTGACCCACCAGGAGGTCTTCGATGTGTTCAAGGACACCCGGAACCTCGGCGTCTCGCTCAACCTTTTCTACAGCGAGAACGCGGTCGGCGGCTTCTATTCCTTATTCGACTACCTGAACATCGTCGATGCGCCCTCGCCGGTGTGGGCCTACGAGACTTGGGACAACATCAACAATCGCAAGCAGATGAGCGTGAACTTCAAGGCCGACTACCGCTGGTCGGCCAACACCAAGTTCTCGCTCGCGCTCGTCGAAAACGACAATTTCGAACGGCACCGCCGCCGCGTGTCGGTCCGCGCCTTCGCTGGCGGTCAAACCACCCTCCCAAGCGCGGCCACGGCCTACCTTCCCGGGACGTACACGGACAAGATCACGGTGATCCGGCCCGTCTCCGGCACGGCGGCCAACGCGAGCAAGATCGACGCGACGATGGACGGCCCCCTGAACTACTACGTCCGCATGCGACGCGTGGACTTCAACGGGGAGCATAACTATCCGAACTGGCAGATCGAATACGGCGCCAGTGTCGCCAACACGACCCTCAACAACGGCAACGGCCGCGGGGGCACGCTCAACATGCGCACCTTTGACCCCGCCGCCTCGACGCCCGGAGCGATCTCATGGGGCGGCGTGGGTTGGATCCTCGACCGTACCCAGTCAGATATCCATCCGCGTTTCATCCAGAATGGCGGCCCCGACTTCACCAATCCCGCGAATTACCGCCCGCGCCCGACCGACGGACTGGTGCAGCAGCGCAACGAGAACGATCAGATGCTGAAGCAAATGCGGTTCGACGCCCGTTACCGTCTGCCACTTGCCGCGCCGATCTTCCTCAAGTCGGGCTTCTCTTGGCGGGATCACGAGCGGGTTTCCTGGGGCAAGGACCGTCACCGGTGGAATTACATCGGCACCGGCCCATTGCCGCATGATTCCAACTATGTGAGCTATGATCGCATCAAGACTGGTCGCGCCGTGCCCATGTGGCAGTCTCACATGGTCACAAACGACGGTCGGCCGGCGAATTCGTCGCTCTGGCAGGAAGATTTATACTATCATGAGCAGCAGAAGTACGTCGGCACCAATAGCGTCACGGAGACCGTGCCCGCGTATTACTTCATGGCGCAGGGGCGGTTCGGCCGGGATGGGTTCCTCGGTCGTTCCGGTTTCCTCGGCGGCGTGCGGGTGGAGCAGACCAAGACCGAGAGTTGGGGCTGGGTGCGCGCCCGCCGCGGCAGCACGGCGGCGCAGCAGGCGGCTGATCCGGTCGGGTCGGCCCGCGCGGATTACGAAAACACGTTCCGTGAGCTGAAGGGTGACTACACCAACCGATTCCCCAGTATCCACGCCTTCCACGACATCACGCCCAACTTGAAGGCGCGCCTCAGCTGGTCCACGAGCTTCGGACGGCCCGCTCCCAGTAACCTCCTTCCCGGCGAGACGATCGACGAGACCAACCGCCGCCTTACGGTTAACAATCCCTCGCTGCGCCCGCAGACAGCCAAGAACTGGGACGCCACCTTGGAGTATTATTTCGAACCCGTCGGCAGCCTGACGCTCGGATGGTTCCACAAGGAGATCCGCGAGTTCATCATCAGCAATCAGGACGTGCGCGTGATTCCCGGTGGCCTCGAGAACGGTTATGACGGCGAGTACGAGGGCTGGACGGAACGCACCTCGCTCAACGGCGGCACGGCCATCGCGCAGGGCTGGGAGTTTTCCTACTCCCAGCAGTTCACCTTCCTGCCCGGCCTGCTCAAGGGCCTCGCGGCATCTTACAACTACACGTGGATCGACACCCATGGCCTGTACACGGGCACGCGGTACCTCACTCGGAGGGAGGTGGCTGGGTTCATTCCCGCGGCGTCCAACCTCACCCTTTCGTGGCGCTACCGGAACTTCAACACGCGTGTCCTGTACAATTTCACCGGAGAGTACATCGCAGGTTTCAACGCCGCGAATCCGGCTCTCAGCACCTACCGCTACTCGTTCCCGACCGTGAATTGGGGTATGGGTTACCAGCTTAAGCCTTCGCTCGGCTTCTCCGTCGACGTCGCCAACGTCTTCAATGAACCGCAGCAGGTCTACCAAGGATACAAAGATCGGCTGCGGCAGAGCATCAGCAACTTCATCACGGTGACCGTCGGCATGAATGGCCGCTTCTGAGCGACCTCCCCCCCCGTCGCCCCCGGGCCCGGCCTCCTCGGCCGGGCCTTTTTGTTTTCGCGCGGCTTTTCGCGCTCGCGCACGGCAGACGGTGTTTTTGAATCCCGTTCCGCGCGCGATCCCGCCGCCTTCCCTGATGAAAACCTGCCCCTCGCATCCTGCCGTCCTTCCGCTGGCCGCCTTGCTCGGCTTTGTCCTCGTGCTCCTCGCGCCGGCTGTCGGTCACGCGGCCTCCGCCGCCGGCGCCGTCTCCGGCACCGTCAGCAACTCCGCCACCGGCAACCTGCTCGAGGGGGCCCGGGTCGCCGTGCCGGCGCTCGGTGTCGCGGTGCTGACCGACAACACCGGCCTCTACGTGCTCCCGAACCTACCCGCCGGTTCCCACGAGCTCGTCGTCACCTACATCGGCCTCGACCCCGTGCGGGCGAACGTGTCCGTCGCCGCGGGGCAGCGCGCCTCGCGCAACTTCGATCTTACGACTGGTATCTACAAGCTGCAGGAGTTCCGCGTCACGGGCGAGCGAGAGGGCGGCGCCGCTGCGATCACGGCGCAGCGCAACGCCGACAACGTGAAGAACATCGTCGCGATGGATTCCTACGGGAACCTGCCGAACATGAACGCGGGCGAGGTCGCCATCCGCCTGCCGGGTGTCGCGGGATCCTTCAGCGATGAAAACGAGATCAGCGGCTTCACCGTGCGCGGCATCGGGCCTGGCCTGAACACCATCACGCTCGACGGTTCGCCGATGACGAGCCAGGGCGCCCTCGCGCGCAGCACGATGATCAACAACATCACCGGCACCATGTTCGACCAGCTCGAGCTGGTGAAGGGGCACACGCCCGACAAGGGCGCGGATTCCCTCGGTGGCACCATCAACCTGAAGAGCCGCTCGCCGCTCAGCATGCGCGAGAAGCGCCGCGTTTCCTACAGTGCGGCTTGGCGCTGGGCTCCGCCTTTCCTCGAGCACATCCCGCTGCGCGAGGCCCACCGCTCGCACCCGCTCTTCAACGTCCAGTGGCAGGAGGTGTTCGGCATCCTCGGCGGCGACCGCAACCTCGGCATCTCCACGAACCTTTTCTACAGCGAGAACTCGGTGGGCGGTTACCAGACGATCCGCGACTTCGAGAACACGCTCAACCGCCCCGCCTACGTCTGGGACTACCGCACCTGGGACAACTACAACAACCGCAAGCAGCTCAGCCTGAACCTCAAGGCCGACTACCGGCTGTCCACCAGCACCAAGCTCTCGGTCAACCTCATCCTCAACGACGCCAACGAGACCTTCCGTCGCCAGTACCAGACCCGCGCCTACACCGGCTCTCAGACCACCGTGCCGAACGCGACCACGACGGGCGTGGTGCCGGGCTACACCGACCTCATCACGACCGTGCGCCCCGTCGCCGCCGCCATCATCGAGCAGCAGACCACCGGCCCCGGGAACTTCTACAACCGGATGCGCCGCCTCGACCTCGGCGCCGAGCACGTGTTCGGACGCCTGCAGGTCGATTACAACGCGGTCTTCACGCAGACCAACATCAACGGCGGCAGTGGCGGCCGCGGCGGCGTCCTCATCAACCGGCTCACTGGAGCCGGCTGGATCCTCGACCGCACGGAGTCAGACCTCTTCCCGCGGTTCCTGCGCAACGGTGGCCCCGATTTCACCGACGCGTCCAACTACCGTCCCACGCAGTACACCAACACCATCCTGCAGAACAACAACACGCGGCGGGAGCTGCGCGGCAACGCCCGCCACGAGCTGCCGGTTTCATTCCCGTTCTTCCTCAAGGCCGGCGCGAGCTGGCGTGAGCAGTACGCCGACAACCAGAGCGTCTCCCGCCGCTGGAACTACGCCGGAACCACCGCGCTGCCCGCCGATCCCTCGATCGTTTCCTTCGACTCCCTCAAGACCGGCCGCCGCATGCCTTATTGGGAGAACGTCCAGTTCTTCACCGACCGCCGCCCCGTCACCCCCGCCCTCTGGCGCGAGGATGCCTATTACTTCTTCCAGAACAACTACACCGCCAACCGCGGCGTCACCGAGTGGGTGACCGCCGGCTACGGCATGGCCCAGGCGCGGTTGGGTCGTACCTCGCTGCTCGGCGGCGTGCGCACCGAGCGCACCGAGACCGAGAGTTGGGGCTACGTTCGCGCGCGGGTTCCCAGTACCGCCGCCCAGCAGGCGGCCGACCCCGAGGGCTCCGCCAACCGCGACTACGCCGGCACGCTCCGCAAGCTCCGTGGCGACTACACCAAGTCGTTCCCGAGCGTGCACGTGGGTCACGACGTCACCGCGAACCTCAAGGCCCGCCTGAGCTGGTCCACCAGCTTCGGCCGCCCCGCGCTCAACAACGCCATGCCCAACGAGACGGCGAACGAGACGAACCAGACCCTCACCATCAATAATCCCTCGCTCCTGCCTCAGTCGGCCGCCAACTGGGATGCCTCGCTGGAATACTACTTCGAGCCGGTCGGTAGCCTCTCGGTGTCGTGGTTCCGCAAGCGCATCCGCGACTACATCGTGACCGGGACCAACGTCGGCACCGTCACCTCCGGCAACGACAACGGCTTCGGCGGCGAGTACGCCGGCTTTACCATCCTGACTTCTTCCAACGCCGGCACCGCCACCGTCGACGGATGGGAGTTCGCCTACCAGCAGCAGTTTACCTTCCTGCCCGGCCTGCTGAAGGGGCTTGGCGCCTCCCTGAACTACACCCTGCTCGAGACCACCGGCAATTTCGGCGGTACGGTGAACCGCTCCACCGGCCAGGTCCCCGGCTTCATTCCGCGCACCGGCAATGCCAGCATCTCGTGGCGCTACCGGAGCTTCAGCACCCGCCTGCTGTACAACTACGTCGGCAGCTACATCACCAGCTACAACGCCGCGAGCCCGGGCTACAGCGCCTATCGCTTCGAGTACGAGACCGTGAACCTCGGAGTCGCCTGGCAGTTCCGGCCTTCACTTCAGTTCACCGCCGACGTCGCCAACTTCTTCAACGAGCCGCAGCGCACCTACCGCGGCTTCCGCGAGCGCATGTCGGGCACCATCATCAACGGCACGACCCTCACATTCGGCGTGAACGGCCGGTTCTGACCGGCCCGCGCATGCGGGCCGTCGGCGTCAGATGCCGTCGCCGGCCGTGAAGGCCAGTTGCACGTCGAGCGGGCGCCGGCGGTTCTCCTCCGCGTAGGCCTCCATGTAGACGCTCCACGTGCCGGGATCCGCGAAGTCGTCGGCCGCCCCGTCGCCCGCCTTCACCCGCACGCGCACCGGTCGCACCACGTTGATCAGGTAGCCGAGGTTGTCGCGGTCGTACTCGAAGGGCTGGGTCTCGCCGCGGCTCGAATGCGCGCGCGTCACGATCTCGTAGTCGCCGGGCGCCGTGACCGTCCACAACGCCTCCCATTGCCGCCAGCTGTAGGGCTGGTCGATGCCCGTGAGGTGCGCGGCGTGCCAGGTGCGGCCCCCGTCGGTGCTCACGTCCACTCGGCTCACGCCGGCCTCGCCCGCCCACGCCACGCCGGCGATCCGCACGGTGCCCGCGCCGACCTGCGCGCCGGCCGCGGGGGACAGCACTTCGCTCTTCACCGAGCCGGGGCCGAGCGGCTGGCGGCGGCCGCCGCGGATGATCGAGTACTTGGTCGTCTGGAAATAGCCCTGATAGGGCTGGTCGGTGACGCGCATCGTCCTCAGCCACTTCACCGAGGCGACGCCGTACCAGCCCGGCACGAACAGCCGCAGCGGCGCGCCGTGGTTGGGTTCCAGCGCCTCGCCGTTCATGCGCAGCGCGATGAGGGTGTCGGGGTGCAGCGCCTTCGCGAGCGGCAGGCTGCGCGAGAAATTCATCGTCTTGCCGCCTTCCTCGCCGCGGTCGGCGCCCTCGAAGATGATCTCGGTCGCCGAGGCCTTGATGCCCGCGGGTTCAAGGAGGTCGCGCAGCCGCACGCCCGTCCACTCGGCATGGCCGATCGCGCCCGCGCCCCACTGCACGCCCTCCGCCTTCTCCTTCAGGAAGGAGCGGCCGTTGCCAGCGCATTCCACCGTCGCGAACACGCTGTGCTGCGGCATCGCCTCCAATTGCGCGAGCGTCCAACGCATCGGCCGCGTGACCAGTCCCTCCAGCGTGAGCTCCCATGCGCGGGCGTCGTTCACGACCGGCGGCTCGAAGTGGTTGCGCACGAAGAAAAGTCGGTTCGGCGTGACCCAGCTGGGCACCTGCTCGAGGGGCGTCTCGCTGTTCTCGGGACCTGAGGTGACGATCCGGCGTGCGGGGCTCATGCCGCGACCTTGGCCCGAGGCTCCGCGACCGGCAACCGGTATTAAAGGCATGTCCACGTCGTCCGGGAAAGGCCGCGGTCTGCGGCGGAGCGACGGACGGCCGATCTCCGGCCGAGCGGGTGAAGGCCTACTCCTCCGCGTGGCGGCTTGGTTTGGGGATGCGGTGGCCGCCCGGCGGGCTCAGGTCTTTCCGCGAAGCGTGATCCAAAGGAGGCCGATGCGCTCGCGGAGAGCAAACGAGCTGCGCGCGAGGGACTCCGCGTCCCAAAGGAAGTCGTCGAACGTCAGCGGGTCGTCGGTATGCGCGCGATAGTCGCATGGGCACGCCAGCGCGTCGACGCCGGCGTTACGGAAGAGCGCCATCGCGCGCGGCAAGTGCCAGGCCGACGTCGCCACGGCGACGGGCGCGCCGGAGGCGATTCGTGCCACGCGGTTGGCTTCGTCCTCCGTGTCGCGGCCGTCCTCGACCCGGATGATCCGGGACGGATCGATCCCCAGTTGGATTGCGGCGCGGGCCAGCACCTCGGCGTGCGTGGGCCGGCCCTCCGGGCCGCCGCCGCTCACGATCAGCCGCGCCTCCGGCACCGCGCGGGCGATCCGTACGCCCTCGGCGAGGCGTGAGATGGCGGACGAAGAGAGGAGGTTGTTGGGCGAGACCCCCGGCGAGTGGCCGTTGCCCCCGCCCAGCACCACGACGTAACGCACGCGCGCGACCGCCGCGGGAGTTAGCTGGCCGGGTGCGAACTCCGCGACCGGAGGATGGCGTTCCTGCAGCGACCGCATCAGCGCCTTGCTCACCAGGCTGTTGCTGAAGAGGAGTACTGCCGTGGCTGCCATGACGATCAGCGCGCGACCCAGGCGCGGCCGCCGGCCCCGCCGGATCAGCCAGAACCCCGCGCCCGCCAGCATCAGGCTCGCGGGAAGCGGCATCAGCCAGAACCCGATGAATTTCTTCAGCCAGAACAGCATGGCGGGATTCCAAAGGAGCGCGCTCCGGAGTGGCGAGCCATGGGTGCGGATCCGCCGCACCCATTTGCGCCGACTCGCACGCGCAGCGCGCCGCGTCGTACCGTAAAGCGGGCGGGCGTGGTGCCGACGCAGTCGCCGTCGACTTGTACGTCGGTGGGCGCCGCGGTCTCCACAATGATGTCCCGTGCACGGAAGTACGTGGCCCGCCGGTGGCGCACATGGGTGCCGCGGAGCAGGCGGAGGAATTGCAGGGCGATCTCCAATCGTCCCGTGGCGCGCAGCAGGCTGAGGTCCAACTCGCCGTCGTCCGGTCGCGCCCCCGGTGAAAGGTGCATCATGCGGCCGCCGGCACGGTCCGTGTTGCCCGCGCAGATCAGGAGGTAGTCGCCGTCCCGTCGCCGTCCGTCCGCCTCTATCCTCGCCGCGACGGGCTGGTGCCGGCGCAGTGCGCGGAAGAACCCGACCGAGTAGCACAGGCGCGGGCCGAAGAGGCGCTTCACCTTCGGCGTGGTCAACCGCACGACGTCGGCTGCCAGCCCCACCGCGGCGAAGCAGCAGGCGTGCGTCACCACGTGACGTCTCTCGACGACGCAACCGACCTCGATGGCATCAAGCGCGCGCGTCGTGCCGTGGGCCGCGGCATGCACGGCTGCCGCCACGGTACCGGTGCCGACGACGTGCGCGAAGTCATTGCCGGTGCCGAGCGGGACAATCAGCACGGGTTGGCCGGGGTTCGCCGACCCCAGCACGCCGGAGCATACCTCGCGCGCGGTTCCGTCACCTCCAGCTGCCGCGACGATCCCGAAAGCACCGCCTGCCGCGGCCTCCGCGGCGAACCGCGTGGCGTCTCCCGTTCCGGCCGTTTCTCGCAAGTTGACGCTGAAGCCCGCGGCTTGCAGTTGTCTCACCGCGTCGCCCGCAGTTGTCCGCGCCCGTCCCGCTCCGGCGGCAGGGTTCATGATGAGCAGGACCTGGCGCCCGGGATCCATCAGCGGAGGCGGTTTTCCTGGGCTTGGTCGCCGGACATGAGGTCGAGAAAGAGGATTCCTCGTCCTGAGTAAACGCGGCGGTGAGCATGGGCGCGGTGGGCCTAGGGGTGGACGAGGCGATCGGTCGGGATCTCGTGCCGGGAGAGACGAGGCACAAGGCCTCGACCATAAACCACGGGCGGGAAACCGGAAGAGGGCGGAAAATCGGGAAACGCTCCGACGTGCGGCTTGGCTGATTTAGCTGCAGCTGCAGCCGCGGATCTGCTGGGGCTTCGGGTCTGCCCACCGAGGTCGCTCCCAGGGGTCGTATCCGCGTGCAATCCGGGTTTCCGGCGGCAAACTGCGCGCGTGCCCCGCGAATCCCCCGCCGCCTTGCCGCCGCACCGGTCCAGCGCGGGGATTGCCGCCCTCGCGGTCTTCCTCTCGATCCTGCCCCACGCCATGCCCGCCGACCGCCAGATCACCTCCGCCCCGCACGGCCACGTGCTCACCAATGTCGGCGTGTGGTCCCCCGATTCCCGTTGGATCGCGTACGACGTGCGCTCGTCCGACGGTATTTTCGACGGTACGCGGATCGAGCGCGTGGAGGTCGACACCGGCCGCGTCGAGGTCCTTTACGAGTCGCTGAACGGTGCGGCCTGCGGCGTCGTCACCTGGCATCCGACGGAGCCCCGCGTGGTTTTCATTCACGGGCCGGAGCGGCCGTCCGCCGACTGGAACTACGGGGCCTCCCGACGTCGCGGGGTCGTAGTGGACGCGCGAAACCCCGGTGTGGCGCGGCCGCTCGACGCGATGAACTACGCGCCTCCTTTCGCGCCCGGGGCGCTGCGCGGCGGTTCGCACGTGCATGTGTTCAGCCCGGACGGCGCGGTCGTGAGTTTCACTTACGAGGACGAGGTGCTGGCGCGCCTCGGCGTGGTCGGCGAACATGACCTCAACCAGCGCACGATCGGCGTGACGCTCCTCGGCCCGGGGCGCGGGGTCGCCGTGGCGCGGAACCATCCGCGTAATCACGACGGCGACGGTTTTTCCGTGGTGGTGGCGCGCACGGAGAACCGTCCGCGGCCGGGCTCCGATGACATCAGCCGCGCCTTCGAGGAAGGCTGGGTGCTTCGCCCCGGCGGTCGCCGCGCGTTGGCGTTCCTTGGCAACGTGACGGCACCTGACGGCCGCGAGCACCCCGAGGTTTTCCTGGCCGAGTTGCCGGCTGACCTCGCGGCGGTGGGGGAGGGCGGCGCGCTGCAAGGCACGGTGACGCGACGACCCGCGCCCCCGCGGGGCACGATCCAGCGGCGCCTCACGTTCACGAGCGACCGGAAGTTCCGCGGCGCCGCGACGTCGCCGCGCCACTGGCTGCGCGCCGCGCCCGACGGCGGAGCGATCGCCTTCCTGATGAAGGATGAAGCGGGCGAGCCGCAGGTGTGGACGGTTTCGCCGGAGGGCGGCGAGCCGCGGCAGGTGACGCGGAACGCGACGCGCGTTTCCTCGGCCTTCACCTGGAGTCCGGACGGCAGCCGGATCGCGCATGTGATGGACGGCAGCGTGTGCGTCACGGAGATCGCGACCGGCCGCACAACCCGCCTCACGCCGCGGGCGGAGGGCGACGCGGCGCCGTTGGCGTTGGCGTGCGTCTTTTCCCCGGATGCGCGGCGGATCGCCTACCAGCAGAAGGTCGCTTCCGCCGCGGGGGTTTTCGCTCAAATCTTTGTCGTCGATGTCCACCCCTGAACTCTCCGTCGCCTTCTCAGACGCGCGCCGCATCGTCAGGAGAGTATCCTCCGATTTGCTGGGGTTCACGCTGCTCGCCGGCGTGCTCGCGGCTGCGGAGCCTTCGCGCCCCAATGTACTGTTCATCGCGGCCGACGACCTCCGCACGGACCTTGGCTGTTACGGCAGCCGCGAGGCGCTCACGCCGAACCTGGACGCCCTCGCGCGCCGTGGCGTGGTCTTCGAGCGCGCCTTCTGCCAGCAGGCCGTCTGCAACCCCTCTCGTGCGTCGATCCTCACGGGCCGCCGACCGGACACGCTGCGCGTGTGGGACCTGCGGCGGCATTTCCGCGAGACGCTGCCCGGCATCGTGACGCTCCCGCAGCACTTCAAGGCGAACGGCTATGCGGCGGTGGGCATCGGCAAGCTGTTCCACAACGAGTCGGGCGCGAAGCCGCCCTTTCCCTTCGCCGATCCTCCCTCGTGGACGGAGCCGCCGGTCTTCGCTGACGGGCCTCATTGGGCCGACTGGGTGTGGGAAAGCCCGGATGCGCCGCGGGGCAAAGGTCGGGCGGTGCAGCGGCTCGACGTGCCTGACGAGGCTTACCTCGACGGCCGGATCGCGGCCGCAGCCGTGCGGCGACTGGGTGAACTGGCCCGGGACGGCCGCCCGTTCTTCCTGGGCGTCGGCTTCTGGAAGCCGCACCTGCCCTTCAACGCACCGAAGCGCTACTGGGACCTTTACGACCGCGCGCGGATCAGCGCGCCCGTTCCACCCGCTATGCCCGCCGGAGCCCCGGCGATCGCCGGGCACGCGTGGAATGAATTGCGCGGCTACGCAGGCGTGCCGGCCAAGGGACCGCTACCGCCGGAGCAGGTGGCCGAGCTGCGCCATGGCTATCTCGCCTGCGTGAGCTTCCTGGATGCGCAGGTGGGCAAGGTGCTGGGCGAACTCGCGCGGCTGGGGCTGGCGGACAACACGGTGGTCGTGTTCTGGAGCGACCATGGTTTCCACCTCGGCGAGCACGACCTGTGGGGCAAGACCACGAACTACGATTTGGATACCCGCGTGCCGCTGATCATTGCAGGTCCGGGGGTAACGGCCGCGGGGGGCCGGGCTGCGGGACTCGCGGAGCTGATCGACCTTTACCCGACGCTCGTCGAGACCTGCGGGCTCCCGCCTACGGCCGGTCTCGAAGGACGAAGCCTCGGGCCTCAGCTCCGCGATGCGTCGGCCCCGGGGAAGCGCTTCGCGGTCTCGCAGCACCCGCATCCGTCCTACGGCAAGGCGACTCACATGGGCTATGCGGTGCGCACCGCGACGCACCGCTATGTCGAATGGCGCGAACTCCCTGGGGGCGCAGTTGCCGCGCGCGAGTTGTACGACCACACGGCCGATCCAAGGGAAACGCGGAACCGCGTCGATGACCCCGCAGCGGCCGGCGTGGCCCGCGAGTTGGGCGCGGAGGTGGCTCGGATTGTCGCCGCGGGCGGGGCATTCGCCACCGGTGCGGGGCGGTGAGCGACGACGATGTTCCGGGAATTCGAGGGCGTGCGTCAGGAACCGGGCGGACGACGACGTTGGTTCGAGTCGGACGGTCTGGACCTCGTTGTCTGGTTTGAGCCAGACAGGATCAGCGGGTTTCAGCTCCTTTACGTCACGGTGCGCGGCGAACGCGCCCTGACCTGGAGGCGCGGCGCAGGATTTTCGCACCACGCCGTCGACGCCGGCGACCGTCTGCTCGGCAAATTGAGTCCCGTGCTCACGGCCTGCTACGATCCGCCTGATCCCGGATTGGCGGAGCTTTTTTCCGCCCGGTCCGGCTCGCTCGAGCCGGAGATCGCCGACTTCGTCGCGGCGCGCCTGCGTGAGCGGACTCCAGCCGTTCAGCGCAGCTCGAGGGGATTGGCGTAGATCCAGGGCGTCCACTCGCCGCGGACGTTCAGCTCGACCTCCACGCGGTACTTGCCGGGTCCAGTTGCGGCCCACTCGGCGGAGCGGCCCTCGGCACGTGCCACCACGGCCCCGTCTTTCACCAAGGTGAAACGGCCCGGCACCGGGGCGAGCGCTCGCAGGCGGGTGGGCGTAAACGGCTGCGAGCCGCCCATTACACAACGGCCGGCGGCGGACTCCGCGAGCCAGCGGAAACCGGAGCTGTCGGCCAAGTGGTCGAACGCCACGAAGACGCGCGCCTCGCGGAGGGCACTGAGGATGGCAGCCTCGGTGAGTTCTTCGGCGAGCACGTGGGTGTTCACGAACCGCAGCGAGCGTTCGTAGGGGTCGAACTGCACGTGGAAGAGGAGCCGGCCCGGTTCAAGCGGGCCGAAGCAGAGGCGAAGGGCGGCGCGGCTGATAGGACCTGGCCTGAATTCCCGGATCAAGCGGGGGCTGGTGTCTTCTATCCGAAGGGTGCCTTCCGGCGTGATGAACCCGCGGAAACCGACGTTCTGGTGGCAGTCGTTGCCGGCGATGCCGGTGATCCGGCGCGTGCGGTTGAGTTCGTCCCAGCGCCGTAGGAACTCTTCGGGCTGACGGAACGGGAGCCGGTAAAGGTGGTCGGGGAAGCGCCCGTGGCTGAGCACGAGGTCGGGGATCTGCCGCAGCAGCGCACCGGTGACGCTGCCGCCCGCGCGCTTCAAGTCAGCGTGCAGGTTGTAGATCTCCATGCCGGTGAGTTCCGGCAGGTCCCACGCGCGTGGGTTTTCGGGGTGGGCGAAAAACAGGAGCCCGCCGTGTTGCGCGATCTGCCGGGCGAGTTGCGCGGGCTCCGTGCGGTTGCTGAGCGTGATGCCGGGGCGCACGCCGACCGGCATGAGTCCGTCGCGCATCTCGAAGCCAGGGATGAAGAGTCGGCCGCCGCGCAGGCCGCGCCATTGGGTGTCGAAGCCCGCGCGTCCGTCGGGCAGCGGGTGGTCGCTCAGTGCGATGAAGTCGAGGCCCGCGCGCTCCATCGCGCGGAGGATGTCGGGAAACGGTACCTCGCAGTCATGCGAGAGCTCGGAATGCGCGTGCAGCACACCGCGGAACTCCCGCCAGCCGGCGTCCTCGGCGACCGCGCGGCGCTGCGCGCGCAATTCCGCCCAGGCCGTCTCCTCGCGGGGAAAAACGAAAAGGCGGCGATGGAGGGCCGGCGCGGCCCAGATCAGGACCGCGAGGACGACGAGAGCGGTTCCAATTCCCAAGGCGATTGCGACCCGGCGCGACCAACGCCTGACCCAGCCCGGGGTTTCCGGTGCGGCTGCGGCGGGCGGGGCATCCATGGGCGGCGGAGGTTGCTATTGCGGCATCGCGTCCGACCGCAAGTGTGGGCGCATGGTCGAGATCACCGGCAAGTATCAGGGCAACCTCCATTGCACCGCCCGCCACGTTCCCTCGGGTAGCGTTTTGAACACCGACGCTCCGCGGGACAACCAGGGCCTCGGCGAGGCGTTCTCACCGACCGATCTCGTCGCGACCGCGCTCGGCACCTGCATCTCGACGACGATGGCGATCGCCGCGCGCAAGCATGGCGTCGAGCTGCGCGGGCTGCATTTCAAGGTTACCAAGGAGATGTCGGCCGACACCCCGCGGCGCATCGCGCGCCTCACCACGCACGTCTGGATGCCGATCCCCTCGACTCATCCGGCCGCCAAGCCCCTCGAGGGCGCCGCCCGCGCTTGTCCGGTTCATCACAGCCTGCATCCCGACACCGAGAAAATCATCACCCTCCACTGGGCGGAGGGTTGACCCGCTTCGCGACTGATCCGCGCCCGCGAACCGCGGGTTGGGCGTCGCTCCGCGGCGACCGCGGGATCGGGAAGTGAAGTCGGAACGACGGGGCGGTCCGCCGAGGACGGCAGCCCCTAGCGGGGCGGAGGTCGGCTGCAGGATCCAGGCGACCGCGGGGTGGCGAGAGGGCCGACCTTCATGAGCCGCTGAAGCGGTAGGTCGTGTTGAAGATCAACTCCACCTTGGGGGAGACACCAACGCGGACCTTGATCCGGCCGGAAGTGGCGTCGGCGGGGGCGGCGCGTCCCGTGACGGCGCGTTCCTCCCCGGCCTGATTCACCGCGCGGCCGTCGAACTCGATGGTCTCGCCGCGCGCCAGTCGTCGGAGGGCGTCGTCTGATACGCGGATGCTGATGCGGCCGTTCTCGTTTTGAAACAACCACGGCAGCACGCGCGCCGCATAGGTGGATTCGTATTCGCCGGCGGCGTTGCGCTTGAATTCCGGCATGCGGAGCGAAACGGTGCCCACGTAGATCGAGGTCCAGGTCGCCCCGATCTCGACCCGGCGCCAGGCGCTTTCCGGCGCGGCGCCTTCCGCGGCTGGGCAGAACCCGGCGGCAAGGAGCAAGGTGGCAAGTGCGACGGCGATTCGCCAGTTCACGTTAGAAACAGTCAGCCGCACGGCGATGACGGCAAGCGTTGAGACTCGGTCGACAACCCGCCGACCGGCCGAGTCGCGGGCGAAAGTTGGTGTGTTTCCCGTTGCGCGGGGTGGGGCCGGTCGCATCAGTTGCTCCCATGGCGAAGTCTTCACACGCGACCTGGGGCGGGCGGTTTTCCGCTGGACCGGCGGAGCTCATGCTGCGTTTCAGCGAATCGGTCTCGTTCGACCATCGCCTGGCGCCGTTCGACATCGCGGGGAGCAAGGGCCACGCGGCGATGCTGGCCCACGTGGGGATCATCACGAAGCGGGAGCGCGACGCGATCCACGCCGGTCTCGACGCCATCGCGGCGGAGATCGCGGCCGGCCGCTTCCGCTGGGACCCGCGGCTGGAGGACGTGCACATGAACATCGAGCAGGCGCTGACGCGGCGGGTGCCGGCGGCGGCGAAGCTGCACACGGCCCGCAGCCGCAATGATCAGGTGGCGACGGACATGCGTCTCTTCTTCAAGCACGCCTGCGCCGAGCTGGGCGGGGCGGTCCTCGAGGCGCAGCGCGCGCTGCTGGCGGTGGCGGAGGCGAACCGCGACGTGCTGATTCCCGGCTACACGCACCTGCAGCGGGCGCAGCCGGTGTTCCTGGCGCATCATCTCTTCGCGTGGATGGAGATGCTCGGCCGCGACCGCGCGCGCTTCGCGGCGGTGGCGGAGAACGCGAATTGGTGCCCGCTCGGGGCCGGCGCTATCGCCGGCACGACACTGCCGATCGACCGGGAGTTCACGGCGCGGGCCCTCGGTTTCGTCGACGGCCGGGGCCGGCCGCGGGTGACGTCCAACTCGATGGACACCGTGGCGGACCGCGACCTGTTCCTCGAGTTCGCCGCCGCGTGCGCCATCCTCGGAGTGCATTTCTCGCGCATCGCGGAGGACCTGATCCTGTGGAGCAGCACGGAGTTCGGCTTCGTCGATCTGCCCGATGCCTTCTGCACGGGTTCTTCCCTGATGCCGCAGAAGAAGAATCCCGATTCCTGCGAGCTGTTGCGCGGCAAGTCGGCCCGGCTGCAGGGCAACCTGCACACCCTGCTGACGCTCGCGAAGGGGTTGCCGCTGACCTACAACCGCGACCTGCAGGAGGATAAACCGCCGGTCTTCGACAGCCTCGATCAGGCGCTGATTTGCTCCCAGGTGTTGGCGGGCACGGTGGCGGGCATAAAGGTCCGCCACGGCGCGTGCGCGGCGGCGGTGGCGGATCCCGCGTTGCTCGCGACCGATCTGGCCGACCACCTGGTGCGACGCGGCGTCGCCTTTCGCGAAGCCCACCACGCGGTCGGCGCAGTGGTGCGGCTGGCGGAGAAGAAGGGGGTGCCGCTGAACCGGCTGCCCGTCGAGGACGTGCTGTCCGTGCATCCGGCGTTCGGCCGCGATTGGGTTGAAGTCTTCGACCTGCGTCGCGCGTTGGCGCGGCGGGAAGGCACGGGCATGCCCGGGCCGCGTCAGGTGGCCCGGCAGTTCACGCGGTGGCGGAAGGAACTCGCCTGAGCCGGCGCGCAGCGCGGCCGTGACCGGCCGCGGGCACGATGCTGTTTCCCACGGCCAAGTCGGACCCCGAGCTGGCGCCCTACCGGCCGGGGATCGTGTTCGCGTTCTTCAACGCGCTCTCGTGGCAGATCGGGATCGGCACGCCGATGGTGCTCTTCGCGGAGCAGCTCGGGGCGGGTCCGTTCGAGGTAGGTCTAGCCTACTCGTTCGTGTTTGTGCTGACGCCGGTGCAGATCCTGTCGACCGCGCTGCTGCCGCGCTTCGGCTACAAGGCGGTGATGCTTGGCGGCTGGGGCACGCGCAGCGTTTTCCTCGCCGTGCCGGCGGTGCTCGCCCTGCTGGCGCTGGGCGGGGAGCGGCCGTGGATGGTGCATGCGCTCGTTTGGAGCGTCTTTTTCTTCTGCCTCTGCCGGTCCATCGGGGCGGCTTCGGGCATCTCGTGGTTCTACGCGATCCTGCCCGCCTCCATCCGCGGCCGGTATTTCGCGAGCGACCAGTTCGCCGCCGCCGTGGCCAGTATCGGCACGCTGCTCGCTTGCGCCGGCTTGTTCGCGTTGCTGCCGGTCTATTGGGCGCTGCTCGCGCAGTACCTGATCGCGCTGGCCGGCTCGACGGTGAGCTATTTCGCGCTCCGGCGCATGCCCGACGGCGAGCGCCCCGTGTCGATCAGCCTGCGTACGGTGCTGAGGGATACGCCCCGGCACCTGCTGCGACCCTCGATTTTCCGCACGTATGCGTGGCTGGCGGTGGCCGCGGCGGTGTTCGCGACGCCGATCCCGCCGTTCGCGGCTTATTTCCTGAAGGTCGGGGCGGGCATGACGACGGCGCAGATCATGGTTTTTGAGGTGGCCCGCTACTCGGGCGTGATGGTGGCGGCCTGGCTGGTGAGGCGGCGCATCGATGAGACCGGCGCGCGGCCGTTCTTCCTGCTGGCGCTCGGGATCTACGCGGCCGTGAGCGTGCACTGGTGGTTTTTCCTGCGCGACGGGTTCGGTGGGGCCGTCGGTGTCTGGGTTTCCTACTTCTTCATCGGCCTTGGCGCCGCCACGTGGGCAATGGCCAACCTCAGTTACCTGCCTAAGACCGTTACCGCGGAGGACCGCACGCTGGCGGTCGCGATCCACGGCGCGGTCACCGCTCTGCTGGGCGGCGTCTCCCCCGTGGTCTGGGGGCTGCTGCTGAAGGGCGGTGAAGGACGCGGCGTCGACGCGGCGATGTTCCAGTGGTTCTTCGTGAGCGTGATCGTCGGCGCGGCGGTGCTTTCGTCGCTCGTCGCCCGCCTGCCGGAGGACAAGGCGCATCCGGCCGAGCCGATCGTGATCGGCAACGCCATCCTGCGGCCGTTCCGCGCGATGACTTACCTCGCCAGCCTCGTGGAGCCTCCGCGCCGCCCCGAGGAACCGCGGCCGCCGTCGAAATGAGGCCCGCGGTCCGCGCGACCGTCACTCCTTGATCATCGTGAACCAGTCCTTCTTCTCGCCCTTGTCGGTGATGAAGGTGAGGTCGAGGCGCAGGCCGTCGACGTCGATGACCGAGGAGCCGGCCTCGTTCATCGCGATGTAGAATACCGGGTGGTTGAGGGCTGGGGGCTTAGATCCCGCATGGCCGGCGCTGCCGGTGACGACTGAGACCTCGCCCGCGTTCGGGATCCGGCCGCGCTTCTTGCGATAGGCGCCGTCTCCGCCCTCCCGGCCGCTGCCCTTCTGCAGGACGTGCCTAGCGGCGTCGAAGGTCGGGCTCTTCCCGTAGTGCCCGTTGATCAGCGGGGAACGTTCGTAGACGTGCGAGTGGCCCGTCAGGATGAGGTCAACACCGCCTTGTTCCAGTACGGG
This sequence comes from Opitutaceae bacterium, assembly GCA_040397825.1. Taxonomy (GTDB): domain Bacteria; phylum Verrucomicrobiota; class Verrucomicrobiia; order Opitutales; family Opitutaceae; genus ER46. Next base: position 95,032 of record JBBAVH010000015.1, read on the forward strand.
CAGGAAGATGGCGCGCATGTCGTTCATGCGGCCGGAGCTGTCGCTGTCTTTGTCGGAGTCGTGGGTTCCCTTCGTGTAGGTGGGGTGGTGGAAGTAGGCGATGATCCAGTCGCGGGAGGTCGCCGCGAGGTCGGCCTTCAGCCACTGCATCATCGCGCCCTCCGGCCGGCGGTCGGAGTCGTGTGAGTCGAGGCAGATGAAGTGGATGTTGGCGTAGTCAAAAGAGTAATACGCCTCGGTGCCCGACATCACGCCGCCCGCCTGGCCCCGGGTGGGCAGGGTGAAGATGTCGTAATAGACGCCGGATTGGGTCTCGGAGTTCGCGCTGCGTCCGTCATGGTTGCCGAGCGCGGGCCAGACGGGCGAGGTGCGGAGGGTGGTGGGGTACATCTCAAAGAACGCCTTCTGGTAATCGGCGTCGGTGCCGTCGGGATAGGCGTTGTCGCCGAGCAGGAGCCACAGGTCGGTCGCGCGCTTGCCGGTGAATGTCTGGTACGAGTCGCGTACGGAGCGCTGCACATCGTTCTTGGTTCCCGGATCGCCGAGCACCCAGATGCGCGTCGGCTTGGAGGTGCCCGCGGGCGGCGGCGTGGTGAAGCTGTAAGTTGAAGGCCGGCCCGGGCCGTCCTCGGCCGCCGCTTTACCCGGGGCGGGCGGCGCGAGCGGGGTGGGGCCGACGGAATAGTAATAGGTCGTCGAGGGCTGCAGGCCGTAGAGCGGCACGACGTGCTCGGACTTGATGCCTTCGGCTTTGGCGACCTGCTTCAGCTGCCCGCGTTCCGTACCGTAGGACACCACGGACGCCTCGGTGGTGTCGGTCCGCCAGCGGATGACGATGCTGTCGGGCGTCGCGCTCTGCAGGTAGGGGCCGCGGAGGATCGTGGTGGCGGCCCCGAGGGGCGAAGCAAGCAGCGCCAGGGTGGCGAGAAAACGGGCGGGGGTAAGGTTCATGGCGAAGAAGACGGGCGGGAGGCCGAGAGGGTTGCGAGCTCCGTGGCGAGTGTCGCCAACTCGGGGGATTCGCGCAGCCAGGCGGGCAGGGAGTTGATCGCCGCGAGTGCGGCGGAGTAGGCGGCGCGTGCCTCCGCGCCCCGTCCGGCTCGGAGGAGCAGGTCGCCGCGGCGGCGCAGCCAGGTCTCCTTGCGCTCGGCGGCGGCGATGAGTCGTTCGAGGCGGGCCAGCGCCGCGTCGATGCGTCCCGCTTGCTCCTCAATCGTCAGGGCGCGGAGCTCGAGGGCGGGGACCGCGCCGAGGCGGGCGATCGCCTCGTCGAGGGCGCGCACGGCGGCGGTGGGTTCCAGCAGGGCGATACGCTCGAGGATCAGGTCTGGGGAGGGTGTGCGTGCCGCGGTGAGGGCGAGGTCGTAGTCGGCGAGCGCAGCTGACTTTTCTCCGAGCGCCGCACGGGCACGGGCGCGCAGGATGCGTGCCGGGATGTCGCCCGGATCGAGCCGGATGGCTTCGTCGAGCAATCCCTTCGCCTCGGCGGGGCGCTGCTGCTCCAGCGCGAGGGCGCCGCGGGCGCGGTGGATTCCCGGGGCGTGTGGCGCGATTTCGGCGGCGGCGAGGTAGTTGGCCTCGGCGTGGATCCACTCCCGGTGGCGGGCGTAGAGTTCGCCGCGTTCGAGGTAGAGGGCGGCTTCGCGCGGAGCTACGGCGATCAGGGCGTTCACCCGGGTCAGGGCGCCCGCGATCTCCGGGTGCGCGCGGACGACGATCGTCGCGAGCAGCAGCGGGAGGAACGCGTTCGACAGGCGCATGGCGGCGAGGCAAGCCCGCGCCGCCGCGCCTCGCAACACCGACCCGCGGCGGCTCAGGTGTTGAAGCGGAAAAGGGCCACGTCGCCGTCGGCGAACACGTAGTCCTTCCCCTCGAGCCGGTATTTGCCGGCCTCGCGCGCGGCGGCGACGCTGCCGAGCCGGCTGAGGTCGGCGTAGGCGACCACCTCGGCTTTGATGAAGCCCTTCTCGAAATCGGTGTGGATGACGCCCGCGGCCTGCGGGGCTTTCCACCCCTTGCGGATGGTCCACGCGCGGACCTCCTTCTCGCCGGCGGTGAAGTAGGTCTGCAGCCCGAGCAGCGCGTAGGTGGCCTGGATGAGCTTGGAGACCCCCGAGTCGTCGACGCCAAGGTCCTTGAGGAACGCCTTCGCCTCCTCGGGGGCGAGGTCGATGAGCTCGGACTCGATGCGCGCGCTGATCGGCACGTAGGCCGCGTCGTGGTGGGTGCGCACGTAGCCGGCGACCTGTTGGACGAACGGGTTCTGCTCGGCCGTGGCGAGGTCGCCCTCGGCGACGTTGCAGGCGAAGAGCACCGGCTTGGCGGTGAGCAGCTGGAACAGCTTCATCAGCCGCGTCTCCTCCTCGGAGGCCGGCAGGAGGTTGGCGGTCTTGCCGGCATTCAGGTGGGGCTCGAGGCGCTGGAGCAGGGCGATCTCCGCCTGGGCTTCCTTGTCGCCCGACTTGGCCTTCTTCTGATTCTTCTCGATTCGCTTGGTGACCGCGTCCAGGTCGGCGAGGACGAGCTCGGTCGTGATGACCTCGATGTCGCGCACCGGGTCAACCCTGCCCATGGTGTGAACGATGTCGGCGTCCTCGAAGCAGCGCACGACCTGCACGATGGCGTCGACCTCGCGGATGTTGGCGAGGAACTGGTTGCCGAGGCC
>JBBAVH010000016.1:0-92286 GCA_040397825.1 Opitutaceae bacterium
ATCGCGCGGGTGATCCTCGCGGTGGTGATGGTGCCGCATTACCTGCGCGGGGAGATCTTCTCCCCCTACCAGCTGCTTGAGCAGCACCTCGGCCGGGGGCCGCGTCGCCTCGCGGGCGCGCTTTTCCTGTTCCTCGAACCCCTCTCCGCCGGCGTGCGCGTCTACGTGGCCTGCATTCCCGTGCGTCTCATGCTCGGCGACGCGGTCTGCAGCCTGGGCGGGATGGTGGATCCGATCTTCGGGGCGATCCTGCTCTTCGTGGCGCTCTCGGTCGTGTACACCTACGTGGGCGGAATGAAGGCGGTGGTCTGGACCGATGCCGTGCAGATGGTGCTGTTCGTGGCCGGAGGGCTGTTCGCGTTGACCCACCTGGCGTCGATGGTCGAGGGCGGCCTCGCCGGCGGTCTCGCCAAGGCCGCGGCCGCGGGGAAGACGGAATGGCTGCGCACCGACTTCTCGTTCGGGGCGCCCTTCAACCTCTGGATGGGACTGATCGGCGGCACGTTCTTGGTGCTTTCCTCGCACGGGGCGGACCAGCTCATCGTCCAACGCGTGTTGGCGTGCCGCGACGTGGCGGAAGGCCGCAAGGCCCTGGTCTTCAGCGCCGTCCTCATCTTCCCGCTCTTCCTCCTCTTCCTGCTCGTCGGCGTGATGCTCTGGGTCTTCTACCAGAGTCATCCGTTCCAGATTCCGCTCCCGGAAAGCCGGCCGGGGATCAAGTCGAACGACTTCATCTTCCCGATCTACATCGTGACGGAGATGCCGCAGCTGATGAAGGGGTTCCTGATCGTGGCCATCCTCGCGGCGGCCATGTCTTCGATCAGCTCGGCGGTATCGGCCCTCGCCTCGGTCTCAACGATGGACTTCATGAAACCCGCGCTGCCGGGTCGCGACGACGCCTTCTTCCTGCGTTTCAGCCGCCACTCAACGCTGATCTGGGCGGCCGTGCTCGTCTTCGTCGCCTGGCTCACCCGCGAGGTGACCTTCGTGCTCAACGCGGCCTTCTCGCTGCGCGGTCTCACCAGCGGCGCGCTGCTGGGAGGCCTGATTCTCGCGTTGTTCGGCCGCGGCGTCGGCCCCCGCGCGGCGGTGGCGGGGATGCTGGCCTCTTTGGCCGTGATGAACGTGATCTATTGGCCCGCGACCGTGCCCTCCCTGCGGGAAACCTGGCTCCGGACCTTCGGTGGCGAGGTCTTCTGGCCTTGGTTCACGCTGATCGGCACCACCACGACGCTCGCAACCGCCTGGGCGGTCTCAAGGACTTGGCCTGAACGGCGCGCCTGACGGCCGCCGGGGAAATCCTCAGCGGGACAACCACTCGGCCGCGGCCGCCGCGGCCTCTCCGGAGGTGTGCACGGCGAGGCGCTCCGTCGCGCCCGCGGTGCGGTAGGCGTCGGCCACCAGGGCGGGCGCGGCTCCCTCCCCCGCCAGCCACAGCGGACCCTGCGCGCCCGCGACCAACAGGCCGGGCACGTCGAGGTACTTGGCCCCGCCCGGCAGGAAGGAAGGATCGCGGTAGTCGAGGAGTCTTCCGAACCTGAAGCCACGCGTGTCGATCGCGGCGCGATCGATCGCCGCACCCGCCACGGCGCGCGCCGCGGCGGCGACCTGGCCGAGGCCGGAGACGCCCGCCAGCGCGACCGACTTCGCGGTGAAGCCGCCCATGCCGCCGCGGGCGAGCTTCACGAGCGAGAGGACGTCGTGCGCGCGCTGCGCGAGCAGGGCATGGTTGTAACCGAAGGTGTACCCCGCGAACTCGCGCGGATTCGCGACGACCCGCGTGCGCGCAGGTGCCGCGCCGTCGGAATTGAAATCGCCTTGGAAGAGCAGGTCCGCGCCCAGCACCGCCACTCCGGCCTCCAGCAAACGTGCGACGGCCGGCCGCGGAGATCCATCCGCGGCCAACAGGCCCGCCTTGCCCGCTTCGTCGAGCCACACGACCAGGCGGCCGTCGGCGCGCGCCGGCAGCAGCAGTGTGACCGGCAATTCCTCGCCGTGCGTGACGTTGCGCGCGAGGCCGGAAAGCCGCCGGTACCCGGAGCCAGCGGCCGCGGCGGTCTCGCGCCACTCCACCGCACCCGCGGAGGCGTAGGTGCGACCCACCACGACCTCGATGCCCGCGCGGAGCTCGGACTCGCGCCGCGCCGGATCAGCCGCGGCGGCGGTGAGCTGGCGCGAAGCGTCGTCGGAGAACCATTTCAGCAACGCGCGCTCGAAGTCCGGCCCCGCCGCCTTCGGCTCGGGGTGCGCGGCATCCCACACCGTGAGCTCGGCGCGCGAGAGCGGCGTGAAGTCGCGCTCAAGAACCGGCTCCTTCGCCCCCAGCCGGAAATGCTGGTTCAGCCAGGTGAAGAACGCGGAGCGCGACACCGCGTTGTAGTTGTGCGGGAAATGCTCTCCGCGGTGGAGCATCACGTTCTTCGGCGCCCCGAGCAGCGCGTAGTGTTTCTGCAGCTCCGGGAAGCCCTTCGTGGACATTTCCTTCGTCCAGTCGTTCGCGGTGGTCATGCCCTGCGGGCCGGGCGCGAAGAGCGCGGCGAACTCGACGTTGCCCGTGCCGATGCGCAGCAGGGACGCGTTCTCGCAGGTACACCCGCCCTGCATGGCGGTGCTCACCATCACGGCCGGGAACGAGAGGCGGATGCGAGGGTCGATCGCCGCCAGCAGCATCGTCTGCGTGCCGCCACCGCTCGCGCCCGTGATGGCGGTGCGCTCGGGATCGACATCGGGCAGCGAGAGCAGGAAATCGAGCGAGCGGATGGCGTTCCAGGTCTGCAGTCCCATGATCGACTGCAGCCGCGCCTCGGCCTGCGGACTGTAGAGGCCCCAGTTCTCGACCGTGTTCATTTCGGGCCGCTGCTTGGCGAACCGGTGCACGATCTCCGCGCTGAACTGCCGCGAGTCGGAATCGCTCAGCATGTCCCATTGCCAGACCACGCAACCCATGCGCGCGAGCTGCACGCACATCGCCTGGAACCGGCTGCGACCGCCCTGCTCGAAGCGCTCCTGCCCCGTGGCGATCTCCACGCGCAGCTTGGCTTCGGTCTCCTCGGAGAGCCGCGCATCCTTCCAGTGGCCGTGCGCGAAGAGCACTCCGGGCGCGCGCCCCGAAATACCCTTGGGGCGGTACAGGTTACCGGTGACGTAGAAGCCGGGCGCGCTCTCGAAGAAGACCTTCTCGACCGTGTGGTCGCCGCGGTCGATGCGCCCATGGATCACGGCATTGAGCGGCGTGCGCGTCGGCAGCGGCCAGAGACCCTGCGAGACAAGGATCCTCCGCCGCACTTCCTCGGCGCGCACCGCCCAAGCCTCGCGCGAGGCCGACGGCGTAAAGGGAAAATAGCCGTTGAGGTCCTTCAGGTCACCCAGACGAACGTCGGCTGGCACCTTGCCGGCCGACGCGGCCGCAGGAGCGGAAGCGGCGGCAACGGGGGACGCGAAGGCGAGCAGGAGACCGAGAATGCGAAACGCGGGGGGCAGGGTGTGGGGCATGGCGCGATCACCGCGCGATTTTTACCATCGGGCAAGGCGGGAGAACGGAGGCCGCCGCGGCGGATACCGAGCTATCAGTACAGCAAGTGCGGCGCGCGGACGCGCGCGAACTCCGCGACGCCGGGCTCCCACGACGCCGCGATCGCCGCCGCCGGTTCGCCGCGCACGAAGGCTTCGCGCACCGTCGAGGTTCCCATCACTTTGTCGAAGTAATCGTCGTGCAGTTCCAGCCGTTCGCCGTACCGGGCCCGCACCGCCCCGAGCAACGCAATCGTCGTGAGAATTGGCCGGAAGGTCTCGCGATCGGTGACGTGCAGCTGGCAGCCGCCGCAGCGCTGGCCGGCGAATTTCGAGAACGTCGGCGCGAACCACGCTTCGCGGAAGACGACGCCGGGCAGGCCAAGGGCATTCAGGTCGCGCGCGAGGAGGTAGCCGTCGATCCACGGCGCACCGAAAAGCTCGAACGGACGCGTCGTTCCCCTGCCCTCTGAAAGGTTCGTGCCTTCGAGCAGCACCTGGCCCGGGTAGACGGTCGCGGTGTCGGGCGTGGACATGTTGGGCGAAGGCGTCACCCACGGTAGTCCGGTGGCGTCGTGCCAATCTCCGCGCCGCCAGCCGCGCATCGGCACCACCGTGAGGTCGACGCGGCGCGCGAGGAACCGCGCGTTGAACAACCGCGCCAACTCACCGGTGGTCATACCATGCCGAAGCGGCACGGGATAAAGCCCGATGAACGAGCTGTGCCGCGGGTATTCGAGGATCGGCCCCTCCATCACCGCGCCGTTGATGGGATTGGGCCGGTCGAGCACGACAAACGGGATGCCCGCCTCAGCCGCGGCCTGCATCGCATAGGCCATCGTCGCCACGTAGGTGTAGACGCGCGTGCCGACGTCCTGCAGGTCGAAGACCAGCGCATCGACCCCGCGCAGCATCGCGTGCTCCACGGTCTTGCCCGCGTGCTGCGTGTCGAACGACCTCATCGTGGCGTCGATGTCGGCCAGCGGTGCCGCCGGCAGCTTCAACGCCTGCCCATACAGGCTGAAGACGGGCAGACCGAGGTGCTCGTCCTGAAAGTAGTCGACGAACTCTCCCGCCTGCGCGTTGCCGCGCACGCCGTGCTCCGGTCCGTAGAGCGCGACCAGCTGGAAGTCCGCACAGGCGCGCAGCAACTCGACCGTCGGCCGCAGCTTCCCGTCGACGCCGGTGGGGTTGGTGATCAACCCGACGCGCCGCACGCGCAGGACTTCCGGGACCTCTTCCAGCAGGACATCGATGCCAAGTTGGACGGGCATGGGTTACATCAACCCGCGACGACCGCCGGAAGCCAAGGGCGTTCTCCCGAACCGGCACAGGGCAGGTCGAGATCCATGACAGTCCCGCTCCGACCCGGCGCAGGTTCGCCGCGGAACCCGGCGAAGCCGGCGCTTCAGCGCGGCCCGAAATCAGATACCACTGCACCTGGAGCCGGAGTTTCGCCGCCAAACGGGCAGAGGTCTCGAATCTCGATATGACCCCTTGGGATCGGCTCCGGCGCGTAAATCTGAATCACAGGATTCGTTAGTTTCTCATCTACATTTATTTACAATAGAACTATTAGTATGATCATCTTGACCATTTACTTAGTCATAACGAAACTTGTCCCATGAGTGCAACCCAGCTCTCCGTCTCTGAATTCAAGGCGCGTTGCACTTCGATCCTTCGGCAACTCGAGGCGCAACCCGAGCGCATTGAGGTCACCAATCGCGGCCGCGTGATCGCGGTGGTCCTGCCTCCTACGGCTGAGACTCCGGTCAATCCGGCGGATTGGTTGGGATCCTTGCGCGGCAGCGTCCTGCACTACGAGGCACCCACGGCACCCGCGGTCGACCCGGCCACGTGGGACGCGTTGCGGTCCTGAACGCCGCGATGCGCTACCTGCTCGACACCCACGCGCTGATCTGGGCGCTCGATTCGCCGGAACGCCTTCCGGCCCGGGTCAGCGAGGTTCTCCGCGACCCGGCCAATCTTCCGCTGGGAGCGGCGGCCATCACCCCGTGGGAGATCGCGATGCTTTCCGCCCGCGGCCGCCTGCGCCTCGGACAACCGGTCGAAACCTGGCTGACCGCGGCCCTCAGGCCCGAAATCGTTTCCCTGGTGCCGCTCTCCCCGGCGATCGCCGTCGAGAGCTGCCAACTTCCGGGCCAATTCCATGCCGATCCGGCCGACCGCCTGATCGTCGCCACCGCCCGCCTCCACGGCTTGACGCTGATCACCGCCGACGAGGCGATCCGCTCCTACCCTCACCTGCGCACGCTCTGGGATTGAAGGCGACGAGCCCGTCGCGGGTCAGCGCTCCTCCAGAAGGAGCTTACCCTCGCGGAGAGAAACCCGCCGGCGGAAAACCCCAACCCGCGGACCACGTTTGCCAACCGTCTAGCAGCCATCAAGGTGACGACTTCGGCCCCATGCGGAGGAATCTAATCCTGTTCGCCCTGATCTTCGCGTCGTTGGTGCGCGGGGCGGCGCCGACAGCAGCACCTGCGACCAAGGATGGCCCGGACTACACTTCCGCCTGGGTGACGCGGGCGATGTCTGGGCCGCGGGTGTCGCACCATGTCTTAGCGAGCCGGTCCGCAGGAGGCAATGTGAGCTACCACCTGTACACGCCGGTCGCGCACGACGGCGATCCGGCCGCCCGTTTTCCTGTCGTGTATTGGCTCCACGGTTCCGGCGGCGGGCTCCCGGGGATTCCGCAGCTCGCGAGGCTCTTCGACGAAGCGATCGCAGCCGGCCGGCTCCCGCCGATGTTCGTCGTCTTCGTCAACGGACTCCCGAACGGCATGTACCTCGACTGGAAGGACGGTTCCGTCCGCGTCGAATCGATGATCATCCGCGACCTGATCCCGCACATCGACGCGACGCACCGCACGATCGCGGAGCGCCACGGGCGGCTCATCGAGGGCTTCAGCATGGGCGGGTACGGCGCCGCACGGCTGGGCTTCAGCCACCCGCACCTTTTCGCCGGGGTTTCACTGCTCGGTGCGGGCCCGATGCAGCCGGATTTCTCGCGCACACCCCGGGCCGGACCCGCGCGGCGCGAGGAGATCTTCGACCGCGTCTACGGGAATGACCCGGCGTTCTTCCTGCAGGTGAGCCCGTGGGCCATTGCCGAGAGGCAGGCCCCCTTACTGCGCGGGATGCCTGTCCGGCAGGCGATCGGCGACCGCGACGAGACCTTCGCGAACAACCGCGCGTTCCACGAGCGCATGGAGTCGCTCGGCGTCGCGCACGAATGGACCGTCGTGCCCGGCCTCGGCCACGATCCGGTGGGCCTCATCCGCGCCCTCGGGGATCGATTCTGGTCTTTCCATCGCTCGGCGCTGGCCAAGGCGGCCGAAGCCAGCGCGACCGGAGCGCCCGAGCGGGACCGTTCAAGCCCCTGAGCGACGTGGTCGACTTTGGGGTGCGCGCCAACCGCGCGGCTCCTGCCGCCACGACGGCCACCGCCAGCGGCGTGAGACGCGAGGTATAACAGTGAAAGTCCATCGGAGATGTGCCGGAATATCGGCAGTCGATGAAGGCGGTACCGACAACTGGTTCACCGATTCACCGAATAAACCGGCTCACCGAATCCGCGGCTACAGCCGCAGCCACATCGGCCGAGCCGCATCGATCCGGCCGCCTTACCACCCACTGTTTCCCAACTCCTGAATCCAATTTTCTTCCTCTTGCGCATCCTGCGCCTCTTCGCGGCCATCTGGCCCGAAGCTGGCGGCTGATGAAGGCGGGGCCGATGACTGGGTTACCGACCACCGATTCACCGACTTACCGAATAACCGGCTCACCGAATCCTCGGCTGCAGCCGCAGCCACATCGAGCCGGCCGACTTACCTCCTCCTGACTCCCAACTCCTGAATTCGAACTCCTCCCCCTCGCGCCTCTCGCCTGACGCCTCCGAAATCCCCTAGCCCCTCGCCTCTGTTTATCCGGGTTTGTATACTCTGGCCGGCAGGTCCTCCACGGATCACAACCGCGTGATCTTCGGCGAATAGTAGACGATCCCGCGGCCGCCTTCGGCCAGCTGTTTGGCGGTGGGCAGCGCGTCCTTCATCCAGTCGAAATTGCCAGCAACGAAATCCGTCCAGTCGGGGATCGAGGTCGCGAAGACCTTTCCTTTCAGCTCGACGAGCTCCAGGCCTTCGTCGCGCAGCTCCCTGCGGAGACGGACCACGGCGCCGTCGGCCGAATCGCCGAAGAGGAACGCGTAAAACACGTAGGTCGGCCGAGTCGCTCCCGGAGCCAAATTCAGGGGCCGGGCCTCCAGGGGCACGGCGAACAGGGGCTCGGCGGCCTCCGATGACTGGGGCCCTCCGGCGGCGGAGGGCCGACGGAGACGGAGAAAGTCAAACAGCCCCATGAAGGGTCAGCGTCACTTCGGGTCAGGATAGGTCAGCGTCCGGCCGAAGCTGACGACGCGGCCGGAGGAGAAGACTTCCGAGACCTTGACCGTAGCGCCCGCCCTAAGGAACTCCGCGCGCAGCACGGTGGTGTTCCAAGGACCGATGTTATGCTGGGTCGCGACGTCGAGCGAGTGTGAGGCATAGCCGGCCTGCACGAGCCGGGCCACATTGGTCACGGTCTTTCCCGCTCCGTCCTCGGCGAAATATAACTCCTTCGCATCGTAGAGCTGACGGATCGTGTTCCGGGCGATCGTCTCCTCGGACTTGGACTTAACGTGCATTAGCGCGGGGATCGCGATGCCACAGAGGAGACCCACGATGCCCACGACCGTCATGATCTCCACCAGCGTAAACCCCGCATTGCACCGGGTCCGCGGGCTCATACGGCCTCCTTTTTCCGGCTAGAGGTGAAGGCGAGGAACAACCCGGTCGTCACCAGCACGGCCGTGAGCAGTCGCAAAGCGACCATGGGCAGGTTGACCGACCACTCCATGGGAACTTCCCAGGCGTAGTACACGTTGTGCTCCATGCGGCCGGCCGCGGTCATCCGGTAAACAGGCGGATGAATCCATATCCAGATGCTCGTGATGCAGCCCATCCAGAGGATAACTCGTTGGGGAATCGTCATGGGTAAAGTGAACCTGCGAAGACTACGGCGCGTGAGCAAGGGGACGGGCCCTAGCGTAGGCGAGGACATTCAGGCTCACCACACGCACGGGCAGCTCAGAGAAGCTGGGCGACCAAGTGAGTCGGGAGACGCATGTCTTTCGGTAAGAATTGAGGGCGAAACCTGGCTGACGGCCGCCCTCAGGCCCGAAATCGTTTCGCTGGCGCCGCTTTCCCCGGCGATCGCCTTGGAGAGCTGCCAACTGCCCGGCCAATGCCATGCCGATCCGGCCGACCGCCTGATCGTCACGAGTCAGCGCTCCTCCAGAAGGAGCTTACCCTCGCGGAGAGAAACCCGCCGGCTGCCAACCGCCGCCGCATCACCCTCGGCGCGGACTACAGGCGGGCGGTCAGCGTTCGGGAACCAGAAGGTTAAGTGCCCGCCGGCCACCTTCACCGTCTGGCCGCTGGCAGAGCCGCTCGTGACGAGCATCACGTCGGTGCCGCTTGCGCCGGTGAAATCCACAGCAAAGGCCGTACCATCGGCGAGCGTGAGCGAACTCATCTCGCCGCGGGGCGACATCCACCAATGCCGTACCGGGCCCTCCGCCACGGAACCCCACGACAGTCGGCGCCCGCGGGAATGCACGGCAAAGGCCTTGTCCGCCGGCGCGCCCATGTAGCCGCGCACGGGATTCGTGAGCACCGTGACGACGGTGTCGTCGGCGTCCCGCCAGCGGTCGCGCCAGCAGAAGAAACCGGCTTGGGAATCGCGGTAAGCCCGCGGTAGCACGGCATTCGGGTCAACGGTCTCGGTCCCGATGGGCCAATGCACGAAGGCGGTGACCGCGTACTGCGGGTAAAGGCTGGCGGTGTCGAACGGAGTTCCGGCGGCGGCGTCCGCGACAGCAAGGAAACGGTCGTAGCACCACGCAAGCGCCCCGCGCTCCGCCGCTGGCAGGCTGCCCATCCCCAGGGCGAAGTAGGCGGCACCGCTCATGCCGGCGCGGGACCAGACATTGCGCGGGTAGCCGCCTCGCATCGGCCAGAGCTCAGGTTGACCTTCGCGAAAGACCGTCTGGTAGATCCACTTCAGAGTCAGGAAGCGGGCATTGGGACGCGGGCTGGAGAAGTAGTCGTGACCGGCGGCGCTCTTCCAAGCCTGCAGGGCCGAGAGAAACACGATTTGGGAAGCCATCGATCCGGTGCCGTCGCCCTCCAGGAAATAGCCGCCATCGCCAAAACCTTCCTCGAGGTTCCGTCGCATGGAGTGAGCCGCCAAGGCGCGGAGTTCCCCGAAACGCGCGCGATCGACCCACGGTTCCCCCTCCAAAGCGAGGAGCGCGAGGGCGGCCCCGCCGACCTGCATCCCAAAATGGTTGCTGTGGGGCGGCATGGTTCCCCGCGCGAGGGCCTCAAGCGTCACCGGCCCCTTGCGCTCCTCCCCGTCGGGCAACTCGCGGTACTCCCAGAGCGCGCGGCCGATGCGCTCCCGCGTGGCGGCATCCCAGCCGTCGCGGCAAAGGTCGTATCCGACCGCCAGCCAGCCGAGGGTCGGTCCCGCCCGTAGCGCGCCGCCGGGCCGCCGGAAAGCGTAGCGCGGGTCGCGGTCGCGCACCCCCTCCAGAAAGCGCTCCAGACACTGCCTTCCAAGATCGGCGTGGCGCTTGTCACCGGTGACTTGATACAGCAGTCCGTGCCCGGCGGCGTGGCCGAGGGTGAGCGCTCCCACCGGCAACTCGATCCCAGCTCCTCCGGGATAAGCCTGCGTCGCGGTCTGTAGCGCCGCCGGGAGACCAGTCCCGTCCCGGCCGTCGAGCAGGAAACGCAGACGCCGCAGGATGGCCGCGCCCTCGGGGGTCTCCGCTCGCGCCCGCAGGGCCGGCAGGTCCGACCGGCGAAACAGCAGCCGAGGCGACTCGCCGGCCGACGGAGGCACATGCCCCGGCACCTCGACGTACCATGGGCCGGACCCCGCCGGAGGCATCGCACGGTAACCTTCGGGCAGTGAACCGTTGGGCCGACGTTGGAATACCGCCTCGTGGGGACCGGCGGCAGGCTCCCAGACGAGCCGCAGGCCGAGGTTTGTGAGCCGCGAGCCGGGAGGGTGCCGGTGACGGTTTGCACTGCGCAGCGCCTCCGGTTCGTTGAACCAACTGCCCCCGCGGATGCAGCGGTCCTCGCCTTCCGAAGAACCAAGCGGATCGACCACGGAACCGGAACCGTACGGACCGAAACGATCGGCGCACCACTCCCACACTCCGCCGAACATGTCGTGCAGCCCCCACGGGTTCGGCTCCTTCAGCCCGACCGGATAGCTGCGCCCCTCGGAACGCGGATAGAACCAGCCGTGCCGTGGCAGCTCGCGGAAGGTCGGGTCATCCCCCCAGGGAAAGCGCGTCGCCGATCCGGCCCGCGCCGCGTACTCCCACTCGGCCTCGGTCGGCAGCCGGAACCGGCCCAGGCCGAGCGCGTTGATACGCTCCAGGTAAGCCTGCACGTCAAACCACGAGACGCCGTCGACCGGATGCAGGGCCGAGGCGGCAAAGTCGCGGAACATCGCAGGATTCTGCTTCATGACCGCCGACCACTGCGCCTGCGTAACCTCGAATTTCCCCAACCACAACGAACGGGAAATCGTGACCTCCCTCTGCGGTCCTTCGTCAGCGGCGCGGCCCGCCTCAGCCGCGGGACTGCCCATGAGGAACCGGCCCGAGGGCACCTCCACAAAGGTGAATGCGGTGCCGTCCATGAGCGTCACCAGCCGCTCCCGCGGCGACGCCACCGCCGCCACCGCGAACGTTAGGGCGACGGCCAAAAAACGCCGCCCGCTCATGGGCGCACCTCCGGCTCCCAGACCAATCGCAATCCGACCGCCGCGTAACGCCCATCGGGCGGGTGGCGGTGCCGGTTGGCGCAACGCAGGCTCGGCGGGAAATCGAACCAGCTGCCACCGCGAAAAACCCTCTCCCGGCCGGCCGCGGGCCCCATCGGATCAGTCTGCTCCCCCGCCATGTAAGGCCCGTACCAATCGGCACACCACTCCCAGACGTTGCCGAGCAGGTCATGGAATCCCCAGGCATTCGGCAGCTTGCCACCGACCGGGTGCGTCACCGCCATCGACCGACTGTTGGCCCAGGCGTACCGGTGGGTCGCGAACCCTTCCAGGTCATCTCCCCATGGGAACCTCGTGGTGGAGCCGGCGCGCGCCGCGTACTCCCACTCGGCCTCCGTCGGCAGCCGGAACCGGCCCACGCCGATCGCAGCAAGCCGCGCAATGAACTCCTGGCAGTCATCCCACGAAATGGACTCCACCGGCCGGCGCGGCGCCTCCGGGCCGTGGCGGAAAACCGCCGGGTTGCGGCCGATCACGGCGGTCCACTGGGCCTGCGTGACCTCGTGGACCCCGAGGAAAAACCCGCGGCTCAGCACCACCCGATGGCGCGGGCACTCGTCGGCATCGCGTCCCGGTTCGTCGGCATCGCTGCCGCGCCAGAAGGAGCCGGGCGGCACCCAGATGAACTCCAGGGTATCGCCGCCAGTCAGCACGACCGAACGCGTGACCGGCGCGGGGTCCGCTGCGGCGACCGACCAGGTGACCGGGAAGGCCAGCAGCACCACCGTCCATCCGCGACGAAATCGGCGGGAAGGAGATCCGATCACAGCCGCGTGCTGATGCTGAGGCGGAAGGAGCGCGGGTCGAAGTAGCGTACCGCGCGGTTCGGAACGGTGATGCGCTCGGCGCCCGGCGTCGTGGACGCAACCAGCGCGCCGGTCGCGGGGTTGATGAAGAGCGTCGAGGAGCTCGTGCTGACCATCTTCTGGTCGTCGAGCAGGTTGGTGATGTTGAGCCGGATGTTCCAACGCCGGCCGAAGAGGTCGCCCCGGTAGGCGACAGCGGCGTTGACCTTGTACTCCATCGGGATCTGCGGGCGGTAACGACGATTCTCGTCGTTGGACCGGTCGCGCAGGCCGTTGTCGATCACCTGCTCGCCCTGCCGCGGGCCATTCAGGGTTACACCCAGGCTGGCCTCGAGGCCCTGCAGACGGCCTGAGGTGAAGCGGTAGTTGTTCCAGACTGCCCAGACATTGCGGGGCACGTCACTGGTGCGGCGACCGATCGCGCCCACCTTGGTCACGTTCGACTTCGACTCGTCGAGTGAGATTCCGCGGGCGTCGTCCGTGGAGTAACGGAGGTAGCGCCACCACGAATCGTACTCGGTGCTGGCCGGCTGATCGACGATCTCAAACCCGCCAGTCACCGCTTGCACGAGGTGCGTGTAAGTAATGACGGTGCTGAGGTTGTCGGTGAAGTTGAGGTAGAGCTGGGCATCAACGCCCTTGGAACGGTCGTCGTAGGCGACATCGGAGTTCCGATTCAGGGCGTAGGCATTGTTGGCGTTGAGCGCGGAGGCGCCGGTACCGATGGTGGCACCCTGCAGGGCGGTGTTCGTGGAAATATCCGACGCAGCCGCCTCCATGGCGCGGCGCAGCGGATCGTTCGCGGCCGTTCCGAGCGAAGCGTAATCGACCAGGATGAAGCCGCTCTGCTGGGGCGCGCCGGTGACGCGCGGGTGGCTCAAGTCGGCCGCCGCCACGTAGGTGACGGGCAGAAGGTAGGTCACCGGCTGGTTTGTCTGGAACGTCGTGAAGCCCGAGTTGGGGACCGAGTACGCAGAGGGACCGGAGCCAGTCGCGAGCGTGCTGCCTGTGAAGCCCGCGCGCAGCGTCGGCTGGTTGTTGGAGCGTGGCTGGGGAGCGAACGCGAAGTTGTAGATGGCGTTCTGCCGATCGAGTTCGAAGTAGGCCACCGTGGCCGACACGCGGGAACGGCCCGCGCGGTCCTTCCAGAGATCGAACTTGGCCCCGAACTCGCGGCTCTGCGTGCGCTCTGGCTTGAAGGGATTGGCGGCGCCGTCGCGCTGGCCCGTGTTGGGAAAAAGTCCGGCCGCGCTCACCGCGTAGAGATTGATGTCGCGCGTGACGGCGGCGTTCACGCCAAAGGTGAAGGTGTCGTCCCGCTGGGGCACGGCGCCGAACCGGTAACCATTTATCACCCTCGCCTGTCCGGCCGCGTTGACGAGGCTGGCGGCATCCGGCGTTCCAGGGAGCGTCCAGTTGCCGAGGTTCGAGTCGGGCTGCGCGGGATCGAGCTTGGTGAAGGACGTGAAGTAGCTGCGCACCATGTAGCGCTCGTTGCGCCACCCGCCGATCGTCGTGATGCGGTCCTTCCACCAGCGGCCCTGATAGACCGCGTAATGACCGGTATCCCATTCGGAGAAGACGGAATCGCGGAAAGGCCGGAACTGCTCGCCCGCGTAACGGACGTACTCCGGGGCGCGGAAGGGCAGGAAACCCTGGGTGGGGCTTCCGGGGGTGTTGCTGCCGACCTGCGTCGTCGAAAGGTCGCTCTGCTTCACGGTCTGATCCGTGCGCCCGAGCAGCACGCTCTGGCGCTGACCCAACAGCGTGAACTCGTAGTTCAGGTCGGCGCGCGCCTGCCGGATGTACTTGTGGGTGCGGGCGAAGCCCCAGCCGTAGCCGATGGTCTTCCACTCACTGAGGCTCGGGGTGACCGGATCAGCGCCGACCCGCGTCCACGCCCCGAGGGAGGTGGGGGCGACGCCGGCGTTCGCCGTCGTGGTACGGAGCACGGAACCGCTGATGGAACGACGTTCGTTGCGGCGGTCCGAATAATTGGCGCCCAACACCGCCGTGAGGCCCGGCAGAAGCTTCTGAGTGACCTCGATCGTGCCGTTGAAATAATCGTCCTTCGAGAAGGTGTCGGGCCCGCTCCAGCGGTAGAGCCGGTCGCGGCCGAACACGTCCTTAGCCACGAGGCGGGTCTCGTTCCACTCGTTCACGTTCTCCGCCGCCAGTTGGCGTGTGATCGGATGCCGGAAGTTGCCGGCATTGGAATCAGCCAGATCCTGGAAACCCGTTCCGGCGCTCTCGAAGCGCCCATACTCGACGTCCACGAAGACCGTGGTGTCGCGGAACGGACGGAACTCGACGGCCGGGGTAAGCAGCATCCGCTTGCGATCGTCGAAATCCGCACGGCTGCTGAGGTTCTGGTAAACGAGGCCCAAGCCGTAGTTGAGGAAGCGAGTGTCCCGGGAAGACTTCCACACGGGGCCGGTATGGTAAACTTCCGCTCGGTAGAACTCATTGCTGCCGAGGCCGAGACGAAGATCGGTCTGCGGCGTTGACCGAGGATACTTGGGCGTTAGCGCCACCACGCCACCCAGCGAAGCGACGCCGTACAGCAGAGATTGCGGACCGCGCGCCACTTCCAGGCGGTCGACGTTGATCACGTCGGTGACGGTGTCCTGCCGGAAGCCGTTCCGCAGAAAGGAGCGGGTGTTGAGACCGCGGATCGTGACCGTCGTGGTGTCGCGGGACATTGATCCGGCAGCGCCCGTCCCGGAGGGGCTGAACAGGAAGTTGTTCGAGCTGGCAACCTGGTCCTGAACGATGCCCGCCGAGTATTCAAGGGCCTCCTTGATGTCGACCGCCCCGATATCGTCGATGAACTCGCGGGTGATGACCTCGATGGGCAGCGGGATCGCCTTGATCTCGAGGTTGAGCCTCGTGCCCGTCGTCGAATTCGTCGCGACGTAACCGCGGTCACGCGTCGTATCGACCCGGAACGCGTTTAGGACGACCGGCTGGTCCGCGTTGGCGGAGGAGGCGGGGCCCGGCGTCTGCGCGGGCGAGACCGCGGCGGTCACCAATGCGCCCAGGAGGGCAAGGGGGTTGGTCTTCGTCATGTTCGTGGTTGTCAGGGAAGGTCGGGATTCGTTGCGCCATCCGGGCTCAGACGTGGGCGTGGCCGCCGGCGCCGCACGGAAAATGATAAGGGCGCCGCTGCGGGCGTCCTCCGCGAAGGTCAGCCCGGATCCGGCCAGCAAGCGGCCTAGCGCCTCGATCGGGGCGAATTCGCCAGCCAAAGCCGCCGTGATGACTCCCTCCACTGCACCCGCCGGAAAAAGGATCTCGCGGCCGGCCTGCTGACCAAACCGCTTCAAGGTAACCTCCGCCTCCCCGCGCGGCAGGTCGAACCTCCGCGTCCCCGGCAGGCCGCCAGTCGCGGCCAAGCACGCCATTCCGGTCATCCACCCGAGCACCAGCAAAGCGGCGGTCCGCCAAGGCAGTGTCCGGAGGAATCCTAAGGTCATGTCGAGGAGGCGGGAAAAAATCCACGGCTGCGGCTTTGCCAAATAAGATGCGCCTGTCGCCGCTTTCCGCTAAGCCAGAACAATTAAAACCAACTGCGGCGCCCCCATCGACACGAGTGGCAGGCGGTGTCCGCGACCGAATTGGCCTCCGCGATCGAAGCTGGAAGCAACCACCTCAGTAAACGCACGCGTTTGCCAACAGGAGGCGGCACACCAGCGTGACGCGAATCCCTTCCCCCATGCGTAAACCCCTGCTCCTGCTCGCCGCCGCCACCCTCGCGTTCGCCGCGCGCGGGGCGGCGCCGACGGCAGCACCTGCGACCATGGATGGCCCGGAATACACTTCCGCCTGGGTGACGCGCGCGATGACTGGGCCGCAGGTGTCGCACCATGTCTTCGCGAGCCGTTACGCCGGGGGCGACGTGAGCTACCACCTGTACACGCCGGTCGCGCACGACGGCGATCCGGCCGCCCGTTTTCCTGTCGTGTATTGGCTCCACGGTTCCGGCGGCGGGCTCCCGGGGATTCCGCAGCTCGCGAGGCTCTTCGACGAAGCGATCGCAGCCGGCCGGCTCCCGCCGATGTTCGTCGTCTTCGTCAACGGACTCCCGAACGGCATGTACCTCGACTGGAAGGACGGTTCCGTCCGCGTCGAATCGATGATCATCCGCGACCTGATCCCGCACATCGACGCGACGCACCGCACGATCGCGGAGCGCCACGGGCGGCTCATCGAGGGCTTCAGCATGGGCGGGTACGGCGCCGCACGGCTGGGCTTCAGCCACCCGCACCTTTTCGCCGGGGTTTCACTGCTCGGTGCGGGCCCGATGCAGCCGGATTTCTCGCGCACACCCCGGGCCGGACCCGCGCGGCGCGAGGAGATCTTCGACCGCGTCTACGGGAATGACCCGGCGTTCTTCCTGCAGGTGAGCCCGTGGGCCATTGCCGAGAGGCAGGCCCCCTTACTGCGCGGGATGCCTGTCCGGCAGGCGATCGGCGACCGCGACGAGACCTTCGCGAACAACCGCGCGTTCCACGAGCGCATGGAGTCGCTCGGCGTCGCGCACGAATGGACCGTCGTGCCCGGCCTCGGCCACGATCCGGTGGGCCTCATCCGCGCCCTCGGGGATCGATTCTGGTCTTTCCATCGCTCGGCGCTGGCCAGGGCGGCGGAGGCGGGGCCGGCCGCCGCGGAAATCCCCGAGTTGGAAATGCGACTCAAGGTGAAGGGTGCTGACCGGCGGGCTATTGTGATCAACGCCGCCGGCGGCGTCCCGCGCCCCGCGGTGCTGGTCCTGCACGGCGGCATGGGCAGCGCGGAACGCATGCGGCGCGACACCGGCTTCGATGCCCTCGCCCGCCGCGAGGGCTTCATCGTGGCGTACCCGGAAGGCACCGCCTTCGGCGAAGGACGGCACGCTTGGAACAGCGGCCACCTTCTGCGGCGGCAGGTCAGGGACGCCGACGACATCGCGTTCCTCGACGCCGTCATCGACCGGCTGGTGGCGGAGCACGGAGCCGACCCGGCGCGGATCTACGTCACGGGCGGTTCCAACGGAGGCATGATGACCTTCGTCTACGCGGTCCAACGAGCCCGGCGCCTCGCGGCGGTCGCCCCGGTGGTGGCGTCGATGTTCACCTTCGAACGCGCTCCAGAAGTTCCACTCCCCATCCTGATCATCAACGGAGCCCGCGACAACGAGGTGCCGCTCGAGGGCGGCCTGAGCCGCAACCCACTGGTGAAGGCCGCCCAGTCGACTCCCTACCAGCCCGTGGAGCAGGTCGTGGATTTCTGGGTGCGCGCGAACAAATCCGAAACAGCCCCCGAGATCGTCACGAGCGGCGGCGTGATGACGCGCACCCATGGCGCGACCCGCGAAGGTGCGGTCACCGAGTGGGTCCTCGACGGAGCGGGCGGCCACGGCTGGCCCGGGCGAAACCCGCAGCGCGAGGGCAACCGCCCGATCTCGTCATTCGACGGCGCCGAACGCGTCTGGGAATTCTTGAAGCAGCATTCCAGGCCACCGGCGCGCTGACGCGTCCGGAGTGACCCGTTAACGCGCGCGGCGCAGCACGATCTCGTGCTCGCCGCGCCGTTCGCCCCGGATGCCAAAACCCACCTCGAGTAACCGGACGAATCCCTCGACATTGTCGGACCGGAAGGAAGCGCTGAGGCGCTCGGCGGCGACACCCGGATCACGGATCACAATCTGGAGCCGGTTGGTGCGGTTGAACTCGGCGACTACCGCCTGCAGAGGCGCCGCAGTGAATTCCAGCATCCGGTGCTGCCACGCCAGCACGCGCTCGATCTCGACCGGGGTCAGCGTGGCAATGCGCGGGCCGGCCTCGGCCCCCTCCAACGACACGACCGCCCGCTGCCCCGCCTCCAGCAGAGGCACCGCCGCAGGCCCGGGCTCGGTCACCGACGACGGCACGACGGCCCGAGTTTCGCCCCCGCCACCGATGCGCACGCGCCCCTCGGTCACCAGCACTTCCATCGCACCCGAATCAAGTCTCACGTTGAAGGCCGTGCCCACCGCCCTCACCTCACGTCCTCCGGCCGAAACGACGAAGGGACGCGCCGGATCCCGCACGACCGTGAAATGCGCCTCGCCGCGGCTGAGTTCCACCCGACGTTCCCCGGCGCTGAAGGCCACGCGCAAATCGGCACCACGGTTCAGTTCAACCACCGAGCCGTCCTCCAGGGTGCGACGCGTACCGCTGGCCTCTCGCACCACGACCTCCGCCGGTGTAATCACCGACACGGGCACGGCCGGCCGATCCCAAGGATTCCAAACGAGCAGCAGCGCGATCCCCGCCGCCAGCGCCAACGCCGGGCGCAACCAGCGGCGCGACGGACGAACGGGCGCTAGTAGGTCGGGATTTGGCTCGGCGCTATGCTCAGGCAGCCAGCGCCCCAACGGGGCCAGGCGATTCCAATGCGCCCGCTGGCGAGCCAATGCCTGCCCATGGAGAGGATTCTCAGCCAACCATTGCGAAAGACGGTCTTGTTCCTCGGCCGTGAGCCCCCGGTCCTGGCGTATGACCCACGTGGCGGCCTCGTCGAGGACCGCGGGCGACGGCTGGTTCTCCGGCGCGTTCACGGTCCGCTCCTTCGTTCCAGCCGCTCGAAAAACTCCGCCAACTTCCGCAGGCCGATCGTCGCCTGCGCTTCCACCGTGTGCTCCGCGATGCCCAGCCGAGCGGCAACCTCCTTCTGCGGAAGGCCGTAGATCCGCCGCAGCGTGATGACCTGCCGGCAGCGGGTGGGAAGGGATTGGATGGCTTGGGTCAAAAGTTCGAGCTCCTGCGCGCGGGCCACGGCCTGCGCGACATCGGCGCCCGCATCCGAGACGTCCGGGGCCGCCGCTTCCGCTAAGGCGAAATCCGCCTCGACCTTCAGGTGCCGTAGCCGGCCGAGCGCCAGGTTGCGTGCGGTGGCGAAGAGAAAAGCCCGCGGCGAAGTGATCTCCCGGCTCGACCGTGCCGCCAATACGCGGACGTAAGCCTCCTGCACGATGTCATCCACGTCACCAGCCTTCGCGAAATGCCCGCGCAGCCACGCTCGGAGCAGGGCCTCATGAGGCAGAACCTGTTCCTCGAACCAGCGGTCCTCGGTGGAATCCTGATCGCGCACGAGTGAGTTCGGATATTTTCCGGTCCCACGCCGCGTCCGGATTGTCGAGCGGTTTCCCAGAGGCCTACGACCCGCGGCACGACCCTCGTTTCCGCCAGTCGCCGTGTGCGATCCAGCTATGCAGTCAGCCGGTCGTCGGTGAAGCGACGAAGGCGGGACGAGCTACCGACTCCCCGCTTCACCGACTGACCGGCTCACGGAATCCGCGGCTTCAGCCGCAGCCACATCGGCCGAGCTCCATCGATCCGGCCGACGGCCCTCCTGACTCCCAACTCCTGAATTCTAGCTCCTTCCCCTCGCGCCTCCTGCGCCTCTTCGCGGCCAACCGGTCCGACGCCCGCACCCGTGTTCATCGTTCTCCATTCGTGGCTGGACGGATCGGCCAGCGGTAGACCTAACGGCGCGAGGCGCGAGGGGAAAGGTCGTCGGATATGGGCTGGAATTCCGGCGGTTGATGAAGGCGGGGCCGATGACTGGGTTACCGACCACCGGTTCACCGACTGACCGATTTACTGAATCCGCGGCTGCAGCCGCAGCCACATCGGCCGGGCCCCATCGATCCGGCCGACTTACCTCCTCCTGTCTCCCAACTGCTGAATCCTAAATTCTTCCTCACCGAATCACGGCAAAGAGGAGCCACCTCAGTGAGAGACTCGGAGGCGGAGAGTCTTCGCAAAAAATGTCATGTATACTTGACATAGTGTCAGGCTCTCGCGACTTCCCGGGCGCAAGATGCACAACCGCCTGAAAGTCCTCCGCGCCGAGCGCAACTGGAGCCAAGCCGAGTTGGCGGGGCACCTAGAGGTCTCGCGGCAGGCGGTGAACGCGATCGAGACGGGCAAGCACGATCCCTCCCTCACGCTCGCGTTTCGCATCGCCCGGCTCTTCGGCCGGCCGATCGAGGAGATTTTCGACGACACCCATCCCCCCGCTCGATGAACCCTTCGCCCGCAACCTCCGCGCCTGCCAACGGCGAGCGCAAACTCCGCGCCCAGGAAGTCCGCCGCGCCATCCCGCAAGTCCTGCTGGTCGTCCTCGGGCTGGTCGCCGGGATCGGTCTGGTTTTGGCGCGCGAAAACTGGCTCCCGCGGCTGCCACCCGCCCTCGCCTGGGTGGGCGCCGCGCTGCTGGCGGCCGCGGTGGTCGGGTTGAACGCGATCTGGATTCGGCGCGTCGACGAGGTCGAGATCTCCGATCAGCTCTGGTCGAGCTTCGTGGGGCTGCAGGTCTTCGCCATTACGGCGACCTGCTGGGAACTCCTCGCCGCCGCGGGTGCGGCCCCGCCGGTCCACCGCTACGGGATCTACTTGGCCACCTTCACCGCGACCTGCGCGGCCTACTTCTGGCGCCGCCTGCGGCGGACCTGACGCGGCGCCCTCGCTTTCGCCCACGAACCTTTCTTTGCCATGAAAACCTCCCAGCCGGGCCTCCAGCTCTTCTATCGCCTCGCTTACGGCCTCTTCCTCCTGCTGGCCGCCTACCAGATGTTCCTGCGCGACGACCCCGTCAGCGCCGCCGGGTCCGCCGGCATCGGGCTGATCTTCGATCCCTTCAACCCCGACCAGCCGTGGGGCCAACGCCCGCGCTGGCAGCGCCTCTGGCTGATCGCGCACCTCGCGCTCGCTGCCGGCCTCCTCGGCTACGGCATCGGCCGCAACTGACCGCTCCTGATTTCCTCCGATGAAGACCGCCCGCTCCGCCGCTTACCTTCGCCTCTCGCCGCGCACCGTGCGGCGGCTGTTCCAGCTCGCCCTCACCGGCCTCTGGGGCTGGTTCACGCTCAAGTTCTTCCTCGAAGGCGACCGGCCCGCCGTCCTCGTGGCGTCCGGCGTCTGCCTGCTCGGCGGCATCGCGGCCGCGCTGCTCGTCTTCCTCTCGGACCTCAGCTTCATCGCCCACGCGCCGGAGCGGGACATCGACGAGTACCAGTTGCAGCAGCGCAACCGCGCCTACCTCGCGACCCTCCGCTACGGCAGCGGCGCCCTGGCCCTCGCGTGGCTCGCGCGCGCCTCCGGCGGCCCGCACACCCCCGTGACCGCCGGCGTGCTCGATAACTTCATCCTCGTCCTGTTCCTGACGATGCTGATCGCCCCCGCCGGTTTCCTCGCGCAGCGGCTGCTCGCGGATGAGAATTCTTCCGCCGACTGAAGCGCGGCCCGTTGGCGGGATGAAGCTCTGGACTTATCGGTTTCGGCCGGTGATCGATGGGACGGTGATCCCGGTGGCGCTGGAGACGGGATTCACGTGGTCCCTGCTCGTGATCCGCACGGTGGACGGACCCCGCGAGGATCGGCAGGACTTCCAGAGCGAGCCGTACCGGCTGCATCGCGTGGAGCTCCCGCTCGCGGCCGGCACGGTCGTCTTCGAGGCCGGACCGCGGAACGCCTGGACGTTCGGCCTGCGGGTAAGCCGAAACGGCGTCATCCTTTGGGAATCCCACCGCGATCCTCACGCCTACCTCGGCCGGATGCGCGAGATGCTCGTCAACCGGCAGGGCGATCGGCCGGCCATCGACACCAGCGTCTTCAAGCGCAACGCACCGGCGATCGCGACCGATGTGGCGCTCGGGCTGCTGTTTTTCGTCACCGGCAAGCTGACGGACCTGCGCACCGCCGCGCTGCTCGCCGCCGCAGCTGGACTCATGCTTGTCCCCGTGCAGTGGCTGCTTCGCCGCCTACTGGGAAAACCCATCGACCTGCTCGGCGGGATGGCGCTGTTCGGCATCGTGATGCTGCTGCTTTCGGCCGGATTCTCGTGGTATTTCGATTCGGAGTTCGCCGTTCAACTGAAGGCCACGGCCCTCGGAGGCGTGAGCGCCGCGGCCTTCACCATCGATTCCCTCTGCGGCGGAAAACACCTCGCCCGACGGCTCGCGACCTACCTGCCCTACCGCGACCTGCGCCCGCACCGCCTTGGGCTGGGACTGGCCCTCACGGGGACGGTGATGGCGGGCGCGAACCTGCTGGTGGCGCTCGTCTGCAGCAAGGACGTCTGGCTGCTCTATACCACCTGGGCCGACTTCGTGGTTGCCGCCCTGATGGGCCAGTGGGCCGTGGCTTGGGCGCGGAAAGACGGCTGACCGGAAGCACCGGAGCGGCGCGACCTGCCGGCAGCGTAAAACCCGCGAGGCCACATCGAATCCTGCCAGGTTTTTTAGCGAGGAGTACGCAGAAGAAGTCTGGTTCAGCCGCGTTCGACGAAAAAACACGGGAGCAGCGGCGCGGCGGAGGCCGGAGGCGTAAGGGGCGATCGTGAAAGGTCGTCAGTGATGGGCCGGAGTATCGGTCGTCGGAGAAGACGGGACTGATGACTGGGTTACCGAACACCGATTCACCGAATGACCAGCCCACCGAATCCGCGGCTGCAGCCGCAGCCACATCGGCCGAGCCAAATCGATCCGGCCGACGGCCCTCCTGACTCCCAACTCCTGACGACCAACTCCTCCCCCTCGCGCCTTTCGCCTCGAACCTCGCGCCCCGACTCCGTCCATCCGTGGTTGGGCGGCTCGGTCGACAGAGGGACCCAAGGGAGCAAGGCCGAAACCTGCGAATGGACGAGGTGCACGTCGCTGATAACGCCGAGCAACTCAAAGCGTTTGGTTGCAAGTCTCGCCCCGAACCCGCGCCAAGCCCCGGCGATACAGTTGTACGTTTCAGGCTGATCTCCTCGAAACCACGCGGCCGCCTCAGCCGCCACCACACTTGGATCAGGACGCAAATTGGCGGGTGAGCACGCCCATGCTCTCGCGCTGCCGGCTCCAGACAAACGCCCGAGCCTTCTCGGCCCGGACCCGGGCCGCGACGGGATCCTTGGCCATGGCGAGGACCGTCGGCGCCACCCTGCCCCGGTCCGCCGCGGAATCCATGTCGAAGAGCCAATCGCCCAGCCCGATCGTTCGCCACATGTCGCCCTTGGTCGTCTGCTCGGCCCAACGGCAGACAATGGCAGGGATTCCGGCGCCGATGCACATGATGGGGCTGTGCTGCTCGTGGCCGAAGAGGCCGGCGCTGCGGCGATAGGTGCTGAGGGCCTCGTCGGTGAGCCAGAACTTTTCCCGCCAAACCACGCGTGGTTTCACATCGGCCGGGAGGTGGTCGTAGAGCTGCTCCTTGCTGACGGTCATCTGGGTTTTGTCCTCGGGACAGAGGAGGATCTTCAGTTTCGTCTCGCGGACGACGGCGTTGATGGCCTCGAGGAGCGGCGCGTGGTCGGCGGCCTTCATAGCCTCGTTGCGCGCGTGGCGGGTCTCGTCCTTGGGCGAGTTTCGGATCAACCAGTAGGGCGTATAGCGAAGCTTCGGAATGCAGCAGAGAAACTGGCCGGGCGTGAGATCGTGAGCTGCGAGAAAGGCATCGGCCGCAGCATCGTTGCGCAGGTCGCAGGCGAAAGCGCCGTCTGGGGCGAAATCGAGGAGCGGGCTCTTGAGGTCCTGGGTGCGGGCGAGGGCCAAGGACAGTTCGTCGCGGAAGAAAACGAATCGGGCGCCATCGAAGACCGTGCGTTCGTCGGCGGTGAGCGGATTGGACCCATGGGTGATACCGTAGACGCCGTAGGGCTTGCCGACATGGCGGGCGAAGGCGGCGACGTCATTCCTGGCGACGAGTGAAGGACCGGAGCCGTGAAGGAGGAAATCGGTCCAAGCGAGCGCGTCGGCCAAGGCGGGGTTCGAGGCCCGACCGGTGGCGCCAATGGCGCCCTTGACGATCTTCAACTTGGGGAAACGACGGTGTTCCATCGCTATGACCTCCTCGGTGAGGTCGGCAGACGCCCAAAGTCGGACTTCGGCCTCCGGCAGGTACTTTTCGAGGAGGGCAAGGACCCCGGGCGTGTGCGCGATGTCGCCGATGTTCACAACCTGCCAGGAAGACCGTAGGAGAATTCGCGGGGCGCGACCGGCGGAAGTAGCGGCGCGAAGCGCGGCGCCGAGGGGGGCGGCAGTCGCAGAGGCGAGGAAAGTGCGGCGATTCACTGTTTCGAAGATATTGGGGTTAGAGCCGTCAGGGAAGGGGCAGCAACTGGAGCGCATCGAGGTGCACGGCGCCATCGGCTTTCGCCGCATCAACGTCGGCCGAGTAGCGTTTTCCCGCCTCGAAGCGAAAGGCGCCAAGCCGGAACCAAAGGTGATCGATGGGGGGCTCCGACCGCTGGTTCACGGTCACGGTATCCGCACCATCGGCATGATGGATCAGGATGGAAGTGTTGGTCGCTCGGTTTTCATGTCCGTCCGACGCGAAGCGGACTTCGTAACGGCCAGTCTTCGGCACCGAGAACTCAAACACCGCACGGTTGCCGGCGCCTCGACCTGAGACGTAGTCCGGTCCGACGAATCCGAGGCTGCGGCCGGAAGTCCAGTTGCCGGTGAGCTTAGCCGCGGTGTTGTCGATGACCACGCCCTGAAGCGACGCGATCGGAAGCCCCCTGCCGCCAGAATCATCCACGGCCGCCGGAATCGGGCCGGAGGTGTCAAAGGTTCCGTCGGTGGCGAGCCGGGCGCGACCGGGCAGATGCAGCAGGCGCTCCATCTCCGGCCAATAGAGGAGGTAGACGTCGCGCGGCGTGCAGTCGCGGCGCACGGCGATCGCGGCGGCCTTGCCGACGACCTCGCCCATCATGCCGATGGTCTTCATCACGCGGATAGTGCCGAGGGCATGGTCGGTCACGCTGATGTTGCGGCCGGCCATGAAGAGATTGGCGATGTTGGCCGAGTAGAGGCAGCGATACGGGATGGGGTAGCCGAAGCTTCGGTCAATCCGGCGGTCGTGTTCGGCCACCGAGATGAAGGGGTTGTCCGGGAACTTCGCCGCGTATTCCTTCTTCGGGTAGTGCAGGTCGATGCTCCAGGTGCTCGGCACGCAGCCATCGGGAAATGCCCGCTTCGAGATGATGTCCTCGTGGGTCAGCATGACATCGCCGACGATGCGGCGGGACTCGCGGGTGCCGCCGATATAGGCGATCCACTCAAGGCGGGCATTGGCGTGCTCGGCCTTGCCGTCGCGGTTCTTCATCGCGTTGAACGCGCCGTAGACCGCCCGGAAATTCCAGTCGCGGATCAACTCGAGGTCCTCAATGGGGTGCTTGTTGAAGCCGCTTTCCCAGAACCATTCACCCTTGCCCCACTTGCCACTGTTCAGGCCCAGCCCGGTTCCCTTGCCGGGTTTCGGATACGGGAAGTCATCCATCGTGAGGTCGAGCGCCCACGGGGTCTCCGGGAACGGCTGGGGTCCGGGCGCATTGTCCCACGTCCACATGTTGCTCGTGCCCAGCAGATCCTTGAGCTCGATCTCGTATTTCGCCCCGGCGAGGTGCGCGAGGCTGCCGTGCCCGGTACAATCGCTGAAGAACTTGCCGCGGAATTTTTTCTCCCGGCTTGAGGCGGTGTTGAGCGAGACCACCGAAACAATACGCCCATCCTTCGTCTCGGCGGCGTAGACGTGCTCATTCAGGAAGAGGGAGATGTTCCTCTCCTTGCGCACATGGGCCTCCTTGCCGGCATCGCCAAACTCCTCCGCGAGCCCGGGAGAGTTCCGGGCGCGGTCGGCGAACTCCTCGACCATCTCACCGATGTGCGGAAACTTGCCTCGCCGAATCAGGCCTTGGGCCCAGACGCGGACCTCGGAGCTGCCGTTGCCACCCAGCACGGGGCGATTCTGGATCAGCGCGACCTTCAGGCCCATGCGAGCGGCCGAGATGGCACTCCCCATCCCGCCGTAGCCGCCGCCCACGACCACAAGGTCAAACTCGCCCATGTCCTCCGGTTGAGCGGGGAGGCCGAGGGCGGATTTGCGCCAGGCGGTGAGCGGCGCCGTCTCGTTCGGCGGCGCGGCCTGAAGGTCGGTCGTGAAGTAGATGGCATCGCAGCGGCCGTCGAAGCCGGTGAGATCCCGCAGGGCGATGGCCACCTCACGCTGGGCAATGCGGACGGTGCCGCCGTCATGCCAGAACCAATTCGCTCCCTTAGTGCCGAAAATCTCGGGGACCGGCTGGCCATCGACGACCAGCTGAAACGTCCCGGGCGTGCCGCGTGCGCCCCAACGGGCCACCCAGTCCTTGGTCCGCACCCACACGCGGTAGGCGCCGGCGGACGGAAAAGTCACGGTGGTGGTGGCATCCGGCACCGGCCGGCCGAGTCCGTGGGCCAACAGATATGGCGACCCCATGATCTCGATGAACTGCGTGTCGAGCGACCAACCTCCCGCCGACTGAAAGCTCTCGGCTTCGACCAGAAGATGATCGGCGCCACGGACGCTCGCACCGAACGTCAGCACGAGGAACAGAAGGAGTGAACGGATGGTTGACGTTAACATGGAGAAGGGTGGTCGGCTCATCAGCGTGCAACCGCGACGCTGACGACTTGGCTAAGTGGTGATTCGTTGCCCGCGACGTCGGTGAAGGTCACGGCGTAGGTGTGGGGATCGCGCGATCCGTCCAAAATACCGTGCTCCCGCAAGCCCTCAGGAGGGCCGTCGCCAAACGTGGCGAGGAAGGTTCCGGTGCGGGGCCCCAGCTCCCGCCAAAGCCTGCCGTCACGTCGGACGTGGATGCCGCGCACGCCGCCATCCAAGCCGGGCTCCACGCGCCACGTCAGCTGGATGGCACCGCTCTCCGTGCGCGTGGCCGCGAGGCTCGGAGCGAGGAGGTTCGTATCGGCGGGCCGCACGGTCCCCTGCTGTGAGTATTCACGCCACAAGCGGGCGACCCCGTCGGATGGCAGCCACGCGAGCGCAGGATTGGCGCGATTGGCGGGACTGTCCTCGCGTTGCTCCAAGGAAGAGCACTCGACGAGCACGGCCTTTGCTCCGGTTTGCCCGAGGACTGCGTCGAAGAAGGGGATTACCACCAGCCGCGAGTTGCCGCAGCCGTGCTCGGACTCCGGGTCAATGAGGCGTCCAACCTTGCCACCGCGGGCGCGCAACTCCGCGAACATCGCGTTCATCGGCTCCCACGAGACAAAGTGGCGTGATGCGGGCACGGCCTCCCGTCTTCCCCAGACTAGAAGCAACGGCAGATCGAGGGCGGCGGCGGCAAACTTCGCGCGAAACTCCGCCGCACCGAACTGCTTGCCGGCGCCGCCGCGAAACGAGGCGGCGAGGACGCGCTGCGGGTGTCGAACGATCATCTGCGCGCCCCAACTGGAACCACCGGAGTGCCCCCAGAGCAGCCACGGCGCGTTCGTCAGCTCGGGATGGCCGGATTGCAGGGCAAAGTGGGCCAAGGCGGCCAGCAACGCACGCTCGGAGCCACTGGCGGGATCGTTCCAGTCGTCGCACGTCCCATTCACCCGATACATGGGAGAAATCAGCGCGCAGTCGTGCTTCCGGGCGAGGGCCCGCCAGTGCGAATCCAGCGTGACGGGAGGCTGCTTTTCCGGAGTGGCGCTGGTGCAACCGTGCTGATGGATGATGGCGCCCCGCAGCTTCTGCGTGGTGTCTGGGAGCCAGCAGGAAAACACCGCCTGCTGGAAGCGATCCCCCGCGGAGGGGGAGGAATTCAGCGTCAGGAGAGTCCCATCCAGCACCGCCTCCGTGGCCGACGCCGAGAGGCGGGCGGCCAGCGCCAGGACCAGGATTGAGGTCAAGCGGGCGAGTCTCATGACGGGGCCAGTAGACCGCCGGAGCGTGGCTCAGAACGTTCCCTTGAGGCCGACGTTCCAGTACGCGCGGTAGTCCGCGCGGCTGCTGAGCATGCGATCGCGGGCCGTGCTAGGGCCATAGACGACGGTGTCGTCGGTGGCTTCGTTGACGTTACGGCCGCTGGCGAAGACGGAGAGCTTGCGGGTCAGGCGGTATTCAAGCGAAAGGTCGGCGCTGTTGCGGGGCATCAGGTAGGTAAAGGTGCCCGGCTCGGTACCCGCGTTGATGACCTGACCCTGTTTGACGAGGCCCTTGAGGTTCACGGCGAGACGCACGGTAAAGCGGGGGCGACTGAAGCTGAGGCCCCAGTTTGTGGTCTTGCCGACGAAACCGGTGAAGCTGGCGAGTTGGTTGCCCTCAAGGTGCTGGAGCGTGAGGTTGGCAAAGGCGGTGAAGCCGCGCGCCCAACCCGGTAGAAAGGTGAGATTCTGGCGGTAATCGAACTCGGCGCCGCTCACGCGGGCGGAGCCCACGTTCTGCGTGGTGCTCACGAAGTAGCCGAGTTTCTCGCCGTAGACCGCGGGATCTAGGCCCCAGGGTTCGAGCAGGGCGTCGGTGGCCGGCGTAAGGGTGGTGCCCCAGAAGTTCCGGATGTCGCGGCGGTACACGCGGGCGGAAACAACGCCGGCGGAGCGTTCGCTGAAGTAGTATTCGAGAGCGGCTCCGTAGCTGTTGGCGGTCCAAGGCTCGAGCGCGGGATTGGTCAGGGTGATGGTACGCGCGGTGGTCTCGGTATCAGGGAGATTGACCGACGGGAGGATGTTGCCGAAGTCGGGCCGGCTGATCGAGTGCCCGAACGAGAACCGGGCGATCAGATCGGGGCGGATAATGACCGAACCGTTCAAGGTGGGGAAGAAATCGCCGTAGGCCTTCTTGGTCTTTGCGCCACGTTCGACGTAGGCGAGCTGGGTGCCAGCCAAGGTGGCAAGCGGGGCGACGACGACCGGGCGGCCGGCGCCATCGCGTACGATCAGGCCAGCGGCATTACGTTGATAGATGCGCGTAGGATCGATGAGGGGACCCTCGCCATCGTCGTCGGTGCGTTCGTAGCGAACACCGCCCGTCAGCTGGAGGCGGTTGTTGAAGAGCTTGGCGTCGAGGCGGAGGTAGGGGGCGGTGATGGACTCGGTGATGGACTGCGAAGTCGTGACACCAGTGCGGTATTCGTTCACTTGGTTCGTGACCGATTGGTTGAAATAGGACGGCGTGGTCTTGTAGACAGCACCGATGCGGCCGAGGTCGAACCACTGCATTTTCGGGCCGTAGAGCATGTTGCGCGAGCTGAAGACGGGGTCGAACCACTGGTCGGCCGAGTCGTCGGCGGTCGCGGCTAGGCCGTCCTTGCCGACAAAGCCGTAGTTCGAAGTGGGCCGCCGCATGTCGCGGAGCTGCGAACGATAGTCTACGCCGACCTTCATCGTGACGGGGATTTTCAGCTTGAAGTCCCGCTTGGCGAAGCCGGCGAGGCTCCGGACGATGTCGTAGCCGTTGAAGCCGAGCGAGGAGACGGTCTCGAGCTTGTAGTTGGCGAGGGAGTAGGGATTCAGGTCACGGCCGGCGGCGTCCTTTACCGAGACGACACCCGGATGGTCGTAGCCCATCTGCTCGAAGCGGATCGTCAGGCCGCGATAGTAGGCGTTGTTGTTCTGAAACCACCCGCTGTCGATGGCGCGGTAGTGGTTGGAGGCGCGCGAGAAGGCGCCGCTGAGCTGCCAGTCCCACACCGGGCCGCTGTGCTTCCAGCGCAGGCTGGGCATATAGGTGGTGCCGACCTTGCGGCGGGCGTCGGTGATGATCTGGGCGACGCCGGCGTTGCTCGTGCCCTGCGTGAAGTCCGGGCCGAACGAGGCGACGCTGCCGACGTCGAAGTTGAGCTGGCGGACCCAGAACCACGAATCGTAGAAGGCGTATTGGAAGCCAAAGCTCAGCACGTTGCCGGGCGAGAAACGCCAGTCGGCGGAGAGACTGGTGGACTCGCGCACGGTGATCTTCGGGCGCTCCTGCAGGCGGTAGCGCACGAGGTAGGGCTTGTCGACCGTGGTGGCGGGAAATGCGGTGGACTGGCCCGCGCCATTGGGCACCCAGGTCATGAGCGTGCCCTGACCATTGTTGAGCGCACGCGTAACCAGTCCGGAAACGGCGATGCCGAAGTGCTTCGAAAGCGGGACGACGGCGTTCAGTTCGAAATTGGGCTCGAACGGATAATCGCGCTTGTTGAACGGATTCGGTTTTTCTGAGAAGCTAAAGTCACCGCCGCGGAACGAGGCGTAGGCCTTGAGGGAGTATTCGGGTTTGGCGCGCTCGAAAGCGCTGCGGCTGACGAGATTCACGGAGCCGCCGATGGCGCTGGCCGGATTATCGGGATTCTGCGAGCGCGTCACTTCCACACGCGACATATTGGTGATCGTGAGCTGATCCAGCTCCACGGTGCGACTGGGGTTCGACGAGGCGGCGCTGGCGATGCCGGATCCATCGAGCGTGATCGGAGTGTTGGCCGGAGGCAGGCCGCCGATCGATAGGTTGACGCCGTCACTGCCGTTGCGGCCGAGCGTGACACCGGGAAGGAACTTGGCGAACTCACCGACGCTGCCTTCCGCAATGTCGCCGAACGAATCGGTGGAGACGACATTCCTGATGTTATTTGAATAACGCTGCTCGTTCACCGCGATGTCGGAGGCAGCCATGTCGCGTCTTGCCGCTACCGTGAAGGCATCGAGGCGTACGAGGTCGCCCTTTTCACCGACGGCGCGCAGGTCGAAATTCTGCTCGGTCGCCCGGCCGGCGGTCACCTGCACGGTCCTAGTCTCGGCGGGAAATCCGGTGTGCTGCACGCGGACGACGACTTCGCCCGCGGGCACATTGCCGAGGAGAAACGATCCGAACTCGTCCGTCGCGGTTTCGATCCGCAGCGCATCCACGCTCACGCGGGCATTGCTGACGTAGGCGCCGACGGACGGGTTGAATACCCGACCCTCGATCGTGCCGGCGGGAAGGGCGGTGCCATCGGCGGAGTAGGCGGCGCCGGCGGCGAGCCAGCCGGCAAGGGCGGCGAGGAGGGAGCGTGACTTCATGGGGGCAGGGTTTTGCTGGGTTGTTTCAGAGATTCCGCTCGGGGGCGGGATAGAGTCCGCGGGGCGCGCCTTGGGCGGCTCGTCCGGCAGGCGCGAGATGGATAAGACTCCAGTCTGCCGGTCCTCCACGAGGCGCAGTCCCGTTCCTGCGAGCAGGTGCCCGATCCCCTCGTGCGGACGAAAATCGCCAAGAACCGCGGGCGTCTGCACGCCTTGGACCAAGCTAGCTGAGTATACGATTTCGAGACCCGCCTGCAGCGCGGCGCGCTTGATCGTGGTGACCGCGGCGCCCGCTGGAATGTCGAAGCGACGAAGCCCAGCGTCTGCTGCTGCCACCACGCCGGCAAAGGCTGCAGAAAACCAGGCGAGCAAGACCCATCGTCGAACAACCCGCGGGGTCGAGCGAGGGCGAGCGGCGACTGAGGGCAGGGGCATCGAAGCGGAGAAGGCAAAGGGATGAAGGCGAAGACGGATGAGGGCCCTTTTCACGCTAAGGATTTTTTCGGCCGAGAATCTTCCTCATCCCGGGCATGCGCGCGACCGAGGTCCCAGTAGCGCCGCCCAGAGGTAGTGTCGTTCACGGTCCGCCCCGGAGGCCGGACAGGCGCGCGGCGGCCGACGCCGCAGCGAAACCCCCGACCACACCGGTCTCACTGAGCGCGCCGAAGCAGGATTTCGCCGTCGGACCGGCGCTCGGCCCGGACTCCCATCGTGGCCTCGAGGAGACGGACGAAGCCGTCGACATTGTCGGAGCGAATCGACGCGACGATCGGGAGCGCCCGCAGCGTCTCGTCGCCAATCACGATTTGGACGGAGTTGCGGCGGTTGAATGCCGCCACGACTTCAGCCAGCGGTTCGGAATTGAAATCGAGCAGGCGCGGCTGCCAGTCGAGCAACTGCCCCACCTCCGCCTTGGAAACCGGCACCACTACGGGAGCCGAGATCAACTCAGCCAGGCCGACCACGGTCCGTTCCCCGGCCGACAGCGTGGCCAGCACCTGCCGCGGTGCGCCGGCAGGCACCCTGGCCACGGCGCCCGGACTCGCAGGCGGCGCGGACTGGGAGACACACACCACGCCTTCGGTCACCAACACTTCGAGGTTGGGGCCGGCGAGCTTCACGTTGAAGGCCGTGCCCACCGCCCTCACGTCGACGCCCCCGGCGCGCACGATGAAGGGGCGTGCCGGATTCTTCGCCACGGTGAACTGGGCTTCGCCCTCCGCGAGCAGCACCCGGCGCTCCGTGGGTGAAAATTGCACGATCACATGAGCCCCGCGGTTCAGGTCCAGAACCGACCCGTCAGGAAGCGTTTCCTGCCGATAACCCGCCGCGGTGAGCGACAGAGTCTCGATCGACGGCACGCGCCGGAGCGGGGACAACCAGATCGCGAGCGCGATTCCCGCCGCCGCGGCGAGCGCGACCGGCGCCCACCGGCGGAACACGCGGGCCCGGTGGGGGCGCGCGAGCAGGTCCGGGTTGGGCACCGCACTGTGTTCGGGCCGCCATTGCGCGAGCGCGTTGAAGTCGTCCCACATCTGCCGGTGGCGGTCGAACGACTCGCGATGCAAAGGGCTAGCGGCGAGCCACTGGAGAAAGTCGTCCTGCTGACCCGGCGTCAGACCACGGTCGTGCTGAACGAGCCATTCTGCCGCGGCGGCTTCCACGACGGGGTCGAGTGAAGGCGGGTTGGACTCCGGCGTCATGGCCAATGTCCCTCGCGTTCACGCCGGCACTGCCGCATGAAAGCCATGCACTTCTTCACTCCGAGGGTGAGCTGGGCGGAGACGGTGTTTTCCGACAAGCCAAGCTGCCGGGCGATATCCGGCTGCGATAGACCGTAGACTTTCCGCAGCGTAAAAATCTGACGGCAACGGGCGGGCAGCGACTGGATGGCAGCGGTCAAGAGTTCGAGTTCCTGGTGACGGGCGATCGACTCCGGGATACCCTCACCCTCTTCCAGGACGGACAGAGCCTCATTCTCCACTAAGGATTTCGTCGGGAAGACTTCGCGGCGGCGCAGCCGGTCGAGCGCGAGATTGCGCGCCACGGCGAAGACAAAGGCCTTGGGCGACGTGACCTCGCCCCGCTCACGGGCGCGCAGGAGCCGCAGGTACGTCTCCTGCAACAAGTCTTCGATGTCATCCTCGCTTCGGAACTGGTTGCGCAGCCAAGCCCTCAGCATCGGCTCGTGCGGCTGCACATGTTCGGCAAACCAGCGGGTCATGGTGGGATCGGCCGGGGGCATGGGGGAAGGTCAACGACGGCGCACTGAGGAAAATGGGGCGAAGGTTGGAAGACGTTACTTCCCAACCTGCAAACCCGCACCACCTCGCACGAGAAATTTTTACCAAGGACGCAGAAGGAGCTCAGTGCGGACGCATTCGATCACGAAGACCGAAGCGGCGAAGGCGGGGCCCGGTGATTCACCGACTCCCCGCTTCACCGACTGACCGGCTCACCGAATCCGCGGCTGCAGCCGCAGCCACATCGGCCGAGGCCCATCGGTCCGGCCGACGGCCCTCCTGACTCCCAACTCCTGAATTCTAGCTCCTTCCCCTCGCGCCTCCTGCGCCTCTTCGCGGCCAACCGGTCCGACGCCCGCACCGGTGTTCATCGTTCTCCATTCGCGGCTGGAAGGTTTGGCCGGCAAAATGACCCAGGCGCGAGGCCAGAGGCGCGAGGGGAAAGGTCGTCGGATTTGGGCTGGAATTACGGCGGGTCGATGAAGGCGGCACCGATGACTGGGTTACCGACTACCGATTCACCGAATCACCGAAACCGCGGCTGCAGCCGCAGCCACATCGTTGGGTCTGCCCAAACGGAGAAAAGCGGGCGATCCACGGTGTCACTTGCCCTTCCGCCGGGCGTCTTGTCCCGTCGCATCATGAAGTCACCCCTCCCCGCGGTCGCCGTCGCCCTGCTGTTTGCCACGACTCTGGCCGCGGCGCCGGCCGCCCGGCCGCCGAACATCGTCGTGATCATCTCCGACGACCAGGGCTACGCTGATCTCAGCTTCAACCCGCACCACCCGCGGGAGGTCTCCACGCCGCGTTTGGACGCGTTGG
This sequence comes from Opitutaceae bacterium, assembly GCA_040397825.1. Classification (GTDB taxonomy): domain Bacteria; phylum Verrucomicrobiota; class Verrucomicrobiia; order Opitutales; family Opitutaceae; genus ER46. The sequence goes on from JBBAVH010000016.1 coordinate 34,119, forward strand.
CGCGCGAGGGCGTATTCTTCACGCAGGCTTACATCACCGGAAACGTCTGCTCCCCCACCCGCGCCGGCCTGCTCACGGGCCGCTATCAGCAGCGGGCCGGCGTCTACACCGCCGGCGAAGGCGGCTCGGGCATGGCGCAAGCGGAGAGGATCTTCCCGCACTTGCTCAAGCCGGCCGGCCACGTGAGCGCGGCGTTCGGCAAGTGGCACCTCGGCCTCACCCTGGAACAAAGCCCCGTCGGGCGCGGCTTCGACGAATGGTACGGTTTCCTCGGCCGCGGCGCCCACGACTACTTCGACCTCGCGGGCAAGGACCCCGAGAACCACCCGATGTACCGCAACGGGAAGGTCATCAAGGACGAGGGCTACCTCACCACCCGCCTCACCGAGGAAGCGGTCGACTTCATCCGCCGCCGCAAGGACCAGCCTTTCCTCGTCTACCTCGCCTACAACGCGGTGCACTCGCCGGCGCAGGCCCCGGCCGAAGACATCGCCCGGATCCGCGCCCGCCATCCCGACCTGCCCGAGGCCCGCGTGATCCTCATGGCCATGCTGCACCACCTCGACCTCGGCGTCGGCCGCGTCGTCGACACGCTCAAGTCCGAGGGTCTGTGGCAAAACACCCTACTATTCTTCCTCACCGACAACGGCGGCTCCCGCGCGATGAGCGCCAACAACGCGCCGCTGCGCGGTTTCAAGACGCAGAACTACGAGGGCGGCATCCGCACCCCGTTCATCGTCTCCTGGCCGGCGCGTTTCCCCGGCGGCCGGACGATCGCGACTCCCGTGTGCTCGCTCGACATACTGCCCACGGCCCTCGAGGCCGCGGGCGTCAACCCGCCCGCCGAGCGCCCACTCGACGGCCGCAGCCTGCTGCCCCTGCTCACCGGGCGCGCGAGCACGCATCACGAGAACCTGTTCTGGAGCGAAGGAGGCTCCGCCGGCGGCTGGGCCGTGCGATCGGGGGACTGGAAATTGGTGACACAACGCACCCAGACCAAACCGGAGCTCTTCAACCTCGCCATCGATCCCGCCGAGACCAAGGACCTCGCGACCGCCGAACCCGCGCGCGTCGCGGCGCTGACCCGCCTGTACGACACTTGGCTGGACGGCATGGCCGAACCCATGCACGGCGGGAGCAAGCGCTACGCTCCCGCCGCCGCGAGCACCGGCAAGGCCGGCAAGGAACAGCGCCGCGAGCAGAAGCAGAAGGCCCGCGACGAACGCCGCGCGCCGGAAAAATCCGAACGCTGAGTCCATACTGGTAGACTCAAGTACGAGGACAGGAGCTTGATGCCGTGGCAGTCAGGACACCGGGACTGCCGGAGCCCCGGACTGAACCCACTCGCCGATCGACCGAACCGTCGCGACGCCGGAAAGGGGAGCCAGCGCCCCGTGGAACGACCTGAGCGCCATTCGAGCAGACTGTCAGACTTTTCCGATCCAGTGACGCGTCACGTGTTCTCACGAACGACGTCTCCCCCCCCATGAGCGAGTGCAGTTTCATCCGCCACCTGGGTGCCCTCATGCTTGCAACGGCCTCCCTGCCGTGTGCCTCCCGTGAACTCCTCGTCGCCGAGGACGGATCGGGGGATTTCCGGACGGTTCAGGCCGCGATCGACGCCGTCCCGTCGGGCGGTACGCGCCGGACGGTCATCCTCTTGCGCCGCGGCACTTACCGCGAACTGATCACCGTTCCGCCCGAGAAGGTGAATCTCACGCTGCGAGGAGAGGACCGCGCGGGCGTGGTGATCGCGGCGGAGAACAACGCGCGCCTCAACCCGCGGCGACGGGAGCTATTCTCGGCGCTCGCCGACGGCTTCCGGCTGGAAAACCTCACGCTTCACAACACGACCCCGAAGGGCGGATCCCAGGCCGAGGCGATCCGCGTCAACGCCGACCGCGTCGTGCTGGAACGCTGCGACTTTCGCAGTTTCCAGGACACCCTGCGACTCGACGGCCGCGTCTACCTCAGCGATTGCCGCGTGGAGGGCGACGTGGACTTCGTATGGGGCTCAGGGACGGCCTGGTTCGAGCGCTGCCACCTGCGGGCCCTGCACGACGGCTACCTGGTGCAGTCGCGGAACGGCGAAGGCCGCGACGGTTACCTGTTCCACGAATGCCGCATCGACGCCGCGCCGGGCGTGGAACGATTCGTCCTAGCGCGCATCGACCCCGGCCGTTTCCCGCACAGCCACGTCGCCTTCATCCGGTGCACGCTCGGCCCGGGAATCTCATCGGCAGGCTGGACCTTCGACGGAACGGGAGCGGAGGCCCCGAAGCATGGCATCCGTTTCTGGGAATTTGGATCCCTCACGCCGGACGGCCGTCTGGCCGACATCTCCAGCCGCACGGCAGGATCGCGGCAGCTCTCCGTCACCGAGGCTGGCGAGCACGCCGATCTCGCCCGCTTTTTCGCCTTACCCCAGCCTTGGAATCCTCTCGCGCCATGACCCGACTCCGTTCCGCCCTCGCCCTCGCACTGCTGGCGACCAGCGCCCTGGCGCTTGAGCCGTTGCCCGCCTTTCCCGGAGCCGAGGGAGCCGGCTCAACCACGCCGGGCGGGCGCGGCGGGCGCGTGCTGTTTGTGACCACCCTGGCTGACTCCGGCCCGGGAAGCTTCCGTGCCGCCTGTGACGCGGAGGGCCCGCGCATCGTGGTCTTCCGCGTCGCCGGAACCATCGCCCTAAAGTCCCCCATCAACGTGCGCCATCCGTTCCTGACGATCGCGGGCCAGAGCGCCCCCGGCGATGGAGTCTGCCTCCGCGACAACAGCTTCGGCATCTCCACGCACGACGTCGTGGTGCGTTTTCTCCGCAGCCGCCTCGGCGACGTTTCGGGCCGTGCGGCTGACTGCATCGACCTGAACAACGGGGCCCGCAACTGCATCTTGGATCACTGCTCCGCGACCTGGTCGATCGACGAGTGCCTCTCGACCTCGGGCGTGAACTCCGACTGCACCATCCAGTGGTGCCTGATCGGAGAGTCGCTCACCCGCAGCCGGCACGCCAAGGGCTCCCACGGCTACGGCTCCCTCGCCCGCGCCAACGGCCCGATCTCCTGGCATCACAACCTTTGGATCCACAACGACGCACGCAACCCGCGCCTGGGTGACAACTACGGGCGCGACGGACTCTCCCCGTCCTTCGACGTGCGCAACAACGTGATCTACGGCTTCGGTGGCACCGCTTCCGGACTTACCCAGGGCAGGTTCACGGTGAATTACGTCGGCAACTACCTGCGTCCCGGACCGACGAGCCGCGCGAAGACTCCCATCACGGTCGGCCATCCCTCCGATCTCGTCTTTCATCTGGCCGGCAACGTATGGGAGCCCGACCCCTCCCTTACCCGCGAAGGTTTCTTCAACGTGCTTGAGGCCGAGGGACGGCGGCAGGTCACGTTTGCCGAAACCCCGTTTCCGTTGACGCCGGTCGCGACCGTCTCGGCTCAGGAAGCCTATGAACTCGTCCTCGCGTCCGCGGGAGCCTCGCGCCCCGTCCGCGACGCCGTCGATTCCCGGCTCATCCGCCAAGTACGGGAGCGCACGGGAAGGCTGATCGATTCGCAGGCCGAGGTGGGCGGCTGGCCGGAGCTGAAACCCGGCCCCCTGCCGGCCGACGCCGACGAAGACGGCATCCCGGATGCGTGGGAAAAGTCGCGCGGCCTCGACCCACGTGACTCGCGCGACAACTCCCGCATCATGCCAAGCCGCTACACCGCGATCGAGGAATACCTCAACGAACTCGCGCGCCCTTGAGGGCCCCTGCGCCGCAGCCTCAACGCCACTCGTAGCGCACGCGGTAGGTCACGACCTTCTCGGCGTCGGGCGGCACGTTGACTTCGAACTCGACGGTCTGTGCGTCCTTCTTGGTGAAGGCGTCGGACTTCTGCGTGATGCTCCAATTGCTCCACCGGTAAAGGTGTTCAACCACGCGCACAGTCACCGCGGTGGTCTTCCGGTTGCGGAGGCGGATCTCGAAATCCTCTTCGGCGAAGTCCTGCCGGTTGCTGCCGTTGAAGTTCACCCGCACGCGCTCGCCCACGATGTCGAAGGCGTCGCCGGTCTTCACCCGGATGAGCTCGTTGCGCGGGGTATGGTCGAGCTCGTTCTCGCCGGTGAACTCGATACGGCCGTCGGCATCGTCGCGGCGGTAGAACCGCAGCCGGCCCTTCGGCAGCGGGAGGCCCAGTCGGTTCTCCTCGCTGTTCCGGAATTCGCGCATGACGGAGACCTTCCGGCCGCCCTGCGCTCCGTAACCGGGGTCGCGGTTCATCGCGCCGCCGAAACGTCCCCATTGCGATGCCCCGTCATAGACGTAGATGACCGGCGCGCGCACTCCCGTCGCCCGCATGAACTCCACCTGCTTCGTCTCGCGGTCGCGCAGCGTCACCGGCCGCGGGAGCGTGTAGAGGTGGAACTCATCGAACGCCTTCTCCGTGACGGCCTCATCAGCCGCCATCGCCTGCATCACCATGCCCCGCGCGCGCATCGCAACGGGCTGGGGCGGACGCACGCGATTCACGTCGCCGGCCATCAGCTTCACCGCGGCGGAGTCGAAGACCTTGCCGCTCTGGTTGGAGACGGTCACCCAGCCGACGACGTCGACGGTGTCACCCTGCTCGGGCGCGATGAGGTTGTACGCAGCCTGCCAGGAGAGTCCTCCGGTGACGTAGCCGAGCTCGGCGTCGACCCGTCCGGCCTGTGCGCTGGCGATGCGCCAGGAGAGCGTGGGCTTGAGGATCGCGTCGTCGGCCAAGGCCGGGAACAACGGCTCGCCCGGCAGCGAGAAACGCAGCCGGCCGTCGACCTCGATGATCGGGGCGACCGGCTCGCCCCCGGGATTATGGCCGCTGCGGATGACACGGCCCCGCACGCGGAACTCCTTGGCGTTCTGGTCGCGCACGAGGAACTCCAGTTCACGGCCCTCGTTGAGGGACAGCAGCAGCGACGGCGACATCACGTCGGCGCGGTAGGACTGTTCCACGACACGGAAAGGCACGCGGCCGGCGGGATCGCGGAGGACGACGGAGTCGGGTTCCAGCTGCGCGGTGACGCCGGAGAAGGCGACGGGGGTCTCGCCGGGACGCAGGTCGAGCGGCACGCGTTCGCGGACGACGGCGAACCCCTGGTTGTAGACGGTCAGGGCGGTCTGGGCGCCAAGGCCGGCGATGAGTCCCAGGCCGAGGACGGTGACGCGAAGGAGGCGTTTCATGGAGGCGGGAGGGAAAAGCGGGAAATGGTGGAATTCGGGAAATTGGGAGACGATGACGGCGCGGACAACCGCCCGGGAAACTGGCGAACAAGGATGGCAGGATCCGACCGCCGGGCGAGTCGTGAGTTCGGGTGAAAATGGCCGGAGTTGGCGTAGGACCGCGAAACCCCTTGCGCCGACGTTCGCTTTTTGCGGCGTTCGTACCTCGCTACCGAACCGTGATGGATTTTCCGCTTGAGCCCAGCAACTCCGGGTCGGCCCTGCCGCCGATCGACTTCCGCGCGCAGCTGAATGACGAGCAGTATGCAGCGGTGACGGCGGAGCCGGGGCCGCTGCTCGTGCTGGCCGGCGCGGGTTCGGGAAAGACGCGCACCCTCACCTACCGGGTGGCGTACCTGCTTTCGCAGGGCGTGCGGCCCGGGGACATCCTGCTGCTGACGTTCACGAACAAGGCGGCGAAGGAGATGCTGCACCGCGTGCAGGAACTCACCGGGGTGGAGCCCGGCCGGTTCTGGGGCGGCACGTTCCACAGCATTGGGCACCGCTCGCTGCGGACGCACGGCGAGGCGATCGGGCTTTCGCGGACGTTCACGATCCTCGACGCCGAAGAGGCCGAGGGACTGCTGCGGGACGCGGTGGACGAGGCCGACCGGGGATTCTTCAAGGACAAGACGCACCCGAAGCCGGGTCCGCTGCACGCGATCCTCTCGATGGCGCGGAACACCCAGCTCCCTTTGGCGGAGACCGTCACGCGCTTCTTTCCCCAGCACGAAGGCGTGATCGACCGACTGCCGGCGTTCGCGCGAAAGTACGCCGAGAACAAGCGGGCGGCCAACGTGATGGACTATGACGACCTGCTGGAGAACTGGCTGGAGCTCCTGCGGCGCTCGCCGGAGACCGCGGCATACTTCTCACACCGCTTCCGCCACGTGCTGGTCGACGAGTACCAGGATACCAACGTGGTGCAGTCGCAGATCGTGGACCTGATCGGCTCCCATCACCGCGTCATGGCGGTGGGCGACGACGCGCAGTGCATCTACACCTGGCGCGGCGCCAACGTGGAGAATATCCTCACCTTCCCCGACCGGCACCCCGGGGCGGCCATCCACCGCATCGAGACGAACTACCGCTCGACGCCCCAGATCCTGGCGCTCGCGAACGGCGTGCTCCTCGCCCAACCCAAGGGCCGCGCGTTCGAGAAGGAGCTGAGGCCGCACCGCGCCAACTCCGAGAAGCCCTACTACGTGCAGGCGATGGACGGCCGCGAGCAGGCTCAGTTCATCGTCCAACGGATCCGCGGGCTGGTCGACGAAGGCTGCGCGCTGAGCGACATCGCCATCCTCTACCGTGCGCACTTCCAGGCGCTCGACATCCAGTTGGAACTTTCACGCCTCCAGATCCCGTACCAGATCACGAGCGGCGTGCGCTTCTTCGAGCAGGCGCACGTGCGGGACCTGGTGGCGATGCTGCGCTTCGTCTACAACCCGTCGGACGCCGCCGCGTGGAACCGCATCGCGGTGCTGCTGCCGAAGGTGGGCGACAAGAACGCCCAGAAACTTCACTCCGCGGCCCGCGACCACGCTCGACTGCTCCAGCAGGACTTCATCGACGCGCTCGCGACCGACGACGTCGCCTCCCGCGTCCCCAAGGAGGCGAAGGAGGAATGGCCGAAGTTCACCGCCTCGCTCTCGCAGGTGCGGGAGATGATGCGCACCATGAAGCCGCACAACGCGGTGGAGGTGGCGATCGACGGCTGGTACGGCGACTACCTCAAGGGCGCCTACGCGAACTACGTCTCGCGCCTAGACGACCTTAAGTCGCTGATCGGCTTCGCCAGCCGCTACGAGGAAATGCAGGAGTTGCTCGCGCAGATCATGCTCCTCAACAGCGAGACGAGCGACCGCTCGGCCGACCCCGATGCCGACGCCCTTCGCCTCACGACCGTCCACCAGGCCAAGGGCCTCGAGTATGCGGCGGTCTTCCTGATCGGCCTGGCCGACGGCAGCTTCCCGCTGCGCCGCGCGATCGAGGCCGGCGACGTCGAGGAGGAGCGCCGGCTGTTCTACGTGGCCGTCACCCGCGCGCGCGACGAGCTCTACCTCTGCTTTCCCAAGGTGAACACCAAGGGCGGCCCGGCGATGCTGCAGAGCCCGAGCCGTTTCCTGCTGGAGCTGCCCTCCGACCTCTACCAGCCGCTGCGCGTGCGGCGCAGCCTCGGCTGGTGAGGCGTCCCGCCCGCGCGGGTCGGGTCAGACCACGGTGCCGGGCGGCAGCACCGCATTCTTCGGCACCACGAGCACGCCGTCGCGGATGATCACCGCGCCGTTAGCGTAGGTGCCGTCAGCCTTGCCCTTTGCGGAAAGCACGCAGCCGTCGCCGATGCGGGTGTTCTTGTCGATGATGGCACCCTCGATGCGGCAATTGCGGCCGACACCGAGGTTGGGACGCCCGCGGGCCACGTTGCCCTCCAATTGGGCGTCGGTCTCGTAGTAATCGGAGCCCATCACGATGCTGTCGGCGAGGGTGCTGCCTTCGCCCACGAAAGCCCGCACGCCCAGCACGCAGTGCTTAAGGGTCGAGTCGGTGACGATGGAGCCGTCGCCGATCACGACGTGGTCAACGGTGCAGCGGTTGAGCTTCGTCGGAGGCAGGAAGCGGGGATGCGTGTAAACCGGCGCGGTGGGCTCGAAGAAATTGAACGGCGGCAGCGGCTGCGCCAGCGCAAGGTTGGCCTCGTAGAACGCGCGCACGGTACCAATGTCCTCCCAGTATCCCTCGAAGATGTGGGCGAAGAGCTTCTTCCGGCCCAGGAGCGACGGGATGACCTCCTTGCCGAAGTCGGTCATCGTGTTCTCCAACGCCGCCTCGAGCACCGAGCGGTTGAAGACGTAGATGCCCATCGAGGCCAGGCACCGCTTCTCCGGGCACGGCGACAGGTCGCGTTCGAGGACCGGACTGATCGAGAGGCTGTCGATCACCGCGGGATCCTTCGGCTTCTCCACGAACCGGGAAATGGACCGGTCATCACCCACCTGCAGCAGACCGAGGCCCGACACGCGCGACACCGGGAAAGGGATCGAGGCGATCGTGACGTCAGCCTGGTTCGCCACGTGTTCCGCGATGATCCGGCGGAAATCCATCCGGTACAACTGGTCGCCCGAAAGGATGAGGACGAGGTCGTGGGGAAAGTTCCGAAAGTGAAGGAGGTTCCGCCGCACGGCGTCGGCCGTGCCTTGGTACCAGTCGGAACCGCGCTCCGTCTGCTCGGCCGCGAGGATGTCGACGAAGCCACCGCCGAAAGGGTCGAAATGGTAGGTGCTCTGGACGTGCCGGTGCAGCGACTGCGTCTGGAACTGCGTCAGCAGGAAGATCCGGTTGATGTCGCTGTTGAGGCAGTTGCTGATCGGGATGTCCACGAGCCGGTACTTGCCGGCGAGCGGGACGGCGGGCTTGCAGCGCTCGAGCGTCAGCGGATGGAGGCGCGTGCCGCGGCCGCCGCCCATGATCACGGCGAGGACGCGCCGTTGGGTGCTATTGGAGGAAAGTGAGGACATCGTTGCGGGCTAAAGCCTTGCCCAAGCTCGGACGCGCTTCCACGTTTCGCCAGCCGAATCTCCACCGCGCACCATGGCCCACGTCCTCGTCACCGGCGCCGCCGGGTTCATCGGCAGCCACACGGTCGACCGGCTTCTGGCCGAGGGTCATCGCGTGACCGGCGTGGACAACTTCCGCACGGGGCGTCGGGAGAACCTCACCGCCGCCCTCACCTCGCCCCGGTTCAAGCTGGTCGAGCTCGATGTCGCGCGCGACGGGGCCCTGGCCGCGGTGACGACGGAAGCGCGGCCCGACGCCCTCATCCACCTCGCCGCGCTGGTGAGCGTGCAGGAAAGCATGCGCGATCCGGAACTGAACTTTGAGCTCAACGTGCGCGCGACGCACCTTGCGGCCGACGCAGCGCGCCAAGCCGGCGTCGGGCGAATTGTTTTCGCGTCCTCGGCGGCCATCTACGGCGACGTTGCCAGCCTGCCCGTCCGGGAGGAATCGACCAAGCTGCCGATCAGCCCCTACGGCGCGGCGAAGCTCGCCGGCGAGGCGCTGCTGCTTGGTCACGGCGCGGCCTACGGCCTCACGGTGCGCTGCCAACGATACTTCAACGTCTTCGGGCCGCGACAGGACCCCGCGTCACCGTACTCCGGAGTCATCTCCATCTTCGCCCGGCGCCACCGCGAGGGACTGCCCGTGACCGTCCATGGCGACGGCGGCCAGACCCGCGACTTCATTTCGGTGCACGACGTCGCCCGAGCCAACGTGATCGCAGCGACGGCCACGGGGCTGAAGTCAGGAGCGGCGAACATCTGCACCGGCCGCGCGACCTCGCTGCTCGACGTACTAGCGGTGTTCCGCCGCCACCACCCGGCGGCACCGACGCCCGTGTTCGCCGCGGCTCGCGCGGGTGACATCCGCCACTCCCGCGGCGCGGCGAAGGTGGCCGAAGCGGAACTCGGCTTCCGCGCCGAGGTGGGGATCGACGAAGGCCTGACGGAGTTAATCCGATTGGGCTGAGCGAGCTGCCCGCGCCTTTTCGTAAATCGGCAGCACCTGAGGCATCAACGCCTTCAACTGGGCGATGCGCTGGGTGTCCGCGGGATGCGTGGAGAAGATCGCGTCCAGCCGCGTCCCGGTCGCGCCGGCGGCCTGCTTCTTTGCGGCCATCTTCTCCCAGAACGTGATGGCGGCGCGGGGATCGTAGCCGGCGCGCGCGGCGTAGATCGCTCCCATGCGGTCCGCCTCGCTCTCGTTGCCGCGCGAATGCGGCAGCACCCGGCCGAGCGTCGTGCCCGCGCCGTAGGCCAGCTCAAACAACTGCCGGGCCTTCGGATCCTCCGTCTTCGCTTCCACCACGGCGGCGCTCACCATGCCGATTCCCGCGATCAGGGCGGCCTCCGACATCCGTTCCGCACCGTGGCGCGCGATCACGTGCCCGATCTCGTGACCGATGACCGTCGCCAGCTCCGCATCGTTTTCCGCCAATTCCATCAGGCCGGTGTAGACGCCGACCTTGCCGCCCGGGAGGGCGAAGGCGTTCAGCTCCTTCGAGTCAAACACGACGAACTCCCATTTCGCCCCCGGCAGCTCGTTGCCGACCGCCTCGGCGATCCGTTGGCCGATGCGCAGGACGCGCGCGTTGGCCGCGGGATCGGCGGAGACCTTCTCCTTGGCGCGGATGGCCTGGAATGATTGCGCGCCCAGCCGCACTTCGTCGCCGGGGGACAGCAGAACCAGCGACTTCCGTCCCGTGACAGGGTTGGTGTAACAGCCGGCGAGGAACAGAATCGAGCCTGCCAGCAGGAGGGAAGTCAGGACGTTTTTCATCGCAGTGAAATGGTCCGGCGCAGAGCGCGCCCGCTCAGTGTTTGAAGTGACGGCAGCCGGTGAAGACCATCGCCATCCCGCGGGCGTCAGCCGCCGCGATGACTTCAGGATCCCGGATTGCGCCGCCCGGCTGGATCGCCGCGGTAGCACCGGCGTCGGCGGCCGCCAGCAGTCCGTCGGGAAAAGGGAACAACGCCTCGCTCGCGACCACGGAGCCGCGGAGATCGAGTCCCGCCTCGCCAGCCTTCCAGACGGCGATGCGCGAGCTGTCGACCCGGGCCATCTGGCCGGCACCGACGCCGAGTGTCTCCTCACCGCGGCAGTAGACGATGGCGTTGGACTTCACGTGCTTGCAGACACGCCAGCCGAACATCATCGCCGCCCACTCGTCGGCAGTGGGCTGGCGCTTGGTGACGACGCGGAACGACGGCACGTCACCGAGGGTGCGGTCGCGGTCCTGCAGCAGCACGCCGCCCACGACGGCGCGGATCTCCAGCAGCGCGTCGGCCCCAATGCCGCCCTTCGCCACCATGAGGCGGAGGTTCTTCTTTTTCCCGAGGATCGCGAGGGCCTCGTCGCTGAAGCGCGGGGCGATGATGACTTCGGTGAAGATCTCCGCGATCGCGGTGGCGAGGTCGGCGCCGAGCGTCTGGTTGACGATGATGATGCCGCCGAAAGGTGCCTGACGATCGGTGGCGTAGGCCTTTTCCCAGGCTCCGATCAGCGTGTCGGCGCTGGCGACGCCGCAGGGATTGGTGTGCTTGAGGATGGCGACCGTCGGCCGCTCGAACTCACCGATGAGGTAGGTCGCCGCGGTGATATCCAGGATGTTGTTGTACGAGAGTTCCTTCCCCTGGAGCTGGCTGAAGTGTTCGTGGAAGGTGCCGTAGAGGGCTGCCTGCTGGTGCGGGTTCTCGCCGTAACGAAGCGCCTGCGCCTTCTTCCAAGACAGGTTCAGCGTCGCGGGGAATCCGCCGAGAGCCGCGAGATCTGGAGCGGCCGCCTGCGCCTCGAGGTAACGGGATATCGCAGCGTCGTAAGCGGCCGTACGCTGGAACACCTTCAGCGCGAGCCGGTGGCGTAGGTCGGCGAGGCGCGCCGGAGCGGTCTGTTCCGCGGCCATGGCCTCCAGCACCGGGGAATAATCATCGGGGTCGCAGACGACCGTCACACTCTCGTGGTTCTTCGCCGCGCTGCGCAGCATGGAAGGCCCGCCGATGTCGATGTTCTCGATCGCCTCTTCAAAGTGCACATCGGGCTTCGCGACGGTCTGCTCGAACGGGTACAGGTTCACGACGACGAGGTCGATGAGCCCGATGTCGTTGGCGCGCGCGGCCTCGAGGTGGTCGGCCTTGTCGCGGCGGCAGAGCAATCCGCCGTGGATCTTCGGGTGCAGCGTCTTCACCCGCCCCTCCATGATCTCCGGGAAGCCGGTGTGGCGGCTCACCTCGGTGACCGGTAATCCGCGCTCAGCGAGAAGCTTGGCGGTGCCGCCGGTCGAAAGCAGCGTGAAGCCATGCTGGCGCACGAGGGCGGCGGCGAATTCCGCCAAGCCGCGTTTGTCGGAGACGGAGAGAAGGGCGAGTCTGGCCATCGGCGCGATTCAGTTTCCCGCCCGCCGCGCAGCAAGCGCGAAACCGGAGCGGCCCGCACGCATCCCGCGGAGCATCTCCAAGGTTGCGCTGCCGTGGGTCTTCCCCTCATTTCCGCGCACCCGCATGTCCTCCACGCCCGTCGAAAACGTCGTCATCATCGGCACCGGCTGCGCCGGCCTCACGGCCGCGATCTACACGGCCCGCGCGGGGCTCAACCCGCTGGTGCTCGAGGGGCCGCTCCCGGGTGGTCAGCTCACGACGACGAGCGAGGTGGAGAACTTCCCCGGCTTCCCGCACGGCGTCGACGGCTTCCAGCTCACGCAGAACATGCGGGAGCAGGCCACGCGGTTCGGCACGCGGTTCGAGCAGGCGCTCGTCGACCGGGTCGATTTCACGTCGATGCCGCGGAAACTCTTATGCGGAGACCGCGAGATCTCCGCCAAGACCGTGATCGTGGCAACCGGAGCATCGCCGCGCATGACCGGGATCCCGGGCGAGAAGGAGCTTTACGGCGGCAAGGGCGTGACCACGTGCGCGACGTGCGACGGCGCGTTCTACCGTAAGATGGAGGTCGCGGTGCTCGGCGGCGGCGACAGCGCAGCCGAGGAGGCATTGTTCCTCACGCGGTTCGCGAGCAAGGTCTACCTGGTGCACCGCCGCGACACCCTGCGGGCATCGAAGATCATGGCCGACCGCGCGACCACCCATGAGAAGATCCTGATGGTCTGGGATACCGTGCCGGTCGAGGTGCTCGGCGTGCCGGAGGGTGCGGTGAAGGGCCTGCGCGTGCGCCACGTGAAGACCGGCGCGGAGTCGGTGCTGCCGGTGCGCGGCATCTTCGTGGCGATCGGACACGTGCCCAATACCGGCCCGTTCGCGCCGCCGCTGGACGTCGATGCCGGTGGTTATTTCAAGCCGCAGTCCGGCTCGCAGGTTCGAACCAACGTTCCCGGGGTGTACGTCGCCGGAGATTGTTCCGACCACGTTTACCGGCAGGCGATCACCGCCGCCGGCATGGGCTGCGCCGCCGCGATCGAGGCCGAGCGCTGGCTGGCGGAGCACGGCGGCTGAGGGCCGGAGCCACGGTGAACCCGCCGCTACCGTTGCCGCCGCGGCTGGCGGTAATTCACGCGGAGCTCGGCATTCCCGAGAAGCACGGGACGGAGCGCGGCATGGTGCTGCATGAGGAAGCGCGAACCGGCGAACTTGTGTTCATCGGCAGGAATCCCGACGGCCGTGAACTCCAGCTGGTGCAACCAGCCGCAACGGCATGGGAGGCGATGCGGAGTGCCGCCCAAGGCGACGGGGTTGAACTGATCCCGATCTCGGCTTTCCGCTCCGTCGAACGTCAGCGTGAGATCATCGCGGGCAAGCTCGCCGCGGGAAAAACAATGACGGAGATCCTGCGATACGTGGCCCCGCCGGGCTTCAGCGAGCACCACACCGGGCGGGCGATCGACATCGGCACCCACGGCCATCTCGATCTCGAGGAAGACTTTGCGAGCACGCCGGCGTACCAGTGGCTGGCGGCACATGCCGGAAGGCTCGGCTTTACCCTCTCCTATCCTCCAGGCGGGGCCCAAGGCATCGCTTACGAGCCTTGGCATTGGTGTTGGTCGGCGGCTCGCCGGTGAGGTTTTGAGGTTTCGGATAAGCCCGCGGACTCGTGGTCAGAAGCTAAGGATATCGATTTAGAATAATTCCAATTATCGGTTGCTCTTTGGAACCATTCTAATTCCGTCCGCCGCCTGCTCATATGCCCCAAGCCATCACCCACGAATCCCTTTCGCAGCGTCTGGCCGACAGCGGCCTCCGCTCCACCCCGCAACGGGAAGTCGTATATTCCGTCCTGCTAAAGAAGCGCGACCACCCCACGGCCGACGAGGTCTTCGCCCGAGTGAAGGGGGAATTGCCCACCATCTCGCTGGCGACCGTCTACAATTGCCTGGAGACGCTCGTGCAGTGCGACCTGGTCCGCGCGGTCAACTTCGAGCGCGGCCCCACGCGCTACTGCCCCAACCTTCGCCCGCACGCTCATTTTCACGACGTCCAGACCGGCCGCACTCACGACGTGGACCTTCCGCCCGACCTTCTCGACCAAGTGAAGTCCGTTCTCCCCGACGGCTTCGACGCGAACTCCGTCGAGATCATCTTCCGCGGCAAGGCAACCACGCCGGCTTGCTGAAGCGTATCCGTTCCACCGACCCATCTCTTTCGAACCATGGCCTCCCTCGTCATCCAGGACCTCCACGCCTCCATCGGCGACAAACCGATCGTCAAGGGCCTGTCCCTCACGATCAACAGCGGCGAAGTGCACGCGGTGATGGGACCGAACGGCACCGGCAAATCGACCCTCGCCAAGGTCATTGCCGGCCATCCCGACTACACGGTGACGGGAGGCGACGTGCTGCTGGACGGCAAGTCGGTGCTGGAGCAGGAGGCCGACGAGCGGGCCCGCGCGGGACTTTTCCTCGCGTTCCAATACCCGAGCGAAATCCCCGGCGTCTCCATCGCGAACTTCCTCCGCGCGGCCGTGCAGGCCCGCATGGCCGAGGGTGAGGAGATCGACGCCACCGCCTACTACAAGCGGCTCTACGCGAAGATGGACATGCTGAAGATCGACCGGAAGTTCACTTCCCGCTCGGTCAACGAGGGCTTCTCCGGCGGCGAGAAGAAGCGCTGCGAGATCCTCCAGATGGCGATGCTCGAGCCCAAGTTCGCGCTGATGGACGAGACCGACTCCGGCCTCGACATCGACGCGCTCCGCATCGTCTCCGAGGGCGTCAACACCCTGCGCGGCCCCGGCCTCGGGGTGCTGCTGATCACCCATTACCAGCGACTGCTGAGCTACATCGTGCCCGACTTCGTGCACGTGATGTACGACGGCCGCATCGTGAAGAGCGGAGACAAGTCCCTCGCGCTCGAGCTGGAGAGCAAGGGATACGACTGGGTCCGCAAGGAGTTCGCCCCCACCGCCGCCTGAGCGAGCCGCGAATCACGAAACGATGAACACCCTTTCCGCAGCCACCGTCCCCGACGCCGAGGAGCCGGCCAACCCGGTCGCCGGCATCGACCAGACCCGCGGCGACTTCAAGTATGACGTCGCCTACGAGTTCGACGCCGGCACCGGCCTCAACGAGCGCACGATCGACTACATCAGCTCGGTCAAGAAGGAGGCTTCGTGGATCCGCGACTTCCGGCACAGCGCGCTCAAAGTCTTCAACTCGAAGCCGATGCCCGTCCACTGGGCGACCCGCGACCTGGAGAACATCCACTTCGACAAGATCCGGTACTACCTTGCGCAGGGCCAGAAGCCCAAACGCACCTGGGAAGAGGTGCCGGACGACATCAAGAAGACCTTCGAGCGCCTCGGCATCCCCGAACAGGAGCGCAAGTACCTCGCGGGCGTGGAGGCGCAGTTCGATTCCGAGGCCGCCTACTCCAACGTGAAGGAGATCGTCGCCAAGCAGGGTGTGATCTTCATGAACTCGACCGAGGGTCTGCGCGAGCACCCGGAGATCTTCCGGAAGTGGTTCGGCAAGGTGATTCCCACCGGCGACAACAAGTTCTCGGCGCTCAACAGCGCCGTATTCTCCGGAGGCTCGTTCATCTACGTGCCCAAGGGCGTGAAGGTCGCGCAGCCGCTGCAGGCGTACTTCCGTATCAACGCCGAAAACTTCGGGCAGTTTGAGCGTACGCTCATCATCGCCGACGAAGGCGCCGAGGTGACCTACATGGAGGGCTGCACCGCTCCCAAGTTCTCCACGTCCACGCTCCACAGCGCCGTGGTCGAGTTGGTCGCGCTCAAGGGCGCCAAGATCCAGTACATCACCGTCCAGAACTGGGCCAACAACGTCTTTAACCTCGTGACCAAGCGCGGCGTCGCGCACGAGGAAGCCGAGATCAAATGGATCGATTGCAACATCGGCTCGCGCCTGACGATGAAGTATCCCGGCGTCGTGCTGAAGGGCCGCAAGGCCCGCGGAGAGGTCATCTCCATCGCCCTCGCCAACGACGGCCAGCACCAGGACACCGGCGCCAAGATGATCCACGCCGCCGATGAGACGACGTCCAACATCGTCGCCAAATCCATCTCCGTGGGCCAGGGCCGCAGCACCTACCGCGGCGTCGTCCACATCCCGAAGCGCCTGAAGGGCTGCAAGAACAACACCGAGTGCGACGCCCTGCTGATCAACACCAACAGCCGCACCGATACCTACCCGGCCATCACCGTCCGCGGCGACCGCAACTACGTCCAGCACGAGGCGAGCGTCTCCAAGGTGAACGAGGAGATGATCTTCTACATGCAGCAGCGCGGACTCACCGAGGGCCAGGCCATGAGCCTCGCGGTGAACGGCTTCATCAACGACCTCGCGCGCCAGTTCCCGATGGAATACTCGGTTGAGCTGAAGCGCCTCATCGACCTCGAGATGGAGGGATCGGTGGGCTGAACGCGGCCTCTCGGTACTCGGCCAGCGTGGATTCGTTCTGCTCCGCTGGCCCGTGACTCCGAAATCGCCTCTCTAAAACTCGGGAATTCCATGTCTTCCGCCCTTTCCCCCACCCCGACCTCGCGGGTCGGGTCCTTTACCGCCGAAGCCTTCCAGGCTCACCTCGCCAGCCTCCCACCCGGTCTCCCTTCGTGGTGGCTCGAGCGCAAGCGGGCCGCCTACGAACGCTTCGCCAGCCTTCCCCTACCCGTCCGCACCGACGAGGCCTGGCGGTTCAGCAATATCGCCGGCTTAGGCCTCGACGGCTTCTCCGCTTCACCCGCGAGGCAGAAGGCTCCGACCGTTTCCATGGGCATCCGGAAGTCCGCCCGGCTCACCTTCGCCAACGGCACTTTGGTTTCCCGCGAGATCCTCGACCCGAAGCTGGAAGCTCGGGGCGTGATCGTCGACTCGCTGCGCAACGCCCTCGTCCGTCACGGCGACCTCGTCCGCGAGCACCTGCTCGCCCAGCCGTCGCGCCTCGGCTCCGCCAAGTTCGCCGCACTGCATGAGGCCTTCCTCGCCGACGGCGCCTTCATCCACCTCCCGAAGGGCGTCGAGGTGGAGGAGCCCGTCGGCATCTTCTCCTACGCGCTCGGCGACGGCACGGCGGTGTTTCCCCACACGCTCGTGGTCGCGGGCGAGAATGCCCGCGTCGGCGTGGTCGAATACTTCGGATCCGGGAGTGACGAAGAGACGCAGTTCGCCGTCGGCGCCAACGATCTCTACGCCGGGCACGGCGCTCAGGTCACCTACGCCGGCAAGCAGGACTGGAGCCACCGCGCCCTTTCTCTGCAGCTCAACTCGACCGTCGTCCGCCGCGACGCCCGCGTCCAATCGCTCCACCTGCACCTCGGCGGCCGCCAAACGCGCCACGAGTCGCTCTCCCAGCTCCAGGCCCCGGGTGCGTTCTCCGAGATGCTTTCGCTCTCGGTCGCCCACGGCGAGCAGGAGTTCGACCTGCGCACGCTGCAGGTCCACCAGGCGCCCGATACCAAGTCCGACCTGCTCTACAAGAACGCCCTCCTCGACCGCGCCCGCACGATCTTCTCCGGGTTGATCATCGTCGACCCCGACGCCCAGCGGACCGACGCCTACCAGAGCAACCGCAACCTGATGCTCAGCGACGACGCCGAGGCCAACTCCCTCCCCGGCTTGGAGATTCAGGCCAACGACGTCCGCTGCACCCACGGCGCCACGACGTCGCGTATCGACCCCGAGCAGGAGTTCTACCTCCAGTCGCGCGGCATCGCGAAGCAGCAGGCGGATGAACTGCTGACGTTCGGCTTCTTCGAGGAGGTGCTCAACCGCCTCGCCAGCGACGAGCTCCACGCCGCGCTGCGCAACCTCATCCAAACCAAATTCAAGCACTAGGCCGCCTCCGCATGAACCGCGAACGTACCCTCAGCCGCGAGGTCACCGCCACGCAGATCCCCTCGGGGGACAAGCAGCCGTTGGCCGCCGGCTCCCGCGTCTTCATCCACCAGACCCTCGGCGGCAGCTACACCGTGCAAACCGACTTCGGCCTCTACCGCATCGACGGTAAAGATGGCGACGCGCTCGGTGAGACCGTCACGGAGACCAAGGTCGCCGCCGCCACCCTTGAGGGCGGCGCACCCGACCCCGAGGCCGTCTGGGCCCAACTGCGGCAGGTCTTCGACCCCGAGATTCCCGTCAACATCGTCGACCTCGGCTTGGTTTACTCGATGGACGTCGCCCGCGTCACCGACCCCGAGCCCGGCTACCGCGTCGACGTCTCGATGACACTCACGGCCCCGGGCTGCGGCATGGGTCCCGCCATCGCGGAGGACGCCAAGTCGAAGATCCTGCTCGTTCCCGGCGTCAGCGCCGCCGACGTCCGCATCACTTGGGAACCGCCTTGGAATCAGCAGATGATCTCCGAGGAGGGTAAGATGAAGCTCGGCCTCATCTGAGGCGGGCCCTTCCCACCCGTACGCGGGCATCCCTGTTGTTGATCCGAGGGAATCGCGGGCAATGAAGTCCCTCGCCGAAGTCACTGCGACCGAGTCCGCCGTCCTGATCGACTGCGCTTCGTCGGTCATCCAAGTCGCCATCCTGGAGCCCTCGGGAGAGGCCCGCTGGGCGAAGAGCACGGAGGAGGCTGGCCTGGGACTGTTCTCCTGCCTCGAGGACCTTTCGATCGAGCCGCCACGCGCGGCGTCGTGGATCTTTTGCACCGGGCCGGGCTCCATCCTGGGAATCCGCACGGCCGCGATGGCCTTACGCACGTGGGGCGTGCTCCGGTCCGCGCCGATCTACGGCTACCTGAGCCTCACGCTGGTTGCGCACGCGCAATCCGGTGAGGAGGTACCCGTCATCGCCGACGCCCGCCGCGACAGCTGGCACGTATTTACGCGGACCGCCGGACTGCGCCGCGTACCCGCCGCGGAAATGACCGGTCCCTTCATCACTCCGGCCGGATTTCGCCATTGGTCACCGCTTCCCGCAGGTACGACCGAGGTCTCCTACGACTTGCGCGAGCTGCTGCCGCGTGTATGGCAATCTCCCCTGCTCTCACCCTGCCCGGAGCCGGATGCATTCCTGCACGAGCAACCGAGCTACGTGACCTGGACTCCGGCCATCCACCGGGCTCCGGCGACCTGACGGCACGGAACTACTTGCCGATACCCGACGCGCGGAACCCGAGGGCGCGCAGCTTCGCGAGATCGGTGATGTTGCGTCCGTCGAATAGGAAGGCTGGCTGGTGCATCGACGCGAGGATCTTGGAGTAGTCGAGCGTGCGGAACTCATCCCACTCGGTCACGATGGCGATGGCATGGGCGCCCTTGGCCGCCTCGTAGGCGGAGTTGGCGACGGTGAGCCGCGGCTCCTCGCGACCCTTGCCGACAACGTCCGCGACGATCTCTGCGGCCGGCACCTTGGGGTCGTAGACCACCACACGGGCCTGCTCCGCCAGCAGGTCGCGGCACACCGAGATGGCGGCGGACTCGCGAGTATCGTTGGTGTCCTTCTTGAAGGCGAACCCGAGCACGGCGATGCGCTTGTCGGCGACGGTGTTGAACAGTGCGCGCACGATGCGGGAGGCGAAGCGGCGCTTCTGCCAATCGTTCATGCGCACGACCGACTCCCAGTACGCGGCGACCTCGGGCAGGCTGAAGTGCTCGCAGAGGTAAACAAGGTTCAGGATATCCTTCTGGAAGCACGACCCGCCGAACCCCACCGACGCACGGAGGAACTTGGGCCCGATGCGCGAGTCGCGTCCGATGGCGTGGGCGACCTCGTCGACGTCCGCACCCGTCGCCTCGCAGAGCGCCGAGATGGAATTGATCGAGGAGATGCGCTGCGCGAGGAACGCGTTGGCCACCAATTTGGAAAGCTCGGAAGACCAAAGGTTCGTCGTGATGATGCGGTCGCGGGGAACCCAGCGCGCGTAGACGTCGGCCAGCTTGCGGATCGCCGCCTCACCACCGGGCGTGCGCTCTCCGCCGATCAACACCCGATCGGGCGCCTCGAGGTCGGCGACCGCGGTGCCCTCGGCGAGAAATTCGGGGTTGGACAGCACCTCGAAGGTGAATCCGCGGGCGTTGGCGGCGAGGATGTCCTTGATGGTCTCAGCCGTCTTCACGGGGATCGTGGACTTCTCGACAATGATCTTCGGACCCTGCGCGTGCTCGGCGATCGTACGCGCGACCGACTCGATGAAGCGCAGGTCAGCGGCCCGGCCGGCGCCTACGCCGTAGGTCTTGGTGGGCGTGTTGACCGCGACGAAGATGATGTCAGCCGAGCGAATCCCGCCGGCGACGTCGGTCGAGAAACGCAGGTTGCGGCCGCGGGTCTTGGCGACGACCTCCTCCAGTCCAGGCTCGTAGATCGGGAGCTTGCCGGCGTTCCACGAGGCGATCCGCGCCTCATTCATGTCGACCACCTCAACCTCGATGTCGGGCGCCTTGAGGGCGATCATCGCCATGGTGGGGCCACCGACGTAGCCGGCGCCGATGCAGCAAATCTTCATGGCAAAGGGATGGGGCAGGTCCCCGACCCAGGCCATAAAAAACCTCCGGAGCGGGAGCGCCGGAGGTGGCAGGGAGGTCAGGCCGGATTCGGAGCGGCCGCCGGGCTGATCGGTTCGGGCTCCGTCGGCTTGCCCGCAGGCTTCTTGGCCGGAGCCGGTTCAAGCTTGGGCGGCGCCGCGGTGACGACGGGCGTGCGGATTTCGCCGAACTGAAGGATTTCCGAGACGTGCTTGCCGTCGATCGTCTCGAACTCGAGGAGGGCCGCGGCGATCTTGTCGAGGGCCGGCCGGTGATCCGTCAGGATCTGAACGGCCCGCTTGTACTCGGTATCAATGATGTTGTGGATCTCCTGGTCGATCCGTCGGGCCGTCTCCTCGGAGAGGCTCTCGTTGCGTGTGATCTCGCGGCCAAGGAAGACGGTGTCGTGCGGGTCGCCGTAAGCGATGGGTCCGAGCGGGCTCATGCCCCAATCACAGACCATATGCCGGGCGATCTTGGTGATCTGCTTGATGTCGCCGGCAGCGCCGCTGGAGATGTCACCCATCACGAGTTCCTCGGCAATGCGTCCACCGAGGCCCATGGCGATCTGGCTGAGCATCCGCTTCCGAGCATGCGTGAGGATGTCCTTCTTAGGGATGAACATCGTGCTGCCGAGGCTCCGCCCACGCGGAATGATGGTGACCTTGTGGACGGGCATATGACCGTCATCGAGGACGGCCTGGACGAGCGCGTGCCCGGCCTCGTGGTAAGCGGTCAGCTTCTTCTCCTCGTCGTCCATCAGGCGCCGGCGTTCGCGGCCGAACTGCACCTTCTCACGGGCGTCGTCGACGTCGATCATCTCGACCTTCTTCTTGCCGCGGCGGGCGGCCAGCAGGGCAGCCTCATTGAGGAGATTGGCGAGCTCCGCGCCGGAGAGGCCGGGGGTGCCGCGCGCGATGACCTGCAGGTCGACGTTCTCCGCCAGACTGACTTTCTTGGCGTGCACACGGAGGATCTGCTCGCGTCCGTTGAGGTCGGGCAGGTCGACGTAGATCTGGCGATCGAAGCGGCCGGGGCGCAGGAGCGCGCTGTCGAGGACGTCGGGACGATTCGTCGCCGCGATGATGATCACGCCCTCGGTGGTGTCGAAGCCGTCCATCTCGACCAGGAGCGAGTTGAGCGTCTGCTCGCGCTCGTCGTTTCCGCCGCCCAGGCCCGCGCCGCGTTGGCGGCCCACGGCGTCGATCTCGTCGATGAAGATCAGGCAGGGCGCCTGTTTGCGGCCCTGTTCGAACATGTCGCGCACCCGGCTGGCGCCGACGCCGACGAACATCTCCACGAAGTCCGAGCCCGAGATGCTAAAGAAGGGCACGTCGGCCTCTCCCGCGACCGCCTTGGCGAGAAGCGTCTTACCGGTGCCGGGAGGCCCGACCATCAGGATGCCCTTGGGGATGCGGCCGCCCATGCGGGTGAACTTCTTCGGGTCCTTCAGGAACTCGACGACCTCGGAGACTTCCTCCTTGGCCTCGTCGCAGCCAGCGACGTCGGCGAAGGTGATCTTGTCGCGGTCGCGGGTGAGCAGCTTGGCGCGGCTCTTACCGAAGCTCAGCGCGCCGCGACCGGCCTGCCGAAGCTGCCGCACGAAAAGGAAGTACAGCAGTCCGATGATGATCAGGAACGGCACCACCTGCGCCGCGATCGAGGTGAGCAGGGTCTGCGAGGGCTGTTCCGCGAATGCCTTCGTGCGCGACAGCCGCTCATGCGTGGCCTCGGTCACGCGGCCGGACGCGCGGAAGTCCCGGAACGGTGAGGACGCTTCGCGCCGGCTCTGCCCCACGATCACCATCCAGTCGGACCGCCCGCCGCTCGGGTCGGTGCGCATGACGGCAGCCTTGCCCGGCTCGCGGTTGACATTGCCCGCCTCCGCGCGCTCCAGAACCTCGAGGATGGTGAGGGTCTCGGGATTCGAGACGGATTGGCTCGGCAGGAAGATGAGCGCCATCACCGCGGCGACGAGCGCCAGCCAGAAGAACAGCATCTTCGGCTGGAAACGGTCCGGCGGGAGGCCCTTCAGCTGGCGACGCGGTTTCTTTTCTTCGGATTCAGGCATTGCGGGGATGACTCCTTCCGAACCGTGGATGTTCCACTGGGACAAGTCAATTGATGCGCCCCGCACGCCGCGTCTTCACCCCGGCAGCAGTCGCCGCGGGACGGAGGGCGAGGAAACGACCATCGCAGACAGCGAAATGGCTCCGCCCCACGCTGTGGCGGGTACGCTTGCCCTTCTCCAGATCGGCAAGCAGGGCATCGAATGCGACCCGCGAAAGCGTCGCTGCCGCCGGATTGGCCAGCGCCCACCGGTGCAACGCCCGTCGCCAGATCGCGCGCGGACGCCCACGGAGGCGGGAGAGCACCAACCTCCCGCGCGCGTCCACCGGGCGCAGCGCCTGAACCCAGGCCTCCAGCGCGGAGTCGTCCTCCTCCAACAACTCGCGCGAACGCGCTGCGCCCGCCGCGGCGTCGCGCCCCGCGGCGCGTTCCCAGCGCGGCAGGACATCACGACGTACGCGATTCCGCAGGTGGGCATCGGTGGCGTTCGTCGCATCTTCCCGCCAAGGCACGCCCGCCGCGCGCAGAGCCGCCGTGATCTCCGCGTGGCGCAGGGCAAGCAACGGACGTAGGTGCACTCGGCCGTCGGCAAAGCGCTGCACCGGACGCGGCGCCGCCAGTCCGCCGGCCCCACTGCCCCGCGCCAGGCGCATCAGCATCGTCTCCGCCACGTCGTCGCGCTGATGGCCAAGCCAGACGACCGAGGCGTGCTTCCGGAAAAAATTCATCCGAGCCTCCCTCGCCTCCGCCTCGCTCGCACCGGCAGTGCTCCCCGTCCACGCCTCCCCCACGAACCTCACGCCCAGCGCCGCGCAGAGCCGGCGGCAAAAGGCTGCGTCCGCCTGCGACGCGCGTCCGCGGAGCCGGTGGTCAAAGTGAAGCGCGACCAACTCCTTCCTCCGCTCAGGCCAAAGTTCGCGCAGCAACAACAGCAGCGTGACCGAGTCCGCCCCGCCCGAGAGCGCGACACCCCAGCGTCCGCGGGCCGCGGTCTCAGCCCACGCCAGCACCGCCGGGTCGAGCCGCAGACGGGAAATTCGCGCGGCGAAAGCCGCGGCCCTTTCACGCAAACGAGAGGTGATCCTTGCCAAAGTGCGGGACCAGCGCCTCCGGAATCCGCACGCGGCCGTCGGGCTGGAGGTTGTTCTCGAGCAGCGCCGCGAGCACCCGCGGGACGGCGAGCCCGGAACCGTTGAGGGTGTGCACGAGCTCGGGTTTGCCGGTTTCCTTGGAACGGAACCGGATCTGGGCGCGCCGGGCCTGGTAGGCCTCGAAATTCGAGCAGCTGGAGACCTCCAGCCAGCGCTTCTGTCCGCCCGACCATACCTCGAGGTCGTACTTCTTCGCCTGCGCGAAGCCCAGGTCGCCGCCGCACATGAGGAGCACCCGGTAGGGCAGACCGAGCTTGCGCAGGATGCGCTCGGCATCGTCGCGCAGGGAGTCGAGCTCCACGTAGCTCATGGAGGGGTGCACCCACTTCAGCAGCTCGACCTTGTCGAATTGGTGCAGGCGGTTGAGCCCGCGAACGTCCTTGCCGTAGCTGCCCGCCTCGCGGCGGAAGCAGGGGGAGTAGGCGCAGCGGCGCACGGGCAGCGCGGATTCCTCGAGGATCTCGTCGCGGAAGAAATTCGTCACCGGCACCTCGGCGGTGGGGATGGCGTAGAGGTTGTCGGGCGTGGTCTCGTACATCTGCCCTTCCTTGTCGGGCAACTGCCCCGTGGCGGTGGCGCTGGCGGCGTTGACGAGGATAGGCGGCGCGATCTCGACGTAGCCCGCGCGGGTGTCCTCCTCGAGGAAGAACTGGAGGAGCGCGCGCACGAGCCGGGCGCCGTCGCCGACATAGAATGGAAAGCCGGCCCCGGTCACCTTGGCGCCGCGGGCGAAGTCGAACAGCCGGTCGAAGCCCGGGATCTCCCAGTGCGGCATCGCCGCGGGGGAAACGGCCGCGGTCGTGTCACCGTGCGTGGAAAAGACCACGTTCTCGCTGGCATCGCGCCCCTCGGGCACGCTCGCGTGCGGCAGGTTGGGCAGCGAAAGCATCGCCTGGCGGAATCGTTCCTCGGTCTCCTTCAGACGCGCCTCATGTTCCTTCACGCGAGCCGACACCGCCTTCATCTCGGAGACCTTCGCGACAAACTCCGGCGAACCCTTCGGCAGCGCGGCCATGGCGGAGTTGGCGGCCTTCTGCGAGGCGCGCAGGGACTCCGTCTCCTGCAGGAGCGAACGCCACGAGGCGTCGATGGCGAGGACCGCGTCGACGTCGACCTGCAGGTGTTTCTTGGCGATGGCCGCCCGCACGACGTCGGGCGATTCACGGAGGAGCTTGGGATCGAGCATGGGAAAGGAATAGAAATCAGGCGAAACGGGCGCGGGCCCGCTGGAACCGGGCGTAGACGTCCTTGGCCGAGAGAAGCTTCAAGTCGCCGACAGGCGCCTGCACCACCACGTTGCCGGGACGGTCGGGCGGGAACGGACCAAACAGACGCGGGTCAGTCGGGCCGAAGATGCCCAGGACCCGCACGCCCATCGCGGCGGCGAGGTGCATCGGGCCGCTGTCGTTGGCGATGACCCAGTCGGCGCGGCGAACGAGCGCCGGGAGCGAGACGAGACTGGTGTTGCCCGTGACGTTGGCGAACTGCGCGGGCGGAAAGGCTCCCCGGTCATGAACGTAACCACTGCCGGCCCAGACGACCTTCCGATTCCGGTCCTCGCGCAGGATCAGCTCGGTGAGCTGCTTGAAACCGCCCCAGCATTTTTCGGCACGCCGGCTGTCGACGAACATCACGATCGGACGTCCCCCGCCGCGGGCGTCGGCGAAGCTGAGCTTCAGGTTCTCCACCTCGCGGAACTGCAGCGAACCGGCCAGCTCCGGCTTGGCGCCGAGCACCGGGCAGAACTGCAGCAGGATCTCGAGCGCGTGGCTGCGCCGGCCCTCGGGCGGCAAAGGCACCCGCTCGGTGTAGAAGACACCGGAGAACTCCCGCGCGTCGCTCCGCCCCACCTTGCGGTCGGCCTGGACGCGCGCCGTGAGCAACCCGGTGCGCAGCAAGCCCTGAAAATCGAAGACCCAGTCGTAGCGTCGCCGGCGCAGTTCCCTGACGAGCCGAAGGAATCCCTTGGCGCCCCCGCCGCGCTCGAAGATGAACACCTCGTCGACCGCCGTGCACGCCCGCACGATCGGCGCGAAGATTTCCCGCACCACCCAAGAGATGCGCAGGTGCCGCACCTGCGCCTTGAGCGACGCGGCGACCTGCAGCCCGTGGACGATGTCGCCCAGGGAGGAAGGCTTGATGATGAGGAGCTCGGTCATGGCGCCCGCGGCGAGTCCGGCCGCGGGGAAAGGCGCAAACTTCCATCCGGCCCATTCGAAATCAAACGGAAACCACCCGCGCACGGCACGGAACACTGTCGTTAAATGCGGCCGCGGCCGGCCCGTCACCGCTTCGCACAGAAGTCGCACGGGGGGGAGGCCCGCCTGAAACCTCCGCCGGACGCCGCCGCAACCGCCGCTGATCTGCCGCCGGAATGTCAGGCATCAAATCGGCAAGCCCTGGGGAGGCTGACGCCAAACAAGTTCTTGCACTTGCCGCGAGCGGCACTAACGGCTCGCGGCCGCATGAAGACCCTCGTCATCGCCGAGAAGCCGTCCGTCGCCGGCGACCTCGCGCGCGCCCTCGGCAAGGTGCCCAAGAAGGGCGACCACCACGAGAACGACGAGTACGTCATCACCTACGCCCTCGGCCATCTCGTCGAACTCGAGATGCCGGAGGACATCGACAAGAAGAAGTATGGATTCTGGCGCCTCGAGACGCTGCCTATCCTGCCGGCGAAATTCGGCCTCAAGCCGATCGAGGACAGCAAGGAGCGGTTCACGGCCGTGAAGAAGCTCCTCGCGCGGAAGGATATCGGGCAAGTCGTCAACGCGTGCGACGCCGGCCGCGAGGGCGAGCTGATCTTCGCCTACCTCTATCAGCTCACGAAGTGCCGCCTGCCGGTGAAGCGCGCCTGGATGCAGACGATGACCACCGAGGGCATCCGCGCCGCCTTCCGCGACCTGCGCGATGGCGAAAAGATGCGCGGGCTGGAAGACGCCGCCCGCTGCCGGAGCGAGAGCGACTGGCTGATTGGCATCAACGGCACACGTGCGCTCACCAAGCGGATGTTCGGCTCGCGCGCCGGTAACGTGGCCTCGGTCGGGCGCGTCCAGACCCCCACCCTCGCGATCGTTTACGCCCGGGAACTGGAGATCCGGAACTTCAAGCCGCGCGACTATTGGCGGATCACCGCCACGTTCGAGGTCGCACAGGGCCGCTACGAGGGAGCCTACCAGCGACCGAACTTCCGCAAGGCCGAGGGAGACGAGCACGACCGCGCCGACCGAGTGTGGGACCGGGCCGTCGCCGAGGCGGTCCTCGCCGCTTGCCAGGGACAACCGCCCGCCGCCGTTTCGGAGGAGCGCAAGGCCAGCACCCAGGCGTCGCCGCGCCTGTACGACCTCACCACGCTCCAGCGCGAGGCCAACTCCCGCTTCGGGCTCCCCGCCCGCCGCACCCTGCAGATCGCGCAGGCGCTCTACGAGCGGCACAAGATGATCACCTACCCGCGTACGGATTCGCGCGCGCTGCCGGAGGATTACATCCCCACCTGCCGCGAGACCCTGCGCAACCTCACGGGTTCGCTGGCGCCCCACGCGGCCAAGGCCATCGATGAAGGCTGGGTGCGCCCGAACAAGCGCATCTTCAACAACGAGCAGATCTCCGACCACTTCGCCATCATCCCCACCGTGAACGAGGCCAAGAACCTCGACGACATGGAGGCCAAGGTCTTCGACATGATCGCGCGCCGCTTCGTCGCCGCGTTTTATCCGGCGGCGGAGTTCGACGTCACCACGCGCATCACGACCGTCGCCCCGGGCCATGACTTCCGCACCGAGGGCAAGGTTCTCACGTTCCCGGGCTGGCTGGCAGTGTACGGCAAGACGAGCATCGACGAGAACCCCGACGCCCGCGCCCTTCCCGCACTGTCCGCCGCCGACGGCGCACCTCCTCGTGCCGCCACGATCTCCGCCGAGCTCCACTCCGAATCCACCCGGCCCCCTCCTCGCTACACCGAGGCGACGCTGCTCTCCGCAATGGAGGGCGCCGGCAAGCTGGTCGACGACGACGAGTTGGCCGAGGCCATGAAGGAACGCGGACTAGGCACGCCCGCCACCCGCGCCGATACCATCGAGGGGCTCATCAACCAGAAGTACCTCGACCGACCGCAGCGGGAACTCATACCGACCGCCAAGGCCGAGCAGCTCATCCAATTCCTTGGGGCCGTGAAGGCGGAGGAGCTCACCAAGCCCGACCTCACCGGCGGATGGGAGTTCAAGCTGCGGCAGATGGAGCAGAACCGATTCTCCCGCGAGAGCTTCATGGAGGAGATCGTCACCATGACGCGCGGAATCGTGGAGCGCGTGAAGGGATTCGAGGAGGACGACTCCGTCGCGCGCGTCACCGACATTCTTTCGCCGACCGACGGCAAACCGATGCGGGAGACCCTGCGCGGCTACAAGTCTCAGGACGGCGAGCTGATGATCTACAAGGTCATCGGCGGGCGTCGCATGGAGGAGGCCGAAGTGGCGGAGCTCGTCACCAAGCGCCAGGTGGGCCCGCTCGACGGCTTCATCTCGGCGCGCACGCGCTCGCGCTTCGCCGCCATCCTGCGCCTCGTGCGCGACGAGGAGGCCGGCAAGTGGCAGGCGAAGTACGACTTCGGTGAACAGCAGGATATCGGCGCCCTCGAGTCCTTCTGGAGAGACCCATCGTCCGGGTGCGAACTCTGCGAGTCCGGCAACAGCTACATCCTGCGCGAGCGCGACGGGGAGGGTTGGCGCCAAGCCTTTCGCGTAGGCCGCCTGATGTGCCAGAAGGCGATCCCCCGCGAGGCGGCGATTCAGCTGGTGACGGCGGGCAAGACCGACCTCATCCAGGGCTTCATCTCCAAGAAGGGCCGGCCGTTCGACGCCTTCCTCAAGCGCGAAGGAACACGGATCGGCTGGGAGTTCCCGCCGCGCAAGGCGAAGCTCGACAAGGACGGTAACCCGATCGTCCGCAAGGCGAAGACCCCGCCCGACCTTTCCAAGGCCGTCGTGCTCGGCGCCAGCAAGCGCCACAAGGGCGGCGAGCTGGTCGAGACCCCGGAGGCCTACCACGTGCGCCGTCCGGACCAGGACAACCGCGTGGTCTTCACCCTCAAGCGGCTGCTCTGCGGGATCGAGATTCCCGCCGACGAAGTCCGCCGACTCTGCGACGACGGCCGCACCGGCCTGATCGAGGGTTTCGTGGGCAAGAGTGGGCGCCCGTTTTCAGCTTACCTCGTGCTCTCGCCCACCGGCGTGAAGGCCGACTTCGAGTTCCCGCCGCGGTAATACCTCGGGTTACGGCCTGATCCCCGTCCCACTCGCCTAACGCGCCCAATCGATGGCCCGACGTCACCTGCTGATCACCACCGCACTCGCGGTCACGACGCTGGCGACGGGATTGCTGGCGTGGCGCCAACAGCGGGAGCTCGACGAGCTCCGCTCACGTGGTCTCGACCAAGCCGAGCGCGCCAAGCTGCAGAAGCGGGTGTGGGAGCTGGAGAAGTCGAACCGCGAACTCCAGGCTCGCACGGTACGTGCGCCTTCGGATTCAGCCGGCGCGCCCGCGGCGGCGGATGCGGCCCCACGTCAGGCACGCGGGGAATCCGGCCGGGCCAATGCGCAGCAACAACTCGCGTTCGTCCGGGAACTCCTCTCCCGACCCGAGGTTGAATCCTACGTCAACCTGCAGCAGCGGCAACGCGTGGAGGCCTCCTATGTCGCGCTGTTCCGCAACCTCGGCCTCGACGCGCGGCAGAGCGAGCGCCTGACCGGCCTGCTGCTCGAACGCCAGAATCTCCGCGGGGAGGTCGCCGAGGCCGCGCGAGCCCAGGGCATCGATCCGCGCCAGAACCCGGAAGGAATGCGCAAGCTGCTCGCGACGGCACGCGAGGATCTCGAGACCGCGATCCGCGGCGTGATCGGTCCGGCCGGATTTTCCACGCTCGAAGGGTACGACGCCACGCTCACCCAGCGCGGCGTGGTCGGGGAGTTGCAGCAACGCCTTGGGGCCGGCGGCGAGCCGCTTTCCAGCGCGCAATCCGAACAACTGGTGCGGATTCTCGCGAAGAATCCCGTTCCCCGCCCGACCGCGTCGGCGCCAGCGACCGCGACGACTCCGGTGGTGGCTGGCGAACCCCTGCTCCGCGCCCCCGACCTTGGGCCTGTACTCGCCGGGCTCGTCGGCGGCGGCTCCGGCCCGGCGATCGCGGCGTCGATCTTCGCCCCGATGCCGGGCGGCGGCGCGCTGATCAGCGATGCGGCGCTCGTGGAAGCCCAGCCGCTGCTCTCCGCCTCGCAGCTCACGGCGCTGCAGCAGCTGCAGCGGCAGCAGCAGGCCCAGCAGGAGGTCCAGCGCGTCGTGCGCGAAAGCCTTTCATCCGCCAACCGTCCCGCGGCTTCGACACCCGCCACTCCCGCCCCGAAGCGCTGAGCCCTTTTCCGGTCGTCGCCGGAGAAAACCCTTGCGGCTCCCGCACGCGGAAGGGAAAAATCCCTCTCTCACGCGTATGATCGTAACCACCGCGCAGCTGTTCAAGCACGCCTACGGCAAGTACGCCGTCGGCGCGTACAACATCAACAACGCCGAACAGGCCATGGGCCTGTTCCGGGGCTGCATCCAGTCCCAGGCGCCCTTCATCATCCAGATCTCGAAGGGAGCCCGGAAGTACACCGACAAGCGGATGCTCGAGGCGATCATCCGCTCCGCGGGAGACATCTTCCCCGAGGCGATCTTCGCCGTGCACCTCGACCACGGCGACGAGGAAACCTGCTACGAGTGCATCAACTCGGGCTTCTTCAGCTCCGTGATGATCGACGCCTCCCACGAGCCTTACGATAAGAACGTCGAGATCTCCAAGCGCGTCGTCGACGCCGCCCACGCCAAGGGCATCTCCGTCGAGGCCGAGCTCGGCATGCTCGGCGGCGTGGAGGAGGACATCAAGGTGGAGGATGGCCACGCCACCCTCACGAACCCGGTTGAGGCCGAGGACTTCGTTCGCAAGACCGGTTGCGACAGCCTCGCCGCCGCCATCGGCACCAGCCACGGCGCCTACAAGTTCAAGGGCAAGCAGTCGCTGCACTTCGACGTGCTCCGCGAGATCCAGCGCCGCATGCCGGGCTTCCCGCTCGTCATGCACGGCTCGTCCTCCGTCCCGCAGGACGAGGTGAAGCGGATCAACGCGGCCGGCGGTACGCTCGGCAGCGCCGTGGGCGTCGACGTCAACGAGTACCTCCCCGCCGCCAAGCTCGGCGTGACCAAGATCAACATCGACACCGACGGTCGCCTCGTCTGGACCCGCGTGCACCGCGAGTTCTTCCGCGACAAGCCGGCCGAGTTCGACTTCCGCCCGCCGGGCAAGGTGTTCATGGAGGAGTACGCGAAGTTTATCGCGAGCCGCAACGAACTCCTCGGCAGCGCAGGCCAACTGTCCTCGCTGCGCGCCAGCCTCGGCAAGTAACCGGTCGCCGCTCACCTTCCGGCCGCCACCTTCATCGGTGGCGGCCTTTTTATTGTCCGCGGGATCCGCTACCGGAGCCCGAAAAGCTGCTGGAGCACGGTCTCCAGGTCCTTACCCGCGACCCAGCCGCCCCGCCGCGCCACCGCGAGGCTCTTGCTGCGCTCGCGCCGTTCGAGCTCGGCGTCGACCTCGAGGAACTGCGGCTGCCCCGAGGGTAGTCCCGCGACTTCCGCGGCGCTGAGCGGCGTCCACGCGAAAGGCAGCCCGGTCCAGGTGAAACGGATCTCCCAGCCCGCAACGGGACCAAAGGGCATCGCCTTGGTGAGCAAGGCGGGATAACGCGTCACGAAGTCCGGCGTGCGGAAGGTCGCCACCCGCAGCCGCACCGCCGTCCGCTGCGTCAGGAAGAAATCCCGCACCGTGCCCATGCGACCGGAACGCCACGCATCGAAGAACGCCACGGGGTCGACGCCAACGAGGTTCATGCCGTTCCACATCCCGTGCTCGTTCCGCGAGCCGAACCGCCGCCGATCGTACCACCCCTGGAAATCACTGGTGATCGCCACGCCGACCTCGAAGTGCAGGTGGGCCCGCGCCACGGGAATCATGTAGCCCCCGGAACTGTGCCCCATCAGGCCCAGCGTCTGTCCCGCGCCCACGGTCACTCCCGTCCGAATGCCGGGCTCGATCCGCGCCAGGTGCGCGTAGAGTGTGTAGATGGCGGGAGCGACTCCGGTGTGCTCCACCACCACATGGCGGCCGTAGCCGCTCTGACCGGGCGAGCTCACCACGTGCCGAACGACCCCGGCCATGGCCGCGAAGACGGGATCCGTCGCCTCGCCGTTTCTGCCCCGGCCCACCGGCCGAATATCGACCCCCTCGTGGAACCGCGTCCCGCCGCTCCGCACCCCGCCGAAACCGCCCGTCGCCGGATCACCCGAGCCCGCGTGCTGCAGCCATTGGGACGGCGGCTTACCCTCAGCCCAACCCGTGTTGGGCGTCGGCCAGACCAGCTTGAAAGCCGGCTCCGCGCCCACCGCGCCCAACCAGGCCGACAACGCCAGACTAACCCATGCCGCGAGCCGGAGCCTCATCGTCTTTCCCCTGTCTTGCGGCGGACAACCTCCGCCGTCGCCCGAAGTTCCTCCGCCAGGCCGGGGAGCGACTCGTCGGGCAGTTCGACGAAGAGAAAGACCTTCCCGTCCGCCACCGGTCCATCGATGCGTCGCGCCCCGATCACTACCCCATCAAGCTGCAGGGCCAGCCGCCGCCCCTGATGGGTGACCGTGAGTCGGTAGAAGTCACGCGCGGCTGCGGCGTTGAGGTACAGCAGGAGGCATCGCCCCAACTCCACCTCAGCGACGTCGGCGCCCGCAAGGTCAGCCTCAGTGAGCACCGGCTTCGGGTTCAACTGCAGCGTCACTCCGCTGCGCGGCAGCACCGCCGGCACGCCTTCGCCACCGCCGCTTTCCAGGAAAAGCCGCGCAACCCGCATCGGCCCGCCGCCGGGTCGTTCGGATGAAACGCAACCGCCCACGAGGGCCGCCAGCAGGAGCGGCAGCACGGCGACCCAACGCCTCATGCGACCGCCCCCTCCGTCGCAAAAGCCGCCATGATCTCGGCTCCGATGGCATCGGCCACGAGGCGCCCGGCCGACGTGAGGCGCGCGACACCTCCCGTCACCGTCACCCGGCCCGCCGCTTCCAGGGATTGCAGCAACGAGTCGACCTCCGCCCACGGCAATCCCGGCGCCCGCTCACGCCAACGCGCCAGCTCGACGCCCGCGTTCATGCGCAGGCCGAAGACCAGCGCGTCTTCCGCGAGCAGCGCAGGCGTAAGCGCGCAACGGTCCTCCGTCATCCGCTCCCCGCGCGCGAGTCCGTCCAGCCAGCGACCGAGGTCGGGAACGTTGGCACCCCGCCAGCCCCGGTGCTGCGAGGCGGCGGATGGTCCGACACCGATCCAGTCGGCCATGCGCCACGTGTTCACGTTGTGGCGGCAGTAATGGCCGGGACGCGCGAAATTCGAGACTTCGTACTGAGCGTACCCCGCCGCCTCCAACCGGGTCCAAGTCGCCTCGTAGAGGCGCGCCTCCGCGTCGACGTCGCGGCGCACCTTACCCTGAGAAAGCTTCACCCATAGCTTGGTGTCCTCCTCGAAGGTCAGGCAGTAGGTCGAGAGGTGATCAGGCCCGAGTGCGATGGCCTCCGCGAGATCCGCCTCCCACGCGGCGTCGGCCTGCCCTGGCAGCGCGAACATGAGGTCGAGATTGACGCTCTTGAACCCGGCCGCGCGCAGTCGTTCATGGGCCCGGAGAACCTGCTCCCGCGAGTGCCGCCGGCCCAGGGCCTCGAGCAGCGCGGGCTGGAAGCTCTGCACGCCCATTGAAACTCGGTTCACCCCGACTTCCCGCAACGCATCCAACCGCGCTTCGCTCACCGAGCCCGGCGCGAGCTCGATCGTCCACTCGGAGGGTCTCCCACCGCAAAACCCAGCGACGATATCCCCGAGCGTGCGCAAGTCCTTCGGGGAGAGCAGGCCAGGCGTTCCGCCGCCCCAGAAGACCGTGTCCACCGGCCGGTCCGGCGCGGCCAACCGGAGTTCGTCGCGGACGCCGTCCAAATAACGGGCGACGTCCGCCGCAGTCGGGGCCTCTTGGTAGAAGGCGCAGAAATCACACGTTGAAGCGCAGAACGGCACATGGACGTAAAGACCCAGCGACGCCGTTTCGTCCGGGCCCGCCGGGGGTGGAGCTTTGGCTTGCCCTGACCCAAGCCCGCTCATTACTCAAAACCTTCCGTCCGCACGCACGATCATTCACCGACCAATGCACACCACCCGAATTTCCGCCGCGAGGAAAATCATTCTCCGTACCGTCGCCGCGCTCGCGCTGTCCCTGCTCGTCGGTTGCGAAAGCGTGACGCTCACCGATCTCACGCCGCGCTCCGTCGCCGAAAATCCCTCCCAGATCTACACCTTCACCCTGCGCGTCTCCAAGCGCTCCAACACGATCACCGGCATCTCGCCCACGATCGTGCTCGACGGACGAAGCTTCCCGATGCGCACCGGCTCCGTGGGCGAGGGGCTGTATGAGTTCGAGTACCAGCTGCCCGCCGGTCGCGACCGGGTCGCCTACTACTTCCTCGTGAACTACAACATCGAGGGCAACAACGTGCAGACCCCGGGCGAGGCCTACACGCAGGTCGAGACGGTTCAGATCGTCCGCCGCTACGTGCTTTCCCTCGAGGTCAACCGCGGGCCCGTCGGCGCCCGCATCAGCGTGCTGGGCCGCGGCTTCACCCCGCAGGACCGCATCCTCTTCAACGGCGAGGCCGCGCGCACCAACTTCGAGTCGGCCAACTCGCTGAGTTTCTTCGTGCCGGCCCTGCCCGCCGGCGCGAATTACCAGGTCTCGCTGAGCAGCGCCGCCGGCAACTCTCCGGTCGGCACCTTCCGCATCGATTCCAGCACGATCAGCGTCTCGCCGGCCGCCCTCTCGCTCCGGACTGGTGACCGCGCCACCCTCACCTTCTCCCTCGCAAACGCCGCCCCTCCGGGCGGCACGTTGCTCGACGTCGCCACCGACGTACCGGAAAGCGTCATCATGCCCGAGGTCATCGTACCCCAGGGACAGACAGGCGTCTCCGTCACCGTGGAGGGCGGAAAGCCAGGGACCGGCACGCTCTACCTGAAGGGCTTCGGCGCCGGCGAGGTCACGGTTCCCGTCAAGGTCTCGCCCCGCTGATCTCCCGACCGCGGGTTTACTACCCAGCGCGGAGACACGTCCACCCGTACCGGCCGGTGGTCGCTCGCCTCGCGAACGCCCGGGCCGTCATGGATCCTCGCTGCGCCGTCGACCACGCGCGGCAGAAGCTGACCTGAAACCAGGATGAGGTCGACCCGGCTGTAGGTCTCATCGCGGCGATACGCATGCGTCCAAGCCTCACCGCGCGAATCCGACGCAGGTAGAAGCACCGCGATCTCCGTCCGCCCCCGCCGCCGCAGGGCCGCTGCCGCCCGGCTGTTCCGGCCGTCGTTGCAGTCACCGAGGATCAGGAACGCCGCCCCGGCTGGATCCGGGAAGCGCGCGAGGATTCGATCCCGGATCGCCACCGCTTCCGCGGCGCGGCGCACGGCGGAACCCGGGTCGTCCTCCCGCTCGGTCAGCCGGCTCTTCAGGTGCAGGGCGAAGACCGTGAACGCACCGCCCGGCGCGTCGACCTCCGCCTCAAGCAGGCCGCGCTTCACCGTTTCCCGGCCGCCCAGGTACGCGAAGGAAAGGTCCTCGTGCGTACGCACGCCGCGCAGCGGCAGCCGAGAGAGGATCGCGATGTGCCGGTCCGCATCAGCCGCCGCAGCCAGGGCGGCATGCGGGTAATCGGCCCCGTCCGTCCGCAGGTCCCGGCGCAACTCCTCCAAATAGGGACGCGGTCCCATTTCCTGGAGCACGAGCACATCCGCCGCCAGATCGCGGATGACCGCGCGCAGGGCGGCCTTCTCCCGCTCGGGCTTGGGGTAGCCCGGCCGGAAGCCCTCGTCCGTCATGCGGTCGGCCGCGACGTAATTCTCCACGTTATAGGTGGCGACGCGAACCGGCCGATCCTCCATCGTGTACGCACCGGCACCCCAGGCCGCGAACAGCAGCGCCGCGCGCAGGAACCTCGTCGCCAGCCCCGCCATCGATGCAGCTACCCGCGGAGGAGCGCCGCCTCCCGCTCCGCCA
Organism: Opitutaceae bacterium; assembly: GCA_040397825.1. Classification (GTDB taxonomy): domain Bacteria; phylum Verrucomicrobiota; class Verrucomicrobiia; order Opitutales; family Opitutaceae; genus ER46. The sequence continues at coordinate 70,178 of JBBAVH010000016.1, forward strand.
AGGTCGGGTGCGAGTAATGGAAACCGCTGAACCACGGGTGCGGCGTGAGGTTGGTGAGGTTCTTCTGCGCGAGCTTGCGCAACGCCGCGACGAGCGGCTCCGGGCCGCCCATCGCCTCCCGCGCGAAAGCGTCGGCCTCGTATTCGTGGCGCCTCGAAAGGAGGTTGCTCAGCGGGGTGAACCAGAAGGTGAGGCACCCGCTCAGCAGCCCGAACAGCAGGAAGGAAGGTGCAAGCTGCGCCGGCGGAAATCCGAACGCAGGGTTGAACCAGGAACTGCCGGCCAGCCAGGCGATCGCCCCGAAGCCCGCCAGCATCATCGCCGCCGACAACGCGATCAGCCGCGGGATGTGCCCGCGGCGGTAGTGACCGATCTCGTGCGCCAGCACGGCCTCCAGCTCCGTCGGCGTCAGCTGGGCCACGAGGGTGTCGAACAGGACGATGCGTCGGAATCGGCCGAAGCCGGTGAAGTAGGCGTTGGAATGCCCCGAGCGCTTCGAGCCGTCGATCACCTCGATGGAGTTCGCGCGGAAACCCGTGCGCTCACCGAGCGCGAGCAGGCGCTCGCGCAGCTCACCGGCCGGCAGCGGCGTGAGCTTGTTGAACAGCGGCAGGATGAGCTTCGGGTAAAGGATCAGCATCAGCAGCTGGAAGCCGAACATCAGCGCGAAGCCCCAGATCCACCACTGCGGACCCGCGAGGTGCACCAGCGAAAGCAGTCCCCACAGCAGCGGGAAACCGATCGCGACACCGAGCAGCGCGCCTTTCAATTTGTCCGCCACCCAAAGGCCCGGCGTGCTCTGGTTGAAGCCGAACCGCTGCTCCAGGCCGAATTGTTCCCACCAGTCGAAGGGCAGCGAGGGCACGGAGAGCAGCAGTCCCGCCAGCACAATGAAGGCGGCGTGATTCCAGGTGGACTCCGGGCCGCCCCAGGTCGCCGTCTCATCAAAGAGCGCGGGCAGCACACCGCCCACGAGGACAAGGGAGAGCACCAGTGCGTCGAAGACCTCGCCCACGTCGCCGAACCGCGACTTGGCCAACGTGTAACGGCCGGCCTTCGCGTAGGTCGCTTCGTCCATGATCGCCGCCACCGCCGCCGGCGGTCGGCCCTCGTGGCGACGGACCGAGGCGCGGTTGAGCGCCGAAAGCCAGAGCGATGCCGCGAGGCGGAGGAAAAGGAGACCGATCGCGATCCAGAGCACGGGGACCATGCGGCCAATGGAGCCGATCCGAACGCCGCCGCCAGAAGAAAGATACCCGATCCAGGGTACGAGGAAACTGGGTTGAAATGGTCGCCACCCGACGCAACCGTCACCGTCCCGTGGAAGCCGCCAAAGACCAGACCTCCTTCGAGGAGGCGCTCGCCAAGCTGGAGTCGATCGTCGAGTCGATGGAGTCGGGCGACGTCCCCCTCGCCGACCTGATCGCCCGCTTCGAGCAGGGATCCAAGCTCCTCCAGGTCTGCGAGACGCGGCTGAAGGAGGCGGAACTCCGGATCGAGCAATTGAAGAAATCCAAGGACGGCGCGCCGTCGCTCGAGAAGTTTGACACGGAACGCGAGGCGTGAGGCGCTACCGGCTTTTTCCGCGCCAACCGCCGTCCCGATGAGTTCCCAAGGTAAGTCCACCCTCCCTCGCCTGCTCGACTCCGTCCGCGGCCCCGCCGACGTGAAGGCGCTGCCGGCCTCCGAGTTGCCGAGGCTGGCCCAGGAGATCCGCGACGAGCTCATCGCGGTCACCTCGCGCAACGGCGGGCACATCGGTCCCAATCTCGGCGTGGTGGAGCTCACGATCGCGTTGCACCGGGTGTTCGACACCCCGGCCGACCAGTTGGTCTTCGACGTCGCGCATCAGGGCTACGTCCACAAGCTGCTGACCGGCCGCGGCGGCGACTTCTTCCGCCGCCTGCGCCAGACCGGCGGGGCCAGCGGATTCCTTACCCGGGGCGAAAGTCCGCACGACGCGTTCGGCGCCGGCCATGCCGGGACCGCCCTTTCCGCGGCGCTCGGAATGGCCACCGCGCGCGACCTCCGCGGCTCGGGTGAGCACGTGGTGGCGGTCTGCGGCGACGCGGCGTTCACCTGCGGCGTCACCCTGGAGGCGCTCAACAACGTCGTCACCTCGACGAAGCGCCTGATCGTCATCCTCAACGACAACGAGTGGTCGATCGCCCGGAACGTCGGCGCGATCGCGCGCTACCTGAACCGGATCAGCACAAGCCCGACCTACAACCGCATCCATCACGACCTCGAGGCGTTCTTTCGGAGCTTCCCCGCGGGCGTCGAGATGAACCGGGTCTACCATCGCTGGAAGCGTGAGACGAAGGACTTCTTCGTGGAGTCTTCGCTCTTCGAGAAGTTCGGCCTGCGTTACCTCGGCCCGGTCGACGGCCATGACCTTGACGCCCTGGCCAAGAATCTTGCCTTCGCCAAGGACTGCGGCGTGCCGGTCATCGTCCACGTGCTCACGAAAAAGGGACGTGGCCTCGAGGCGGCGATCGCGCACCCGGAGCGCTTCCACGGCTCCGGCCCTTACGACCCCGCCACCGGCGACGGCCGCAAGGCCGCCCCGGGCACCCCGCCCAACTACCAGGACGTCTTCGGCGACGCGTTGGTCCGGTTCGCGAAGGCCGACCGGCGCGTGGTCGGAATCACGGGCGCCATGCCAAGTGGCACGGGCCTCTCGCGCCTCGCCGCCGAGGTGCCGGCGCAGTTCTTCGACGTCGGCATCGCCGAGGAGCACGCGGTGCTTTTCGCGGCGGGCATGGCCACCAAGGGCCTGCGCCCGGTCTGCGCGATCTACTCGACGTTCCTTCAGCGCGCCTACGACCAGGTGATCCACGACGTCGCCCTGCAGAACCTTCCCGTCACGTTCTGCATGGATCGCGCCGGGCTCTCCCCGAACGACGGTCCCACGCACCACGGCTTGTTCGACCTCTCTTACCTGCGCTGCGTCCCCGGCGCGGTGATCATGCAGCCGCGCAACGAGGATGAACTCGTGGACATGCTGCACACCAGCCTCCACCTCGAAGGTCCCGGCTTCATCCGATACCCGCGCGGCGCCGGCACCGGTGCGACGGTGAAGGCGACGCCCGCCGAACTGCCGATCGGCCGGGCAGAAATCGTCCGCGAGGGATCCGACCTCGTGATCTGGGCCTTGGGTACCATGGTCCAGGACGCCTTGCGGCTGGCCGAGCGCCTCGCGGCGGACGAGGGCATGTCCGTGGGCGTCGTCAACGCCCGCTTCGTAAAGCCCCTTGATCGTACCCTGCTGCTCGAGCACGCGTCGTCCGCCCAGTTGATCGTCACCATGGAGGACCACGTCCTAGCGGGCGGTTTCGGCAGCGCCGTCATGGAGGCCCTGCAGGAGGCCGGCAGGACCACCCCCGTCGAGCGCATCGGCTGGCCCGACAGCTTCGTGGAGCACGGTTCCAACGTGGAGGTGCTCCGTGCCGCCCACGGCCTCGCCCCGGACGCGATCAAGGGGCGCATTTTGGCCCGCTGGCGCGATATCCGTCGCGCGGCGGATGCCGGCGTCGGGGCGTAAAAAAGCCGCTACGGCGAACCGGCGCGGCCTTCGTGGGACGTGAAGACGTCTTAAGCTTACTTGGCGGCGGGCTTGGCGATCTTGCCGGCGCCACCGCACTTGGTGCAGTTGTCGCCCTTGCCAGCGGCCTCGACGCAGCACTTGTGCTCGCACTTCTTGCCATCCTTGGCGGCGGCGGCGCAGCACTTGCCGGGCTTGCTCTCAGCGGCGGCGAACGCGACGCCGACGGCGAACAGGGATGCGGCAACGAACGTGACGATGGATTTCATGGGTATGTGGTTAGTTGTTTTGGGTGGTTTGACTGACAATCTGGTGCGGGCGGCGGGAATCGAACCCGCCTCTCATGCTTGGGAAGCACACGTTCTACCGATGAACTACGCCCGCGGGGGCTTCGGACATGGAAAGCGTTGTCCCGCTTTCCAACGTGCCGCAAGAGCAAATGCGAAGGGTCCGGCTGGAGCCTATCTGCCGGCCCGCGCTCAACGGATCTTTGAGAAGTCCGTGGGCAACAGGTAGACCGACTCCACCTTCGCGGTGAGCTTGCCTCCCTGCTCCGAGGCGGTGCGGGCCTTCACCCACTCCGTATCCTCCCGGAAGCCCTTCCAGGCGGCGGCCGCGGCCTCCCGCGACGGATACGCTAGGAAATAGATCAACGTCCGGCCGGCGCCCTTGTCGGCGTCCGTCGGATGGAAGTAACCGAGGTTGGTCATGCCGTGGCGCCCGAAGATCCCGATGGTATGGTCGCGGAAACGCGCATCGAGGCCGGCCAGCTTACCCTCGGCCGCCGTGTAGGTGCGGAGTTCGAAGACCCGCGGCGCGCCCTTGCCATTCCCGGCGTCCATCGGTCGCGAGAAATCGGTTCCTTCGAGGAAGACCGACTCCACCTTGGCCACGATCTGGCCGTTGGCGGTCGTGCGCTTGGCGACCTCCTTCCAATCCGGATCGGCGGAAAACGCCTTCCAGGAAGCCTTGGCGGCATCGCGGCTCCGGTGGGCGAGCAGGTAGATCAGCTTGTCGCCACCGCCATCCTTGGCGTCGGCCGCGATCCAGTAACCGACGTTCACCATGCCGTGCCGCTCGAAGATCCGCGTCGTGTGTTCGCGAAAGCGGGCGACCAGGTCGGCCCCGCGCCCGGGAGCCGCGGCATAGGTGCGCAGTTCGTAGACCGGCGCGGAGGTTTCGGCAGCCGCGAGGGGCGCGGCGGCGAGGGCAAACAACGGGAGGAGGCGGAGGATTTTCATGGGGCGGGAAAGGCCGGCAGACTTGCTCAGGCGGAAGCCGAGTCAACGCGCCGCTCAGCGGTCGGCCGGTGCGCTTCCAGCGGCCGCCGCTCGTTCAGTCGCGCCAGCAACTCCGGGAAGGCCGACGGGATGGGGGAACCGCGCAGGAATTCCTCGGCGCGGGCCGGATAGCCGCGAACGCGCAGGCTGGCGTACACGTGCAGTTCCAGCTGGCGGCTCAAGGCCTCGGCCGCCGCGCCAAGCCCGAGGAACCGCAGCAGGTGCAGCAGCGCCTCCGCCGTCGAGAAACGCCCGCCGTCCTGCTGCGCGCGCAGCCAATAACGGCTCTGTCCCGTCATCGGCAGGTTCACGACCCGACCCCAACGCAACGCCTCGCGCGCGATGACGGCCGACTCGGTCCACACGCCGTCGATCAGGAGCACCTGCACCGACTCGGGCGGCGGCGGAGCCGGCACGGACTCACCGTGCGGATGCAGGATCCAGAGTTCGCGGCCGGGCAGGCGCAGCGTCTCCGCCGACCATTGCCCTTCCCTCTCCCAGGTGTGCACGCGGGAGCCCTCGACGACCCGCGCCACGAGATGCCCCGTGCTGCTGGGTCGAAACCGTTCGCGCCGGTGCATCATCACATCCACCGCCAACGGCACCGCGACTGTCTCGCGCGCGGCGCACACGCACCAGCGGAGCGGCAACCGGCAACCCCCGCAGCGCGGCGTGCCGTTGGCCGAACTGCCTCGCATCCGCTCAGTTCCTCGCGTCCGCGTCGCCAGCCGGCTTCACGGAAACTTCTTCTGCCGCACGAAATCGACGTCGAACGACTGGCCCATCTGCGGCTGGTTGTACTTTCCGACCAGGCGGTCCTCCGCCGCGTCATGCGACAGCACATAGGTCGCGCCCGGGTAGCCGACGTCGTTCAGCTCCACGATGACCTGCAGGCCCTCCGGCCCCCGCATCCAGATGGCGCGGGAGACGTTGATCGACTTCGGATTGAAATAGCCCGCCTGCACGACGCCGCTTTTGTCGGCCCCGCGGATCTCCAGCGCGTAAGTGCCGTCGGACCTCAGCCAACGCCCTACCATGCGCTGCACCTCGGGCGGCGGCGCGTTGTCGACCGGCGCCGCGGGTGCCGCGGCCGGAGTCGCTGCCGGAGCCGCCGCCGTGGGCGCCGCGGTCGTCTTCGCGGCGGGCTCCTGCTTAGAGCAGCCGGCTAGGCCGGCCATGAGCGCGAACACGAAGAAGGCGGTTCCGGAACGGCAGGGGCGGGATATCATGGGCGAGCCTGTTCCGGAGTTCCCCCGAGGCGCAAGCCGCGGGAAGGTACCAGGCTCAACGCACCTCGTAGAGTTCCACCAGCGCCACCCCCGAGCCACCTTCAGGCGGCGCGACGATCGCCGTGTAGGCACCGGGCGGCAGCGTCACCAGCAGTGCGGAGTCAGCCGCGGCGCCGGAAATCGCGAACGCTCCGGTGTTGGCCGCGGTGGAACGAATCTCGGCCGCGTTCGGGGCCGTCGCCCACCCGTTGTTGGCGGCCAGCGCGGACGATCCGGACATCAGGGTGAGACGCGGCGTCCGCAGGCTCTCCGAGAGTCCGAAACCGGCCAGCGTGGGGCCCACCGCACGGATCAACACCGTGGCCGCCGCGCCGCCGCGAATCACGAAACCGGCGATGAGTTCACCACCGCCCCCGGCGACGCGCGCGCGCGCGGAAAGGTTTCCCAGCGCACCGCCGCCGGCCGTGGTGTCGTACACTTCGACGAGCAGCGGCCCGCGGGAAGCCCCCCGGGCCGGCATCGCCGCCACCATGTGCACACCCACCGGGACGCGCGCCACCAGCGCGGCGTCGCGACTGCCCGGCACGAGAGGAAAGGCCCCGACCTGTCCGGCGACCGCCGCCGTAGCCGCCACCCAATCGTCATTGGAGTCCACGATCGCCCCTCCCGGCGCCAACAATTCGATCCGCGGATCCTCGAGCGCGTCACCCACGCCCAGCGGCACCAGGCCCGGACCGATCCCGCGGGCCAGGATCGTATCGGCGCCGCCGCGAACCGCGAAGCCGACGATCAGCGTGTCATCGCCCGCCCCGGCCACCGCCCGCACCGAAAGGTTCACGAGTTCACCCGGCTCCGCTGCGGCGACGTTGACTTGGGCCGGCACGCTCATCGTGGCGCCAAGGGAATTGCGCACCGCCACGGAGTAGGATCCCGCGTCGGCGGCCGCCACCCGCGGGCGGAACAGCGAGGCGCGGGTTTCACCTACCAGCGCACGTCCGTCACGCTGCCACAGGTACTCGAGCGCCCCGCCTTCCGCCCCCGCCAGCAGATGCAAAGGGCTCCCCGCGGCGATCGTCGCGCCCCACGGCGGCGCGGTGACCCGCGGTGCCGACGTGGCCGCCGTGTTGCGCACCGGATCGACGAGGAGCAGGGCCGAGACCACCGGCCGCTCCGCACCGTCTCCCGGCCGCACCGTCGTACGCCCGCCGATCACCATCGACGTTGATCCGCCGCCATCGAGGTTGATGGCCGAGACGGCACCAAGTCCCCGCATCAGCGCGGCGGTCTCCGCCAACGTCATGCCCGCCGGCCCGGCGGGGTTGTCCCCCTCGATCGCGACGATCAGGAGGACTCCCGCGGCCGTGAACCCGGCCGCGGTGCGGGGTCGCCGTGAGGTGTTGTTCACCTCGATCAGCTCCTCGGCGTCCGTGATCCGCACCACCCCGTCACGGACGAGCATCGGCGATCCGCCCAGCGCATGCTGCATCTGCCAAGGCGCACCGCCGGAAGGAAACGCCGCGGTCGGCACCGGCTGCGGAGCCTCGCCCAGCCGGTTAGGGCTCGGCGCGGCATACGAGAGGATCTGGGAATTGCCGGAACCGACGTGGTAGATCCAGTCGGCGGTCAACGCGCCCGCCGGGGTGAGACCCAACGCCGCGCGCGTGGGGAAATAAGGCACCGAGTTCCCTTGGAACACCCGACTCACGGACTTGATGTTGGGCGACAGCACGGCGCCGTCCCGCTGCACAAGGCTGAAGGACTGGTTGCCTCCGAAATAACCCGCATTGACCGCGGCGAACACGACGCCTGGCTCGGCCGCGGCGAACTGCGTCGGCGTGCGCGGTTGCGTGCTCAGCACCGGCCGCAAAGCGACGGAGGGCGAACGCGTGTCCCACGCGAGGCAGAACGCCCGCACCGATGAAGTCTCGAGGGCGTAAAGCTGCAGGCCCTCGGCGGGGAAACCGTCCATTCGCTCCGTCGCGACGCGCCAGCCCGCCGGAAGCGGGATCAGCGTCGACGGTTGCGCCCCGACGGAGGCGACACCGACGGCGAGAAACCACGCCGCGGCGATGGAGCGATGGACGCGGGGCAAAAGCATGCTCAGCCGCACGCAAAGGCAGGCGCGGCGCCCGTCAAATCACCACCGCCGTACGCATCACTGCGCCCAGCACCGGTCATCCGGCCCCAACGGCACCGAACCCCGGTAGGTGCCCGGAACCGGGTCGTAGCGCAGCGCCTTGGTCGCGCCCTGTTCCGAAGTGAAATATCCGAGCAGCGTGAGCCGCTTCAGGTGGACGAAGGGATTCGTGCCACCCGGCCCCGCGGGCTTGCTGCGGGCCTCGTAGGCGGTGAGCAAGGACTCGCGCTCGCTAACCGACAACCGCAGCCACTCGCGCCCGTGCGATTCCCGCGCCGCCGCCTCGATCTCGCGCAAGCCGCGGCGGAGCGCCTCGCCCGCCTCGGGGGCGAAGCAATCCTCCGTCATGCGCGCGATGAAACGCCCGATCCCGATGGCCGCCGCGCCGGGCGAGCCCGGGGTTTCCGGCAGGATGGTGTCGCCGATCAGATCGAGTGCCTTCTCTTCCTCCGGGCTCCAGCCCGTCGCCGCCGGCAAGGCGGCCCACGTGCGCGCGGGCAGCGCGGCCCACACGGCACCGACTCCGGCCAGGCGGGCGGAACGAAGGAGCAGTTCGCGGCGCGTCACAGGTTTCCCTTCTTCAGCTCATCCGCCGCATGATGGGCGGCCCGCGCCGCGAACGCCATGAACGTGAGCGAGGGATTCTGCACGCCCGTCGAGGCCATGCAGGCCCCGTCGGTGACGAACACGTTCGGGCACGCGTGCATCTGGTTCCAGCTGTTCAGGAGCGAGGTCTTCGGATCCCTGCCCATCCGCACGCCGCCCATCTCATGGATGTCGAGGCCCGGGTTGCGCTTGTCGTCGAGGGTGCGGATGCCCTTCGCACCGGCCGCGGCGAGCATCGCCTCCCCTTCCCGCAGGAAATCCTTGAGCATCCGCTCGTCGTTGTCGGTGTAGCCCACCGACGTGACGAGCTGCGGGATGCCAAACGGATCCTTCAGGTCGGCCGAGAGACGCACGTGGTTTTCGCGGATGGGGACCGTCTCACCCTGCATCATCATCGAGATGCGCCACGGTCCCGGCCGGGTGATCCGTTCCTTGAACGCGGCCCCCACGCCCCGTTCGCCGTCGCCGCGGGACCAGCCAGGCCGGAACGCGCTGAAGAAAACCATGTAGCCGCGCTGGAAGTCGGTCTCCTGGCGGCGCACGTTGCGGAAGTTCGGCATCATCGCCTGCGTCGGCCGGCGACCCGAGTAGTAGGAATCGAGGAACCCGTCCACCGACGCCGAGAGGCTGCCGCGGTAATTGTGGAACGCGACATAGCGACCGAGGAGGCCGTGGTCGTTGCCCAGGCCCGCCGGGAAACGCGCCGAGCGGGAATTGAGCAGGATCAGGTTGGTGTTGAGGCAGGCGGCGTTGACGAAGATCACGCGCGCGTGGAACTCCGTGACCTCGCGCGTGACCGCGTCGACCACCCGCACCCCGCTCGCCCGCCCCGTCGCGCCGTCGTGCAGGATGCTCTCCACGACGGAGTGCGGGCGCAGCGTGAGGCGGCCGGTGCGCGCGGCCCACGGCAGCGTGGCGGACACGGATGAAAAGTACCCGCCGAACGGACAGCCGCGGTAGCACAGGTTGCGCGCCTGGCATTTACCGCGACCCTGCTCGAGGTGCACCGGTTGGGGCTCGGTGAGGTGCGCGCATCGGCCGACCACGACGCGCCGGCCCGCGTAGGCTTTCTCGATGCCGGTGCGCAGGTGGCGCTCGACGGCGTTCAACTCCCACGGCGGGAGGAATTCCCCGTCGGGCAGCTCCTCGAGGCCGTCACGGTTACCGCTGATCCCCGTGAAGCGCTCGACGTGCGAATACCACGGAGCAAGCTCGTCGTAGGTGATCGGCCACTCCGCGAAGCCGTCGCGGGCCGGACCCTCGAAGTCGAAGCGGCTCCAGCGCTGCGTCTGCCGGGCCCAGATGATCGACTTGCCGCCGACCTGATAGCCCCTGATCCAGTCAAAAGGTTTCTCCTGCTGATACGGCTGCTCGGCGTCCTTTGCGAAGAAATGCGCCGTCGCCTCGTCGAAGGCGTAGCACTTCTTCGCGATCGGATTCTCGCGCACCACATCGTGCTTGAGCCGTCCGCGGCGTGGGAGATCCCACGGGTTGGCCACCGCCGTGGGATAGTCCTTCAGGTGCTCGACGTTGCGGCCGCGCTCGAGCACGAGCGTCCGCAGCCCGCGGTCGCACAGTTCCTTCGCCGCCCAGCCGCCGCTGATGCCGGAGCCGATGACGATCGCGTCGTACGTGTGCTCGCGCGCGCCGGGGGTCGTGGGGAAGCTCGCCATCGGTTCCAAGCGAAACGGCGCCGGGCCGCGGCGCAAGCACCCGCGCGCCTTGCGGAGCCGTACGTCCCCGCCATCGTCCGCCGCGATGCCAGCCAACCGCCGCCGGTTCCTCCGCCTCGCCGCCGCCGCGCTGGGGCTTGCCGCGACGCGACGGGCGCGGGCTGCCGTCGCCGGCGACGGCCCCCGCTTTCCCGTGAGCGATCACTGCGACGGCTGGCGCTTCCTCAACCCCGGGGGTGCCGCCCCCAAGGGACTCGGAGCGCTGCTGCGCTGGCAGCTCGGGCGCACGCCAGGCACTTGGCCCGATTCGGTTTCCGTCACGGCTCAGCCGCGACTGAACCCGCTCCCGGCACCGGGGACCTTCAAGGTCACCCTCGTGAACCACGCGACGTTCCTGCTGCAGTTCCCGGGACTCACCATCCTCACCGACCCCATCTGGTCGGAGCGGTGCAGTCCCGTCGGCTGGGCCGGCCCGCGGCGCATCCATCCTCCCGGGATTCCGTTCACCGCCCTGCCGAAGGTCGACCTCGTGCTGGTGAGCCACAACCACTACGACCACCTCGATCTTCCGACCCTGCGCCGTCTGCGGGACGAGCATGACCCGCGGATCGTCACGCTCCTCGGCAACGGGCGGATCCTCGCCGAGGCGGGCTTCGGCTCCGCGGTCGAGCTCGACTGGTGGGAGAGCCACGCGCCGCGGGACGGATTTCAGGTGACGGCGACTCCCGCGCAGCACTTTTCCGCCCGCGGCCTCACCGACCGGATGGCGGCCCTCTGGGGAGGCTTCGTGGTCGAGGCCGGCGGGCGCCGCGTCTGCTTCGCCGGAGACACGGGCTATTTCCCCGGGTTCAAGGAAATCGGCACTCGGCTCGGCCCCTTCGACCTCGCGCTCATCCCGATCGGGGCCCACGAGCCGCGCTGGTTCATGCGCGAGATGCATTGCAACCCGGAGGAGGCGGTCCGCATCCACCGCGAACTCGGTTCCCGGCGCAGCCTTGCGATGCATTTCGGCTGCTTCCCCTTGGCCGACGACGCCCACGACCAGGCACCGCGGGAGCTGGTCGCTGCCCGCGAGGCTGCCGGTCTCGGCGCGGACGAGTTCACCCTACCGGAGCCCGGCGGGACCCTCGTGATCGGCTGAAACCCAGGCGCGCTGGAAACGGTCACGCAAGGTCGACCGGATCCACGTCGAGCACCTGCTTGACGTCGTCGGCCCAAGCGAAGTCCGCCCGCAGGCGCTCCAGCTCCGCGACGACCGGGGTGACGCCGGACGTGAAGTACCACACCTGCCAACGGTACTCGTCCTTGATCTTCTCGATCGGCGCCGGTGCCGGGCCCCGCAGCTCGACGCGGCCGCCGAGGGTGCGCTCCACGAGCCGCGCCCATTGCTCCGCGTAGAATTTGAGCTTCTCGGGGTTGGGTCCGCGGAAGATGTGCTGAATGAGGTGGCGGTTGGGCGGATAGCGGAAGCTCTTCCGCACCGCCAGTTCGGCCGCCGCGAAGCCGGCGTAGTCGGCCCGCCGCGAAAACTGCACCGCCTCCGACTGCGGCGTGAACGTCTGCACGATCACCTCCCCCGCGCGGTCGCCCCGGCCCGCCCGGCCCGCGACCTGCACCAGCAGCTGGAACGTCCGTTCATTGGCGCGGAAATCCGGCACATGCATCGACATGTCGGCGTCGACCAGGCCGACGAGGGTGACGTTCGGAAAATCGAGACCCTTGCCGATCATCTGCGTGCCCACGAGCACGTCGATCCGACCGGCCCGGAACTCCGCCAGCACCTCACGGAACCGGTTTTTCCGCGCCATCGTGTCGGTATCCATGCGTTCCACCCGCGCCCGCGGCACCACCCGCCGCACCGTCTCCTCGACGCGCTGGGTGCCGAGGCCGCGCCAACGGATGTCGGGCGCGCCGCATTGCGGGCAACGGTCGGGCGCGCCGCGACGATCTCCGCAGAGATGGCAGCGCAGCGTCTCGTCGGTGCGGTGGTAGGTCATCGCGATGCTGCAATGGGAGCAGCCCTCCACGTGGCCGCATTGCCGGCAGAGCATCGACGAAGAGTAACCGCGGCGGTTGATGAACAGGATCGTCTGCTCCCGCCGTTCCAGCCGCTCGTGCATGGCGCGCACCAGCCGATCCGACAGGCCCGAGAATCCGCGCCGGCGGGCAACCTCGATCCGCAGGTCGACGACCTCGATGTGCGGCAGACGGCGCGCGTCGACGCGATTGGGAAGCTGCAGCAGGCGGTACTTGCCGAGTTCGACGTTGGTGAAGCTCTCGAGCGAGGGAGTGGCGGAGCCGAGCACCGCGACGGCACCGGCCAGCTTGGCCCGCATCACCGCGACGTCGCGCCCGTGGTAGCGGGGCGACTCGCCCTGTTTATAGGCGGGCTCATGCTCCTCGTCCACGACGATGAGCCGCAGGTTCCGCACCGGGGCGAACACCGCCGAGCGCGCGCCCACCACGACGCGGGCCTCCCCGGTGGCGAGCGCCAGCCAGCCGTCGAGCCGCTCGCCTTCGCTGAGGTGACTGTGCCAGACGACGCACCGCTGGCCGCCGGCCACCGCCTCGAGCCGCGACCGCAGCCGCGCCACCGTCTGCGGCGTGAGCGCCACCTCGGGCACAAGGAACATCACGCCGCCGCCCGCCCGCAACGTGGCGTCGATCGCCCTCAGGTAGACTTCGGTCTTTCCCGAACCGGTGACGCCCAGGAGCAGCGAAACCTTGAAACCGCCTGCGGCGACGTCACCCGCGAGTGCATCGACCGCCGCCTGCTGCTCGGCGTTGAGAGCATGCGGCATCGCCTGCACCAGCTCGCCGGCATCCTGCCCGTCGTCGTACGCGACCCGCTCCACCCGGCGCGCCTCCTCCCGAAGCCAGCCGCGCTTCACCAGACCCGCCGCCGCCGCCGGACCGATCCCGAGCCGGCTCAGCACGAGCGCCTTCGGCTGCGGCCGCAGCTGCGCCGCGACGAACTCGTACAGCCGCGCCTGCTGCGGCGCCCGCCGCGCCAGCGTCGCGAGCTCCTCCGGAGTCGGCCGCGAAGCGACCGCCAGCAGGCGTTCCTGCCGGAGCGTGGCACCGCGCCGCACCGCCGCCGGAATCATCGTCTCGATGATCGCGTCGAGTCCGCACGCGTAATAGCGCGCCATCCAGCGGGCGAGCTGGAGTAGCTCGGGCGTGAGGGCCGGAAAGGGATACGCCACCTGCACGACCGACTTGAGGCGCTCCAGCGGGAAATCCCGCGGCGCCCCCACCTCTCCCACGATGCCCAGCCGCAGTTGGTTGACCACCGGCACTCGCACGAGCGAGCCGACGCCCACTTCGGCGCGCATCGCCTCGGGCACGCGGTAGTGGAGCAGCTTGTCGAAGCCCGCCAAGGGATGAACGCCCACGATCACCCGTCCATCTCGCGTCCGCGGACCAGCCGGCGCAAATTCAAACTCCCCCGTGCGCGCCGGGAACGAACCCGTTGACACCGGCGCGCGGCCGCCAAGACATTCGCTCCGTGAGCACGTCGCAGGCCCAGGAGACGTTCCGGAGCTTCCTCGCCCGGAAGGGGCTCCGCGCGACCAGCCAACGCCTCGCGATCCTCGACGCCGCGTTGGCGCAGACCGACCATTTCACCGCGGAACAGCTCCTCGGCTACGCCCGCACCATCGACGACTCCGTCGCGCGCGCGACCGTCTACCGCACGCTGCCGATCATGACCGAGAGCGCGCTCCTGCGCGAGGTCGACATCGGCTCGGGCGAAAAATACTACCGCGCGAATCGGCCGGGGCAGGATCCGCAGGTGGCGCAGGTGGTCTGCCTCGACTGCGATCGCATCTTCGAGATCAGCGCGCCGTTCATGTCCTGGTACGGCAGCACGGTGTCGTCCAAGCTCGGCCTCACGCCCGTCACCCAACGCCTGCAAGTGAGCGCACGCTGCGACGCGCTGCGCGACACCGGCGTCTGCCCGCGCCGGCCCGCCTCCCGCCACTCCCATGCCCAGCCCAAAGGCCAAGCACGCCGAGTTTGAGGTCGCGTTCTTCGAGTCGGTGCTGCGCCGCAGTCCGCGCTACGCGCGCGTCATCGAGATCCTGGCGGGACTTTACACCAAGCAGGGACGGATCGCGGACGGCCTGCGCATGGACCGCCGCCTGGTCCGCCTGCAACCGGCCAATGCCATGGCCCATTACAACCTCGCCTGCAGCCTCGCGCTTTCCCGTCGCCGCTCCGACGCCCTGCGCGTCCTCCGGCGGGCCGTGCAGCTGGGCTACCGCGACGTCGACTGGATGCTGCAGGACCCCGACCTCGAGGGCCTCAAGGGCCACGCGGAGTTCCTTAAGCTGCTCTCAGAGATTGATCCGCAGAGCTGAACCGGACGCAGGCCGACTTGCTCAGCCGACCAGCTGGCCGTAAGCGGCAGCGTCGAGAAGGTTGGCTCCCGCCGCGGCGTCCACCGGCTTCAGTCGGATCATCCAACCCTCCCCGAAGGGCGAGCGGTTGACGATCTCGGGCGCACCTTCGAGCGCGGAATTCACCGCGACGATCGTGCCGGCGACGGGAGCGTAGAGGTCGCTCGCGGCCTTCACGGACTCGACCACGCCGAACGTCGCCCCGGCGCCGAAAGAGGCGCCGACCTTGGGCAGCTGAACAAAAGTGATGTCGCCGAGGGAATTCTGCGCGTAATCGGTGATGCCCACGGTGACGGTCCCGTCGCTCTCGCGGCGGAGCCACTCGTGCGATTTGGCGTAGCGAAGATCGGCGGGAATACTGCTCATGGAATGAAATCTAGGAAGGGCGCCGGTCGCGGGCTCAAGCTCACGTTTTACGCAGCGGCACGAACGGCGGCCGCACAGGAAGGAGCGCGAGCAGCGTCCCGCGGACGTCCACCGAGAGCGGACCCGCCGCGGCCGGAGTCGTGACCAGCGCGGAGCCGATCGCCTCGTTGAGGATGGGGGAAAGCGTGCCGGAAAGGACGCGGCCTACGACTGCGCCGCCGGCGTCGAGCACCGGGGCGTCGGCACGGATGATGCGGCGGTCGCCGGTGCGGAAGAATACGACCGAGCGGGGCGCCCCGTCGCGCTTCTCCGCGATCAAGGCATCGCGCCCGACAAAGTCCGCTCCCTTGTCGAGCTTCACGGTCCAGCCCAGGCCCGCCGTGAGCGGGGAAATCTCCGCCGAGAGTTCATGACCATAGAGCGGATAACCCGCCTCGAGTCGCAGACTGTCGCGCGCGCCGAGTCCGGCGAGCTCCAGGCCGCGCGGCCGCCCCGCCTCCAGCAGCGCCTGCGCGAGCGTCACCGCATCGCCCGCGGCATGGTAGAGTTCGAAGCCGTCCTCGCCCGTGTAGCCCGTGCGGCTGGCGATACATTGCACCCCGGCGACCGTCGCCTCCGTGAAGTGGTAGTACTTCACGAGGTCGAGCTTGGCACCCGTCAACGCCTGCACGATGCCGGCCGCGGCCGGACCCTGCACCGCCAGCAGCGCGAAGTCGTCGGAGCGGTCGGTCACGGTGACGTCGAAGCCCGCGGCCTGCGCACGGATCCACGCAAGGTCCTTGGCGATGTTCGACGCGTTGATGCAGAGGAAGTAGTCACCCTCCCCCCGCATGTAGACGAGCAGGTCATCGACCACGCCGCCGTCCGCCAAACACATCGGACTGTAGAGCACGCGCCCCGGAAAAAGCTTCGCGACGTCGTTCGTGACGAGGCGGTTCAGGAAACGACCGGCGTCGGGCCCGCGCACATCAACCTCGCCCATGTGGCTCACGTCGAACAGACCGGCGGCGCGCCGCACCACCTTGTGCTCCTCGAGGATGCTGCGGTACTGGACCGGCATCTCCCAACCCGCGAAGTCCACCAGCCGGGCACCGTGCGCCGCGTGAAAGTCCCGGAGGGGCGTGCGCTTCAGTTCGCTCATGGCGCGAGCAAGCCAGCGCGGCCGCCGCCGCCGCAAGGTTGTTTTCAAAATCCCAACGGGATTGGGGTTGCCCGGCGGCGCCGGGCGCAGGTTGGCTTCCTCCGCCGGCCATGCAGCACGCGACGTCCACCTCCTCCCTCCGCGAGAAGATCGGCCAGATGCTGCTCGTCGGCTTCCGCGGCGCTGTTCCCGAAGATTGCGGACTCGTCGTGCGCGACATCCGCGAGCACCACGTCGGCGGCGTCATCCTGTTCGACCAGGACGTCGCCGATCCGTCGCGCGGCCGCCGCAATGTCCATTCCCCGGAACAGGTGCGGCGGCTCCTCGCCTTCCTGCAGTCCCAGGCCCGCGTGCCCCTGTTCACCGCCGTCGATCAGGAAGGCGGCCGCGTCAACCGGCTCAAGCCCGACTACGGCTTCCCACCCAGCATCTCCCATGAGGAACTGGGGAAGCTCGACGACGAGGCCGAGACGCACCGCCATGCGGCCGCGACCGCCGAAACCCTCTCCGCCTCCGGCTTCAACCTGAACCTCGCGCCCGTCGTCGATCTCGACGCCAACCCCGACAACCCGGTCATCCGTGGCAAGCGTCGCAGCTTCTCGGCCGAGCCCGAGGTGGTCGCGCGCCACGCCGCGGCCTTCATCCGGGCCCATCGGGAGCGCGGCGTGCTCACCTGCGCGAAACACTTTCCCGGCCACGGCAGCGCCCGTGGCGACACCCACCTCGGGCTCGTCGACGTCACCGCGACGTGGACCGAGCGCGAACTTCAGCCTTTCGCCCGCCTGGTTTCGGCCGGTCTCGCCGACATGGTCATGACGGCGCACGTCTTCAACGCACGGCTCGATGCGGACAGGCCCGCCACCCTTTCACCCGCCGTGGTGACGGGCATTTTGCGCGGCCGCCTCGGCTTCGACGGAGTGGTGTCCAGCGACGACATGGAGATGCGCGCGATCTCGGAAAAATACGGACTGGAGGAGTCGGTACCCGCGGCCGTCGAGGCCGGCGTCGACCTGCTCTGCTTCGGCAACAACCTCTCGTACGATCCCGACATCGCACCGCGCGCCGCCGAGGCGCTCGCCCGCGCCGTCACATCCGGCCGGATCCCCGAGGCGCGCATCGATGAATCCCATCGCCGTATCCTCGCGCTCAAGCGTCGCGCGCGGCTGCTGGCCTGACGCCCCTCCGGTTCGTCAACCCGCATGAGCACCGCTCCTTCGCCGTCAGCTCACGCCCGTCCTTGGGCGTGGATCCCGACGCTCTATTTCGCGCAGGGCATCCCATACGTCGTGGTGATGACGCTCTCCACGGTCGTCTACAAGAACCTCGGGGTCTCCAACACCGACATCGCGCTGTACACGAGCTGGCTCTACCTGCCGTGG
Source organism: Opitutaceae bacterium (assembly GCA_040397825.1). Lineage (GTDB taxonomy): Bacteria > Verrucomicrobiota > Verrucomicrobiia > Opitutales > Opitutaceae > ER46. The sequence goes on from JBBAVH010000016.1 coordinate 87,933, forward strand.
GTCATCAAGCCGCTCTGGTCGCCACTGGTGGACATGTTCGGCACGAAACGCCGCTGGATAGTGACGCTGCAATTCGTGATCGGCGTGGCCTTCGCGCTAGTCGCGCTCACCCTGCCCGGGCCGCAGTTCTTTCGCCTTTCGCTCGCGGTGTTCTGGCTGATGGCCTTCGCCTCGGCGACGCACGACATCGCCGCCGACGGCTTTTACCTGCTCGCCCTGCCGCCGGGGCAACAATCCGCTTTCGTCGGCGTGCGCAGCACGTTCTACCGCCTCGCCAGCCTCTCGGCGCAGGGAGGCCTCGTCTACCTCGCCGGCCTCTGGCAGGAAAAAACCGGCAGCGTCACGCAATCCTGGGCGATGGTCTTCGGCCTGCTGGCGGCAGTGTTCATCGCGGTCGGCGTGCATCACGCGTTCGCGCTCCCGCGGCCGGCGGCGGACCAACCCACGGCGGGCGGCGGCGGGCTGGCGCGGGATTTCCTTGGCGTGTTCGCCGCGTTCCTGCGCAAGCCGGGCATCCCCACGATCCTCGCCTTCCTGTTGCTCTACCGCCTCGGGGAGGCGCAGGCGTTGAAACTGCTTTCCCCCTTCCTGCTCGATGCGCGCGACAAGGGCGGCCTCGGGCTCAGCACCCGGGAGGTCGGGATCGTCTACGGCACGGTGGGCATCGCCGCCCTCACCCTCGGCGGCCTGCTGGGCGGCTGGGCGATCTCCCGCCGCGGCCTCAAGGCGATGCTCTGGCCGATGATCCTCGCGACGCATGCGCCGATCGCCGTGTTCCTGCTGCTGGCGCTGTACCAACCCTCGAACCTCTGGCTGATCGGAACCGGGCTCGCGGTGGAACAGTTCGGCTACGGCTTCGGGTTCACCGCCTACATGCTCTACATGATGCTGGTGGCCGACGGCCCGCACAAGACGGCCCACTACGCGATCTGCACGGGCTTCATGGCGCTCGGCATGATGCTGCCCGGCATGGCCGCCGGTTGGATCGAGGACCAGATCGGCTACGTGAAGTTCTTCGCCTGGGTGCTGCTCTGCACCGTGCCTTCCTTCATCGTCGTCGCCCGGCTGCGGATCGATCCGGCGTTCGGCCGGAAGCAGACTGGCTGATCTGCTCCCTCACGCCTTGGCGAAATACTTCACGCCGGGAAGTCCGCGAAAATGGGCGTCCTGCGTCCAAAGTTCGGCGCGATTCTGCAGGGCAGTCGCATAAATCAGGGCGTCGGCGGTCGCCAGACCATGCTCGCGCGCGCAGACCGAAGCCCGCATCGCCGTTGCGGCGTCGAGATTCACGACATTCGCCTTGCGCATGAAACCGATGGCGATGTCCGCGGTTTCCTCACCCACCCGGCCGGCCAATACCCGATGAACCTCGAACAGCACGAGGCTTGGCACGATGATTCGCGACAAGTTGCCGAACGGCTCCGCGAAGAGCGCAGCCCGCTTGGTTCCCTGCAGCTGCTCGAGCCACACGGAACTATCCATCACCATCATGGCGCGAGTCGTTCGGACTCATCCCTCACTTCCGATTCCGTCCACGACAGATCCTTCAGGCGGGCGCGAATCTCCTCGAGCGAGGGCTCCCGCATGAGCTTCAACCCACCCTTGTGCTGCGTGACCTGCAGACGGGTGCCGGGCTTGATGTGAAGCGCTTCGCGCGCCTCGCGGGGAAGGACGATCTGATACTTGGAGGACACTGTGATCGTTGTCATACCCGGTTGGTAAGACGTTATCGGATCGATGTCAAAACGCCTTACCGGAGGAAGATTCGCTCTACCGACTCCTCGGTCAAAGAACCGCCGTTTATCAGTACATCAGGTACGGCTGCCGCTCGCGGCGGAAGGCTTCCTCGCCGGCGCGCCAGCCCGCGATGATCTCCGCGGCGGGACGGCCAGCCTGCAGCGCTTCACGCGTCGCCGCCGTGCCGTTTACCTTGTCGAACATGTCGAACTTCTTCCCGGCCTTCACCGCCTCGGCGAAGAGGTCCCGGCCCGCCACTTTTCGCAGCGCCTCCAAAGCATGGTAGTTCAGCGCCGTCAGCGGCGCCCGCGCCGAATCCGTGAAGTGCACCTGCACGCCGGCGACGACCTCCTCCTTAAAGGCGCCGTAGTACGGTTTGTAGGTCAGCGGACGAAAATGAATGCCGGCCAGCCCGCGGGAATTCAGTTCCCTCGCCAGCGCGTGCCCATCCACGCGCGGCGCCGCGATCGTCTGGAACGGCAGCGTGTACCCGATGCCGATGCTCACGCCGCCGATTTCGCCCAGCATGCCCGTCGCGACTTGGAAAAGCGGCGAATCTCCGTGCGGAACGTGCGGCGAGGCGGGTACCCACGGCAGCCCCGTCTCGCGCCATGTCATGTCGCGCCGCCAGCCCCGCATGGGCACGACGGTCAGCTTGCACGGCTTCCTGAGCCAGCCGCTCCCGTTGATCATCCGCGCGAGTTCCCCGCACGTGAGTCCGTACACATACGGCACGTCCCACTGGCTCACGAAGGAACGCAGCTTCTCGTCCAGCAGCCGCGGTCCTTCGACGCGCAATCCTCCCAGCGGGTTCGGCCGGTCGAGCACGATGAACTCCACCCCAGCCTCGGCGCACGCCTCCATCGCGAGGCCCATCGTGCTGATGAACGTGTACGAGCGGCAGCCGGTGTCCTGCAGGTCGTAAACCATCGCATCCAATCCCTTGAGCATCTCCGGGGTCGGCCGGCGCGTCGCCCCGTAGAGCGAATGCGCCGTCAGGCCGGTGCGGGCGTCCACGCGGGTCTCGACCTTGTCGCCCGCCGGGATGTCGCCGTGGATCCCGTGCTCCGGCCCAAAGAGTGCGACCAGGCGCACCGCCGGCGCTTCGCGCAGCACGTCGAGCGTCATGCGCAGGTTCCGGTTCACGCCGGAGGGATTCGTGATCAGCCCCACGCGCTTACCCGCCAATTCGCGGAATCCGCCCACGGCCAACACTTCGTTGCCGAGCATGACGGGGGGCTCCGCCGCCACACCCGCGGCGCCGACCAGCAAGGTCAGGAGCAAAACCAGTCTTCGGAAAAAGATCATGCAGCACGGAAAGCGCGCCTCCCGCGCCCCGCGACTGTTTTCCCGGCGTTCTTTCTCGGTTGAGCCGCTTCGCGCCGGGCGTGCATCGTCGGTCCTGCCGCCTCCCGCATGACCCCGCGCCTTCTCATCGCCCTGCCCGCCTTAGCCGCCGCCCTCGTCCTCGCCGGCTGCATTTCCCGCCCGCCGGGCACGCCCGCCGCGCGCGTCGGCGACGAGATCATCGTGGCGGGTCAGCTCTTCCACACCGGCACGCGGGTCGTCACGTGGATGGACGCGGGCGGGTACGACGCCTACCGGGTCGAAAGGCGCTTCGGCCCATATGCCGAGTCGAGTTGGGAAAAGACCCCCGACGCCGCGAAGAACCTCGGCACGCCGAACCGCTACGGGATCCGCGCCGCGGCCCTCACGCCCGCCGAGATCGAACGCTTCCGCGGCGGCGGCTGGGACCTGCCCACGCTGCAGCGCGTCGTGGATCAGTTCGTCCTGCACTACGACGTCTGCGGGATTAGCAAGGCCTGCTTCAACGTCCTCCATGACCAACGCGGGCTGAGCGTGCACTTCATGCTCGATCTCGACGGCACCGTTTACCAGACGCTCGACCTCAAGGAACGCGCGCGCCACGCCACGATCTCCAACGACCGCTCCATCGGCATCGAGATCGCCAACATGGGGGCCTATCCGCCGAAGGACACCAAGGTGCTCGACGAGTGGTACCCGAAGGACGCCGCCGGCCGACCCTACATCCGCATCCCCGCGCGCCTCGGCGATCCCATGTTCCAGGTGCCCGGCTTCGTCGGCCGCCCCGCCCGCGACGAACGCATCGCCGGCAACGTCCAGCGCACCGACCTCGTGCAGCACGACCTCACGCCCGAGCAGTACGCCGCCCTGGTGAAGCTCACCGCCGCGCTCTGCCGCATCTTCCCGAAGCTGACGTGCGACTATCCGCGCGACGCCTCCGGCGCGCTCATCACGACCAAACTACCTGACGAGGCTTGGAAAGCCTACGCCGGCGTGCTCGGCCACTACCACGTGCAGACGAACAAGATCGACCCCGGCCCCGCGCTGAACTGGGACCGGCTCATCCGCGGCGCCCGCCGCGAGCTCGGCCTGCCGCCGGCGAAGAGCACCGAAGGTCATTAGCAGGCGGTCACGAGGCCGGAATCCTCGTCCACGGCGGAATGACTCACCTCCGTTGTGGCTGTTCCTGAGATGTGACTGTGCGTCCGATGTGGCTGCGCCTGCAGGCGCGGAGATTTCACGCCCGACTTACCGCCGAAGGCTCTTCTCCGGCCCATCCGAAAGACCTTCC
>JBBAVH010000017.1:0-90702 GCA_040397825.1 Opitutaceae bacterium
AGGGGGACATTCTCACCGTCAACCGCTACCGCGGCACCGAAAAGGGCTCCAAAGTCGAGATCAAGGACGTCCTCGCCGCCGGCGAAGGCGCGTCCTACAAGGTCGGCCAGCCCACCCTTCCCGGCGCCAAGGTCTCCGCCACCGTGCTGGAGAACAAGCGGGGCAAGAAGGTCATAGTCTTCCGCAAGAAGAAGCGCAAGGGCATGGAGCGTAAGCGCGGCCACCGCCAGGAGCTTTCCGTCATCAAGATCAACTCCATCACCGCCTAATTCGAGGAACCAGCCATGGCGCACAAAAAGGGTCAGGGAACATCCAGCAACGGCCGCGACAGCCATTCGCAGCGTCTCGGCGTCAAGTGCTTCGGCGGCGAGTCCGTGATCGCCGGCAACATTCTCGTCCGCCAGCGCGGCACGAAGCTGCATCCGGGCAAGAACGTCGGTCTGGGCCGCGACTTCACCTTGTTCGCCCTCGCCGACGGCGTGGTGAGCTACGACAAGGCCCACCGCCGCGTCTCCGTGGTGACCGCCTGAGCGGTACCCGCGAACTGATTCACAGGCCGGTCCCCCGCGGGACCGGTCTTTTTTTTATCCCCAAACGTCCAGCGCGGCGGCCGCCCCAACTTCACCCGCGCCCCCATTGTTCGCTTTCAAATACACCTTTCTTCTCGTCGCCGTCCTCGGCCTGGCCGCATCCGCCGTGCGGGCGGCGCCACGGATCACGGAATCCTTAGTCGTCGATGCCCCGCCCGACTTCGTCCTCAAAGACGGCGAAGATCTGCGGCGACTGGCATCGTTCCCTTCCAGTCCCATCGCGTCGATTGACAACCACGGTGGCCCGCTCGACCGACCGCGGTGGTTCAAACTCCGGTTGGAGCGGGGCGACTCCGACCCCGTGGATGACCTCTGGCTGCGCATGGCGGCCTCCACCCAGCGACACGCCGAGGCCCACTTGACGGCCAACGGGCGCCTCCTTGCGGAGGCGAGGGCCGGGTTTCGACTGCCACCGGAGCAACGCGTACACCCGACGGTCCGGCTGCTGCTGCCGCTCTCCAGCTGGAAGACCACCGAAGCTGTCGTCTACGTGCAGAGCGACGCCAGCTACCGGCTCCCTCTGAACCCGGCGCTGCTGACCTCGATCGAGGTCGAGAAGGAGGGAGACCTCACCCTTTCGCTGATGCTCTCCTACGTCAGCGGCGTGTTCTTCCTCCTGATCGTCCAGATCGTCCTCTACCTCCATTTCCGCGAACCCGCCGGCCGTGACTACATCCTGGTGACGCTCAGCTTCCTGCTGCTCGCGTTCGCGCGCAGCGGCTATTTCGACCTGCACTTCGGAGGATACTTGGGCGGATTCTTCCTGAGCGAGTGGGGAAGCCCGATCCGACTTCTGCCCTGCCCCCTCGTGATCAGGGCCTTCGCGAGCTTCTTCAACTTCAAGGAGTGCGCCCCATGGCTCCACCGCACGCTCAAGACCTCGGAGCGAGCGCTTCTGGCCGTGTTCGTGCTAAGCCTGTTCGTTCCCGGCCCGATCGGCGCCGGCGTCGCTCCGGCGTTCCTGCTTTACACCATGATGCTGGTGGTGACGGCGTGCGTCGTCGCGATCCGCGCCCGGTTGCTCGGCGCCGTGATCATTTCCGTGGGCTGGTCGGGTATCCTGCTCGTCGGGCTCTACCTCAACCTGGTCGTCGTAGGGATCATCACGGGCCTCCCGCACGCGCCCGCCCCTTGGCTCTCGCTCGTCGCCGCCCTCTGGGAGCTTTTATTCAACACCTTCGGCTTGACGCAAAAGTTCCGGCACCTTGCCGAAATTCGCCGCCAGAAGGAACTCCGGGAGCTCGAGGCAGCCGGCCTCGAACGGATGGTGCGCGTCCTGTGCCACGACGTCAGCACCCCGCTCGCCACGATCGGCATGACGACGGATCTCGTCGAATTGAACCAGCAGGCGGGCCGACCCGTCGACCTCGCCGCGACCAACCGCCGGTTGCGCGAGGCGTTCCTCGCGATCAAGGAGATCGTGGACTCCGCGAGAAACGTCGAGCTGGTCAAGTTGCACGGGGGCGTACTGCCGCGGGAACCCGTCGACCTGTGCGCCGTCTTCGCCGACGCCGAGCGCATGATGCAGGAAAAACTCGCGCGGAAGCGCATCTCGGTGCGCCGGATAGCGTGGCCGGAACAAGCGCTCGTGCTGGCCGAGCCGCGCCTGCTGCGGCTGAGCGTGATCGCCAACGCGTTGTCCAACGCGATCAAGTTCAGCCGCCCGGGAACGACCATCGACGCGGAGATCCGCCACAAGGGCCGCGACGTGATCCTCCGGATCCGCGACCATGGCGTGGGCATTCCCGCGGAGATGCGCGAGACCTTCGCGCGCTCGGGCCGCATCAACAGCCGGCCCGGCACGATGAACGAGGAAGGCACGGGCTTCGGCGTGCTGCTCATGCGGGACTTCACCCAGGCGATGGGCGGAAGCTTCCGCCTCGAGTCCCGCACCACCGAGGAGTCGCCGTCGGATCACGGGACCACGGTGGAGATCATTCTCCGCGCCCCGGGCGCGGCCTGAACCTCGGGCGCGGCCCGCGAGCACGTGCTCCGTAAAGCGCCCCGGACAGGGCTCCGTGCGCCCACACCCACCTGAACTTTTAGTAAGGCGCACCTGCATGCTCTTTTCGAGCGACGCAATGACGCAGACCGCCTTGAACCCCTTCCATGCCCGACGGTCGCAAGGATGCCCTTGCTTTCAACTCACGCGAAAGGCACCGACTCCATCTTCTGATGCCCATTATCCCTAAGTTGCTGACTTGGCTCGCACTGGTGTGCGGGTTGCCGGTCGCACTGCAGGCGGCGCGGATCACCGGCACCTTTGCCCTCGATCTTCCCGCCGACTTCACGGTCACGGGGGATGCCGACGTTGCCCGGCTGGAGTCCGCGCGGGCCACGGCCCTGCCTTCAATCGAGAGTCATAGAGCGCAAAGGTCGCATCCGAAGTGGGTCCGATTGGACCTAGAGGGAACCGCGCCTGCGGCCACAGGGCCCCGCTATCTGCGCGTGCTCGCCGCGGCGCACCCGCGGGTCGAAGGCCACCTCGTGGCGCAGGGACGGATCGTGGAAAGCGTCACCGCGGGATACGCGGTGCCAAGCAGCCTCCGACGACATCACCCGACCAAACTCCTTCTCGTACTCCCGCCCGATCCAGGGCTCCGGATGGTCGTCTACCTGCGCATCGAATCCGACTACCGGAACGTCCTGCGACCCGAGATTCTTTCCGAAAACGAGCTGAGCTTTGAGAGCGATTTCGAGTTGGCGCTCGTCTGCGCGTATTTAGGAAGCATCCTTATTTTGCTCATCTTCCAAGGGTTCCTGTTTTTTCACCTGAAAGACAAAGCCGCCCGGGATTACTCATTCTGCTCGATCGGCCTCGTGGCCCTCGCGCTCGTGCACTCGGGTCATTTCGACCTGCTTTTCGGGGATCTGCTCGGGGGATTCCTGCTGGGTGACTGGCGGATTGAAATCCGCATCGTCAATTGCCTGCTGGGATTCCTCGCGATCTCCAGTTTCTTTGAATTCCGGACGACCGCACCCGCGCTGCACCGGGCATCTCAGGGGGCCATCCTGATCGTCGCCGGGGTGCTGCTCTCGACGACGCTGGCCCCGGTGAAGCTCCACGACCCCATGACCGCGGTCGTACAGATCTTTTCGACCGTCACGATCGCCGCCGTCCTTGGAGTCGCCCTGCGAAAACGCCTCGTCGGTTCGGTCGCCCTGGCCTTGGCGTGGGGACCGATCGTGCTCTTCACCCTCTACCTGGCTTCGACGCGCCTAGGCGTCTTGAACATTTTCGAATCGAGCAAGTGGACGACCCTCGTTCCCCTCGCCATCCTTGGCTGGCAGGGGCTGCTCAGCACGCTGGCCCTTTCCGACAAGATTCGGCGCCTCGCCGAACTGCGCCACCAGAAGGAACTCCGGGACCTCGAGGCGGCCAGCCTCGAGAAGATGGTGCGCGTCCTGTGCCACGACGTCAGCACCCCGCTCGCCACGATCGGCATGACGACCGACCTGATCGAACTGAACCAGCAGGCAGGCAAGCCGGTGGACATCGCCACCGCGAACAACCGACTGCGGGGCGCCTTCCAGGCGATCAAGGAGATCGTCGACGGTGCGAGGCAGGTCGAACTGCTCAAGCTCAGCGGACCAGACCTCGCCCGAGAACCAGTCGACCTGTGCGCGGCCTTCGCCGACGCCGAACGGATGCTGCAGGAAAAACTGAAGAGGAAAAGGTTGACCGTCCGCCGGTCGGCATGGCCGGAAACCGCGATCGTCCTCGCGGAACCGCGGATGCTCCGCCTGAGCGTGATCGCCAACGCCCTGTCCAACGCGATCAAGTTCAGCCATGCCGGCGGCGTGATCGACGTGAGCATCACCCGGGAGGCCGGGGAAACGATCCTGCGCATCCGTGACCACGGGGTGGGCATCCCGGCGGAGTTGCGCGAAATGTTTAACCGCTCCGGCCGGATCACGAGCCGCGAGGGAACGATGAGCGAGGAAGGAACCGGCTTCGGCGTCATCCTGATGCGCGACTTCGTCGAGGCGATGGGCGGAAGCTTACGCCTCGAGTCCCGCACCGACGAGGAATCGCCCTCGGATCACGGGACCTCAGTGGAGCTGCGCCTGCGGGCGCCTGCTTCCGCGGATTAGCCCCGTCACGACGTTCCGCGGGCGGCGGATCGCCATTGCCGAGGCGCCGGAGCCGGGCCTTGCTCGAAGCACCCCGCGCGGCGTGCCGCGTGTTTCCATCATGAAGCCTACCCTCCTGCCCCGACTCGTCCTCACGTTCGTCTTCGCCTGCCTCTCGCAGCACGCGCTCTCCGCCGCCGCGCCCAGCGCGACCGGGACCATCGAGGGACGCATCCTGAATCCGCGGAGCGGCACCGCGACCGAGGGAGCGCGCGTGAGCGTCGAGGGCACGACGCTCGTCACCTTCTCCGACGCCGACGGCGTCTACCGTCTCGCCGACGTGCCCGCCGGGAATGTGCGCCTCCGCGTGTTCTACACCGGATTCAATCCCCAGCTGGAACCCGCGACCATCGAGGCCGGACGCGTCACCACCCGGGACATCACCCTCGCGGCACCCGGCGGGCCCGCAGCTCCGGGGACCGAAGCCGTGGTGAAGCTCGACCAGTTCGTGGTGGGCGAGGCGCGCGAGATGAACGCCGCCGCGATCGCGATCAACGAGCAGCGCTTCGCCAATAACGTGAAGACCGTGGTGTCGACCGACGAGTTCGGCGCCGTCGCGGAAGGAAACGTGGCCGAGTTCCTGCGGTATCTTCCCGGCCTGACGGTCGACCTCAGCGGTGGCGACGCCCGCTTCGTCTCGATCGACGGGGCCCCCGCCGCCAACACGCCCGTCACGCTCGGCGGCCTCAGCCTCTCAGCCCCGACCGGAACCGGCCGCGCCGTCGAGGTCGGCTTCTTCAACCTGAACAACATCTCGCGCATCGACGTCTCCATGTCGCCGACGCCGGACTCACCCGGCTCCGCGCTCGCCGGCTCGGTGAACATGATCCCGCGCAGCTCGTTCGAGCGCTCCCGGCCCGTCTTCAACGGCAGCGTCTACGTCATGGCGCGCGACGATCACCTGAAGTTCGGCGGGCAACCCGACTTCTACCGCGAGCCGCGCCGCGTGATCCACCCGGGCTTCGACCTGTCGTGGATCGTTCCGGTGAACAAGCGCTTCGGATTCTCGCTCGCCACCGGCTACTCGACCCAGTTCTCCCACCAGGTCGGCCACACCAACACCTGGCGCGGCGTGAGCACCGCCACCACCGGCACGGCATTCCCGCACACCACGCCGGGCAACCCCTACCTTTCCGCCTACCAGTACACCGACTCACCCAAGGAGTCCCAACGCGACTCCCTCGGGATCACCCTCGACTTCCGTCTCTCCGCCCACGACCGGCTTTCCCTCTCCTACCAGTACTCGTCGTTCGACGGGTGGATCGCCGCGCGCAACCTCCAGTTCAACCCGCTCCAGATCGTCCCTGGCACCTTCTCCCCTTCCTCCGTGCAGGGCGTCAACGGCGCCGGCAACATCCAGATCACCAGCGGCAACGGCCGCGTGCGCGAGAACCGAACCTACATGCCCACGCTCAACTGGCGTCACGACGGCCCCGTGTGGAAGTTCGACGGCGGCGTCGGCCGCGCCTACGGCAAGAACGCCATCCGCTCGATGGACAAGGGCATGTTCCTCACGGTCATCGGGCGCCGCTCGAACGTCACGGTGAGCTTTGATCAGGTCACCGACACCCGGCCGGGCGTGATCACGGTCCTCGACGGCACGACCCGCGCGCCGGTCGATCCGTACCGCATCGAGACCTACTCCTTCATCAGCGCCGCGGAAAACCCGCAGCAGGCCTCGGACGTCAACTTCAGCTCCTTCCTGAACGCGCGGCGGGATTTCCACCTCGTCGTGCCCTTCACCCTGCGCGCGGGCCTCGATTTCCGGCAGTCCACCCGTGACAGCAATGCGGGCACGAATACCTGGACGTACCGCGGCAGCACGGTGGCCGGCAGCGCGGCTCCCTTCGTCGACCCCAGCAGCGGTAAGCGTGATCGCATGTACGGCTTTCCGCGCATGCAGTTCCTCGACCACAAGAACACGTTCGAACACTGGAAGAACAATCCCGGGGACTTCACCCTCGACGCGAACGCCAGCTACCGGAACTTCGTCACCAACTCCAAGTACGCCCAGGAGGGGATCTCCGCCGCGTACCTCCGCGCCGACGCCGCCTTCCTCGACCGCCGCCTCCAACTCGTGGGCGGCGCCCGCCTCGAGCAGACCAACATCCGCGCGCAGGGCCCGCTCACCGACCTCACGCTCAACGTCCGGCGCGACGCATCCGGCCGGCCGCTGCTCGACTCCGCCGGCCGCGTCATCCCCGTCACGACCGACGTGCTCGAGACCTCGCGGCTCACCTTCCTGCCTCGAGGCACCGACGTGCGGAAGGAATACCTGCGGGTCTTCCCCAGCCTGAACGCAAGCTATCACCTCCGCGAAAACCTCATCGTGCGCGCCGCGATCTCCACCTCGATCGGCCGGCCCGACTTCAACCAGTACGCCGGCGCCGTCTCGCTGCCCAACACCGACAATCCTCCCAGTTCCACGAACCGGATCGCGGTGAACAACGTCTCGATCAAGCCATGGTCGGCGACATCGACCAAGGTGCGCCTCGAGTACTACTTCGCCGGCGTCGGCCAGCTAGCCGCCGGAGTCTTCCGCCGCGATTACCGGAATTTCTTCGGCAGCACGGTGTTCCTCCCGTCGCCCGAATTCCTCGGGCTCTACGCCCTCGATGCGGCCGAGTACGGCGCCTACGAGGTCGCCACCCAGTACAACGTTCCCGGCGTGACCCGGATGGAGGGCTGGGACGTGAGCTACAAGCAGGCCCTCACCTTCCTGCCACCTTGGGCTCGCGGCGTGCAGGTATTCGCCAACTACAGCCGGCGCACCTCGCAGTCGCGGAACCTCGGCACCATCGGCTTCAACGACATCCCCTACAGCGGATCGTTCGGCGTGAGCCTCAGCCGGCCGAAGTACAACGTCCGCTTCAACTGCAGCTTCCGCGACGACCAGCGCACGAACAATGTGACCGGGGCCTCCATCGAGCCCGGAACCTTCGTCTACACGCCCGCCCGCAACACGATCGACGTGCTCGGCGAATACACGGTGTGGAAGACCGTGGCCGTCTTCGCCAACCTGCGGAACATCGGCGACGTCCCGAACGAGGATGCCGCCGAAGGCCCGAGCACCCCGGGCGTCGCCAAGCTGCGCTTCCGCGAGCGCTACGGTTCGCTGTGGACCATCGGCCTCAAGGGCACGTTCTGAGCCTCACTTAGCCCCATGAACTCCCGCTTCCTCCCACGCGCCTGCGCCGCCGTCAGCCTCGCCCTCGCCTTCCTCGTCGCCGGGTGCAGCAAGTCCTCCACGACCGCCGAACCGTCCGGCTCGGCACCGGGAAAAACCTCCGCGAAGGCGGCCGTCACTATCGGCTTCCTCGTCAAGCAACCGGAGGAACCGTGGTTCCAGCTGGAGTGGAAGTTCGCCGAGCAGGCCGCACGCGACCTCGGTTTCCGCCTCATCCGGATCGGCGCCACCGACGGCGAGAAGGTCCTCGCCGGAATCGACAGCCTCGCCGCCGCCGGCGCGCAGGGATTGATCATCTGCGCGCCCGATACCCGGCTCGGCCCGGCCATCGCTGCCAAGGCCAAGGCCGCGAACCTCAAGCTGCTCGCCGTGGACGACCAGTTCGTCGGCGCCGACGGCCAACCGATGAGGAACGTTCATTATCTCGGCATCTCGGCCGCCAAGATCGGCGAGGCGGTGGGTGATACGCTCGCCGCGGAGATGCGTCGTCGCGGCTGGACCTCCACCGACACCGCCGTCTGCGTCGCGACGTTCGACGAACTCGCCACCGCGCGTGAACGCACCGACGGTGCCGTGCGGGCCCTCGCGGCCGCCGGGGTACCCGCGAACCGCGTGTTCCGGGCCGCGTTGCGCACGGCAGACATCCCGGGCTCCTTCGACGCGGTGACGACGCTGCTGACGCGCCAGGGGGCAGTACGAAACTGGCTCGTGTGCGGCTTCAACGACAACGCCGTGCTCGGCGCGGTGCGCGCGCTCGAGGGCGCGGGGGTCGGCGCCGACCGCGCCGTGGCCATCGGCATCAACGGCACCGACTGCATCGTCGAGTTGGAGAAACCCAAGCCGACCGCTTTTCACGGTTCGATGCTCCTCTCCGCCAAGACCCACGGCTACCAGACCAGCGAGATGATGTTTCGCTGGATCCGGGACGGCGTGGCGCCTCCGCTCGACACCCGCACGACCGGCGTGCTGATCACGCGGGATAACTTCCGCCAGGTGCTGCGCGAGCAGGGAATCCGCGAGTGACGAATCCCGCGTTCAACCCAGACTCGACGACCCCCGCCGACGTCGCGCCGCCGGCACTCGCCTTCGCCGGGGTCGGGATGGAATTTCCGGGGGTGCGGGCGCTCGACGATGTCTCGTTTGAGGTCCGAGCGGGCAGCATTCACGCGCTGATGGGAGAAAACGGCGCCGGGAAGTCCACGCTGCTGAAGATTCTCAGCGGCGCCCAGCGGCCGACGGCCGGTGAAGTGCGGATCGACGGAAGAGACACCGCGTTCGCGGGGACGGCGGCGGCCCTCGGGTCGGGGATCGCAGTGATCTACCAGGAACTGCACCTCGTGCCGGAAATGAGCGTGGCGGAGAACCTCTTCCTCGGCCACCTGCCGTCGCGGTTCGGGATCGTCGACCGCCGAAAACTCAACGCCGAAGCTCGCCGTCAGTTGGAGCTGGTCGGCGAGGACATTTCCCCCGACGCGAAGCTGGGAGACCTTTCCCTCGCCCAACGCCAGATGGTCGAGATCGCCAAGGCGCTCACGCGCGGGGCGCGGATCATCGCGTTCGATGAGCCCACAAGCAGCCTTTCGGAACGGGAAGTGCGCCGGCTGTTCACGATCATACGGGACCTGCGGGACCGCGGCTGCGCCATCCTCTACGTCTCGCACCGGATGGAGGAGATCTTCTCGCTCTGTGACCGCATCACGATCCTGCGCGATGGGCGACACGTCGAGACCGGCCCCCTCGCCTCCTTCTCGCGCGACGCGGTCGTCGAGCGCATGGTGGGACGACGGCTGGCCGACATTTACCGTCGCGAGCAGCGCCCGGCGGCCGGACCGGGCCTGACGGTCGATGAAATCAGCGGTCCGGGGCTCTCGGCTCCGTGCACGTTTTCCGCCGCCGCAGGCGAGATCCTCGGGATCTTCGGACTCGTGGGCGCGGGCCGCACCGAGCTCCTGCGCCTGATCTACGGCGCCGCGCCGCGCACCGGCGGCCGGATCACGATCGGCGGCACAGAGGCTTCCATCCACGGACCGCGCGACGCCATCCGCGCCGGCGTCGTGCTCTGCCCGGAGGACCGCAAGAAGGAAGGGATCATCCCTGTCAGGTCCGTCCTGGAGAACCTGAACCTGAGCGCACGACGGGAAACCGCGCGCGCGGGGATGGTGGTCAATGAAACCTGGGAACGCCGCAACGCGGACGAGCGGATCGCCGAACTGCGCGTTCGCACGCCCTCCGCTCAGGCGCTGATCCGAACGCTCTCCGGCGGTAACCAGCAGAAGGTGATCCTCGGCCGGTGGCTCTCGGGCAGCCTGCGCGTCCTGCTGCTCGACGAACCGACCCGCGGGATCGACGTGGGCGCCAAGGGCGAAATCTACGCCATCATGCAACGGCTCGTTCGTGAAGGCGTCTGCGTGGTCATGGTGTCGAGCGAACTGCCCGAGATCCTCGGCGTCGCGGATCGCATCCTCGTCATGCGCGGGGGCGCGGTCGTCGCCGAGGTGGCGCGCGCCGACGCGAATGAAGCCGGGCTCCTCCGCCTAGCGCTGCCGGTCGAGGCGGCCGTAGCCAGCGCATGAGCCTGCCGCGCCAAGCCCCCGTGGCCGACCTGTTCGCGCGGGCCGGCATGCCGCTCGTGCTGGTCCTGCTGTTCGCCGGTTGCGCGCTCGGCGTGGAGAACTTCCTGACCGTGGCCAACCTCCGCGGACTCGCCCTCGCGGTGTCGATGACGGGGATGGTCGCCTGCACGATGATGTTCTGCCTCGCCGCGGGTGACTTCGACTTGTCCATCGGCTCGGTGGTCGCGTGCGCCGGCGTGATCGCCGCGGTCGTGATGAACCGCGCCGGGGTCGCCGCGGGAGTGGCCTCTGCGATCGCGTTCGGAGCGTTCGTCGGCCTCCTCAACGGATTCGTCGTCGCACGGCTGGGGGTGAACGCCCTGATCACGACGCTTGCCTCGATGCAGGTGGTGCGCGGGCTCGCCTTCATCGTTTCCGGCGGCTCCGCCGTCGGCATCGCCGCGGAACCTTTCTTCGCGCTGGGCAACGGTGCCTTCGGCGGGGTGCCGGTGCCGGTCTGGATCACCGCCGCCTGCTTCATCGGGGCGGGCTTCGCGTTGAACCGCACCGTCTTCGGCCGCGACACGTTGGCGGTGGGCGGCAACGCCGAGGCGGCCCGCCTCGCCGGGATCAACGTGGCCCGGCTGAAGGTCGCCATCTTCGGCGCCCAGGGCGCGATGGCCGCCCTCGCCGGAGTCGTGCTCGCCTCCCGCGTGACGAGCGGCCAGCCCAACACTTCCGTCGGCTTCGAGCTGGAGGTCATCTCCGCCTGCGTCCTCGGTGGAGTTTCCCTCTCGGGCGGGATCGCCCGCATTTCCCACGTCCTTTCCGGCGTCCTGATCCTCGGGGTCGTGCAGAATGCGATGAACCTCCTGAACGTCCCCACCTTCTGGCAGTACGTCGCCCGCGGCCTGATCCTGCTCGGAGCCGTGCTGCTCGATCGCTGGAAGCTTGGACGCGTTCGCGGCTGAGACCGCACCGACGGATCCCGGGGAAACTGCCGGCTTCCCTCCCAGCCGCGAAGCCACCTTACTCCGAAGGTTCCTCAGGACCGATCCCGAGGCACGCGGATTTACGCAATCATGAACCCGAACCGAACCCTGATCCTTGCCCTCGCGGCCTTTGCCGCCGGGACAACCATCCGACCCGACGCCCAGGCCGCCACCCCGCGCGCCGGCGATGAGGTCATCCGCCTGACGGAATTCAACGTCACCGCTTCCGAGGACCGCGGCTACGCCCCGGCGGAGACGATGACCGGCACCCGCGTCGCCACGAAGATCATCGACCTGCCCTACACGGTGAACGTCCTCACCTCGGAGTTCTTCGAGGACTTCGCGATCTTCGAGCTGGCCGACAACATCGTGCAGATCGGCAGCTTCACCGGGCTCGACATCGGAGGTAACTTCAACCTCCGCGGCTTCAGCTCCAGCTTCCAGCTGCGCGACGGCTTCTTCCGCCTCGGGCGCTACGGCTCCTCGAACATCGACCGCATGGAGATCATCAAGGGCTCCAACGCCGCCATCTACGGCCGCAGCTCGCCCGGCGGCATGGTCAACATGATCTCCAAGGCCCCGAAGTCCCGCGAGGGTCAGAAGCTCACCTTCAACTACGGTTCCTACGGCACCGAGCGCGTGACCCTCGAGGCCACCGGCCCGCTCGCCTCCACCAAGCTCGGCAAGACCTCCTACCTCGTCACCGCGAGCCACTACCAACGCGACTTCGGCCAGGACTACGCGCGCAACCGCAACTACGAGTACTACGGCGCTCTGAAGCACACCTTTCCCGACGACTCCAACCTCCTCATCGCTGCGGAGTACCTCCTCCAAATGCGACACGCGCCGCTCAACGGCGCGCCGCTCGTCACCGACCAGAAGGGCACCGCTTCAAATCTGGACGACGAGGCGGTCGGCTACGCCTGGAACCTGACCAAGATCAATCCCTTCGGTCCGAACTCCGAACTCAACCGCGGGTACTCCGGCCTCACCGCCAATTACGACAAGCGGATCGACGACGTCTGGAGCGTGCGTACCTCGGCCAACTACTACCTAGTCCGCCGCTGGGACTATAACCAAAACACCGGTTGGGGCGGCGTCACCATCAACCCCGCCAACGCCACGACCCCCATCCAGAGTGCCCGCGGCGCCACGCCCCAGAAGGGCCTGATCTTCGAGGACGGCGGCGGCGTGCAGGGCGACGTCCTGGCCAAGTACTGGACCGGCAACCGCCAGATCGAGCACCGGACCCTCGCCACGATCGACATCAACGACTACTACCGCTGGGACCCGACCCGCCAATTCGCCAACGCCTCCAACCCCGACATCGTGGCGTGGAACGCGGTGCGCACGGTGCGCCTCGACCCCGCTACGCTGTCCCCGATCGCCCCGGTCGCGTATTTCCCGAAGTGGTTCCAGTGGGGCCAGGAGGTCGCCACCCGCATCCGTAAGCAGCGTGTCACGGTGGTCGGCGGACTCCTCCGCCATCAGGCGGCACTGCTCAACGGCCGCCTCCTCGCCTACGCCGGCGCCCGTTATGACACGGTCCGCTTCCGCCACCGAGAGTTCATTCCCGTGCCCGCCAATTTCGCCGTGGGCCAGCTGATCGACAAGCGGTTGTCCGCCCTGAAGCCCAACTTCGGCGTCAACTACAAGCTCAACAACAGTCTCCGGTTCTTCGTGAACTATAGCGAAAGCTATTTCGTTCCCCAGTCGGAGGCCACCGCCACCGTCAACAGTCCCGATTACAAGTCGGAGATCGCGAACGGCTGGGACTACGGATTCAAGGGCGCGCTGCTCAACGAGCGCCTGACCTTCACCCTCTCCGGATTCTACGCGATCCGCGAGAACGTGCAGGTCACCGACCTGCAGGAAACTCCCCCGGGGTCGGGCAACTACCTCGAGGTTTCCCGGCGCGAGGGCAACCAGCTCGTCCGCGGCTACGAGTTCGAATTCAACTGGCGCCTCACCGAGGACTTCTCCGCCGGCGGCAGCTGGGGCCACGTGTACTCGGTCTACACCGACTACGGCGCGGCCTTCCCGCTGGCCGTCGGCCGGCGCGTGCAGGGCATCGCCCCGGTGAACGGCGGCGCCTACCTGAAGTGGGCTCCCACGGCCCGCTCGCTCCGCGGCTTCTCCGCCAACATCGGCGTCTCCCACGTGGGCCCGACGCCCTCGGAGGCCCCCAACGCCGGAGACGTCTACACGACCACCCGCAATGGTGAGCGCGTCCTTGCCCGCACCTCCTACCAGTGGCGGCTGAAGACCCCGGGCTACACCCTATGGAACCTCGGAGTTCGCTACCGCTTCCAGCCGGCCCAGTCCGCCTACGACCACAGCGTCGCGCTGAACGTGAACAACGCGCTTGATCAGGAATACCGGCGCGCCAACCGCCTGATGGGCGAGGAGCGCTCGGTGTTCCTCACCTACACGGTGGGCCGCACCAGCCGCAACCGCTGACCCGGGTCTTCTCCCTCCGAGGCGCGTCGCCCCACCGGGCGACGCGCTTTTTTTCGCCCTCGACCGGCGGATGAAACCACCTCCCCTTCAACCCGCGCCCACCCTGCCGTCATGACCCCACCCACATCCCTCGTCATCCTCACCCTCCTCGTCACGTTGGCCGCCGCCCAGGCCGCGGAATCCGCCTCTCGGCCCAACATCGTGCTGATCATGGCCGATGACCAATCGTGGGGGGAAACCGGATACAACGGGCACCCGCACGTGCGCACGCCCGTCCTCGATGAGATGGCCCGCACCGGCCTGCGGCTCGACCGTTTCTACGCCGGCTCCCCGGTCTGCAGCCCCACGCGCGCGAGCGTGATGACCGGCCGCCATGCCAACCGCTCGGGCGCCTTCGCCCCCAACTATTCGACCCGCCCCGAGGAGATCACCATCGCCGAGGTCCTGCGCCGCGGGGGCTACCGCACCGGCCACTTCGGCAAGTGGCACGTCGGCGCGGTGAAGCGAGACTCCCCCGTGAACCCGGCCCGCATGGGCTTCGAGGAATACCTCTCGCACGACAACTTCTTCGAGATGGACCCGCCGCTCAGCCGAAACGGCGCCGCTCCCGAGATCATCCGCGGAGAGAGCTCCGCCATCGTGGTCGACGCCGCCGCCGGCTTCGTGCGCCGCGCCGTGGCCGAGCGTCGCCCATTCTTCACCGTGATCTGGTTCGGCTCGCCGCACGGCCCCTACTCGGGCGTGCCTGCGGACGTCGGCCTATACGCCGGTGTCGCCCAGGAGGAACTGCGCCACCGTTTCGCCGAGATCACCGCCATGGACCGGGCCATCGGGAGCTTCCGCGCCGTGCTGCGCGAGCTAGGCGTCGCCGGAAACACGCTGGTCTGGTACAACTCCGACAACGGGCTGCCGGCCGAGCACAAGGGCGAGTCCTTCGACGGCGACTGGCGCGGCTCGAAGGGCAACGTCTTCGAGGGCGGGCTGCGCGTGCCCGGCCTCATCGAATGGCCCGACGTGATCCGCGCGCCGCGCGTCAGCTCCGTTCCGGGCGTGACGTCGGACATCTTCCCGACGCTGCTGGACATCACCGGCCTGCGCTCGCCCCACCCCAGTCGTCCGATCGACGGCATCAGTCTCCGTGCGCTCATCGTCGACGGCACCATGAAGCAACGCCCCTCACCGATCGGATTCTGGCAATACGACGCCTCCGGGGAGCGGAACAACGGACGCTGGATCGACGCCGAGCTCGCCCGAGGCACTACCCCCACCACCCGCAACCCCGCGATCGACTTCCTCAATTACAAGCACCCCGTCGCCAAGACCTCGGACTTCGGCGGCATGGCGGCCTGGACCGATAACCGCTACAAGCTCGTCCTCGCCGCGCGCAACGCCGCGAAATCCGCGAAGAACACGGGGCGTCGCGCCGCGCCCGAAGCGGTGAACCTCTTCGACCTCATCGCCGACCCGAAGGAGGAGCGGAACCTCGCCGAGCAGCATCCCGAGATCGTGCAACGCATGACGGCCGAGCTGCACGCTTGGCAGCGTTCCGTCGAGCGCAGCCTCAGTGGTGCTGATTATTGACGGGGCCAGACCGCTTTCTTGGTGACGCGACGCCCCGCGCGTTGGAGCTTCGGGGCACCCCTCCATGACAATCCCGCCCCGTCCGGTACTGTTAACGCTTCTGTCCCTTGTGTTCGCGTCCGCAACTTCGGCCGCCGAGTCCAGCCGACCCAACGTACTCTTCCTCGCGGTCGACGACCTGCGTGACGACCTCGGCGCCTATGGAGTGGCTCACGCGCGCACTCCGAACCTGGACCGCTTCGCCTCTGGCGCGCGTTTCTTCACCCGCCACTACGTCCAGGTCCCGACGTGCGGCGCCTCGCGCTGTGCGCTGGTCCGCGGCGCCTATCCAACCGAGGCGGCGCACCTCAACAACAACGCCATCCTCTCCACACACGGTGCCTGGCAGGGTCGGAACCTACCCGCATGGTTCCGCACCCGCGGATACCGCACCCTGTCTGTGGGCAAGATCACCCATTACCCGGGCAACCTGACCGGCCGGCAATGGGCCGAGGGACCCGAGGAACTGCCCGGCGCCTGGGACCGCGCGTGGATCCCGGAGTCTCCCTGGCGCACCGCCGAGGCGATGATGCACGGCTACGCCAATGGCCGTCCGCGCACTCCCGGAAAGACGCTGCCCTGGGAGGCGTTCGACGGACCCGACACCGCTTATCCCGACGCTTGGGTGGCCGCCGACGCGGTGCGCACACTCGGAGAACTTCAAGGCTCAACCCAGCCTTGGTTCCTAGCCGTGGGCTTGTTCAAGCCCCACCTGCCGTTCGCCGCGCCGCGGAAGTACTTTGACCTGCACGATCCCGAGAAGATTCCGCTGCCGGAAAACCCCACGCAGCCGCAGGGGACGACGGGATGGCACGCCAGCTCGGAATTGCGCCGGAACTACGGCAACGACGGCCGCGACCCGGCCAGCGATCCCGCGTACGTCCGTCACCTCCGCCAGGCCTACGCCGCGGCGACGAGCTACGTCGACGCCCAGGCGGGACGAATCCTCGACGCACTCCGGACGCACGGACTCGACCGGAACACCATCGTGGTCGTCTGGGGCGACCATGGTTTCCTGCTCGGCGACCATGCGATCTGGGGCAAGCACTGCCTCTACGAACGGGCGCTGCGTTCGCCGCTGATGATCCGCGTTCCGGGCCTCACCAAGCCAGGTCAACCCAGCGCCGCGGTCGTGGAGACGGTCGACATCTTTCCCACGTTGGCCGACCTCTGCGGACTCCCGGTGCCGGAAGGTCTCGATGGTCGGAGCCTGCGCGCGCAGTTGAACGATCCGGCCGCGCCATCCGCCAAACCCGCCCTCGGCTTCTGGACCGGAGGTCAGCGGACGGTCCGCACGGAACGCTGGCGCCTGATCGCGCACGGCGACGCAGCCGCCGATCCGGCGAAGTCCGTCGAGCTCTTCGACCTGAACTCAGACCCTGCGGAGAAGCGCAATGTCGCCGCGCAGGAGCCCGCCGTCACCCGCGAACTGCTTTCCCGCCTGCGCCCGCTGATCCCGTCAGAACCCCGGGCAAAGAAGAAGTCGGAGTGACGCGTTCCACTCCCTCCCGATCAACCTCCCTGAAGGCCTTTCCATGAACCCCTCCGCCATCTTCCGCTTTGCCCCATCCGCGTTCCTCGCCGCCTTGGCGGCCGTGACCCTCCACGGCGCATCACCCTCCCGCCCGCCCAACGTCGTCGTGTTCCTTGCGGACGACGCCGGCTGGGGAGACTACTCGATCAACGGCAACCAGAGCGTGCGCACGCCGAACATCGATTCGATCGGGCTCGGCGGCGCGCGCTTCGACCGCTTCTTCGTGTGCGCCGTCTGCGCCCCGACCCGTGCGGAGTTCCTGACCGGTCGCTACCACTCCCGCGGCGGCGTGCGCGGAGTTTCCACCGGACTCGAGCGCCTTAACACCGACGAGAAGACGGTCGCCGACGCCTTCAAGGCGGCCGGCTACGCCACCGGTGCCTTCGGCAAGTGGCACAATGGCAGCCAATGGCCCTACCATCCGCAGGCCCGCGGCTTTGACGAGTACTACGGCTACACCGCCGGCCACTGGGGCGAGTACTTCGATCCACCCGTCGAACACAACGGACGCATGATCCGCGAGAAGGGCTACATCGTGGACCTCTGCACCGACCGAGCGATCGGCTTCATCGAGAAGAACCGATCCAAGCCGTTCCTCTGCTACGTGCCCTTCACCACGCCCCATTCGCCGTGGTCCGTGCCCGAAAAGTACTGGGAACGATTCAAGGGCCGCGCGATCGGCCAGCGCGCGACCGAGGCCGAACAGGAGGTGCCAGACCACACCCGCTGCGCCCTGGCGATGCTGGAGAACCAGGACGACAACGTGGGCCGCGTCCTGCGCCGGCTCGAGGAACTCGGGCTCCGGGAAAACACCATCGTATTCTACTTCTCCGACAACGGCCCGAACAGCTGGCGCTGGAACGGCGGCATGAAAGGTCGCAAGGGCACGCTCGACGAAGGAGGCATCCGTTCGCCCGCGATGATGAGCTGGCCCGCCCGCATCAAGCCCGGCACCGTCCTCAAGGACATCACCGGCGCGATCGACCTCCTTCCCACCCTGACCTCTCTCGCCGGGATTCCGCGCATCGGTGCCAAGCCGCTCGACGGATCCGACCTGTCGCCGCTACTCCTCGGCGCCGCCAGCCCATGGCCCGAGCGTCTGATCTTCTCGCACCAGAACGGCCTCGTGAGCGTTCGAACCCCGCGTTACCGTCTCGATCCCCGCGGAGCCCTTTTCGACATGACCGACGACCCAGGCCAGACGAAGGACGTCGCCGCCGCCCAGCCGGCCGTCGCCGCCCGCCTGGAGCAGGCCGTAGCCGCCTGGAGACTGGATGTCTTCGGCGCCACGATCGCCGGAAAGCTCGGCGAACCGCGGGACAGCAAGAAGGGCAAGGCGCGCGGCGGCTTCGTCGTGCCCGACGACCGACCCTACCCGGTCGGGTACCGAGAGTTTCCCTGGACGCCCTTGCCCGCGCGCGACGGCATTCCGCACGGCGGAGTGAAGCGCAGCAGCAGCGCACCGAACTCGTCTTACTTCGTCAATTGGCGGACCACCGACGACCGGATCACGTGGGACATCGAGGTGGCGACCGCCGGCACCTACGAAGTCGTGATCGACTACACCTGTCCCGTGCCCGATGCAGGAGCGCAGATCGAGTTGTCGTTCCGCGGCGCAAAGCTCACCGGCAAGGTGGCACCCGGCTGGGACCCGCCCCTGCATACGAACCAAGACACCCTTCCCCGTCCCGCCGGGGAGTCGCAGATGAAGGAGTTCCGCCCCCTCTCCCTCGGGACCGTGCAGCTGGAGAAAGGCCGCGGCGATCTCGCCCTCCGCGCACTCCAAATCCCGGGCCAGAGCGTGATGGAAGTCCGCCGCGTGAACCTGACGCTGAAGAACTGAAACCCTCGGAGTATCCCGCCAGATGAATGTCCCGCTCCCCCTCCGGCGATTCTTCGCCCTATCCAGCCTGGTCCTTGGCGCGACGGCGCCCGCGACCGCGGAGACCCCGAAGCCGAACATCGTGTTCATCATCTCCGACGATCACGCGTGGAACGACTACGGCTTCATGGGCCACAAGCAGATCGAGACCCCGAACCTCGACCGGCTCGCGGCGCGCAGCGCACTCTTCACACGCGGCTACGTGCCGACGGCGCTGTGCCGGCCGGCCCTCGCCACGTTCGCGAGCGGACTTTACGCCCACCAGCACCACATCAGCGGCAACGACCCCGCGCTCTTGCCCGAGATGCTGGCGCCGGCGGCAGCCAAGGCCAAGAAGGGCGCTAAGCAGGCAGGGGAACCCGCCGCCTACGCACGTCTCCGTGAGCAGCTCATCGCGAAGTTCGACGGTCCCGACACACTGCCGAAAATTCTCGGGAAGCAGGGATACCTGAGCCACCAGTCCGGGAAATGGTGGGAGGGCTCCTACCAACGCGGGGGCTTCACCCACGGCATGACCCGCGGCTTCCCGCAGCCGGGAGGCAGGCACGGAGACGACGGCCTGAAGATCGGCCGGGAAGGCCTGCAGCCGATCTTCGACTTCATCGACTACGCGGCCACCGAGCGGAAGCCGTTCTTCATCTGGTACGCCCCGTTTCTGCCCCACACGCCCCACACTCCCCCGGAGCGGCTCTTCGCCAAGTACAAGGCCAAGGGTATCACGTCCGACTTCGTGGCCCGCTACTACGCGATGGTCGAATGGTTCGACGAGACCTGCGGCCAACTCATGGAGCGCATCGATTCCAAGGGACTCTCCCGCGACACGCTTTTCGTCTACATCGCCGACAATGGCTGGATTCAGTCGCCCAACAGCGCGGGGTACGCGCCCCGGTCGAAGCAGACGGCCAATGAAGGCGGCGTGCGCCAACCGATCATGTTCAGCTGGCCCGGAGTCATCCGCCCCGGGAGTCGGGGCGAGCAACTCTGCTCCGCCGTCGACATCGTCCCCACCCTGCTCGCCGCCGCCGGCGCGAAGCTTCCGGAGCGCCTGCCCGGAATCAACCTGCTGCCGATCCTGAAGTCGGGTGCGGCGACCCCGCGGGAAAGGGTATTCGGCGAGACCTTCGCTCACGACGTGGCGGATATCGACCGACCCGAGGCGAGCCTGGTCTACCGCTGGGTGATCGAAGGAAAATGGAAGCTTCTCCTCACCTACGACGGCGCGGTCAGCGCCCGCTACGCCTCATCGAACCCCCGCGACGAACTTCGCCCCCAACTCTTCGACTTGATCGCCGATCCGCATGAGGACCGCAACCTTGCCGCCGGCCACCCGGAGGTCGTCGCGCGCCTCGCCGGTCGCCTGCAGGAATGGTGGCCCGTCACCAGGCGCCAGGTGCGCACGACCTGGTCCGAGTGAACTCTCTGCTCGCCGGCTTCCTCCTCGCAACCGCGACCGCGGCCGCATGCACGGCCGCCGAGCGTCTCCCGCGCCCGCCCAACATCCTGTTCATCCTCTCGGATGACCAGCGGTACGATACCCTCGGCGCCGCCGGCCATCCGATCGTGCGCACGCCCACGCTCGACCGTCTCGCCGCCGACGGCGTTCGCTTCCGCCAGGCCTTCGTCACGACTTCCGTGTGCTGGGTGAGCCGCGCGGTCACGCTCACCGGCCAATGGGCCCGCTCGCATATCCGGCGGGATTCCGTTCCGACCGTGCGTCCCGACGCGCTCGCGACGATGTTCCCCGCCCTGCTCCGCTCCGCCGGCTACCGCACCGCGCACTTCGGAAAGTGGCACCTGATGGCCCCGCCCGGGTTTTCCCCCGCCGCCCACTACGACGTCTTCGAGGCCATCGGCCGCAATCCGTACTTCAAGCCCCTGCCCGACGGCAGCCGCCGCCACGAGACCGACCTCGTGTGCGACCGAGGCATCGACTTCCTGCGGGCGCACCCGCGGGACCGCCCGTTCCTTCTTCATCTTTGGTTCAACGCCTCGCATGCGGAGGACAACGACCGCCGGCCCGGGGCCGGGCACTACCCGTGGCCTCCTTCCGCCGACGGGCTGTACGACGACGTCGCCATTCCGGCGCCCCGGCTCGGCGATCCGGCGATCGTCGCGGGACATCCGCGCTTTCTCACCGAATCGATCAACCGTCAGCGCTTTTTCTGGGGCTACGACACCCCGGAGAAATTCACCACGAACGTCCGTGCCTATTACCGCATGATCACCGGCATCGACCACGCCGTCGCCCGGGTGTTGGCGGCCCTCGAGGCGTCGGGACACTCCGACAACACGATCGTGGTCTACAGTTCCGACAACGGCTACTACCTCGGCGACCGCGGGTTCCAGGGGAAGTGGTCGCACTTCGACGAGTCTCTGCAGGTGCCGCTCATCATCCGAGACCCTCGCCAACCTTCGACCGCGCGCGGCCGCGTGGTCGACGCGATGACCCTTAATGTGGACCTGCCTGCGACGTTCATCGACTGGGCTGGACTCGCCCGCCCTCCCGGCTACGAGGGCCGCAGCCTCGCACCGCTCGTGCGCGGGGAGCCCGCCTCCGAGTGGCGGACGCATTTCTTCTGCGAGCACCTCGACCTCGCGCCCACCCTCACGTGGGAAGGGGTGCGCGGCGAAAGGTTCGTCTACGTGCGCTACTTCGACCAGCGACCCGCCTTCGAGTTTCTCCACGACCTGCAGGAGGATCCCGACGAACTCCGTAACCTCGCTTTAGATCCGGCGCGTTCGGCCGATCTCGCGCGGATGCGGGCCCTGTGCGACGAGGAGATGAACCGCCGCGGCGGCGCCCTTCCTCCCATGGAGGAGCGCGGGACCCGCAAGTCGGGCGCCCGCAAGGCAGCGAAACAGCCTTGATCCTGCGCCGTTCGCCGCCGCCTACCGGTAGAGCGCGGTGGTAGGGGCGACCGTCAGCACGTTGTACTGGCGCATCGCGAGCCGCCACCAATCGGCGAGATCCTCGGCCCGCGATTCCCAGAGCTCCCGGTGCAGCGCGATCATCGACTCCGCGTCCAGGAGCAAAGCCATCTTCTCCCGCGGCGCGAAGCCGCCAGGACCCTCCCGGAGTAGGCGCGTCCGCAATTGGGCGAACCACTCGCGCGACTCCTCGGTCGGCCGCCGCTGCCTCAGCAAGGCCACATGCAGCGCGTTCACGTACGGATCCAGCACCGCCTGCAACAGGCCGTAGTCCGCGCGCAAAGGCTCCAGCGGAGGCAGGTGGCGGTAGCACTCGGCGAGGTTCTGGTGGAGCCGGCGCAACTCGTACGGCGGCACCGATTCCTCCGGTGTGAGCAGTAACCCGTGACGGCGCAGCGCACGCCCGAACCCCGCCTTGCTCAGCACGATCGACAGCGGAATCGAGAGCAGCAGCGGCACGACGACCGGGCACAGCCAGAGGCCGAACGTCGGCGAAAGGATGAACGCCGAAGCACCCCAGATCAGTCCGAAGAGGGTCTGGCCTCCGTGAGTCAGGATCGCCTCCCGCCAATCGGTCCCGTCCTCATCGGCACCCCGCCGCTGCGTGAGCCAGCTCACTCCTTGTCCGAGCAGCGTGAACAGGACGAACTTCGAGTGGAACAGCATGTTGACCGGGGCGAGCAGCGTCGAGGCGAACACCTCCAGGACGAAACCCGCCAGCAACCGGGCGCGCCCACCGTAACGCTCGATCTCCCGCGGCCTGCCGAGCGCGACCGCCAGCGCCGCCAGTTTCGGCAGGAACAACAATGCCATCGTGAATGCGAATAACGCCACGGCTCCCGCCGCCGGAGCGCTTCCGACCGCCACCGCGGCACCCCCGGCCACGCCGACGTGCACCGTGCACAGGACCATGAAGAGCAGCCACAGCGGCGAGGACGCGTACCCCATCACCCCCATGAGCAGGTGAAGCCGGTTGGCCGGACGGAAGCCGCGCGCCGTCAGCAGCCAAGTGTGCTGGAGGTTGCCCTGACACCAGCGCCGGTCGCGCTTCGCCGCGTCGATCAACGTGGGTGGCCCCTCCTCGAAGCTGCCCTCGATGTCGGCGGCGAGCCACACACCCCAGCCCGCCTTGCGCATGAGCGCCGCCTCGACGAAATCATGCGAGAGGATCCGACCGCCGAACGGCTCGCTGCCGGGAAGCTCGGGCAGAGCGCAATGCTCCATGAACGGCTGCACGCGGATCACAGCGTTGTGGCCCCAATAATTGCCCTCGTGCTGCTGCCAGTAATTGAGTCCCGCGAGGAAGATCTCCCCGTGAAGCCGGCTCGCGAACGCCTGCAGCCGCGCATAGACGGTCTCGCCGTTCACGAGGCGGGGCACCGTCTGGATGATGCCCACTTGAGGATTGCGCTCCATCAACGCGACCAGCTGCACGAGCGCCCGGCCCGTCATGATCGAATCGGCATCGAGCACGATCATGTAGCGGTAGCGCCCTCCCCAGCGCCGCAGGAAGTCCCCGAGGTTGCCGGCCTTCTTGTTGATCGAGTGCCGGCGTTTGCGGTAGAAGATGCGGCCGAAGCCGCCGACCTGCTTGCAGAGCTCGAGCCACGCCATCTCCTCCTGGATCCACTGGTTGGGCTGGTTCGAGTCGCTCAGTACGAAGAAGTCGAAGTGCTCCAGCCGCCTCGTCTCCTGCAGCGAGCGGCAGACGACGCGCAGGCCCTCGAAGACCCGGCTGACGTCCTCGTTGCAAACCGGCATCACCACCGCCGTCGACGCCAGCGGCCCGTCCTCCCCCTCCGGCAGCGTCGTGGTGACACGCGCGCTGTCGCCGCCGCGGTTCACCACGTAAAATCCGACGAGCGCCGTCACGAAACCCGTCGCGACCTGCGCAAACAGCAGCACGAACAGCGCAAGCAGGGCGATCTCCACGCCGGCAAGTCCACCCTGCCACAGCAGGTCGGCCATGAACCATGCCGCCACGCTCGTCAGCGCGAAGATGCCCGTGAAGAAGAGGAACCGCCGGCGAGCGAGCCGCCGGGGCTCCATCCGCCCGGCGAGCAGCAGATCGTGAACGACGGGCGCTTTCATCGGGTGAGGCGGAAGACCACCGCGAGCACGGCCGCCAGTGCGAGCCACAGGAAAAGCGTGCGCAGGATCGGCCACCGCTCGATCCGCTCGATCGTGTCACCCGCCGCGTCGGGGATCAGTCCGAGATCGATGGGACGCGGGACCATGCTCGAAACCTTCAGATCAGGGCCCGCGCGGATGACCCCTTCACGCATGGCATCCCGGAAATCAGCGGGAATCTGCCGCTCGTCCAGAAAAGCGTAGGGCCAGCGGGCCGGGCCGTCGCACAGCAGCAGCGCCACGCGGCCGTCGGTGGAAATCCGGTCCCCGGCGGCGTCACCCCGGTCGAGCATCGCGCCGAACCACGCGGCCATGAGTCGCGCCGACTCCTCGGCGGCCAGCGCCGTCGGATTGCGCGCGGGATCGGCGGCATGCCTTTCCGCCGCGCGCTCGAGGATGCGCTGGATCAGGCGGCTCTGATGCAGCCGGTTGTGGATGCGGTGCGCACGGAGGTAATCTTCCACCCGCACGTACGCCGCATTCCACTCCTCCATCGTGCCCGTCGACGGCCGGAAGGCGGAGGCCAGTTCAAACCCGTCGGAAGTTGGCTGCGACCCGCTCATCTCGACCAAAGGTGCGACCACGTCTCGGTGAGCGCCGCGCCATCCTCCCCGCGGATGAAGCATCGGAGCTCCACCGGCCGCGCGGGCTCACCGGGGCGGATCGTGAAGGCCACGCGCCAGGTCGCGTTCTCCGGATTCCGTTGGATCGACGCGTGGTTGAGGGCCGCCCCCTCACCTACCGTGACGACCGGAACAAGTTTCGCGTCCGCGGAAAATGCGGCGAGCGCCTCGCCCTCGAAGTCGACCACGAAGCGGTGCAGGCCCGGCTCGTAGTAGGCCGTGCGGCCGCTGCGGGTCGCGCGCACGCGGCCCGCGGGCGGGCTAGGACGGTCAATCAACCAGTGCAGGCGGTACTCCAATTCGAGGTTACCGCCCGCGGAGGGCGCATTCTCGGGCATCCAGAACGCGACGATATTATCGTCGAACTCCGTACCCGTCGGAATCTCCACCAGACGCACTCCGCCGCGACCCCATTTTCCGACCGGCTCAACCCAGAGCGAAGGCCGGCGATGATAGGAGGCCTCAAGGTCCTGATAGCTCTCGAAGT
The DNA here is from genome assembly GCA_040397825.1 of Opitutaceae bacterium. Taxonomy (GTDB): domain Bacteria; phylum Verrucomicrobiota; class Verrucomicrobiia; order Opitutales; family Opitutaceae; genus ER46. The sequence continues at coordinate 25,120 of JBBAVH010000017.1, forward strand.
TGCGGTCGCGCTGCAGCAGGCCAAAGCCGCGCGGATCATTGTCGGCAAAGGTCGCGACCCGCAGTTCGCGGTGGTTCACGAGCGGCCGCCAGATCCACTCTCCCGACCCGGTCTGAATCTGCAGCCCGTCCGAGTCGTGCACCTCGGGCCGGAAGTCGTCGGCCGGTGAGTGGGAATTCTCCCCGCGCCAGAACATGCTGGTGAGCGGCGCCAAGCCCAGGATGCCGACCGCCCGCCGGAAATACAGGGACGCCCGCACGTCCACCACCGTGGAGCGGCCCGGCTGGATCACGAAGCGGTAGGCACCGGTGACGCTGTCGCCTTCCATCAGCGCGAGGACCGTCACGTGATCGTCCGACGCCGCGGGCCGCTCGAGCCAGAACTCGGAGAACCTCGGGAACTCCTCCGGTCCAGCAGCCGCGGTGTCGATCGCGAGCCCGCGCGCCGAGAGGCCGTAGGCGGCATCCTGCGGCAGGAAGCGGAAGTAGCTCGCGCCCGCGAATGACCCGATCTCCGCCGGCGCCGTGCCGCGTCCCTTCCACGGATACATCACGCGAAAACCGGCGAAACCCATGCCCGGGGGAATCTCGCCGGCCTCGACGCCGTGGTAGTTGAAGTATTCGCGTCGGAACGGCAGCGGACGCGTCACCCCCGGAGACACCTCATGCAGCCGCACCGACCGGTCGAAGAGGAAGCCCGGGTGCAGGAACTGCACCGCGAAAGCCGGGCCTTCGTTGAGCCAAAGGGAGCGGCTTCCGTCGAAGGTGATCCGCCGCAGGTCATCGTAGGAGAGGCGCCGCAGCCACTCCGGCACCTCACCCTTCGGCGCCGCGTGCGGCGTCGCGGCGAGGGCGGCGGCCCGCGCCTTGAGCGCCGCGAAACCGGAACCCGCTTCCGCCGCAGGCAGCACGGGGGAAACCAGCAGGACTCCCCCGGCGAACGCGGCGAACAACGCTCTCATTTCTCGAGAAAGAAGCCGCGCTGCCGCTCTGATATCGGCAGTTCGGCCCGCTCCATCACCTGCAGGAGATCATCCCAGATGAGGCGCTTCTTCCGGTTGGTCGGCTCGCGGAGGATGTAGCTGGGGTGATAGGTCACCATGAGCGGCCTACCGCCGAAATCGTGCCAACGTCCACGCACATCACCGAGCGCCTTGAAAGAGCGGAAACCCAGCAATCCCTGCGCCGCCGTGGAACCCAGCGCAACGAGCAACCGCGGTTTCACGACCTCGATCTGCGCGCGGAGGTACGGCAGGCAATATCGCATCTCATCCTCCGTCGGCGGCCGGTTTCCCACCTGATCCCGGCCCTCGACCGTCGGCATCTGCGGGCGCCAATTCATGATGTTGCCGATGTAAACATCGCCCCGGGCGACGCCCATCGCCTGGATCATCTTGGTCAGCAGTTGCCCGGCGGGGCCCACGAATGGCTCGCCCTGGATCTCCTCTTCAGCGCCGGGTGCCTCGCCGACGAACATGATCGCGGCGTCAAGCGTGCCGACGCCCAGCACCACCTTCTTGCCCGGCCGCACGTTGGCCAGGCAGACAGGATCACCGGTCACCTGCGCCAGGAGCGCGTCCCAGCGCACCCGTTTGTCACCGTCGGGGAGCCGCACGACCGGGGCCTCCGGCAACGAGGGAGCCGCGACACGAGGGAGCGCGACCGTCGCCGGCACGGACGCAGCCGGGGAAGGCCGGGCCGCGGGCGCCGCGGCCGGGGCCTGCGGCGTGATGGGTGCAGTCTCCGCGCGCGGCGCGCCTCCAGCCCGCGCCCGCACCACTCGGCGCACGGCCGCGAGCGTCTCCTCGGACACGGAAACGGTTCCCACGCCTGACACCTTCAGGCGGCGGAGTTCCTCGGAGACGGCGAGCAAAGCCTGGCGCATGAGTTCAGTACTGGCGCCCGGCGAGTAGGCGCTCCACGTGCTTCGCGAGCAGGTCGAACTCCAGATTGACCGCGTCCCCGGCACGCCGGCCGGCGAGATTCGTGACCTCACGGGTGTGCGGAATGATCCAGACCGACAGGAAATCGTCACCCGCTTCGGCGATGGTCAGCGAGATGCCATCGATTGCGATGCTGCCCTTGCGGACGGCGAGGCGATTGAACTCCTTCGGGATTCGCACGCGGAGGAAGTGGTCGCGGCCGCGCGGTTCGAACGCATCGACGGTTCCGGTGGCGTCGATGTGGCCCGTGACAAAGTGCCCACCGACCTTTCCACCGAAGCTCAGGCTGCGCTCGAGGTTGACGCGGCCGTCCGCCCCGAGTGCCGCTAGGTTCGTCAGCCGCCGGGTCTCCTCCAGAACGTCGAAGCGGATGACCTCGCCTTCGATTCCAGCGGCCGTGAGGCAGCACCCGTTGACCGCGATGCTGTCGCCGAGCGAGATCCCGGAAAGGACGGCGCGGGCGGCAACCCGCAGGCTCCACGCCTCCGCCCGCGGCTCGAACGCTACGACGCGTCCGGTCTCCTCAACGATGCCCGTGAACATGAGAGGCGAGGAAACCGCGATTCACCGCTCCGCCAAGCCGCAAACGGGCGACCCCGCAGAAGGGCGACTTCGCGAGGAAGACTACTTCAACTTGACGCGCAGGACCGCGGTCTCGTTGCCGCGCGCGACCAGCAGCACGAATTCCGCGCGTTCCTGATCGCCTTCGATCGCCGCGAGGCGGGCGGTGGCGTCCGCGAAATCCCTCACTTCGGCGCCGTCGATCTCGCGGATCCAATCATCCTGCCGCAGGCCGGCCGCGGCGCCGGGGCTGGCGTTCTTCACGAAGTGGGCGACCACGCCCGCCAGGTTTCCCGGCCGCAGACGCCGCTCGATCGCATCGCCGTAGACCGGCTCGCGCGCCGTGAATCCAAGGCGGTCGAAGTACTTCCGCTCCGCTTCACGCGGTAGCTTCGGCTGGTCCCCAAGGGTCACGCCGACATCTACGCGTTCCGTACCGCGCAGCACGGTAAGGGCCACCTTCTCACCCGGCGCGCGGCGCTCGACCTCTCGCTCGATGTACCCCACGACGGCCCGGTCGGGACGCAATTGCGGGAGCGGGGCGCCGTTAAGCGCGAGGATGATGTCCCGCGGCTTCAGGCCGGCCGCCTCCGCCGGACTGCCCTCCAGCACCTCACTTACGACAGCACCCGACTGCGATTGCAGGCTGAGGAACTTCGCCACCTCTCGGTCCATCGGCTCGAGCCCGTAGGTGCCGAGCCAAGCCAGCGGCCTGCCCGAGGGGCTAGCGGGAATCCGTCCGAGGTGGGGCAAGACCTCGCCGGCGACGAGGAACGCGCTGCTCTCCTCGACATTAATGAGCATCGTCGGCGTGGGTCGGCCGCTGCGTGAGATCTGCAGGAAGGTCTGTCCACCGGACGGGCCGGCCAGTCCGACGAGCGTTCCGGCGCCGTCGAAGACCGGGAGCCCGGGGGCGGCCACCTCATGTTGCGCGATCGCCATCAGCTGGGGCACCGCCTGGAGCAGCGCCACCCGGCTCTGCAGGATGTACGGAGTGAAATCCTCGTCCTTCGGCCGCAGTCCGATACCCCAGACCGCTTCGGCGATCAGCGGCTTGCGCGGGGCGCCCTTGCCCGCAAACGCCGTGATGGGCGTCAGCTTGGGCCTCGTTTCCTCGCCGGCCCGCACGAAGTGCCAGCCGGTAAAGGCGTCCTGCCCGAGATATTCCGCCGCGGAGCCCTCGCCCTGGCCAGGGAGATAAACCTTGAAATCCTTCAGTTGCCACAGGGCGGCCCGCGGATCCACCGCCGAGGCCGGGAGGATGATCGTGCCGGCGGCATCGACGACGGTGCCCATCGAGGCGGTGGGCCGCCGCTCGGTCTCGGTGACCGTCATGTACTCGATCGCCACCACGCACTTCACCCGCTCCGCCCACAGCGTGGGAAGATCCGGGGCGGCGAACGCGGCGAGGCGGACCCCGACGAACGCGGCGACGCCGGAAACGACGTAAAGGGCTTTCATCATGGTTTCACGATCAGGAGGGACACGCGGCGGTTGCGCTGCGTCTCGAAGAGAGTCGGTGCGGGGGCGGCCTCATAGGCGGCGTGCGCCTGCTTGAGGACGTCCAGGGAGTTCACGGCCTGCTGGTTCACCTTCAGCAGGATGTCGCCGCGCGCCACGCCGGCGACGTCGGCCGGAAAGCCGGGCTGCACGCCGATCACGACGGCGCCGTCGCTGCCCTCGAGCTGGTTCTCGCGGGCGTAGGTGCGAGAGACCCGGCGCACGCTGAGCCCCCATTTTTCCAGCGCCCACTCCTCCCCCACTCGGCTCTCGAGCCGCTCGGTGACGACCGTGAAATCCCGCGTCTCCGTCCCGCGCTTCACGGAGAACACCAACTCGGAACCGATGGGCCGGCTGGCGATGAGGTTCTGGATGGGCGGCAACTGCTCGGGAAATCGTCCGTCAACACGGGCGCCGTCCATCGCGAGCACGATGTCGCCCGCGCGCAGGCCGGCCTTCGCGGCGGGCGAGCCGGGGTCGACGCTGCTCACGAGCACGCCGGTGTTGAGCGCAAGCGAGTAGAAGTTCTCCAGGTCCTGCAGCGCGCCGGGCACGAGACCGACGTAGCTGCGCACCACCACGCCGTCGCGCACGAGCCGCTCGAGCACGACCTTGGCCGTCGAAGCCGGTATCGCGAAGCCGAGGTTGTTGGCGCCGAGGTAGCCGCGGGAGGAGATGCCCACGACCTTACCGTCGGAGGTAACGAGCGGCCCGCCCGAATTGCCGGGGTTGATGGCGGCATCCGTCTGCAGCCACGTGTTGAACATCCCCGTCTCGTAGCCGCCGATGCCGCGGGTGTCCTCGAAGTAGCGGTTCTTGTTTGAGACAATGCCGCGCGTGACGGTGCGGGTGAGGCCGTGCGGCGTGCCAACGGCGTAGACTTCCTGTCCGGGGAAGAGCTTGTCGCTGTCGCCGAACGCAGCGGCGGGGAGCTTGAAGCCGCGGCGGCGCACCTCGTCCATGTCGAGGCGCAGCACGGCAAGGTCCGTCCAGTGGTCCCAGCCTACGAGACGCGCGCCGACGCGCTCGAGATTGCCGAGCGTGACGTTGATCTCCACCGCACGGCGACTGACGACGTGCGCGTTGGTGAGCACGACGCCGTCCTCCGACATCACCACACCGGAGCCCAGGCTGGAGGTGTAGCGCCGGGCGCCCGACTCGAAGGCGAGTTCGCGGACGTTGATGCTGACAACGGCCTCGAGCAGGCGGTTGAAGCCCCGGCTCATCGCGGCGCGCGCGTCGACCGCCGTGGCGGCGAACGAGAGGACGAGCAATGCGCGGAGCACCAAGGTTGACCGGGCTGTGAAAGGATCCAGAGTCACAAGTTTTCGACGATGGCCACCACCCGCGCAGATTACAACTTCCGCGACATCGAGCCGCATTGGCAGTCCTTCTGGGAGGCGAACGGGCTCTTCAAGGCGGAGGACGCGTCCTCGTCCAAGCCCAAGTGCTACCTGCTCGACATGTTCCCGTATCCCTCGGGCGCCGGCCTACACATCGGGCATCCGGAGGGTTACACGGCCACCGACATCCTCGCGCGGTACAAGCGGGCCAAGGGCTTCAACGTATTGCATCCCATCGGGTGGGACGCCTTCGGGCTGCCGGCCGAGCAGCATGCCGTGAAGACGGGCACGCACCCAGCCTCCAACACGCGCAACAACATCACCAACTTCCGCCGGCAGATCCGTTCGCTGGGATTCTCGTATGACTGGGACCGGGAGATCGACACGACGGATCCGCGGTACTTCCGCTGGACGCAGTGGATCTTCCTGCAGCTTTTCCGACGCGGCCTTGCCTACGTCGACGAGCGTCCCGTGTGGTGGTGCCCGGAGCTGCGCACGGTCCTCGCCAACGAGGAGGTCATCGACGGACGCAGCGAGGTGGGCGGCTTCCCGGTCGAGCGGCGCAACCTCAGGCAATGGGTGCTGCGGATCACTGCCTACGCGGAGCGGCTGCTGGCCGACCTGAAGGACGTCGACTGGCCCGATTCCACGAAGCGCATGCAGGAGGCGTGGATCGGTCGCAGCGAGGGAGCGGAACTCACGTTCGCGGTGGACGGGCACCCCGGGGCGTCGCTGCGGGTGTTCACGACCCGGCCGGACACGCTGTTCGGCTGCACCTACATGGTGCTCGCGCCGGAGCACCCGCTGGTCGACGCGATCACCACGGCTGAGCAGCGTGCGGCCGTCGAGGGCTACCGGAAGAAGGCGGCCGCGAAGAGCGATCTGGAACGCACGGACCTCGCGAAGGAGAAGTCGGGCGTGTTCACCGGAGCTTACGCGATCAACCCCATCAACGGCCGCAAGGTACCAGTCTGGGCGGCCGACTACGTCCTGATGGGCTACGGCACGGGCGCGATCATGGCGGTGCCGGCCCACGACGAGCGCGATCATGAGTTCGCGGTGCAATTCGGCCTGCCCGTCATCCGCGTGATCGCGGGTGATAAGGGCGACGAGCCCTTGCCGTTCACCGGCGAGGGCAGGCTGGTGAACTCGCCGGGCTACGACGAGCTCCCGTGGGCGGAGGCGAAACGCCGCGTCACCGCCGACCTCGCGGCGCGGGGCGTCGGCAAGGCGAGCGTGAATTACAAGCTGCGCGACTGGCTGTTCTCGCGGCAGCGCTACTGGGGAGAACCCTTCCCGATCGCCTGGGTGTCACCCGAGGACTACGCGCGCGTCGCGGCCCGGCGGGTCGCCGACCTGCCGTCGCAACCGGTCACGTACACGGAGAGCGGCAAGGTCTTCCATGCCCTTCCCCTGCCCGCCTCCGCCCTGCCGCTGGAATTGCCTTCGGTGCAGTCCTACCTGCCCAGCGGCACCGGCGAAAGCCCCTTAGCCAACGAGCGCGACTGGGTCGATGTGTGGCTCAACGCGGAGACGGGTGAGGCGGTCCCGGCCTCGGGCACTCGCCCTGCCGGAGACACCTGGGTGCGCGCGCGCCGCGAGACCAACACCATGCCGCAATGGGCCGGCTCCTGCTGGTATTACCTACGCTTCCTCGACCCGCACAACGACACCGCCCTCGCCAGCCCCGAGGCCCTTCGATATTGGAAAAGTCCGGACCTCTACGTCGGCGGCGCCGAGCACGCCGTGCTCCATCTCCTGTACGCGCGTTTCTGGCACAAGGTGCTCTTTGATCTCGGCGTCGTGCCGGAGCCGGAACCATTCAGGCGCCTTTTTCACCAGGGAATCATCCTGGGCGAGGACGGCGAAAAGATGTCCAAGAGCCGCGGCAACGTCGTCAACCCCGACTCAATCATCCAGTCGCACGGCACCGATACCTTGCGCCTTTACCTGATGTTCCTCGGCCCCCTCGAAGCCATGAAGCCGTGGAACCCCCGCGGCATCGAGGGCGTGCACCGCTTCCTGCAGAAGGTCTGGCGTGAGCTGATCGGTCCGGAAGGCGACGTCAGCACCAAGGTCCGCGCCGATGATCCGGGAGATCCCGCTTCCGCCGAGCTCACGCGCCTCCTCCACGAGACCATCCGCAAGGTGGGCGACGACATCGAGGGGCTCCGGTTCAACACCGCGATCTCGCAGATGATGATCTTCGCGAACGCGCTCCAGAAGGTGCCGATCATCCCCGCACCGGTCGCGCGCCAGTTCCTGCAACTGCTCGCTCCCTTCTCACCGCACGTCGCGGAGGAACTCTGGAGCCGCCTTGGCGGAACGGGATCCATCCTGCGTGCCGCCTGGCCCGTCCACGACCCAAAGCTGCTCGAGAAATCCGAGGTGAAATTAGTCTTCCAGATCAACGGCAAGTTTCGCGGCGACCAACTGGTGCCCGTGGGTACGAATGAGGCCGACGCCGTCTCGGCTGCCCGGTCCCACCCCAAGGTCGCCCCCCATCTGGAAGGTAAATCGCTCTCCCGAGTGATCTACGTCCCCGGGAAGATCCTTAATCTAGTCGTGAGCTAATCCCCGATTGCGGGCCGGATACCGAAATGGAGGGAGTCCTTGCTTGCGCCACCTAGGGTGTTTAACCTATTTCTTCTGACATCAGCCCTCCAAGACGACCTTCCACTCTTCGTCACTTTGAAACATCTTTCTCCCTCACTAGGCAACGGAGACAGATTGTTTATAGCTCTGGCGTTCAGACTTTTATAAGAAAGATAGGCAAACCTACTGCGATAGCCCCGGCCACCATGAACAATAGAAACTTCAGGTTCCTCTCCGTAGTCACCGTAGCCATGCTGCCGTTCGCGCAGGCGCAGCAACTCACGAAAGAGCAAGTCGCGGAGGTCCAGCAGGCCGCGCAGGCCGGCAACACCGCCGCCATCGCGCAAATTGCCAGCCAGAATCCGAGCGTCGCAGTCGCCATCGCGCAAACCGCCGCTCAGGCCAACCCGGCGGCCGCAAGTTCGCTTGCCGCCGCCATCACCGCGGCCGTCCCATCCGCATCCGCGTCGATCGCCACTTCGGTCTTCAACGCCGCGCCGCCGCAATCTTCGGGTTCGACGCAAACCGCGGGCCTCACGGCTGAACTCACCGCCCAAATCCAGCAGGCTTCGCGCTCCGGCGATACGCTGGGAGTCGCTGAAATTGCCGCCCAAAATCCAGGTTCAGCCGCCGCGATCGCGGAGCTTGCCGCCCAGACCTCCCCGGGATCCGCCGCCGCGGTCGCCGCCGAAGTCGCCAAGGCCGTACCCGCCGCCGCCGCCTCAGTCGCCGCCGCGGTGGTTGCGTCCGTACCCGCTTCCGCCTCGGCCGTCGCGCTGAGCGTCTCGGCCGTGGCTCCAACGAACATCGCTGCCGTCACCGCCGCGGTCATAGCGGCCGCTCCCGCGCAGGCTGCCGCGGTCACCGCGGCGGTAGTCAACTCCGCGCCCCGCGAGGCCGCCGCGATCGTCGCCACCGTCGCCGCTTCTTCCCCCTCCCAAGTAGCCACCGTCGCGGCCGCCGCGGCGACTGCGAGTCCCGCGAGCGCTGCCGCAGTTGTCACCGCCGTCGCGAAGTCAGCGCCCGCCTCGGCTTCGGCCGTAGCCTCTGCCGTGGCCCAAGCGGCTCCGGCGCAGGCCGCCGCCGTTGTAGCGACAGTGACCGCCGCGGTTCCGGCCCAGACGGTGTCCGTCACGGCAGCGGTCGCCGCGGCCACCAACCAGTCCGCGGCCGCGGTGACGCAGGCCGCCACATCCGTTCCGACGTCAGTGACGCAGGCAGCCAGCCAGACCGCCACCGCGGCAGTGACCACCTCTTCCAGCCAGGCGGCCCTGACCGCCGCCGCCACCAAGCAGGTCTCGGCGGCCGGCGCGCAAACCGCCGCCAACGCCCAAGCGAATGCCCAAGGCTCGGCGGCGGGCGGCAATCCTAATCCCCCCGCCACACCTCAGGGCAACGGACCGCCCGCCGGCGTTCCCGCCAACCTTCCGGTGGAGTTCACCGTCAGCCGATCCTCGCTCTGAACGCGAAATCCGTTCGCGACCCAGAGTCCTTCCGGCCCGTATCAGATGACCCGGTTTTCCCGCAGATCGTTGATGGCATTGTTTTCGGTCCATCTGGCCCTCGCGCCGCGTGCGCCGGCGCTCATCTCCATCGATGACGGGCGCCAGAAGATATTCGTCAGCCTCGGCGCCTCGGTCACCGAGGACTCTAATGTATTCATGAACAACGAGGATCGTCATGACCTCGTTTTCGGAACCTCCGTGAACGCGGAATATGTCCGGCGCGCGGGATGGATCGGGGTCAACGCCGCGGTTTCCCTGGATTCCTCCCGGTTTTCCCGGCTGCGGGAGCAGGACTTCGACAACCCATCCTTCCGCCTGGAACTCCTCAAGCAGGGCGGGCGCACCACGGGCTCCTTCAACCTTTCCGCATCCCGCGAGAGCCGCGCCGACGCCGAGGTGAATACGCGCAGCACTTATTGGAACATTCCCTTGGGTCTGAACGTGCGCTACCCGCTGGCGGGCGCCTATACCCTGAGCACTGCCTTCGGCTACTCCGAGCGGAACTACCTCGACGAGGCGACCTTCGCCAGCCTGCGGACCTACAGCATGTCGGCCGACGCACTGCGCATCACCAGCAGCGTGCGGGAAATCTTCGCCGGCTACCGCTACCGTTTCAGCGAGACATCCCGTAACTCATCGAGCGTCGACCATGCCCTTTCGGTAGGTTTGAATGGAAAGCTCATTAGGGGGCTGAACGGAAGCCTCCGCGCCGGACTCCAGACCCGCGGATCAACCGGCAGGGCTCCCGGCAACGACCGCTTCACCTCATGGTTCGCCAGTGGAACCACCTCCTACGACGTTTCCCGCAAACTCAGTCTTTCGGGAAGCATCACCAAGGATTTTTCGACCACCGCAACCGATGACGTCGTCGATTCGCTCAACGTGTCACTCTCCGCGAGGTACGCAGCCACCGCGAAGCTCGGAATGGGACTGAGTTCCTCCCTCGGCACGAGCGACTACGTCGGCCAGGCGGCGGCGAACCTTCCGTCCGGAGCGGCCCCGTCCTCGCGCAACGATCGCTTCGTGAGCGCGAACCTATCCGTCTCCTACTCCTTCAACGAGCACCTGCAGTCGTCCGCGACCTACAGCCAATTCTGGAACACCTCGTCCTTTGAGCTGGCGGACTTCGCACGTTCGACGTGGAGCGCCAACATCTCCTCCCGCTGGTGAAAGTCCCCCCCTCAATTCGCCCCCTGCCTCTCGCCCTTGCCCTGTTTGTGGCGGCTTCCGGCGATTGCGCCGGTCAAGGCGAGCCGGAGGCGCGGCGGGCCACTGCTTATAAAATCAGCCGAGGGGACCGCATCTCCGTCTCCGTGCTGGGTGAGCCCGAACTCAAGGTGGCGGGCGCTCGGGTCGAGCCGGTCGGCACCGTCAACCTCGTGCTCGTGAAGGAGGTTCGCCTCGCCGGACTCACCGTCTCGGAGGCCGAGGCGGCGGTCGCCAAAGCCTACCAGGAGGGCCGGTTCCTCCGCGGCCCGCGCGTGACCATCACGGTCGAGGAATACGCGCCACGCACCGTGATCGTCAGCGGCAAGGTCAACATCCAGGGCCGGCAGGAAATCCCCCCGAACACGGAGTTCACCATCAAGGACCTGATCTTCAAGGCCGGTGGCTTCACGGACACCGCCCGGAGTTCCGCGGTAAAGGTCACCCGCACGTTGCCGGACGGAACCCAGCAGTACTTCATCCTGGACGTTGAAAGCGGCATCAAGGGCCGCGCGAACGCGAACACCAAGGAAGCGAGCTTCGTGCTAGAGCCCGACGACGTCGTCTACGTTCCGGAAAAGATCATCTGAAAGCCGCGCATGGCCGATCCCACTTCCGCGACCAAGCCCAAGCCGGCTCCCGCCCTTCACACCGGTGAAGACGTCGTCGAGCGTCGCACGTTCCGCGACTACTTCATCATCCTCCGCGAGCGCACATGGATTGCGCTGCCGATCGCCCTCCTGATCGCGATCGGCTACGGATACCGCGAGATGCAGGCCACCCCGCTGTTCTCGGCGCGGGCGACAATGCAGTTCGAGAAACCAGACACGGTGGTGGCGATTCAAGGCGTGGTTGACACCTCGGTCCGTTCCGACGTCGACATGAACACCCACCTGGAGGTGCTTCGCAGCGGGATGCTGGCGGCCGAAGTGCGCTCCTCCCTCACGCAGGAGGAGACGCTCATCCTGAAGCGGGCCGCGATGAAGCGCAGCCCTCCCGGAACCGATCCCGCCAACGTTGCCATCGACATGGGTTCGATGTCGGCCGTGCCATCCCGCGCGAGCTTCATCATCAGCATCAACGTGACGCACCGCGACCCGGAGGCGGCGGCGGTCGTCGCGAACAAGTACGTGGACGCGTTCATGCGCTATCTGTTCACAAAGGGCAGCTCCGGCAACCAGACCGCCGTCCAATTTCTCACTACGCAGGCAGAGCGCCTGCGGCTCGAGTCGGAGGAGGCGAACCAGGCGCTCCAACGGTACATGAGGGAGAAGAATCTCCTGTCGCTCGACAGTTCCACCAACCTCGTCACCGAACAATTCAAGCGGGCCGCCTCACAACGGGAGGAATGCCGACTGCGCTTGTCCCAGATCGACGAGAAGATCCGCCAGATCGGCGCCTTTCAGGAAGAAAAGCGCAACCTGCTCGAAATCTCGGAAATAGGATCCCACGTCATCGTGGCTCCGCTCAACAACCAGCTCATCAAGCTGCGCCAGGAGCTGACCCTGCTCTCGGAACGCTACCTCGAACTTCACCCCGCGATCATCGCCAAGAACAGCGAGATCAGCGCGACCCAAGCCGACCTCACCCGATCCATCACCCTCGCCGTGGCGGAGCTGCGGACGCGACAGGCCGAGGCGCAACAAAACCTCCGTATCGCTGAATCGGACTACGGTCGCGCCGAGAGGGCCCAAATGGATCTGACCGAGACCAGCATCGCCTACAGCAGTCTCAAGACGGAGGCCGACACCAAGGAACAGAATTACCGATCGATCCTCGCGCGCCTCAACGACACCAAGACGGTCAAAAACATAGAGAACGTCCCCGTAAGGCCGCTAGACCGGGCCTCCGTCAATCCGGTGCCATTCGCACCTAACCAGTCTCAGATCACCAAGACCAGCGTCGGCATCGGAGTGATCGTTTTCCTGCTCGTCGCGGTGGGCCTGAGCTTCATCGACGACCGCATCAAGAGTGCTTGGGACGTAGAGTCGTTCATCGGTACTGACCTTCTCGGCATCATCCCGGACCTCGGCTCCCTCAAGGATAACGAGAAGTACTCCCTGCTTACCAAGGAGCGCCAGGACATCGGCGCCGAAGCGTTTCTCGGAGTCTACAGCTCCATCAAAATCCGTTCGAAACTGGATTTCCCGAAGTCCATCCTCATCACCAGCACGATTCCCGGCGAGGGCAAGACGCTCGTCTCCTGCAATGTAGCCGGCAGCTTTGCCCGGCACGGTAAGAAGACGCTCCTGATCGACGGTGACCTGCGCCGCCCGATGCTCCATCGGCACTTCGGCAAGGATAATGAAGCCGGGGTGTTAAAGTGGTTCGAGAGCGGAGCAAAATTGGACCGGAACCTCACGCAGGACGCCGACCTTGGAATCATCACCGTCGCTCCCAATCTTTACCTGCTTCGCTCGGGGGGCCGTTCCAAGAGCCCGACCGCGATCCTCGAGGATGCGGCCTTCGCGAGGCTTCTGGCCGAACTGAAAAGCTCCTTCGACGCCGTGGTGATAGATTCACCCCCATTGGGCGCCGTGACGGATTCACTGCTGCTCGCGAATCGCAGCGACGAAGTGATCTACGTCTGCCGCTTCAACCGCGCCTACCGGAAGCACATCCGTCTCTTCATCCGATCCCTCCGCGACGGCAAAAATGAGGTCCTCGGGGTCATCCTCAATGGGATGTCGCATCGCCGCATCGAGTACTATTCCAGTTATCGCTACTACCGTAGCTACCGGAAGTACTACGGCTCGCAGTCCTGAGCCTCGGCTTCGCCGGTATTTTCGGGCTTCAACCAAACCCCTGCCGCGGCACACTGCCGCCGTGCCGTCTGCCTCCGCCTTCCTACCACCCGGGTTCGAACCCGGACGGCCCGTAGCCCTGATAGCGGGCCAAGGACTATACCCGCGACTCATGGCCGGTGCGATACGGGCGGCGGGAGTACCCATCCGGTTGGTGGCATTCGAGGAGGAGACCCCGGTCGAGCTCGTCGAATCCTTTCCAGCAGCCGACCGGCGCCTCCTGAAGGTCGGGCAACTGGGTCATATGCTGAAGTCCCTGCAGGCCTTCGGCGCAGGCTATGCCGTCATGGCGGGCCAGATCACCCCGCGTCGGCTGTTCAACGGCCTGCACCCGGACCTGAAGGCAGCCCGCCTGCTCCTCTCACTCCGGCGGCGCAACGCCGAAACCATCTTCGGGGCCATCGCGCGCGAGATCGAGGCGTTGGGCGTGACACTCCTCGACGCCCGCTCGTTCCTCGACGAACACCTCGCCGCCGCCGGATGCATGACCGGACGGAAATTCCCGATCGAGGAGGACCACGTCGCCCACGGAATCCAGATCGCCCGAGAATGCGCGCGTCTCGACATCGGCCAAGGCTGCGTCGTCCGCGCGGGAACCGTGCTGGCGGTGGAGGCCTTCGAGGGCACCGATGAGATGATCCGACGTGCCGGCTCCTTCCGCACCGAGGGCGCGCTCTTCGTCAAGACCGTCAAGCCGGGCCAGGACTGGCGCTTCGACGTTCCCTGCTTCGGACTCCGCACGTTGGAGGCGATGCGCGACTCCGGCGTCTCTGCCGCCGCGCTCGAGACCGGCCGCGTCCTGATGCTCGATCGGCCCGCGGTGCTCCGGCAGGCGCGGGAATGGGGGATCGATATCCTCGGGTTTTCCTGACTTGGCGGGCGCTTGCGCCCGCCAAGCGGCGCGGCCATGTTGATGCGATGCCAAACGATGTCGTCCCGGTAACCATCAAGGGCGTGATGCCCACCGCGAACGGTTGCGCGGTCTTCCTCGGCGGCGACGAGAAGACGTTCGTGATCTACGTCGACCCGTCCGTGGGCACCGCCATCCAGATGACTCTGAACGGCGTGAAGAAGGAGCGCCCGCTAACCCATGACCTGATCGGTAGCATCTTCCTCGGTCTCGGGGCGACCCTGGAGCACGTGCTCGTGAATGACGCGCGTGAGGGAACCTTCTTCGCGCGCCTCCTGCTGCGCATGGAAAACGAACTCGGCCGCAAGCTGGTCGAGATCGACGCGCGGCCCAGCGACTCCATCGTGTTGGCCCTCCAGCAGAAGCGTCCGATCTTCGTCGCCCGCGAGGTCTTCGACGGCGTCGAGGACATGTCGGCGATCCTTGAGAAGGTGCTGAAGCAGCAGTCCGAGGAGAACGGCGACGACGACGAGAAGCGGGATTGACCGGACATGGGCGCCACTCCGCACGCGCCGGCCCTACCGGCCGGACTGCTTCCGCCGGCGCCGCTCACGGCGCTAGCTCCGATGCAGGACGTCACCGACCTGGCGTTCATGGGCGTTATCGCGCACTACGGGCCGCCCGATTACTTCTTCACCGAGTTTCTGCGGGTGCATGCGCAGTCACGCCCCGAACCCCACATCCTGCGATCGATCGACGAGAACGCGACCGGCAGACCCGTCTTCGCGCAGCTCATCGGAGAGGACGTCCACCACCTCCGGCGGACCGCGGAGGCCCTGCTGCGTCATCCCGTCGCCGGCATCGATCTTAACCTCGGTTGCCCGGCGCCCAAGGTATACCGAAAAAACGTTGGCGGCGGCCTGCTCCGCGAACCGGAACGCGTCGGCGAAATCCTGGCGGCGCTGCGCGCGTCGGTCCCGGGCCTGTTCACCGTCAAGATGCGCATCGGGTTCGAGGACGACCGGCACCTCGACCGGCTGCTCGACCTCGTGAACGAGCACCGCGTCGATCTGCTGAGCGTGCACGGCCGCACCGTGCGCCAGATGTACCGGGGCGAGGTGCGCTACGACCTGATCGCCCGCGCTGTTTCCCGGGTCCGCTGCCCCGTGCTCGCCAACGGCAACGTGACCTCCGCCGCCAAGGCGGCCGCGGTCGTGCGCGAAACCAGTGCCGCCGGCGTGATGATCGGCCGTCACGCCATTCGCAACCCCTGGATCTTCCGCCATTGCCGCGAACGCTTCGCCGGACGTGAACCGGCGCCGGTCAGGCTCGGCGACGTCCGGGAGTATGTGGAACGCCTCTATCACGCCACCGGCTTCCCCGGACTGGCCGAGCACCACCACGTGAACAAGATGAAGAAGTACCTCAACTTCGTCGGCCAGAGCGTGGATCCGGCAGGCGCCTTCCTGCACGACATGCGCCGCGCCGCCACCGAGCAGGACCTCTTCAACGTCTGCGACCGCCACTTGCTCGCGGAGCCGGGCCGCGAGTTCGCTGCGGAACCTTTTCCCGGTGTCGTGGCACGCCCCAACTGCGAGGACGCAGCGACGGAACCAGCGGCCTGCTCGCTCGACACGGTCACCGCCTGACCGCACCGCTCGGCCGTAAGACGGTTCCCGGCGGCGAAATCCTTGCCCACCGGCGTGCCGGACCGCTTCGCTGGTCCCGCACCCCACCCCGGCATGCGACAACCCCGCGCGCTCCTCGTCCTTCACGTTCTCCTTGCCGGCATCGCCTGCGCCGCGCCACCGCCCGCTCCCCAGCTCTTCCTCCAGGAGGTAGCCCTTCACCGGGACTTCACCCCGGGGACGCCCGAAGGGGCCGCCGACGCGCTCGCAGTCGGTCCCGACGGTGAGCTGCGGGCCAGGTTTATCCGCGGCTGGTTCGCGCTGCGCGCCGGACGCTGGGAACCGTCCATCCTCCCCGCCTCCCCCCAGAAGACCCCCGCCCTGCCGGCCGGCGTCCGTCTCAACCAACTCGCTTTACCGGTCAACGGGGAGCCGGTGGCCGCGACGGACCGCGGGCTTTTCCGCCTCACGCCCTCCGGTTGGGAGCAAGAGGTCGTGGCGGACGGACTCGGCCGCCTCTGGGCGAGCGCCGACGTGGCAGGCGCGGCCTTTGATTCAGCGGGGCAACTGTGGTTTGCATCCCGCGCGGGAGTCGGCGTGAAGACCGTGGCGGGGTGGCGCTTCCTTGAAGGCAAAGACGGGCTCCCCTGGAACGAGTTCAGCCGGATCGCCGCGGGGCTGAACGGGGAAGTCTGGTTTGGCACGACGCGCGGGGCCATCCGTTGGGACGGACGGGAGTTTCACTACCGCCAAGGCCCGCGGTGGCTGCCGCACGATGATGTCCTTGATGTGACCGTCGACCGCGACGGCACGGCATGGTTTGCCACCAGGGGTGGGATCGGCGGCATCGCTCGCCGGGAAATGACCCTCGCCGCCAAGGCCGAACTCTACGAGCGCGAGATCGAGCACCACATCAAGCGTACGCCTTACGGCTACGTTGCGGAGGCGCCGCTCCGGGTGCCCGGGGACCGAGCCAGCGCGGGCAGACACGACTCGGACAACGACGGCCTGTGGACGGCGATGTACGGCGCCGGCGAATGCTTCGCCTATGGTGCCACCCGCGACCCCGCGGCGAGAGAGCGCGCGGCGAAGGCCTTCCAAGCCTTGCGCTTCCTGCAGACGGTGACGCAGGGCGGCTCACACTCCCCTCCTCGCGGCTACGTGGCCCGCACCATCCTCCCGGGCGACGGCC
The DNA here is from genome assembly GCA_040397825.1 of Opitutaceae bacterium. Lineage (GTDB taxonomy): Bacteria > Verrucomicrobiota > Verrucomicrobiia > Opitutales > Opitutaceae > ER46. The sequence continues at coordinate 42,246 of JBBAVH010000017.1, forward strand.
CCGACCCCAACGCCGGTCGACTCGCGCAGGACCGGGAGAAACAGAAGGAGGACACCCTTTGGAAAGCCTACGAACCCCGCTGGCCGAAGAGCGTCGACGGCAAGTGGTACTGGAAGTCAGACACCAGCAGCGACGAGCTCGACGGCCATTATTTCTTCTACCCGCTTTATCACGACCTCGTGGCGGAGACTGACACCGAGCGGGCCGAGGTACGCGCGGTGGTGAGGGACCTGACGGACCACCTGATCGCCCACGGCTTCACCCTTACCGATCATGACGGCCAGCCCACCCGCTGGGGCATGTACCGCCCGGAAGTCCTCAACCGTGATCCGAACTGGTGGGCCGAGCGCGGCCTCAACTCGCTCAGCATGCTGGCTTACCTCGCCGTGGCTAGACACGTCACCGGAGATCCCAAGTACGACGCCGCGGCCCGCGATCTGATCGATCGCCACGGCTACGCGCAAAACCTACTTTACCCGAAAGTACAGTCGGGTCCCGGCTCCGGCAACCAATCCGACGATGAGATGGCGTTCATGTGCTTCTACAGCCTGCTGCGCTACTCCCGCGACGAGGCGCTGCTCAACGTAGTCCGAACCTCGTTCTACGCCTACTGGCAGAACGAGGCTCCCGAGATGAATCCGTTCTTCAACTACGCCTACGCAGCTACCTGCGATGGCCGCGTGATGCGCAACCAATGGGGATCCTTTCCGCTTTCGCCCTACGGCTCCTGGCGCGAGGACTCCCTCGCCACGCTGCGCGGCTTCCCGTTGGACCGCCTCAACTGGCCGCACGCCAACTCGCACCGTCTCGACCTTGTCCGGCTGCCGGCGGCGCAGTCGCGCGACTTCTACGAGCCGGGCAACGAGGGCCGCGGCCACCGTCGCGACGGCCGTGTTCTCCCGGTCGAGAACCGTCATTTCAATCACTGGAACACCGATCCGTGGCAGTTGAACTACGGCGGCCGGGGCGAGGTGTTGGCCTCCGGCACGGTCTTTCTGCTGCCCTACTACATGGGACTTTTCCACGGCTACATCGCGAAGCCATGAAGACCTCCCTCCTGGACGTCCGGGACCGTTGGCTGCCCCGGCTCAACGCCCTCGGCGAAAACCCGGCGCTCTCCGCCGTCCGTGGGGGCATGGTGGCCATCGTGCCGCTCACCATCATTGGCGGAATCTTCATGGTCCTCACCCACCTGCCGCTTCCCGGCTGGGAGGAGAGACTCGCCGCCCTGAAGCCGTTGCTCGAGGTGCCCGTTACCGCGACCTTCGGCCTGCTCGCGGTGTTCGCCTGCTTTGCCATCGCCCATGACTTCGCGGGTCGGCTTGGGCTGGAAGCCGCGGGATCCGCCGCCCTCGCCACGGTCTGCTTCCTCCTGCTGCAGGTGAACCCGAAGGATCAGACCCTGCAGGTCGCCGGCCTGGGTTCGCCCGGCTTGTTCACCGCCATCGTCGTCGCCCTCGTGAGCGTGCGCGCGAAGGCCTGGTTCGTGTCGCGCCGTCTCGTGATCCGACTGCCCGCGGAGGTTCCCGCGGTCGTCGCAGAGTCCTTCCTGTCTCTGGTTCCGATGGTCGCGCTGGTCACGGCCTTCTGGATCCTGCGCTTCGTGCTCGGCGTCGACCTCAACGCGTGGGTGCAGTCCGCCTTCGCACCGCTGGTGTTCGCCCTCGATACCCTTCCCGGCATCCTCGTGTACGCGCTCCTCGTCACGCTGCTTTGGTCCGTCGGCATCAATGGCGACAACGCCCTCGACGCGATCGTGGCCCCAGTCTTCCTCCAGTTCCTCGCCGCCAACGTCGCGGCCGTGGGAGCGGGACAACCCCCGCCGCACATCACCGCGAACGGTTTTTTCTCCACGTTCGTCAACGTGGGTGGCACCGGCGCGACGCTGGGGCTTGCCCTCGTGCTTTGGCGATCGCACGCGCCCGGACTGAGGCAGGTCGCGCGGGTTTCGCTGCCCACGCAGGTCTTCCAGATCAACGAGCCGATCTTCTTCGGACTTCCCGTCGTCTTGAACCCTGTGCTCATGGTGCCGTACGTCCTGAACGCGCTGCTGCTCACTACCGGTACCTACGTCCTCATGTCGGCCGGACTGATCTCCCGCCCGATCATCAACATCCCTTGGACGACGCCTCCCGTCATCGGCCACTACCTCGCGACCGGCGGCGACTGGCGGGCCGCGGCCTGGGGCGCCGCTTCGCTCGTGCTCGCGATGCTCGTATACCTGCCCTTCGCCCGCGCGCTCGAACGCAGCCGACTCGCCGCCAGCACCGACGCGACCACCCCCGAACGATGACCTCATCCCCGCTCATCACCGGCGTCGTCGAGGGGTTCTATGGTCGCCCATGGTCCGCCGCCCAACGCCGAGAAATCATCGGCCGCCTTCGCACGCTGGGGCTCAACACATACCTCTACGCTCCGAAGGACGATCTCCGCCATCGGACGCGCTGGCGGGAAGCCTACCAGACCGGGGAGACTTCCGAGCTTCGCGCCCTGATCGCGACATGCCGCGACGCGGGCATCGACTTCGTCTACGCCGTCGCCCCCGGTCTGGATCGCGATTTCAGCACCCCCGGCGGCCATGCGGCGCTCGCCCGCAAGGTAGACCATCTCGCCGAGCTCGGCGCCCGCCATTTCGCCGTGCTGTTTGATGACATCATCCCAGCTCCGGCATCCGGCAATCTCGGCGCCACCGAACACGACGCCGCGCCGCAGGTCGCGTTCGCCCATAGGCTACTCGCGTTCCAGCACCGGCTGGATCCCGACACACGCCTTCTGTTCTGCCCGACTCCCTATTGCGGTCGCATGGCCGGTAACCCCGGAGCCTCGGGCTACCTCCGTCACGTGGGAGATCACCTCGACCCCGCCGTCCAGGTGATGTGTACGGGCCCCGAGATCGTTTCAGAGAGCATCACGCCGGAGGACCTTCACGGACTGACGAGCGTCCTGCGCCGCAAGCCACTGATCTGGGACAACCTTTTCGCCAACGACTACGACCTGCGCCGCCTGCACCTCGGTCCCTACGCTGGACGACCGTCGTCGCTGCGAGCGGCGGTTTCGGGCGTGCTGCTGAACCCCAACTGCGAGTTCGACGTCAACCGACCGGGTCTAGAAACCTTCGCCGAGTGGTGCATGGGCGCCGACTACGAGTCCGCCGCAGCCCACGCGCGATCCCGCGCGTCATGGCGCCCCGCATGGCGCTGCCTAGGACCCGGCGGCTCAGCGGAGCCGTTGCCCGCCGACCTGCTGGAGCTGCTCTGCGACTGCCTGCACCTGCCTTTCTCGCATGGTCCGAAGGCGGAGGCTTGGCGTTCCGATCTGCGCGCCGCGCTAGGCGGTGACGCCGAAGCGGCATCGCGCGCCCGGGCAGGCGGAGCCGCGCTCGGACGACTCTTCGAGCACCTCACGCGCCTCGAGGACCGCGAGCTCCTGCATACCGTCTACCGGCACGTGTGGGAGCTGAAGGAAGAAGCGGGGCTGCTGTTGGGCTACCTCGACTGGTTGGAATCCAGGCAGGAAGGGAATGAAGCTTTCTTCTCCGCCGAGCATCGCTCCGGTACGTACCGCGGCGGATTCGCGGCCGACCTTCAGCGGCTGCTGACGATGCGAGCCGACGGCAGCTTCACGCATCAAACGTCGCCATGACACCGATTCGCCTCGGCGACTTCGCCGTCCGACTCGCGCAGCCATCAGACCGCGCGGCCTGCTACGAGGTTTGCCTACGAACGGGCGACAGCGGACGTGACGCAAGCTCGCTCCACGCGGACCCCGAGGCGCTCGGTAATGTCTACGTCGGCGCCTACCTCGCCTTCGAACCCGGTTTGGCCCTCGTGCTGGAGGACACGACCGGGGTCTGCGGCTACGCGCTCGGCGCACTCGACACCCGCGCGTTCCAAACGCGCTACGCCAACGAGTGGCTGCCGCCGCTGCGGGCGACGCGCGCCGCACCTTCACCGCCCGCCTCCCGTTGGAACCGGGACCAACAGGTCTGGTACCTCTACCATCACCCGGAGCTCTTCCTGCCCGAGCCCTACGCGCCCTACCCCTCGCACCTGCACATTGACCTGCTGCCACGCGCCCAAGGCCGTGGCTGCGGCCGGGTAATGATGGAAACGCTGCTTTCGCTCCTCGCCACCCGCGGTTCGCCCGGCGTTCACCTCGCCATGGCAGCCGACAACCACCGTGCCGAGGCCTTCTACGCCAAGCTCGGATTCCGCGAACTCGCGCGGAATTCCGACACGCTCTTCCTTTGCCGCAGCCTGCCGTGAGCGCCGGTGCTCGGGAAATCGTCCGTCGGCCGCAAGAGGTCAGACCCGGCCCGGGACCAGTCAGAACTTGTACTGCACTTTCCCGTACAGGAGGTGCGCCCGGAAGTCGTTGAGACCCATGAAAGCGCGGTCCTGATTCTCCACGTAGCCGTAGCGGGCGGTGTAAACGAGCCGCTCCCCCTCTCGTCTCACCCACGTGAAATAACCCGCGTTCAGACGCTGACCCGAGTTCAGCGGCAGCGTGATCTCCGAGTTGTCGACGAAGTTGTCAGCCCGGTAGTGGGACGCATCGAGGAAAAGGTCCGTGACCTTACCCAGCGCATATCCCGCTCCCAATGCGGCATTCACGAAGTCGTTGTCGCCCGGCACCGTGAGCCGGTGGGTCGGGACCCCCAGCCGGTCGCGGGTGATGCCAACGGATGCGTTAAGGTGCAGTCGGGCAGTCGGGTTCCAGATCACTGACTGGGCGAGGCTGCGGCGTTGGAGGCGACCGTTGTCGATCTCGGGCTGGGCCTCGAAGGTGGTCGAGGTCACGGCGCTCTGCTGCGCGTAGCGGGTGACGAACGACAGCATGGAGCGCGGACGCCATGCGAGGCGGACATTGAAGTCACCGGAAGCGACATCGTTGTCGATGATGTAGGAAGGGTAGCGATTGCCGGAAGTCGGGGCGTTCGAGGTGTTGTCGCGCTTCGCACGGTAGTCGGCCATCTTCAGCCGGTAATTGTACTGGGCGCCCAAAGTGAGTCCCGGGCGCACGCTCCAATTTGCGTTCACGGTGTACCGCTGCCCGACGCGTCGGTAGTCCGCATCGCGATCTATCACCGGCGTGGCGGTGGGCACGATGATGCTTTGTTCCACCACGCCGCCGCGTCCCTGATTGAACACCGCGCGCGCGTCCAAGCCTAGCTGTGGCCAACGCGTGAACCGAACCTCAAGATCCTCGGTGACCTCATTCCATGAATCGCGGCTAGCCCCCTGCTGCTGGTTCCGCACGGCGGTCAGGGCGGCACCGGAGAAATTGGTGTCGGTGTGGTCCTCGGACGCCGCCGCACGAAGGTGTTCATACTTCAGTCCGGGACGGACGATGACGTGGGCGACGGGACGGTACCAGACATTGAGGTTTCCGACGTACTGACGCAACTGACCGCTGCCCTGCAGCCCATAGTAGCCGACGTCGCCGCCCTGGCGACGGGCGAAGGTCGCCGAATACTCCGCGTCGGGCACGCCCCCATAGATCTTCGATCCGGTGAGGTTGGTATCAATGTCGGTCGCTAAACCGCCGGCGGACCACCGAAGGTTCTCGTTCACCTGGCGCTCGTAGTGGGCATGGCCGGAGAGCTGGGTCGCACCCGAGCCCTCGGTGGTGGTCACGTAACGGTCCTGCGGCTCAAGCGCCCGGCGGCGACCAACATGGCGGTTATCAACATCGGTACTCTCCCGCCTGGCGGTGACATTCCAGTTCGCGGAATCGGTATGATGCGACAGCTCCGCGGTCACGACGGTACGCACCTCGTCGACTAGAAGGTAGGAAGGGATGAAAGCCCGCGGGCTGAACGGGGCGCCTGCGAGGTTGCTGTCACCCCAACGGATCGAGTCCTTCGCACCCGAGCGTGTCGTGCGCTCGTAGCGGAGGACGAACTGCGGGCGGTTCGGCAGCAGCGTGCCGAACTCCGCGGAGAGGTAACTGCGATCGAGGGCGAGATCCTCGTCGAAGTGCGGGATGGCGAGACTGCGGGGACGCAGGAACCCGCCGGAGCCATCGTAGAACGTGCGGAACTGCTTGTAGCGAACGTCGACGTAAAAGGCGTCGAAGCGTTCGAAGCGGAGCGCCCCGCGATAATCGGCTAATCCCGGCATGAGCCGGCCTTCCACCCGGAAAAGTGACTCATCGGAGGAGCGCGCAACGGTGAGCGTTTCGAGACCGCCATAGCCGTCCTTCTTGAGCCGCAGGGTTTCCTGGAAGGCAGGACGATCACCGTCGAGCAGGGCTCCTCCGGCGGAAATGCCGGCCACGCCGCTCACCGTGACCTGGGCGTCAAGGTGAAGGCCGCCGAATGCCGCGAACAGGCACACCGCGAGACCGCGGACGAGAGAGGCGGAAGTCTTCATCAGAAACGGAGGCTGGAATTGACGTTGGAACCGTGGACGGCCTCGTGGCAGCCCGCCGACCAACAAGTGCCACGGATCACGTTGTTGCTGTGGTCAACACCGCCGTGGATGATCGAAGTCCCGCTGGGCTGGTTCTGGAAGTGGCATTGGTAACAGAGGCTGTTGTTGCGGGCCTTCAGCATCTTGTCGTTCACCGAGCCGTGGGGACTGTGGCAGGACACGCAGCCGTCCCGCATCGCCTCGTGGGGGAAGATATGATGGCCGCTCTGGGCCGGATGGCATTTGGCGCAGGTCTGATTGGCCGCGGTGGCCAGCGAACGGGCCCCGCTGCCATCGGCCAAAGCCGCACCTTGGTGGGGATCATGGCAGTCATTGCAGCTGATCTTGCCATTCAGGACCTGATGCGTGTGCGGCAGCGTGAACTCGACGCGGTTGTTCACATGGCAACGGAGGCAAGACTCGGGGTTGTTCTTCGGGTTGATGATCGTATCGCGGGTGCCGGCCTTGATGTGCTGGCTCGCCGGGCCATGGCACGACTCGCATGACACGTTGCGGACCTTTCCTCCCTCAAGGGTCTCCGAAAGGTGCGCGTGAGTGGCATCGTGGAACCGGTGCGTGATGCCCGAGTGGCATTTCACGCAGCTGTCGGAACCCACAAGGGTGGCGCCGGGGATCTGGGGCGGAACGACGAGCGTGCGGTCACCCACGACCATGCAGGAGACGAGGAGCAGGCTCCACGCGCCAAGCGCACAGATCAGCAGGGGGAAACGGAGATTGGTTTTCCGGGGCATGGGGAAAGGTCAGGCGGAATGAGGAAAATCTTTCGTCAGGAGCGCTTCGCGAAGCCGCGAATGTATGCGACGAGGGCGGCGATCTCCGCGTCGGTGAGATCTCCGCCAAAGGCATCCATGCGTTCCTCGCCCTTCGCGTTCCGGCGGCCGAACTTAATGCCCTTAAAGGCATCCTCATCCGTGAGCTTCGCCTGCCGGGCCTGATCGGTGAAATCGGGAGCACCCGACCGTTTTCCCAGGCGCGTCTGGCCCTTGCCGTCCTTGCCGTGGCACTTAGCGCAATGGCGTTCGTAACTCTCCACCGCCGCGGGTACGGCGGCGCCGAGGGCGGTCGCCAGAACCGAGGAAAGCACCAAGAGACGAATCATTGGGATAAGGACTTCTCCCTATTTCCAATGGAATATCAACCCTATCTTTCCATGACAAAGCCCTGCATTTCTAGCACGGACCTGAGATCGACCTGCAGCCGCCCGCACGACTTCGTGCCAGCAGACCCAGTCCACGCCGGCGCCCGATCCGGACCGGATCACCCCCGCTTCCTTCCCGCGATCTTCTCGAACGGGGCCACGAGCGAGCTGCAGCGGGACGCTGAGCGCTGACACATGTCACCTCGAAGGGCGTGCATCAGCCCGCAGGCTGCAACACCGCCCCGGCGCCATCGCCCAAAAGGTTATCCCGGCCGTGACGGTTCTTGTTGGAACCGGCAGATTGATCGTTTCGCGCGCATTCCTCACGCCCGGATGCATCACGGGCGAATCCGTGGCTACACCACCCTTCGCCGCGGCATCCGCGAATCACCGCCGTGGTCCCCTGGGTCTGCCACGTAAGAATGCTCACCCCAGCGCACCTCCCCCCGCCGACCTCGGAAGCTGACCGATGAAACTGACCGAACGTCTGCCTTGCTCCGCAACGCTCCCAAACCACCCTCACCACCAATACCAATCCCGGCATGACGGTGCAGAACCCCACGCATCCCATCGGGCTGATCGGCCTAGGCCTGATGGGCGAAGCCTTGGCAGCACGACTCCATACGGCCGGTCTGCCGCTGCGCGGTTACGATCTGCTGCCGGCCCGGATGGACGCCTTCTCGAGCGCCGGCGGGCTGCCGACCAAGGATGTGACCGCGGTGTTCTCCTCCTGCCGTCGTGTCATTCTCAGCCTACCCACCCATGTTGAGGTCCGCGCCGTACTGGAGACGGCCGCGGAATCAATCCGCGCCGGCGACGTGATCGTCGACACCACCACCGGCGATCCGGAGGCCACGGAGGAAATCGCGACCCGTCTCGCCGCGCGAGGCGTGGCGTACCTCGATGCGACGGTCTCCGGTAGCAGTTCCCAACTCCGGGAGGGCTCCGCCGTGCTGATGGTCGGGGGCGACAAGGACGCCTTCGCCGCTTGCCGCGACATCCTCGCCCCGCTCGCGCGGGAGGTCTTCCACTGCGGCCCGGCCGGCTCCGGGGCGCGCATGAAGCTCGTCACGAACGTCGTGCTCGGACTCAATCGCGCCGCCCTAGCCGAGGGCCTCGTGCTCGCTCGGGCGATCGGACTCGACGCCCGCCAAGCCCTCAACGTGATGCAGCGCGGCCCCGCTTACTCGCGCATCATGGATCGCAAGGGGGAACGGATGCTGACGGGAAATTTCACCCCCGAGGCCCGGCTTTCCCAGCACCTGAAGGACGTCCGGCTGATCATTGCCCAAGGCGAGGCCGCCGGCCTCCCCATGCCCCTCAGCCACGCCCACCGCGCAATCCTCGAGGAAGCGGAAGCATCCGGCCTCGGAGACCTCGACAACAGCGCCCTGATCCAGGTGCTCGCGGCCCGCGAACGCACGGAGGCTTCATGAGCACCGTCCCCCTCTCCACCCGCGGGCGTTTCGCCGTGCTCGCCGCCGCCTTCGGTGCCCTGCTGTTCGACGGACTTGAGCTTGGACTCATGCCCCTGGTCTCACTTTCCGTCTCAAAGTCGCTGCTCGGCGCCTCCTACACGCCGACGCTCGGAGGCGACTGGTTCGCGCGCTTCACCGCCTCCCTGATGGCGGGCGCCGCGATCGGCGGCATCTTCCTCGGCTCGCTCGGTGACCGCATCGGTCGCGCCCGCGCCATGGGGATCAGCATCCTGTTCTACTCCCTCTTTGCCGGCGTGGGAGCGTGGGTGACGACACAGGAGCAGATGCTCGTGCTGCGCTTCCTCGTCGGACTCGGCGTCGGCGGCGTCTGGCCAAACGCGGTCGCACTCGTGGCGGAGTCCTGGCCCGACAAATCCCGTCCCGTCGTGGCGGGACTCATGGGCGCGGCGATCAATTCCGGAATCCTCCTACTGTCCCAGGTCGCGCAAATGCGGCCCGTGACACCGGAATCGTGGCGTTGGCTTTTCTACCTGGCGGGAGCCCCCGCGCTCCTCGGGGTCGCCGTCCTGCTGTTCCTGCCCGAATCGCCCGCATGGCTCGCAACGCGGGGCCGCTCCACCGGACCCAAGCCGTCCACCCCGCTCCGCGAGCTCTTCCGCCCTCCCCTGCTCCGTATCACGCTGGTCGGCATCACACTCGGCGCAATTCCGCTCGTCGGCGCCTGGGCGGCGAGCAAGTGGATGATCCCGTGGGCCGACGAGATCGGAAAAACGGTACGATCCGACTACAAGGCCGTCACCCAGGGCTGGTGGGCGGCAGGCGCGATCATCGGAAGCTTGGTCGGCGCCCAGATCGCCACCCTTCTCGGCCGCCGGATCTCCTATTTCCTGATCAGCGTGGGCTCCTTCGCGCTCACCTACGCGATGTTCCAGTTCACCGCGCCGCTGCGGGAGACCTTCCTGCCGATCGTCTTTGCCCAGGGGTTGGTCGCGACGCTGTTCTTCGGCTGGCTGCCGCTCTACCTGCCGGAGTTGTTCCCGACTTCGGTGCGCGCCACCGGTAGCGGCATCTCCTACAATGTAGGCCGCTTCGCCACCGCCGTCGGGGTGCTCGCGGCGGGTGCAGTCTTCACCCAACTCGGGGGAAGCTACGCGCGGGTCGGCGCCGCCGCCGCCTTCATCTACGGTCTCGGCATCTTCGCCATCTGGCTGGCTCCGGAAACATCCCGCCAATCCCTCACGAAATGAAACCGATGCGATTCCTCCTGCTGATCGCCAGCGTCGGCATGCTACCCGCCACCGAGAGCGTCACCTTCACCCGCGAGCGCGACCGGGTCCGCATCGAGATCGGCGGCCGGCATTTCTCCGATTACCTCCACACCGGCTGGCCCAAACCCTGCCTCTACCCGATCCTCGACGGCGACGGCACCGCCTACACACGCGACTTCCCTTTCAAGAAGAACCCCGCCGAGGTGCCCGACCACGACTGGCACCGTGGAGTCTGGTTCGCCCATGGGCTCGTGAACGGACACGACCTCTGGCGGGAATTGCCGGAAAAAAAGACCGGTCGCATCGTGCTGGCCCGGGTGCTCGAGACCCGCAACGGCCCATCCGGCAGCCTCAAGGTGCGCCAGCTGTGGCAGGCCCACGACGGCCAGACGCTCCTCACCGACGAAACCGAGATCCGCGTTTCGCGGGAGGGCACCCTCACGCGGCTCGATTTCGACATCCGCCTCCTCGCCACGCACGGCGCAGTGACGCTGGGCGACACCGAGGAGGGCTCGATGGCGGTGCGGGTGAACGAGGCGATCCGCGTCACCCACGGGAAGGGCAAGGATAAGCGCGCCGGAGCCGGCACTCTCGTAAATTCAGCTGGCGACTCCGGCATTCCCGCGTGGGGTAAACGGGCGGCGTGGGCGCATTACTCCGGTCCCTTGCCCGACGGCCGCGTGATCGGCGTCGCGCTGCTCGAGCATCCGGGAAATTTCCGCCACCCCACGTGGTGGCATGCCCGCGACTACGGCCTTCTCTCAGCGAATCCCTTCGGCCGGCACGACTTCGAGAAGCTGAAGGATCAGCCCAAGGCCGGAGACCATGTCATCCCCGCCGGCGGAGAGCTGCGACTTCGTTACCGCCTCGTGTTCCACCGTGGCGAATCCGGAGCGGCGCGTATCGGGGAAGAATTCCGCGCCTACGCGACCCTCCCCTGAGTGATCATGATTCGCCTCCTTCTCCTCCTCGCGCTTGCGGCACCCGGACTCCTCGCCGCCCCCTCCGCCCCGCGGCCGAACATCATCTTCATCATGGCCGACGATCTCGGCTACGGCGACATCGGCCCCTTTGGTCAGAAGCTCATCCGCACGCCGAACATCGACCAGCTTGCCGCGGAGGGCACCCGCTTCACGCACTACTACGCGGGCGGCTCCGTCTGCTCACCGACGCGCAGTGTCCTCATGACGGGACAGCACACCGGCCACACCCGCATCCGCGGCAACCACGGCCAGGCCGGGCTCTCCCGCGTGCCGCTCCGCGCGGAGGACGTGACGGTCGCGGAGGTCCTGAAGCACGCCGGTTACGCCACCGCGATCGCAGGCAAGTGGGGCTTGGGCGAACCGGGCACTACGGGCATTCCCAACCGCCAGGGTTTCGACCGTTGGTTCGGCTACCTTAACAACGACCTCGCCGAGTATTACTTCCCGGAAAAGATCTGGCGCAACGAGGAGGAGATCACGCTCCCGGGCAACCTTGGCGGGAAACGCGGCCAATACTCCAATGATCTCATGACGGAGGAGGCACTCGCCTTCATCGACGACCACCGCGCCCGGCCGTTCTTCCTCTACCTCGCCTACACCATCCCCCATTCGCTGCTCGAGGTGCCGGAGGACTCCCTCGCGGAATACCGCGGGAAATTTCCCGAGCCGCCGGATGACGCCAAGGCGGGCAAGAATTCCGTGCCCTTGCCCCGCGCCACGTTCGCGGCGATGGTCACGCGTCTCGACCGGGAAGTCGGCCGTGTGCTGGCCCGCCTCCGCCAGCACCGGCTAGAGGAGAACACTGTCATTTTCTTCTGCTCCGACAACGGCGCCCCCAAGCGAGCGGGCATCTCGGACTTCTTCGGCAGCACCGGCGCGTTCCGCGGACATAAGGGTTCGCTCTTCGAGGGCGGAATCCGCGCCCCGATGATCGTGCGTTGGCCCGGACGCGTGCCGGCCGGGCGCAGCAGCGATTACCCCTGGGGAGGATGGGACGTGTTGCCGACCGCGGCCGCCCTCGCCGGAGCCGATGCACCGAAAGACATTGATGGCATCAGCGTCTTGCCGGCTCTCCGCGGCGACGCCGCGCCGCGCCGGGGTTACTTTTACTGGGAGCATCATCAGAAGACGTTTTCCCAGGCCGTGCGTGAAGGCCGCCTGAAGGCGGTCCGCGAGAACACCGATTCGCCGATCCAGGTCTTCGACCTGGCTGCCGACCCGGGAGAGACACGCGACATCGCTGCGAGCGAGAGCGCCTTCGTCCGCCGCGCCTCCGAGCTTTTCACCACCGCCCGCACCGAGAGCCAGGACTGGCCTCTCGGCGCAAAAAAGAAAAAGACCCCATGACCCCACTCACCCGCCGTACCTTCATCAGCCAGGCCGCCGCGGGCGCCGCCTGCGCGTTCCCCGCCCTTCGCCTTGGCGCGGCTGCCTCCAACGAGGAGATCCGCGTCGCCGTGATCGGACTCGGCGGCAAGGGCCGAGGCCACGCGAAGATGCTGCACAAGTTCCCCGGGGCGAGGCTGACCGCACTTTGCGACGTCGATCCGCAGCGCTTGGCCGAGCAGGTCGCAGCCGCCAAGGAGGCAGGACTCACCGTCGCCGCCGCCATCGATCCCCGCCGGATCCTCGAGCGCAAGGATGTCGACGCGGTCGTGATCGCGACCCCGAACCACTGGCACGCGGTGCTCACCGTCTGGGCCTGCCGTGCGGGCAAGGACGTCTACGTCGAAAAACCCGTCTCCCACAGCATCGGCGAGGGCCCACGCATGATCGAGGCCGCGCGCCGTTACGGCCGCATCGTGCAATCCGGCACCCAATACCGCTCCGACGAGGGCATCCGCGCCGCCACCGCCTGGATCCGCGAGGGTCATATCGGCCGGCCCCGCTCCGCCCACATCGCTTGGTATGAGTACCGACCAAGCATCGGACGTGCCGCGCCCCACCGGCCCGACAACCTCGACTACGACCTCTACTGCGGCCCCGCCGAGGCGAACCCGCTCACCCGGTCCAAGCTGCACTACGACTGGCATTGGGTCTGGTCCACGGGAGACGGCGACCTCGGCAACAGCGGCGTGCACCCGATCGATGCCTGCCGGTTCATGGCCGGAATCACCGGCCTCCCCCGTCGTGCGATGTGCCTCGGTGGGCGGTTCGGCGTGGACGACGCCGGCGAGACCCCCAACACCCAGCTCACGCTGCTTGATTACCCCGACGTTCCGATGCTCGTCGAGAACCGCAACCTGCCGGCGAAGTCGGGGCAAAAGGCGATGGACGCGTTCCGCGGCATTCGCGAGGGCTTCGCGCTCGACTGCGAGGGCGGTTCCTTCGTGGGCCTGAAGGGCGGCGGTGCGATCTATGACCGCGACGGCAAGCGCCTGCGGCAGTTCCCAGGCGAGGGCGGCGGCCGCCACATGGCCAACTTCATCGACGCGGTGCGTTCGCGGCGGGCCGAGGACCTCAACGCCCCCGTGCTGCAGGGTCATTACTCCTCCTCGATCTGCCACTTGGGCAACCTGTCGTGGCGCCTCGGCCGGCCCGACACCCTGGCCGCCTGCCGCGAGGCCGTCCGCAACCACCCTGGCGCGGCGGAGACCGTCGACCAGCTCTCTCGCCACCTCGCGGCCAACCAGCTGGAAGCCTCCCGGGCCCTCTTCACCGTGGGCCCATGGGTCGACCTTGATCCCACCGGCGGAATCACCGCGGTGTCCGGCGGCGATTCAGCCACGTTGAAACAGGCGCGTGCCCTCGCCGAAGGCACGCACCGCCGCGCGTATTCGTTCGAAGCCTGACCAACCTGATCATGAAGGCCTCCCTTCTGCTGCTCACCCTGATGTTGTCGGCGTGCGCCGCCCTCGCCGCTCAGGGCCCTCGACCGCCGAATTTCATCTTCATCCTCGCCGATGACCTCGGCACCGCGCCAGTAGGCGCCTACGGCAACCCCTACTATCAGACGCCGAACCTCGACCGCCTCGCGCGCGAGGGCATGCGATTCGACGCGGCGTATTCCGCCTGCCCGGTCTGCTCCCCCACCCGCGCCGCGATCATGACGGGACAATATCCCGCCCGCACCCGCATCACCGATTTCATCGCGGGCGGCAACTTTCCCTCCGAGCGACTCCTGCAGCCCGAGTGGCAGAAGCACCTTCCCCTCTCCGCCATCACCTTGGCGGAGGACCTGCGCGAACGCGGCTACGTCACCGCGCTCTTCGGCAAGTGGCACCTCGCTCGCGCCTACACCGGGCCGGAGAGCGTCGCCGAGGGGCCGGACCGCCAGGGCTTCGACGAGACGTTCATCACCCACAAGCCGTCGAAGAACCACGACCCCGAGCAGGACCCCCACGGCGTCGGGGGACTCACGGACCGTGCGCTCGACTTCCTCGGTCGGCACCGCGATCGCCCCTTCTTCCTCGAGATAGCGCACAACTCGATCCACGCGCCCATCATGGCACCAAAGGCGCTTGTCGCGAAGCACCGTGCCCGCCCGGGCGGCGATCGTCCGGAAAACAACCCCGTCATCGCGGCGATGATGGAAGTCCTCGACGCGAGCGTGGGCCGCCTCCTCACCCGGCTCGACGAGCTCGGGCTCCGGGAGAACACGGTGGTGATCTTCTATTCCGACAACGGCGGCCTGCTGGCCGACGCCTCACAACACCCGCTGCGCGGCGGCAAGGCCCAGCTCTACGAAGGCGGCATCCGCGTTCCGTTGATCGTGCGTTGGCCCGGTACCGTGCCCGCCGGCCGCGTGAGTGCGATGCCCGTCACCAGCGTGGACGTCCTGCCCACGCTGCTTGAGCTCAGCGGGCGCCCGCTGCCGGCCGGCCGCGTCGTCGACGGGCTCAGCCTAGCCGGCCACCTGCGCGGCGGGCCGGCGCCATCACGGGAGGCGGTCTACTGGCACTACCCGCATTACCACAGTGCTGGTGACGGGGGACCGGCGAGCGCCATCCGCGCCGGCGACTGGAAGCTGATCGAATACCATGAGCACTCGCTCACGGGAGCGGGTCGCGCCCCGGAGCTCTTTAATCTGGCGTCGGATCCGGCCGAGTCGCGCAACTTGGCGGGCACCGAGCCCGCACGGACCCGTGAACTGCTGGCCAAATTGGCCGCTTACCGCGCCGCCACCGGCGCCCAAATGCCCTCGGTGAACCCGCGGTACGACCCCGTCGCCGCGAAAAAACGAAAAAAGGGCGGCGAGGGCTGAGGCCCGGCGCTCTTATTCGAGATAGAGCCCGTGCTCCACGCGCGGCGCGGGCCGCCGCGTCCACGATTCCGCGAACGAATCCTCGTCGTAGCCGAAAAGCGGGGACACCTCGACGTCGACGCCGGGATGCCCGTGGTCATCCGTCCGCGCCGCGCCCACTGCCTTGAGCCAACGGCCGTACTGCCGGAGCTGGTCGCGGCGGCACGTCTCGGGGGAGTCGGCACCCTCCGCGTTCTTGACCGGGGAGAAGTCATCGGCGCGCAGCGTCTCGATGACCACGGGATTCCGCGCGAAGGGCAGCGCGTCGAACACGAAGAGCTCAAATTTCACCCCGTTGGGCTTCTCGGGCTTCAAAGGATTTCCGGCGGCGTCGATCGTCGGGATCTTCTTGTCGGCACGATGAAAGGGCAGCGACGCCGCACCCGGCTCCGCCATCCGGCGCACAAAGTCGCGGTCCAGCGCATGGATCGCGATACTCCCGGCCCGGTAGCGCAGCTCTCCATCCGGCCCGGTCTCGCGCTGCACCTCCGCCGGTAGGTCCGAATACTCGATCACCACCGTGCGCCCGCGCTGCGCGCAGAAATGCCCGACTTTCTCCCCCGCGTGCGCCTTGGTGACCATCTTGCTCGACATCTCCGATCCGCGCAGGACGTGCCAGCCGATGAAAGCCGGGTCGACGCAGCGCACGAGCGGGTTGTCCACCTGGAAGTAGCTCAGGATGTCGACTCCCTCGCGCGCCATGACATCCAGCGCACCGCTCCGCGCCAGCGCGCGCAGGGAGCCACCGTGCCCGTCGGGGGAAAGCGCCAGCGCGCCGCGATCCTCGAGCAGAATCTTGCCGCTGAAGTCCACCGCCGGCATGCGGCCCTGCCGGAAAAAGTGCACGCGGTGCCGGTCCAGTCCGAACCAGCGGTGCTCCGCGAAAAAGGCCTCCGTCGCCGCGTGGTTGGCGTGGCTCGTCATGACGAACCAGTGCAGCGGACGCCCGAAGCGCGTCCCGGCTGCGCGGATCTTCTCCGCGAAGACCTGGAACAGCGACTTCCGCCGCAGCGGCGTCACGGGAAAGGTGCCCTTGGGGCCGTCGTAGCCGAGGCGCGTCCCCTGACCGCCGGCCACGGTGAACGCCGCGACCCGGCCCGCGCGAAGCGCCGCCTCGCCGGCCGCCTTGGCCGTATGCCAGGCGGAGCCGTTGCCGCCGCTTTTCGGGTGGGGCTCATACGGAGCGGGTGCCAGGTCGGCCAGATCCACGCCGATCGCCGCCCCCGGCGCGAGCAGCGTGCGCGTCAGCCGTTCCACCTCACGGAGATCGATCTCCGCCGCCTCCGCCAGCAGCGAGGCGCGTTGCGATTCGCCCAGCGCCTCCCAATGGGCGAAGACATGACCTTGGCCGGCGCGGCGGAAGGTCTCGATCAAGGGATGCGAAGCCATGGAAAGACGATGCGGGAAAGATCACACCGGGCAACCCGCGGGGCCCAAAGCGTCACGGGTTGTTATCGAAGCGGAACACCACCTCGCCCGGCTTGCCGTAGCCCAGCCGGTCCCGGATCACCTTCTCCGCCAGCGCCGGGTCGCTTCGCAGCCGCTGCAGGAAGCGATCCTGCTCCGCGAGGCGCGCCTTGGCGGCGTCGAGCTCCCGTTGCAGCGCCGCCTGCCGGTCACGCAACGCGGCCAGTTCCGCGCGGGCCTCAAGGAAGAGCATGCCACCCCCGGCGCCAAACAGCGCCAGCAGCACGGCATACAGCACGACCATCACCCGTCGGGAGCTCACGCGTGGCGGAGATGAACGATCCGACCGCCGGCGAGTAAAGGAGATTTGCAACCGGCGCCGGTGACGGCCCGTTGGGAAACGGTGGGCGCCACGGCCGTTCCGCCGCGGCGGGCGCATCGCCCGTGTTTTGGCGTGCGTTCTCCGGGACCGCGAACCACGGTTCATGGCCGATCATGTACCAGGGTTTCCACGGGCTGCGGGAGATGCCGTTCAACATCACGCCCGACCCGCGCTTTCTCTACCTGAGCCCCACGCACCAGGAAGCGCTGCGGCACCTTCGTTACGGGATCGAGGAACGGAAGGGATTCATCGTGCTGGTCGGCGAGGTCGGCTGCGGGAAGACGACGCTGTGCCGGCAATTCCTGAACGAACTCGACCCGGCGCGCTTCGACACCGCGCTCATCCTGAACCCGCGCGTCACCGAGACGCAGATGCTGAAGGCCATCCTCACGGAGCTCGGCGAGACCCGGCTCGCCCGCAACCAGGCCGACCTCGTCGCCCAGGTGAACAAGGTCCTGCTCGAACGCATCGGTCGCGGCCGCGACATCGTGCTCATCATCGACGAGGCCCAGAACCTCAAGGTGGAGGTCCTTGAGCAGGTGCGCCTGCTCTCCAACCTCGAGACCGACCGGCAGAAGCTCCTGCAGATCGTGCTCATGGGGCAGCCCGAGCTTAAGGACGTGCTCGCCCGCCAGGAGCTGCGCCAGCTCCGCCAGCGCATCCTCGTGCATTGCGAGCTTCACCCGCTTTCCGAGGAGGACACCGCCCAGTACATCCGGCACCGGCTCGCCACCGCCGGCGCCAACGGGCGCCCGACGTTCACCCGCTGGGCCTTCCGCGCCATCCATCGGGAAAGCGGCGGCGTGCCGCGTATCGTGAACACGCTTTGCGACCGCGCGCTCCTCTCCGCCTACGTACGGGAGTCGACGGAGGTCTCCTACTGGGACGTCCGCCGCGCCCGCCGCGACCTCGCCACCCTCGCACCGTGACCGCCCTGCCGACATGAGCCTCATCAACGAAGCCCTGAAGAAGGCGGAACGGGCGCGCGCCGGAGGGATCGGCGACACACCCGCGCCAGAGGCCACCCCGGTGATCGCAAAGCGCCGCCGGACCATCGGCACCCGCACGTTCCTCGCGCTCGGCGGCGGGATGCTCCTGGTCGTCGGCGGCGGCGCCGCCGCGCTCCTCTTCAAGACCGGCGAGGAGGTGCCGCAGCCGCCCGGCTCGTCCAAACCCGCAAGCCTTTCAAAGGCCGAGTCACCCAAACCCGCCGCGCCTCCCATGCCGCCACCGGCGCCGACTCCGGCTGCGCCAGCGATCCCGGCGAACACACCGGTCGCCACCACGCTTCCAGCAACCCTGCCCCCACCCCCGGCACCCGCTCCCGCCGCGCCTGTAGCCGCGCCCATCGCTACAACCGCCGCACCCGTCGCAACCTCACCAGCGCCCGCAATCCCACCGATTGCCAGCGTTCCCGTGCCGCCCCCGCCGCCTACACCGACACCTGCTCCAACCGCACCCGTCGTCGCACCGTCTCCCTCGCCCACCTCCTCGCAAGCATCCGCCTCGGCGGCCGCCCGGCCCGACGAGCGCATCGCCGATCACGTGGACCGGATGCGGATCCTCGGCGTGCGTTCACCGGGTCCGGACGCGCGCGTGCTGATCGGAGAACGCGTGTATCGGCTCAACGACGTGGTCGATCGCACCCTGGGTCTCCGCCTCGTGAAGGTGGAAACCGGCACGCTCACGTTCGCCGACACCGCCGGTACGCTCTACAAAAAGAACTACTGACCAGCGATCCGCAGATTAACCACGGAGCGCGATCAGACGCCGGGCGACAGTCACGGCATTCGCGAAGCTGGTGCCGCGCGCGATGCCGCGACCGGCGATACCGAAGGCGGTGCCGTGGTCCGGACTTGTCCGCACATGCGTGAGACCGAGCGTGACGTTCACCGCGTCGTCGAAGTCGATCACCTTGAGCGGCGCGAGGCCCTGATCGTGATAAAGCGCGACCACGGCGTCGAACTCGCCCCGCAGCATCCGCGCGAACAGCGTGTCCCCCGGTTGGCACGACGAGAGGCCGGGGAATCGCCCCCGCAGGCGCTTCAGGATCGGGTTAAGGTGATCGCGCTCCTCCGTGCCGAGCAGGCCTTCCTCGCCGGCATGGGGATTCAATCCGCAGACACCGATCCGCGGTCGCGCCACTCCCTCCGACAGGGCGAGCGTCCGAGCGGCCGCGATCGTGCGGCGCAGCAGGGGTTCGTCGAGCAAGGCCGGGACCGCGGCCAGCGGCACGTGCCACGTCGCCAGCGCGACGCGAAGCTTGCCGCCGCAGAACGCCATCACCGGTTCGCCGCCCCAGCGCGCGGCGAAGAACTCGGTCTGTCCCGGGAACTCGTAGCCGACGCGCGCCAGCTCCGCCTTGCTGACCGGTCCCGTCACGACGCCACTGAACTCCCCTGTGAGGCACCCCGCCGCCGCCCGCTCCATTGCAGCCCAGGCTACGCGCGCGCCTTCGGCGGTCGGCCGTCCAGGGCGCGCCGCGAACCGCGCCGGCCCGACCGGCACCTTGGCCGCGGCCGTTTCCAGCCCGTCCAACCAGCTCGCCGGCCCGACCACCGCCACGTCCCGCGCCGGGCGCCGATTGCGCCGCAACCAATCGGATATGATCTCCGGGCCTACGCCTGCGGGGTCACCGCAGGTGAAGGCCAGCGGCGAATTGCCCGCCAACCGCACGCGCGTCACTCCGTGGCCTCCCCATCCGCGGCCGCCCGCCGGGCCCGCGCGAAGCTACGCTTGCCCTCCGCGAAGAACCCGAGGAACCGCCTCGTCTCGTCCGCATTCCAGCGGCCCGAGGCCAGTTCCTGCGCCGCTTTCTCGCGGATGTTACCCGGGGCGAAGAACACCGCGTGGAAGGCGGCTTTGAGCTCGATCATCGCCGCCCGCGAAATCCCGCGCCGGCGCAGCCCGACGGCATTGAGGCCGATGACGTCGTCTCGCTCCGCGACCATCGTGAATGGCGCGACGTCGCGGGTGATCGACGCGTGCCCGGCCACCATGACACCCTCCCCGATCCGGCAGAACTGGTGCACGGCGGAACCACCGCCCATGAAGGTATGGTCGCCGACGCTCACGTGACCGGCGAGCAGCGCGGCGTTGGCGAGCACCACGCCGTTACCAACGATGCAGTCGTGGCCCGCGTGGCTGGCCGCCATGAAGAAGCAATTTTCTCCCACCGCCGTCGCCCCGCCTGCGTGGATGGAACGGTTGATGGTCACGTGCTCGCGGATCACGGTTCCCGCGCCGATCCGCACGCCGCTTGCCGTCGAGCGGTCGAACTTCAGGTACTGCGGGTCGCCGCCGACGACGGCGAAAGGATGCACGACAACCCGGTCCCCAAGCGTGCAATGACGCGTGACGATCGCGTGGGCCATGATCTCACAGTCGGTGCCCAGCTGGGCACCGGACTCCACGATCGCGGCCGGATGGATGACGGTGGCCATCGTTCAGGACGAGGCTCGGCGGCGCCCGACCGGACCGCGCTCCGAGATCAGGTCGAGCTGCGTGTCCCGCAGCAGGTCGTAGTTCTTGAGGATGCGCATCACCTGCAGCGTGTCGCTCTTCGAGTAGTTCTGGTTCACCTCAATCTTCTCAATCAGGTCGATGAGCATCGCCCGGAAGGAAATGATGGCGTCGACGCCTGCGCCCTTCAGGAGTTCCAGACTCTGCGAGCGGAACGGCTCCGCCGTCGGCAGGCTCGGCAGCACGAGGATCTTCAGCAGCGGATCGCCTTCGCCGTCCGCCGCGTCGGCGGGGAACAGGCGAGACGCCTCCTTGAGCACGCCCTGCTGCAGGAAACCGAAGATCTCCGGACTGCTGCGCAGCATGGTCGGGGTGAACACGCCGGTGTGCCACGCCTTCACCGCCACGATCGCGCGGTGAACGCAGGGCAATTCGGAGGAAAAGAGGAAGAAGTCGGGCTTCCGCGAACCGCGCTCCCACGACGGATTGAAGACCAGGAGGTCGATCTCCTCCTCCGCCACCTTGCGGCGCGCCTGCACCTGATACTTGCGCGCCTGGCGGACCAGGAAGCCGTTCTGCTCGAAATACTCTCGAACGATGCCTTCGTCGATGGCTGCCATGCGGAGTCGGGATCAGCGTCCCAGCGCGGACGAGAAGGGGCAATTCACTTTGTGCACGTTCATCCGGCGGCTCCAACCTCGCGGAAAGCGGCGGCGGCCTGGGCTGGATCGACACCCGAAGCCGTGCGCGCGTCACCAAGCGCCCGCAGCAGGACGAAACGCAGCCCGCCGGCGCGCACCTTCTTGTCGCGCCCCATGGCAGCCTCAAGGGCCGCCAGCGGCAGCGGGGAGCGCAGGCGCGCCGGCAGCCCGTGCGCGATCACGACGCGCTCGACGCGCGCAACATCACCCGCGCCGATCTGCCCGAGCTTATGGGAAAGCCGCGCGGCCGCGCAGAGACCGATCGCGACGGCCTCGCCATGAAGGTATTCACCGTAGCCGGCGACGTTCTCGATGGCGTGACCGAACGTGTGGCCGAGGTTTAGCAGCGCCCGCCCGCCCTCGGCGGCGGTCTCGTGTTCATCGGCCTCGACGATGCGGGCTTTGATCGCGCAGCAGCGACGGATGACCTCGGCGAGGTCGGCGCTCTGGACGGAAAGCGGCGCCCCTTCGAGGCGCGCGAAGAGCGCGGAATCGCCGAGGAGCCCGTACTTGATGACCTCGGCCGCCCCCGCCGCGAACTCCCGTGCCGGCAACGTGCGGAGGAGACCGGTTGAGACGTGAACCGCCCGCGGCTGGTGAAACGCGCCGACCAGATTCTTCCCCGAAGGATGGTTGATGCCGGTCTTTCCGCCGACCGAGCTGTCAACCATCGCGAGCAACGTCGTGGGCACCTGGATGAAGGCGACGCCCCGCAACCAGGCAGCCGCGGCGAAACCCGCGAGGTCGCCGATCACGCCGCCGCCGACCGCGAAGACCACCCCGCCCCGGTCGAGCCGGCTTGAGGCGAGGAAATCGAGGACGCGGGAAAAACCCGCGAGCGACTTCGACTCCTCGCCCGGTTCAACCGCAAGGAGCGGCAGGTCGCCGAAGGCGGCGCGGAGGAAATCCCCCTGGACTCGCGCGAAGGTGGCGTCGGTGACGACCGCGGCGCGCCGGCCCGATGAGCGAAGCCCCCCCACCTCACCGGCCAGCGCGGCCGAGCCGTCGGCGGCGAAATGGATCGGGTAGGAACGCGCCCCGAGCGCGACGGTCAGCGATTCGGCCATGCTCGGTTGAACAGGCAGGCCGCACCCGGGTCGAGGACAAGCTGAATGACCGCGGTGCCGAGTCGCCGACAGCAGGATTGCAGGTGCCCGGCTGCCTGCCACGTTGCAGTTCAAAATATCCACCCCACCCCGATCGCCATGAACCGCCGCTCCTTCCTCCAATCGACCGCCGCCGGCGCGGCCGCCCTCGCCCTCTCCCGCCCCGCCGCCGCGGGGCAGTTCACCGGCAAGATCCGCAAGTCCCTGAAGTGGGGCATGGTCACGGGCGCCAAGGGCCTGCCGCTCGCCGAGGCTTTCCGGCGGCTGCGCGCGTGCGGTTTCGAGGGCGTCGAGCCGAGCCTCAGCCACGTGACGGATCCCGACGCCTGGGTGGCCGCCAGTAAGGAGAGCGGCCTCGTGATCGACGGGACGGTCGGCGCACGGACCGAGAACCTCACCGAGGGCATCGCACTCACGCGGAAGCTCGGCGGCGACTCGATGCTGGTGGTAGCCCGTTACGACCAGAAGACCCCGCTCATCGATAACTGGAACCGTTGCCGCGACCAATTGAAGGCGGCAGTCCCGGAAGCGGAGCGCCAGGGGATCAAACTGCTCGTCGAAAACGTCTGGGCCACGTTCCTCATCAGCCCCTTCGACATGGCCCGCTTCATCGACGAGATCGGGAGTCCGTGGGTGCAGGTGCACTTCGACGTCGGCAACATGATGCGCTGGGGCATCGCCGAGCATTGGGCGCAGGTGCTCGGGCGCCGCTCGCAGAAACTCGACATCAAGGAATGGAGCAACAAGCAGGCGATGCAGACCGGGCTGAACAAGGGCTTCGACGTCGGCATCGGCGACGGCGACATCAATTGGCCCGCGGTGCGCGCCGAACTCGCGAAGATCGGCTTCACCGGCTGGGCGGCCGCGGAGGTCAAGGGTGGCGGTTGGGAACACCTCGCCGACGTGGCCCGCCGCATGGACCGCGTCCTCGACCTCTGACCGGACCGCGGCGGATGCGGCCCGGCCAGCGAGGGACAGACCAGATCAGACCTTCGCGGCCGCGGGAATCTCGAAGCCCGGGGCGTTGGCGTCCTTGAGCAGCGCGTTGGCCTCGGCGGCGAACTCGCCCGTGTGGCGCTCGGCCGCGGGGTCAAACGTGAGCCAGGGGCCCACGATGTAGTCCGCGCCGTTCTCGGGCACGCCGGCGCCGTCGCGCATGATCTCGTGAAGCTTCAGGAAGTGCTCGGCAGCCGCGGCGTTGTCACCGAAGCGACCGGCCTTGGCGTTGAACGGCACCTTCTTCCCCAGGCGGTAAGAATTGTTCATGAGGTGGCCCATCACGCTGGCGTAGTGCGCCTCCTCCGCGTTTCCGTTGGCCATCTCCGGCTTGCCGGCGCGGCACGCGGCGATGAAAGAGCCCCAATTGCCTCCCGGCGTCACCTTGCCCGGAGGCAGGTTGAGCTTTTCACCCTTGGCGGAACCCTTGCCGAAATACGTGCCGTCGATGATCCGTCCGCCGTCCTCGAAGTAGTACTCGTTCTTCACCTGGTGCACGTAACCGGCGTGGTTCACGTTGCGGACGTTGAAGAACACCTGCTGGCCGTTCGGGTATTCGGCGATGGCGAACATGGTGTTGGGCGTCTCGCCCTGGTCGTTCCACTTGAACCGCCCGCCCAGCGCCATCACGCGCACGGGATTCGTGAGCTTCGGGTCCAGCGCCCAGCGGGCGACGTCCAACTGGTGCGTGCCCTGGTTGTTCATGTCGCCGTTGCCCGTCGCCCAGAACCAGTGCCAGTTGTAGTGCACGAGGTTCGGGTGGTACTCCGCCCGGGCCGGGCCGCGCCAAAGGTTCCAATCCAAGCCCTCCGGGGGCGCACCCGCCGGCTTCATGCCAATCGTGTCGCGCGGCTTGCAGCAGTAGCCGTAGGACACCTTGAGCCGGCCGAACTTGCCCGCCTGGATGGCCTCGTGGAGGCCCGCCAGCTTGGCGTCACTGCGCCGCTGCGTGCCGTGCTGGATCACCACGCCGTACTTGCGCTGCGCCGCGACCACCACGCGTCCTTCGGCGACGTCGTGGCTCATCGGCTTCTCAACGTAGACATGCTTTCCGGCCTGCGCGCCCCAGATCGTCATCAGCGAATGCCAGTGATTGGGCGCGGCGACCGAAAGCGCATCGAGCGTGGGATCCTCGAGCGCCTTGCGCACGTCGCGCACGCCCTTGGTCGTGAATTTCCCGCCCGTCTTCTCCGCCAGCGCCTTCAGGGAGCGGTCGAGGACCTTCTGGTCGGGGTCAATGAGGTAGGCGATCTCGACGTTGGGCTGCTCAAGCCAACCGGAGATGTGGCTCTTGCCACGGCCATTGAGGCCGGCGACCGCAATCCGCAGGCGATTGTTGGCGCCGATGACGCGCGCCGAGGAGCTTGTACCGCTCACGAGGGCCATGGAGCCAGCCGCGAGCGCGCTGTGACGGATGAACGAACGACGGGTGAGATGATGCATGGGGATAAGGGGTACCTGAGGCACGCACGACCCCCGCCGCATGGCAAGCGCGGCCACTCCCCTCAATCCGGCCGGCGCAGATCGAAGCGTTCCCGCGTGCGCACGTAGCCTTCGCCGCCGAGTCGGCCGATCAGGTCCAGTTTAGCGGGATCGGGACGTCCGTCGGACCCCAGCACGGAATCATCAAGGTGCGCGTGCACGATGCGCCCGAACACCACGTTGCCCGCAAGCGGACCTTCGCCGACCATGACGATCCGGTCGAGCGCGCACTCCATCGCCACCGGCGAGGCCGCCACCCGCGGCGGCCGGACGCGCGCCGAAGGCGAGGAGCCGATGCCAAAGCGCTCGAACTCGCTTTCGCCGTGCGGCAGCGACGCGGAGGTGGCGTTCATCGCCTCAGCGAGGGCGAAGGGCACGAGGTTCACCACGAACTCCCGCGTCGCCTCCACGTTGCGCAAGGTGTCCTTGCGCGCGCCGTCGCGCGTGTTCGCCACCACGAAAAGCAGCGTGGGCGGGTTGGCGGTCACGCCCTGAAAAAAGGAGAACGGCGCGAGATTGCCGCGCCCCTCGGAGGAAACGGTCGACACCCATGCGATCGGCCGCGGGAGGATCGTCGAGATCAGGAGCGCGTAGGCATCGCGGGGGCGCAGCTGCGCCAGATCGATTTCCATGCCGAAAACTCGCCGGCGCACCGTCTCGGCGCAAACCCGATGACTCCGCGCGGGAAACGCACCGCGGCATTGTCATCCGCGCGACCATCGGTTCCCTAACGCCACCCATGTACGAGAGCTTCGGACAGACACCGGACGGACGGCCCGTCCGCCTCTACACCCTCGACAACGGTCGCGGGCTGCGGGCCGATCTCTCCGACTACGGCGCGACCATCGTGCGCCTGCTTTGCCCCGACCGCGCGGGGCGCGTGGCCGACGTGGTGCTGGGCTTCAACAACGCCGAGGCGTATGCGGCGCATACGTCCTACTTTGGTTGCGTCATCGGCCGAGTGGGCAACCGCATCGCCGACGGCCGCTTCACCCTCGACGGCCGCGAGTACGTGCTCGCTCGCAACAATTCGCCCGCCGGCCGGCCGTGCTGCCTGCACGGTGGAATCAAGGGCTTCGATCGTGCGATTTGGTCGGCTGAGGAACTGACGATCGCGGGAAACCCGGGACTGCGCTTCCGCCACTGCAGCCCGCACGGCGACGAGGGATTTCCGGGCAACCTCCAGGTGAGCGTCACTTATTCGATGACGCCCGATGGAGGGCTGCGTCTCGATTACGAGGCGACGAGCGACCAACCCACTCCGGTGGCGCTCACCAACCACGTCTACTTCAACCTCGCCGGCGAGGGCTCGGGCGACGTCCTCGCCCACCGCGCGCGGTTCCACGCGAGCCGCTACACGCCGGTCGACGCCGGTCTGATTCCGCTCGGCCACCTCGCGCCTGTTGCCGGCACTCCGCTCGACTTTTCAATCCCTACTCCGATCGGGCACCGGATCGAGTCCGCCCATGAGCAACTCCGCTTCGGATCCGGTTACGACCATAACCTGGTCATCGACCACCCGATTTGGCCGCCCGCGGGCCCCACGCTCGCCGCGGAGGTGCACGACCCCGCCTCGGGCCGCCTCCTGGAGGCCCTGACGACCGAGCCGGGCATGCAGTTTTACACCGGAAACTTCCTCGATGGTTCGCTCATCGGAAAATCCGGGCGCCCCTACGGCCGACGCCACGGCTTCTGCCTGGAGACGCAGCACTTTCCCGACTCAGTCAACCAGCCTGCCTTCCCGTCGGTCATCCTTCGGCCGGGATCCACCCTGCGTTCGGCGACACTCTACCGGCTCTCAACCCGATGAAACTTCCACCGGCCTCGTTCCTCACGCGCGCGTTCGCCCTCGCCGCCGCGGCTGGAGCCGCCCTGATGCTGGCCGGCGTCGTGGGCGGCTGCCGGCGCGGGGCGGAGAAGCCGGCGGCGCCCGCCGTGGCGACCGTGCCCGCCAAGTCGGCCGACTGCCAGGCGTGCCACGCGGATATCCACAAGGACTGGCTGGGGTCGCATCACGCGAAGGCGCAGCGGCCGGTGGATCCCGCGATCGAGGGCACCAAGCTCGCCGAGCCGCAGGAGTTCTCCCTGCACGGGGTGGATTACCGCGTGGAATGGAAGGACGGGAAGCCGCTGTTCACGGAAAAGCGCGCCGGCGACAAGCCGTTCACCTACACGGCGGACTTCATCCTCGGTCACACCCCGCTCCTCCAATACCTCGTGCCGATCGGCGACGGCCGGCATCAGGCAGCGGAACTCGCCTACGATCCGCACCGCAAGGAATGGTTCAACGTCTTCGGTGACGAACGACGCCGCCACGGCGAATGGGGGCACTGGCGCGGACGCGGCATGAACTGGAACTCGATGTGCGCGCACTGCCACATGACGGATTACCGGAAGAACTACGATCCCGCGACCGACGTCTATTCGACGAGCTGGCGCGAACAGGGCGTCGGATGCTACCAGTGCCACGACGACCTGCCCGCGAGCCACTTCGACCCCGCGCGGGGCCCGGCGAAAGGACCCGGCAAAGGCCTCACAGCTTCCGAAATCCAGAGAGCGGCCGAGACCTGCGCGCCGTGCCATGCGCGCAACGAACTCCTCACGGGCAGAATCGAGCCCGGCGTGCCCTACCACGACCACTACCGCCTCACGCTGCCGACCGAGGCGAACGTATTTTATCCCGACGGCCAAGTGCGGGACGAGGACTTCAACTACACCTCGCTCCTCACCAGCCGGATGGGCGGCAAGGCCGGTGTCACCTGTCTGGACTGCCACGAGCCGCACAGCGGCAAGATGAAGCTGCCGGTGCAGGACAACTCGATCTGCCTGCAGTGCCACGGCCCCTCCCCGCGCGGCAACGCGCCGATCATCGAGCCCGTCGCCCACTCGC
Organism: Opitutaceae bacterium; assembly: GCA_040397825.1. Taxonomy (GTDB): domain Bacteria; phylum Verrucomicrobiota; class Verrucomicrobiia; order Opitutales; family Opitutaceae; genus ER46. Next base: position 70,177 of record JBBAVH010000017.1, read on the forward strand.
GCCACCAGCCCGGCAGCACGGGCAACCAATGCGTGAGCTGCCACATGCCCACCACGACCTACATGCAGCGGGACCCCCGGCACGATCACGGCTTCCTCAAGCCCGATCCGCTGCTCACGAAGGAGCTCGGGATTCCCAACGCGTGCAACCGCTGCCACACCGACAAGGACGTCGATTGGGCAATCGCCGCGGCCGACAAGTGGTACGGGGCCAAGCTCGATTCGCGTCAGCGCGCCCGCACGCGGGTCGTCGCCGCCGCCCAAGCGGGCGCTCCCGACGCCGCCGGAAAATTGCTGGATTTCATCGCCAACGAGGACGTTCCCGCCTGGCGCGCGACCCTACTCCTGCTGACGCGAACCTACGCCGCCCGCGAACCGAAGGTGGTCGCCGCCGCCCGCGAGCACCTTTCCCATGCCGATCCCATGGTGCGCTCGGCGGCGGTGCAGGTGCTCGCCACGCTGCCCGGCGAAACCGCGAGCCTGCGTCCGATGCTGAAGGATCCCGCGCGGCTGGTGAGGCTCGATGCGGCTTGGCCACTCTCATCAGAATTGCCGGCGGATTCACAGGTCCGGCGCGAGCTGGACGAATATCTTCTGGCGAGCGCCGACCAGCCGGCCGGCCGGATGCGACTCGGACAGGACCTCTTCAATCGCGGCCGCACGGCCGAGGCCGAGGTGCACCTGCGCAAGGCCACGGAGTGGGATCCGTATTCGCCCGGCCTGCACGACACGCTCGGAATCTTCCTCAACGAACTCGGTCGCCCGGCGGAGGCCGCCGCGGCCCTGTGGCGCGCCGCGCAGCTGAGCCCGAACGACGCCCAGGCAGCGTTCAATGCCGCGCTCGCCTTCGCCGGCGCGCGGCGCCTGCCGGACGCTGAGCTGGCCCTGCGCGAGACGATCCGCCGCAACTCGGCCTTTGACCGCGCGTGGTACAACCTCGGCCTGCTGCTCGCCCAGACCGGACGCGGCGCCGAGGCCGTGCAGGCCCTGCAGACCGCCGAACGGACGGCTCCGGGTGTGGCGGACTACCCTTACGCCCGGGCCACGATCCTTTGGCAGCAGGGAGACCGCGCGGGGGCCAAGGCCGCGGCTGAACTGGCGCTCCGCATCAACCCCGCTCACCCGGGCGCCCGCCAGCTGGTGGAGCAGCGCTGATCCGAAGGAAGGATCAGATCCGCCGCCGGCGCCGCAGCCAGACCGCGCCGGCAGCAGCACCACTCAAGAGCATCACCCAGGTGGAGGGCTCGGGCACCGCGGCGGGGTTGTAATTCAGCACCAGCGCGTTGGCCGTGGCATCGAGTCCCACGCTGAACTTGTAGTCGGGCGCGAGGTTGGCGAAGGCGGATGCGTCGACGACGAAGGATCCGGGAGAGAAGCCGGAAATGCTCGCCCCCGAAAGGATCGGCCAAGCGTACGCGAGCGCCGGATCAAAACCGGCGATCGCGCCGCTCAATAGGCCGGACGGTCCGGTCGGAGCCATCTGCAGCGTGAACGGCGCCGCGACCGTGGCTGAAACCGAAACGGCACCCGCGACATTGATGAAGTCCCAACCGCCGGCGGTGTCGGTGGCGTCGCCGATCTTCCAGCGGTACGCCCCCCCGCTGAGCAAGGAAAGTACGGTGCCGGAAAATCCGCTCGCCGCCGAGAAAGTCAGCACGCCAGGAAGCTCGAAACCGGGAGCCAGTTTTGCCCCGCTGCCGACGTTGATCGCCGCGGACGTGCTCACGCCACCCTCGCCCGCCAAGCTACCATGGGTGAGCGTGAAAGGATTCGCGAGAGTCACCCCGCTCGCGAGGGCGAGGCGCCCGCCCGAGACGGAGACGGAGCTTTGGCCGAAGGCGGCTGATTCCATGGCGAGGACGCTGATCCCCGCGCCGATCGTGGTCGTGCCCGCATAGGCGCTTTGCCCTGAAAGCCGGATCTGCGGCGATTCCGCACCGGACGCCACGGTGGCCGAGAATACGAGGTTGATCGGATTACCCGACACCGCGGGGGCGAAACTACCCCCGAAGACCGCATCGTAAGCGGGATATGGGGAGGAAATCGAACTCGCGATAGGATTCACCGTGAGCGTCTTGCCCGCGGCCACCTCGACGCGAGCGCCGGAATAGTCACCGACCACACCCCGGATGGTGGAAGACTCCAAGAAGCGCACGGTGCCACCACCCGAACCGAGGAAGACCGACCCGCTGCCGGCCCCGGTAGCGGAAGCGATGATGAGCGTTCCCTGATCGACGGAGAGGCCTCCCTCAAAGGTATTGGCGCCGGAAAGAGTGACCGTACCCGTGCCCGCCTTGTCCAGTCCACCCGCGCCGGAAATCGCCCCGGCAAGCGTGAAGGAATTCGGCCCGGTGAGACCGAGGCCACTGGAACTGAGGATCATGGCGTTCGGAACCACCACCCCTCCTACCGAGGCTCCCAATTGCGGGGAATACGGCAGGCCGGAAGCATAGCCCGCGGAGACATATCCCACGGTCAGCGGACCGGTACCAAGGGCCGAGGAATTGCCCAGCAGGAGTCGGCCGGACCCGAGCGTCGTACCGCCGGAGTAGGAATTGTTACCCGTCAGGGTTACGGTCGAGATCGCCGAGGGGTTGGCGGGGTTGCCATGGAAGGCGAGCGTGGCGGCGTCGCCGATCTGGACGGAACCGGAGTTCAGCGGCGTACCGATCGTGAGCTGCCCGCCTTTGTAAGCACCAAAGCGATACACGGACTGCCCCGCGGGCAGTATGATCGTGCCATTGAACGTGGCCTGGGTCGCGGTGCCGAGAAACACCACCGGAGCCTGGCTGCCGGAGAGGTTCGCCATCCGCGCCAGGTCGACCGAGTCACTCACCGCCAAGGCGGATCCGCCGGGAGCTGCATCCACCCCGACCATGACTCCGGAAGTGCCGATCGCGATGCGGCCCAGAAAGGAGTTCATGGCGCCCGCCGCCCCAAAAGGAACCCCCTCTGAGCCGACGTACCCCCCGCTTTTGACCGTGTAGGAACCGACGGCCGGCATCGCCCCATTGCCGAAGATCAAGGCGGAGGATTCAACCACGCCCCCTCCGGTCAGGGTACTGGCCCCGGAACTGAGCCGCAGGGTGAGCGGTGCCAAGGGAGACGAGGCCACGGAAAGTACCGTGGCGCCTGCGGAACGTTCGACCAGAGCGGAGGAAACCTCCAGCCAACCACCACCGCCGCCGAAGTTGTACGAGTTGCCCGCGGGAATAATGCTGCCGGAGAGGGCCGCGGTGGAGGCCGAGCCGATCCGGACAGTTGGTTCGAATCCCGCCAGGCTGAGCTGCTGGGTAAAGAGGGTGACACCCGACGCGGGGTCCACATTCAGCCGGCCAGCCACAAGGGAATCCAAGCCGATCGTCCCGGAAGTCGTGCCTTTGTCGAAGCGACTGAGAAAGTCCGACTGGATCGCGCCGGCCGCGGAGGCGTAGCCGATGTAACCGGCGTAGTTGGCCGACAAACTCGGGGTGCCCGCGCTGCCCGCAGGCAGGGCCGAGGAGGATCCGAACACGATGCGTCCGGAATCAGTCGTCACCCTGCCCGTGAAGGAATTCACACCCGAAGCCGGATTAAGAACCACGGCGCCGATGCCAAAGGAGGCGCTCAATGAGCCCGCACCCGAGACGTTGCCCGTGAGGTACAGGGGTTCCGCATTCATCTGCAAGTCGACCGAGGAATTCAGGGTGACTGCGCCGGTCAGGATGAGGCTTCCGGTGCCGAAGCGGTACACCTGCGACTGCTCCGCCAGACTGAAGGTCACGGGATTGAAAAGCGTCTGGGCACCCAGGGTGGAAATGCCACGGAAGCTCCCCCCTTGGGCGGAGGAGATCGTAAGCGGACCGGAGCCAAGGGGGCCGCTGAACCCGTTGCCGGAGGCAACGCTGCTGCCGCCGACGTGAAGGACGCCGGAGTAAAGATTAATTCCGCCCGAGAAGGTGTTGCTACCCTTGAGGGTAACGTCGGAGTAAATATCTAAGCCGCCAGTGCCCCCGGAATCTCCGATGGTTCCCGTCAACACCAGTTGGCTCGGGTAGGAAACCGAGCTGATGGTGCTTGCACCGAGGGCAAGTCGGGACCCCAGCAGGAAGTTGTTTCCGAGCACCGTACTGCCCATGGGTTGGGCGCCCTCAAGGGAGGGTCGCTTTGCACCAGCGGGCACAGAAATGGCCCCCAATCCCAAAGGACCGGAGACCGCCGCCCCGCCACTCATTCTCTGCGAGGAAGCCGCCAACAGCGTCCCCGACAACAGGGTAGTTCCGCCGGAATAAGTATTCTGACCGGACAAGATCACGGTGCCGTCCGCGGTGAGCGCCGCGAGTCCGCCAATCGTCAGAGAACCCGTGTTAACCGCCGTCAGCCTTGAGCGAACCTCCAACGTGCCCTGCTCCACGCCGCTCAAACGAAGCGACCGCGAGGCGGCGCCTCCGGAGCCCACGACGGATCCCAGCAAGGTCACGCGGGTCGCGGAACCGAGGCCGACCGAACCGAGCAGCGAGAGGTCCACGCGATCGGCCACGTAACGGACCGCCTGGGAATCAACGTTGGTATTGGCGATCGAGTCCGCGATGTACTGAGCCGAGTCCAGCCCGATCACTGCAGTGGGATCCATGACGAACGCCGTGGGGAAATTCGCGGGATTCAGAATCGTGCGAAATCCGCCGGGGCCGTTCACCCCCGCATTTTCCGTGAAGCCGAGATAGGAGCCCGCCTCGAGCCGGAGGCTGGAGGTCGACGCGGGAAACGCGCCGGCTGCGTCGAGGAGCACCGCCGAGTTATTTACCGTGATGCCGCCGGTGAAGGAGTTCGCCGTCTGCAGCACCAACTTCAGGGAGTTATCGGTGAAGGCGGTGGACGAGACGACGCCCAACGCGCGGGCCGCCCCTCCGGAGGCGTTGCCCAGTCCGCCGTTGCGAAGGACGAGCACGCCGCCGCCGTTGCCAAAGGCGTAGGTGCTACCCGGCGGAGTGATCGCGCCGGTGATGATGGCGCCGGTGAGGGATCCGATCGTGAGCCCGGAACCGAAGCCGGCGAAGTTCACCGCATCGGCGAAAGTCTGGGGCGTGGAACTCCCACGCGAAGTATCGAAGCCGAACGTGCCGGCGAAGGTGGACTTGTTGGCACCCACCCGATCCACGACGGACTGCACAGCCGGGACCGCGCCACCAGATCCGGCCGGAGCGACGCCGATGTAGCCGCCGTTGGTGACCGACAAGGCGCTGGCGGTCGGCACCGTGGAAAGGATGAGCCCCGCCCCGTTGACGACGAGCGAGCCGACGCTGGCATCGACCGCGCCGGTCACCGCAAGGAGACCGCGATCCAAGGGCCGCGCGTTGGATAAAGTGAGGGCGGTGCCAGCCACGAGCGAACGCAGCTCACCAGACACCATCGTGCCCTCGTCGCCGCCCAAGGTGAGCGTAACCGCCGGGAGCGCGGTGGAAGTCGGCTGCAACGTCACCTGCCCGGCGAGGTTGAGCCGCCAGCCCTGATCAAGGTCCCACGAACCCAACTGGGCACCGGAACCTAGTGTCACCGCCTTGTAGAGAACCGACTCGCCCGAGGATGACCCGCCTAGTACCGATGTCCCGGCGCCGATGACGGCGCCACTGCCAACGACGACGTCGCCTCCGGCCGCAGGGTATGGGGCAAAGGACGAACCGAAGAGCACCGTGCCTTGGTTGATGTTCAGAGCGCCGGTAAGCAGCGAACCCGAGCCTTGGAGCAGCATCGCTCCCGGGCCGTTCTTCTGCACGGCCGCGCCGCCGGTGACCGCGGCATTGACCACCAGGTCAATCGCACCGGTAGCCAGCGAGTTGTTCCGCTGCACGTCAATGTTGCCCCCGGAACTGAAGCTCAACGTCCCCGACGAGGTTCCATTTCCGTCCCCGATCCGTGAAGCCAAGGTGTCACCGGAGCCGTAGACGGTGACGTTCCCGGATCCGCTCAGCATGAGCATGCCGATGCTGCCGAGATCGACCGTGTTGAAAGTCCCGGTGCCGCGGGTCGACCCGCCCAAGGTGAGGGACGAAACCGTCTGGGAGGTTCCGTTCAGCCGAAGCGTGGCGACACCGCCGATCGACTCCACCGCGACTGGCGTAGCCGTGGGAAGCGCGGCGGCGAGCGTCACGCTGAGTACCCCCTGGTTAACGACGGTGCCGCCCGTGTAATTATTAAAGGCGTTCGAAAGCTCCAGCGTGCCGACGCCGCGCTTGATGAGCGATCCCCCATAGATCCGCGCGGAAATACTCAAATCCGGTGACTGAAAGGGAGAGTCCTGTACGAAGAAAGTCTGGGCTCCACTCAAGACGAGTGAGCCGGCGCCGCTGGTGGACGTGATAAGGCCCGAACCCGGGGAGTTGGCCGACTCGTAAGTGAGGTTGCCCGAAAGCATCAGCTGACCGCTCGAGATGCTGATTACAGGCTGCGAGAGAGTATCTCCCCCACCCATGCGTACGGCACCGACCGAGGCAACGTTGGGTATTGATCCGTTGACTCCGACATTCACCTCAAGCGTCGCGCTCTGCCCTGCCGCCGCGAGGATCGCCAGAGTTCCGTTGGCGGGAAGGGACGCTCCGGTATTCAACGTGACCGTGCCCTTGGTGATCGTCGTCGCTCCGGAGTAGTCGTTTCTCTGCCAGAGGGTCCAGGTTCCACCGTTGAAGGTCACGCCTCCCGCGCCGGTTAACTTGCCCAGCACGACGCCCTGCCCTGCCCCGCTGAAGAGAAGGGAGGCGCCTTGGCCGAGCGTGATCGCAGTCGGATTTGTTCCCGAATTTCCCAACGTCAGCGTGCCCGTGCCGTCGCTGATCACGGGAGTGTTGGCGGCGAAGAACGAGATTGGTGTCGCGATCTGCTGGTTGCCCGGTGCGTAGCTGACCACGCCGTACTGACCAATCGTCAGCAGGGATCCGGAAGCGGTCGAAATCGTGTACGGCCCGGCGAAGGCGGCGAATTGCACGCCGCCAACAGAAGCGGACGCATTCACCGACACCGCCCCCCCCGTAGAACCGAAGTATGCGACCTCCGTGGCGCCCGGAACGAGTCCGCTCTGCCAGTTGCTCCCCAGGTTGTACGACCCGCTACCGAACGCGCCCCAACTCACCAACATCTGGCCGCGACAGACGACGGCCAGGGCGATTCCGCCCAACGCCAGCGCAGCTGCCTTGCGCAACAACCCCATGTCCAAATTTCGAAACGGAACCTGCAGGGCAGCAAGAACTAAACCCACCCGATTCCCCCAGCCCGATCCTACCTCAGCAGCGTCGCGCCGCCGTCGATGTCGTAGGCCGATCCGGTGATAAACGCGGCCTCATCGGAGCACAGGAAAGCGACCAGCGCCGCGACCTCCTCGGGCTGGCCCATGCGCCCGATCGGTTGCGCCGCGGAAAGCTTGCCGAACATCTCCGACTCCCGGCCCGGGTAATTCCGCGCGATGAATCCGTCCACGAAGGGTGTGTGCACCCGCGCCGGACACACGCAATTGCAGCGCACGCCGCGGTCGATGAGGTCGCGGGCAACCGAGAGCGTCATCGTCAACACCGCGCCCTTGCTCATCCCGTAGGCGAACCGGTCGGCGAGCCCGAGCTTCGAGGCGATCGACGCGAGGTTGACGATCGCGCCGCCGCCGGATGCGAGCAGACGCGGCACGCCGAAATGCAGGCCATGGTAGACCCCCTTTACGTTCACGGCACACACGCGGTCGAAGTCCTCCGGGGTAGTCGTCAGTACGCTGCCCACATGCGCGATGCCGGCATTATTCACGAGTACGTGTAGCCGCTCGACGCCCGCGAACGCCTCGCGCATCGCGGCCGTGTCGGTCACATCGGCCACAAGCACCTTGGCCGCGCCGCCCGCCCCGCGGATCTCCTCCGCCACCGCCTCCCCGGCCTCGGCCCGCGCCTCCAGGACGATCACCTCGGCGCCCTCACCGGCCAGCCTCAGCGCAATCGCACGCCCGATGCCCGAGCCGGCACCGGTGACGAGCGCGGTGCGTCCGGCGAAACGCGGGGCGGGAACCTTCATCGGAGAATCCGCGCTCACCAGCGGGTGGCCGCGAACTTCCAGCCCGGCACCTTCTTCTGCATCTCGATCTCGTCGTTGCGCTCCTTCAGGCCGCAACGCGCGTAAGCCTCGTGCGCTCGGGCCAGCGCGGGGCGGTCGAGTTCGACGCCGAGCCCCGGACCCTTGGGTACCGCCACGCACCCATCCTCGATCGCGATCCGTCCGCCCTGGATGATCTCCTCCCATTGCCACGGGTAATGCGTGTCGAGCGCATGGGTGAGGTTGGGCATCGCCGCACCGAGATGCGTCATCGCGGCGAAGGAAATCCCCGCGTGGTTGTTCGAATGCATCGAGACCCCGCGGCCAAACACCCGGCAATGCGCGGCCAGTTCCATCGAGGAGCGCAGCCCGCCCCAGAAATGGTGGTCCGTCAGGATGATGTCCTCCGAACCCGACCGCGCGCTGCCCGGCAGGTCGTCGAACGAGGTCGTGCACATGTTGGTCGCGAGCGGCAACTTCACCTCGCGCCGCACCCGCGCCATGCCTTCCTGCCCGCGACAGGGGTCCTCGAGGTACTCGAGCACGCCCTCGAGTTCCCGGCCCCAGCGGATCGAGGTCTCCACCGTCCAGAGCGCGTTGGGATCCAGCCGCAGCGGAACCTCCGCGCCGAAGCGCTTACGCAGCGCCTTCATCGCCGCGACCTCCTGCGCCGGCTCGAAGCAGCCGCCCTTCAGCTTGATGGAGCGGAAGCCGAACTCGGCGACCATCGCCTCGGCCTGCGCCACCACGCCGTCGGGATCAAGCGCCGCCGCCTGCCGCGCCGCCGCCCAGCCGGTCGCGCGCGGATCGGTTCCAAACCCCAGTTCACCGCCGGCGCCTTCGTACTTGTAGAAAAGATACGCCGAATAAGGCACGCGCTCGCGCACAACGCCGCCGAGCAGCTGGGCGACCGGCACGCCGTACGCCTTGCCCTGCAGGTCGAGGCACGCGACGTCCAGCGCGCTGAACACCTGCACCCGCGTGCGTCCGTCCCATGGTTTGTCCCCGCGCGCCCGCGAGGTCTCGGGCGCTCCCTGCGCCTCCACCTTGGCCCGCAGCGCGTGCCAGTTGCGCGGATCCGCCCCGATCACCGCTTCGCGCGCCGCCGCGAGCGCGGCGTCGACCGCCACGCTGCCCGGCACCTCGGCGAGGCCGGAGAGGCCGTCGGCCGTGCGCAACTCCACCACCGTGCGCAGGCAATACGGCGCATGCAGCCCGGCGGCATTCAGCAAGGGAGGGTCGCCGAGCGCGATCGGCGTGATGTGCATCTCGGTGATCCGCATCGTCGGAACCCCCGTCAGGTCTTGCCGTGCAGCGCCGCGGCGAAGCCGAGCAGGCCGGTCCGCGCGGCACCACCGTCGCTGCCGAGCGCCACAAACGTGTACCCGAGACTCCGCATCTTCGGGACGAGGGCGGCGTTGTGCACGAGGATGCCTGCCGCCTTGCCGTGGCGAGCCGCCGCCTCCGCCACCCGCCGCAGGACCGCGGTGAACTCCGGGCTCTCCAGCTGGTCCCGGCATCCCATGTTGTAGGAGAGATCCGTCGGCCCCACGAACAGCACGTCAGCGCCGTCGACCGCCGCGATCGCGTCGGCGTTGGCCACCGCCTCGGGCGTCTCGATCTGCAGCACACCCAGCAGCCTCTCGTGGGAGTTCAGGTAGTACTCCTCGAAGTCGCCGCCGAAGCCCGCACCACGGTTGAATTTCGCCACACCCCGCACGCCATGCGGCGGATAACGCATCGCCGACACCGCCGCGCGCGCCTCGTCGGCCGTGTTCACGTAGGGCACCATCACCCCGGAGGCTCCCATATCGAGGACCCGCTTGAAGCGCGCGGTCTCGTTCTGCGCGATGCGCACGACGGCGAAGGCCGGCGTTGCAGCCGCGGCATGCAGTTGGTGCAGCAGAGTATCCTGCCCGCCCGGGCCGTGCTCATGGTCGATCAGCAGCCAGTCGAAACCGGCGAGCCCCGCGAGTTCGACGGTCATCGCCGAGCCGAGATTGAGGAACGTGCCCGCGAGCCACTCGCGGGCGAGGACGCGGCGCCGGAAATCAGGGGAAAGCTTCATGGGGAAGGTAAAGCAGATCGGCGCGCGTCACTGCGCGAGGTACAACCGGTAGAGCGCCTGCGTGCCGCACTCCTCCCAGCCGTGCGCGGCGACCTTCTCGTAGAGCCGCTTCGCCTCGGCGAGGCCGGGGAGGTCGAGCTTCAGCTCCGCCGCGCTGTCGAGGGCTATCTTCATGTCCTTGATGATGTGCTTCACGTAGAAGCCGGGATCGAAGTTCCCCGCCAGGGCGCGGGGCGCGAGGTTGGTGAGCGCCCAGCTCCCGGCCGCACCGCCGCTAATGCTCGCGTGCACCGCCGCCGGATCGAGTCCAGCCTTACGGGCGTAGGCCAGGGCCTCGACCCACGCCACCATGCCGACCGCCACCGCGATCTGGTTCGCCATCTTGCAATGCTGGCCGGCACCCGGCCCGCCATGGCGCGCGATGTTCTTTCCCATCAGGTCAAAGACCGGCCGCGCCCGGGAGAACCCCGGTTCCGAGCCGCCCACCATGATCACGAGCCGCGCCTCCCGCGCGCCAAGGTCGCCGCCGGAAACGGGCGCGTCGAGTGACTCCAGTCCGCGTTTCGCCGCCGCCTCCGCGATCCGCCGCGCCAGCAGCGGGCTCGAGGTCGTCATGTCGATGAGCAGCGCCCCCGGCCGCGCGCGCTCGATGATGCCGCCGGCCCCGAGGTAGGTCGCCTCCACGTCGCTCGGAAAGCCGAGCATCGTGATCACGATGTCGGCCTCGGCCGCCGCCGCACCGGCGGTGTCGTGCCAGCGCGCGCCGGCCTCGAGCAACGCCGCCGCCTTGGCGCGGGTGCGGTTGAAGACATGCAGGCCGTAGCCAGCCCTCTGGAGATGGCCGGCCATGCTGCGGCCCATGACGCCGGTGCCGATGAACGCGATCGAGGGGAGCTGCGTGGACATGATTTGTCGGAAGAAAACTGCGTGCGCGGGAAGGCAAGGATCGGCCCCGCCGCGGCGCGAACCAATTCTTGCGCGCGGCGGGCGCGCGTCCCACGTTGCGCCCACCTCCCCATGAACACCTCCCGCCGCGACTTCCTCGCCACGTCCCTCACCGCCGGCGCCGCCCTCGCAGCCGCGGGCACCCGCGCCTCCGCCGCGCCTGCCTCAACGGCCGCTGGCTCCCGTGAATACTACGACCTGCGCTGCTATCACCTGAAGGCCGACACGCGGCTCAAGGCCAGCGCCTCGCGGGCTCCGCTTGAGGCCTACCTCGAGAAAGCCTTCCTCCCTGCCCTCGCGCGCCGCGGCGTCCGCAATGTGGGTGTCTTCACCGAATTGAAGGTCGACAAGCCGAAGGCGACCGCCGAGCCGCTCGCCGATTCACCGGTCTGGGTGCTGATTCCCTATGCCTCGCTCGACACCTACGCGGGCGTGAGCGCTGAGATCAACGATGACCCGGCCGTACGCGCCGCGGGCGCCGCGCACCTCAACGCCGAAAAGGCCTCGCCGGCCTTCGAGCGCGTCGACAGCTGGCTGCTCCGCGCCTTCCGCAGCATGCCGAAGATGGAAATCCCCGCCTTCTCCCGTTCCCGCGCGCCCGGCCGCGTGTTCGAGATGCGCGACTACGAGAGCCACAGCGAGGTGAAGGCCCTCAGCAAGATGGCGATGTTCGATGACGGCGAGACCGAGATCATGCGCGACCTCGGGATGTCGCCGCTCTTCTTCGGCCAGGCCCTGAGCGGCCCCAACCTTCCCCATCTGCGCTACATCACGAGCGGAGCCGATCTCGCCTCGCACCTCGCGGGCTGGAAGAAGTTCGGCCCCGACCCGCGCTGGCAGAAGATGAAGGACGACCCGCGTTACGCCGGGAACACCTCCCGAAACACCGCGCGTTTCCTGAAGCCGTCTGCCTGCTCCGAGCTCTGAGCCGCGCTCCGCGGCGCCCGTCAAGATGCCGACCGGCGCCGAGACCGCTGCCCCGCTCGCGCCCTTCGCCGCACCCGGCGGGGGTGCGCCCGACACGTCGGCCATCCTCGACCGCTTCCTTGCGGCGACCGCCGCCCGCGGACTTGAGCTCTACCCGGAGCAGGAGGAGGCCATCCTCGCGCTCCACGAGGGAAGCAGCGTCATCCTTAACACCCCGACGGGCTCGGGAAAGTCGCTCGTCGCCAGCGCCGCCCTGTTCCGCGCGCTCTGCCGCGGTGAACGCGGGGTCTACACCTGCCCGATCAAGGCGCTGGTGAACGAGAAGTTCCTCGCGCTCTGCCGCGAGTTCGGGCCGGACAATGTCGGCCTCATGACGGGCGACGCCAGCGTGAACCCACGCGCGCCAGTGCTCTGCTGCACCGCCGAGATCCTCGCCAACATCGCGCTCCACCGCGGCGCCGACTGCGACCTGCGGGCGGTGGTGATGGATGAATTCCACTATTACGGAGACGCGGGCCGCGGCACCGCCTGGCAGATACCGCTCCTCACGCTGCCGAACGCGCGGTTCCTGCTGATGTCGGCGACGCTCGGCGCGACTACGCCGTTCGAGGAGGAGATCGCCCGTCGCACGGGCGCACCATGCGTGACCGTGCGCGGCGACCGCCGCCCGGTGCCGCTCGAGTTCGAGTACTCCGAGACACCCCTCGCGGAAAAAATCGGCGAACTGCTTCAGTTAAAGCGCGCGCCCGTCTACGTCGTCCACTTCACGCAACGGGCCGCGAGCGAGGCCGCGCAGGACTTCATGAGCCTCGCGGTCTGCACGCGTGAAGAAAAGGCCGCGCTGCAGGAGGCCCTGTCCGGCGCGCGCTTCACGAGTCCGTTCGGCAAGGACCTCCAGCGCTGGCTCCGCCACGGCATCGGCGTGCACCACGCGGGGCTGCTGCCGCGCTACCGTATCCTCGTCGAGCAGCTCGCCCAGAAGGGCCTGCTCAAGGTCATCTGCGGGACCGATACCCTCGGCGTCGGCATCAACGTGCCGATCCGCACGGTCCTTTTCACCCAACTCTGGAAATACAACGGCAAGAAGGCGGCGGTGCTCAGCGTGCGCGACTTCCGGCAGATCGCCGGTCGTGCCGGCCGCCGCGGCTTCGACGACCGGGGCTACGTCATCGCCCAGGCCCCCGAGCACGTGATCGAGAACAAGCGCGCCGAGGAAAAGGCCGCCGCCAACCCCGGCCGCAAGCGCGCCGTAGTGCGGCAACGTCCGCCCGAAGGGGCGGTCGGCTGGGACGAGCGCACCTTTGAGCGGCTTCGCACCGCGCCCTGCGAGGAGCTGCAGTCTCGTTTTGAGCTCACGCACGGGATGCTCCTGCTCATGCTCAGCCGGCCTGGCGATGGCTGCCGCGAGCTGCGCCGCCTCATTCGGGAATGTCATGAGACCCCGCACCGGAAGCGCCTGCTCTTCCGCCGCGGCTGGCAGTTGTTCCGCGCGCTCGTCGAGCGCGGGATCGTGGAACTGGGCACGCGGAAACCCGATGAGCGTCCGCAAGCAGCCAAGGTGCGGGTCAACGTCGAGCTGCAGGAGGACTTCTCCCTCCATCAGGCGCTCTCCGTTTACCTGCTCGATACCCTGCCCCGCTTGGATCCGGCGGCCGAGTCCTACCCGCTTGACGTGCTCACGCTCTGCGAGGCGATCGTCGAGGATCCCGACGCCATCCTGCGCCGGCAGGTCGACAAACTGAAGGCCGAGAAGTTCGCCGAGCTGCGCGCCCAGGGCGCCGACCACGCGGAGCGGATGGAGAAGCTCGAGGAGATAGAACATCGCAAGCCGCTGCGGGACTTCCTCTACGACACGTTCAACGCGTTCGCCGCCTCGCACCCGTGGGTCGGCGGCGAAAACGTCCGACCCAAGTCGATCGCGCGCGAGATGGTCGAGCGATTCCTCGGCTTCAACGACTACGTGCGCGACTACGGCCTGCAGCGTTCGGAGGGACTGCTGCTGCGCCACCTTTCGCAGGTGTGGAAGGTGCTCGCACAGACCGTGCCCGTCGGCGCCAAGACCGAGGCGCTCCTCGAGTTGGAGGACCACCTGCGCGAGCTGATTCGGGGCGTGGACTCCAGCCTACTCGAGGAATGGGAGAACCTACTTCACCCCGGCACGTCCCCCTCCGCCGAACCAGCCGCGCCACGCCCACCGCCCGACATCACCCGCGACCGCGCCGCATTCCGCCGACTGGCGCGCGTGGCGGTGCTGGGAGTCCTGCAGGACGCCGCCGCCCGCGACTGGGAGGCGGTGGCCGACCGGCTGGGCGCCGCGGAGGATCCCGCGGCCGCCAGGCGCGCCGAGACCCTCTTCGGCGCGTACTTCGATGCGCGCGGCCGCCTGCGGCTCGACCCCGAGGGCCGGTCCACCAAGCACACGCATTGGCTCGAGGAGGAACCCGGGCGATCCTTGGGACTGGCTCAGGTTCTGGTCGACCCAGAGGAAGCCAACGATTGGGAAGCGCGCTTCACCATCGACCTGGCCGCCAGCCGCCGCACCGGCCGCGTCGTATTGAAGCTGGACTCGGTCGGCGCGATCGGAGCCTGAGTACGGACTGGTGACCGCCGCGGCGGCTTGACGGAAGGGCCAGGATGAAGCCGAGTGCCCGCGTGGAAAGCGCCGCCACCTCCGACCATCCGACGACTCCCGCGCGAAGGAGACGACGTGCCAGTCCGCGGACGACCGCCGTACGCCTGCGTTTCGCCGCGGGTTACCTCGGTCTCGGGATGCTGGAGGCGGCGTCAGCGGAGCTCCGCGGCATTCCCCGCACGGACCGGAAACTGGCCGATGTGCTGGCGGCGCAAGCTGAACTCTGCCTCGAGAGGCGCGACTGGCAGGGACTGCTCCGCATCGCCAAGGAACTGGCGCGCCGGCATGAGACCGACTCGCGCGGCTGGATCCACTGGGCCTACGCACTGCGAGAACTGAACATGATCCAGGGCGCGCGAGACGTCCTCCTTACAGCCAAGCGCCTGCATCCGGAGCTCGGCGTGCTCCACTTCAACCTCGCCTGCTATTACTGTCTCCTTGGCGATTTCAGGGCGGCGAAACGTTCCCTCGATCGCGCGTGCCAGCTGAAAGCGGACTGGAAGGAGGCCGCGCTGCAGGACCCCGACCTGAAGGATTTCTGGGACCACTACGACCCGGAGCAGATCGGGTGACCGGACCGCGTCCTTGATCGCTTGCGCGAGGCCGAGCACTCGGGGCGACTTGCCAGAGCGCAAAGGAAACGTTTTCTGACCGCACCCTACCCCGACGACCGGTCATGTGTTATGGCCCGTCGCAGGAACTGAACCCCGATAACCCGATGTATGCTCCCGTTCACCCCAGCCGACGCCTTACCCTCATCGCGGCTCTCGCGGCCTGGCTCCCAATTCTGGCCGCGGCTTTGACCGCGCAACCGGCTGCGTCCGGCAGCCTCTCGGGCGTCATCAGCAACACCGCCACCGGCCAAAACCTCGAGGGCGCCGAGGTGAGCCTTGCTCCGGGCGGCCGCACCACCCTCGCCCGGCGTGACGGCCGCTACGAGTTCGCCGGCGTTCCACCGGGAAACTACGTCGTCACCGCTTCCTACGCAGGCCTCGAGCCAGCCTCGGCGGGGGTGAGCGTCGCCTCCGGGGGAAGCGCCAGCCGTGACCTCGGCCTCACCTCCGCGGTCTACAAGCTCGAGAAGTTCGTCGTTGAGGGGGAGCGGGAGGGCAACGCCCTCGCCATCACCGAGCGTCGCAACGCCGGCAACGTGAAGGACGTGATCTCCTCTGATGCTTTCGGCAACGTCGCCGACCTCAACCTGGGCAACTTCCTCCAGCGGATGCCCGGCATCAGCAAGGAGGAGTCGGAGGGAGAGATTTACCTGATCCGCATCCGCGGCGTGGATTCGAACCTGAACTCCGTGAGCATCGATGGCACCCGCGGCGCCAACGGCACGACCCGCAGCCTCAACCGCGGCTTTGAGATCGACAAGGTCCCGGCCGACTTCATCGAGACCATCGAGGTCACCAAGGCCTCGACGCCCGACATGGACGCCGACTCGATCGGCGGCAGCGTCAACCTGCGGACGAAGAGCGCCCTCGACCGCAAGGGACGCCGGGCGACCTACAATGCCGGCCACAGTTACAACATGGACCAGAAGACGTTCCGGCCGCTGTTCAGCCTGAGTTACTCCGACGTCATCCGCGATAAGTTCGGGCTGCTCTTCACCGCGAGCTACAACGAGAGCCACAAGCCGCGCGACCGCAGCAACCTGCTCTACGAGCAGACGACGGCGACCGACCGCCCCGTGTTCTTCACCGCCTCTAACTGGGGTCAGGACCAGCTGAAGCACAAGCGTCAGGGCCTGGGTGCCCGGGTCGACTACCGGGTGAGCGACGCAACCCGCATCTACGTCAACGCCACCTACTCCTACTACGTCGACCAGCTTAACCGTCGGCAGCCGACCGTCAGTACCGCCACCGCCGCAAATATCTTTTCCGTCACAAACACGGTCACCGAGACGCGCAACCAGACCTTCACCTTCAACCAGAACCGGAGGGCCCGCGACGTGGAGACGCTCAATTACACCCTTGGCGGCGAGAATTCGCGCTTCCTCGGAGGAAGGCTGGACTTCACCGCCAACTTCTCACCGTCCGCGGGTGAGGAGCGCCGCTTCATCCCGGCGCGCGCGGTCACCGGAGTAGGCTTCCGCTTCGACCGTTCCCAGACCCACCGGCATTTCATCGTCCAACAGGTCAGCGGGCCCGACATTTACGACCCGAGAAACTCGACCATGACCTCGCTCGATCTCCCGGAAATCTACAGTCGGGACGAGATCCTCGGAGCACAGGTGAACTACCGCCGGGCCTTCGCCACGGAACTGCCGCTCTCCCTCAAGACTGGACTTCGGCTCCGCGACCAGGTCCGCCGCCGCGATCAGGAACGCAACCTCTACAGCTACGTCGGCCCCAACGGCGTCGCCGGCCCGGTCGGCGCAACCAACGACGACGACCTTGGACGCTTCTTCGATCCGGGCTACACCCACGTCGCCTTCAATTACCCGCGCGGGCTCCAGTTCATGAAACTGCCCGAGTTGCAGGACACCCTCAGGAACCAACCGCAGTTGTTCCGCCGCAACGTCGCCACGAGCGTGCAGGACTCGATCCGGCTCGATTCGCGCGCGGAGGAGACGGTCACGGCCGCCTACGTTCAGGCCGAGACCCGCTGGGGCCGGCTCGGCGTGGTGACGGGCGTGCGCATGGAGGACACGCGATTCAGCGGTCAGGGCTTCAAGCAGGAGCTGACCGCCGCCGAACGGACCCGGCGCGCAGCCTGGGTCGGCACGGTCACCGACGAGGAGCAGACGCGCCGCAGCCTTGCCGAGTACGGCAACCGCACCCGCGCCGGAGGCGATTACCGGAATTACTTCCCGAGTCTGCACCTCAAGTACAGCGCCACCCGCAACCTCATCGGAAGGTTGAGTTACTCGACCGGCATCGGCCGGCCGAATTTCGGCCAGATCGTGCCCGACATGACGGTGAACAACGATAACCTCACGATCACCTCCAACAACCCCGACCTTAGGCCGCAGCGCTCGCGCAACCTCGATGCCTCGCTTGAGTACTACTTCGAACCGGCCGGCCTTCTCTCCCTTGGCGCCTTCGACAAGCGGTTGAAGGATTTCATCTACCGCGCAGGCGTCGGGCGCGTCGATTCCACGAACAACATCTTCGGACAGGAATACGACGGCTACCTGCTGACCACAGACCGCAACGGAGGCTCGGCCCGCATCCGCGGACTCGAGTTCGCCTATAGTCAGCAGTTCAGCCACCTACCCGGCTTCTGGCGCGGCTTCGGCGCCTTCGCCAACTTCACGTGGCTGCAGTCCGAGGGTGACTACGGAACCCCGGGCGCCGCCCGCACCGGAGCCACGCTTCCGCTGTTCACGCCGCGCACCGGCAACGTCGGCGTCTCCTACCTCGCGCACGGCTGGACCGTGCGGGTGAAGGTCAACCACATGTCCGACCGCCTCGAATCCTACAACGCCGACCCCTCCCGTCGCGTGTACGACAAGGGCAGCAGCCCGTTGGACGTGAATCTGGCCTACGCCTTCAGCCGCCGACTCAGCGTTTACGCCGACGTGATCAACGTCTTCAACGTCGGCACCAACCACCAGTACACTTACATTCGCGACCGCGCGACGCGGAATGATCTCTACACCACCGTCATCAAGTTCGGCGTGAGCGGAAACTTCTGACACGCCTGACCCAGGCGGGGTCGGGACGTTCGTAGTTCAGATCCGCACGCCGCCGAAACAACGAACGCGCTGACCCAATCCGGTCGACCCCACCCATGACTTCCTTGTTCCGCTTGCTCGGATCGCTCGTACCCGTCCTTGGCCCGCTTCTTGCCGCGGCTCCGCCCGTGCATCAGGCGACCGGCTTCAAGCTCGTCGAGCCTTCGGCCGAAGCGATCGTCGTCTGGACCCGGGTCACGCGCGACCCCGCGGCCGCCGCGGCCGATCGTCCCCTGCCCCGGGTCACCGTCGTCGACGCCGCCACCGGCGAGGAACGCGCTCCGAGGGATAACGCCATGTACCCGCGCGGACGTCCGCGCATCGCGTTCCCCGACGGCGCCGACTGGGGATCGATCCGCGGCGCCGCGATCGGCGCGGCCGGCCAGACGCGCGTGCGTCACCGGGCGGCGGGAGAGACCGCGTGGCGCGAGACGCCATGGGGCGACGTCGATCCGCAGGCTGATTTCACGCGCTTGGTCAAATTAACCGGGCTGCGTCCCGGCACGCGCCACGAGGTCGTGGTTGAAGCGCGGCCAGTCGGCGGTGACGCCGCAACCAGCGACCTCCAGGGCAACTTCCGCACCGCACCTCTGCCGGCCGCTTCCGCCGGCGCCAGCTTCACGGTGATGTCGTGCCAGCAATACGAGGATCAGGACCGACCCGACGGGCTGGAGATCTATCCGTCTATGCTGCGCGGCCGCCCCGACTTCATGATCAACACGGGCGACGTGGTCTATTACGACCACGGTCCCGTGCACGCGCTGAACGAGACGCTGGCGCGCTACCACTGGGCCCGCATGTACGCGTTGCCCACGCTGCGCGATTTCCACCGGCAGGCGGGCGCCTTCTTCATGCGCGACGACCACGACACGCTCACCGACGACTCGCGCCCCGGAGACCGCAACGGGGACCTTACGTTCGAGGCCGGCCTGCGGCTGTTCCGCGAGCAGACCGCGCTGCCCGCGACCGGGTACCGGCGCGTCCGCTGGGGCCGCCATCTTGAAGTCTGGCTGCTGGAAGGCCGCGAGCACCGTAGTACCCGGGCGGCCGACCGGACGGCGCCCCCGGTCATCCTCGGCGCGAAGCAATGGGAGTGGCTGGAACGCAGCCTGACGGAATCCGACGCAACCTTCCGCGTCGTCGTGACCGCGGCCCCCGTGGTTGGGCCCGATCGGGCGACAAAGGACGACAACCTCTCCAACGCCGGATATCGCGACGAAGGCGAGCGGGTGCGGGCCCTCTTTGCCCGGCAGCGCGACCTCGTGCTGGTCACGGGCGATCGTCACTGGCAGTACGTTTCCCGTGACCCGAAGACCGGGGTCGAGGAGTGGAGCGTGGGCCCCGCATCAGACCGGCATGCCGGCGGCTGGAACGAGGAAAACCCGCGCCCGCAGCACCGTTTCCTCCGGATCCGCCACGGCGGCTACCTCTCGGGCGAGGTCGCGCTGCGCAACGAGGCGCCCATCTTCACCCTACGACTCCACGACACGTCGGGTAAGACCGTCTTCGAGGACGAGAAACGACCCTCCTCGCGAAACTGAACCTTTTCGGATCCCCTCCGCGATGGGCGAAAAAAAGAGGCAGGGCTCAGCGCCCTGCCTCTTTCTGTTGAAACTTCGCCGGCCTCAGAACTTCAGCGATACCTTCGAATAGTAGAAGGCCCCGTTGAAGCCGAAGGGCGAAATGCCGCTGTACGGGAAGATGCCGACGTTGTCGCTGCCCTGGAAGGCGGCGGTGGAACGAATGTTCGTGGTCGGGTAAACATCGAGGAGGTTGTTTGCGCCGACGGAGATCGAGAAACGACGTCCCATGCGGTAGGAGACCTCGAGATCGGTGACCCACTTGGGGTCGAACGTTTGCAGCACCTGCTTCTGGGTCGTGGCCACCGGCGCTCCGGAGGCATTGATGCTGGGCACCGCCGGCTCGAAGGCGACGTTGTAGCCCGGCGTGAGGGCGTCGATGCGGGCCTGCGCCCAACCGCTATTGTCGGTCGCCGAAGCAGTGACCTCGCCGTAACGGACGAAGCGGAGGTGGGTCGACCACTGGCTGGTGGGCTCCCAGCGCAGGGCGAGGTTCAGATTATCCCGCGGCTGACCGCGCTCCATGCGGGTGCGCTCCGTGACGTCGAAGAGCGGAATGAGGGTGAGCGCCTGAAGGGCCGACGGCGTGGCCGCGGCGCGGGTGACCTTGGTGCGGTTGTGGTTGGCGCCCAGGTTGAAGGTCATCTTGCCGAGGC
>JBBAVH010000018.1:0-90335 GCA_040397825.1 Opitutaceae bacterium
GCGTTGGGTGATTTGCTTGAGCACCGGCCCCCATGCGCGTCTTGCGCCTCTTTGCGGCCAATTTGAACGGCCGCCAAAAGGCGCAAGAGACGCAAAAAAGCGGAGCGATGATGGGGTAGGCGACGCACGTCGTACGCGGTGAACCGCGGTTGCGGGTCCAGCACGTCTCGAGCGCGGTTTCGCCGTGAGGCTCCAAATCCTGAGGTCGTCGCGTTGGGTGATTTGCTTGAGCACCGGCCCCCATGCGCGTCTTGCGCCTCTTTGCGGCCAATTTGAACGGCCGCCAAAAGGCGCAAGAGACGCAAAAAACGGAGCGATGATGGGGTAGGCGACGCACGCCGTCCGCGTTGAACCGCGGTTGCGGGTTCGGCACGTCTCGAGCGCGGTTTCGCCGCGAGGCTCCAAACCCTGAGGTCGTCGCGTTGGGCGATTCGCTTGAGCACTGGCCCCCCATGCGCGTCTTGCGCCTCTTCGCGGCCAATTTGATTGCGCGCAACGAACCTCAGTACGCTCGGCCTCTCGTTGAGGCCACCGAGCCGGCCGCCCCGGGTCCGGTCCTCCGATCCGTCAGGCGAAGAGCTTCGTCATCACGTTGCCGTGGACGTCGGTGAGGCGGTAGTCGCGACCTTGGAAGCGGTACGTGAGCTTCAGGTGATCCAGCCCGAGCAGGTGGAGCATCGTGGCGTGGATGTCGTGGACGTGGAACGGGTCCTGGACGGCGTTGAAGCCGAGCTCGTCGGTCTCGCCGATGATCTGACCGGCTTTCACGCCGCCGCCCGCGAACCACATGGTGAAGGCGTCGATGTGGTGGTTGCGGCCCGTGGTATCGCGGTTCTCGCCCATCGGGGTGCGACCGAACTCCCCGCCCCAGACCACAAGCGTGTCCTTCAGCAGCCCGCGGGCCTTGAGGTCCTGCACGAGGGCGGCTTGTCCTTGGTCAACCTCGCGGCAGACCTTTTCAAAATCCGTCTGCAGGTTTTCTCCGGGCCCGCCGTGGCTATCCCAATTGGTATGGTAGAGCTGGATGAACCGCACGCCGCGCTCGACCAGCCGGCGGGCGAGCAGGCAGTTGCGGGCGAAAGACGGCTTTCCCGGCTCGACGCCGTAGAGCTTGAGCGTCGCGGGGCTCTCCTTCGACAAGTCGATGAGGTCCGGGCCGCTGGTCTGCATGCGCGAAGCCATCTCGTAGGCGGCGACGCGGGTGAGGATCTCGGGGTCGCCGGTGTCGACTGCGCGCCGCAGGTTCAGGTCCCGGATGGCGTCGATCGCCTCGCGCTGGCGCTCGGCGGAGACGCCCTTGGGCGTGGTGAGGTTGAGGATCGGCTCGCCTGTGCCACGGAACGGCACGCCTTGGTGCGTCGTGGGCAGGAAGCCTGAACCCCAGTTCACCGCGCCGCCACGGGGGCCGCGGGGGCCCGACTGGAGCACGACGAAGCCCGGCAGGTCTTGGCACTCGCTGCCCAGGCCGTAGGAGATCCACGAGCCCATGCTCGGCCGGCCGAACTGCCCCGCACCGGTGTTCATGAACAGCTTCGCCGGCGCGTGATTGAAGAGCGTGGCCTGGCAGGACTTCGCGATGGTGATGTCGTCGACGATCCCGGCCGTGTGGGGGAACAATTCCGAGACCCACGCGCCGCTCGCCCCGTGACGGGCGAATTTCCGCCGCGTCCCGAGGAGCTTCGTGCCGTGGCTCGAGTCCATGAACGCGAAGCGCTTGCCCTCGATCAGCGAGGCGGGAATCGGCTGGCCGTTGAGCTCTATGAGCTTCGGCTTGTAGTCGAAAAGCTCCAGCTGACTCGGGCCGCCCGCCATGAAGAGGTAGATGATGTTCTTCGCGCGGGCCGGGAAATGCCCCGCTCGCGGGGCCTGCGGGTTCGGGAGCGCGGCCGGCGTGGCTGACGCGGAGGCGCGCTGCCCGGACATCGCGGCGAGGGCGATGCCGCCGAGCCCCAGCGAGCAGCGGCTGAGGAAGTGACGGCGGGTGCCGTGGGCGAGGAACTCGGCGGGCGTTGAGCCGGAGGAGAGCATGAGGCGTGGGCGTTACTCGCGGGTGATGGTCTCGTCGAGGTTGAGCAGGACCCGCGCGATCGCCAGCCACGCGGCGCGGTCGCGTTCGTCATCGGTGCCCTCGGCGGCGGCGAATTGCTGGCGGTGCAACGCAGCGAGCCGCTCGGTCTCAAAGGCTGTCGGGCTCCGGGCTAGGCAGCAGCGGAACGCAAACTCGATCCGGGCCTGCAGATCAGCGGCGGGCGCCTCGCGCCGCACGCGGTCGGCGAGCCCGCCGGCGAACTCGAAGAACTGCTGGTCGTTCAGCAGGGTGAGGGCCTGGAGCGGGGTGTTGGAGCGCAGCCGTCGCGTGCAGGCGCTGAAGCCGTCGGCGGCGTCGAACACCGCGAGCGCCGGGTGCGGCGTGGCGCGCCAGAAGTGGGTGTAGAGGCCTCGGCGGTGGCGGTCGGGGCCGGTGCTGGGCTTCCATTCGCGCTTCACCTGGCCCAGCGACATCACGCCGTCGGGTTGCGGCGGAAAGACGGGAGGGCCGCCGAGGGTGGGCACCAGCAGGCCGCTCGCGGCGAGTGATGCGTCGCGGACGAGCTCGGCGTCGAGCCGCAGACGTGACTGGCGGGCGAGGAGGCGGTTGACGGGATCGGCGAGCTCGAGGTCGGCGCGGTGACGCGAGGACTGCCGGTAGGTGGCGGAGGTGACGATGAGGCGGTGGAGCGCCTTCTGGCTCCAGCCGCGGGCCACGAGCTCGGTCGCGAGCCAGTCGAGCAGCTCGGGGTGGGAGGGTGGGGTGCCCTGCGAGCCGAAGTCGTTCTCGGTCTCGACGAGGCCGCGGCCAAAGTACTGCTGCCAGACGCGGTTGACGAACACGCGCGCGGTGAGGGGGTTCGCCGGGTCGACCGTCCAGCGTGCCAGGTCGAGTCGGTCGGGCTTTTCCGCCCGGAGCGGCGGAAGCACGACGGGCGTGCCGGGGGTGACGACGTCGCCGGGACGGGTGAAGTCGCCCTTGATGAAGAGGTGGCTGGGGCGCCCGCCGGGAAGTTCCTCCATCACCAAGGTCGACGTGCCCTGCGACTCCCGCCGCTGCAGCGCGCTGAGGCGGTCGTTGAGGCGCTTGAAGGCTGCGTCGTCGGGCCGGGCGACGGGATAGACGGAGCGGCGCTGGTTGAAGCCGAGTTTCTCCCACGGCACGTCGAGCGCGGCGCGCGTGCCGCGGGAAACCTTCCGGTCGCGGGTCTCAGGGGTGAGGCCGCGCCGCCACGCTTCTATCTCCGCGCCGTGCTGCTCGAACAGCGCGGTGAGCTGCTCGCGGACGGATGCCATCTCCGTCTCCAGTTCCTCGTCGGCGGTGCCGTCGGGCTTGAAGTGGAGCATGCCGACGGACTTCGGCCGGCGGTCGCCGTGACCGTCGTCGACGGAGGTGTTGAAGAACGCGTACAGCCGGTAGTAGTCGCGCTGCGAGATCGGGTCGAACTTGTGGTCGTGGCACTGCGCGCAGGAGAGGGTGAGGCCGAGGAACGCGGCGCCGTAGGTGTTCACACGGTCCAGGACGGCCTCGACGCGGAACTGCTCGGGATCGATTCCCCCTTCCTGGTTGATCTGGGTGTTGCGGTTGAAACCGGTGGCCACGCGCTGGTCGACGGTGCGGTTCGGAAGCAGGTCGCCGGCGAGCTGCTCGACGACGAATTGATCAAAGGGCAGATCGCGGTTGAGCGCGGAGACGACCCAGTCGCGGTACTTCCAGATCTGGCGCGGGGCGTCGATCGAGTAGCCGTTGGAGTCGGCGTAGCGTGCCAGGTCGAGCCAGGGCCGGGCCCAGCGCTCGCCGAAATGCGGGGAGGCGAGGAGCCGCTCGACCGCGCGCTCGTAGGCGCCGGGTGCGGCGTCGGCGAGGAACGCGGCGGTCTCCGAGGGCGTCGGCGGCAGGCCGGTCAGATCGAGCGATGCGCGGCGCAGCAGGGTGACGCGGTCGGCCTCCGGCGCGGGCGCGATACCTTCGGCGGAGAGTCGGGCGAGGATGAAGCGATCGATGGCGGCACGCGGCCAGTTCGCGCGGGCCGCCGGCGCGTCCGGGGGCGAGGTACGCCGCGGGGCGATGAACGCCCAATGTTCCCAGCGGCCGGGCGTCTCGTCTTCGGGAGCCGGTGCGCCGGCCGCGACCCACGCGCGCAGGGTGGCGATCTCGGTCTCGGTGAGCAGGGGCCTTTTATAAGGCATCGCGGGGATGTCGGCATGGGTGCCGGCGATGACCGCCTCGAGCAGGCTCTCGCCTCCGCGCGGGCGGCGCACGACGGAGCCGCTGGCGCCGCCGAGGCGGGCGAATTCCGCCGTGTCGAGTCTCAGGCCTGACTCCTCCTTCTGCGCGCCGTGGCACTGCACGCAGTGCCGCGTGAGCAGGGGCTTCACGTCGCGCAGGTAGTCGACCGGAGCGGCGAGGGCGGGAACCGCGAGCGCGCAGGAGGCGAACCAGCGAAGTGCCCAGGCCGCCATGCCCCGGCCGGCTGACGAGGCCTTCGCCCTAGTAGCGGAAAGCGGGGTCACCGTCGGCCTCGGCTGCTGGCTTGCTGCGGTCATGCAGGGAGTGACGTCTGCGCGGCGCGGGACAAAGTGCAACCCGCCGTTTATGTTCCGGGGGCGGACATGGGAGCGCAGCCTCAGATGCCGCGCGCCATCAGCATCGCCTCGCAGGCGGCCGTGAGGGCGCCGTCCAACTCATCCAAATCAGCGGAGCTGGGCGGCTGTTGCGGAGGAAGCTTGAGGCGGCGCTCCAGCCTCGCGGCAAGTGCCGCCGTCCGGCGGCATGCCAGCATGGCTGAGGTGCCCTTCAGTCGGTGGAGCTGGGAGGCCACCTGCTTGAGATCGCCCGCTTGCAGGAGGGCGCGGATGCGGCCGGCCTCGCCGGCATTGCTGCGAACGAAGCTTTCGATGCTCCGCTGCAGCAGCGCCGGGTCTCCGCCCAGCTGGTGCAGCGCCGAATCGGCGTCGAAGTCGGTCTCAGCTTCGGGCGGCGGTGCCGCGGAGGTCGGAGCGGCCGGGGCGGGAGAGGTCGCTCCGAGGAGCCGCGCCACGGCGGCATAAAGCAACGAGGGTTGCACGGGTTTGCAGAGCACCGCGTCGAGGCCGCCGGCGAGGTAGCGGCGATGGTCTTCCTCCATCACGTTGGCGGTCACCGCGAGCAGCGGCAGCTTTTCGCGGCCCGGGATCCGGCGGAGTTCCCGGGCGGTTGCGAGCCCGTCCATCACCGGCATCTGGATGTCCAACAGCGCGAGGTCAAAGCTCTCGCGGGAAGCCCGTTCCACGGCTTCCATGCCGCTCTCGGCCGTGCTGACGATGCAGCCCGCGGCCTCCAGGAGGCCGCGCAGGATCTCGAGGTTCAGCGGCACGTCATCCACCACCAGCAATCGGCGACCCGTCAGCTGCGGCAGGGCATCCTCCGGGCGGTCCGCGGCGATCCGTGTACGCTCCTCTGGCGAAGCGGTCGCGTCCGGTGAGCCCATCACCCGCACGAGGGAATCAATGAGTGACGACTCGGTGACGGGTTTTGAAATGACGTGATGGATACCGGCGCGCGCCGCGGCCCCGACTGCCTCGTCCCGGCCATGCGCGGTGATCAACAGGATCTCCGGGCAGGCCGCCCCATGCATCAGTTCCCGAATCCGCATCGCTGTTTCGATGCCGTCCAGCCCCGGCATGCGCCAGTCCAGCAGCAGCACGTCGAACGCGTCTCCCGTCCGGCGGGCGGAGAGGACCTCGGAGACGGCTTCCTCCCCCGAGCCCGCCGTCCGCACGGAAAGGGGAAACGGGTTCAGCAGGCCGGCGATCACCTCGCGGGCCGTGGGGTTGTCGTCGACGACGAGCACGCGGCGTCCCGCAAGGTCCGCGTGGGGCGAGGAAGGCGCGGCGCGATCGACCCGGCCGACGCGTGCGGTAAACCAGAAGGTGCTTCCCTGCCCAGGGACGCTCGAGGCCCCGACGGCTCCGCCCATCCGCTCGGCGAGCCGCCGGCAGATCGCGAGCCCGAGCCCCGAGCCGCCGTGACGGCGGGTGTCCGTGCTGTCGAGCTGTTCGAATGGCCGGAACAGGCGGGGAAGTTCCTCGGCCGGGATGCCGACGCCCGTGTCGGTGACCGAGAATCGGAGCACGAGGGAATCCGTCCCGTCCTGCTCCATCCCCACGCCCACGGTCACGTTGCCGCGTTCGGTGAACTTGATCGCGTTGGTGACGTAGTTGAGCAGGAGCTGCGCGAGACGCACGGGGTCGCCGCGCACGATCCGCGGCACGCCGGGCTGCACCGAGAAGGCGAGCTCGAGTCGCTGGGCCTGGGCCCGGGTGGCGGTCATCGTGCTGACGCGCTCCAGCAATCCGTCGATGGAGAGGTCGACCTCTTCGAGGACGATCTTGTCGGCCTCGAGCTTGGAGAGGTCGAGGATGTCGCTCACGAGCCCGAGTAGGTGGTTGCCGGATTCATGGATGTCGGAAAGGCTCTTCCGGATGCGCGGATCGTCGGCCCGGCGCATCGTCAGGTACGCGAGCCCGATGATCGCCGTGAGGGGCGTGCGGATCTCGTGCGACATGTTCGCGAGGAACGCGCTCTTCGCCTGATTCGCTCGCTCGGCCTGCTCCTTCGCCTCGCTCAGCTGCACCCGGATCCGCTCGAGTTCCTGGACGCGTTCGTAGAGGTCGCGCGTCGCCCGCTCGGCGACATCCTCGGCATCCTCACGCGCCTTGCGCTGGCGCGCGAGGCGTTGCTCCAGCGCCTGGACCTGCCGCCGCAGTTCTTCCGCCTCCGGCGTCATGCAACGCCGGGCACGAATCGGCAGGCGAGATGGCAGGAGTCGTCACCGCGGTGCATGCAGCGGCGGTGGTCGATGGTGGCGTTCTCCTTGAAGACGTCGGCCGCGCCGAGGACGAGTCCCTCGGCCAGCGCACACATGCGCTTGCGGGAGCGGTAGACCATCTCGAGTTCGCCGGGCCCGCCCTGGATGAAACTGAAGTCAGGGGCCTCCGCGCCCGGGTAGACCTTGCGCACCTCGGGGTGGATGATGTCGTTCAGCGTGAGGATGAACGGCACGGTCGCGTGGTGCTTCTCGAAGAAGGCCGCGTACCGCTCGCGGAGGAGGGGCATGGCCTTGCGTCCGAACCAGCGCAGGATGTCGGCCTCGGAATTCCCGGTCAGGGCCGAAGCGGCGGTCACGATCCGGGCCAGCTCCTCGTCGGAGTAACTCGCGAGGCTGCTGTAGGCGCCGCTCGCGCCCGATTTCGCCAGCAGGGCGTCCCATGTGTCCTCGCCATGGGCTTCGGTGACGACTTTTTCGAGCAGGATGAAGATGATTCCCTTCATGGCGGTGGGTTGGTTTGGGGCGCCGGGGTCGGACGCCTGATCTCATGAAGCCGCAGGCGGGACGGAATGCAATCCGCGCCTGCGGTCGCCGTCACATTCCGGGGAATCCCCCGCGGCCGCGCATCGCCTCCATCTGGCGCATCAGCTTCTTCCCGCCGCCGCCCTTCATCAGCTTCATCATCTGCTGCATCTGCTGGAACTGCTTCAGAAGCTGGTTGACCTCGACGATCTTCACGCCGGAGCCGTCGGCGATGCGCTTGCGGCGGCTGCCGTTCAGGATGTCGGGCTTGCGGCGTTCCTGCCGCGTCATCGAGCGGATGATTGCCTCGGTGCGCGCCATCTGGCGGTCGGCATCGGGGGGCAGCTGCATTCCGTTCATCCCGGGAATCATCCCCATCAGGCTCTGCATCGAGCCCATCTTCTTCACCTGCTGCATCTGCGCCAGGAAGTCGTCGAGGTCGAACTCCGCCTTGCGCATCTTCTCCGCCATCCGCTCCGCCTCGCGCTCGTCGATCGTCTCCTGCGCCTTCTCGACGAGCGAAACGACGTCGCCCATCCCGAGGATGCGCGACGCCAGCCGGTCCGGGTGGAACGGCTCGAAGTCCGTCGTCTTCTCGCCCGTGCCCACGAACTTTATCGGCACGCCGGTGACGCCCTTGATCGAGAGCGCCGCGCCGCCGCGGGTGTCGCCGTCGAGCTTGGTGAGGATCAGACCCGTCAGCTGGAGGGCGTCGTGGAATGCCTTCGCGACGTTGACGGCCTCCTGGCCGAGGGCGCCGTCGGCCACGAGCAGCACTTCGTCGGGCTGCACGCGGGCGCGCAGGCGCTTCACCTCCTCGATGAGGTCGGCGTCGATCTGCAGGCGGCCGGCGGTGTCGAAGATGATGCAGTCGGCCGCCGCGGCCTGGGCCGCGGCGAGGGCGGTGGCGCCGATTGAGGGTACGTCCTTGGAGTTCCGATCGGCGTAGAAGCCGAGTTCCTCCTGCTTCGCGAGGATCTCGAGCTGATCTATGGCGGCCGGCCGGTAGACGTCGGCGCCGACGACGAACGGTCGGTAGCCGCGCTTCTTGAGGAGACGGCCGAGCTTTGCGGTGGAGGTCGTCTTGCCGGAACCGTGGAGGCCGACCATCAGGATCCGCAGGGGCCGGGCGGTCGACAGCGCGGTGGTGCCCTCGCCGAGCAGCTTCACCAGCTCGTCGTGGATGATCTTAACCACCTGCTGGCCCGGAGCCACGCCCTTGAGCACGTCGCGGCCCGCGCACTCGCGCTGGACGCGCTCGACGAATTCGCGCGCCACGCGGAAATGCACGTCGGCGGCCAGCAGGGCGGTGCGCACCTCGCGGAGCGCCTCCGCCATGTTTTCGTCGGTCAGCTTGCTGACGCCGCGCAGCCCGCGGAGGGCCTGGCCCAGTTTTTCGGTGAGTGACTCGAACATTGGAACCGCCACCGTTGGGGCATTTCCGGTGGCGACGCAACCCGCGCCTCGTTTGGCTGACATGATCGCACCGGAGGATTGCCAAGCGGGGCGCGGGCCGCGGTACTCGGAATCCCCTCTACCGCGACATGCCGCCCGCCGCACCCGCCGCCTCCGTTCCGCCTTCCGGCGCCACCGCGCGCCTCGGGATCATCGGCGGGGGCCAGCTCGCGCGGATGACGGCGCTGGCGGCGGCCCCGTTGGGCGTCGATGTCACCGTGATCGAGAAGGCCGCCGCCAGCCCCGGCGCGCAGGTCGTGCACCGCTCGGTGACGGGCGACTGGTCCGACCCGGCCGTGCTGGCGCGCTTCGCAGCGGGCCTGGATGTGGTGACGTTGGAGAACGAGTTCATCGACGCCGGTCTGCTGCGCGGGCTCGAGGAGGCGGGGGTGCCGGTGTTCCCGACCTCGGCGACGATGTCGTTCACGCAAGACAAGCTGGTGCAGAAGCAGACGCTGGCGGCGGCGGGCCTGCCGGTGCCGGAGTTTCGCGCGGTCGCCTCGCCGGAGGAGGTCGCGGCCGCGGGCGGCGAACTCGGCTGGCCGCTCGTGCTGAAGGCGCGGCGCAACGGCTACGACGGCAAGGGCAACTTCACGTTGCGTTCGGCGGCGGACGTGCCCGCCGGTTGGGAGCGGCTCGGAGGGGGCAGGGTGGGACTTTACGTGGAGGCATTCTGGCCGTTCGAGAAGGAGCTCGCGGCGATCGTGACCCGCGGTCGCAACGGCGAGGCGGTCACGTATCCGGTCGTGGAGACGGTCCAGCGCGACCACATCTGTCACGAGGTGCTGGCGCCGGCACCCGTGCCGCCGGCGATCGCGGCGCGCGCGGCGGATGTCGCCTGCCGGGCGGTCGCGGCGGTCGGCGCCGTGGGCAGTTTTGGCGTCGAGATGTTTATGGCCGCAGGAGGGCGCCTCGCCGTGAACGAACTCGCGCCGCGTGTGCACAACTCGGGCCATTACACGATCGAGGGATGCGTCTGCTCGCAGTTCGAGAACCACGTGCGCGCCGTGCTCGGCTGGCCGCTGGGGCGGCCTGATCTGGTCGCGCCGGCGGTCGTGATGGTGAACCTGCTGGGCACGAGGTCCGGCACCGGGAGGCCGGCGGGGCTGGCCGCGGCCCTCGCCGTCGAGGAGGCTCACGTGCACCTTTACGGCAAGGCCGCCGCCGGAGCGGGTCGGAAACTAGGGCACGTCACCGCCCGCGGCGCCACCATGGATGAGGCGCTGGGGCGCGCCCGACGCGCGGCGGCGGCCCTCACCTTCGGAGACTCCACATGAAAAAGACCCCGCATCCTCTCGTCGGCATCATCATGGGCAGCGACTCGGACTGGCCCACCATGGAAGCGGCCTGGCAGGCGTGCGCTGAGTTCGGGGTGCCCTGCGAGACGAACGTCGTCTCGGCCCACCGCACGCCCGACGACATGTTCCGCTACGCCAAGACCGCGCAGCGCCGCGGGCTGCGCGTGATCATCGCCGGGGCCGGCGGCGCCGCCCACTTGCCAGGCATGGTCGCGAGCCAGACCACGCTGCCGGTCATCGGGGTTCCGGTGGAGAGCAAGAGCCTCAAGGGCCTCGATTCGCTTCTCTCGATCGTGCAGATGCCCGGCGGCATTCCCGTCGCCACCGTCGCGATCGGCGGCGGCCGCAACGCCGGGTTGCTCGCGGTCTCGATCGTGGCCCTCGGCGACGCGCGCCTGACCGCCAAGTTGAATGCCTTCCGCCGTCGTCTCGCCGCCGAGTCGCGCGCCCGCGGCCGCAAGCTCCGCGGCCGCCTCGCGGGAGCCTGAATGCGTCGGTAGGACGGTCCCGCCCCGTTTGGCGCTCCACCGCGGAAGGCGCAGGCCGCACGGGTAAACTTCGTCCTCGTCAAGGTGGGGGAGTTTCCGGATAACCGCCGGTCCCATGAATCCCGTGCTGAAGCTCCTGATCGACGGCGGCAGCCTCACGACCTCCCAGATGGCGAAGGTCGCGGGGATGTCCGAAGCCGAGGTTAGTCAGCACCTGGAACAGCTGAAGGCGGACAAGATCTTCCTCGGCTGGCGTCCGGTGCTCGATCTTTCCCGGGAGGCCGCCGCGGCCGCCGCCGTGCGCGCGGTGATCGAGGTGAAGGTCACCCCGGAGCGCGGTGGAGGCTTCAACCGCTTCGCGGAGCGCATCGCGCGGTTCGACGAGGTGGAGTCGTGCTACCTCATGTCGGGCGGCTACGACCTGCTCGTCTTCGTCCGCGGGGGATCCCTCCAGAAAGTCGCGGCGTTCGTCTCGGAGAAGCTCTCGACCGTCGAGGGCGTGCTCTCGACGTCCACCCATTTCATGCTGCGCTGCTACAAGGAACAGGGATTCCTGCTCGACGGCGGCGAGGCGCAGACCGCGCGGTTGACCGTCGCGCCCTGAGATCACGCGCCATGAGCACGAGCACCGATCCGAAGCGATGGGTGGCGGGACACGTGTCCGCGCTGCCCAAGAGCGGCATCCGAGATTTCTTTGAGCTGGTCGCGAAGATGAAGGGCCAGGACGTGATTTCCCTCGGCGTCGGCGAGCCCGACTTCGTCACCCCGTGGCACGTCCGCGAGGCCGCGATCTATGCCCTCGAGAAGGGGAAGACCTACTACACCTCCAACCTCGGCACGATCGAGCTGAGGCGGGCCATCTCGGCCTACGTCGAGCACCACTTCGGGGTGACCTACCGCCCAGATGACCAGGTGATCGTCACGGTCGGCGTGAGCGAGGCGCTGGACCTCGCCTTCCGGGCGTTCTGCAACCCCGGGGACAAGGTGATGTTTCACCAGCCCTGCTACGTGAGCTACCATCCCAGCATTTCGCTGGTGCACGGGCAGGGGATCGCGGTGCCGACGTACGCGAAGGACAACTTCGCGCTCACCGCCGAGGCCCTGCGTGCCGCGTGGCAGCCGGGCGCGAAGATCCTGATGCTCAACCTGCCGTGCAACCCGACGGGCGGCACGTGCACCCGCGAGCAGGTCGAGAAGATCGCCGCCTTCTGCCGCGAGAAGGACCTCCTCGTGCTGAGCGACGAGATCTACTCCGAGCTCACCTTCGAGGGCACGCACACCAGCATCGCCAGCCTGCCGGGCATGGCCGAGCGCACGATCTTCCTGCACGGTTTCTCCAAGGCTTTCGCGATGACCGGTTGGCGCATCGGGTACGCCTGCGGGCCGGCCGAGCTGGTCGACGCCATGATGAAGGTGCACCAGTACGCCATGATGTGCGCCTCGATCATCGCCCAGGAGGGCGCGCTCGAGGCCCTCAAGAACGGCTGGGACAACGTCCTCGCCATGCGCGAGCAATATCACCGGCGGCGTGACCTCATCGTGAGGCGCTTCAACGAATCCGGTCTCCGTTGCCATGCCCCGCGCGGTAGTTTCTACGCGTTTCCCGACGTAACCGCGACTGGGTTGTCGGAGAAGGACTTCTCGGTCGGGTTGCTCCAGCAGCACAAGGTGGCGGTCGTGCCGGGCACGGCTTTCGGCGAGAACGGCCGCGGCCACGTGCGCGCGTGCTTCGCCACTGGGTACGACCAGATCGTCGAGGCCTGCGACCGCGTGGACCGTTTCGTGCAGGCATCGGCTGGCCAGGCGCGCCCCGCGGACTGATCCCGCCTCCCGCGCGTTCCGCCGCCATTCCCGCCCGCCCTCCCTTCATGTCCCGCATCGTCGCCATCGTGGGCCGGCCGAACGTCGGCAAGAGCCGCCTCTTCAACCGGCTCGCGCGCAAGCGCATCTCAATCGTGCACGATCAGCCGGGCGTGACCCGGGACGTCATCTCGACCGAGGTCGCCGAGGGCGCGTTCACGCTGCTCGACACCGGCGGCCTCGGCTACAAGGGCGAGGACACCCCGGCGGCGCTCACGCGCGCCTCCGAGCAGCAGGTCGAGTTCGCCATCTCCGCCGCCGACTTGATCCTGTTCGTGGTCGACGGTCTCGGGGGCGTCACCGCGCTCGACGAGAAGATCGCCACCATGCTGCGCAAGGGCCGGAAGCGGGTGCGCCTGGTGGTGAACAAGGCCGATTTCGGGGACGAGAAGATCGCACTCGACGAGGTCTACCGCCTCGGGCTCGGCGAGCCCCTGCGCGTTTCGGCCGAGCACGGCCGCGGCGAGACGGAACTGCGGGAGGCCATCCTCGCGGAGCTCGGTCCCGTGCCTGAGGCGTCGGCGGAAACCAAGTCCGCGCGCGACCCGCTCTGCGTCTGCTTCATCGGCCGGCCCAACGTGGGCAAGTCGTCCCTTAGCAACCGGCTCCTGAAGAGCGACCGGCTCATCGTGAGCCCGGTGCCGGGCACGACCCGCGACGCCATCGAACTGCCGTTCGAGTTCCTTGGGCGCGATGGGAAGACCTATCCGTTCAAGCTCATCGACACCGCCGGCATCAAGGCGGCCACCAAGCTGGCTTCGCCCGTCGAGTATTTCTCCCGGCTGCGTTCGCTCGACGCCGTGAAGCAGACCGACGTCGTCTTCGTGGTGCTCGACGCCTTCGAGGGCGTTACGCAGCAGGACAAGGCGATCGCCGGCGAAGCGGTGAAGGAGGGCAAACCGATCGTGGTGGTGGTCAACAAGTGGGACCTGGTGCAGGAGGCCTTTCGTAAGCAGGGCGGCTTCGAGCCTTACGAAAGCGAGCGCGATTATCGCGAGAAGTACGAGAAGGCGCTGTTCGACCGGCTGTTTTTCACTCCGGGCTCGCCGGTGATCTTCGTCTCCGCCCTCAGCGGCCACGAGATCGACCGCATGCTCAACGCCGCGGTGAAGCTGCACCGCACGCTCGACAAGCGCATCCCCACCGGCCGGCTCAATCAGACGCTCGCGTATCTTGCCGAGCGCAACCCGCCCCCGGCCATTTCCGGCCGGCGGTTCCGCATCTACTACGCCACGCAGACCGGCAATAGGCCGTTCCGCATCCGGCTGTTCTGCAACCGCGAGGAGAAGCTCTCGGAGTCCTACCGCCGCTATCTCGAGGCGGGGTTGGTCGACGAATTCGACCTGAAGGGCTGCCCCATCCACTTCGACCTCGTCGGCAAGGAGCGCGACGCCGAGCGCATCGCGCGCATCGAGGCCAGCGCCACCCAGGCCGCCAGTGGCGCCCGCCCGAAATGGCGCCGTGCGGAGCAGTCGCGGCCCGCCGAGGACTAAGCGCCGGGCTCCGACCTCGTGGGTTGGGACTATGCAGCCGCGGAAGTCGCGGCTTAACTCGGAAAGAAAGCCCGAAGGGTGTGGCTGCGGCTGCAGCCGCGGAGAAGGCGGAAAGTCTTTCGGAAAGGCTCGGGGAACGGCCTTCGGCTGGGAGGTCGGGCGTGAAGTTTCCGCGCCTGCAGGCGCAGCCACATCGGGGATGAATCTCACTATGGTGCCGTGGCTTGGTCGAAAAGAGGGCCCGAGCGGTGTGGCTGCGGCTGCAGCTGCGGAGAAGAAGGAAAGTCTTTCGGAAGGTTCGGGGAACGGCCTTCGGCCGGGAGGCTGGGCGTGAAATTTCCGCGCCTGCAGGCGCAGCCGCATCGGAGGTGAATCTCACTATGGTGCCGTGGCTTGGTCGAAATGAGGGCCCGAGCGGTGTGGCTGCGGCTGTAGCCGCGGAGAAGAAGGAAAGTCTTTCGGAAGGTTCGGGGAACGGCCTTCGGCCGGGAGGCTGGGCGTGAAATTTCCGCGCCTGCAGGCGCAGCCGCATCGGAGGTGAATCTCACTATGGTGCCGTGGCTTGGTCGAAATGAGGGCCCGAGCGGTGTGGCTGCGGCTGTAGCCGCGGAGAAGACGGAAAGTCTTTCGGAAAGGTTTGGGGAACGGCCTTCGGCCGGGAGGTCGGGCGTGAAGTTTCCGCGCCTGCAGGCGCAGCCACATCGGGGATGAATCTCACTATGGTGCCGTGGCTTGGTCGAAAAGAGGGCCCGAGCGGTGTGGCTGCGGCTGCAGCTGCGGAGAAGAAGGAAAGTCTTTCGGAAAGGCTCGGGGAACGGCCTTCGGCCGGGAGGTCGGGCGTGAAATTTCCGCGCCTGCAGGCGCAGCCACATCGGAGGTGAATCTCACCGAAGGTTCGTACGGCGAGGTGTTCTGAAGCGCAGCAGGTGTGGCTGCGGCTGCAGCCGCGGAAAATCCACGAGGCCGTTTTAGCGAAGCCGAGTCGGACATCTGCCGCCAGGCACTACCGACTTCACAGACGGGAAAGCCTACGACCCGATCCGTGGCATCCGCGCGATCCGTGGTTGCCTGCTCGGAGCAAACGAACCGCGAGGCGCCTTGGGCCGGCCCCTCCGCTTTCGTCATGACAAAGTTTTAATCCGGACTTGCGCGCGGGCTTCATTCGGAGCGCGTGTCATAGGGTATGAGGCCTACCCGCGTGATTCCTGTCCTGTTCGGTCTCCTGGTCGCGCTCACCTGCTGGGGCGCCGACTCCGGCGCCAAGGCTCCCGGCCGGGCCAAGGGTAAGGGCAAGGGTGGCGGCACTCCCGGCGTGGTGAAGCCCTCGATGACCGACACCATCCGAGCCAACGTCTACGCCGACAATTGGTTCATGCTCTACGTCAACGGGCGTCTCGTCGCGGTCGACCCGATCGACTTCATCCCGCATAACGTCGTCTCGGTCGACCTGCTGCCCGAGTATCCGATGACGATCGCCGTGATGGCGAAGGACAACGCCGACCCGCGCACCGGCATGGAGTACGGTACCAACATCGGCGACGGCGGCTTCATCCTGAAGTTCGGCGACGGCACCGTCACCAATGCCTCCTGGAGGGCGAAATCCTTCTTCCGCGGCCCGCTCAACCACGACACCGCTAATCCCAAGGTTGAGCACGCGCCGATCCCACCAAACTGGTACGCGGTCGACTTCGACGACTCCGGTTGGGGGCGCGCCACCGAGTACACCGAGGAACGGGTGAATCCCAAGGAGCCCTACTACAACGCCGACTTCAAGGGGGCGAAGTTCATCTGGACCGGCGACCTCGACCTCGACAATACGGTCATCTTTCGCACGCGCATCGAGAAGCCCGACTGGAAGCCGCGCTGGAACACCAAGCCCGACCTAGACGTGTCCGGCGCTCCCGCCCGCTGATCACCCGTCATGAACGCTCTGTCTATCCGCGGATTAATCTGCCTGGGCTGTGTCGCCGCTCCCAGCCTCGGCCACGTCATCGGCGACGCCGCCCACGACGAGTCGGCCCGGCGCCTCGCGCGCGAGTTCCGGCCCGTGCAGGTGTCCCTTCACGTTCCGACCTTGGCGGCGCTGGCGCCCGCGGCTCCCTATGTGACGGCTTCCGCCTTCGAGCGCTTCGCGCCGGCGGTGCAGCTGCGCTCCGATGCGGATTTCCTCTACGTCGAGTCGCGCGGTCTGCCCGCGCACAACATGATGGTCGGGATCACCGCGTGGCAGCAGCAGGTGCCGCTGCCGCAGCCGTACCGCGGTGACAACGCCTGGCGCATCCCGCTCCGGCCCGTGCCGGCCCCCAATGGTGGCGTGACGATCCGCGACCGCTTCCTGCGCGGCGCGATCGCGCTCGCCGCCAACGGCATCCCGATCTTCAACCCGCAGAACAACCGCGGGGAGATTTCCCAGGAAATCGGTGAGCTCGACGAATGGGGCGGGCATTGCGGCCGCGCCGACGACTACCATTACCACGTCGCCCCTCTCCACCTGCAGGCGGTGTTGGGCAACGCGCTGCCTGTCGCGTACGCGCTCGACGGTTACCCGATCCACGGGCTGACGGAGCCGGACGGCTCCGCCCCCAAGGGCCTCGACAAATGGAACGGCCACGAGCACGCGCCGCTCGGCTACCATTATCATGCGTCGCTGAAGTATCCTTACCTCAACGGCGGCTTCCGCGGTGTCGTGGTCGAGCGCGAGGAGCAGGTTGATCCGCAGCCCCGTGCGCAGGGCGTGCGCGAGGCGCTGCAGGCGTTGCGCGGCGCGCGGATCACCGGGTTTCGCACGATCACCGCCGAGAAGTCCTACTCGCTCCAGTACGATGTTCGCGGCAGCGCAGGCGCGGTCGACTACGAGCAAGTGGGCGAGGGCGTCTGGCGGTTCCGCTTCACCAGCACCGACGGGACGGTGCGCGAGGAAACCTACCGCGCCGGTGACCGGCGTGGCGGCGGTGGAAAGAAGGGCAAGGAGGGCAAAGGCAAACGGGAGGACGAATGAACATGAAAACGATGCACGGACTACGGGCGGGGCTGTTGGTCATGCTGGGGTGCGGTGGGTTCGCCGGCGGGGCTTTGAGCGCCGCCGAACCGGGGCGGCCCAACTTTGTGGTCCTCATGGCCGAGGCCCAAGGCTGGGCGCAGACTTCGGTGCTGATGGACGACCGCGTGCCGGAGTCCCGCAGCCGCGTCTTCAGCACGCCGGCGCTGGAGCGCCTGGCGCGGAGCGGGATGCGGTTCACGTACGGCTACGCGCTTTCACCGCGTTGCACCCCGTCGCGCGCGGCGCTTTTCACCGGCCGCGGGCCGGCCGCGCTGCGCATGACGTACGTCGGCGCCGGCCGCGAAGGCGGGCCGGTGCGCACGGCCCTCATTCCCCCGGAGCCGCTCCTTGAAATGCCCACGGGTGAGGTGACGGTCGGAGAATTGCTCAAGGACGCCGGTTACACGACCGCCCATTTCGGCAAGTGGCACGTCGGCCGCACGGATCCCGCGCGTCACGGCTTCGACGCGAGCGACGGCCCGACCTCGAACGGCGGGCCCGACAACGTCGCGAGCCCCAACCCGAAACAGGCATACGGCATGACGGAGCGCGGCATCGCCTTCATGCAGAAGGCCAAGTCCGCGGGGAAGCCGTTCTACCTCCAGCTCTCCCATTACCCCAACCAGGAGCGCAAGGAGGGTAGTCGACCCGGGCGCGACTCGGCGAAGGCCGACGCCGATGAGATCGACAAGACCTTCGGGTTGCTGCTCGACGGGATCGAACGCCTGGGACTCACCGGCACGACCTATATCTTTTACACAGCCGACCACGGCGGTCAGGGCCGGGGGACCAATGCGCCGCTTTCCGGCGGGAAGGGATCGGTGCTGGAGGGAGGGCTGCGGGTTCCGTTCCTGATCAGCGGCCCGGGTATTGCGGGCGATGTCTGCTCGCGCGTGCCGGCGACCGCGTGCGACATCCTGCCGACCATCGCCGAACTCGCGGGCGTGCGGACCACGCTGCCGGCGGGCGTTGAGGGAGGAAGCCTCGTGCCCGTGCTGCGTGATCCCGCCGGCCGCGGGGCGGTGCGGCGTCCCCGGGAGGAGTTGGTGTTTCATTTTCCGCACTACGACCTCGGCAACGGGGGACCCGCGACGGCCCTCCTGCTCGGCGGCTTCAAGCTGATCCGTAACTACGAGACGAAGCAGACGCGTCTCTTCGAGTTGGAGAAGGATCCGGGGGAGTCGCGGGACCTGGCGGCCTCAATGCCCGGGAAGGCGGCGGAACTCGGCCAGCGCCTGGACGCCTACCTGAAGGCCGTGAGCGCGCAGATGGCGCGGCCGAATCCCGACTACGACCCGTCGAAGGCGACGGATCCGAGCGAGCGCCGCGAGGGTGATGAGCGCCGCGGCGGCAAGGGTGGCGGAGGGAAGAAACGATGAGGTCCATGACTTTTCCCCATGTTTTCCGATTCGGGATCGGCTTGCTGGCGGCGGCCACGCTCTCGGCGGCGGAGCCGCGGAGCGACGGCGGGCGCAAGGGAGGTGGGGGCGGCGGGCAGGGGCGGGGTGAGGCCAGGATGCCGACGCCTGCGTTCCGCACCGAGGTTCCGGCGCAGGAGTATGACCTGATCCTGGGGCGGCCGACGCGTGACTCCGCGGTGCTCAGCGTCCTGTGTTACGCCGACCGTGAGGGTCAGGTGGCTTACGGCTTCGCTCCGGGGCAGCTGGAGAAGCTCACGCCGCCCCGGCGGCTTACCGCGGGCGAACCGGCGGAGGTGGCGCTCACCGGTTTGCCGGCGAACTCCCGCGTCTTCTACGAGTTCCGCTCCCGTCGCGGCGGGAACGGCGAGTTCGAGCGGTCGCCGGAACGGAGCTTCCACACCGCGCGTCCGCCGGGCGCCGCTTTCACGTTCACGGTGCAGGCCGATCCGCACCTCGACTTCGGCACCGACCCCGCCGTCTACCGCAAGTCCCTCGCCAACGCGCTGGCTTCACGGACCGACTTCCACGTCGACCTCGGCGATACGTTCATGACCGACAAGTATCTGAAGTTCACCGATGCCGCGCCGCAGTACCTCGCGCAGCGGTACTACTTCGGTCTGGTCGGCCACAGCGCCCCGGTGTTCCTCGTGCTGGGCAACCACGACGGCGAGCAACCCGCCCGGGGCGGCTCGGGGGCTGATTCGATGGCCGCTTGGTCGAACACCATGCGGAAAAGGTATTTTCCGAATCCGGTGCCGGACGCGTTCTACACCGGTAATGGTACCGCGCATCCCGTGCTCGGGCTGCTGCAGAACTACTACGCTTGGGAATGGGGCGACGGGCTGTTCATCGCGCTCGACCCGTATTGGTACTCGGGCCGCGGGGAACGCGGCGGGGGAGGTCGGGGCGACAATTGGAACCGCTCTCTCGGGCGCGAGCAGTACGAATGGTTGCGGCGCACGCTCGCCGGCAGCCGTGCGCGGCACACGTTCGTCTTCCTGCATCATCTCGTGGGCGGTGAGACGCCGGAAGGCCGCGGCGGATCGGAGGCTTCGCATTTCTTCGAATGGGGCGGCCGGGAACTCGACGGGCGGAACACCTTCGCGCAGAAGCGCCCGGGCTGGGTGGCGCCGATCCACGACCTGCTCGTCCGACGTGGGCCGGCGATCGTCTTCCACGGTCATGACCATTTGTACGTCCAGCAGGAGCGCGACGGGGTCATC
The DNA here is from genome assembly GCA_040397825.1 of Opitutaceae bacterium. GTDB lineage: Bacteria > Verrucomicrobiota > Verrucomicrobiia > Opitutales > Opitutaceae > ER46. The sequence continues at coordinate 19,640 of JBBAVH010000018.1, forward strand.
TACCAACTGGTTCCGCAGCCCGGTCATCAGCGCTTCGACAACACCCGCAGCCTAGACGAATACGGCTACAAGAGTGGCGTGAAGCAGGGGGCTTCCGGCATCCTGCGCGTCACGGTTGAGCCTGCCCGCGCGGTCGTGGAGTACGTCCGTGCCTACCCCGACGCTGCGGAAAACGCCTCCCGCCGTACCGGGGCAGTGACGCATCGTTACGAGGTTCCGGGACGCTGAGGCCCAAAAGGGCGCCGGCGGAAGTGACCGGGGAAGTGCCTCGACGGGAAGAGAGGGCGTGAAATTTCCGCGCCTGCCGGCGCAGCCACATCGGAGGTGGAGCACACGGGAAGTTCGTGCGGCGAGGTGATCGGAAACGCAGCAGGTGTGGCCGCGGCTGCAGCCGCGGAAAATCCACGAGGCCAAGTACGCGAAGCGAAGTCGGAGCTCGGCCACCAAAAGACGCAAAGGGCGCAGGAGGGGCAGGGCGAGGAGGGGTCTCACGCGAATTGGAACCGCGTGGAGAGCAAGGTAAGGGCGTGAAATCTCCGCGCCTGCCGGCGCAGCCACATCGGAGGTGGAGCCCACGGGAAGTTCGTGCGGCGAGGTGATCAGAAACGCAGCAGGTGTGGCCGCGGCTGTAGCCGCGGAAAATCCAAGAGGCCAAGTACGCGAAGCGAAGTTCCAGAGTTCGTCCGCCAAGAGGCGCAAGGGGCGCAGGAGGGGCAGGGAGAGGAGGGGTCTCACGCGAATTGGGACCGCGTGGAGTACAAGGTAAGGGCGTGAAATCTCCGCGCCTTCCGGCGCAGCCACATCTCAGGTGGAGCCCACGGGAAGTTCGTGCGGCGAGGTGATCAGAAACGCAGCAGGTGTGGCCGCGGCTGCAGCCGCGGAAAATCCAAGAGGCCAAGTACGCGAAGCGAAGTCGGACTCCAGCCGCCAAGAGGCGCAAAGGGGCGCAGGAGGAGCTGCAGCCACATCGGACGTGCAGCCGCATCTGCTGCGCGTCCAATACCCCTAGCGGCTACTCGCCTTTGGCCTTCTGCTTGGCGGCGCCCTGCTGGCGGCGGACGGCAGCGTCGGCTTCGCTCGCGGACATCTTTTCCGGGAACCGGCCTTGGTCGTCGGTGCGGATGATCCAATCCTCCAACGCAGCGCGCAGACGGCGGAGCGCGGCGGCGTGGACGGGGTCCGAGGATGACGCCAGGTTGCGGATCTCGTGCGGATCCGCCTCGAGGTCGAAAAGCTGCTCTTCCGGCTGGCGCGGCGCGCAGAGGAAGGCCTGCACGTCGTTGAGCTTTCCTTCGGCATGCAGCCGCGGCACGAGCGTCCAGGCCGGGTATTGGCGGGCCTTGTACGCGTTGGGCGCGAAGAAGGGCATCTCGGGCGTGAAAGTGCGGATGTAGCGGTAGCGGATGTCGCGCACCGTGCGGATGCGCATGGCGGTTTCGTCGCAGCGGTCGCGCGCGCCGAAGACGTGGGCCTTGGGTGAGCCGGCCTTTTCTCCGAGGAACGGCGCGCCCTGCATGCGCGGGGGGACGGGCAGGCCGGCGAGGCTGAGGAGCGTCGGCGCCACGTCGATGGCCTCGAGGAGCCGCGACTCGACGGCGCCTGCGCGGAAGCCGGCGGGCGGCGTGAGGCCGCGCGGCCAGCGGATGATCAGCGGCACGCGCAGGCCCTCCTCGTAGCAGAACTGCTTCCCGCGGATGTGCGCCTCGCCGTTGTCGCCCATGAAGATCACCACAGTGTTGGCGGCGAGGCCGTCCTGCTCGAGGCGAGCGAGGATCCGGGAGATCTTGCCGTCGAGCCGGCGCGCGGAGTCGAGGTAGTCGGCGTAGTCCTTCCGGACCGCGGGGTGGTCGGGGTAGTAGGGCGGCAGGATCACCTTGGCGGGATCGGTGACCCCCTCGCCCGCGAAGTCGCGGTGGGTTTCCTGGAAGTTGACCTGCGCGTAGAAAGGCTGGCGCCGAGCGAGGTCCTCCCAGCGGTCGCCGTCGTAGAGCGGCTGCTCGCGGGTGATGAAATTCCAGTCGGTCTTCCCGGCGCCGCGCACCTTCAGGGCGGCGGGGAATTCCCGCACGTTGGCGGTGTGGTAACCGGCGGCGCGGAACCACTCGGGCAAGGGACGCACGCCCTCGGGGAGCGGCCGTTTCTCCGGTGTGCGGTGCTGGTGTGCGCCGATCGTCGTCTGATACATCCCGGTGTTGAACGCGGAGCGGGAGGGGGAGCAGACCGGCGCGGTGGTGTAGAACCGCGTGTAGCGCATGCCTTCGGCGGCGAGGCGGTCGAGGGTGGGCGTGTGCGCGGCGGGTTGCTCGCCGTAGCAGCCGTAGGCCGATGGGCCGGTGTCCTCGGCGATCAGCCAGAGGATGTTGAGTCGCTCCGGGGCGGCGGCGAACGCGGGCACGGCCAAGGCGGCGAGGAGGGGCAGGAGGCGCGCAGTCATGGTAAATCCTCAGCGGGTGGAGAAACGGAAGACGGTGGTGGAGCGGAAGGTCTGGCCGGGGCGCAGAACGGTGCTGGGGAAGGACGGTTGGTTCGGCGAGTCGGGGTAATGCTGCGTCTCGAGGCAGAAGCCGCCGTGGCGCGCGTAGGCGCGGCCGGATTTCCCGGTAAGTTTGCCGGCGAAGTGGTTCGAGGTGAAGAGCTGCACGCCGGGCTCGGTCGTGAGGACCTCGAGGACGCGGCCGGAGGCGGGCTCGGTCACGACGGCGGCGAGGGCGAGCGAGCCGTCCTGCGAATCCAGCACGAAATTATGGTCATAGCCCCGGCCGATCGCGATCTGCGGATGCTCGGCCGCGATCCGCTCGCCGATGCGGCGGGGGCGGGTGAAGTCGAACGGAGTGCCGGCCACCGGGGCGAGCTCGCCGGTGGGGATGAGGCTCGGGAGAACCGGCGTGTAACGGGCGGCGCGAAGCTCGAGCACGTGGTCGAGGATGTCGCCGTCGCCCTCGCCCTTGAGGTTGAAGTAGGCGTGGTTGGTGAGGTTGAGGTGCGTGGGGGCGTCGGTCTTCGCCACGTAGTCGATCCGCAGCGCGTTATCGGCCGTGACGCTGTAGACCACCTCGAGGTCGAGGTTGCCCGGGTAGCCCTCGTCGCCGTCCGGGCTGCGGTGGCTAAGACGGACCGCGGGCAGGCCGTCGCGCGAGGTGGGTTCGGCGCGCCAGAGGACGCGGTTGAAGCCGCGTTTGCCGCCGTGAAGATGCACGGGCACGCCGCCCGAGCTGCTGTTGGTGGCGAGCGTGTAGGCCTTGCCGTCGAGGGTGAAGCGGCCTCCGGCGATGCGGTTGGCGTAGCGGCCGATGATCGCGTTGAAGCCGGCGGCCTTGGCCTCGAACTCGGTTGCCGAGGAGACGCCGAGGACGACGTCGGCCAGGCGGCCGCTGCGATCGGGGGCGCGGAGGGCGACGATGATGCCGCCGAGATCGGTGATCTCCGCGGTGAAGCCAGCCTGGTTGGCGAGGGTGAACAGCCGGGCCTCGCTGCCGTCGGCGAGGCGACCGAAGGGCTTCACGGCGACAGCGGGCGCTGCGTCCAGCGGTGAGGTCGCGAGGCAGGCGAGGAAGGTGACGAACGAGATCGGGGTGCGCATGGGGAAGGGGCGCGCGGAGGTTTGCCACCCCGCACGGCCGCTGGCCAGCGCGCAGTGGTCAGGACCGGGCGGTGCGGGCCGCGGCGGCCTCGCGCTCGTACTCCTCGACGGGCTTCGGGGTCAGGAAGCGGGTGAACCGCTCCATGTAGAGGTAGAAGACCGGCGTGATGTAGAGCGTGAGGATCTGGGAGACGATGAGCCCGCCGACGACGGCGAGGCCGAGGGTGCGGCGGGAGTCGGCGCCGGCGCCCATGCCGAGGGCGATGGGCAGCGTCCCGGCCAGCGCGGCGAAGGTGGTCATCATGATCGGCCGGAAGCGCACGATGCAGGCCTCGAAGATGGCCTCCTCGGCGGCCTTGCCGAGTCGGCGGCGCGCGTCGATCGCGAAGTCGATCATCATGATCGCGTTCTTCTTCACGATGCCGATGAGCATGATGAGGCCGACGTAGCCGTACATGTTCAGCTCCTGGCCGAAGAGGATGAGGGTGAGCAGGGCGCCGAAGGTGGCCGCCGGCAGGCCGGAGAGGATGGTGAGCGGGTGGACGAAGTCCTCGTAGAGGACGCCGAGCACGAGGTAGATCACGAGCACGGCGATGAGCAGCAGCCAGCCGAGGCCCTGCAGCGAGTTCGCGAACGCGGCGGCGGTGCCCTGGAAGGTGCCGCTGACGGTCGGCGGGAGCATCTCTCGCGCGAGGCGCTCGATCGCCTCGGTCGCCTCGCTGAGCGAGGTGGTCGGAGCGAGGTTGAAGGTGATGGTGACGGCCGGAACCTGCCCCATGTGGGCGACCGTGAGGGGGCCGACGGTGGGGCGGACGCGCGCGACGGACTCGAGCGGGATGAGGCGGCCTTCGCGGTTGCGGAGGTAGAGCATGGACAGCGCGGAGGGGTCGCGTTGGAACCGGGGGTCGAGCTCCAGGATCACCGAGTACTGGTTGGTGGAGGTGTAGATGGTGGAGACCTGGCGTTGCCCGAAGGCGCTGTAGAGCGTGTCCTCGACCTGCTGGGCGTTGAGGCCGAGCGAGGAGGCCTTGTCGCGGTCGATGTCGATGAGCAGCTGAGGGCTGGTGATCTGGAGGTCGGTGTTGACGTCGATCAGCCCGGGGATCTCGCGCACGCGCTCGAGCATGGGCGGGACGACGCGGTAGAGTTCGCCGAGGTCGGTGCCGTAGAGGGTGTACTGGTAGACGGAGGTGGCGCCGCGGCTGCCGATGCGGATGGCCGGGGGGACCTGGGGAAAGACTTTCACCCCGGGGATGCCCGCGGTCTGGGAGCGGATCATCTGGGCGATGACGTTGGCGTGGGGCCGCTGCTCGCGGTCGACGAGGCCGACGTACATCCGGCCGTTGTTGGTGGCGCCGCCGCCGCTGCGGCCGAAGGAGCCGATCGAGGCGGAGACGTCGGTGACGTAAGGGCTCCGCTTCACGACGCGCATGACCTCCTGCTGGAGCCGGTTCATTGCCTCGAAGGAGGAATCCTGGGCGCCCTCGACCGAGATCATGAGGCGGCCGGTGTCCTCGGTGGGGATGAATCCCTTGGGCACCACCGCGAGGAGCCAGAGGGTGAGGCCGACGGTGGCGGCGGCGGTGAGGAGGACGGTCCCGCGGAAGCGCAGCGAGGCGCGGAGCGTCTTCTCGTAAGCGTCGACGCTCCACTGGAAGGCGGATTCCATCGCGCGGAAGAACCGGCCCTCCTTGCGGTCCGGCGCGTGCGGCTTGAGGAACCGGCTGCACAGCATCGGCGTGAGGGTGAGGGAGACGAAGCCCGAGACGAGGATCGCGGCGCCGATCGTGACGGCGAACTCGTGGAGGAGGCGGCCGAGGATGCCGCCCATGAACAGCACGGGGATGAAGACCGCGACGAGCGAGATGGTGATCGAGAGGATGGTGAAACCGATCTCGCGGGAGCCCTTGAGCGCGGCCTCCATCGGGGAGTCGCCGGCCTCGATGTGGCGCACGATGTTCTCGAGCATCACGATCGCGTCGTCGACGACGAAGCCCACCGAGAGGGTGAGGGCCAGCAGGGAGATGTTGTTGATGCTGAACCCGCAGAAGTACATCACCGCGAAGGTGCCGACCACCGCGATGGGCATCGCCACGCTCGGGATGATGGTCGCCGAGAGGGTGCGCAGGAACAGGAAGATCACGAGCACCACGAGGATGATCGCGAGCACCAGGGTGAACTTCACGTCGTGGACCGACTCGCGGATCGCCTGCGAGCGGTCCACGAAGATGTCGAGGTTGATGGTGGCGGGCAGCTGCGCGCGGAACGCGGGCAGGAGCTCGCGGATGCCGTCGACGACCTTGATGGTGTTGGTGCCCGGCTGGCGCTGGATCGCGAGGATCACGCTGCGGCGCGTCTTCGTGCCCGCGGCGAAACCCGGGTCCTCCTCACCGTCCGGAAACCGCTGGTCGAACCACGAGGCCGACTTGTCGTTCTCGACGCCGTCGACGACCGAGGCGACGTCGGCGAGGCGCACGGCGGCGCCGTTACGGTAGCTCACGATGATGCGCCGGAAGCCCTCGGCGTTGCCGAGCTGGCCGGTGGCGAGCAGGGTGGTGGACTTGTGGGTGCCGTCGAGGGTGCCGGACGGCAGGTTGACGTTGTTGTTGTCGAGGGCCGAGCGCACCTCGTCGAGGCCGATGCCGCGGGCGGCGAGCGCGCGCGGGTCGAGCCGCACGCGCACGGCGTACTTCTGCGCACCGTAGACGCTGACCTGCGAGACGCCGTCGACCGTCGAGATGCGCTGCGCGAGCATCGTCTCCGCGTACTCGTTCACCTCGGAGAGCGACAGGGTTTCGGAGGTGAGCGCCAGCATCATGATCGAATCCTCGGCGGGGTTCGACTTCCGGAAGGACGGCGGCACGGGCATGTCGCGCGGAAGCCGCCGCTGCACGGCTGCGATGGCCGACTGCACGTCCTGCGCGGCGCCGTCGATGTTCCGGTCGAGGTTGAACTGCAGCGTGATGGAGGTGCTGCCGAGCGTGCTGACCGAGGTCATCGAGTCGATGCCCGCGATGCTGGAGAATTGCTGCTCGAGCGGGGTGGCGACCGAGGATGCCATCGTCTCCGGGCTCGCGCCGGGCAGGCTGGCCGAAACGGAGATCGTGGGGAAATCGACGTTCGGCAGGTCGCTGACGGGCAGCTTCGTGTACGCCATCCAGCCGAACAGCGTGATGGCGGCGGTGACGAGGGTCGTCATCACCGGCCGGCGGATGAAGGGCTCGGGGATGTTCATGGCGACTTGCCTCCCGCGGTGCCCTTGGCCGCTTCCGGGGCCTTGCCGGGCGCGGCGCCCGCCTTGGCACCTTTCTGGCCCTTGCCCGACTTGCCGGCGGCGTCTCCCGCTCCGCTGGACTTCACCTCCACAGGCCGGCCCGGGAGTACCCGCAGCTGGCCCTCGGTGACGATGACCTCGCCGGGCTCGAGGCCCTTCGCGATCACGGCGTCGGCCCCGGCGAGGCGCTCCACCGTGACCATGCGCATTTCGGCGGTCTGGTCGGCCTTCACGACGTAGACGTACTGGCCGGCCTGGGAGACTTGGAGGGCGTTTGCGGGGACGGCGGTAACCTCGGGAGAGGCGAGGGTGAGGGTCACGGTCGCGAACTGTCCGGGCCAGAGCCGGTTCTCCTTGTTGGGGAAGGTGCCCTTGAGGCGGATGGTGCCGGTGGTGGAATCGACGGTGTTGTCGAGGAAGGTGAGTTCGCCGACCTCGGGCCGTTCGTCAGCGCCGGGCGGCACCACGGCGACGCGCAGGGTACCCGAGGCTCGGTAGCGGCTGACGGCGGCTAGGTACTGCTGAGGAACCCCGAAGGTGACGTAGATCGGGTTCAGCTGGTTGATCGTCATGAGGGGGGCGCCGCTGTCGTTGGCGCGCACGATGTCACCCTCGTGGACGTGGATGTTGCCCGTGCGGCCCGTAAGCGGGGCGCGGATGGAGGAGTACTCGAGCTGCAGCCGGGCGTTGGCCAGCCGCGATTCGACCGCGGCCACCTCGGCCTCGAGGGCCCGGGCGGCGTCGGTGATCTTCTCGTACTGCTCCTTCGAGACCATCTGGTCGGTGGAAAGGGAGCGGTAACGGGCGACCTGGGCCCGGGCGGTCTCGAGCTGCACTTGGGATTTCTTCAGGTCTGCTTCGGCGGTCTGGAGCGCGTTCTGGAACGGGCGGGGATCGACCTCGAGCAGCAGGTCGCCCGCGTTGACGTCCTGACCCTCGCGGATGGCGCGGCGTTTCAGGGTGCCGGTGACCTGGGAGCGAATGGCGGTGGTGCGGATCGGCTCCACCGCGCCGATCGCCTCCAGGGAGAGCGGCACGACCTTGCGCTCGACTTTGGTGACCAGCACGGGGGCGGCGCCGCCTCCTTTGCCGGACTTGCCGCCTTTGCCCGCGCCGCCGGCAGGGGGAGCCTCGCCGCAGGCGGAGAGAAGCAGGGCGGCGGGCAAGGCGAGGAGGAGGCTGGGGCGAAGGAGCGTGGCAGGGAGCGGAATCATGCGGTGGGGGTGGCGTCGCGACCGCTGACGCGCGGATGCTCGGCGGCGACGGGTCACGGTGGGCTGGACGCATGGGATTTGTCAAAGGCGCGTCTCAAGCGCGGCTGATTTTTCAATCCGTCGGCGGCGCTTCGCCTCGGTTCCGACGCGGGGAAACCTTTTCCTTGCTTGGCCCTGCGGCGGGGATTTCGCTCGTGGTCATTTTTCCCGATGAAAGTCCTCGTCGCCGACAAGATCTCACCCAAGGGAGTCGCCTTCCTGCGCCAGCAGCCGGGCATTGAAGTCGTCGAGGCCTACGGCTCCTCCCCGGAGAAGGTCCTTGAACTGGTGAAGGACGTGCACGCGATCGCGGTGCGTTCGGAGACGAAGATCACGGCGGCGGTGTTCGCCGCGGCCCCGCACCTCAAGGTCGTGGGTCGCGCGGGCGTCGGCGTCGATAACGTCGACGTCGAGGCTGCCACGCAGCACGGCGTGGTCGTGATGAATACGCCGGCGGGCAACACGATCGCGACCGCTGAGCTCACGTTCACCCATATCCTTTGCGGGGCGCGTCCCGTGCCGCAGGCGGCCGCCTCGATGCGCGCCGGGCAATGGGACCGGAAGTCGTTCTCCGGCATCGAACTCTTCCGCAAGACCCTTGGCATCGTCGGTCTCGGCCGCATCGGCGGCGAGGTCGCCAAGCGCGCTCAGGCTTTCGGCATGCGTGTGCTCGCCTACGATCCTTACCTCGCCCCGAGCCGCGCCAAGGCCATGCAGGTCGAGGGCGTCACGCTCGATGAGCTCCTGCGCCAGTCGGACTACATCACGGTGCACATGCCGCTCACCGACGACACGAAGTACATGATCGACGAGGCGGCCCTCGCGAAGTGCCGCAAGGGCGTGCGCCTCTTCAACTGCGCCCGCGGCGGTATCATCAAGGAAGCCGCCCTCCTCGCCGCACTAAAGAGCGGCCACGTCGCCGCCGCCGGCCTCGACGTCTTCGAGGACGAGCCCCTCGCGAAGGACAGCGAGTTCCGCTCCCTGCCGAACGTCACCCTCACGCCGCACCTCGGTGCCTCGACCGCCGAGGCGCAGGAATCCGTCGGCATCGAGATCGCCGAGCAGATCGCCGACGTCCTCAACGGCGGCATCATCCGCAACGCCGTGAACATGCCGTCGATGGACGCCAATGCGGTGAAGGTCCTCGGGCCTTACCTCGATCTCGGTGCCAAGCTCGGCACGCTCGTGCAGCAGATCGGGCCCGCCCAGATCGCCACGCTGCGCATCACCTACTGGGGCAAGATCGTCGACCTCGACGTCAATGCCGTCACCCGGTCCATCCAGCGCGGGTTCCTGCGCCGCATCAGCGGGGAGTCGGTCAACTTCGTCAATGCCCCGTCCGCCCTGGAGCGCCTCGGCGTCCGCGCCGAAGTGGTTAAGTCCACCGACGACTCCGGTTACACCGACCTCATCAAGGTCGAGGCCGTGGCGGGCGATGGCACCGTCTCCTCGGCGTCAGGCACCCTGATCGGCAAGGGCAACCAGTCGCGCGTGATCGAGATCAACGGCCGCGAGGTCGAGGTCGTCGCCGACGGCAAGCTGCTCGTCCTCGAGAACCTGGATGTTCCCGGCATGGTCGGGCAGGTCGGCACCATCCTCGGCAACGACAAGGTCAACATCGCCGACATGTCGCTCTCGCGCCTGACGCCGGGCGGCACCGCCTACATGGTGGTCCGCGTCGACACCGAGCCGAGCGAGTCGGCCCGCAAGGTCATCAAGGGCCACGCCTCGATCAAGATGGCCAAGTTCGTGCAGCTGTAAGCCTCGCCGATGCCGACCGTCCTTATCGTCGCGGCTGTCGTCGGATACCTGCTCGGCGCTCTGCCGTTCGGGTTTCTCGTCGCGCGCGCGAAGGGCGTGAACATCTTCGAGGTCGGCTCGAAGAACCCCGGGGCGACCAACGTCCGCCGGGTGCTCGGCCACGGTCCCGGCAACCTCGTCCTCTTCCTCGACGCCGCCAAGGGCGCGCTGGCCGTCGGCTGGCCGCTCCTGCCAGTCGCGGGGCCGGCCGGTGAGGGCGCCGCGATCACCGGTCTCGTCGCCGCCATCGTCGGGCACAGCTTCTCGTGCTTCACGGGCTTCAAGGGCGGCAAAAGCGTCGCCACCGCCGCGGGCGGCTTCGCGGTACTGTTTCCATCTGGGGCGGCGATCGCGCTGGGCGTCTTCGGACTCACGCTCGCGATCTTCCGCTTCGTCTCCCTTTCCTCCATGCTCGCGGCCGTTTCGCTCGTCATCGCCGCCGTCGTGCTCGGTCGCTCCGTCCCGGTCGTCGTTGTCACGGCCGCCATCGCCGGATTCGTGATCCTGCGCCACCGCGCCAACATTTCGCGCCTGCTCGCCGGCACCGAGTCGCGCGTCGGGTCCAAGACGCCACCCTCCGCATCTTCCTCCGCATGAGCGCCCCCGTCCTCAACATCGGCATCTGCGGCTTCGGCACCGTCGGCCAGGGCGTGTGGAAGCATCTTTCCGCCAACCGCGCACGGCTCGAGGCGCGCCTGGGCGTGCGTCTCAACTTGGCCCGCGCGGCCGTCCGCGACCTCGGCCGCGCGCGCGATGTGCGCATCCCGCGCCGTCTGCTCACCACCGATCCGCTCTCCATCGCCCGCGATCCTTCGATCCACATCGTGTGCGAGCTGATGGGCGGCACCACCGTCGCCCGGCAGGTCACGTTGGCAGCCCTTCGCGCCGGCAAGGTCGTCGTCTCCGCCAACAAGGCGCTCATCTGCGAGCACGGGCCGGAGATCATGGCCGCGGCCCGCCGGCACGGCGGCCATTTCTTCTTCGAGGCGTCGGTCGCCGGCGGCATCCCGATCATCAAGGCCCTTCGCGAGGGCCTCGTCGCCAACCGCTTCACGCGCATCTACGGCATCCTCAACGGCACCTGTAACTACATCCTCACCCGGATGAAGGAGCAGGGTGCCCCGTACGCCGAGGTCCTCGCCGATGCCAAGCGGCTCGGCTACGCCGAGGCCGACGAGTCCCTCGACGTCGATGGCTGGGACACCGCCCACAAGGCCGCGGTGCTTGCCTGGCTTGCCCACGGAGTCTGGGTTCCCACCGACCGGATGGTCGTCGAGGGGATCTCGCGCCTCACTCCGGCCGACATCCGCAACGCCGCCACCCTCGGCTACGGCATCAAGCTCCTCGCGGTCATCACCCGCGACTTCCGCCGCGATGAGCTCGCCGTGCGCGTGCATCCCACGCTTCTCCCCGCGGGCGACGTCATCGCCAACGTCAATGGCGTCTTCAACGCGATCTCCGTCACGGGTGACGTCGTCGGCACCACCCTCTACAGCGGACGCGGCGCCGGGCGCGACGCCACCGCCAGCGCCGTCATCAGCGACATTGCCGACGCCGCCTCGCTCCTGCGCCACGGCAAGGGTGCCCACCTGCTGGGCGAGGATCCCGTCGCGCCCTCGCGCTGCCGCCTTGCGCCGCCCGAGAGCATCCGCGGCCGCTTCTACGTGCGGCTCACGGTGCGGGACCAACCGGGCGTGCTCGCGCGTGTCGCCTCGGAGATGGCCCGCCATCAGGTGAGTATCGCCACCGTCATCCAGGGTCCCGCGGAGCGCGCCCGTGCCGCATCGCTCGTGCTCACCACCCACGAAAGCGACGAGCGCGCCATTGCCCGCACGCTGCGGCGCCTGCGCACGCTCGCCGCCGTTCTCGAGGAGCCCGTGCTCCTGCGCATCGGCGACTTCGGGGCCTGATCCCTTTACGTCATGGCACGCATCGTCCAGAAATACGGCGGCACCTCGGTCGGTGACGTCGACCGCATCAAGAACGTCGCGAACCGCGTGAAGGCCACGCGCGACGCCGGCCACGAGGTCGTCGTCGTCGTCTCCGCCCGCGCCGGCGTGACCAACGAGCTCATCGCCAAGGCCAAGGCCGTCTGCGCGCTGCCCAGTGAGCGCGAGATGGATCAGCTCCTGGCCATCGGCGAACAGGAGACCATCGCCCTCACCGCCATGGCGTTGCACGGTCTCGGCGTGCAGGCCGTGAGCTACACCGGCGCCCAGGCCGGCATCTTCACCGACAAGGTCCACACCAAGGCGAAGATCCGCACCATCAACGCCAAGCCGCTCGAGAAGGACCTCCGCGCGGGCAACGTCATCATCGTGGCCGGCTTCCAGGGCATCGATGACGAGGGTCAGGTCACCACCCTCGGCCGCGGCGGTTCCGACCTCACCGCCATCGCCTTGGCCGCCGCCATCAAGGCCGACAAGTGCGAGATCTACACCGACGTCGACGGCGTCTACACCGCCGATCCGCGCGTCGTGAAGGACGCCCGCAAGCTCTCCGAGATCAGCTACGACGAGATGCTCGAGCTGGCGTCCCTCGGCTCCAAGGTCATGCAGACCCGCTCCGTCGAGTTCGCCGCCAAGTACGGCGTCGTGTTCGAGGTGCGCTCCTCCTTCAACCAGAACCCAGGAACCATCGTGAAACAGGAAGTCGCCTACATGGAAAAGGTCGTGGTCCGCGGCGTCGCCGTCGACAAGGACCAGGCCAAGGTCGTGATCAGCAACCTGGCCGACAAGCCCGGCACCGCCGCGCGCGTCTTCCGCGCGCTGGCCGACGCCAACATCAACGTCGACATGATCGTCCAGAACGTCGGCCGTGGGGGCCTCGCCAACCTGACGTTCACGGTGCCGCTGTCCGAGAAGGACAAGGCCGTCCACGCGCTCGCGCCCGCGCTCAAGGAGACCGGCGGTGAGGCGACCTTCGACGAGAAGATCGCCAAGCTCTCGGTCGTGGGCGTCGGCATGCGGACGCACAGCGGCGTGGCCGCCGCGCTCTTCGACTCGCTCGCGCGTGTCGGGGCCAACCTCGAGCTCATCAGCACCTCCGAGATCAAGATCTCGGTCGTGATCGCCAAGGACAAGGCCGACGAGGCCGCCCGGGCCGCGCACGCCGCGTTCGGGCTCGAGAAGGCGTGAGGGGGAAGTAGCGGGGTAGCGGGCAGAGGGTAGCGAGCATCACGCAGCCGCGGCACCCGCGATTCCCCGGCCCCCCGTTCGCCACTGACGATGAAGTTCATCTCCACCCGCGGCGAGACGCCCGCGCTCGGCTTTTCCGACGCCGTCGCCACCGGGCTTGCGCCGGACGGCGGGCTCTACCTGCCGGAGCGGATGCCGGATTTATCCGGGGAACTCGGCCGCATGGCCGGCCTCGACTACCCGTCGCTCTGCTTCGAGTTCATGCGGGTATTCGCCACGGATATCCCGGCGGAGGAACTGCGGGGCCTGGTCGCCAAGAGCTACGCGCGTTTCACAGATCCCGCGATCGCGCCGCTTCGGCCGCTCGCCAAGGGGCTCTACGTGCTCGAGCTCTGGCACGGGCCGACGCTCGCGTTCAAGGACTTCGCGCTGCAGCTGCTTGGCAACCTCTACGCCCGTCAATGCCAGGTGCGGCGTGAGCGCATCAATGTGCTTGGCGCCACATCCGGGGACACCGGCGCGGCCGCGATCCACGGGCTCATCGGCCGCCCGGGCACCGCGATCTTCATCCTGTATCCCGACGGCCGCGTGTCCCCGCTGCAGGAGCGGCAGATGGCCTGCACGGGCGCGGAGAACGTCTTCGCCCTCGCGGTCGACGGCACCTTCGACGACGCGCAGGCGGCGCTGAAGGAGATCTTCGCCGACCAGGATTTCCGCACGCGGCACCGGCTTTCGGCGGTCAACTCTATCAACCTCGCGCGTGTGCTGGCCCAGTGCGTGTACTACCTTTACGCATGGCTGCGGTTGCCGGCGGGCGAGCGTGACAACGTCGAATTCGTGGTGCCGACGGGCAATTTCGGGAACGTCCTCGCCGGCTGGATGCTCCGCCGCATGGGCGTGCCGATCCGCGGTTTCCGGGTCGCGACGAACCGCAACGACATCCTGCACCGGCTGTTCACGACCGGGGAGTACCGCGTCGGTGAGGTTCATCCAAGCCTCGCGCCGTCGATGGACATCCAGGTGGCGTCGAATTTCGAGCGGTTCCTGTACTACCTCGAGGGCCGTGACCCGGCGCGCGTCCGCGCGGTGATGGCGGAGTTCCGGCGCACGGGGGCCTACCGCTTTTCGAACTTCAACGCGGACGTCTTCAGCGCGTCACGGACCGATGACCAGGAGATCGCCGCGATCATCGCGCGGGTTCACCGGGAGTACGGCTACGTGGCTGATCCGCACACGGCGTGCGGCTTCAAGGACCTTAACCCCGACCGGGTGAACGTCGTGCTCTCGACCGCGAGCCCGGCAAAGTTTCCCGACACGATCCGCGCGGCAATCGGCGTGGAACCGCTGCATCCCAGCCTCGAGGCGCTGAAGTCGCGTCCGCTGGTGAAACACCACCTGAAGGCCACGCCCGACGCCATCCGGGCGTTCGTCGAGTCCCGCGCGGTATAGACTGCACTTTGTTGAAAGGAAACTGGATCTTAAAGGGGCGACCCGACGTCCCGGGTGTCGCCGTCCTCACTTCGTGGTCTGGAGCTGCAATCCCGCCCAAAGCTGCTTCCTCCGACGAGCTCTTCGGCCCATTCTTGGAAGCCGCGTTGGGCTCTGTCCTCGCTCGAGTTAACACCGAGGGTAAACCTACGAGGCGGGAGGCGAAGGCGGCGCACGGTGAGGCGGGGAGTTTTTCACGTATCACGTGAAATGCGCGTGAGGTGCAGCGGGACGGATAGGTGCGGGGAATTTCACGTAATACGTGAAATAAAGGGTGGGGTCATGGGCTGTTGAGCGGGGGGGCGGTGCGGTGCCAGAGGGTCTCGAGCTGATTGAGCGGTTCGAGGCGGAGTTCCAGGTCGCTGACTTCGGCGGCGGCGGGGAGCGGCGCCGAGAGCGTGACGGTGACGAGATTTTCGCCGGCGCGCAGGTCGGCGGAGGTGAGCGGGAGGTGCAGGTAAACGTCGGCGAGGTCGGGGCGCTTGGGGACGGAGCGGACGAGGCCGGCGACCTTCACGAGGGTGCCGGTGGCGAGCGGGGCGGAGTGGAGTTCGCGGCCGTTGACGATGAGGCGGAGGAGCGTGGTGTCGGGCACGCCGCGGAGGCCGAGGCGGAGTTCGCAGGCGCGGAGCGGGAACGGCGAGGTGGCGTCGGGGAGCGCGACCGGAAGCGTGAGGCGGAGCGGAGTGTCGGCGGCGAGGCGCGCGGGGAGTTGTTTGCCGTAGGCGTAGGAGCCGGGGCCGTCGTGGTAGTAGCTTTTGGTGACGGCGAAGGTGACGGGCTGGCCGCGGAGATTCTCCGGGCGGGCGAGGTCACGGAAAACCTGATACAGGGGGAACTCGTGCGGCCGGGCGGAGCCGAAGGCGTTGTAGAAGTTGAAGAGGTAGAAGCCGTCGACGCCGAGCTGGCGGTAGGCGGCCGCGGCGCCGCGGATCTCGTCGAGGTTGGCGGCGCGGGAGATCGCGGCGCCGGTGTAGCGGTCGCGGCCCCAGGCGGGGAACGGCACGCGCCAGCTGGTGCGCGGGTAGAGCGACGGGTGGAGGCGGACGCCGTGCGTGCGGGCGAGGGCGACGAGGTCGGCGATGGGCATGTCGCCGGCGAGCGTCATGATCTGCGCGGGCGAGACGAGGTCGACGAGACCTTCGCTGATCCAGGTGGCGACATCGAGGCCGGCGAAGGTGCAGTCGGCGAGCGAGGGCGGGACGCGGACGAAGAGCGACATGGGACGGCGTTCGGCGGCGGCGAGTTCGTCAAGGCGGGCGCGGACGCGGCGGACGAGCTCGGTCATGAGCGGGGCGCCGGCGGCGGCGCGGCCCTTGGGGAAGAAGACCTGGAAGCGGTTGAAATCGAGTTCGAAGCCGTCGACGAGTTCGCGGTTGCGGGCGAGGACTTCGAAGACGGTGTCGAGGCGGTGCTGGCGGACGGCGGCGTGGGTGTAGTCGAGGAGGTTGCCGTAGGCGGGCTGGAACGGCAGGGGTGATTCCTTGATGGGGAATTCGTGACGGTGTTTGAGCCAGAACTCGCTCGTCATGGAGTGACCGTCGGGGTCGGTCATGAAGTGGGCGTCGTTCATCCGCAGGCTGGGGATGAAGTGGAGGCCGAGGGCGCGGGCGGTCTCGCCGGCGGTGCGCACGGCATCGGCGCCGGCGGCGAGGCAGACGCGGGCGTTTTCCATGCGTTTCGCCATGAGCGAGCCGGGCTTTTCGTCGGCGGCCTGGCGCCAACCGACGCGGCTGGCGACGGTGGTGTTGTAGTAGAGCAGATCGCCGCCCATGCCGACGCAGTAGACGAGGGTGCGGACGGGAGTGTCGGCGAGGGCGGCGAGGTTGGCGCGGAGAAGAGCTTCTGACTGGGCGCGGTCGGGGACGAGGAAGGAGAGGTCGGCGTCGTCGTTGTAGATGAGGCCGTAGTCGGGGCGGAGGCGTGCGGTGGCGGCCGCGGATGAGGTGGCGGCCGCGGATGAGGCGGTGGGCGTGAAGGAGAGTGAGAGGAGCGTGAGGAGGAGGACGAGGAACGCCGAGGTGGGGCGGCGCATGGAGGCGCAGGGTGCGAAGGGATGGAGCACACGAATGGACCGCGAATGATGCGGATGGCGCGGATGGAGATGGGAGGTCATCGGCCGGGGGAGTGGGTTTGGAGGTCGGAGACGAGGAGGCCGGCGGTGGGGTCGGCGGAGCGGAACTCGAGGCGGAGATAGTTTACGCCGAATTGGGCGGGACGATGTCTCCGAAGGGTGGTGACGGTATCACCGATTGTGGCGGTGACGCTCCCCTGCCTTTGCGTGGCGTGGGTCCAGCGGAGATGGAGGCGGTGTTCGCCGGGGGCGAGGTTGAGCGGGAGGCGGAAGACGCTGTGGTGGGCGGCGGCGGTGTCGTCGAGGCGGTTGAAGTGGTCGTTCAGGCAGAGCTGGAGATCGGTGGTGCCGGCGGGGATGCGGAGGCGGAGCGAGAGTTCGCCGGTGGCGGCGAGCGGGAAATTCCAGGCGGCGCCGGAGAGGGCGTCGGGTTTGGGAAGAAGCTCGACGGCGTCGTCGGCGGCGGAGCCGCGGAGCAGGCCGGCGCCGTAGCGGGTCCAGAGGACGGGGCCGGAGCGGAGGTCGTCGCGTTGTTCCGTTTCCTCGAGCCAGGCGGGGTCGAGGAGGATGAGGGCGCGGTTGAGGTCGCCCTGGCCGGTGGCGAGGAGGATTTTGCCTTCGCGGGTCTCGACGGCGGAGGCGTAGGCGGTGCCGCGGTCGCCGCGGAGGATGAAGTCGGTCTCGTGGTGGACTTCGCGGAAGCCGCGCCAGGTGCGGCCCTCGTCGGCGCTCACGGCGGCGTGAAGGACATCGCGGCCGCCCATGGCGTAGGAGCGCGGTTGGGCGTGGTTCTGGCAGGCGTTGAAGAAAAGGACGATGCGGCCGTCACGGAGGCGGAGGAGTTCGGCGGGCGAGTCGGAGGAGATGAACGCGGTGCGCGCGGGGGACGACCAGCGTTGGCCGGTGGCAGAGAAGGATTCCCAGAGGCGGCCACCGCGGTCGCGGAGGAGCATCCAAGTGCGGCCGTCGCGGAGGGCTAGGAGATTGGGTTCGATGGCGCCGTAGCGGGTGACGTTGGGCGTGGGGAGTTCGATCCGGAGGACGTCGGGAGATTGCTGCCAGGTGACGCCGGCGTCGTCGGAGGTGTAGACGAAGGTGTCGTTCCAGCCGAAGTCGGGGCCGGACTTGGGGGCGGTTTCGCGGTCGGGGATGGCGCGGGCGACGGCGAGGATGAGGCGGCCGGTGGCGGGGTGTTGGATGAAGCCGCGGATGGAGCCGATGTAGCCGGGGACGATTTTTTCGGGAGGGGTCCAGGTCGCGGAGCTCGGGGCGCGGCGCGTGGTGTAGACCTCGTAGAGCCGCCCGCGGTAGCCGGGACCGGCGCCGAGGATGTGAAACACGGCGTGGAGGGTGCCGTCGCGGGCCTCGAGCACGCGGATGGCGTGGTAGGCGGTGCCGGGGAGCGGAAAGGCGAGTTCGGGGGTGGACCAGGTGAGGCCGCCGTCGCGGGAGCGCATGACGAGGGCGCGGTCGCCGGCGGGGCGCGCGATGGCGTAGTGTTCGAGGGTGCCGTCGGTGCGGGCGACGAGGCAGCTCTCGTTGCCGGCGTGCGGGCCGATGAGGGTGGGAGCGTGGATCGTGCGGAGATCCGAGGCGCCGCGGCGGAGGTGGAGGCCGAAGTCGTTGCTGAGCGGCGGGGGCGGCGGGGCGGAGGCGGCGGAGAGAAACGGGAGGACGATGAGGGCTAAGAGAGTCGCGAGCGTGGCGGGGAGGAAACGCGGGCGGCCCGGAACGCGCGCGATGGAGGGGATGGAAGGATTGACCGCGGAAGGCGTGGAGGACGCGGATGAAGGCAGTGGGAAGCGGACAGGAGGGCCCGCAAGACGGCGCAGAAGGCGTAAAAAAAGGGGAGACGGGGCGATGGATCGCACAGGAATGGAGCGGTGAGAGGTGCGATGGGAGGGAGGGCGGGGAATGGTCGCGGGCAAGAGAGCGCGACGACGGGAGGTGATGAGATGGGAGAACGAGGGAAAACGGCGAAGCGGGCGCGCAGAGCGGCCGGCGGCGAGCACCGGCCCGACGATGCCGGGCGATCAGAATTCGGAGCGGAGGCCGAGGGTCACGAGGGTGCCGAAGTTCTGGTAGGTTTGCGGGCGGGTCCAGACGGGGGTGCCGGGGCCGGCGCGTTCGGTGCGTTTGTTGGCGCCGTTCCAGTTGCGGGCGCCGCCGTAGAGGCTGAAGCGTTTCGCGAAGCGGTATTCGAACGACCAGTCCTGGGTGATCTGCGGGGCGACGTAGGCGCGGGTGCCGGCGGGAACGGTGGCGCTGGGGGCGATGGCGGCGCCGTTGACCTTGTAGGCGTAGGCGACGTTCCAGCGGAAGGTGAAGCTGCGGCGGGTGTAGGAGGCGCCCCAGTTGAGGTTTCTGTGGGCGAAGGGCGTGAAGTCGTCCGCGTTGGGGCCGGAGACGCGGGAGATGGTGGCATTGCCGAAGACGGAGAAGCCCTTGGCCCAGTCGGGCACGAAGTAGAGCTGTTGGCGCCAGCTGAGTTCGTAGCCCTTAACGGTGGCTTCGCCGCCGTTGGCGGTGGAGATGACCTCGTAGTCGAGGTAGTCGTCGGAGAGGCCGTAGCTCTGGAGGAGGTCGAGGGTGGCGGGGATGCGGGTGTCGACGAAGAAGTTCTTCACGTCCTTCTGGAACAGGCTTACGGAGGCGACGGCGCCCTTGAGGCCGTAGGTTTCGAAGGAGAGATCGAAGTTGTCGGCGGACCACGGTTCGAGGCCGCTGTTGATGACCGTCATGGTGCGGGCGGTGCCGGTGGCGGTGGGATCGGCGACGGTGATGCCGGGGATGATGCTGTTGAGATTGGGGCGGCCGATGGTCTTGGCGTAGGCGGCGCGGGCGACGAGTTTGTCGGAGGCGTAGTAGGTGACGTTGATGCTGGGATAGTAGCCCTCGTAGCTGCGCTCGGCGGTGACGCCGCGCTCCTTGTAGCGGAGTTTGGCGATGGTGAGGGCATCGCCGGGGACGGTGAGCGGGCGGCCGGCGGCGTCGCGGATGAGGTTGCCCTGGGCGTCCTGCTGGTAGGTGGCGCGGAGGTCGTTGAGGGGGCCTTCGCCGTCGTCCTCGGTGCGTTCGAAGCGGACGCCGGAGACGAGCCAGAGCTTGTTGCTGAAGAACTTCACGTCGGCGCGGAGGTAGGCGGCCTTGATGGTCTCTTCGAAGTAGCGGGAGTTGGTGACGGTGGACTGGTGGGTGGCGGCGTCGCTGGTGGTGAACCAATCGGGGCGGTCCTTGAAGAGCTGGTAGTATTTCACCGGGCTGACCCAGGTGGCCTTGAGGGTGTCGTTGAAGAACGACTGGCGGGAGAGGGAGTCGTTCACGAGGTCGTAGCTGCCGGCGAGGCGGCTGACGCCGGCGGGCGGGGCGAAGGTCCAGGAGCGGAGTGTGGAGGTGTTGTCCTTGCGCTGCGTGTTGATGGTGAAGCCGGTCTTGAGCGTGGTGGGGGCGGCGAATGCGAAGGTGCGGGCGAGGTTGGCGGAGACGGCGCGGAGATCGGAGATGATTTCGTTGGGCTGGCTGGTGGGGTTGCCGAGGGTGTAGGCGGCGGGGTCGTAGGGGTTGACGGTCTGGCCGGTGCGGTTGGTGGCGGTGAGGCGCGGGGCGTAGCGGTCGTAGATGCCGTCGAGGTTGTCGGCGCGGATGACGAGGTTGGAGAGCGTGGCGGTGCCGATGGTGCGGAAAAATCCGTGCTCGAGGTCCTTTCGCTCATCCCAGCTGCGGGAGTAGTTCACGGTGGCGTCGAAGGTGTAGACCTTGCCGTCGTGCTTGTAGCGGAGGACGGCGGAGGTGGTGCCGCGGGTGCGGTCGCCCCAGGTGGCGGACTGGCGGACGAGGTCGTTGCCGGCGGGGGCGCCCTGGGTGAAGGTGGGGCCGCCGGTGTTGCCGGCGCCCCAAGCGGTGGCGAAGACGTTCTGGCGCGTGGGGGTGTTGATCTGGACGTGCTCGAGGTTGAAGCGGATCGTATCGTTGGGTGTGATACGCCAGTCCAGGGTGGTGGAGGCGAGCTGGCGTTCGGTGGTCTGGAGGACGTTCTGGATGGTGGAGGTGGTCTGGACGCCGCGGAAGAGGTCCCAGGTGGGGGAATCGTAGTCCATGTCGTAGACGCGCGTCATCTGGCTGAGGTTGACGGTGAACGCGAAGCGGTCGTTGACGGGGTGGGAGTAGTTGAGGTCGATGCCGGGCTGGATGGCGCGGGCCTTGGAGTGGGAGTCGCTGCCGAGCTGTTCGCCCAGGCCGGGCGGGGAGAGGCGGTTGTCGGAGTTGTAGGCGCCGTAGGTGTTGAGGCGGAGGACGCGGCGGCGGGTGGAGAAGCCACTCTTGCCGACGATGTTGACGGTGCCGCCGACGGCGTTGGCGGGGCGGTCGGGGGTGGGGACTTTGGTGATCTCGATGCGGTCGACGCTGCCGGAGGAGCTGGCGGCGAGGTCGAAGGAGCGGTCGGCGGAGGGCGAGGAGACCTCGGCGCCGTCGATCATGAAGACGATGCCGCTGGCGGGGAGGCCGCGGATGGAGGCGCTGGCGGCGGTCTGCGGGCCGCTGACGATGGAGATTCCCGGAGTGTATTTGAGATACTCGCCGATGTTGCCGTCGCCGAGGTCGCCGATCTCGTCGAGGACGACGACGTTTTTGATGTTGGGCGCCATCTTCTGTTCGTTGACGGCGGCGGCGGCGGCCGAGAGCGCGGTGGTTTCGACGACGAAGCGCTCGAGCTGCACGGTGTCGTTGCCGGTGAGGGTCGACTGGCTGCGCGGGATGGAGAGCTCGAAATTCTGGCGCGCGACGGCGCCGGCGGCGACGGTCACGGTGGCGGCGGAGGCTTCCATGCCGGTGTAGGAGGCGCGGAGTCGCGCGGGGCCGGCGGGCACGCCGACGAGGCGGAAGCGGCCGTTTTCATCGGTGAGCGTCTCGAGCTGCGTGCCCTCGACGGTGACGCGGGCGTTGTTGAGATAATTGCCGCTGGTGGTGCTGGAGACGGTGCCTTCGACCGTGCCGGCGGCGGGAGATTGGGCGGAAGCGGCGGGGGCGAGAAACGCGCTGGCGAAGGCGAGTGACAGCGCGAGGAACGGAGCGAGAGCGCGGCGGGTGAGCATGGTGAGGCGGAGGGACGGGCGGGCGTTCATGGTCGGGCGAAGGCTAAGTGCGGCGCGACGGCGAGGTGAGCCGGGCATTGTTGCGTGCAAGGGTGGCGCGGGGCGTTCGATGCGATTAAACAGGTAAATGAACGTGACCACGGTGCCCCGGGAAGCCGCTGCGGCGAGCGCCGGCCTTACGGGGCGGAGTGGCCGGCTCAGGGTAAGGCGCTGAGCGGGATGCGGCGGAGGCGGAGGCGGGCGAGGCGGCTGCGGTCCTCGTCGCCGCCGGCGCAGTAGGCGAGGAGCACGGCGTCGGCGGTGAAGTGGATGGCGGTGTAGCAGTAACCGGCGTCGTTGCGGTCGTGGCCCTCGAGAATCGCGACGCGGCTCCAGCGACCTGCGGGGGAGTCGCCGGTGGCGAGTACGAGCGGGGTGCGGTCGCCGCCGATGCGGGAGACGGGGCGGGTTTCGTAGGCGGGGCCGGGATTCCAGACGGCGAGGAGTTTGCCGCTGCCGGGGAGTTGTTTCAGCGAGAGGGGCGAGTTGGGGGACGTGAAGCGGGAGGGAGCGGGCGCGGACCAGGTCTCGCCGCCGTCGTGGGAGAAGAACTCGTATTGGCGGCCGAGGTCGGTGCGGGCCCAGGCCCAGAGGACGCCGTCGCGCAGCTCGATGAGACCGGGTTCCTGGAGGCCGCTGCGGGTGTGGGCTACGGGGAGCGTCGCGTAGCCGGAGGCGCGGCGCCAGGTGCGGCCGTCGTCGTCGGAGAGGTAGAACTCGGCGACACCGCGCCAGTCGACGGCGGAGGCTTCGTTGCGCTCGCCGAGGGCGCGGTGGAGGGCGGCGGGGATGACGAGGCGGCCGGATTTCAGGCGGACGATGCGGTCGTTGTTCACGACGTAGTAGCCGGGCGCGGGCATGCAGCGGACGGGCGTGCTCCAGGTGAGGCCTTCGTCGGTGGAGCGGCGGCAATACATCCGCATGTCGTGCCAGCTGCGGCGCAGCAGGTAGAACATGCCGAGGTCGCCGTTGGCGTGGCGAAGGAGCGACACGCTCATGACGTTCATGACGGTGTCCTCCTCGGGGGTGTCGATGAACCGGTCCGCGGACCACGTGGTGCCGCCGTCCGCCGAGGTGCGGGCGGCGAGGCGGGCCTTGGCGGCGTCGGCCGACGAGGTGCCGAGGAAGTGGGAGTAAACGAAGAGGATGCGGCCGTCCTTCAAGGTGGCGAAGGCGCCTTCGCTGTTGCGGGGGTTGCCGGTGACGGGCGGCAGATCGAGCAGGAGTTGACCGGAGATGACGGGTGCGGCGGCGGGTGCGGGGGCGGCGGAGAGTGGAGCGGGAGTGAGGAGCGGGAGGGCCGGGAGGACCAGGAGGAGAAACGCGAAGGGGCGAAGGGGCGCGAAGGTTCGCGAAGTGAGGTGGGGGCGGAGGCGGAAAGAGCGGTAAGTGAAGGCGGGTTTCATGGGTGCGAGGTGGCGGTGCGGACGAGCGGGGTGAGGGCGGCGGCGATACGTGGAGCGAGATCGGCGTGGCCGTCGGGATTGGGATGGCAGCCGTCGGTGGTCCACGATTGGAGGCGGCGGCCGGCCTGCTGTGCGGTTTCCCAGGCGGCGAAGTGATCGACGAGGGGCACGTCGAGCTCGCGGGCGACGGTGCGGATCTGTGCGACGTAGGCGGCGAGGCGGAGGTTGGGATCTTCGTCGAGGCCGTTGCGGCGGTTCTCCTCGGCGAAGCGCGGGGGCGTCATGAGGACGACGGCGCTGCCGGCGGCGCGGAGGCGTTGCACCAGGGTGCGGAGGTTGGGTGTGAAGACCTCGGGGGCGAGGCGCGAGGCGGTCTTGCCGGTGTCGACCCAGCTATCGTTGGTGCCATACATGACGGTGACGATGTCGGGCCGTTGGGAGATGACATCGCGGTCGAGGCGCGCGAGGGCGAGGTCGGTGCGTTCGGCGCCGATGCCGGAATTGTGGACATCGACGGCGAGGCCGGCGGCGCGGAGGGCGGCTTGGACGCGGGCGGGAAACGTGGCGGGGGCGAGCACGCCGGGGCGGGCGCCGCGGGTGATGGAGTCGCCGAGGCAGAGGACGCGCACGCGTGGCGGAGCGGCGTCGGGCGCGGGCGCGCGAACATCGGTTTCGCGCAAGGCGATCCGGAGCGGTCCCTGCATGGTGGAGATCCAGAGCTCACCGGGCGTGGGCTCGAAAATGTAGGGATATGAGATCCAGTGCTGCGCTTCGCGGGCGCCGGCGGGGGTGCGGTGATCGGCGATGACGTGCGGGATCGTCCACGTCACGCCCTCGTTCTCGGAGACGGCGAGCGAGAGTTGTTCGCGGCGACCGGTGAGGGCGACGGGATCGCGGAAGCGATTCCAGACGAGGACGACGCGGCCGCTGGTGAGGCGCGCTAGCATGCCGGGGGAATCGCTGGCCTCGACGGGGGATGGGAGGGGAGTGGTCCATTTGAGGCCGTCGCGCGAGGTGGATTCGAAGAAGCAGCCGAGGGGCGTGCGCAGCCAGAGTTTCACGTCGCCGCCGCTGCGTACGAGCGCGGTGCCCTCGATGGCGCCGCCGTGGGTGGAGCCGCGGATGCCCTTGACCTCGCTGCCATAGTTGCCGGCGGCGCCGAGATCGATGGGCTCACCGGCGCGCCAGGTCGCGCCGCCGTCGTCGCTCACGTGGGTGAGCGTGACGTGGCGCGCAGGGTGGGCTTTCGCGACCTGGCTGATGAGGACGAGGCGGCCGGTGGGGAGTTCGACGAACTGGCGCACGGCGCCGCACCAGCCGTCCTGGATGAGTTGTGGCGCGGTCCAGGTGGCGCCGTCGTCGGTGCTGCGCGTGATGTAGACGGGCAGCCGGCAGCCCTCCTGCGGGCCGCCCTGGGCGTCGTCCCATTTGAAGACGCGCTCGCGGTTGTTGAGAAAGGCGTGGACGAGCGTGCCAGTGCGCGTGCGCAGGGCGGCGCGTTCGACGCGGGAGGCGAAGCGGGTGGCGTCGAGGAACGGGCGCGTTTCCCAGGTGCGGCCCTCGTCGGCGGAGACGACGGCACCGGTCGGCACGAAGCCCCAGATCGCGCCGGCGGCGTTGCGGACGAAGGGGCCCTGCGGCGCGCCGGGCAGCGCGGTGGCACGCGGGTGAAGCTGCGGCTCGGCGGGCTCGGCTGCGGCGAGGGCGCACGGGGCGAGCAGGCAGACGACCAGAATGGGCACGAAACGCCGCGGGAGCGCGGAGAGGCCGGACTTAGAACTGCGGAGAACGCGGATGGCCCGGAGGAGGAAATCGCTCCGGTTCCGCGTGGGTGATGGGCCGGTCGCTCGCGGGGCGAGCTGCGCGGCGGCCACTGCGTTTGCCAGGCTCATCGGGACGATGGCGCGTGGGCGGCGGGTTTGTTGATGGGTTAAAAACTGGATCTTCAGGGGGACTGGATCCGGGAGCGGTTCAGGAGGGAAGGGTGGCGGGTGGAAACGGAGTCGGACCCCTGTAGTCCCCCAACCCTCAAGTTCGCCCGACCGGCCAGCGGAGTGAAGAGCCGGTTAACGAAGATAACCCGACCGAAACTCAGCAACTCGTCCGATTCCGGCGCCGCGCCGGCGAATGTTCGGAGGTCAGTCGTGGCAGGCACCACGCGAAGAGACACACCTCCGGCCGCTCGCGGTCAAGCAGCGAGGCTTCAAACTGATTGCGCTGCGTCGGCTTGAACCAATTCGTCGTCTGGCAAGGCCTGCGCGCTCCCCGCGCTCCAGAACACCGGCTCGCCATCGTTGGCATCGGGCTGGGAGAACTCGTCGCCGAACCGTTCGGCCTGCCCGGCGTCCGCCGGCGCGACTTGCGGTGGCAGGGGTAACTCAAAGCCCGTTTGGTCGAACGATTCGCCCGGCTCCATGACTTCGGCGCGGAACCGGATCGGCTCGTCGTGCGGCTGTGGATACGGCAGACCGGACGGGAAGTCCGGCGGGTCGAGGGCATGACAATCGCCCGTCGTGGCGTCGACCAGGACGGCGACCTCAGGCCGGGGCGGCCCCACGGCGAAAGGATGATCGTGCGGACGAAACGCTGGTCATAGCTGACGTTGCGGAGGCCTGCGGTGAATCACTTCGCCAGCTCCAGCGGCGTTTCCATTCCACGTTCGGCACCTCCCAGCAGGAGTTTTTGATCAAGACCCGCGTGCTCACCGCAGCGCGCCTGCTGGAGGAAACGCGAATGACGGCGTCCGAGATTGCCCAGCGCTGCGGCTTTGTGGATGCGAGCAGTTTTGCTGGTCAGTTTCGGCAGCGCACCGGTCCGGCGCCGCTGGCCTATCCCTTCTCGCAGTCGCTGAGCGGCTGCGATTTTAACAAGAACATCCGGGGCGCTAACGACTAAGCTTGGAGCGGGTGGTGCAGGCCTTCGCGAGTTTTCTGACGGCGTTGGGCGCTTGAAACTGCCGCTTGAAACCGGCGGCAGGCAGGGCGATCCTTCAGCCGTGAGCACAGTCGCTGAAATCGAGCACGCCATCGAACGCCTACCGGACACGGAGGTGGTGCGATTGGCTGCGTGGCTAGCCGAACACCGTCGTCGTCGGCAACCTGCACCGGCAGCGGATCACCACGACTTGGATTCCCTGATTGGCACTTGGCGCGAGGACCCTGGTTTCGATGCTGCGATTCGCGCATTTGAGCAGGTCGACGTAGAGCTTTGGAAGTAGATGAAAGTTGCCCTAGACACGAACGCCTACAGCGACTTCCTGCGGGGCGTTGCTGGCCGTGTCGACATCGTGCGCCGGGCGACCCAGATCTATCTGCCCTTGATCGTGGTCGGTGAACTGCGGGCGGGATTCGCCTCCGGTAGTCGCGAGGCGGAGAACCTCGCGGGGCTTCGCCAATTTCTCGCAAGCCCTCGGGTCTCGGTTTTGTCGCCAGATGACGTAACCACCGAACATTACGCCCGCGTGTTTCTGGAACTGCGAAAGCAGGGCGCCACCATTCCCACGAATGACCTCTGGATCGCCGCGCTCGCACTTCAACACGGTGTCCAACTCTGCACTTCAGATTCCCACTTTCGCCATGTGGTAGGATTGCCCCTCTGCTGAACCGGCGCAGGCATTTTAACGGTGGGTCGTCTGGGGGCGCGAATTCACCCCGAAAGTTCTGGTTTCCATACCACTCGCCTGGTGTCGGCCGCTGGGCTGGCCGGCTTGTCCCGCGGTGACCATGGCCTGGGCCGCAATCTGCGCGGTGAGGAATGCGCCGGTGAGGTTGACCTCGAGGGTGCGCCGCCAGGCTTCCGGCGAGAGTTCCAGCAGGGCACCGCGCTCGACCACGCCCGCGTTGACGATGCAGACCTTCGGGGGGCCGTGGGCAGTGCCCATTTCCGCGACGAAGTCCTGCAGAGCGGAGGCGTCGGTGACATCCACTGACCGGTAGTGGGCGGCCGCGGCCCCCTCGGCCAATAGCCCACGCACGGCCTGCTCCCCGACCGTCTGGGGCAGGAGATCGCACAGCGCCAGCACGGCGCCCTGCCGGGCAAACTCCCGGGCCAGCGCGCGACCGAGGTCGCCGCCCGCGCCGGTGAGGAGCACAACGTGGGGAGGCGGCGTCATGACGCAGCCGCGGCCCGACGGGGCGACCGGGGAAACGGGAAGGCAGGGCGTGAGGACATGGGGAAAGCGTGGAGGCATTCATCCGGCGCCCGCGCCACGACCTCAAGCGTCAGAATGCGAACATCGTTTCACCGGGCGGTCCGAACCGGACTGAAGCCGCGCTTCAGAACGCTCCGCTCAGGCCGAAGGTGTAGCCGACGCCGTAGTGCCGGAAGGTGAAGAGCCGGTCGGGCACGTTTTCGTACGTCTCCGCCGGGGCGTTCGTGAGGTTGCGGATGTTGACGAAGGCGCGGACCTCGCCATAGACGCGCACGCTGAGATTCGCATCGAGCAAGGTTCGCGCCCGGCGCACCCGGCGCAGCGCGCCCGTCGTGGTCAGGGTGTCGTCGGTCCAGGTGGCCAGCAGCGAGGCGTTAAGCCGGGGGTGCGAGAACATCAGGCCGCCGTTGGCCAGCGCGGGCGAGGTGCCGGCGGCGATCGCCTCGTCGCTGAACCGGTTTTTCGTGTAGCTGGCGACCACGCCGAGACCCTTCCACAATCCCGGCAGGAAGGTGAAGCGCTGGCGGTATTCGAGCTCGAAGCCGTCGATCTTCAAGTCGCCCCGGTTCACGGTGGTGGTGAAGAGGTAGCCGGGGTAGGTCCCGCCCAGGCCGATGTCCTCGGCCGGCACCTGCGTGGTCTGCACCTGCCGGTCCCGGAGGTCGTTGACGAAGTAACCGCCCGAAAGCGTGCCCGCCGGTTCGAAGTAGAACTCGACGCGGGCGACGGTCTTGGTTGCCCGCTCCGACCGGAGATCCGGATTGGCGATCGAGCCGGTCATCGTGGTGTCGTTGACCGTGGCGCGGCCGGTGAGGTTCGCGAGATCGGGCCGCAGCGTGGACTCGCCGTAGCCGGCTGTGACCCAAAGCGACTTTTGCAGGCGGTACTTGGCAGACATGAAGCGGAAGATGTCGTCGTATTCGCCGCTGCGCCAAATGGCTTGGTTGCGCTCGTAGCGTTTGCCTTCAGTGCGGGTGCGCTCGGCCCGCAGGCCGCCTTCCACCGCGAGCTTACCGGGGCGGATGCCGCCCATCAGGTATGCGGCGGCGATGGACTCCTTGACCCTCAGATCAGGATAGAGGTTGGCCGGAGACGTGAGGTTGGTCGCGGCAGGCACGAGGTGGCTGGCCGGGCCGGTGATGACAGCCCACGAATCGGGCACCGGGATGGCGTCATCGGTGAAGATGTTTCCTCCCACGCGAGGATCGAAACGCACCGCTGTGCTCGGCAAGGGCGACTCCAGGCGATTGCCACTGGGGCCGACGTAGGTGTAGTTGTAAACGACCTCGCTGTTCAGGTAGTCCTGCTGGTCGAAATTCACCCCGGCCTTCAGAAAACTCGGCGTCCTGAGCGGGGTCGTCCAGGTGGCGTCGGCGCGCCCGGCCCACGTCTGCTTGTCGATCAGGTTCAGGGTCTGGACGACATTTGAGGCCGGGTAGTTGATCAGCCGGCTGCGCGGGTCGTAGATGCTGGTGCCGGAGGTCTGGATGAACTTCCAGTCGGGGGAGTTTTCGCTGCGGCGGGTCGCCGTCCACCCGAGCGGGTATGTCGCGCCGCTCACGGTCAGACCCATGAAGCCTTGGCCATTGCTGCCGTAGCCCCAGTCGGTCTTGCCGGAGGAATAGGTCCCGGCGACGACGACATCCCAGCTGCCGCGCTTGTAAGTGAGCCGGGGCGCGATCCGGGCATTGGTCAGGTTACGCTCGGAGAGACCGCTGACAAAGCCGATGCGCGTCGCTTCGTTGGTCGTCGGCCGCGCGATGATGGTCGTCAGGTTTGAACCCGGGGCGAGATTAGGCCGCGACGTGACGAGGTTCAGCGTGCGGTTGAAGAAATCGATGTCGGTGTAGTTGTACTGGCTGGCGACCGAGAGCGTGAGGTGGTCGCTCGCCCTGAAGTCGAGCTTGAAGGAGCCGACGGAGCGGATGGCCTCGAAGGGGCCGTCGGTGTAGGCGATTTGGGTGACCACCGCGGGCTCCGGACTCGCGGCGGTCGGCGCGTAGTTGTAGGTGAGTGTGGTCGACTTCTGCTCGTTCATGCGCTGCAGGCGCGACACGGAAGCGGTGATCCCGAGCCGCTGGTTCAGGAAGGACTCCGAGTACTCCAGCGAACCGCCCGGCCCGATCAGGTGTTTCCACGCCCCGCCCAGGCGGGGGCGTTTGCCAAGGCTGAAATTGTAGCCGTTGGCGTTGGCGGTGAGCTGCCAGGTGAGGAGCCGGCCCTTGCGTTCGAAGGCGGAGCGACTGACGAGGTTGATGCTGCCCGCCGGAGCGTTGGCCGGAATGTCCGGCCGACCGACCTTGTTGACCTCGACGCGGCTGACGCCGGCGGCACCCATGTGCGAGAGTTGCGGCTGGCGGCTGTCGATGCTGTTCGCCACGGCCATGCCGTCGACCGTGATGCCGCCGTACTTGGGCTGCATGCCGCCCATCCGGACCGATTGCGCGTTGTCTTCGCTGTAGTCGAGCTCCACGCCCGGCGTGTATTTCATGACCTCGGCGATGTTGCGGGCGGGGATCTCGCCGTAGGCGTCGATAGCGATCACGTTCTTCGCCTCGACCGCCGCGCGCTGGCTCATCAAGGCCTTGGCGCTGCCCTCCGGTTCGCTGGCGACGACGAAGGCGTCCAGTTGGATCGGCCGGTCCCGCTGATCCAGGGCCAGGAGGCTGGCGAGTTCGATGTCGCGGGTGACGGTCTCGCCGGGACGCGCGTCGACCGTTACCGTCGTGGTGCGGTAGCCCGTGAAGCTGACGTTCAGGGTCACCCGTCCCGCTGGGAGGGTCGTCAGCGTGTAGCGGCCCTCCGCCTGTGACAGCACCAGGGTCTCCGTGCCCTCCACCCGCACCTCGGCGTCGGCGATGTACTCGCCGGTCGTCGGATTCAGGATACGGCCGGCGATGATTGTCTCCGCCGATGGGGTCGCCGCCTCCGCCCGGGTCGACGCCAGGAGGGGCAGAAGGGTGGCAAGACACAGAATGCCAAAGAAAACCGTGCGACGTCCGATGGCAGTCGGCGCGGCGGGAGAGAGTTTGAGGGAGGGGCACGATGAAGCGCACATGAGTCTGGTGGGGTCGGGGGTGAGGTGGGGGCCGGTTGAATGCCGGCGGGAGCTACGGGCGCGAGACCTCGCGCAGCAATTCCAGGGCGGTGTTCACCAGCAACTCGCCGGAACCGGCGACGCCGCGGGCACTGATGACCTCGTAGAGGCCCTGCGGATCCGCGCGGCGCGTCGGGATGTAACCGATGCTCCCGTTGGCGAGTTCGGCGATCAGCGTGTGCTTGAACGGTGACCGTTGCTTCAGGTCCAGCCCGAGCTCGACGAACATCTCCCCGGGCAGCGCGACGACCGCGAGTTCCGGGCTCAACGCGACCACCTGCACCTCGACCTCGAGTGGCACGTCCCGCGCCGCGACCGTATCGAGGATGCATACGACGCGCGCCTTGTCGGGAATGCTGAAACGCGGATCCGAAAGCCGGGGCAGGTTGCGGCGCGCCTCGGCGATCTCGGCCTCGGAAAACGTGCGCCGCTGCAGGGTGACGAGGCGCGTGCGCACGCGGGGTGCAAACGGGGTGTGGGCGGCGAGATCTGGCAGGGCGCGAAAGACGGCAGCCGCCAGCATGGTGCCGACGCGCTCTCCGAAGGCAGGTCCGTTTTGCGGCGCCGCCCAGTTCACGTTGACCTGGTTGACGTCGCCGCAGCAGCCGTTGGCGAAAAACGTCACCATCTCGGGTCCAAAGTACTCCGCGAGCCGCCTGGCCAGAAAACCGGGAAAGTCGGGGTGGAAGCGGTTGCCGCCGATCACGGTGGGGTGCATCGCGAAGTTCACGTAGGTCGCGATCGGCGCGGACTTCTTCCCGGCCGTCACCAGGCACCACACTCCGACATCCGGGTCGATGGGACCGGCGGGACCCTGCATCTGCGGACTCAGGCGCGGGCCCTGCCAGGAATAGGTGCCGTCCTTCATGAGGAAGCGGCGGTTGAAGCTGACGTTTTCCTCGCGCCCGAGGGCGGAAGAGGAAACGGCCGGCGCGAGCTTCGCGTTCGCGTCCGCCACGGCGCGAGCGATCAGCCCGGGCAGCTTCGCGGTGAACTCGACGACGAGAGGATGTTTCCCGCCCGTGACGTCGTCCATGAGCGAATTCCGCGTTATCACCGGGCCGCTGTGCGTGTGCGTGGCGGAGATCATCACGCGGTCGCCGGGGATGCCGACCTGCTCCGCGATGAGCTGGCGCGCCGCGACCACGACCGCGCGCGGCGTGTAGGCCACGTCCAGCGCCACGAAGGCCGCCATTTGGGCGTCCTGCTCCACCACGATCGCTTTCGCGTGGATCGGAGCGAGTACGCCGACGCTCGGAATCGTCGCGTACGCCCCGCCCCGCGGTGTGCCGACGGGCGGCGTGATGTCGACCTGCGCCGCTCCGGCGCGAAACTCGGCGGCGACGATCGGACGCAGGCCGGCAAGCGGCAAGACACTGATCAGGCAGCAAGGCAGGAAGACGCGGGAGAATTTCATGGCGGTTTCAAGGCGCGGGCACCAGCGAATCGAAGCGGTACGGATTGGTGCCGGCGGCCCAGGCGATGCCGCGCAGGAGCAGGAGGCGGGAGAACGGATCGTCGAACGACCACGTGAAGTGGCCCGGGATGCAACCGAAGAGACGCCCGGCGCCCGGCTGGGCGGTCCAGTAGATCGGCTGGTTTTTCACGGCCTCGTCCTTGGGGGTGAGCCGCTCGGGCGAACTGGCCAGCACGGTGAAGCCGGCCAGCGTGGGATCGGGGGTGGGCGGCCAGTAGGTCTCGTCGCGCACCTCGATCTCCGCTGGCAGGCCGACACAGATCGGATGTTCCGGCCGATCGATCCGCAGCCTGATCACGCCGTGGCGGAAGAACTGGAAGCCGCCGACGCCCACCACCGCCGCCACTTCGGCCGACGCCTTGGGCTTGGTCCAGGTCGCGGAGTGGATCGCAACATAGCCGCCGCCGCGCGCGAGATACTGCTGGAGTTCCGCGAGACGCGCCGGTGTCCACGCGATATAGCAGAACGCCACGACGACGTTGGCCGCGGCGAACTGCTCCGGGCTGGGCCATTGCTGCGCCTTGAGCACGCGCACGCCGGGAGCCCCGGGGGCATCGATGACTGGTGCTTGGTTTTCCGGATAGAGGCTCACCGGCCCTTGTCCCCAGGCCGCCGAACCGCCCAGCAGCCGGGCCCACCGTTCCTGCCAGAGCGGATAGTGATGGGCCCGGATGTCGGCGAGGTGATCCTTGGCGTCGGCGACCAGCACGATTGTCAGCGGCCGGTTCAGCTCGGCCGGCGTCGGGCGCGGCGCCTTGGCCAGCACGGCGGCGACTTCCGCGCGGTCGCGTACGATCGGTTGGAGCGGCGTGCCCTTCTGTTTCGGATCGGCGGCCGGGGCGAGGTGGGTGCAGAGGCCCAGCGCCACGAGCCAGGGAAGAGCGCCCCCGCGCGCGAGGGGGTTCAAGCGGGGCATGGCGGGAGGCGGTTACACCAGCCGGGCCAGGTGCTCGAGGCTCTTGGCCGCCTGCACGGGCGTGCCGCACTCGACCGAGAACACGATGTCCCTCGGGCACTTTTCCTGCACAATCTTGATGATACGCGCCCAATCGAGCTCGCCCTCGCCACAGGCGCAACCGACCGGAGTGCCAGTGACCTTGCCGCGCTCGGCTTGCGAATGCGCCGCGGAGATGTCCTTGGCGTGCAGATGCACCAGCCGCGAGGCCACCCGCTCCAGCCACGCATAAACATCGTGTCCGCAGAGGTAGGCGTTGCCGGTGTCGAAGTTGATGCCGATGGCGGGGGACTTCACGAGATTGTAGATGCGGTCGAGCCCGTCGGGATGCCGCGAATATTGCGCATGCGGCTCCAGGCCAATCTTCACGCCACGCCTTTCGGCGACGAAAGCCGCTTCCTGTAGCGTGTACTTGATCAGCACGAAGTCCTCCTCCTCGGTCGTCCACTTCGCCTTGATGCCTTCGTCGGTGTTAATCACCGGCACGCCAATCTCCGCCGCGACGCGGATGGCGAGCTTGATATATTCGCCGTGGACCTCGGGCCGACCCAGGGGGCCGTGGGCCTGCAGGCCGGAAATGGTGAGTCCGGCCTGGTCGCAGGCATCCTTGATGCGCCATGGATCGTCGAACATCGAGACGGTATGGAAGTAGCCAGCCTCGCTCATCAGCTCCCGGCCGAAGTGGACCATCGGTTCGTAGTATTTGTAGCCCATCTCCGCCGCCGCCTTGACCGCCCACTCGAACGGCTTGTCCGAGCTGCGGGAGAATTCTGCGTTCAGACCAATGTGTATTTTGCCCATGGTGAATTTGGTTATCGGTGGTTTTCGGGTTGGAGTGATGCGCCCGGGCGGGCGCGACGGAATTGGGGGGCGGCCGGCGCGTCAGGCGAATTTCCAGCCGTTGTGCAGCGGGCGATGCAGCCGCTGGTTGGCTTCGTCGTTGCCGAGAAAGCGCTCCTGCGACGCGTCCCACTTCAGCTTCGTCCCGAGCCGCGCGGCGATCTCGGCGATGAGGCCGAGGTTGGTGGCGACGTGGGTCGCCTGCACGCTCGACAGCGGATCGCGGCGGGTGCGCATGGCGTCGAGGAGATTCTGCGCGTGGTTGACCGTCGCCCACACCGGCACGTCGACGCCCCGGGCCTTGCCCATCTTGTAGTCGAGCGCCGGGTCGTCCCAGGTGCCCAGGCGCTTCCAGTTCGCGCCGGGGCGAAGCTGTAGCAGGGACGCCGGCTCGGCCCAGATCCCGGCGCGGCTCACATGGATCCAACCCTCGTCGCCGGTGAACTTCGTGCCGGTGTCATGCTCCTTTTCCGGTAGATCGTAGAAGTTCATTCTCAAGCCGCTGGCAGAAGTGAACGTGGCGCTCCAACCCTCGATGTTGTCGGTGAAGCCCTTTCCCCGGTAGGTACCCTTGCATTCCACCTCGAAGGACTCGGTCCCCAGTTCCGGTGCCCCCCAATGCGCGATGTCGAGGTAGTGCACACCCCAGTTGCAAATGAAGCCGGCGCAGTAGTCCCATTGCAGATACCAGTCCGGATGGGCGACCCGGCCGGGATTGTAGGGTTTGTCGGGCGCCGGTCCGCGCCACATCGCCCAGTCGAAGCCGTCCGGCACCGGCTGGGGATCGAGCGGACCGTCGTACTTGGGCTGGTAGGTCGGCCCCGGTGCAACCACGCGGACCTCGCGCAGCCGGCCGATGGCACCGTTGCGCACCAGCTCGCAGGCCTGGCGAAACTTGCCGGCGGAGCGCTGCTGCGTGCCGGCTTGGAACACGCGCCGATGCCGGCGGACGGCATCGCGGATCTTCTGCCCCTGTTCGACCGATACCCCGAGGGGTTTCTCGAGGTACATATCCTTGCCCGCCGCCGCCGCCGCCGTGGCGATCAGCGCATGCCAGTGGTCCTGGGTGGCGATCGTGACCGCGTCGATGTCCGGTCGGGCGAGCAGCTCGCGGAAATCGCCGTAGGTCGCGCAGCCCTGGTCGCCGTACTTCTCGTCGACGATCTTCTTCCCTTCCTCGCGGCGGTGCCGGTAGGGATCGCACACGGCGACCACCCGGCAGTCCTCATCGCGGGAGAGGAAGTTCTTCATGTCGCGCCCGCCCTGGCCACCCCCGCCGCCGGAAAAGCTACCCAGCCCGATGCAGCCAATCGCGAGCTTGCGGCTGGCGCCGAAGGCGGCGGCGGGGATGATGGTCGGAAAACTCAGGGCGCCGGCGGCGGCGGCCGCGTTTTGGAGGAAGCGACGACGGTTCATGGGGATACTCATGGGGACGAGGTGTCGATCGGCCCGGCACCGGTGGCGACAACTCCGAGCTTAGCAGCGCGCGCGCCGCGCGGCTACTGCCGCCGGTCT
Organism: Opitutaceae bacterium; assembly: GCA_040397825.1. Taxonomy (GTDB): domain Bacteria; phylum Verrucomicrobiota; class Verrucomicrobiia; order Opitutales; family Opitutaceae; genus ER46. Next base: position 54,818 of record JBBAVH010000018.1, read on the forward strand.
CAAATGCTGACACTGGAGTCTCAGGGGGCGGCTGAGGGGCCATCGCGCCAGGGGCGCGTCCAGGCTCCTGACGAAAGGAAGCGCTCTGGGGGCGTTGCCAGCCGGAGCGTCTTTTGCTCCCAGGCGCCGGGCGGCCTCCCGGTCGCGACCCGCCCTATGGGGACGCGACGATGCGCGGGCTCTGGACCCTGGCCCCGGGCTGGTACGACACACTGCCGTGCGGCGCCAGTTCGTAGCTGAATTTTCTCACGTAGTATTCCGGTGACTGAAAGTCATCGCGTGCGGCGCGCAGGGCGGCGGAGAGGCGCTGGTCCATCTCGCGGACGAGCGCGACGTGGGCGGGCTGGCCCACGAGATTGTCGAGTTGGTGCGGATCCGCCTGGTCGTCGAACAGCATCCAAGGTCCCGCGGGGCGGCGCACATAAGTGTACCGGCTGGTGCGGATCGCCCGGTACGGGGTGTTGTCCTCCTTGCTCGTGAAGGGGGCCACTCCCATGTAGAGCGCATCATGCTCCGCCACCTCCGCCGGAACCTCGCCGAAGATCAGCGAAAGCCGCACCGGTGCGTCGATGGGGATGGCGAAGGCCCGCAGCCCGAGTGTCACGTACCCTGTGAAATGCTCGCCAAAATCGAGGATGAAGCCGTCGCCGGGCACGAGCGGACGGTCATAGGCCGACGCCACCTCGCCCGCCGGAACCGCTTTCCAACCCTGGAAGCTCCCTGCGTCCTTCTCCACCTTCACCAGGCGAACGGGCGGGCGAGGCGCACGCTTCAGCGCGGGGGTGGCCGCGGCGGCCGTGCGCAGCCAGTCCGCCCGCCGGGCTTCGACCTCGCGCAAGGGTCGGGCGAAGAAATCCGCCGGCAGACCGATGGCGGCCTTGATCGTGCCCTCCTGCCGCGGCGGAAGGTTCGGACCCTGGGCACAAAGCGGACTGGCTACCGTTGCGACAATCAGGGGGAAGGCGGCCCAGCGGAGGCCGCGGCACTTGGCTTTGGTTGTGACTTTCATGGAAGGCGTATCGCTTGGGGAGCCCGAGCTGCGTTCGGCGCCTGCAGGCGCTATGCACTCAGGGCGGCACCGCCGTCAGCAGGCGCGGCGTCGGGGCGGCGACCCGGCCGATCGGGCGGCAGCCGGGGCCGCGCTGGTCGAGTTCACCGAGCTCCGCCCGGATCCGGGCGAGATGCTGCTCGAATCGAGCGACGATTTCCGGATGCCGGTCGTGGACGTTGGCGGTCTCCTGCGGGTCGTCGGCAAGGTGGTAGAGCGCCGGCTGCGTGGTCACCGTGCGAGCGCCGAAACCGGCGAGGCGTCCCTCGCCCCCTACGTAGAGCTTCCAGGGGCCAGAGCGTACGGCCTGAACCTGGTCGAGGTAGTAGTAGAAAAACGCGTCGTAGGGGCTGCGGGCGCCGCGCGCCCCGAAAAGCAGCGGCCGGATGTCGTGGCCGTCGATCGGCCGAGTGACGGCGAGGCGATGACCGGCGAGGGCGGCCAGCGTCGGCAGCATATCCATCAGGGTAACGAGCTCGCTGTTGCGCGCGCCCGCGGGCACACGGCCGGGCCAGCGGGCGAGGAGCGGGACGCGCATCCCACCTTCGGATACGCTGTAGGCCTCCCCCTTGAGCGGTGCGTTCGAACCGCCGCGCCGCGCCTGGCCCGGGGCGCCGTTGTCGTTGGTCCAGAGGATGAGGGTGTCGCGGGTGAGGCCGAGCTCTTCGAGCGTGTCCAGGATCCGGCCGGTGGACCAGTCGAGTTCCAGCACGCTGTCGCCCCACGGGCCGTTTCGGCTTTTGCCCTGGAAGTCGGGGTGGGCGGGCGGCCGGGCGGTGCTACCCGGGGTGATCTGCGGAAAGTAGAGGAAGAAGGGCCGGTCCCGGTTCTCCGTGATGAAGCGGAGCGCGCGCTCGGTGCACCGCCGGCTGAGGGTGTTGACGTCGACCGGGGCGTCGATCACCGCCTCGCCATTCATCAACGGCAGTGGCGGGTGCCGTCCGTCCGTGGTGCCGACCATGTTGTCGCTGTAGGGAATGCCGAAAAACTCGTCGAAGCCCTGGCGGGTGGGCAGGAAGGGCGGCTGGTCGCCGAGGTGCCACTTGCCGATGCAGATGCTGCGATAGCCTTGCGGACGCAGCGCCTCGGCGATCGTCACCTCATCGGGATGCAGGCCGTACGAAGAGACGGGGACGAGCACATGGCCGGGGCTAGCCGGCGTGCGGTCGAGGCCGATCCGCCGCGGGTAGCAGCCGGTCATCAGCGCGGCGCGGGACGGCGTGCGAACGGGCGCGGCGGCGTAGGCGTGGGTAAAGACGGTGCCCTCGGCGGCGAGTTGGTTGAGGCGTGGCGTGGGCTGTTTGGCGTTCGGATTGTAGACCTGGATGTCGCCGTAGCCGAGGTTGTCGCAGAGGAGGAGGACGATGTTGGGCGGGCGCGACGGCGGGGCCGCACCGAGGGAGGCCGGGACGAGGATAACCGACAGCAGGAGGATCCAGTGACGCATAAAAGAAACACGCGACGACGACGACGGTGCGCGGGACACACCGCCGGCTCCCGGGCACTCCCCGTCGCGCAAGTAGAGGTTGCTCATGGCTCGCCGCCCCCCAGCTGCGACGCTGTCCGCATGAGGCCCGACGCCTTCCACAAGGCGGCGATCTCCGCCGGCGCGAGGGCCCGCTGGAAGACCGCGATCTCGTCGAGCTTGCCCTGCAGCCCGCGGCCGAAAACGAAGTCGCCGCGCGCCGCGGACGCCGGCAGCGCGATCGCGATCGCAGGCACCGCACTTCCGTCGAGGTGCACCCGCACGCGGTCGCCCTCGCGCACCAGCACCGCGCAGTGCCAGTGATCCGCGGGCGTCGGAAGCGCCGCCGTCGCGCCCGCCAGCCGGATCTCGACGCGATGGTCCTCGAACTGCCGGCTCTCCAGCGTCTCGCCGCCCGGCCCCTGCACCAGCGTGCCGCTTCGTTCGCTCGCGCCGCTGCGTTCGCCGAGCCAGAACCAGCACACCACGGAGTAGTCGTTGCCGGGTCTGTCGACCGGGGCGGTGATTTCGCCGCCGGCCAGGTGTACGGCGCGGTTGAGCTGGCGTGGGCCGGAGAACGCCGACGGCTGCAGCACCTCGCCTGCGCCGGTGCCGGTGCCGCTGCCGACGCCCGGCAGGTACCAGGCGAATCCCGGGGAGAGCCGGGCGGGCCAGGCGCCGGCCACGGCGTTCGCCGCCTCGTTGCCCGCGGTGTCGTTGAGACGCCAATACGCCGCCGGCTGCGCCGCCAGCACCGCCTGCGCGTAGGAACCGTGTTCGTCGTGCAGCGGCCGGCGTGGCCGACCGGTGACCTGCTCGAGTGCGCTCAGCAGCGCTTCCACGATCTTCGGCTCCGCCTGCACCTCGAGCCCCGCCGTGCGCGCCGGCCAGGTGGTGTAACCGCCGAGCACGTGCTGCTCGGGCGGCGGGATGTAGCCTTCGGCGCCGTTGGCGAGTTCGATGTTGAAGTGCACGGCGCCTGGCGCCTGCGCCTTCAGCTTGAGCCCCGTGAGCGCGTACACCTCGTTGGGGATGGCCGCGATAGTCAGATCGCCGATGCGAATCGCCTGCAGGGTGAGCTCGGTCTGTTGCCGCTTGTGCAGAATCAGCGCCTCCCGGGCATAGACTTCCACTTGTGACTTGGGTCGATCCTCGACAATCCGCGCAGCGATCGGGCGCGCCCACTCCAGCCGCTTTTCGTCCGGAACCCGGTAGTTCAGCCGCAGCCGCTTCTCGATTATCCCGAGCGCCGCCGTGTCCTGATACTTCACCTGCGCCAGAGCCTTCATCGCGTTGCCGGCTACGGCCTCGGCATAGGCCTCGACTGTCATCGTCTGCTTCGGCGCGCCATAGTCCATCCACATCAGATCGCCGCTGGTGCCCTGCGACATCGCCGCGACGAACGGCCCGTTGCCGTCGCCTTCCTGGCCGAGCATCCTTGCCACGTGCTGGCAGAACAAACCGTAGTAGTCGGAGGAGACCTGAGACGCGCCGGAGATGAAGTAATGCTGCGAGTAGTTAGCGAGGACGGCTAGGGGCCGTCCCTCCGGCGTCCGTACGGCCAGCACGGACAACTCCGGATCGACCGGACCGGACGGACCGATGATGGCCGGGCTGAGATGCCCCGGGTGCATGTGGGCCAGACCGGTTGCGCCGCCAAACGGATCGGTCACCTTGCTCTCCGGCTTGCGAATCCAGCGACGATTGTGCGTGTGCGCCCAATCGTCGATCGCGGCCCAACCGATTTGCGCGGGCTGCAGGTTCCTGGCCGCCGTCACGATGGCTTCGGCGATTCGGCCCGGCAGCCAGGCTGCGTATTTCTCGTCCGCCCGCGTGCCGAGGCAACCCATGGCCGCCGGCGCGGAGTGGGTATGCGTGGCGGAGACGAGCAGGTGTGCGATCGGAATACCGCACGCCGCCTGCGCGCGCCGCTTGGCCGCCTCGATCAACGCCTGCGGCATCATGCAGGTGTCGACGATGGCGAACGCCAGCTTGGTCCGGCCGTCGTCGAGCACCACACTGCGAACGTGGAGACGGTCCCGGATCTCGGTCCCCGTCTTCTCCAGGAATCCGCCGGCGACCCGCACGGGAAGTTCCGGCGGTGTGATGTCCAGAGCGGCGGCGCCGGCGCGGAATTGGGGTGGGCTGGGAGGGTTGACCGTCGTGCAGCCGACCAGGAGCACCAACATGGGGATCAGGGCGGCAAGGATCGGAGTTTTCATGCCGAGGATACGTGATTGAAGCGCACCCGGTTGGTCCGCTTATGACCTGCCTTGGCGCCGCGTCACGTCAGCTTCCAGCCGTTGTGCAGCGGCCGCGACAGCCGCGCGTTGGCTTCCGGGTTTCCGATGAACTTCTCCTGCTTCGGATCCCATTTGAGTTTGGTTTCCAGCCGGGCGGCGATCTCGGCGAGCAGGCCGAGGTACGAGGCGACATGGGTCGCGTGCACATCGGACACCGGGTCCTTCCGGCTCCGGATGCTCTGCAGGAAGTCGTCGCCGTGGTGGTCGGAGGCGTGCAGGCGGATTTCGCTGTCCGCCACCGTTTGCTTCAGCAGCGTCGCCGGTTCCGCCCAGACGCCGGAGCGATCAACGTGAAACCAGCCCTTGTCGCCGATGAAACGGGTGCCGGTCTTCTGTTTGGTCGGATCGGTGAAGGTCAGCTTCAGCCCGCTGGCGAAGGTGAAGGTCGCGTGCCAGGTCTCGATGTTGTCGGTGAATCCCTTTCGGCGGTAGACGCCCCGGCATTCGATTTCGCACGGCTCCTGTGCAATCCGCGGGCAGCCCCAGTGGGCGATGTCGAGGTGGTGCACGCCCCAGTTGCAGATGAAGCCGGCGCAGTAGTCCCAGATCAGATACCAGTCGGGCCAGGCGACGCGGCCGGGGTTGAAGGGCTGGTCCGGCGCGGGGCCGCGCCACATCGCCCAGTCGAAGCCCTCCGGGACCGGCTGGGGATCGAGCGGACCGGCGTACTTCGGCTGGTGCTGAGGGCCCGGGGTGGAAACCTGGATCTCGCGCAGCGTCCCAACGTAGCCGTTGCGCACGAGTTCGCAGGCGTGGCGGAACTTCCGCTGCGACCGCTGCCAGGTGCCGGCTTGGAACACGCGCCGGTGTTTCCGTACCGCCTCGAGGATCTTCTGCCCCTGTTCGACCGAGATGCCCATCGGCTTCTCGCAATACAGGTCCTTCCCCGCCGCCGCGGCCGCGGTGGCGATCACGGCATGCCAGTGATCCTGGGGCGCGATCATCACGGCGTCGATGTCCGGGCGCGCCAGCACCTCGCGGTAGTCGTTGTAGGCGGCGCAGCCCTGGTCGCCGTACTTCTCGTCGACGATCTGCTTGGCCTTGGCGCGCCGGTCGGCCTGCACGTCGCAGACGGCCACGACCCGGCAGTCGTCGAGGCCGAGGAAGTTCTTCGTGTTGCCGGTACCCATGCCGCCCATGCCGATGCAGCCGAGGGCGATCTTGTCGTTGGCGCCTCGGGCGGCGGCGGGCAGGAAGTTCGGCAGGCTGCCGATCGCCAGGGCGCCGGCGGAGGTTTTCAGGAAACTGCGACGGTTCAGGGGAGTATTCATGGGTGAGGATGGGCTGCGGCCGGATGTGGTGTGCGGATAGTCGATTGGAATGGCTCAGCTGCGCACGAGGTCGATGAGCGTGCGCCGGAGCCTGGCCTCCGCGTCGATCGCCAGCAGGCTGCTGCGCGCGGCCCAGGTCTCGTAGCCGCCGAAGCGGTGCTGCTCGGCGGTGGGCAGGTAGCCGCCGTAGCCGTTGGCGAGACTGATGGTGAACGTGTGCGCGGCGGTGCTGGCGGCTTTGATGGCGAGGCCGGTCTCGGCAAACGTCTCGCAGGGCGAGGCGGCGATCACGAGGTCGCCGAGGCGCAGCGCCTGCAACGGCAGTTCGATCGTGTCGGGAAAGCCCGCCAGCTTCTGCGCCTCGTCGGCGTACGTCTTCGTCTGATGATGCTTGCCCTTGATCCGGCCGGCGAGCACGCCAGCCGCCCATGCGAGGCGATCGGCGGATGGCTTGCGCAGCCCGAAAGACATCGGGCGCCACTGCACCGCGAGGCGCCGGCCCTGTATCGGTTTGAGCTTGGGCAGGTGCCCGTCCACGCGCGCCGCCAGCCATTCCCCGATTGCCTCGCCGCGCTCGAAGGGGGCGAATTTCCGGCCGGCGAGTTCCGCCGGCGTGCCGAGACCGCTGATGTCGCCGCTCGTGCCATTGGAATGCAGCGCGGTGAAACGACGTCCCCCGGTTTGCCCCGCGAGACGTTTTTCCAAGTGGCGGCAGAAGGCGCCGAAGTAGTCGGCGCTCACCTTCATCTCGGCGTAGCCGCCGCAATAGTGAATGCTGAAGTTGCCGAGGAGCATCAGGGGCGAACCATCGGGGCGCGCCGCGTAGAACAGGCTGAAGTCGGGATCGATCGGCCCGGCGGGTCGGAGGCGTTTCGCCGGACCGGACTGCACGGAGACGACCGTCTCGCCGGTTTCGCCAAAGGGATTGGGCGGCACACTCGCCGGCTCCGCGTGATGCCGGCGCGATTGGGCGAGTTCCGGCAGCGCGATGGCCCCGGCGAAGAGACGCGCCGGCTCGCGGTGGGAGTCAGCCTCCGCCACGGCCTCGGCGATCTTTTTTGCCAGATCATCGTGCCAGGCATCGTCGAGTTCGGAGATCCGCCCGATATGCAACGCGCGGGGCGCGGCATGGGAATGAGTGGCGGCCACGAGCAGATGCGTGGCGGGGATGCCGGTGCGCTGTTCCACCAAGCGGCGCGCTGTCGAGAAGACGGGTTCCCCCAGGAAGCAGGCGTCCACGATGACGATGGCGCAGCGCACGCCGCCCGACTCGACGACGGTCGCGCGGACGGAGAGGGGATCGTTCACTCCGCGGGACTTGCCGCCGCGCGAGATCGAACCGCTCAGCGAAACGCCGATCGGGGGCGTCACATCGCGCACCGCCCCGCCTACAGTGAAACCACTCTCCGGTTGGCGCGCAGCGGCATGCAACAGGGGGTGGGCGCTGGCGACCTTAGCGGCAGTGGCAGTGAGGAAGGTGCGGCGTTTCATGGAAAGCATCGTGGGGGACATTTGGCTGACCGACGAGCCACCCGCGCTCCGCCAGCGGAACACGGACACTGCTCACCTGCCAGCACGGGACTTATACCAGCCTGCCGGGAGGAATGCCACCGCCGGCAGTCTCAGAATCTGGCACTCCAGTCTCAGGGGGCATTGCCGAGATACCCCCTTGCCGAAACCGACCGCCAAAACCATCTTGGGGCAACGCCACGCGCATAGTAGGAATCACGCACCCCATGGATTCCATTCACGTCGAGTCGATCACGCCCGTCGCGGGCCTGTCGTTCCGAGTACACCGTTGGAGCGACAATCTGCGTGAGTGCGAACAGATTTCGCTGGATGGCCGCTTCCTTCGCTTTGTCGGTGAGGGCGATCAGTGGCACCTGCATCGTGAGATGGAGCTGACCTTCATCGAACGGGGGAATGCGCTGCGCCTCGTTGGCGACAATATCGCCCGATTCCAGGGCCCGGAGCTGGAGCTGTTAGGGCCGCATCTGCCGCATTGCATTCAAGGTCTGAGCGGCTCAACGGGAATCTCCGTGCAGTTCCACTGGCCGCTGGATCATCCGCTGCGGTCGCTGCCGGAGTTCGCCTCGCTGGCGCCGCTGTGGGAACGGGCACGGCGCGGGCTGATCTTTGCGCCTGAGGTGTGCCGGCGAATAGGGGCGAGCCTGCTGTCTATGCCGGCTTTGTCTGCCGCCGGCCGGCTGGGGGTGTTGCTGCAGTCTTTGGCGGACATCGCCACCCTGCCGTCCTCGCAGTGCACGGTGTTGTCCAGTCTGCCGTTCAGCGTCCAAGAGGGAGAGCGGCATCAGACCAACATCGAGCGGGTCATCCGCCACGTTTTGGAGCATTATGCCGAGCCGCACTCGATGGATGAAATCCTGGGACTGGCGGCCATGAGCAAGGCCAGTTTCGCCCGCGAATTCCGACGCTACACGGGATGCACGTTCACCGAGTTCCTGAACCGGGTGCGACTTGATCACGCCCGCCGTCTTCTTGTCGGAGGCGCCGATTCCATCAGCACCATCGCCTACGCCACCGGCTTCAGCAACCTCTCCCATTTCAACCGGACATTCCGCCGCACTTACGGCCGGCCGCCAAGTGCGGAACGGGCGGGCAAGCCACCTCGGTAGCTGCCGCGTTTTTTCGAGCGCGGTTGCTGGAACCAAAGCGACGGTGGCAAATCGCGAGACGCGATCCGGGGGCGCGAAACAAGGGTGTGATGGTTTTCATTTTCGCGCGGACCGAAGCGGGCATGCAACCGGCACGTGCGGAAATCTGCTGCCGAACCCAGTCGGCCATCTCGCGGTTGGCGACGCTGAAGCCGTCGATGGCAACCTGGTCGGGGGTATGATCCGGTCCGCGCAGCCCGCGTTTCCGAATGCGGTTGCGCAGGTAGGCACCGCAAAGACAAAACCCCACACAAGCGGGGACCTCGCGCAACGCGAGCAGGGTCTGGCGGTACTTGACCGGGTCGTTGCGCATGGTGCCGTCCGGCAGTCTGACGCCACTCGAACTGTCGGCCAGGAGCACGGGCTTGCCCGTGAGCGCGGCGAAGCGAGCGAGGTCGGCGCGAATCCGCTCCGGCGGGAAACCGAGGTGCAGAAATAGGGTGGGTTCATGCTTAGGCGGGTTGAGTCCAAGTACCAAAGGAGGCAAAGCGCCGCGCGGAGAACCTCGTTTCACTGGCCGCCGACGCACACCAGATGGGTGAAGGTCTTCACGTACATGCGCCCGCGGTCCAGGCAGGGGGTGCTGTGGGTGCCTTCGCCGAGCGGGTTGCGGGCAAGAAGCCGGAAGGTGTCGTCCGCCGCCAACACGAACATCTCCCCGGCGGCGCTGGCGCAGTAGAGCCTGCCCTCGGCAAGCACCCCCGAGGAGTAGAATTCCCCAACGGCCAGGCGCTCCGCCCAGAGTACGCGTCCGGTGACCGCGTCCAGGGCCGAGGCGACGCCGGCGTCGTTCACCAGGTAAATCCGGCCCTCGTGGTGGAGTGTAGTCGGGACGTACGAGATGCGTTCGCGCAGCACATAGGCGAGATGGGTCTCGCTGACGTCGCCGTCGCCGCCGTGACGGAAGGCTCCGAGTACGTTTTTGGGTCCGAAGCCCCAGCAGGCGACAATCAGATCGCCGGCCAGAATCGGTGAGGCCACGCTTCGGGCCACCAGCACCTGCGCCTGCCAGCGTACGGTGCCGGTCGCGGGATCGAGCGCCGCCAGTCCGCGTTGCTGGCTGCTGACGATGAGTTCCGGCGGGTGACCTGATCGCTCAACTGTGAACGGAGTGGCAAAGGTGTTGTGATCGGGGCGCGACTCCCCTGGAAGGGTCCAGACGGTCGCGCCGGTTTCCGCGTCGAGGGCGGCGACGAAACTTGGACCGTCCTGATCGTTGTTCACGATCACCCGATCTCCGACTAGAATCGGCGACGACGCATGCCCGTGCCGCGATTGAAACGGCCCGAGGTCGCGGGCCCAGAGTTCGCGGCCATCGTGGTCGAAGGCCCGGACCCAGAAATGGTCACTGGAAACGAAGAGCGCAATGACGCGTCGGGCGTCCACGGCTGCGGATTCGTTGGCGAAACTGGCCCGCGGATTGGGGCGGGTTCCGGTGGGCAGGGCATAGGTGTGCCGCCAGAGCTCGCTGCCATCGTCGCGCCGCAGGCAGAGCAGGATCCGTTCGTTCCCTTGCGTAGTGGCGGTGGGCAGGAAGACCCGTTCACCCCAGATCACCGGCTGGGCGTGGCTCTTTCCGGGAAGGGGAACGCGCCAGCGGAAATCAGCCGTGGTCCATGTCACCGGCACCCCGGTCGTGACGCTGACTCCCGTTCCGTTGGGGCCGCGGAAGCGTGTCCACTCTTGCGCCGGAAGCGCGGCCGGACCCAGCGCAATACACCACCAGGCCAGTAAAAGAGCAGCGGGCAGCCCATGGGGGCGCTGGAGCATGCAGCGGTATTGCGTGAGTGAGAGGGTGTCTCGCGTCGGTAAACTCCGTGGGCTACCGTGCGGATCCGGTTTGCACAATTTGCGCCAGCCCGGCTTCGTGCGTCAGGGTGAGAAGTCCAGTGGCCGAATCGAAATGCCACCCGCGCTCGTTGTTCGCTGGCGGGCGTTCGAGGCGGCGTAACGGCTGCCCGGCGACTTCGACGAACGCCGGCGCGGCGCGGAGTTTCGCCCGGATCAGTGCCGGCAGCATGACCGAGTAAGAGATTGACCCGGACGCATAGCTGACGTCGCGGAGCGAGGTGGTGCTGTCGAGCAGGTGGTTCTCCCCGGCGGGCGCCAATTCCGGAAAGACCGCCATGCACTCCAGCAGGTGGTAGACCGAATACAGGTGCTGCGAGAACCACACGCGGTCCTCGATCCCGCGATCAGTCTGCTTTTTCACGTCGTAGAAGAAGGTCTTCAGCATGCCCGCTTCGTCCTGCATGTACGTCACGCCGTGCAGCGCGGAAAGGGCGCGCCGCCGCGTGGTTTCGTCGCCGGTGGCGACGTAAAGGTACGCCAGCGCGGCGCCATAGCGCGCAGTATGACCGGGCATGATGTGTTCGAAGCTCGTTTGCTCGGCGAGCGCCGGCGCCGGGGCGGCGCCGTGTCCCGTCGTGTGTACCAACCGGTCATCGAGCTGCCGGAGGATGCGCCGTCCCATCGCGAGATACTCCGGGTGCTCGCTAGCGTGGCGGAAGAGGTACCGGGCGGTGAAGGCGAGCGGTTCGGCCGATATATGGGTGTCCGGCTTCACGCCCACATCCTCATGATAGGTGCTCCAGTGCCCCTTTTCCACGTTCCGCTCGATCAGATGCGCCAGCGACTGATCGCGGGCCCGGCGATAGGCGGGGTTGGCCTCGTGCAGGAGCATCTGCTCGAAGAACTCTACAAAAAAGACCGGCGCACCGCCCCGGTCTTGGAAGATCTCGCCGCTGCCCGGGATGACGCGGAAGGGCCAGCTGCCGTCGGCCCGCTGGTGGCGGAGCAGCGTCGTCGCCACCCGGAACGCCGCCTCCCGGTAGCGCGTCTCCCCAGTGCTCTCGAACAGCCGCAGGTAACTGCCCGCCATGAAGGCCGCCTTGTCCGGCTGGATGCTGCCCTTGTCGGCATGCCCGGCCGGCGAGCCCTTCTCGAAGGTGGAGTAGGCGAGGTGTGGATACGTGGAGTCCGCGGGGGTTGAGTGGGCGATGTTCCAATCCGCGAGGTCGCGGGCCCGCGACAGCCACTCCCGTTCCCCCGTGTAGGCATAATAGCGCAGGAAAGTCCGGATGAAATAGCCGTGCAGGCGCGCCGGGTAGATGATCCGGCGCGTCGAGCGGGTGCCATCGACGCTCATGAAGGCGTCTGAGAAATATGCCGCGAGTTCCCCGTCGATGCGACCGGGGACGTAGCTGCCGTCCGCCCGCTTCAGAAAATTCATGGCGAGGGTCACGGCGGTGCCGACCGGGCGCTGAGGGGGCACGATGCCGTTCACGAGTGGGATGAGGGGCCGTGACGACTGCGTAGCCGGTGGCTTTGCCGCCGACTCCGCGCCCATTCCGGATGGCACGGCCAGGACGTGATACAGCACCGCGGCGGTGGCGCAGGCCAGACCCCGCCCGCTTGCGGCCATGGATTTCAGTGGGGTTGTGTTGGTCATGCTGCGGACGTGGCCAGCGGCTATCTGACTCGATCGCCGGGGCGCCACGACCGGCATGAACAAATGGGGCGCGCTGGAGCGAGGCAACGCATCGCCTGCGAATATCGTTTCGCCAAACGAGCGAAAAGAGCCGCCTTGCGCGATCGTGGACGTGCGGATGGAGGCGCCGAGCCGGGGTCACACGGCGACATTCGCCGAGAGGGCATGCGGCGGTGCGTGAACACCGTGGCGCATTTCAAACGTGGCGCGACCGGGAGATCACGGCGTGTGGCAGCCAACTGGCCACTAAGTGGCGAGTGCATGCCGGGTATGTGGCGGGCAAGTAGCGGGTAAGTGAGCGACGGTGCGCCTAACATCGTTAGGGGTGGCGTGTCCTCTGAAATCATACTGACTTGGTAAGCCGGATGGCAGTGAGCCGTGAAGTGAGTTGGAATGGGGTTTCTCGCGACTCTTTGTCCGTATGGACACGTTGAGGGCTTCAAGAAGGAGGCGGATTTAGTGGGGCCTTTGCGGTCGCGGATGGGGTGGCGAGGGTGGTTTTGCGGGCGTCTTGGAGGATGAGGTCGAGGTCGAATTTGTGGGTGCGGCGGCTGCGGTGAACTGGAGGAAGATTCGGACAGCTGGTGGGGTGATGGTATGGCATTGATTGCATGTGCCTGTATCGGCGCAGGAAAGCAGTTTTCGTTCAGCTTGGCTGAACGGAGTCTGCGACTCCGTATGCGCAGTCAGGGTGAAACCGGACGGTGAGCAGTCGTGCCGGGTTTGACGGGAGCGGGAGCGCAGCTTCAAGCGAACGGCAAATTCGGCGCGTCTGCGTGTTGTCCGCAAGGCATGGGGCGGAATCGACGTTGAGGGCGTCGATGCCAACTGCTATACTGCGTCCCGAAAGACGCGGCCCATGGACCCTGCAACCAGAGAAAGACCAACTGAACCAGCGTGCGAAGTGCCGGCCGCGGAGGCCCCAAAAACCGGAGCGGCCGGCTTCGCCAAGGGTAGGAGTGATGCAGTCGGGTTTTCGCCGCGCCTTCCGACCCCAGGCGGAAGCCTGATGGACGATCGACACCTCGATCGTTTGAGCGAAGGTGAGGTGATCGAGCGCATCGGGGAGTTGCTGGCGATTGCGATCGCCCGCAGCGGGCGGCTGCTGCGAAACCCCGCTGCCCAACGCGCGGATGCCCCGGGTACGTCGGCCTCGGCCGTGGAGACGGTGGCGCTAATTCGCGACCCGGTGGCGCGCAAGCTGGCCGGATTTCTCAGGCACGCTGGGCCCGGTCGGCCTAGCGATATCGCCACGATTCTGGGCCTTCCTAGGTGGCTCGTCGGCCGGAAGCTCCGGCGTTTGCGTGCGACGGGCATCTGCGAAGCCGTGGGCAAGACACGGGCGTCGCACTACCAACTGCGATGTGACTTCCAGGGAAACTGACGAATCGGAGTATCGACTGCGGCGGTGAGGGGCGTGTTCTTGGACGGCAATAGGTGCATCGGCGATTCCGCGCGTTGGCAGCCGACGCTTCCGCGCCTGCCCGCAATTCCCCGGTTTCGGCTTAACCGGCCCGCTGTCCCGCAAGGCGAGCGAATCGCCGCCGTTGCTCGTCGAGGGGCAGGTCTGCCAGTGCCTTCATCTGGTTCAAACCGAAGCGGCGAACTTGGTCGGCCGTCGTGAGATCGAGGAGCTTGTCTTGAATTTCGTCGGCCAGCAGGAGCAGTTTCATGTGGTGCGTGATCGAGCCCGGCGAGAGACCCTCCTCAGCCGCGAGCTTCATGCGGTTGAGTCCAGGCTCGGTTTCGAGCCGGCGCTGCCAGGCGCGAGCGCGGTGAATCGGATGCAGCATCGGCATGGGTGTTGGGGCCGGTGCCGGCGCGCGTTGGGTCACTCCGAGTTCGCATCGAATGGGCGTGAGTACCGTGATCGGCTTTGCAGTTCCGGAAGCCGGCGCCAGGGCGACATTAATCGTGAGCAGCATGGTCCGGCTGGGATCCGCCGCCGCGGCTAGGGCGGTGCGTTCTTCGATCACGACCTGTTCCGCCATGCCCTCTATCAGACGGCCAACGCGGAGCTTCATGCGCAACTCGATCAGGCGTGTGTAGGCGGGAGTCGGCGTTCCCGATTTCTCGGACGGTCGCACCTCAACCCGCGTCAGAAACAGGGAGATGAGGTTTCGCTGCTCGTCCGGCGCCAGTGCCGGCAGCAGTTCGGCAAACTTCCGGAGCGCGGTGCTGATTCGCTCGATGCTGATGTTTCCCTCGTCGCAGGCGGCCAGTTCCACACGAAGCTGCTCGCGCTCCACGAGGAGATTCTGCTTTTCCTCCTGCAGGGCCGTGGCCTGCTCTTGCAGGACTTCGTCCAGTGCGGCGAGCTGGCCAAGCACGAGAGCCTTCGCGCAGTTGCGAAGCTGGTCGGTGATGCTGGCGAGTTTCGCTTCGATGGCATTCAGCCGCGCGCGAAGTGGGGCGCGTTCACCTTGGCTGCGTTCCCGGGACCTCGCCATGGTGGCGGAGAGAATGTCCTGGTGCTGGCTGCACTCCCCGAGGAATCCGACGACGGCGGTTTCAAGGGCACTGGCGGAAACGTGCCGCACCGGGCACTTCGCATCGCTGCGCTCCTTGTGGGCGTAGCCGCAGGTGTAGTAGCGGTAGGGTTTGCCGTCCGGATCGAGTTTGCCGCAGGCGTTGGGGATCATCGCGCGCCGGCAGCAGCCGCAGTGGGCGATGCCCTTGAGCAGATGGAAGTGCTTGCTCTCCGCCCGGAGCCGGCGCGGTGCCGCCTCGCTGGCGGGTCGGATGGCGGCGTTGGCCCGTTGCCAAAGCTCCGGCGTCACCAGGGCCGCGTGTTGGCCGGGAAACTCCTTGCCGTTAATCCGGACGCGACCCGCGTAGAGCGGCCGCTTGATCAACCGGCGGATGATGTCGGAGCGAAAACGCTTTCCGCCGATGTTCTGTTTCGAGCCGTCGCGACGATTGAAGATCCGCTCGCGGGTTCGGTGCCCCTCGTCGTTGAGCGTGTTGGCGATCTCTGTCAGCGAAGTGAGACGGGCGGCGAGTTCGAAGACTCGCCGCAGGGTGGCGGCTTCGGTCGGGTGCGGACTCAACCCCTGGAGTTTCTCGTCGTAGACGTAGCCAAAGGGCACTTGGCCGCCGGTCCAGAATCCCCGCTTGGCCTGCTCGTTGAGTTTAATGCGGATCTTCTCGGCGGTGTTGAGCCGCTCGTATTCCGCCACGCTCATCAGCAGGTTGTTCTTGAGGCGCCCCGAGGGCGTTTCGTCCGACAGATCCTCCGTCGGGCTCACGAGCCGGCAGCCGTGTTGCTGAAGAAAGGTCCGGAAAGGACCCCATTCGTCGGTACTGCGGAGCACGCGTTCCAGTTTGAAGATGAGCACGACCTTGATTTCGCCGGCGGCGATCTGGCGCTTGAGCGCCTGGATGCCGGGCCGGTTCATCGAGCTGCCCGAGTAGGCCGGGTCCGAGAAACACGCTATCTCGAACCAACCCTCGGCCGCTTTCTTGGCGATGTGCTCACGGCAGACGGCCGCCTGGCTTTCGCAGGAATCAAACCGCCCGCCGACCTGATTGGGCGTCGAGACGCGGGTGTAGATGGCCACCGGCACCGTGCCGGCGCGGGCGCGAGGGGAAGCTGACACTTGGATCGCTGACATGATCTGAACCTCCTTTTTCGAGTGGGAGGGCGATCCAAAAGGCCTCGGCCCAGGTTGAATTGTTCGCCGGCGATTATCGCAGAACGCAGAAAAAACTCACGCGCGGAATTTTAACGGTAGCAAAAACGGTGACCATTCCCGGACGGTTTTTCGCGATGGCCGGGGACCAAAACCGGAACTAATTCCGGGAGCGTTAAAGTCGCACTTTTGTTCCACGCCGTTCCGCAGCGACTTGCGCATTTTAATCCGAGCGCTGTTCGGTTCGGAATAAGAGTAAACTGGCGGAGGAGGAGGGATTCGAACCCCCGGTGAGCTGACGCCCACGTCTGATTTCAAGTCAGGTGCCTTAAACCACTCAGCCACTCCTCCGTGACCGAAAACAGTGTGAAGCTGCGCGGGCGCACGGGCAGGTCAATCGCGGAACCGCGCCGATCCGTCCGGCCTACGGCGGGTTCCTTCAGGCGATGATGTCGTTTACGACGTGGCCGTGGACGTCGGTGAGCCGGTAGTCGCGTCCCTGGAAGCGGAAGGTGAGGCGCGTGTGCTCGAGCCCAAGCAGGTGAAGCAGGGTGGCGTTGAGGTCGTGGACGTGGACCGGGTCGCGCACGACGTTGAAGCCGAGGTCGTCGGTCGCGCCGTGCACGTGACCCTTCTTCAGTCCGCCGCCGGCGAGCCACATGGTGAAGCAGCGGTTGTGGTGGTCGCGGCCGTCGTTGCCGCCCTGCACCATCGGGGTGCGGCCGAACTCGCCGCCCCAGATGACGAGCGTGTCGTCGAGCAGGCCTCGCTGCTTGAGGTCCTTCACAAGTGCCGCGCTGGCGCGGTCGGTGTCCTCGCAGTTCCTCTTGATGGCCTTGGTAAGGTCGCCGTGCTGGTCCCAAGCCTCATGGAAGAGCTGCACGAAGCGCACGCCGCGCTCGATGAGGCGGCGCGCGAGGAGGCAATTGCGGGCGTAGTTGGCCTGCTTGATGTCGGTGATCCCGTACGCCTCGAGCACGTGGGCGGGTTCGGATGACAGGTCCATCAGCTCGGGAGCCGAGGTCTGGAGCTGGTAGGCCATCTCGTAGCTCTGGATGCGGCCGGCGATCTCGGGATCGCCCGTGTCGACGCGCGCCAGCTCGTTGAGCTCATTTAGCGTGTCGAGGGAGGCGCGCTGGGCGCGGGCGTCGAAGCCCGCGGGATTGGAAAGGTAGAGCACCGGATCACCGGTGCTGCGGAAGGGGATGCCGCCGTAGACCGTGGGTAGGAAGCCGCAGCCGTAATTGCTCGCGCCGCCGCTGGTGCCCTTGGCGCTGGTGAGCACGACGTAGCCGGGGAGCGTCTCGCTCTCGGAGCCGAGTCCGTAGAGGGTCCAGGAGCCGAAGCTGGGCCGGCCGAACTGCTGCGAGCCGGTGTTCATCATGATCTGCCCGGGCGCGTGGTTGACCGCGTCGGTCTGCAGGCTGCGGATGACACACAGGTCATCGGCGAGGCCGGCGATGTTGGGGATGAGTTCCGAGAACTCGATGCCCGACTTGCCGTGGGGGCTGAACTTGTACTTCGGCCCGAGGAGGGCGGAGTTGGGATTGATGAAGGCCGCGCGGTAATCCTTCAGCAGGTCCGCGGGGGGCAGCTGCCCGTCGCGCTTCTGCAGTTCCGGCTTGGGATCGAAGAGCTCGAGGTGGCTCGGGGCCCCGGCCATGAACATGTAGATCACGCGTTTCGCCTTCGGCTTGAAGTGCGGCGCGCGGACCGCGAGCGGGTTGGCGGGTGCCTTGGCCTTCGCCTCGCGCGCGACGAGCGAGCTGAGGGCGAGGCCGGCCATGCCCACGCCGCAGTCCTGCAGGAACCAGCGGCGGGAGAGCAGGCGGGCGCGGGCGGCGCGGAGGTCGGCGGAAGTCGTCATGGCTTCAGGATTTCGTGAGGGTCTCGTCGAGGTTGAGCAGCACGCGGGCGACGATCGCCCAGGCGGCGAGGTCGGCCGGCGTGGCGTCGGCCGGCAGGTCGGCGGGTTTGGTGAAGGAGGAGAACGCGATGTCGCCGGCCTTGATTTCGCCGGTGCGCAGCCGGGCGCGTTTCTCCTCGAGGAGGCGCTTGACCGCGGCCACTTCGGACGGGCGCGCCCCGCGGGAAGTGCAGAGCCGGTAGGCGTAGTCGGCGCGGGTCTCGTCGGAGGGACCACCCTCGCGCCAGATGCGGAGCGCGAGGGCCTGCGCGGCCTCGACGAAGACGGGCTCGTTGAGGCTGGTCAGGGCGGCGAGGGGGGTGTTGGACCGCACGCGGCGCGCGCAGGCGAAGTCGCCGTTCGGGGCGTCGAACGCGCTGAGCATCGGGTCCGGCATGGAGCGCTTGCGGAAGAGGTAGAGGCTACGGCGGTAGCGCTCGGCGTCCTGCGGCGGGTTCCAGTACGTTGGCCGCACGTAGTTGTAGGCCAGGACGTTCTCCGGCACGGGCGGGAAGATGCTGGGTCCGCCGATCCGCGCATGGAGCAGGCCCGCGATGGCCAGCGCGCTGTCGCGCACGACCTCGGCGTCGGCCCGGAACCGCGGTCCGCGGGCGAGCAGCCGGTTGGCGGGATCTCGCTCCAGCAACTCGGGGCTCACGGTCGAGGAACGCTGGTAGGCCCGGCTGGAGACGATGGTGCGCAGCAGGTGCTTGTGGCTCCAGCAGTTCTCCATGAAATCCACCGCCAGCCAGTCGAGCAGGTCGCGGTGTTCAGGAACCGGCGTGCGGGTTCCGAAATCCTCCGGGGTCTCGACCAATCCGGTGCCGAACAGCGCCTGCCAGATGCGGTTGACCGCGACGCGGGCGGCAAGCGGCGACTGCGACGACGTCACCCAGCGGGCGAAGCCCAGCCGGTCGCGCGGAGCGCCCTCCGGCCAAGGGTTGAGCGCGGTCGGCACGTGGGGCGGGACGGCGTGCTTGGGCCGGTCCCAGCTGCCGCGGTCGAGCAGCTTGGTCTCGCGGCGATGGACGCCGCTCCGCTCGGCGAGGTGCAGTACGGAGGTGGGGGCCGCGGGATATTTTTTCCAGAGGGTGTCGGCCTCGGTGTTGAATTTCTTGGCGTCCGCGACGGTGGCGCGCCAGGCGCGGAAAAGGGTGGTCCGCTGCTCCTCGGTACGTTCAGCCTCCGGCGTCGCCATGGCGAGGATCGCGCCGTAATCCACCGGCTCGGCGCGCGGGTCGGGCGCAGTGGTGAGCGAGAGGCGGCAGCAGCCGAGGGCGGTGTTGTGGCGGCCGTTGTCGTCGCCGCTGTGATGCATGCGCAGGAGCACCTTTAGCTCGGTGCCGGCGGGCAGGGTGAGCGGCTCGGCGAACTGCACGACCGCCACGGAGGGAGAGTTGCGCCGCCCGGGCCCGCGGTCGGCGCGC
Organism: Opitutaceae bacterium; assembly: GCA_040397825.1. GTDB lineage: Bacteria > Verrucomicrobiota > Verrucomicrobiia > Opitutales > Opitutaceae > ER46. The sequence continues at coordinate 74,035 of JBBAVH010000018.1, forward strand.
CAGGCGGTGTCGTTCGAGCCGTCGATCATGAAATCGGCGGGGCCCACGATGCGCTTCCGTTCCTTGTCGAAGCCTGCCTTCCATTCCTCCTCCAGTCCCCGCACGGCCTCGGAGAAATCAGCGGTGGCATGGCGCAGCGCGACCTTCTCCCATTTGTCGGAGCCGGGAACGCGGGTGCTGACTTCCAATTCCGAGAGGGCCCAAGTGCCGTACTTGCTGCGTCCGGGGCCGCCGAACTCGAGGTCTCCGTGGGTGAGCGCCTCCAGCTGCAGGCCGGTCACGCCGTTCAGCTCGGGCTTGGCTAGGACGAAGATGTCACCGCGGGTCGTGGGATGGCCCAGCGTGAGGATCGACTTGTCGGGGAGCTGGACGGGGTGGTTGAGGCCGCTGGTGCTGGCGAGCTCGTGCGGTTCGAGCGGCGTCCACTTGATCCGGCGACCCGCGATCTCGGTTTCCCACGCGGTCATCTTGGCCTGCCAGTCGGGCAGGGCCTTCTGTGAACGTTCGTCGAGGGCCCGCAGGTCTTTGCCGAGTTTCGCGATCTCGTCGCGTTGCTCCGGCGTGTGGACCCACGATTGCGCCTCGTAGGAATTGTTCAGGAACGCGTAGAGGCCGAAGTACTCGTCATGGGTGATGGGGTCGAACTTGTGGGTGTGGCATTGCGCGCACTGGAGGCTGAGGCCCATCACCGCCTTGCCGACGGCATCCATCCGGTCGAACATCCCCTCGATGCGGAACTGCTCGGGGATGATGGCACCTTCCTCGTTCACCATCCCGTTGCGGAGGAAGCCGGTCGCGAGCACCTGCTCGGGCGAGGCTCCCGGGATCAGGTCGCCGGCGAGTTGCTCGATGATGAACTGGTCGTAGGGCAGGTCGCGGTTGAAGGCGTTGATCACCCAGTCGCGCCAGGCCCATTGCTCGCGCGGCAGATCTTTTTCGAAGCCGTTGCTGTCGGCGTACCGGGCCACGTCGAGCCACACGCGCGCCCAGCGTTCACCGAAGCGCGGGTCGGCCATCAGGCGGCGCGACAGGGCCTCGACGGCCGCGGGCAACCCGGCGGCTGCGGCGGCGGTGAACTCGGCGACTTCCTGGGGGGAGGGAGGAAGGCCGATGAGATCGAGGTGGATCCGGCGGCAGAGGATCGCGGGGTCGGCCGGTCCGGCCGGCGCCAGGTTCGCGGCGCGCAGCTTGGCGTCTACGAAGGCATCGACCGGATTCGGCGTAACGGAGGCCGGCGTCGCGGCGGCGGGGGCAGCGGGCGGCGGTGTCTTGACCGGCGGCACGAAGGCCCAGTGCTGCGCGTAGGGCGCGCCCTCGGCCACCCAGCGCTTCAGGATGTCCTTCTGAGCGGCGGTGAGAGGCTTGTTCTCCTTCGGTGGCGGCATGACCTCCTCGCTGTCGGTCGAGAAGATGCGGGCGATGATCTCGCTCTCGTCGGGCTTGCCGGGCACGATGCCCGTGAGGCCGGACTTGCCGCCCTTCAGCGCGGGGTCTCGGGAGTCGATCCGGTAGCCGCCGCGGCGATCCTTGTCGTCGGGGCCGTGGCAATGGAAGCAATGCTCGGCGAGGATGGGTTGGACCTCGCGCGTGAAGTCGACCGAGGCGGTTGCGGGAGGAGCGGCGCAGACCCCGAGCAGAACGAAGAGCGGGGTGGGGACGAACGAGCGCAGGGTGACGGTCATGCCGGTGGGAAACGTGATTTCGGAGAGTGGCTTGGCAAGTGGAAGCGGCTTCGAAAGTGGCGCCGGAGTTTCCGCGCCCGTGTGAGTGCCTTCGCGGAGCGCGCGTGGATGAAGTATCCCGGTCTCGTTAGCTTGGCAAGGGATGCTCCGCCCGGCTCAGCCGGATGGCTCGGCGCACTTGTGGTCTGGCGCGGGCCGTGCCGCCGCGTGCCTTAGGGCAGGGCGGGAGTGGTTAGACCCGCGCGCCTGCGTCGGCGCGCCGTCACCGGCACGTCAAACGTTCGAACGCTCCTGTTGTGGCCTAGGCAGGCCGGACCATATTCTTTGCTAATTCCGGCCGAGATCCGGCAATCCTTCTCCGATGAGTTCACCGCCCTTGTCCCCGGAGGAGCACACGCTGCAGGTGCAGTCGCTGTATGTGCGGCATCAACCGGCGATCCTCGCCTACGTCCTGTCGATGGAGCCGGGGTTTTCCGATGCGCAGGACATCGTGCAAGAGGTGTTCCTGACGCTCACCCGCAAGGCCCAGTCGTGGACTCCTGGCACCGACTTCATGGCGTGGGCGTGCACCGTCGCGCGCTATCACACCCTTCACTTTCAGCGCACGCGGTCGCGCCGCGTGGCCAGGCTGGATGACGACGTGGTCGAGATGCTGTATCCCGCGAACCGCCTGGAGGAGGCGACCTTCCAGCGCCGCTTGGCGGCGCTGCAGGCGTGCATGGCCAAACTGGCCCCGCGCGGCCACCAACTCGTGATGCTGCGGTATCACCATGGTCAAATGCCCGAGGAGATCGCGGAAACGGTCGGCTGGAGCGTGAACGCCGTGCGCGTCGCGCTCTCGCGGGCCCGCCAGACGCTGCGGCAATGCCTGGAACGGCGGTTGGCGCTGCCCGAGGTCACATGAACCCCGACCGCTTCAATCACCTTGTCGATGCCTGGGGGGAAAACCGTCTCACCGCGGCGGAGGCGACCGAGCTCAGCGCGCTCCTGCGTTCGGACGAGGCGGCGCGTCACGCCTTCCGCGCTGAAGCGGAGCTGCACGGCTTGCTGCACGGTGCGGCCAACGCCTTGGCCGTGTTGCAGGCGAGCGAGCTGGCTTTACGTCCCAGGGGTGCTCCCGCCCGATCGGAGAGATTCCTCGCCTGGCTGCGGAGGAACCGGCGGCTCGGGTGGATCGCGGCCGCGTGCGGCGTGGGCGCGGGAATTGCGAGCGCCTCGGTGTGGTCGCTGGCGAAGCCTCCGACTGTTCACGCGCAGGCCCGTTCCGTTCATCTCGCCGATTCGGAGTCCGCGGATCGGATCGGGCGCGTGCGATCCGGTTTTCCAACCGAAGTCGGCATCTGGGCGGGAGATGAATCGGAATTCGTGGTCCGCACCGACCTGCCGGACGCCGCGGGCGCGCCGGTGTTGCGGTTCATCAAGGCGGAGGGTGAGGGGCCGTTCGGATTGCCCGCGATGGCCTGCGATGTGTTTCAGATCATCGACCTGCGTCCCCTCCACGCCCAGCTCAGGCCCGACCGGGAGGCGACCCTGGAGCTTTCCGCCGAGTTCCTTGACGCGAGGGAAGGAGGCCGGCCTTCGATCCGCTTCGGTTGCGCGATCATGCTGTTCGCCGGCGATCCTGCGCAGCTGCACGCCGGTTGGCCGGCCGCCGCGGAGGAGGTGCTCAGCGCCGGTCGCGACCACCTTGCGAGTGCGGATGCCACGTCCGGAAAATGGCACCGGTTGACCGCGCGCTGCCTTTTCACCGCCGCCGCGGACTTCGCCGTCATCCGGCTCAGCGCCGCGCAGCGGGCCGCCGTGCCGAACGAATTCGGCCGCCAATTCGCCCGGCACCCGCGGCTCGTGCTCAAGACCCAGCCGCATCTGACCGTGCGCGTCGCAAAAAATCCCTAGCTTCAACCCTCCCATGCCCAAGTTGCTCCGTCTGCTCCTGCTGTTTCCGCTGATGCTTCCCCGGGCCGTCGCCGGCCATGATGTCGTCGTGTACGGCGACACGCTCGCCGGCATCAGCGCGGCGATTCAGGCGGCGCGTTTGAAGCAATCCGTGGTGCTGCTTTCGCCTACCGCTCACGTCGGCGGCGTCGCCACCTCCGGCCTCACCGCCACCGACATGAACCGCAGCACGGTGATCGGCGGCATCGCCCGCGAGTTCTACCAGAGGATCTACGAGCATTATCTTTCGCCCGCGGCGTGGCGCGGTCAGAACCGGGACGAGTTCTTCGAGCTCTCCAAGAAACGCACCTACACCGGCAAGAACGACGCGCTGCGCATGCAGTGGGTGTACGAGTCCCACGTCGCGGAGAAGATCCTCGTCTCGATGCTGCACGAGGCCGGCATCGAGGTCGCGCGCCGGCGGCGGCTCGCGGAGACGGAGTCCGCCGTCGAGCGGTCGGAGGGCCGCATCGTCGCCCTGCGCACGGAGAACGGCGAACGCTATGCCGGGCGCATGTTCATCGATGCCTCCTACGAAGGTGACCTCATGGCGCGGGCCGGCGTCAGCCACGTCGTCGGACGCGAGGGCAACGCGGAGTTCGGCGAGACCTTGAACGGCATTCGCCTTGCCGGCGTGGTCGGGGCGGGGGAGCGCTCGATTGATCCGTGGATCCGTCCCGGCGATCCCGCCTCTGGGTTGCTGCCGTACATCGATCGCGAGCTCTGGGGCCGCCCTGGAGAGCAGGATAACCGCACCCAGACTTATTGCTATCGCCTGACGCTCACCAACGACCCGGCGAATCGCCTGCCGATCATGAAGCCGGCCAACTTCAACCCACTCTGGCACGAGGCGCTGGTGCGCATGCTGCAACTGGCGCCAGAGACGCCGCTGCAAAAGGTCATCTCGCTCACGCCGATGCCCAACCGGAAGACCGACACCAACCAGGTCAACTTCATCGGGGCCAACCGGGACTACCAGACGGCCAGCTACCGCGAGCGCGAGCGGCTGGATCAAATGCACCGCGACTTCGCCGTCGGCATGCTCTGGGTGCTGGCCAACGACGAGCGCGTCCCCGCAGCCATCCGCGAGGAAATGAAGCCTTGGGGCTGGCCCAAGGACGAGTTCACCGACAACGGGAATTTTCCCCACCAACTCTATGTCCGGGAAGCCCGCCGCATGCGCGGTGCCTTCGTCATGAAGGAGGAGAATCTCCGCCGCGCCGGGCGCGTCGATGCCGGCCACTCCGTCGGCATCGGATCCTACGCCCTCGATTCGCACGTTGTGTCGCGCGTTTTGGACGAGCAGGGGCGGGTCCGCAACGAGGGCTCGCTGATGGTCACCCAGTCGATCCGTCCCTATCCGATCAGCTATTACTCGCTGGTGCCGCGGGCGGCCGAGTGCCGCAACCTGCTCGTGCCCGTCTGCCTCTCGGCCACGCACGTCGCCTACACCTCGATCCGCATGGAGCCCGTCTACATGGTGCTCGGTCAGGCCGCCGGTGCCGCCGCCGCGCTCGCCCTCACCGGCGACCGCGCGGTGCAGGAAGTGCCTTACCCGCAGCTCCGCGAGCTCCTGCTGCAGGCCGGGCAAATCCTTGATCCGACCCCCTGAACTCAATCCCTTCCGTGTTCTCTCCCAAGTGTCCCTTCACGCGGCCTGGCTTCCGCCGCCTTATTGCCGTCGGCGTTTGCTGCACCGCTTCCGTCGCGCTCTTCGCCCAAGTCGCCCCGGCTCCCTCCGGGACCGCTGCCGCCACGCCGGCCCCCGGGCCGGTCCTGCTCTCCGCCTTCGAAGTGAGCGCCCAGGGCGACGACGGTTACAAGGCGGCCAACGCGATCTCCGGCACGAGCTTCAACACCGCGCTGCTCGACCTGCCGCGTGCGATCGAGGTCATCACGGCGGAGTTCATCGAGGACATCGGTGCGAAGGAAATCGGCGAGGCGCTCAAGTACAGCGGCAGCCTGGCCGACAACGGCACGGCGACGCCCGACGACGTGACGGGGAACAACTTCTACAACCGCGGATTCCAGTCCTTCACCAGCTACCGCAACGGCTACCGATCTTTCGGCGTGGCCGACACGCTGTTCATCGACCGCGTTGAGATCATCAAGGGACCGTCGTCGACGTTCTCCGGCACCATCGAGCCAGGGGGTACGATCAACATGATCACGCGCCGCCCGGGCGCGAACCCCGCCGGCCACGTGCGGCTGCGCTACGGCGCCCATGATAGCTTCCGTTCCGAGCTGCTGTACTCCACGCCCGTCGACCGGCAACGGAAGCTGCGTGTGCTCCTCGGCGCCGCGTACGAGGACTACGGCAGCCAATACGACTTCGCCGGCCGCGAGCGGAAGGTCTACGGTGGCAACATCCAGTACGCGCCCACCAGCCGGACGCGCCTCGGTTTCGATTTCCAGTGGCAGACCACCCGCGGCACGCAGGCGATCCCGCCGATCTACTTCACCTCGACCACCGGCTACTACGTGAAGGACGTGCCCCGTACGTTTAACCGCGCCGGCCCCGAGTCGACCTCCTCGATCATCCAGTCGCAGGCCGCGCTGGACCTCACGCACCAGCTCACGCCGCGATGGGTGGTCCGCGCGGGCGGCTATTTCCGCGCGCAGCGCCAAGGCCGCAACACCATGGCCGGCTCCCAAGCCCTCGTGGTCAACGCCGTCACGCGCGCCCGCACCGTCGCGCGCATTCCCACGGTGCAGTTCACCGGCAACGACAACTACATCGCGCAGGCCAGCGCTCTCGGCGACCTCGCCTACGCCGGGATCACGCACAAGGTTTTCCTCGGGTTCGAGTACGTGGGCGTCGTGGATTCACGCAGCCAGCAGTTCCGCCGGCCCACCAACCCGCCCAACATCAACGTGGATTCCGCCACCCGCGCCGACCATGCGCTGGGTTCGTGGTCCGCCTACACGACGCGTTTCGCCGATACGACCCTCGACTCCGGTCAGCGCGGCTACACGTTCAGCAACCTCGTGCAGGTGCTGCAGGGCCGTCTGCTCCTGATGCAGGGCTACCGCTACGGGCAGTTCTTCCAGAACAGCGAGAACCGGCTCGCCCGCACGACCTCGAGTTCGAGCCAGGGCGCGGATGTCGCCAGCTACGGCGCCTCCTATCGCGTCGCGCCGCGCATGACCTTCTTCGTGAGCCACGCGGAATCCTTCTCGCCGCAGACGGCGACCGACTACGCCGGGCGGCTCTTCGCACCCGTCACCGGCAAGGGTTGGGACCTCGGCCCGAAGTTCGACCTGATCGAGGGCCGGCTCGCCGGGACGATCGTCGCCTTCTCGATCGAGCGCTCGAACGTCCTCCAGCCCGATCCCGATCATCCCGGCTTCAACATCGCCTCGGGCCTCGACCGCTCGCGCGGGATCGAGTTCACGCTCAACGCCCGCCCGCTGCGCGCGTGGCAGGTCGTGCTCAGCTACGCCAATGTCGACGTGAAGATCATCAAGGATCCCACCCGCCCGGCCAACGTCGGTCTCGCGCCGCCCAACGTGGCGCGCCACCAGGCCAACATCTGGAACCGCTACTCGTTCGCGTCCGGCGTGCTCAAGGGCCTCGGCGCCGGGGTCGGCGTGATCTACGTCGGCGAGCGTCGCGGCAACGGCAACCTGCCCAACCTCCCGCAATTCCGTTCCCCGGCCTACACGAAGGCCGACGCGAACCTCACTTATTCCCGGAAGGTCCTCGGTCGGCCGATGACGTTCGGACTGGCCCTGCAGAACCTCACGAACGCCGATTACTACGCGAGCTTCAGCTCCTTGAGCGAACCGCGCAGCGCAACCGCCTCGGTGCTGATGCGTTTTTGAAGGCCGCCCTGGGGGTGTCTGTCGCTACCTCGGACGAAAACGTCGAGCAGTTCGCTCGCCCCAGGAGATCGGCCACGCTTGGTGAGCCGATGGTGCCCGGATCAGGCGTAGCGTTAGGCTCGCCCCCGTCATCGGATCGACTGCGCGCGATGCCCACCAACCGGAGGGTTCATATACTAACGCTTGACGTTACTAACGCGCAACGTAACCATAAGGCGTCTTGATCACTTCGTTCCGCTGCGAAGCCACCGAGCAGATTCATCGGGGTGAAACGACGCCCGACTTGCCTGCCGACATCCATAGAGTGGCCCTCCGCAAGCTCCAGCAACTCGACATCGCCCAAAAGCTCGACGACTTGCGGGTTCCGCCCGGCAACCGGCTGGAACCGCTCAAGCACGATCGGAAGGGGCAGTACTCCATTCGCATCAACGACAAATACCGCGTCTGCTTCGTCTGGACCGACCACGGGGTCGAGGATGTCGAAATCGTCGATTACCACTGATCTCATGACCAAGAAAATGCCATTGCCCACTGCGGGCGAAATGCTGCGCGAGGAATTCCTTTCCCCGATGGGCATCACTCCCTATCAACTCGCGAAGGATATTCGCGTGCCCCAAACCCGAATCTCGGCGATCCTGGCGGGCGAGCGCGCCATCACCGCAGACACCGGACTTCGTTTGGATCGCTATTTCGGACTTTCCGACGGGTGGTGGGTCAGGCTTCAGCTGGACTGCGACCTTCGCAGGGCCCAACGCGAACTTGGCGCCCGCATCGCGCGAGAGGTGAAGCCCCGCGAGGTGGCCGCAGCCTGAGCCGGGAGCTCAAGAGGATGATGCCCGGATCTTCGTTTTTGGCACCTTCCTCGCCGCGGCGGTGAAGGCGAGGCCGGGCGATGTGAGCGGGTTCCGCCCGGCAACTTGATCGATTCGTCGGGGCAGGTGCGGCTGTTGATGCGCATCGTGGACTGCGAGGGTGAGCGCAAGATGACCGACGTGCCGCGGGCCGCTCGACGGTCAGCCGCGATGGTGGGCGGACGTGGAGCCCGGCGAGGCCGGAGTTCGACCTTTGGAACGCCAAGGCGAAGGCCTTCTGCGGGCGTGCGGCCGATGGGCGCTGCTCTTGCAGCGACGGTCCGGTGTTGCCCGTCCAGATACGCTTCGGGAAATTCAAACTGCCGCCGCTTCTTGAGCGGCGGATGGGCCTTGGGTGACCCCGAAGAGGGAGAGCGCCGGTGGCGCGGCTGCTTATACGCGGCCCAGGTAGGTGCCGTCGACCGTGCTGACGCGGATGACTTCACCTTCCTTGATGAAGAGTGGCACCTGCACAACGAGACCGGTCTCGAGCTTCGCGGGCTTCTGCACGTTGCTCGCGGTGTCGCCCTTCACGCCGTCGGCGGACTCGACGACCTTGAGCGAGACCGTGGAGGGAAGGTCGACCGAAAGCGGACGCTCGTCGACCCAGAGGACGTCGACCTTACCGCCCGGGGCGAGGTAGTTCTTCACATCGCCCAATTGTGCTTCCGTGAGCTCGATCTGCTCGAACGTCTCGGGATCCATGAACGCGTAGGTTTCGCGGTCGGCGTAGCTGAACTCGAGGGTCTTGCGGTCGGTCGGCAGCACCTCGACGGTGTCGGTGGACGCGAAGCGCTGGTCCAGTGCCTTGCCGTAGCGAAGGTTGCGCATCTTGATCTGCACGAAGGCCCGCAGGTTACCGGGGGTGCGGTGCTGCGTCTCCATGACGAGGTGCGGCTCGCCGTTGAACTTGATGACCTGACCTTTGCGGATGTCGTTGGCTGCGGGCATGGCGGGAGGGTGCTGACGGGCGGTGTTTGAGAGGAGAAAGATGATCAGCCGAGCGGCGCGCGCAGGGAGTGTCAAGGCCCGCGGTTGTCCGTGCCGCGCCGGTCCGGGCTCGTGTGCCGGTGGCCGCCAATCTCCGCGCTTGCCCTGTTTCCGCGCTCCTTCCGACACTCGCGGTCCATGAAGCAACGCACGCTCGCGCGCGAGGTCTCGACGGAAGGCGCGGCGCTCCACACCGGCGAAAAGGTGACCCTCCGGTTGAAGCCCGCCCCGGGCGGCTCAGGCATCGTCTTCCGGCGCGTCGACCTCAGCGGATCCCCTGAGATCAAGCCGCGGGTCGACCTCGTGACCGACCTCGTGCGGGCGACGACCATCCAGTCGGGCCACGCCAAGATCCACACCGTCGAGCATGTCCTGAGCGCGTTGCACGGCTGCGGCATCGACAACGTCGTGGTGGAGATGAACGCCTCCGAGCCCCCGATCCTCGACGGCTCGGCGCGGCCGTACGTGAACCTCATCCTCCAAGGCGAACCCGTCGAGCAGGAGGCCGACCGGGAGTACTTCGAGCTGGATGCCCCGATTTCGGTCTCCCGCGGCAACTCATCCGTCATCGCGCTGCCCTGCGACCAGCTGAAGATCTCGTGCACTTCGGCCGACGACCGGGGCATCCACACCCAGCACCTTTCGCTCACGATCGACCCCGACGTCTACATGGCCCAGATCGCGGCCGCGCGGACGTTCGCGATCTACGAGGACATCGAGGAGCTGCTGAAGCTCGGGAAGATCAAGGGCGGCTCGCTCGACTGCGCGGTCGTGATCCGCGGCGACAAGATCCTCTCCAAGGAGCCGCTGCGCTTCGCCGACGAGTTCGTGCGGCACAAGATCCTGGACATCATCGGTGACGTGATGCTCCTCGGCCTCCCGCTCAAGGCGCACATCGTCGCCACTCGGCCCGGGCACGCGATCAACGCCGAGCTTACCAAGGCCCTGTTCACGCGTCTGGAGGAGCGGCGCAAGGCCCCCAAGCGCCGCGAGAAGGCGGCCCGGCCCGCCGCGGTGCTGCCCACGGAGACGTCCCTCGACATCCGGCGCGTGCTCGAGACCCTGCCGCACCGCTACCCGTTCGTGATGGTGGACCGCGTGCTCGAGTTTATCGGCAACGACGAACTTGTCGCCGTGAAGAACGTCACCATCAACGAGCCGTACTTCATGGGGCACTTCCCGGATAACCCCGTGATGCCCGGCGTCCTCCAACTCGAGGCGATGGCGCAGGCGGCCGGGATCGTCATGATGCGGAGGACGGCCGGCGCGGGGAAGACGGCGTTCTTCATGAGCGCCGACAAGGTGAAGTTCCGCCGCCCCGTGCGGCCGGGTGACCAGTTGATCATCAATGCCAAGATCACCAAGGCCCGCGGCGACAAGCTCGCGGTGGCTGAGTGCAATTGCACCGTCGGCGGCCAGGTGGTGTCTTCGGCCGAGCTGATGTTCGGCCTGGTCGAGGAGGGCGAGGCCTAGGCGCATGGCGGCGGTTCATCCCACCGCGATCGTCGAGACCGGCGCCCGCCTCGGCGCGGGCGTCGAGGTCGGCGCCTACGCCTACGTCGGCCCCCGGGTCGAGCTCGGCGCCGGCACCCGGCTCCACCACCACGCTTCGGTGGAGGGCAACACCGTGCTCGGCGCGGGTTGCGAGGTGTTCCCCTACGCCTGCATCGGCGGCAAGACCCAGGACCTCAAGTTCCGCGGGGGCGACCCCGGTCTGCGCATTGGCGACCGCAACGTGTTCCGCGAGCACGTCACCCTGCACTGCGCGACCGAGGACGGCGCCTTCACGCGCATCGGGTCGGACAACACCCTGCTCGTGGGCTGCCATGTCGCGCACGATTGCGTGTTGGGCGACCACATCATCATGAGCAACGGCGCGGTGCTTGCCGGCCACGTCGTCGTCGAGGATCACGTGGTCATCGGCGGCTACGGCGGCGTGCATCAATTCTGCCGGCTCGGCGCCTACGCGATGCTCTCGGCCACCGCGAAGCTCGTGCACGACCTGCCGCCTTTCTTCATCGCCGACGGCACGCCCGCCAAGGTGCGCGCGATCAACCAGGTCGGCCTCGAGCGCAACGGCTTCACCGCCGCGCAGCTCGATCGCGTGAAGCAACTGCACAAGGTCCTCTACCGCGCCGGCCTCAACCGCACCCAGGCCCTTGAGCGCCTTGCTTCCCACGCCGACGCCGCGAGCGCCGAGTTCACCCGGTTCCTGGCGTTCGCCGGCGCGAGTACCCGAGGGCTGGCTCCGGGCGGCCGGTGAGGCGGCCGCGGGTCACTTCTTCTTATAGACGGTGGCGGGGTCGAACAGCCGCGAGGTGGTCGTGACCAGCCGGTAGCCCGAGGCCTCCGCACCCTCGAGGTCGGACAGACGGCGGTAGAAGCAGGACTTGAAGCCGTTGTGGCAACTGGCGTTGGCGGGGCCGGACTGCTCGACCTTGATGAGGAGCACGTCCTGGTCGCAGTCGGTGCGCAGTTCGCGCACGAGCTGCACATTGCCCGACTCCTCGCCCTTCACCCAGAGCTTGTTGCGCGAGCGGCTCCAATAGGTGGCCTTGCGCGTGCGCAGCGTGTGCGCCAGCGCCTCGGCGTTCATGAAGGCGAACATCAGCACCTCCCCGTTGTGCACGTCCTGCGTGATGCAGGGGATCAGGCCGTCGGCGCCGAACTTCGGCTGCAGCGTGGTCCCAAGCTCGATCTCGGCGGTGGTGGTGCGCGCGGGAAACGTCGGTTGAGTCATGGCGGAGGTTGAGTCGAGCGGCGCCGGCCGCGCGGTGGCAACCCAAAGCTCGGGTGGCGTGGGCCGGTTGCGGGGACTTTACGGGACGCCCCGGGCGTGTATCGTCGGCTCCGATGTCGCGGTTCGGTTCAGGCGCCGTTGCTGTTCTCGCCCTCCTGCTCGGGGCGGGCTGTGCGTCTTCCCAGATGAGCCGCATCGACCGCAATCGCGACATCTACGAGACCTGGCCGATTGAGGTGCGGCAGGCCGTGCTCGACGGCAAGGTCGAGCCGGGCATGAACGCCGACATGGTCCGCGTCGCCTGGGGCGAGCCGAGCGAGGTGAGTGTTTCACCCGCCGGTGATGAGATCTGGGTTTACACCAAGGGCGGCGATCCGGGGTCGGTCATGTACCCGGGGTCGGCCGGCATGGGTACGGTCGGGATGGGCGGTGTCGGCATCGGCATGGGCAGCCCGGGCATCGGCATCAGTACCGGTCGCGGCGGAACCGTCATCGGATCCACTGGCGGCGTGGGGATCGGCATCGGCTCCGGCGGAATCGGGATCGGTGGCACCGGAGTAGGCATCGGGGGCGTCGGCGGAATGGGCGGCATCGGCGGCCCGATCGTCACCCGGCCCACACCGCCCGACGTGCGCGAGGTCGTCTTCCGCAACGGAACGGTCGTCCGCGCCGACGCGCCGTGACCCGATCCGGTCGGCCGTTGGCCGCGGGCTGACAACCTGCGCCTTCCGATCCATGCCGCGAAGGAAACGAGTTTCCGTTTGATTCCCGGCCTAGGGGTTATTCCCTACGGGTAACTCTCATGCTCGCACGAAAAATGATTCAGTTCCTCCGTTCCCTCGTGACCGTGGCCGCCGTCTCCGCCGCGGCCCTCGCCCAAGGAAAATCTGAGCTCGCGCTCTCCCATCTGGCGACCGCTGCGCACGTCCCGAATGAGGTGATCGTGCAGTACCGCGCCGGTACGACCGAGGCCCAGAAGGCCGCCGCGCTCGCCCGCATTTCCGGCGCGCGTGACTCCAACGTCGTGAACGGCGCCTGGCGCCGCGACGGCGGCGGTGACGTCGACCTTGTGCGCCTGCCCCCCGGCCTGAACGTCGCCGCCGGCGTGCGCGGGCTTCAGGTCGACCCCGCGGTCGTATTCGCCGAGCCGAATTGGATCTATCAGCACACGGCGACGTCGAACGATCCCTACTTCACGAATGGCAGCCTTTGGGGGATGGGCTCAGGTTTCGGTGTCGGTGCGACGACCGCGTGGACAAATAACAAGGTTGGTTCCTCCACCGTGTACGTCGGCATCATCGACGAGGGCGTTTTTATCGGCCACTCTGATCTCAAGGCGAACATTTGGGTTAACTCGCGCGAAATCGCCGGAAACAAGATCGATGATGATGGAAATGGTTTCATCGATGACGTGAACGGCTGGGATTTCGACGGTAACAACAACTCTGTCTACGACGGAACTTCCGACGACCACGGTACGCACGTCGCGGGCACGATTGGCGGCGTGGGAGGTAATGGTCTCGGCGTGGCGGGAGTCTGCTGGAACGTGAAGATGATCCCCGTTAAGTTCCTCGGTCGCAACGGCGGTACGACCGCCAACGCCATCAAGGCCGTGAACTACCTGACCGACCTCAAGTCGCGGCAAGGCATCAACCTCGTCGCCAGCAACAACTCCTGGGGCGGCGGAGGGTATTCGGCTGCCCTCGACGTCGCCATTGGTGCGGCCAACACCGCCGGAATCCTCTTCGTCGCCGCCGCCGGCAATGCCTCGTCGAATAACGACGCGGTAGCCAATTACCCTTCGAATTATAGCCAACCGAACATCATCGCGGTCGCGTCGATCACTTCGACCGGTGCCCTCTCCAGTTTCTCCAATTACGGCGCGACCCAGGTCGACATCGGTGCGCCGGGCTCCGGCATCTGGTCGACGGTCCCTGGCCGCAACAATTCCTCAAGCTACGCTTCGTACAACGGCACTTCGATGGCCACGCCGCACGTGACCGGCGCCTGCGCGCTCTATGCTTCCATCTACACGGGTACTACGGCCACGCAGATCAAGGCGGCTATCCTCAACTCGGCGACTCCGACTTCGTCCCTCAGTGGCAAGACCGTCACTGGTGGCCGGCTCAACGTGAGCGGGTTCTGACGCTGATCGCTTTTATTTCGTCTCAAAAAGCCGGACCTAACGGTCCGGCTTTTTCTTTGGAGCGTCCCCCGCCTTCGGGTCGCTCATCCACCCCCGAGGCGCCGGTAATCCAGCACGGTGTGACTGATTTTCCCCGCTGCCAGCGCGGCGCGATCGGTCAGTGGTTCGGCGGGTGAAAGATCGTCGCCGAGCCGGAACACCAGGCGGTGCGTGCCGTCGTCTTGTGCCGGCGTGAACAGTCCCGGGACCACGACCTGCGCCGGAACGGTACGGCGCACCTGTGTCGCGGGTCCGCAGGGGAGGGGGAAGTTCACGTTGTGCACGATGAAGCTCCGATGAGGCGTCGCCGCCGTCAGCTCCGGCGCCAGTCGGGCCGCGTGCGCCGCTGATGCACGCAGGGTCGTCAGCAGGTCGGCATCCGGCCGGTCCCCCGAGGCCTTCAGCCGGTCGTAGGTTTCGCGGCTCATGTCCTGCGAGAACGCGATCCCCGGCAATCCGTGGAGCGCGCCTTCCCACGCGCCCGCGATCGTGCCGCTCGCGATGATGAAGCCGAGCGAGGCGTTCAGGCCGGTGTTGATGCCGCTGAGCACGGCGTCGAGGTGCAGTCCGGACGGCAACAGGTGCCCGATGGCGATGTTCACCGCGTCGCAGGGGGTGCCGTCGACCACCCAGGTCGGGCAACCCAGCCCGCGATCGGCCGCGGTGGCATGCACCGGACGGCTGCGGGACTTCGCCGCGCCCACCCAGCTCTGCTCGTGCCGCGGTGCGGCCACGCGCACGTCATGCCCGGCGGCCAGCAGGGCCCGCACCAGCTCGTGCAGGAACACGCATTCGATGCCGTCGTCGTTCGTGACCAGGAAACGCATCGCCGCATGCGGCCAGCAAAGCCCGCGGCGGGCAAAGCGATTTCCGGTGGTTCACCCGCGCGGTCGCGCGGGTGGCTTCAGGACGAAGCTCCGGCGCGGAGCTGCCGCCATTTCTCCCGCATCCGCAGCAGCGAGGGTTCGCGGGTCACGGTCTCGAGGCGGTCGAGTTCCACCCAGGCTAGCGCGTGTGACTCCGCGCTTACGACAAAGTCTTCGGTCGTCGTCGCGCGGAAAGCGAAACGCGCATCGAAATGTTCGTGCGCGGGTTCGGCGCCGCGCGCCGGGATGGGATGGATGTCGAGGTCGAGGATCCCGTCGCCGCAGGGGTCGAGTCCGGGGAGTCCCGTTTCCTCCCATGCCTCGCGGGCAGCCACCGCGGCGAGGTCCGGATCACCGTCCGCGTGTCCACCGGGCTGCACCCAGATGCCGAGCTTGCGGTGGTGCGTGAGGAGCACGCGCACTCCCCCGCGATCCGTGATCCAGGCCGAGCCCGTGACGTGCCCTATCGCCAGCGAGCGCTCGAAGCAGCGGGGCTGGGCGCGGACGAACTCCGTGTAGCGCGCGAGGCAGGCGTCGTCGGCTGCGTCCATCGGCCGGTAGCGGGCGAGGAGTCCGAGCAGGGTGGCGCGGTGCATGGTGGGTTCCCGAGCCCGACGGGGCCGTTCGCCGGAGACAAGCGCGGAGCGTACGGGCATGAAAAAGCCGCGGCCCGGGCGGGACGCGGCTTTGAGTAAAGGCCGTGGGGCGCTCAGTTGGCGGGCGCGGCCGGGGCGGCGGGAGCCTCGCCGGCGGGCTGGGCCTGCTTCTGGGCTTCCATCTCCTTCATCGCGGCCTTGCGCGACAGGCGCACCTTGCCGGAGCGCTCGTCGATGCCGACGCACTTCACCCAGATCATCTCGCCCATCTTCACGACGTCCTCGGTGCGGCGCACGCGGAAGTCGGCGAGCTCGCTGATGTGGCAGAGACCCTCCTTGCCGGGCGTGCACTCGACGAAGCAGCCGAAGTCTTTGATGCCGGTGACGCGGCCGTTGTAGAGCTTGCCCACCTCGATCGGGGTGCCGCCGCCGCCGGAACCGCCGCCGCAGAGGCCGTCGATCTCGGCGATCGCGCGGGCCATCGCCTCGCCGTTGTTCGAGTAGATGAACACCTTGCCGGAGTCGTCCTCGGCGATGTCGATCTGCGCGCCCGTCGTCTCGGTGATGCGGCGGATGGTCTTGCCGCCGGGCCCGATGAGCAGGCCGATCTTCTCGGGATCGATCTGGATCG
>JBBAVH010000019.1:0-90135 GCA_040397825.1 Opitutaceae bacterium
CGGTGCTGCTCGACGTCGGCATGTCGAGCGACCAGCTCGCCGACCGCGACCGCGGCCCGCGGCCCGAGGGCCAGCAGGGCGGCGGCGCGATCTGAGCGCACGACCCGCTTCTGCCTTGCGCACGGCCGCGACGGCCGCGCAACTCACAGGCGCCCGCCTCCGCGGGCGCCTTTCTTTTTTTCCGCGAACACCGAAGCGCTCCATGGCCGATCTGATCGTCAACGGCGGCAAGCCCCTCTCGGGCACCATCCGCCCCTCGGGCAACAAGAACTCGATGCTGCCGATCCTGTGCGCCACGCTGCTCACCGACGAGCCGGTGACGCTGCTGAACGTGCCGGCGATCACCGATGTCGAAAAGCTGGTGCGGTTCTTCCAGGAACAGGGCTCACGGATCAACTGGGACCAGCCGGCCGGCCGGATGGACATCG
This sequence comes from Opitutaceae bacterium, assembly GCA_040397825.1. Lineage (GTDB taxonomy): Bacteria > Verrucomicrobiota > Verrucomicrobiia > Opitutales > Opitutaceae > ER46. Next base: position 429 of record JBBAVH010000019.1, read on the forward strand.
ACCACCGCGGGTTCGACCCGCGCCGCCTCCGCGGCGAGATGCCGGCGGGCATGCGTTCCTCGGTGCTGCTCTTCGCTCCGCTGCTGCAGCGCATGCGCCGGCTCACGTTTCCCACCAACGCCAAGGGCTGCTCGCTCGGCATCCGGGAGCTGGATCCGCACCTGGAGATCCTTGAGAAGCTGGGCGCGAGCGTGAGCCGCGACGGCGGGCTCACCCTGCGCCTCGCTCGGCGGTTCCGCGGGGCGCGCCACTGGCCCGACTACATGTCGGTGACCGCGACGGAGAACTTCGTGATGGCCGCCGCCCTCGCGCGCGGCACGTCCACCCTGATCAACGCGGCCAGCGAGCCCCACGTGCAGGACCTCTGCCGCGTGCTCGCCGGGATGGGAGCGAGGATCGACGGCCTCGGCACGAGCCAGCTGGTGGTCGAGGGCGTCGACCGGCTGCGCGGAGGCACGTTCACCATCAGCACCGACCACCACGAGGTCGTCACCTTCCTCGCGCTCGGCGCGATCACCGGCGGCGAGGTGCGCGTGCGCGACTCGCTGCCGCACCACTTCGACCTGATGACCCGCGCTTTCGCGAAGCTGGGCGTCACGGTCGAGCACGACGGCGACACCGCGCGGGTGCGGGCCCGCCAGCCGCTCGCCATCGAGGCGCCGTTCACGCCGAACCTGCTGCCGAAGATCGAGGCAGCGCCGTGGCCCTACTTCCCCGTCGACCTGCTGCCGTGCATGATCGCGCTCGCCGTGCGCGCCCGCGGCGCGATCCAGTTCTGGAACAAGGTCTACGAGGGCGGCTTCACCTGGATGCCCGAGCTCGCCAAGTTCGGCGCCCACGTGGTCGTGAGCGACCCGCACCGCGTCATCGTCTTCGGCGACCGCCCGCTCCGGCCCGCCGTCGTCGACGCCCCTTACATCATCCGTGCCGCCGTGGGGCTCTACATGGTCGCCGCCAGCATCCCGGGGCGCTCGGTCGTGAAGAACGCCGACACCATCCGCCGCGCCCATCCGCACTTCGTGGAAAACCTCCGCAGCCTCGGCGCCGACGTCGAGTGGCGCGAATGATCCGCCCGGGTACCGCGCGCCGCCTCCCATCCTTCCCGTGAGCCGACCCAAGAAAGAGGACCCCAAGGCCGTGCCGCCGCCCGCCGCGGCCACCGGCCTCGGTTACATCACCTCCACCCTCGCCGCCCCCGTCTCACCCGCCGAGGCCGCCCTGCGGCCGCTGTCGTTCGGCGACTTCACCGGCCAGCCCAAGACGGTCGAGCGCCTCCAGGTCATGGTCGGCGCCGCGCGGCGCCGCGGCGAGCCGCTCAACCACATCCTCATTTCCGGCCCGCCCGGGCTCGGTAAGACCACCCTCGCGTTCATCCTCGGCCACGAGCTCGGCCGCAACGTGCGGGTCACCTCGGGGCCCGTCATCGAGAAGGCCGGCGACCTCGCGGGCCTGCTCACCAACCTCGAGGAGGGCGATATCCTCTTCATCGACGAGATCCACCGCATCCCGAAGACCGTCGAGGAATACCTGTACTCCGCGATGGAGGACTTCCGCCTCGACATCATGATCGACCAGGGGCCGAACGCCCGCAGCGTGCGCCTCACCCTGCCGCGCTTCACCCTCGTCGGAGCCACCACCCGCAGCGGGCTACTCACCGCGCCGCTCCGCTCCCGCTTCACCCTGCAGACGCGCCTCGAGTACTACGACCACGCCACCCTCGGCCAGATCGTCCGCCGCAGCTGCGGCCTGCTCAAGGTGACGATCGACGAGGGCGGCGCCGGCGAGATCGCCCGCCGCTGCCGCGGCACCCCGCGCATTGCCAACAACCTCATCAACTTCGTCCGCGACTACGCCCTCGAGCGCGCCAAGGGCGAAGTCACCCAGCCCGTCGCCGCGCGCGCCCTGGAGCTGCTCGAGATCGACGCCGCCGGGCTCGACGAGATGGACAAGCGCATGCTCCGCGTCATGGCGGAGAACTACCGCGGCGGGCCCGTCGGCATGAGCACCATCGCGGTCGCCGTCGCCGAGGAGGCGGAGACCCTCGAGGAAGTGCACGAGCCGTTCCTCATCCAGGAGGGCTACCTGCAGCGTACCCCGCAGGGCCGCGTGCTCACCGCGAAGGGCTACGCGGCCATCGGCCTGCGCGCCGCCGTCGGCGAGGGTCAGGGTTCGCTCCTCTGAGTCCGCCGTCCGGGCGGGGCCGAGGAAGTGCTGGCGCTGCCGGCCGGCGAGCGTATCCATGCGGCATGACCCTGCGCGCCCTCCCCTTCCCGCCGGTCTGCCTCCTGCTTGCCTGCGCGTCACCCGCGCCCGCCGCGGAGAATCGCGGTGCTCCCGTCGGCAAGTTCCAGCAGCTCGGGGAACTGCTCCCCTCGCCCACCCCCCAGCGCAACGCCGCCGGCGCGCCCGGCGCCGCCTACTGGCAGAACCGCGCCGACTACCGCATCGAGGTGCAACTCGACGAATCCACCCACCGCCTGAAAGGCCGGGCGGCGATCACCTACCACAACGCCTCGCCCGACACCCTCACCTACCTCTGGCTGCAGCTCGACCCCAACTACTTCGCGGCCGACGCCGATTCCCGCGCCCTCGCCCCCGCCCCTGATCCGGCGAAGTTCCCCTACCGCACGCTGCAGGAGCTGCTCGTCGCGGAACGTTACTCCAGCCAGCTCTCCGTGCGCGACGTGCAGGACGCCAGCGGCCGCGCCCTGCCGCACGCGATCGTGAAGACGATGATGCGGATCGACCTGCCCTCGCCGCTGCCGCCGGGCGGGAAATTCAGCTTTTCGCTCGCTTGGGATTACCTGCTCAACCCCGCGGAGGGCTCCGCGTTCCGCACCGGCTACGAGGTGTTCAAGCCCGACGGCAACGCGCTCTACGTCGTCGCGCAGTGGTTCCCGCGCCTCGCCGCCTACACCGACTACGCCGGCTGGCAGCACAAGCAGTACCTCGGCACGGGCGAGTTCACCCTCGAGTTCGGCGACTACGACGTGAGCCTCACCGTCCCCGCCGACCACGTGGTGGCGGCCACCGGCACGCTCCAGAACTCCGCCGAGGCGCTCAGCGAGGCCCAGCGCGAGCGGCTGCGCCGCGCCGAGACCGCGAACGCGCCCGTCTTCATCGTCACGCCCGACGAGGCCCGCGCCGCCGAGCAGGTCCGCGCCACCGGCACGAAGACCTGGCGGTTCCGCGCGGAGAACGTGCGCGACTTCGCCTTCGCCACCTCGAGGCGCTTCATCTGGGACGCGCAGGGTGCTCCCGGTCACACCCATGCCGGCCGCCCCGTCCTCGCCATGTCGTTCTATCCCAAGGAAGGCATGCCGCTCTGGGACAAGTACTCGACGCACGCGATCCTGCACACGCTGGACGTCTACTCACGCTTCTCCTTCGCGTATCCGTACCCCGTCGCGATCTCCGTGAACGGACCCGTAGGAGGCGGCATGGAGTACCCGATGATCTGCTTCAACCGCCCTCGGCCCGAGGACGACGGCACCTACCCGCGCCGCACGAAGTACGGCCTGATCGGCGTGATCATCCACGAGGTCGGCCACAACTACTACCCGATGATCGTGAACTCCGACGAGCGGCAGTGGACGTGGATGGACGAGGGCCTCAACACCTTCGTCCAGATGCTGGCGCAGGAGGAGTGGGAGAATGACTGGCCGCAGCGCCGCGACGCGCGTTCGATCAAGGACTACATGCGCCGCACGGACCGCGTGCCGGTGATGACCAACTCGGAGTCGATCCGCGAACTCGGCTTCAACAGCTACGCCCAGCCGGCGGTCGCGCTGAACATCCTCCGCGACGTCGTCCTCGGCCGGGACCTGTTCGACCACGCCTTCCGCACCTTCTCGCAGCGCTGGATGTTCCGCCGGCCCACGCCTGCCGACTTCTTCCGCACGATGGAGGACGCCAGCGGCGTCGACCTCGACTGGTTCTGGCGCGGCTGGTTCTACGGAACCGATCACGTCGACCAGGCGGTCACGGCGGTGCGCTGGCTGCAGCTGGACTCACGCGATCCCGAGGTCGAGAAACCGCGCGAGGCGGCCGAGCGGGCGGCGTTGCCGCAGACCACGACACGCCGCCTCAACGCCAGCCTGCCGAAGCGCGTCGACCGCTTTCCGGAGCTGAAGGACTTCTACGACTCCCACGACGAGGCCACGGTGCTGCCCAGCGAGCGCGAGGCCCACGCCGGCCTCCTGCGCGAGCTCGCCGCGGCGAAGATCGACCCCGCGCTGCTGAAGACGCGCCGCAACTTCTACCTGATCGATTTCGCCAACGTCGGCGGGATCGTCATGCCGCTGCCCCTGCGGCTCGAGTTCACCGACGGTTCCTCCGAGGAGATGATGCTCGGGGCCGAGCTCTGGCGCCATGACACGACCCGAACCTCCAAGCTGATCCTGACGGAAAAAGAACTTAAGTCCGTCACGCTCGATCCCCGCGACGAGCTCGCCGACTGCGACCTTGAGAACAACTTCTGGCCCCGCCGCCCCGTGAAGACCCGATTCCAGCTGCACCGGGAGGAAGCCGAGAAGAACCCGCTGCGCGAGCTCACGCGGCCCGCGGCGGCCGCCAAGCCGTGACAGCGCGCCTCCGCGCGTTCGCCGCGGCATCGCTGCTGTCCTTCGCCGCGACCGCTGTCCTGCGGGCCCACCCAATCCACACCTCGGTCGCGGAGGCCGATTACAACGCCAGCAACGGAAACCTCGAGGTGGCTTTGCGCGTGTTCATCGACGATTTCGAGGCGGCGGTCAGCGTGCACGCCCGCCGGCGCGTCTCGCTCGAACGCACGCCGGCCGCGGAGTTCGACGAGGCCGCCCGGGCTTACTTCGCCGAGAAATTCATGGTGAAGACCCGGGAGGGAAAGGTAGCGCCGCATCGCTGGGTGGGGCGCGAGGCCAAGGCCGACGCAAACGAGCTTTGGTTCTATCTGGAAATTCCCCTTCCGGACGGAGTCGAGGGCGCCCGCCTCCACCACAACGCGCTCGGCGAGCAATTCCCGAATCAGATCAACTCGATCCGCGTCCGCGACGCCGGCCGGCAGGTCACCCTCATGTTCCTTCCACGCCAGACCGAGAAAACAGTGCGTTTCCGCCCTTAGGGTTAGGACACGGCCGAAGAGGCGCAGCGTTCAACGTTCCTCGATCACGATGCCACGGAACGCGATCTCCGCCTTGCAGTTGCCGTGGATCTGCAGCGCGACCAAGCCGTCGGCGGCGACCCCCGCGTCATCCTCCGTGAAGAGCAGCGTGCGCTCGCCGTTCAGCAGGATCTCCACGCGTGGTCCGTCACAGCGGATCTCGTACGCGTTCCACTCGCCGACGCGCTCGAGGCGCCGGACCTGCGCCGCGTCGGCGCGCGCCAGGAATCGCTTCCGGCGGGATTCATCGTAGAGGCTCCCCGAATGCCCGGCGCCGATGTCGGCCTGATATCCGCTCATCTCGTTCGCGGGCTTTTCGATGCGCACGCTGCGAACCTGGACACCGCCGTTCACGAAGCCCTCCGTGCCGTTCAAACGGTACTCCAAGCGCAACGTGAAGTTCCGGTAGGGACGCGTCGTCGCGAGGAACTCGTTGCGCGGGTTGCCTAAGAGCGAGCCGCCCTTGATCACGCCGTCCTCCACCCGCCAGGTGCCGGGGTCGCCCTCCCAACCGGAAAGGTCGCGGCCGTTGAAGAGGGTTCCGGGCTTGGTCACCGGCACCACCGCGGCCGCCTTTCCAGCCTTGCCTGCTTTCGCGCCCTTGGCCGCCGCCGTCTTGGGAACACCCTCGCCCCGGGCGAGGCGAGCCGCGCGCCGGCGCACATCGTCGTCCGTCGCCACCGCCGCGGCACGCTCCAGCGCCGTCCGGAAGGCGGGATCCGCCGCGGAGACCCCTGGGGTCGAGGCCAGTTGTACGACCGCGAGCGCGGCCTCGGGCCTCACTTCAGTGTCGTCCAGATAAGGTACGATGAGCGGCAGGGCCGCGGCGCGGCGCGATGCGCCCAGGCCGGCGACCACCTGCATCTTCTCCGCCTTGCCGCGGGCGGCGCGGCCCGCGGCGGCGAGGGTCCGCACCACGTCGAGCGGGGAAATCTCCTGCCCGGCGGCGACGCGTCCCGTCATCCGCACGACGCCGCGCACGGCCGCCTCGCGCTGGGAGTCCGGCACATCAGGCCGCGCGGCGAATTCGATCAGTGCGACCGCCGGCGTGGCGTCGGGCCACTCCGCCAGGCAACGGACGGCCGCGCCGCGCACGCCGGGATCGGAGTCCTGCAGGGCCGCCCGCACCGCGAAGAACACGCCATGCGCCGGACCCATCGTGCGCACCACGACACCAAGGGGCCGGAGCAACGCGGCGCGCTGGGCGGGATCGGGGGCCGCGCGGAACGCGCTCAGCAAGGCCTCGGGCCGGCGCGCGGGCTCAACGATCTTCATCGCGGTCGTGACGATTGCGCGGTCGGCCAACAGGCGGCGGTCGTCATCGGGCGCCTTCACGGCGAGCTCGATGAGCCGGGGTAGGCCGGAGGGACTCAACACGACCCCCAGCGCGCGCAGCGCCGCCTTGGCCACCTCGGCGTCGGTTCCTGACGCCCAGCCGAGCAGGGCCGGCACCGCAGCCTCGTCCCGTCGGTCGCCCAAAAGCCCGATCAGGCGGACCTTCAGGGGATTTCCCGTCCCGATCGCCGCGGCCAGCAAGGCCGGGCCGGTCTCGCGGGCCGGGATGCGCGCGAGTCCATCGGCCGCGGCCTCCACCACCGCCTCGGCCCCGGCCTCACCGAGCACCTGCAGGAGCACCGGCACGCTCGAGGGTCCGCCGGCACGACCAAGGGCGCGCAACGCGACGACCCGCAGCGAGACCGGACCCGACCGCGCCTTCGTCTCGATGAAGGAAAGGGCGCGCGGTTCCCCGACGTCGACCAGCGCGAAGATCGCCGCCGCCTGCCGCTCGGGTTGTTCAAGACCCCCGGCCTCCGCGATCAGCGCGGCATTCACGCCCGGGTGGCGCAGCTCGCGAACCAGGGAAAGCGCGAGCCCACGCATCTCCGGCTCATCCGAGCGCTGGAGTGCCAGCCACGCCGGCACGACGTCGCCCTCGGTCGTGAGCACCGCACCCCGCGCCGCGGCGACGCGCCACACGCCGGCAACCCCGGCCGAACGGACCCGCTCGAAAATGGAACGGGCACCGGCGCGATCCCCCGCGGCCAACCGCCGGTCGGCAGAAACGAGCAACCCCTCCGCCGCAGCCGCGCGGGTCGCGGGCGCGACAGAAACCAAACCCGCCTCGAGTTCCTGCACCGCCGCAGCTCCGCCGATGCGGCCCAGCGCCGCCAGCACGGCGACGGCGGGCTCCCCGCCAGCGACCATGACGCGCCGCAGCGGCTCCACGGATTCGGGTTCTCCACGCGCCCCGAGCGAACCGATCACACCCAGCAGTGCCCGACCACTGGTCTTTTCAAGGGAACGCCGCAGCGCGGCACCCGCTTCCGCACCGGGCATCTGCTCAAGGACGTCGCGCGCGTACTGGCCGAGCTGCTCATCCGCAACGAGGGCTTCCGCGGCCGGAACCGCTTCGGCTGAACCGGCGACCGCCAGCTGCTGCAGCGCGCGGGCCCGGGCCGCGGGATCGCCCCCGGCGCGCACCGTGTTCAGGAGCGCGGCGGTGTCGACCGGCGCGGCGCCGCGGGCGACGGTCACGAGGACGCACGCGAGCGTAAGGAGGAGACGGGACGGGACGGACATGGGAGGGGTTTTCAGCCGGAATTACGAAAGGCGCGGGTGGCGGCGGCCGGCGTTCAAATCCGCCACGGCTCGCGCAGGGCGCGGGAGCGCATGCGATTGGCTTCGGGATCGCCGATGAATTCCTCGCGCTTCGGGTCAAAGCGCAGCTTGCGGCCGAGCATCCACGCGATGGCGGCGGCATGGCAGGCGATGTGGGAATGCCGCATCACCGAACCGTTGGCGGCGGGGCGTCCGCGCGATTTCACGCAATCGAGGAACTCACGCGTGTGCCGCGCCGGATCGGTGCCGCGCATCGTGAACGCCCGCCATTCCGCGCGCAGCGACGCCGGATGCAGCTCGATCGAGCCGTTGTCGCCGGTCTCCACCCAGCCCTCGTCACCCTCGAAGCGCACCGGGCAGGTGCCGGTCGAACCGACGGCGAAGTTTCCCGTTCCCCCGGCCGGAGGTTGGCCGATCCAGCCATCGGGCCGGAGGATGAGCCGCACGCCGTTGGCGTAGCTCGCATGGACGCGGCCGCCTTCGGGCTCGTACTCGACTGGGGCGGTGTCATCGGCGCCGTTAGCCCATTGGCAGATGTCGACCGTGTGGGCCCCCCAGTCGAGGAGCTTGGCGCCCGAGTCGAAGTCGTAGTAACCGCGCCAGCGGCGGTCGACGACGTAGCTGCGGTTGAAGTGGCGCCAAGGGGCCGGGCCGAGCCAGAGATCCCAGTCGATCTCGTCGCGCGGCGGCTCCGGCTCCGCGGGCAGCCAGGAATAGTTGCACTCCAGCTGGTAGATGGAGGCATGCATCGTGTGGAGCCGGCCGAGCCGGCCGCTGCGCGCGAGATGCGCGGCAAATTCGAAGTTGGGCACGTTCCTCCGCTGCGTGCCGGCCTGGAACACGCGGCCCGTGCGGCGCATGGTGTCGTCGACCGCCTGGCAGAGACCGATGGTGATGCCGCAGGGCTTCTCGCTGTAGACATCCTTTCCGGCCTTCGCGGCGAGGATCGAGGCGAGTGCGTGCCAGCGGTCGCCCGTGGCGATGAGCACCGCATCAAGGTCGGGCCGCGCCAGCAACTCGCGCAGGTCGCGGTAGGTGGCGCAGTCGCGGTTGCCGTAATGGGCGTCGGCCAGCTCCTTGACCGAAGTCCGCAGCGCCGCCTGCACGTCGCACGTCGCGACGTACTGCACGTCGCGCTCCGGCAGCATGGACGACAGCACCATGCGGCCGCGCGGCCCGATGCCGATGCCGCCGAGCGCGATGCGGTTGCTCGGCGCGACACCGCCGCCGCGTCCCAGCACGCGGGCCGGCACGACCAGCGGGGCGACGGAGGCGGCGAGGACGCCGCGCAGGAGGGAACGACGCGAGACGACGGGACCGGAACGGGCGACTTTCGTCATGGGGCGGGGTTGAGACGACACGCTTCGAGGACGCAGTTGGCTTGGCAAGACCGCGGACAACAACGAGGCCGCCGATGCCACCGTTGACCGTTTCCCGGCTCCCTCTTCCCGGTCTTCCGGGCCTTTCGGTTCAAACACCGCCTGCTTGGCCGGCTCTGAAACTCCCGTGACCTCGCCTCGAACCCAGACCCATCCGTGTCCATTCGTGTCGATCCGTGGTTCCATCTCCTCGGCCGCCGCGCGAAGAAGCGGCCACCCTCGCCTCCGACCGAATCTCGAGGCGAGAGGCCTCAGCCCAGCTGTTCCAGCGCGGCGCGGTACGCCGTCGCGGCCGTCTCGGGGCTGGTCGCGGAACAACTGAGGTCGCGTAGGCGGCCGTCCTTGAGGCCGTAAATCCAGCCATGGACTGTAAGCTCCTGTCCACGGAGCCACGCGTCGCGGACGATGGTCGTACGGCAGACGTTGGCCACCTGCTCGATCACGTTAAGTTCACACAGGCGGTCGCAGCGCGCCGGGCCGTCACCTCTCACGCACTCGAGCCGCGGCTGGTGCTTTTCGCGCACGTCTTGGACGTGCTGGAGCCAGTTGTCGGCCAATCCGATGCGGTCGCGGTGCAGGACGGCATTGACCCCCGAGCACCCGTAGTGGCCGCAGACGATGATGTGGCGCACCTGCAGCACCTCGGTCGCGAACTGCATCACCGAAAGGCAGTTCAGGTCGGTGTGCACGACCAGGTTCGCGATGTTGCGGTGCACGAAGAGCTCACCGGGCAGGAGGCCGACGATCTCGTTCGCCGGCACCCGGCTGTCGGCGCAACCGATCCAGAGGTACTGCGGCGACTGCTGGCGCGAGAGCTCGAGGAAGAAGTCCGGCCGGCTGCGGCGGACCGAGTCGGCCCAATCCCGGTTGTTGGCGAAGAGATGAGAGAGATCCGGCATGAAACGCCCGCGAGCATCCCGGCGGGTCCGGCTCCGTCAAACCTTCCCGCGGCGGCGGTACCGCCGGCTCAGGTCTCCTGCCGCAGCACCTCCAGCGGCGGGTGCCGGGTGATGCCGCGGTTGGCGAGGAATCCGGTCACGATCGTGACGGCGCAGACCGCCAGCACGCCACCACCCAGGACGGTCCAGGAAAGCGCGGGCTCCATCCGAAAGATGAAGCGGGCGAGCAGCGCGTTGCCCGCCACGGCCAGGAGGCCGCCGACGAAGGCCGCGAGCACGCCGAGGATCGCGTACTCGACGAGCTGGATCTGGATGAGCTGCCGCCGCGTCGCGCCGAGCGTGCGGAGCAGCACGGTCTCCCGGATCCGCTGGTAACGGCCGGTCATCACCGCGCCGGCGAGCACGATGACGCCAGTCAGCACGGTGAATGCCGCCATGAACTCGATCGCGAACGCCACCTTGCCGAAGATGTCGTCGACCGTCTGCAGCACGAGCGCGAGGTCGATGGCGGTGACGCCCGGGTAGGCCGCGACGACGGCGCGCTGCACGGCGGCCGAATGGGCGGGATCGCGCGCGCGCATCGCCGCAACGTGGAACTTGGGCGCGGGCTCCAGCACACCCTCGGGGAACACCACGAAGAAGTTGGGTTCGATCCGCCGCCATTCCACCGCGCGGACGCTCCCGACCCGTGTGCGGATGGGCACGCCCTGTACGTCCCACTCGATCTCATCACCGAGGCTCAATCCCATCTCGCGGAAAAGGCCCTCCTCCAGCGAAACCGGCACCACGGCCTCGCCCGGACTCACGCGCCCGGTGAACTCCCCCGCGACGAGACGCTCCGAGACCTCCAGGGCCGCACGGTAGGTGGTCCGGTACTCGCGGCGCAGCGTCCACGCCGGCATCCCGCCCCGGCCGGGGCCGCCCGGGCGTTCGCCCCGAGCCCCGCCGAAACGCGACTTCGGAGCCGCCTCGCGGGACGGACCCTCGACGGATGCACCGCCCTCGCCGGGGTTGGCATCCTGACGCCGGAGACCACCGGCCCGGACCAGGTCCTCGACCGAACGCCCCTTCACCGAGGCGATCTTCATGGTGACGATCGGGGCGTGGACGGTGACGGGCGCGCCGGCATCGGCGGCGACGCGCTTCAAGCCCTCGATCTGGTCGTCCTGGATGTCGAAGAAGAGCAAGTTGGCGCGGCCCCCGCCGCCCGCGACCTGAATCTCGCGCAATAGCGTGGTGCGGGTCAGGAACAGCGAGAGCATGAGGAACGTCCCCAGGCCCAGCGAAAGCAGCAGCAGTACGGTGCGGTTCTGCGGCCGATAGAGGTTGGCGACGCCCTGGCGCACCACGTAAGGGGCGCGGCGCGGCAGCCAGCGCCGGGCGGCCCAGGCGGTCAGCCGGGCGAGGGCGGCCAGGACACCGAAGCCACCCGCAAGTGCCGCGGTGAAGCCGAGGCCCTCCCGCAGCCGGCCGGTCTGCCAGACCGCGAAACCCGCCACAGCGACGGCGATCAGCGCGAGGATCGCGATCCGCCATGGATCGGGCCGCGTGCCGGCCCGCTCGGCGAAAGCGGAGCGCAACGCGACCAACGGCGAGACGTCGCGCACCGCGAGCAGCGGGAGCAGCGTGAACAGCAGCGAGATGACCAACCCCGCGCCCATGCCCCACGCCACCGCCGGCCATGCGATGAAGAAGGTGACGTCGAAGGGCAGCACGTCGCGGAGCAGCCGGGGCAGCGCCAGCTGGATGGCCACCCCCAAGGCGGCCCCCAGCACCGCCCCCACCAGCCCGAGCGCGATCCCCTGCAGGAGGTAGACCGAGAAGCTCGCGCGCGCCGTCGCGCCGAGGCACCGCAGCACCGCAACCGTGGGGATCTTCTGGCGGATGTAGACGTGGACCGCGCTCGCGACCCCGATGGCCCCGAGGAACAGGGCGACGAATCCCACCAGCCCGAGGAAGCCCTCGATGTTCTCCAGCACCCGGCCCAGGTTGCGCTTGCGCTCCGCGACGGTGTCGAAGCCCAGCCGCTCATCAGCGAAGCGGCGGCGCATGTCGCGTTCGACGGCCTCCGGCTGCAGCCCGGCCGGCAGCCGCACCATCGTGCGGTGCCGAAACAGGACCGAGCGCTCCGCCAGTCCCGTGCCTTCAAGTTCGGACCACGGGATCAACGCGCGCGGCGCCACCGTGGCCGAGACCGCGGAGGATTCGCCGGGCAGCCGCTGGAGCGCACCGACCACGGTGAAGGTCGTGCGGCCGAGCTTCACGGCGTCGCCCACCGCCACGTTGTACTGGCGCAGCAACGTCTCCTCGACGATGGCCACAGGGCCTCCGGCGCGGAGGCGAGCGGGGACATCGGCCGGGACCGTGGTGAAATCACCGTAGAAGGGAAAGGCGCCCTCGAGCGCGCGCACGTTCACCAGGCGCGCGGCGCCGTCGGCGCCGGGAAAGGTCATCATCGACGAGAAGCTCTTCTCCCGGGCGCGCTCCGCGCCGAGCGCGTCGAGGTGCGCCCGCGCCTCCGGACCGAGCTCCGCCCGCCCGGTGATGACAAGGTCGGCCCCGAGCAGCCCGCGCGCCTGCTCGTCGATCGCGCGCGCGAGGTTCGCACCGAGCGAGCCGATGGCGACCAGCGCGGCGATGCCGAGCACCACCGACAGCGAGAACAGCAGGAGCCGCCGCCGCGACGCGCGCGAATCACGCCAGGCGAGCTTAAGAATGAAGGTCATAAGGGGACCACGGAACACTCGGAATACACGGAACAGGACTCAGAGCACGCAGCGTTCATGCTCAACGAGGGGGTGATGCCCGAAATTCACGAGCAACCCAACCCGGAGCCCGGTCCCATGCAGGTAATTGTGGAGTTGCGCCCGATGCTCGTCGGTCAGTTCGCCGACGGCCTTGATCTCAACCAGCACTTTATCGTGGCAGATGAAATCAGCCTCATAGCGCTTCCGCAGCAGCTGCCCCTTGAAATGAAGTTCGAGCGGCACCAAGGCGCGGTAAGGTATTCCGCGGCGGTCAAACTCCAGCGCGAGGCACTCCTGGTAAACCGCCTCGAGGAAGCCGCATCCCATCTCACGGTAGACCTCAAAGCATGCCCCGAGGATGTCGTAGGTTTCACGCTCGTGGACCAGTTTGCTCATGAAGGCGTCACCTCCTTTTCCGCGTGTTCCGTGTATTCCGTGGTCACCCGAGTCTTCCGCGTTTTCCGCAATCAGATCCGCTCGTCGCTGGCGACGGCGCCGGCCTTGAGCCGGAGGATCCGGCGGCAGCGGCGGGCGAGTTCGAGGTCGTGCGTCACCAGCACCAGGGTCGTGCCGCGCTCCTCGTTCAGCCGGAAAATCAGGTCGGCCATCGCGTGCGCGGTATCGCCGTCCAGGTTTCCCGTGGGCTCGTCGCAGAAGAGGATCTTCGGGCGGTTCATGAACGCCCGTGCCAGCGCGACGCGCTGCTGCTCGCCGCCCGAAAGCTGCACCGGATAATGGTCACAGCGCTCGCCGAGCCCGACGCGCCCGAGCAGGCCCCGCGCCTCCGCCTCGGCCGCCGCGCCGCCTTCCCCGCGCAGCTCGACCGGCACGAGCACGTTCTCGAGGGCGGTGAGCGTCGGCACCAGCTGGAAGTTCTGGAACACGAAACCGACGTGCGCGTTGCGGGCCAGCGCGCGCGCGTCCTCGCTCATCCGGCCGATCGGCTCACCGGCCAGTTCCACGCCGCCTTCGGAGGGCTCGTCGAGGCCCGCGCAAAGCCCGAGCAGCGTCGTCTTGCCGCTCCCGCTCGGCCCCACGATCGCCAGCGTGGCGCCGGCCTCCAGTTCGAAGCTCACGTCGCGGAGCACCGTCAGCCGGTGGTTGCCCCCCGCGCCGTAGGTCTTGGTCAACCGCTCGACTTTCAGCATGGCCTGCGCACTCATGGATTTCGCGCGAACATACACCAAAATGCCGGAAACAACCCATCTTTCCGCGAAAAGCCCGAGCCGCCGCCGCCTCGCCGCGGGGCTGGCGGCCTTCCTCGTGATCGCCGCCGCCGCGACCGGCGCCGAACCCGCACCGGCCCGCACCCTCGTCTTCTTCGGCGACAGCCTCACCGCCGGCTACGGCCTTTCCGATCCCGCCGCCGACGCCTACCCGGCCCTCATCCAGGCGAGGATCCGCGCCGCCGGGCTGCCCTGGCGGGTCGTCAACGCCGGCCTCAGCGGCGAAACCTCCGCCGGCGGGCTCCGCCGGGTCGACTGGACGCTCCGCACCCCTCCCGACCTCTTCGTGCTCGCGCTCGGCGCGAACGACGGGCTGCGCGGCATCAGCCCCGCCCTCATGCGCTCCAACCTCGAGGAGATCATCGCGCGCGTGCGGAAGCGGAATCCCGACGCCCGCATCGTGCTCGCCGGGATGCGCATGCCCCCGGAACTCGGCCCGGCCCACGCCGAGGCTTTCGGCCGCGTCTTCCCCGAGCTCGCGGAGCGCGCCGGCGTCGCGCTGATCCCGTTTCTCCTCGACGGCGTCGGCGGCGTGGCCGAACTGAATCTCGCCGACCGGATCCATCCCAATCCCGCCGGTCACGCCGTCATCGCCGACAACGTCTGGAAGGTCCTGCGCCCGCTCCTGTGATCCGCCCCGCGCTCCTCACCGCGTTCCTGGTCCCGGCCGCCCTCGCCGGTCCCGCCTGGCTACCTTCCGCGGGCACGGCCGCGGCCTGGAACAGCAACATCACCAACGCCAACCGCGCCGCCGACATCCAGGGTGCGCTGCGGCTCGACGCCGATGTCTCCGCGTCGCGCCGGCAGCCGTTGGGGCGCGACGACGCCCTGCTGACCAGTCTCGGCGCGCGTGCCGAGGCGTGGCCGCGTTACGACGGCCTCGACCGGGCTGGCGCGACGGCTCGCCTCGCCTGGCAGCGCAAGGTGGGCCTCGGGGCCTTCGCGCCGACCTTCGCCCTCGAGGGCGCCGGAGAGTGGATGGCGGCGCGGGAGCCGGGCCGCGCGGGCCGACTCGGCCTGCTCGCGATCTCGGCGCGGCGCCGCCTCACGACCGATTGGGTCGCGCGGATCCGCCACGAGCATTCCCGGCACGACGCCCGCGCCGCGGCCTTCGACCGCACCGGGCGTGAGACCACGCTGGCGCTTGAGTGGGAAGCGGCGCCCGGCTGGCGGCTCTCCGCCTCGGCGGCGCTCCGCCGCGGGGACGTGCTCGCCTACGCCACGCCGCCCCGGCCGGACATCCTGCGGGAAGGCCGCGCCACCGGGCTCGTGACGACCTTCGACCGCGCGCGGCCGATGATGTCTTACGTCATCGACGCCCGCACCATCTCGTGGCGGCTGGAATCGGCCCACAGCCTGGGGGCGGACCAGACCCTCGCCGTCGCCGCGGAGTACCGAGACACCGCGCGCGGCGCGGTGAACTACCTGAACCGCAACCTCTCGCTCGGCCTCGGCCGGCGGTTCTGATCATGAACATCGCCCGCGTCCTCCCCTGCATTCTTCTCGCCGTGTTTCCGGCGGCCATCCCCGCCGGCGAGGTCCGCGTCGAGATCCGCGACCCCAAGGGCGCGCCGGTGGCCGACGCGGTGGCCTCGCTCACGCCCCTCGACGCGCCGGCCCCGGTGCAACCTCCCGCTGAACCCGTGCTGGTGGTACAGGAGGGCGAGGAGTTCCGCCCGCATGTGACGGTGGTCGTCGCCGGCACGCGCGTGAGCTTCCCCAACCGCGACGCCGTGCAGCACCACGTGTTCTCGGTCTCCAAGGCGAAGAAGTTCGACCTGCCTCTCTATCGCGGGGAGCCGCCCGCTCCGGTGCTTTTCGACCAGCCGGGCGTGGTCAGCCTCGGCTGCAACATCCACGACTGGATGTCGGCCTACGTCGTCGTCCTGGCCACGCCGCATTTCGCGCGCAGCGCCGACGACGGCGCGGCGGTCATCGCCGGCCTGCCGCCCGGCCGCCACCGGCTAGAGGTCTGGCACGCCCGGGCGAAGGCACCGCTGACGCGCGAGATCACGGTGGAGGGTGGTGCCGCGGCCCGGCAGGTCATCTCGCTCACGCTCGGCGTCGACCGACGCGTGCGGCGGGCGCCTGAGGCCGGGGGCGCGGGCTACCGGTGAAGCTGCCCTTGAGGAGCTTCCGCGCCCAGCTGCTGCTGGTCTTCACGCCGGTGTTGGCGCTCGCGCAGCTCGCAACCTGGTTCCTCGTCGCGCGCTTCAACGACCGTGAGGCGCGCCACCAGATCGACGCCGGCCTGCGGCAATCCGCCCAGACCTACCAGCGCATCATCGCCGACCGGAACGCTCACCTGCGCACCGGAGCCCGCAGCGCCGCGCGCGACCACCAGGTCAGGCAACTCGCCACCGGCGACGACCCCGCCACCCTCGCCTCCGCCCTGCAGAGCCTGCGCGGCACGACCGACAGCTCGGTCGCCGTCATCCTCGATCCCGCGGGCAAGGTCATCGCCTCCGCCGGCCGCGGCCGGCCCGAGGAAGGCCTCGCTGCCAGGTTGATCGCGCTCGCCGAGGCCGACGACTCCCCCCGCCCGAGCGCCGCCGGCTACGGTCATTTCGACGGAATCCTGCACTCCGTGGTGCTCGTGCCCGTACAGGCCGGCTCGGAGGTCGTCGCGTGGCTCCTGCTCGGATTCCGCATCGACCGCGAGTTCGCCGACGATCTCCGGCGAATCACGGGCAGCGACCTGCTGTTCCTCGACGCCGCCGGCCGCGCGCTGGCGGGCACCGTGCCGGACCAGGCCCATGCACCGCTGGCCGCAGCCCTGGGGACAGCGCGCGGCCACTCCGCCCTGCGCGAGGTCCCGGTCGGCAGAGGCACCTCGCTCGCCGTCTTCCGTCCGCTGCTCACCGGCCGGGAACCCGTCGCCACGCTCGCCCTCATCTATTCGCTAGACGACAAGCTCGCCCCCGCCCGGGAAGCGGCGCGCCACCTCGCGCTCGTGAGCGCGGGCGCCCTGCTCGTCGCCGCTGTCTTCGCACTGGCCTTCGCCCGCAGCCTGGCACGGCCGATCGAGCAGCTGGCCGGGCATACCGAGCGCATCGCCGCCGGGGACTACGCCGCCCGCGCGCCGGTGGACCGCGCCGATGAGCTCGGACGCCTCGCCGGCGCGATGAACGCGATGTCGGAGGGCCTCGCCGAACGCGACCGCGTGCGGGACCTGCTCGACAAGAACGTCTCGCCCGAGGTCGCCGCCCGGCTCTTGCGCGACGGCGCGGCGCTCGGTGGCGAGGAACGCGAGGTCACCGTGCTGTTCGCGGACCTGCGCGGCTTCACGACACTCAGCGAGCGGCTTTCACCGCCTGAATTGCTCACGCTCCTCAACCGCTACCTGGACCGCATGAGCGGCCCGATCGAGGCGCACGGCGGAGTCATCGACAAGTTCATCGGCGACGCGATCATGGCCCTCTTCGGCGCCCCCGTCGCGCAGGGTGACGCCGCCGCGCGCGCGATCTCCGCCGCCCGCGCCATGGAGGCCGCCCTCGCCGAACTCAACGCCGAGCTCGCCGCCGAAGGCCGGCCGCCCCTCGCGATCGGGGTGGGCGTCAACACCGCCCGCGTCGTCGCCGGCAACATCGGCTCCCAACGGCGGCTCAATTACTCCGTGATCGGCGACGGCGTGAATGTCGCCGCCCGGCTGCAATCGCTCACCCGCGTCGCTGAACACCGCACGAACGTCATCATCAGCGCGGCGACCGCGGCCGCCGCGGGCCCGGCCGCCGCGGCCGCCCGGCCGCTCGGCACCGTCACCGTCAAGGGCCGCTCGGAACCCGTCGCGATCTTCGCGATCGATTCACCCGCGGCCGGGCTCGCCCCGGAGGCCGCGAGCGAGCCTCCTTTCCCCACCTCATGAAAATCCTGTTCCTCGGCGGCACCGGCGTCATCAGCACCGCCTGCACTCGGCTCGCGGTCGCCCGCGGGTTCGACGTCACGCTCCTCAACCGCTCAAGCCGCGAGGGAATTCCCGGGGCGCGGCAGCTAAAGGCCGACATCACCCGGCCCGCCGAGGCCGCGGCCGCCCTCGCGGGCCGCACCTGTGACGCCGTGGTGGACTTCATCGCGTTCGACCGTGCCGCCGTCGAGCAACGGCTGGACCTGTTCCGCGGCCGCACCGGCCAGTATGTCTTCATCAGCACCACCAGCGCCTACCAGAAGCCGGCCGGCCATCATCTCCTCACGGAATCGACCCCGCTCGCCAATCCGTTCTGGGACTACTCGCGCCTCAAGATCGCCGCGGAGGACCGCCTCATGACCGCGCTGCGCGAGGAGTCCTTTCCCGTCACGATCGTCCGCCCGTCACTCACCTACGACGACCCGAGCATCCCGCTCGCCATCAACGCGCGGGGCAAGAGCTTCACCAACATCGCGCGCCTGCGCGCCGGCTTGCCGCTCATCATTCCCGGCGACGGGCTGTCACTCTGGACCATCACCCACAGCAGCGACTTCGCGAAGGGGCTCGTCGGCCTGCTCGGCCACCAGGGCGCGATCGGGCAATCTTTCCACATCACCTCCGACGAGGCGCTCACGTGGAACCAGATCTACCAGGCCACCGCGGAGGCCGCCGGCGTGGCGCAGCCGCGGTTCGTGCACATCGCCTCGGACTTCATCACCGCCTGCCTGCCCGAGTACACGGGCACGCTGCTGGGCGATAAGGCCAACTCCGCGCTCTTCGACACCACGAAGATCAAGCGCTTCGTGCCCGACTTCGTCGCCACGACCCGCTTCCGCGATGGCATCGCCCGCGCCGTGCGCTGGTTCGACGCCGATCCCGCGCGGCAGGTCATCGACCCCGAGACCGGCGCCAAGTGGGACAAGCTGATCGCGGCCTACGAGCGCGGGCTCGCCGCCGCGCGAAGCGAGTTCTGACGCGGGATTCCCTGTTCAGGGCTGCTCGGGCCAGACCGAGTGGCACCGGTAACGCTCCCACAACGGCGCGGTGCCCGCGTTGCGGCGGAAGGCGATCGCGGCGATTCCCGCCACCACCCCGCCCGCGCGCTCGATCAACTCCGCCGCGGCCCGGGCCTGCGCGCCCGTCTCGATCCACTCGTCGATCAGCAGTACGCGCGTGCCGGGCGGCCAGGGCTCGGCGCGGAGTTCCAACGCCTTTTCCGCCCCCGAGTAATCGCGGAACACCGCGGTCTCCTTGCGCACCGGCAGTTTCCCGCCCTTGCGCAAAGGAACGAAGCCCACCCCGAGCCGCAGGGCCACGCCCGTGCCCACGATGAAGCCTAGGGCATCGGTCCCCGCCACGCGGCCCACCCCGGCATCGCGGAACGGCGCGGCGAGGTCCTCGGTCAGCGCGGCAAACGCCGCCGGCTCGGCGAAGATCGGCGTGACGTCGCTGCGTTTGTAGTGCAGCTTGCTGCGGTCGATCAGCCGAAGGTAGTCCATCCCGCGACTCTCCGCACCCGGCGCGCGGGGCCAATTTCTTTCTTTGCCCCGGCCGGCCGTTTTTGCGCCGCTCTGCGCTCATGCGCCGCAAGGTGATCGTCGATCAGGACACCCTCGGGCCCGCGGGCACCAACCTGCAGGCGGTGGCGATGCTGCTCAACGCGCCGGAGGCGGAGGTGCTCGCGATCACCGTGCCCACCGGGGACCATTGGCGAGACCAGCAGGTGCGCCACGCCCTGCGGCTGCTGGAGATCATGGGAAGGACGGAAGTCCCGGTCGCTCCCGGCGCTGAGATGCCTCTGGTAAACACACCCGCGGCCGTCGCGGCTTGGGAAGCCGCCCACGGCCGACTGGTTTACAACGGCGCCTGGGACCTCGCCCGGCCGGGCCGCTGGGCTGACCTTCGCGAGGTACGCGACCTGCCGGAGGGCAACCCGCGCGCCGAGCCCGGTTCCGAGGCCGCCCCCGAACTGATCGTCCGCCTCGCCCGTGCCCACCCAGGCGAGATTTCGCTCTGGTGCGGCGCGCCTCTCACCAACGTCGCCCTCGCCCTGCGGCTCGAGCCGCGCCTGCCGGAACTCATCCGCGGGGTCCATCTCATGGGCGGGGCGTTCGCTCCTGTCACCGAAGCCCGCGAGTTCGTCCAGAACCCGCGCCGCGAGTTCAATTTCCGGTTCGATCCCGAGGCCGCCCGCGCCGTGCTACGCGCCCCTTGGCGCCGCCTCACCTGCGCCCCGATCGACCTCTCGCAAAACGTGCGCGCCGCGCCGGAACTCTTCGCGCGCATCGCCCAGGCCGGCACGCCGCTCTCCGCCTACCTCGACCGTTTCGGCCGGCGCGACCGCCCGCTGTGGGACGAGGTCGCCGCCGCCACTTGGGTCGACCCCTCCCTCGTCACCCGCGCCGAGCGTCGGCACCTCGACGTCGAGACCACGCCCGGAGCAGCCTGGGGAGAGACGCTCGACCTGCCCGCCGGGGCAACCGGCGCCCACGGCACGCCGGCCGAGGTGCAACTCGCGCTGGACATCCCGCGCTTCCGGGAGCTCTTCGTCGGACTCTGCTCGCGCCCATGAGACTCACCGCCGCCGCCCTGATGCTCACCGCCGTTTCCGCCTCCCTGCCGCGCGCCGCCGAGCCGGAACCCGTCGACCTGCTCTTCACGCGCGGGCACGTCCTGACCATGAACGACCGGCGCGAGGTGATCCGCGACGGCGTCGTCGCCATCCGCGGTGAGCGCATCGTCGCCGTCGGCGAGGCCGCGCTCGCGGCGCGTTTCCGCCCGGCGCGGACGATCGACGCCCGCGGCGCCCTTGTCCTGCCGGGCATGATCAACACCCACACCCACGCCTCGATGACCGTCTTCCGCGGGCTCGGCGATGACGTGCCCGATCGCCTGAGGCGCTTCATCTTCCCCCTCGAAAAGCACTTCGTCGACCGCGAGGTCGTCCACTGGGGCGCCCTCCACGGCATCATCGAGATGATCGAGGGCGGGGTCACCACGTTCGCCGACATGTATTACTTCGAGGAAGAGGTCGCCCGCGCGGCCCGCCTCGCCGGTATGCGCGGCGTCCTTGGACAGACCATCGTCAACTTCCCGGCCCCCGATGCCCCTCAACCCTACGGCGGCATCGAGCTCGCCCGCCGCTTCATTGCCGCGCACCGCAGGGATCCGCTCATCACGCCGGCCTTCGCGCCCCACGCGCCCTACACCGTCGAACCCGACCGCCTCCGCGAGATCGCCCGTCTCGCCGAGGAGCTCGACGCCCCGGTGCTCATGCACGTGGCGGAAATGACCGACGAGGTCGCCGCGCTCCGGCGCGACCACGACCGCTCGCCCGTCCAGCACCTCCACGCGCTGGGCCTCCTCAACCGACGGTTCGTCGCCGCCCACTGCATCTTCGTCGACGACGCCGACATCGCTCTGCTCGCCGCCAGCGGCGCCGGCGTCGCCCACGCGTTGGTCGCCAACATCAAGTCCGCCAAGGGCGTCGCCCCCGTGACGCGGATGATGGCCGCCGGCGTGCGCGTCGGTCTGGCCACCGATGGCCCGATGAGCGGCAACACCATCGATGTCATCGGCCAGCTCGGCTACGTCGCCAAGGTCCACAAGCTCGACCGTCGCGACCGCAACGTCATGCCCGCCATCGACGTCGTCGCGCTCGCCACCCGCGGCGGGGCGCGCGCCCTCCACCTCGAGGATCGCCTCGGATCCCTCGAGGCGGGCAAGCTGGCCGACCTCATCCTGGTCGACACCGACAGCACCGCGATGGTCCCGCTGCACGACCCGTACTCGGCGCTCGTCTACGCCGCGAGCCCACGCGACGTGCGCACCACCGTCATCCACGGCCGCGTGGTGATGGAGGACCGGCGCATCCTGACGGTCGACGCCGCGGCGGTCCGCGCACGGATGCGCGACCTCACCGACCGCATCAACGCCGCCCTGGCTAAGGGCCTACCTCCCTGAGGGGCCCGGCGAAGGGCCGGTCTCCGTTCTCCACCGTGCCTGGCCGCTCGCCCGGAAACGGGCGCTACGCTTGGCGGGATGCGGATCGGACGGAGACTTTGAAACCCCTGCGATGTGCTACGCTACCGTCCGCCGCGGTCGACGCGTACCACCTTCACGCGGACGCGAACGCCTTCGATCTCCATCCAGAACGCACCCAGCGAGCCGGCGGTGATGCGGACCTTCGGGGATTCGAGCGGCGGCGTCGCGTACGTTGTGCCGTTGGCCTCGCGCCAACGCTGGCCGTTCTCGAGACTGAAGACGCCGCGGGGTTCCCAGCCGGTGAAGCGGCCGGTCAGGCGGGTCTCGATCGCCGCGTACTCCACCTTCGCGCCGGGAGCGACGACCACCCGGGTGTCACGGGCCGGCGCCGCGGGCGCGGCAACTCCGCGGGCGGACGCCGGCGCGGGCTCCGCGGCCTCCACCTGCCGCGTGCCGCTCCCGTGCCGGGCCTCGACCAACGCGTCGAGCCGATCGCGCTCGGCGGGGCTGAGCTTGTCGAGGCCGGCGGCCCGGAAATCCTCGGGGGAGAGACGCCGTGAGAACCCCTCGGCGCCGGGAGCGGCGGCCAGCGCCACGACCGGCAGGAGGCAGAAAAGAAGGATACGCTGCATGTCGCGACTCTCCCGCCCGGGTTGCGCGCGGCAATGCGTTTCCCCGCGCGGGAGCCGGCGCGCCTTTTGTTCTTTTCTCCCCGGCCGTTCGGAATTCCCTGCTTCAACGAATGGCCGGCCGCATCACTTCCCTGCTCGATCCAGCGAGGATCAACCTGCACCTGCAAAGCACCCGGCGGACGGCCGCGCTCAACGAGATCGCCCGCCTCCTCGAAAATCACCCGGAGGTCGCCGACTACGACGGGTTCTACGAGGAGCTGCTGGCCCGCGACCGGCTCGACACCACCTCGCTCGGCAACGGCATCGCGCTCCCCCACGCCCGCACCGAGCACGTGCGGAAGATCGTCATCGCCGTGGGCCGCAGCGACCCCGGGATCGCGTTCGACGACAAGGGTGAGGTGGTGCGGCTCTTCTTTGTCCTCGGCACTCCCAAGTCAAAGCCGGGCGACTACCTCGCCGTCGTGAGCGCCCTGTGCAAGGTCCTGAAGGATCCGGCCGACCGCGCGCGCTTCCTGCACGCGCCCACGCCGGAAGCCTTCATCGCCGCGATCGCCGACGCCGAGGCCCGGCTCGGGCTGTAGGCCGGTGGACTGAGTCCGCGGCCCCGCGGGCGCGGCTAACCTTTCACCTTTCCTCCCGCGGAACGCAGCGCCACGCTGCGCGCGCATGATCCGCTCCTTCATCTTCAGCGACGGCCGGCTCGTGGGCCAGGACCTCGAGCTCGAGGCCCTGCGGCTCGTGCGGGCCGACAAGGGGCTGCTGCTGTGGGTCGACCTCGACAACCCGACCCCGGAGGAGATCAAGGCCCTCCTCGAGGGCGTTTTCCAGTTCCACCCGCTCGCGATCGAGGACTGCGTGCAGCCCAACTCGCTGCCGAAGGTCGAGGACTACGAGGACTACCTCTTCATCGTCACGCACGCGGTGGACTTCACGCGCACGGAGAAGTTCAACACCACGGAACTCGATCTCTTCCTGGGCAAGGACTACCTCGTCACGTTCCACACCGCGCCCCTGCGCTCGGTCACGACACTGATGGAGCGCACCACGAAGAACGTGGGCGCGGGCCCGCGCGGGCCGGACCGCATCGCCCACACGCTGATCGACCTGCTGGTCGACAATTACGCGCCGGTGATCGACGAACTCCGGGCCGAGCTGGAGGAGCTGGAGGAGCACGTGCTCGCGAAGGAATCGGTGCACAACACCCTCGTGAATGAGCTGCTGCACGTGCGCGGCGACTTCACGCACCTGCGCACGATCGTGCGGCCCCAGCGCGACGTGATCGAGCGGCTGGCCCGCGGCGACAGCAAGATGATCCGCCCGAAGCTGCTGCCGTACTTCCGCGACCTGCGGGACAACCTCGCCCGCCTCGAGGACACCGCCGCCGGCTACCATGAGCGGCTGATGATGGCCTTCGACATCTACCTGAACAAGGCGGCGTTCGAGGCCAACGAAGGCATCAAGTTCCTCACGGCGATCACCGCGGTGACGATCCCGGTGATGGTCGTCGGCACGTGGTACGGCATGAACTTCGACGCGATGCCGGAGCTGAAGCGCGGCTACCCGTGGGCGCTCGCGTTCACGGCCCTGACGACGATCCTGATGGTGATCTACCTGCGGAAGAAACGCTGGTTCTGATCCGTCCGCCGGTACGGCGGATCCGCGCGGGCCGGACCGAGCGCCCCGCTCCCTTTACCCCACCCCACCCCGATGACCTGGTCACAGAATTACGCGCCCCTCGGCGGGCTGGCCGCCTCCACGCTCATGGCCGCGCTGCCCGTGGTGGCACTGCTCGGACTCCTCGCCTTCTGGCATGTGCGGGCGCACCTCGCCGCGCTGATCGCGCTCGGCCTCGCGCTCGCGACGGCGGTGTTCGCGTACGGCATGCCCGTGCCCCTGGCTGCGGCCGCCGCCGGGTACGGGGCGGCCTTCGGGCTGCTGCCGATCGGCTGGCTGATCCTCAACGCGATCTTCATCTACCAACTCTCGGTCGAGACCGGCCAGTTCAAGGTCCTGCAGGACCAGATCGCGGGCGTCTCCGGCGACCGGCGCATCCAGGCGCTGTTGATCGCGTTCTCCTTCGGAGCGTTCATCGAAGGCGCGGCGGGCTTCGGCGCCCCGGTCGCGATCTCGGGCGCGCTGATGATCGGGCTGGGCTTCCGGCCGCTGGAGGCCGCGAAACTCGCGCTGATCGGCAACACCGCGCCGGTGGCGTTCGGCTCACTCGGCACGCCGCTGGTCACGCTCGCCCCGCTCACGGGTCTCGACCTGCTCGACCTGAGCGCGATGGTCGGGCGACAGCTGCCGTTCTTCTCCCTGCTGGTGCCCTTCTGGCTCGTCGCGGCGCAGGCGGGGTGGCGCGGCATGGTGGCCGTCTGGCCGGCCTGCCTCGTGGCGGGGGGCAGCTTCGGCCTCGTGCAATTCCTCGTGAGCAATTACCATGGTCCGTGGCTGGTGGACATCGTCGCCGGCGCGGCCTCGATGCTCGCGGTGGTGGTGCTGATGCGCTTCTGGCGCCCGGCCGAGGAGCAGGCCAACGCCGCCGCGCCGGCCGCGGCGACCTCGGCGGCGACGGGGCCGCGCTGGAAGGCCTGGGTGCCGTGGGTGCTGCTCTCCGTCTTCGTCTTCCTCTGGGGATTGCCCGCGGTGAAGACGGCCCTGAACGGCTGGTTCGCACCGCAGATCCCGGTGCCGGTCCTGCACAACGCCGTGCTCAAGGTCCCGCCGGTGGCGCCGGCCCCGACGCCGGAAAAGGCGGTCTTCAGCCTCAATCTCCTCTCCGCCACCGGCACCGCCCTGCTGCTGGCCGGCATCGCGTCGGTCTTCGCCCTCGGCGTGGGCGTTCGCCGCGCGCTCACGATCTACGGCCAGACCCTGCTGCGCGTGCGGATTTCCCTGCTGACGATCGCGGTGATGATGGCGCTGGGCTTCACCACGCGCTACAGCGGCACCGACACCACCCTGGGGCTCGCCATGGCCGGCACGGGCTGGTTGTTCCCCTTCTTCTCCCCGCTGATCGGCTGGCTGGGCGTCGCCCTCACCGGCAGCGACACCTCGTCGAACGTGCTCTTCGGCAATCTGCAGAAGGTCACCGCCGAACAACTCGGCTTCCCGCCCGTGCTCACCTGCGCTGCCAACAGTTCGGGCGGCGTGATGGGCAAGATGATCGACGCGCAAAGCATCGTCGTCGCGAGTGTCGCCACCGGCGGCCACCCGGAGAGCCCCTCGGCGGGCACCATCCTGCGCGAGGTCTTCTGGCACAGCGTCGCGCTGGCGGCGCTGGTCGGGGTGCTCGTGATGCTGCAGGCCTACGTGTGGACCGGGGTCGTGCCCGGGAGCCGCTAGGCCGGGGCAGCTCTTCAGCCGCCGGCGTAGGCGTCGCGCAGCACCTGCAGGGTGTGTCGCACGCGGATCCCGCGCCCCTGGCGCTCGAGGTGGGTCTTGATCTGCGTGAGGCAGCCGATGTTACCCGTCGCCACGACCGTCGCCCCCGTGGCCGCCACCGCATCGGCCTTCTGCCGGCCGAGCGACGCCGCGATGTCGGGCTGGTCGAGGTTGTAGGTTCCGGCGCTGCCGCAGCAGAGGTGCGGGTTAGCCACTTCGCGCAGCTCCAGGCCGGGAATCGCCCGCAGCAGTTCGCGCGGCTCCGCCCGCACGCCCTGCGCATTCGCGAGGTGGCATGCGTCATGGTAGGCCACGACCGTCGGCTCGGCCCAGCCCGCCGGTTTCTCCCGCAGGCCCAGCTTCGCGAGGAACACACTGACGTCCACCACCCGGCCGCAGAAGTCCCGTGCCCGGGCCTCGTCGGCCGTCCCGCGCAGGATCAACGCGTACTCATGCATCGCCGAGCCGCAGCCCGCCGCGTTCGTGAGGATGGCATCCACGTCGACCGGGAACGCATCGAGGTTGCGCCGCGCCGCCGCCTGCGCCGAGGCGAGGTCGCCGGTGTGCCACGCGAGGCCACCGCAGCAGCCTTGGGCGCGCGGCACGTGGACTTCCACGCCGTTGCGCGTGAGCACGTCGATCGTCGCCGCGTTGATGTCGGGCTCCAGCACCTGCTGCGCGCAACCCGCCAGCAGCGCCACCCGCGCGCGCCGCTCCCCGCGCGCCAGCGAAACCTCGGGCAACGTCACCGCCGGCGGCACCTCGGCCGGCGCGAGGTCGAGCATCGGACGCAGCGCCCCGGGCACGAGAGCTCCAAAGGCTCGGCCCACCGCGGCCCCCTTGAGGGCCCAGCGAAAGCGCGACGGATAAGGAATGGTCATGCCCGCCACCCAGCGGCGGAAACGCTGCGGGGGCGTGCGCGGAGCTTCCGCGTCGAACCGCGCGCGGAACGGGCTGATCAGGTCGCGGTAGGGCACGCCACTCGGGCAGGCCGGCTCACACGCGAGGCAGCCCAGGCAGCGGTCGATGTGCGGCTGCGCCGCCTCCAGCGGGAGGCTCCCCTCGAGCACCTGCTTCATCAGCACGATGCGACCGCGGGGGGAATCCATCTCCTGCCCGAGTTCCTGATAGGTGGGACACGCCGCGAGGCAGAACCCGCAGTGCACGCAGGTCTGTACCGCCTTCGCCATCGGTTCGCCCAACGCTCCGTGTTCGTCCGGCTTGATCGTGTGCAGCATCGTCAGTCCTCCAGCGCGGGGAACCTGCCCGCGGGATCCAGCACGGCCTTCACCGCCGCCGCCACCGCGCTCGTCCGCCGCGGCCCCGGCCAAAGCGGACCTTCCCCGCGCAGCAGCACGCCGGACCAAGGGTAGTCTTTTGCCGCCGCAGCCGTCGGCCACGACACATGGCCCGCGTTGCCGGCGGAGCCGATCCGCGCGCGCGCGCCGGGCTGCGTCGCCACCCAGTCCGCGAAGGCCGGCCCTTGCGCCGGCGTGAGCGGAAACTTCGCCCAGGCCCCCGCCGGGTGCGTCCATCCGAATTCCGCCGCGTCGCGCCACCAAGCCGCCGCCTCGGCCTCCGGTAGCACCACGCCGCCGAAGCGGCTCACCAGTTCACCGGCCAAAGCGTCGATCGCCGCCGCGGGCGCGCCGAGCCGCACCTGAACGTCTCCCTCGCCCACCACCGATTCGATCGCGTCGATCTCCCAGCGTCCGCGTCCCAATTCCGCCAGCAAGTCGACCTTCGCTGGTTCGCCGGCGGCCGGCAGCCGCAGGGTGCGCCACGCCGGCGGACGCGGAAACACCTTGAACGTGAGCTCCGCCATCACGCCGAGGCGCCCCGCGCTGCCGACCAACAGCTTGGGCACATCGAAGCCCGCGGCATTCTTCACGACCTTGCCGCCCAACCGCAGCAGCCGGCCGGCGCCATCGACGAACCGCACGCCGAGGATGAAGTCGCGGATCCCACCGTAGCGCCAGCGGCCCGGGCCGTTGATGCCCGCCGCTACCGCGCCGCCCAGCGTCGACCCCGCGGCACCCAGCACCGGATCGAAAGGCAGGTACTGCCCGCGCTCCGCTAGCACCGCGGCGATCTCGCGCACCGGCGTGCCGGCCAGCGCCGTGAACGTGAACTCGCTCGGCTCGTACTCGGTAATGCCACTCAGCCGCGCGGTCGAAAGCCGCGCGCAGCCTTCGCCCGCGGCCGACAGCCGCGGCTTGGTGCCGGCGCCGACTGCGATTACGCGCGGCATTGCCCGCACGGCCTCCGCCAGTTCCTCGACCGATCCGGGTGAAAGCGGCGCGTTCATTCCCGTGAGATCACGCCGGCCTTTTCCAGCGGGTGCAGCCCGGCGTGCGTGAGGGCGGGCGCGCCCTTTTCCGGGAACATCTTCCCGGGGTTGGCGATGCCCTTGGGATCAAACGCCGCGCGGAGGCGCTTGAGGCACGCGATCTCGGCCTCGCCGAACATCTGGGGCAGGTAGTCGCGCTTCTCGACGCCGACGCCGTGCTCGCCGGTGATGGACCCGCCCATCTCGACGCACATGCGAAGGATCTTTCCGGCCAGCTCCTCCGCCCGTTGCAGGGCGCCCGGCTCGCGGCCGTCGTAAAGGATGAGCGGGTGCAGGTTGCCGTCGCCCGCGTGGAAGACGTTCGCGCAACGGATGCCCATCTCGCGCGACCAGCCGTTGATGAGGCGCAGGGCCTCGCCGAGGCGGCGGCGCGGCACGACGCCGTCCTGCACGATGAAATCGGGCGATAGCCGGCCCACGGCGCTGAACGCGCTCTTGCGGCCCTTCCAGATCGCGAGCCGCTCGGCCGCGTCGCGCGCGGGCCGCACCTCCACCGGTCCGCTCGCGGCCAGGATCGCGTCGAGCCTCGCCCGGTCGGCCGCCACCACCTCGCGCGGGCCCTCGAGCTCGACGATGAGCACGGCCTCGCACCCGGGCGGATAATCGGCATGCACCGCCGCGGTCGCCGCCTCCAGCGCGAGTTTCTCCATGATTTCGATCGCGCCCGGCAGCAGGCCGCTGGCGACGATCGCCGCCACCGCGTCGCCCGCCTGCTCGAGCGTCGCGTAGCCCGCCAGCACCGTGTGAAAGCATTCCGCCCGCGGCAGCAGCTGGACCGTGATCTCCAACGCGATGCCGAACAATCCCTCGTTGCCGACAAAGAGTCCCGTCCAGTCCGGCCCCGCCTGCTCGCGGCTCGCTCCGCCGAACTCGACCACCTCTCCCGTCGCCAGCACGGCCTTCAGCCCGAGCACGTGGTTTGAGGTCATGCCGTACTTCAGGCAATGCGCCCCCCCAGCGTTGAACGCCACGTTGCCGCCGATCGTGCAGACCGACTGGCTCGAGGGGTCAGGCGCGTAGTGCAGCCCGTGCGCCTGCACCGCCGCGGTGACGGCCGAGTTCACCACGCCGGGCTCGACGACCGCGACCCGCTGCGCGACATCGACGCGCAGGATGCGGTTGAGCCGGTTGAGCGCGATCACGATGCCGCCGGCCACCGGCAGCGAGCCGCCTGAAAGGCTCGTGCCGCTGCCGCGCGCGACAAACGGCACCGTTTCCGCGTGGCAGAACCGCACCACCGCCACGACTTCATACTGCGTCTCCGGCACGACGATCGCCAGCGGCCGAGCCTGAAAGGCCGTCAGGCCGTCGCTCTCGTACGCCGCAAGCTGCGCCGGCCCCGCCAGGATTCGGGCCGCCGGCACGACCGCGGCGAGCCGGCGGAGGATGGGGCTGGAGGCGTCCGGGGTCATGCGCGAGGACCGAAGCTCAAGGTCAGCCGTGCGCGTTGACCAGCCCGCAGTTCGGCGGGGATCCGGTGACACCCGGATGCAACCGCCGAGGCGCGCCGACGGGGAAGCGCGGTCACCATCCAGCATGGGCCCCGCCGGACATACCGCGCTCCCACCGCCGGGAGCTCAACGCCTTGTCCCGTCGCAGGTCCGAACCGACAGGCGAGGATATCCAACGCGGCGTCAGGATTCCCACCCAACGGAATGGGCGGGCCCGGACACGCGATCCTTGCACCGCCGACGGTCTCCGATTCCTTCGCCCCATGCTGCGACCATCCCTTCTCGCGCTGTTTGTGGCGGCGGCTGTGCCGCTGGCCGCGATGAACCACGCCGGCCGCCCCGAGGACCTGCGACCGTTTGCCGCCGCCGAAACGCCCGGTGGTCCCGGCCCCGGCGCCCTTGTGCCCAACTTCCGCCTCACTGACCATCGAGGCGCCACGCGCGAGCTCTCCTACGAGTCGACCGCCAAGGCCGTGGTTCTCGTCTTCACCGGCACTGGCTCACCCCGCGCCCTGCGAACCTCCGCCTCGCTCCGCGCCCTCCGCGCCCGCTACTCCGCATCCGAGGTTGTCATCTGGCAGGTGGATTCCTCCGCCGCGGCGCCGGCTGCCGCCATCGCGGCCGAGCAGGCGCTGTTTAACAACGATCTGCCCGTCCTGCGCGACGAAGCTCAGCTCCTCGCATCGGAGTTGGGCGTGACCCAGCAGACCGAGGCCTTCGTGCTCTCACCGGGCC
Organism: Opitutaceae bacterium; assembly: GCA_040397825.1. Classification (GTDB taxonomy): domain Bacteria; phylum Verrucomicrobiota; class Verrucomicrobiia; order Opitutales; family Opitutaceae; genus ER46. The sequence continues at coordinate 30,876 of JBBAVH010000019.1, forward strand.
CCGGCTCCGTGATCCTGTATCGCGGGCCGCTCGACAACGCCGATCCCGCCTCGCTCTCCGCCGCGACCGTCAATCACGTCGCGGAGGCGCTTGATACCGTTCTGGCCGGCCGCACGCCGGAACGCGCCCGGCTCGCCATGCCTGCCGCCGCACCAAGGATCGACCTGCCGCCCGCCCCCTCGATCAACTACGCCACCGACGTCGCGCCGATCGTGCAGCGCCGCTGCATCTCGTGCCACTCGACCGGCAACATCGCGCCGCACGCCTACACGCAGTTTGACGATCTCGCCTCCCGCGCGAACTCGATCCGTGCGTCCATCCTCACCCGTCGGATGGCGCCCTGGCATGCCGACGCCGAGTACGGCGCGTGGTCCAACGAAGTCGCCCTCACTCCCCTGGAGAGCGCGACGCTGCACGCCTGGACCAAAGCCGGCGCTCCTCGCGGAACCGGTAACGATCCTCTTCCCGCCGCCGTACCGGCGGCGAACTCCGGCTGGCCCCTTGGCCAACCCAACCTCGTCCTCACCATTCCCCGTCAATCGGTCCCCGCCACGGGCAAGGTTGACTACGCCTACATCACCCTCGCCGTGCCGGTCGACCGGGAACGTTGGTTGCGCGCGGCAGTCGTGCGTCCGGGGAACCCCAAGGTCGTCCACCACGCCCTCGTGTTCGAAGGCACGCTGTTCGACGTGCTCGCCGCCGCGGGCGGCCAGGGTGGCTTCTTCGCCGGCTACGTGCCGGGTCTGGCCCAAACATGGTATCCGCCCGGAACCGGCAAGCGCGTGCGCAAGGACTCCGCGCTGACGTTCCAGATGCACTATACGACGACCGGCACGCCGGAGACGGACGAGACTCAGATCGGCCTGTACTTCACGGACACCGCGCCGGCGCGGGAGTTGCAGACACGCTCCGCCTACTCGCCGATCATCCCCGTCAACACCATCTCGATCCCCGCGCGGGTACGGGAGTACCAGCGCGAGGCGACGTTCACGCCCTCGGCGACGCGCGACGTGATGCTCTACGAACTCAGCCCGCACATGCATTACCGCGGGAAATGGTTCCGCTACGAGGCGCTCTACCCCGACGGCTCGGTCGAGACCCTGCTCAACGTGCCGCAGTACGACTTCAATTGGCAGACCGGCTACCGCTTCACCGAACCCAAGCGCCTGCCCGCCGGCACCACCCTCCGCGTGCGCGGATCCTTCGACAACTCGCCCCAGAACCCGTTCAACCCGAACCCCAACGTCGTCGTACGCGGCGGCGACCAGACCGACGACGAGATGTTCATCGGCTACCTGAACTACTCCGACCTAGGCGAAAGGGCCCCCGTCCGCGCGCCCGCCTTCGCCGCCAATCCCGCCGCTAAAGCACGCGTCGGGCAGGCCTTCCGGCTCCCAGTCGAAACCGGCGCCGCCTCCACGATCACCGCGACCGGGCTGCCGGAGGGACTGTCGCTGGCCAACGGCATCATCTCCGGCACGCCGAAGTCCGCCGGTCGTTCAACCGTGCGTCTCCAGGCGGCGAACTCGGCCGGCACCGCCGCCGCCGTGCTCGACCTCACGGTCGCGCCGCCCCCGGGCGCGCCGGAATTCACCGCGCAGCCGCGCAGCGTGCGCGCCCGCCTCGGCTCCACGGTGACCTTCACCGCCGCCGTCGGTGCCACGACCGCCACAACTTACACGTGGTACGTACGCGGGGGAGAATTCTGCAACACCGAGGGCCCCGTGCTCACCCTCACGAACGTCACCGCCGCCCACGCCGGCGATTGGGTCTGCGTCGCCAGCAACGCCGCCGGCGCGACGCGCAGCGAACCCGCCTCGCTTTCACTCGAGTTCAGCGGGCTCGTGAACCTTTCCGCCCGCGCGAGCGTCGGTACCGGCGCCAACGTCGTCATCCCCGGCATCACCGTGCGGGGCACCAAGCCCAAGACCCTCCTTATCCGCGCCGCCGGCCCCGCCCTCGCCAACTTCGGCGTGGGCGGAACCCTCGCCAATCCGCTGCTCGGTGTGTTCGACGCCAACGGCGACCGCATGCTCGCCAACGACAACTGGTCCGACGTGCCCAACCTCGCCGAACTACGGGCCGCGACCGCCGCACAGGGGGCCTTCGCGCTGCCGGAGGGCGGACGCGACGCCGCCATGCTCGTCACACTCCCGCCCGGCGGCTACACCGTGCAGGTCGCGGGCTCCGGCACAGGGACGGCCGCGCAGGGCGTCGCCATCGTTGAGGTTTACGAGGCCGACGCCAACCCGAGCACGCTCGTGAACCTCTCCTGCCGCGCGAACGTCGGCGTCGATGACGACGTCCTCATCGCCGGTTTCGCGGTCTCCGGCGTCGCCCCGAAACGCGTGCTCATCCGCGCCGTCGGGCCGACCCTGTCCGCCCTCGGCGTCACCGGCACCCTGGCCGATCCCCGCCTGGAGGTGATCAATCAAGCGACCGGCGCCACGGTCGCCGCCAACGACAACTGGACGGGTGATCTCGCCACCGTCTTCGGCAGCGTCGGCGCCTTCGCGCTCAATCCCGGCAGCGCCGACGCCGCCTTGGTGACGACGCTCCCACCCGGCGCCTACACGGCCAAGGTGAGCGGCGCCAATCGCGGCACGGGCGTCGCGCTGGTCGAGGTCTACGAATTGCCCTGAGACAGCCCGGCCCCGTTAGCCGAACATCAGGCGGCAGACGATCACCGAGGCCACCACGCCTACGAAATCGGCCGTGAGCCCGGCGGCCACCGCGTGGCGCGTGCGGCGTACCGCCACCGAGCCGAAGTAGACCGCGATGACGTAGAACGTCGTCTCGGTGCTGCCCATGATCGTACCGGCCATGCGCGCCGTGAGCGAGTCGGGACCGACCCTCTGCACAAGCTCGGCGAAGAGCGCCGTCGTGGCTCCGCCGCTGAGCGGGCGCACCAGCGTGATAGGCAGCAGGTCGGGCGGAAATCCGAGGGGCGTCAGCAGCGGCGAAAGCAGCCGCTGGAGGAACTCGATCCCACCCGCGCCGCGGAACATCCCGACGGCCACAAGGATCGCCACGAGGAACGGGATGATGCGCAACGCCACCGAGAAGCCCTCCTTGGCCCCCTCGACGAACTCCTCGTAGACCTTCACGCCGCGCAACGACGCGTAGACGGGGAAGAACGCGATCAGGAACGGCACCGCCAGCAGCGAGAGCGTGCCGATGCCGCGCAGCAGGAATCCCTGCGCCGAGGCGTCGACGGCGCCCGCCGCGGCGGGCGCCTTACCGGGAAAAAGCATGCCGTGCACCGCCGCGGAGGACGCACGGTAGCTCTCCGGCGCCGCCGCGATCCACAGCCAGAGTACCGCGAAACCCGCCACCAGGAACCAGACGAGCGCCCGGCCCCGCGGGGAAAGCGGGGCTGCGGGCGGCTCCGCGGTAACGTCGGGCGCCGCCTCGGCGGGAACCGCGGCAGCACTGGCCGGCACCGGTTCCGGCGAAGCCGTCCCGCCGGCCGCCTCCGCGCGGAAGACCCGCCAGTTCTGCATCCACTTCACGGCCGAGATCCCAGCAAGCGTGGAGAAGAAGGTCGCGATAAGCGAGGTGCCGACGATCGCCGTGGGATCCTGGGATTTCTGCGCCGCGAGGATCGCCACCGTCGTCGTGGGGATGAGCTGGATGCTGCTCGTGTTGATCGCGAGGAAGGTGCACATCGCGTTCGTCGCGGTGCCCGGCCGGGGGTTGAGGGTCTCGAGGTGGCGCATGGCCCGCAGGCCGAGCGGCGTGGCCGCGTTGGCGAGCCCCAGCATGTTGGCCGCGAGGTTCATCACCATCGCGCCCATCGCGGGATGGTTCTCCGGCACTTCGGGAAACAGGCGTCGCAGCAGCGGCCGCAGACCGCCCGCGATCACCTGCACGAGGCCGCTGCGCTCCGCCAGCCGCATCAGCCCGAGCCACAGCGCCATCACGCCCGCCAGCGGCAACGCGATCTTCATCACCGCCGTGTCGGCCATCGCGAAGGCGCCCTCGGTGACCTCGCGCAGCCGGCCCGCCGCCGCGCCGACGAGCACCGCGAGCACCACCATCCCGAGCCAGAGGCCGTTCAGCATCATTCCGGCCTAAGTCCCGCGCGCACGCCGCGCCAGCGCAAATCCCCGACGGCCGCGGGACCATTGGAATCCGGGCACCGGAGCACGCGATGGTCATCAGCGCGCCGCGCGGATTCTCCGTGGCGGCAGCCACGTCCACAACGAGGGAGGTGCGCGTGCGAATCCACCCCAGGCTCTCGGCTTCGGGATGAACTTCCCTCGCCCCGCTCCTCGCTCGGCCGCATGAAAAGATCGCCGGACCAAATCCCGAACTCAGGCGTCTGGGACGACGATCCTCGCCCTTCGGCGCCGGTCTAAAAGCTGCGAGTCCTCGCGGAAAATCAGGTCCTCTTTGAGCGAGGCAGATCCGAAACGCCCGACGACGGGAAATGGCATTGTCGTTCAAGCGGGCAGCGGGCACCGTTCCACCATGCATTACCCCGCCGCCTTTCCTCGTCTCATCGCCGTCGCCAGCCTGCTTGCCATCGGAGTGCCCCGGGTCGCCGCAGCCGATGCCCCGGCCGCTCCCGCGACTCCGCTCGCCGCCGGCGTCATCGCCCCCGATTTCGCCGCGCAGGACTTGTCCGGCAAGACCGTCCGCCTCTCCGACTTCCGCGGTAAGGTCGTCGTCCTCGACTTCTGGGCGACGTGGTGCGGCCCGTGCATCGCCGCCATGCCCCACACGCAGGAAGTCGCCGCGTCCTACCGGGATCAGGGCGTCGTCGTGATCGCCTCCTGCACCAACGACGGCCGCGCTTCCTTCGAGCGCTGGGTCCGCGCCAACGCGGAGAAGTACCCCGACATCCGCTGGTCGCACGACGCCGCCGAGCGCTCACCGGCCCGGGCTTCGCTTGCGCTCTACGGCGTACGCGGGATTCCCACCCAGTACGTGATCGATCGCGAGGGACGGATCGTCGACATGGTGCTCGGCTACATGCCGGGCGAGAAGATCCTCGACGCCGCGCTCGCGAAGGCGGGCGTGAAGGTCGATCCGGCCGTGGTGGCTCAGGGTAAGGCGGACCTCCGGAAGCGGGAGGAGATGATGTCGCGACCGCCGGCTCCCGGCAGCGCCCCGTTGCCCCTGCGGCTGGTCAAGCCCGCCGCCGAGAAGAAACCGTAACGCATCGCCGCCCGACTCACCCCGCGATGGCCCGCTCGCGCCCGATTCCCCTATCCGGCCGATTGGCCCTGTTCGCCGCCTTATTCCTCCTTCCGTTGGGGGCGGCCGAGGCTCCGGCCGGCCGGAAGGCCGAACCGCCGCAGCACCCGCCCACCTTTGCCAACGTCGCCTACGGCTCTCATGAGCGTCAGGTGCTCGACTTCTGGCGGGCTGAGTCGCCGCAGCCGGCTCCTCTCGTCCTCCACATCCACGGCGGCGGCTGGGTGAACGGCGACAAGGCCCGCGTGCCCGCGCTCGAGCGTTACGTCGCGGCCGGGATCTCGGTCGTCTCGATCAACTACCGCTTCGTCACGCAGGCGATCCGCGCGGGCGTGGAGCCGCCGGTGCGCTGGCCGCTGGAGGACGCCGCCCGCGCGCTGCAGTTCGTGCGCTCCCGGGCCGCCGAGTGGAACCTCGACCCCGCGCGCATCGGCGCGACCGGCGCCTCGGCCGGTGCCTGCTCCAGCCTCTGGCTCGCGTTCCACAACGACCTCGCGGATCCGGCGAGCCCGGATCCCGTCGCACGCCAATCGACCCGCCTCCGGTGCGCCGCGGTCTTCGGCGCGCAGACGACGCTCGACCCAGCGCAGATGAAGGAGTGGACGCCCAACAGCCGCTACGGCGGACACGCGTTCGGGTTCATGCCGGATCCCGGGGAACTACGGACGCGCGACACCCAGTTCGCGCCGTTCCTCGCCGCGCGCGAGCGCCTGCTACCATGGATCCGCGCGTATTCGCCCTTTGAGCACGCCAGCCCGGGCGACCCGCCGGTCCACCTGAGCTACGCGGCGCCTCCGGCGCTCGGACAGGAACAGAAGGACCCCACCCACACCGCGAACTTCGGCGTGAAGCTGCAGGAGCGCCTCCGCGCGGCCGGAGTGTCCTGCGAGCTCGCCTACCCCGGCGCGCCGGACGTCCGGCACGCGGAGACGGCGGATTTCCTGATCGCGACCCTGCTGGCGCCGCGCTGAACGGCGGGGCGGGCCTCAGCGCACCACCGGACGCAGCACGAGGTTGCGGTACGAGACCGCGCCGTGATCGCCCTGCAGGTAGATCGGGCCGGGGCGGGACTCGTCGGACCACATCGCGCCGCCGGTGCAGCCGAGCAGCGGCTGGTTGTCGATGATGACGCGGCCGTTGAGCACCACGGTGACGTGGCGGTCGACGAGCGTGAGGTCGAGCGACTGCCACTCGCCGGCGGGCTTCTCGGCGGAGACGGCGGGCGTGATGCGGCTGTAAACGGCGCCCATGTGGTGGGAGTCGAGCGGCTTGCCGTGGGAGTCGTGGACCTGGATCTCATAGATCCCGCGCAGGTACACGCCGCTGTTGCTGCCCTTGGGCACGTTGACCTCGAGCTTCAGGTTGAAGTCCTCGAATTCCCGCTCCGTGCGGAGGTTGGCGGTGCGCACGGCGGGCGTGCCGGGCGCGTGCGGCGGGGGACGGTTCACCAACACGCCCTCCTGCACCGACCACGCGCTGCGCAGGTTGGACTCCTTCGCGCGCCAGCCGGAAAGGTCGCGGCCGTTGAGAAGTGCGACAGGTTCACCGAACCGCACCCGGGAAAGGTCGGGCCGCGTCGGCAGCGGCGGAATGCGCCGGCCGGTGAACGCAGCGCGGTCGGCGCCGTCACCGCCGGCGCGCGGGACGACGCGCGTGCCCCGGATGACGTCTCCCTCGATGCGCGCGGTGACCGTTTCCGTGAGCTGCTGCCGGCGCAGGGCCTTGCCGGAAGCGTCCTTGCGCTCCACGTCGCGCACCCGCGTGAGGGTGAGCACGCCGTCGGCGACATGGACATGTGCGGCCGGGAGGACGCTGCCGCCGCCCCACAGGATGGAGCCGTCGAGCCAGCCGCCACGGTCGGCGACCTCCATCCAGCCGGCGGCACCGTTGGGCAGATCGAGTGCCCAGCGGCCGACGAACGGAGCCGCCGCGGCGGCGGGGGATGCAGCGGAAAGGGACTGAGCGAGCAGCATGCCGGAAAGGAATCCGGCTAAGGAGCGAAGGATGGGGAAGTTCATGGGGGAAACGCGGGCAGCTTCCCCGCCGAAAACCGAAAGGCCAGCCCGGTTTGACGGGAGGGGCCGACGAAAACGAATCGCGGTCGGCCCCTCGGTCCAATGCTCCCCACCCTTTCCAATACCAGCGCGCCGCGAGCGCCGCCTTGCGGTGACCCACGCGCGAACTCCACGCTTGCCGCGCGTTCGCGCCTTCCGGTTTCCTCGCCGGATGCACGTGCCGTTCGACTTCGCCGCCGACCTGGACGCGGTCCTGCGGGCCGCGGCTACTGCCGCGGACCTGCCCGATGCCGCCGATTTCCGGCCCGAGGTGCGCACGGCGGATCCGCGCCACGGTGATTTCCAGGCCAACGGCGTGCTCGGGTACGCCAAGGCGAGGAAGCTCAACCCGAGGGCGATCGCGGAGAAGTTGACCGCCGCGCTGCCGGCGTCGGCGCGAGAGGCGTTCGACGTGGCGGTCGCCGGCCCCGGCTTCATCAACTTCACGCTGCGCCCCGCCGCGCTGCACGCGTGGGTCACGGCCCACCCCAACGCGGCCGCCCTGCGGGCCGGAGCCGCCGGCCTCGGGAGCGGGCGGGCGGGCCGGACTTGGGTCGTGGACTACTCCGGGCCCAACACGGCGAAGCAGATGCACGTCGGCCACCTGCGTTCAGCCGTGATCGGCGAGGCCATCTGCCGGCTGCTGGAGTTCACCGGCGCGCGGGTGATCCGCGACAACCACCTCGGCGACTGGGGCACGCAATTCGGCAAGCTCATCTACGGCTACAAGCGGTGGGCCGACGCCCGCGCCCTGGCGGAGGACGCGATCGAGGAACTGGAGCGGCTCTACCGGCTCGGGAACGACGCGACGCCGGAAGGCTCCCCCGCGCTGGAGGAGGCCCGCCGTGAGCTGGTGCGGTTGCAGCAGGGCGACCCGGAGAACGTGGCGCTCTGGCGGAAGTTCTCGGAAGTGAGCCTCGCGGCCTTCCAGCAGATCTACGATCGCCTCGGGATCCGCTTCGACCACCACCTCGGCGAGAGCTTCTACAACGACAAGGTGGACCGCGTCTACCGGGAGCTCACCGCGGCCGGCATCGCGGAGAACAGTGAGGGAGCGCTCGTCGTCTTCCACGATGATCACCCGCGGTTCAGCCGGAACGCCGAGCGGCCCAATCCCTTCATGGTGCGCAAGGCCGACGGCGCGAGCGGCTACGCCTCGACGGACCTCGCGACGGCGCTGTACCGGTCGGAACACTTCGGCGCCGAAGGGATCGTGATCGTCACCGACTTCCGGCAGGCGGACCACTTCGAGCAATTGTTCCTCACCGTGCGGCGGTGGTTCGCGGCCGCGGGGCACCGGCTGCCCGAGTTGCACCACGTGACGTTCGGCGCCGTGACCGGCGAGGACGGCAAGGCGCTGAAGACCCGCAGCGGCGACACCGTGAAGCTCCGCGCCCTGCTCGACGAGGCCGAGGAGCGCGCGCTGGGGATAGTGACCGAGAAGAACCCCGATTTGCCGGAATCCGAACGCCGCGAGATCGCGCGCGTGGTCGGCATCGGAGCGGTGCAATACGCCGACCTCTCGCAGAACCGCAGCAGCAACTACGTGTTCTCCTGGGACAAGATGCTCGCGCTCGACGGCAACACTGCGCCGTACCTCCTCTACGCGGTGGCGCGCATCCACTCGATCTTCCGCAAAGCGGGAGTCTCTCCCGCGGACGCCACCGCGTTGGCGGCGGCCGACGCACCCGCGTCCGAGACGGAAACCGCCCTCGCCCGCCGGCTGGTGCGGTTCCCCGACGCGATCCGCCAATCGGTCGACAGCCTGCGGCCGCATTACCTCGGGCTCTACCTGTTCGAGCTCGCGGGCGATTACAGTTCGTTCAACAACGCCGAGAAGGTGCTGGTGGATGAGCCGGCCGTGCGCGCGCGGCGCCTCCTGCTTTGCGCCCGCACACTCCTCGTGCTCGAAACCGGACTCGGTCTCCTCGGCCTGCGCACGCTCACGCGCATGTGAGCGAACGCGAGGCTGCTCCGGAAATCGCCCTTGCGGGTGCCTCGGGCAGGATTCACCCTCCCGGCATGGCTTCGACGGAACTCTACATCCGCAATCCCTCCGACGCCGAGGCCCGCGGTCCGTTCACGATTCAGCAAGTCGCCGACCTCGCGGAAGCCGGCCAGGTGAACCACGAGACGTTGGTTTACGACCAGGCCGTGGGCGACTGGAAGTCGATCTCCGCCTCACCGGAGCTCATGAAGGTCGTCTTCCCGGAAAAGAAGAAGCTCACCCTCAAGCCCAAGGAGGTGAAGACGCTCAACCGCCTCGAGGAGGCGGCCAAGCCGATCGACGTGAACGAGATGCTGGATGCCGCGCAGGGACGGACCGAGGATTCCAAGGACAAGATGGCGCGGCAGAAGGGAATGGAACTGGCGGTGAGCATCGGCACCAAGACCGTGCCCGTGACGCTCCTCATCGCCGCCGTCGCGGAAGTCATTCCCAGCCTGCCGGCGATCCTCGCGCTGGATACGGCGAAGCTGCTGGCCCGCCCGATCCTGCTCCTCGGCGCCACCGACCTGGTGCTTTCGCTGCTGCTCTTTCTGGGGCTCACTTCGCTCTATCCGCTGGTGCGCTTCCGCGCCGCGCTTGGGCTGGGGATCGTGGGCTTCATGGCCTTCGCCCAGGGCTCCACCGCCCAACTCGCGGCCGTCGCAGCCGGGTCCGCGGGGTTGTTCGTGTCGACGCTCGCCCTGTCGGTGATCCCGGCGGTGATCGCCGCGGTGGCGGGCATCGGCGGCATGGGGCTGCTCGCTTGGCTCGCCTGGAGCGCGTGACGCCGTGGCCAGCGAGGATCCAGCCCGCGGACCCCAGGGGGCCGAAGGCCCCGCGCGACGGAGCCGGCTGGCGGAGATCTGGCACCGGGAGATCTGGCTACCGGGCAACCTGAAGGACAACTCGGTCCGTGGCTGGCTCTACGCCTGCCTCAGGGTGCTTTCCATCTCGGTCACCGTCTTCCTCGAGACGAAGGCGCCGAGCAGGGCCGCGGCGCTCAGCTTCAGCTCGCTGCTGAGCCTCGGACCGCTCGTGGCGATCGGCGTGCTCGTGGGAGGGTTCGTGCTGGGCAAGGACGCCGATCCCGAGGTGATCGCGGCGCAGATCGGCGGTCTCCTCCAGCAGGCGGCACCCCAGTTGAAATCGCTGCAGACCGGCCCGGGCGAGGCCTCGATCGCGGTCAACCCGGAGCTGGTCAACCTGGTCCACGGTTTCATCCGCAGCGCCCGATCGGGTTACGGGGGCGTCTTCGGCGCCCTCACCCTGATCTTCATCGTGCTGCTGCTCTTTAAGGCGGTGGAGGACGCCTTCAACGACATCTGGGGCATCCGGCTGGGAAGGTCGCTCCTGATGCGGATCGTGTTCTACTGGACGATCCTGACCCTTGGGGCGGTCCTCTTCTTCGCCTCGGTTGCGCTCCTCGGAGCGGGCGCCGCCGTGAACGTCTTCGCCGAATCCCTCGCCCGCCTGCCGGGCGGCGCCAACCTCGTCGCGGCCCTGCGCTGGTCGCTGCCCGCATTCTCCCTGGTGCTGATCGCGCTGATGCTGGCGCTCGTTTACCGGGTGGTGCCCAACACCCACGTGTTCTGGCGCGCCGCGCTGGTCGGCGGCGCGGTCGTGGCCGGGCTGCTGATGCTGAACAACCTCGTGGCGTTCTTCTACGTGCGCCGGGTGATCCTCACCCAGAGCCTCTACGGCCAGCTCGCCGTACCCCTCGTGCTCATGCTCGGGCTCTACGTATTCTGGCTCTACGTGTTGATCGGCGGCATCATCAGCTACGCGGTCCAGAACGTGCACTTCCGCAACAGCCAGGCCGCCTGGGGCCAGCTCACCGAGTCGATGCGGGAACGGCTCTCGCTCGTGGTACTGCTGACGATCGGCCGCCGCTTCCAGGCCTGCCTGCCGCCGGTCACCGCGTCTGAGCTCAGCGATCTCCTGCAGGTCCCCACGCAGATCCTGAACGAGTGCATCAACCGGCTCGTGGACATGAAGCTGGTCATCACGCTGCGCCCGGCGGCGCACACCCCGGCCACCGAGCACCGCTACCAACCCGCCCGCCCCCTCAGCCGCATCACGTTGCTCGAGTTCAAGAGCCTCGATGACAACCTCGGCGACGACCCGGTGGGCCAGAGCCTTGAGCAGATCGACCCGATCCTGACCCGCTACCAGGAGGCCCTCGCGCGGCTCGGCGAGCAGGACTTTTTCCGAAAGTCCCTTGAGGAGCTCTTCAGCGAGCACCCCTTCGAGGAATCGCGCCCACCCTTCGCGATGGGCGAACGTTCGCGTTGAGGCCCTCCTCCGGCCGGAGACACCCACCCCGGCGGCTTACACGCTGCTCCGGCCGAAGGTTCGCGGTGCACCGCGGGAATTCACCCTTGCCACTCCGTCGGCCCGACCTAGCTTCCGTCCCTTCCCGACCATGATCACCTGGATCCAGAAATACTTCCAGCATCACTTTAAGGCCGTGTTTGCGGTGCTGCTGGCGGTCACGATCGTCGCCTTTGTCTTCACCATCGGGGCCGCCCCCGGCCTGGGTAGCGCCGACCGCCGCGCCGCGGCCGACCGCCCGTTCTTCGGCTACAACCTGAGCCTGCAGTCCGAGCAGGAACGCCTCATGGGCGACGCCGGCCTCAGCGCCAACCTGCGCGTGGGCGCCTTCGGCCAGCTCGACGGGGAGCAGATCCAGAACTACGCCTTCCAGCGCGCCGCCACGCTGCACCTCGCCGACCAGTGGCACATTCCCGCCGCCACCACCGCCGAGATCACCGAGCAGATCAAGACCCTGCGCATGTTCGCCGGGCAAGACGGCCAATTCGACGCCAAGGCCTACCAGACCTTCCGCGACAACCTGAAGACGAACCCCCGTGGCATCCGGGAGGCCGACATCGTCCGCGTCGTCGGCGACGACGTCCGCGCCGAGAAGGTGCAGAACCTCCTCTCCGGGCCCGGCTACGTGCTGCCGGCCGAGATCCGCAACCAGCTCGCGCGAGTCGACACCTCGTGGACGCTCGCGACCGCGACGGCTGACTACACATCCTACAAACCGGAAATCGCCGTAACCGACAAGGCCCTCACGGAATACTTCGAGCAGGCCGGCGGACGCTACGATATCCCGCCCCAGGCCGTCGTGGAGATCCTCGACTTCCCCGCCCTCGATTCCCTAGCGAAGGTCACGCTTTCCGACGCCGAAGTACGCGCCTTCTACGATGCGAATCCTTCCCGCTTCCCGAAGCCGGCGGATCCCGCCAAGAAGGACGCGAACACCCCGCAGGTGACGCCGCCCGCGGATCCCACGGCCGACTTCGCCGCGGTCAAGCCGCAGGTGGAGTCCGCCCTGCGTTTCGAGCGGGCCCAGAAGCTTTCCGCCAAGGCGGCCAGCGACCTGTCCCTCGCGCTCTTCGAGGCCAAGGCCCGCACCCCCGAGGCCGTGGTGGCGTTCCTCTCGTCCCGCAAGCTCGTGACCAAGCCCGTCCCGGCCTTCTCCCGCGACGGCTCGCCCTCGGAACTGGCCGGATCCAGCGAGGCCGTCGCCGAGGCGTTCCGGCTCAGCAAGGATCGCCCGGCCTCCGACGCGATTTCCACCCCGACCGGCTCGCTCATCCTCGTTTGGAAGGATTCCCGCGCCAGCCGCAAGCCGCTGTTCCCCGAGGTGAAGGACAAGGTCACCGCCGACTACACCGAGGGAGAGCGCCGCCGGAAGTTCATCGAGCAGGGCAAGGCGGCGAAGGCTGCGTATGAAGCCCGTTTGAAGGCGGGCGAATCGTTGGAGCAGGCCACCCCCGCCGTGGCCGCCAGCACCGGTCTGAAGCTCGAAGTGAAGGCTGTCCCGGCCTTCACGCTCCGGAGCCGTCCGCAGGACCTCGACTTCAGCATCCTCGGCGCCCTCGAGCGCCTCGAGAAGGGCGCCCTCTCCGACATGGTGGTCGCGGGCGACAAGGGCATCCTCGTCCTCGCGGTCGACAAGCAGGCGCCGGACACCTCGGACAAGAATCCCCGCTTCAACGAGTCGCGGGATCAGATCGCCTCCTTCTCCGCCCGTATGGGGGCTTCGTCGGTCCTCTCGGAACTCGTGGAGCAGGAGTTGAAGAAGAGCACGCCCGAGGTTCGCTGAGCCGGCGCCGGCGACGCGGAGCCGGCCCCATCCTCCGCATCCGCCTGATGCCCCTACGCCGTTACGCCCCCGCCCGCCCTCCCTGCCGGCTGTGCGGGGAGGGCTTCGATCACATGCAACCCGCCGGGGCCGTTGACCTGAAGGACTGCCCCCGCTGCGGCCAGGGTGTTCGGCGCGTCGACGTCCAGCGCGTGAATTCACCGCAACTTTCGGCGCCGCTCTCCGTCTCGCGGGCGAGACAGGCCGGTTTCAAGGTCTTCAAGCGCACGTCCGGCGGAGAGTACGAAAGGCAGTAACTTTTTTCCGGACGTGGTGTTTTTTGGCTCGGCCCGTGTCGTCTGTTTAACTGAATTTCAAGTCATGCGTCACCTCCCCGCCCGAGTCCTTGCCGTGCTGTGCGCCATGGGTGCCAGTTTGTCCGCCCAGCCGACGGCGCCGGGCAGCGCCCAGATCGTCCTCGCGCCCGACCGGGAGTTCACGCTCGAGGAAGCGGTGGCCCTCGCCCTTCAGCGCAACTTCAACCTCCGCATCCAGGCCGTCTCCCGCGACAACGCGAAGGCCAACGTGGAGATCCAGGACGCCGCGTTCGACCCGACTCTCACGGCGAACGTCACGCGCTCGCTCAACCAGTCGGCATCCACCACGAACCGGCTAGACGGCACCAGCGCGCAGGGCCCGCGTAACGACAACACCGTCATGCGCGCCGGCGTGAACCTGCCGCGGATCCAGGCCACGAACGCGACCCTCGGTCTCTCGACCAACCTCTCCCGGGGAGCGACCAACTCGGTCAATTCCCTCTTCAATCCCGCCTACAACAACGGCGTCTCCGCCACGCTGAACCAGCCGCTCGGCCGCGACTTCGGCCGGAAGGCCGCCCTGGCGGCCCTCGATAGCGCGAAGCTCGGCTTCTCCATTGCGAACATCAACTACAAGGGCACGGTGCTCAACACCGTCAGCACCACGGAGAACCTCTATTACAACCTTGTCGCCGCGCGCGAAGCGCTGCGCATCGCCCAGCTCAGCCTCGAGAGCAGCCAGCGCCTCTTCGACGAGAACAAGGCCCGCCGCTCCACGGGCGTGATGACCGACCTTGACGTGCTCAGCGCCGAGGTCGGCGTCGCCCGCGCCCGCAACACCGTCGTCCAGCGCGATCAGGCCGTGCGCGACGCCGAGGAACGCCTGCTCAACCAGATCAACGCCGCGGGGCTCGACGCCCGCATCGGGCCCGTCGCCTTCGCCCCCTACACCGAGGCGGCCCCGAACTTCGCCGCCTCCTACAAGCTCGCCCGCGACTTCTATCCCGAGACGCTCTCGCAGGAGCAGACCATCAAGCAGCTTGAGATCAGCCTAGATACCGCGCGGCGCAACCTGAAGCCGAACATCGACCTCGTCGCGAGCCTAGGCTACTCCGCCCGCACCACCAACGCCAATTACCAGCAGGCCATCGCCAACCTGCCCAACGACCACGGCAACAATTGGTCCCTCGGCCTCAACTACTCCGTTCCGTGGGGCCAGCACGCCGATAAGGCACGTGAACGCCAGGCCGCCAACGGCGTCTCCTCCGCCCGACTCCGGCTCGAGCAGCTCGAGGCGCAGCTGATGCTCGACGTGCGCCTCGCCGTCCGCGCCGTCGAGACCAACCTCGTCTCCGTCGATATCGCCGCCAAGGCCACCGAGCTCGCCTCGCGGCAATACGACCAGCAGAAGGCGCGCTTCGACGCCGGCCTCTCCACCAGCCGCATCGTGCTGCAGTTCCAGGACGACCTGGAAAACGCCCGCATCGCCGAGCTGCAGGCCAAGCTCGCCCTCCGCCGTGCGGTCGCCGAACTGCGCCGGCTCGAGGGGTCTTCGCTGCAGCGCTTCCGCCTTCCCGCCGAGTAGCGCGTGTCCGCCGCGCTCCTGGTCCGCGTCTTCCTTTGGGGGTGGTTCGCCGCCGCGGTCGGCGCCGGCCACTCGCTGGCCCTGCGGCATGTGCCTCCCGCGGTCCTCGGAGCCGCCGGAGTCGCGATCGCCGCCTTCCTCTGGATGCTTTCCCGACGCGTTCGGCCCCTGCGCCGCTGGTGCGATGACCTCGACGTCCGGATCCTCGTTGTACTCCAATCCCTGCGGGTCTCGGGACTTTACTTCCTCCTGTCCGACGAAGGCGCCCTCCTGCCGCGGGGCCTCGCTCTTCTGGCCGGTGCCGGCGACCTCGTCGTCGCCGTGATGGCCCTCCCCGTCGCGCTCGCCCCGATGGCCGACGCCGCCCGCACGCGCGCGATCCGCATCTGGAGCGTCGTGAGTCTCATCTCCCTGCTCGGCGCGGCCGGGATGCTGTTCCGCCTCGGGCTCTCGGAGCCGGTTTGGCTGACGCCCTTCGCCGTCCTCCCGTTCAGCCTCTACCCGACCTTCCTCCTGCCGCTCACGCTCGCCGCGCAGGCCTTGCTCCTGGAACGGATGCTTCGGACGGACGGCGATTAAGCACCCGTTGCCGGGAAAATCTCCCCGGTCGTCTTGATCGCGGCGGCGGCGACGACCCGGTGCGGCGGCAACTGCGTGCGGAACCATGTGCGCTGTTTCTTCACCAGCGCGCGGGTATCGGCCACGATCTCGTCCCGCAATTTTTCCGCCGGCAACGCACCCTGCAGCATCGCGATGACCTCCCGGTATCCGATCGCACGCGACGCACTCGGGTTGGAGGCCAGTCCCTGCGGCAGCAACCGCCGGACTTCCTCCACCAGCCCAGCCTCCAGCATCGCATCCACCCGCCGCTCCAACCTCCACAGGAGGTCGGCCGGCTCCCGCTCCAGACGAGTGAGCTCGATCCGGCAGTCGGCAAAGGCCCCGGGGCGGCGCGCAAAATCCTCCGCGAGCTGCCGCAGGTTTCGTCCCGAGGAGAGGCAGCGCTCCAACGCACGCGCCACCCGTCGCGGATTGGCCGTGTCAAGCGCACCCAAGCCTTCCGGATTGAGCGCCTGCAGCCGCGCCAAGACCTCCGTGGGAGAAAGACTGGTCACTTCCGAACGCGTCCGGTCATCAACCTCCACGTCGTCGGCAATCGGCCCGAGGAAAGCCTTCAGGTAGAAGCCGCTGCCACCCGTGACCAGCACGCGGCGGCCGCGCAGAAGGACATCGCTCACGATCCGCCTGGCCTCCTTGACGTAACGGACCACGTCCATCGGCTCCGTGAGGTCGCGGCAATCGACGAGGTGATGCGGCACACGGTCCAGTTCCTCCCGCGTGGGCTTGGCCGTGCCGATGTCCATCCCGCGGTAGAACAGCAGCGAATCGCACGAGACGATCTCCGCTCCGTTTTCCTCCGCCCAGCGCAGCGCCCACTCGGTCTTGCCCACGGCGGTGGGCCCCGTCAGCAGGTGGAGGGTCGCGGGAGCGCTCACGGTTTTGACCTTTCCATCGCTGGCACCCGCGCGCTGCGTGGTCAAAGCGCAACTCCCCGTGAACACACGCTTCATTCTCAACCCCCGCTCCGGCGGCGCCGCCCGCGCGGAGGCTCCGGTCCGCGCATTCGTGGCGCGGGAGGGCGCCGAGCTGCGGTTCACGACCGCGGCCGGACACGCCCGGGAGCTCGCGCGTGAGGCGGTCGCGGCGGGCTGCCGGCTCGTGGTCGCCGTCGGAGGCGACGGCACGGTCAACGAAGTCGCCTCGGCGCTGACCGGTACGGAGGTGCTGCTCGGGATCGTGCCCGGAGGTTCGGGCAACGGCCTCGGCCGCGCCCTCGGGCTGCCGCTGCCGCCCGCCGCGGCGCTAGAAGTGCTGCGAAGCGGCCGCGACCGGTGGATCGACACCGCGCTGGCCGACGGCCGGCCCTTCTTCAACGTCGCGGGCCTCGGGCTGGAAGCGGCTTTGGCGGAGCGCTTCAACCGCACGACGCGCCGCGGCCTCGCGGGCTATCTGCGCGTCGCCGCCGGCAGCCTCGACCTGCTGCGCGCCGCGGCCTTCACGATAGAGGCCGACGGGGTGCGCCGCGAGCTGCGGGCGCTCACCGTCGCCGTCGCGAATGGCCAGCAGTACGGCGGCCACGCCTTCATCGCGCCCGGCGCCCGCCTCGACGACGGCAGCTTGGACGTGACCGCGGTGCCACCGATCACGCCGCTGAACGCCCTGCCCCTGGTCACGGCGCTGTTTCGCGGCACGCTGGACGCGCGAACCGACGTCTTCCGGGCGAGTTCGTCCCGGATCGTGATCGAGCGCCCTTCCCCCGGGCCCCTGCACACCGACGGCGAGGTGCATGCCGCCGGAAGCCGGGTGGAGTTCACGGTGCGCCCCGCCAGCCTGCGCGTGCTCGCGCCCGCCTGAAGCGGCTCGTTTGGCTGCCAACGCGCACCGGCCGATCCCCGCGCGAGCCCGGCCTTGCACCGAATGCCGCGGCGCGCACAAAACCTGCTACACCCGCGTTATGCCCCCTCAACGAACGCCGACCGCCCGCCGGATCTCGGGCCTCCTCGTCGTCGAGCGCGGACTGCGGGCATGGACCTTCGGCGTGATGGCGTTCCTCTACCTTCCGATCGCCGTCCTGGTTCTGTATTCGTTCAATGCCTCGCGCGTGAACGTGACGTGGGCAGGCTTCACCCTCGACTGGTACCGACAGCTCGCGCTCAACGGACCGCTGAAGCAGGCGGCCTTCAACAGCCTGGTCGTCGCGCTCGCCACCACCGTGATCTCGGTGGTCCTCGGCACCGGCGGCGCCTGGCTGCTTCACCGCCACCGCTTTCCCGGTGCGCGGCTGATCGAGACGCTGATCGCCGTCCCGATGGTGATGCCCGAGATCCTGCTCGGGATCAGCCTCCTCGTGCTGTTCGCCACGGCGGGCGTGGACCTGGGCTTCGCCACGGTGATCATCGGCCACGTCACCTTCAGCTTCCCGTTCGTGCTCGTCGCCGTGCAGGCCCGCCTGCGCGGGATGGACCCCTCGCTCGAGGAGGCCGCCCTCGATCTCGGCGCGACGCCCTGGCGGGCGTTCCAGCTCGTGATCCTGCCCTACCTCCGACCCGCGATCGCGGCCGGCGGGCTGATGGCGTTCACGCTGTCTTGGGACGAGCTCATCGTCACGTTCTTCACCGCCGACGCAGCCTCCGCCACCCTGCCGCTGCGCATCTTCGGCCTCGCGAAGGTGGGCCTCAATCCCATGCTGAACGCGCTCTCCGCGCTGTTCGTCATCGCCACCGCAGCCTTCGTGATCTTTTCCGCGCGGCTCCGCCGCGACACCGCCCGCGACCCGCTTTCACCATGAAGACATCCCGATCCCTGATCCTCGCCGCCGGCCTCCTCGCCGGCGCCGCCTCCGCCCCCGCGGCCGAGCTCAACCTGTTCGGCTGGTCGGAATACGTCCCGCAGAACATCATCGACGCCTTCTCCAAGGAGACCGGCATCAAGGTCAACTTCGAGACCTACGCTTCCAACGAGGAGCTCATCGCGAAGCTCGTCGCCGGCGGCGGAAAGTACGACCTCGTGCAGCCCTCGGATTACGCCGCCGAGGTCATGATCCGCCAGAAACTGCTCGCGCCCCTCGACGGCGCGAAGCTCGGCAACCGCGGCAACCTGCTGCCCGAGTTCCGCCGCCGCCCGCACGACCCCGAGGACCGCTACACCGTCCCGTACATGTCGGGCTCCGTCGGCATCGTCATCAACACCGACAAGGTGAAGACGCCGGTGAAGACGTACCGCGACGTCTTCGACGCCAAGTTCGCCAACCGCATCGTCGTGCTCAACGACAACCGCGAGATCGTCACCTGGGCCCTCTATTCGCTGGGCCTGCCGATCAACCGCATCGACGCCGCCGCGCTCGCCAAGGCCCGCCCGGTCATCGCCGATTGGGTCAAGCGCGTGAAGGTGTTCGACTCCGACAGCCCCAAGACCCCCCTGCTCAACGGTGACGTCGACCTCGGCATCGTCTGGAGCGGCGAGGCCGCGCTGCTCTGGAAGCAGGACAAGAAGTTCCAGTACGTCATCCCCGAGGAAGGCGCGCACCAGTTCATCGATGTGCTCGCGATCCCCGCCAACGCGCGGAATAAGGACGCCGCCCACGCCTTCATGAACTTCATCCTGCGTCCGGAGGTGTCCAAGCTCATCTCCGCCGCGTTCCCCTACACCAATCCGAACGCCGCGGCCCGCAAGCTGCTCACGCCCGACGAGCTCGCCAACCCGGCCAGCTACCCCAAGGGCGGCAAGCTTGAGACGTTCCGCGACATCGGCAAGGTGGCGGCCGACATCGACCGCCTCGTCACCGACCTCAAGAGCGCGAAGTGACGCCTCCGGCCGGAACACCGTCGCCCGGGTGGCGGGCCTGGGTGCTGCTCGCCCCCCTGCTGCTCTGGGTGATGGTGTTTGTTGTCGCGCCCGGCGCGCTGCTCGCGGTCTACAGCTTCTGCGACCGGGACGAGCTGGGGCGCGTCGTCTTCGACTTCACCACCGCGTCGTACGCGCGCGTGGTGGACCCCGTTTACCTCGGGATCTTCGCCCGCTCGATCGGCTACGCGGCCGCGACCACCGTCCTTTGCCTGCTCATCGGCTTTCCCGTCGGCTGGTGGATCGGCCGCGCCCCGGAGCGGAGCCGCCCGCGCTGGCTGCTCCTCCTCATGATCCCGTTCTGGACGAGCTTCCTCGTGCGCACCTACGCGTGGATCATGATCCTCAAACAGGAGGGACTCCTGAACGCCGTGCTGCGCACGCTGGTGCCCGGCGCGGCTCCGCTCGACCTGCTCTACACGCCGACCGCCGTGATGATCGGCCTGGTTTACGCCTACCTGCCCTTCATGATCCTCCCCATCTACGGCAGCGCTGAGAAGCTCGACGGCAGCCTGATCGAGGCCGCGCACGACTTGGGCGCCGGGCCGCTGAGGGTGTTCAGCGCGGTCATCATCCCGCTCACCGCGCCAGGCATCGCAGCGGGCGCGCTCCTCGTCTTCGTGCCGTCGATCGCCATGTTCGCCATCACCGACCTGATGGGCGGCGCGCGCGTTCCCCTGCTCGGCAACGTCATCCAGAACCAGTTCCTCCAGGCGCGCGACTGGCCGTTCGGCTCCGCCCTCGGCGTCGTCTTCATGCTCCTCTTCGCGCTCAGCTACTGGGTGCTGGTCCGCCTGCGAGACCGCGGCGGGGAGGCGGCGCGATGAGCGCGCGGGTCGAGCTCCGCGGGATCACGAAGCGCTTCGGCGCGTTCGAGGCCGTGAGCGATGTGTCGCTCGGCATCGAAGCGGGGGAGTTCCTCACCCTCCTCGGCCCCTCGGGATGCGGAAAGACCACCCTCCTCCGTCTCATCTCGGGCTTCGAGCAGCCCTCCGCCGGCACGGTCTGGCTCGGCGACGCCGACGTCACCGGCCTTCCTCCCTACCGCCGGCCGGTGAACCAGGTCTTCCAGAGCTACGCCTTGTTTCCTCACCTCGACGTCGCCGGCAACGTCGGCTTCGGGCTCCGCATGCAGGGCGTGGACTCCACGGAGGCCAAGCGACGCATCGATGAGGCGATCGGACTCGTCTCGCTCACCGGCCTCGAGTCGCGCCGGCCGCATCAGCTCTCGGGCGGCCAACGGCAGCGCGTCGCCCTCGCCCGCGCGCTCGTCTGCCGGCCGCAGGTGCTGCTGCTCGACGAGCCGCTGTCCGCGCTCGACGCCAAGCTTCGCATCCAGATGCAGCTCGAGCTGAAGCGCCTGCAGCGCCAACTCGGCCTCACGTTCGTCTTCGTCACTCACGACCAGGAGGAGGCGCTCACGATGAGCGACCGCATCGCGGTCGTGAACCGCGGCCGCATCGAGCAGCTCGGCACGCCGCACGAGGTCTACCACCGGCCCGCCACCGCCTTCGCGGCCACGTTCGTGGGAGAAACCAACCTGCTCGCGGGCGAACCCTGCGGCCGCGGGGACGGGATGCTGCGCGTACGACTCGAGGGCGGGCTCGAGATCAGTCTCCCCGAGGAGCGCTGGCCCGCCGGGGCCAACCGCGCGCTGGTCCTCATCCGGCCCGAGAAGGTCCACGTCAGCCCGCGGCCGCCGGCGATCCCGGGTTCAGCGTTCGAGGCCCGCATCGAGGAGGAGATCTTCAAGGGCGCCACCGACCACCTCGTCGTCGCAACCCGCCCTGGTACTCGACTGCGGGCGGTCGTCGCCAACGAGAGCGCACTGGGCGACGTCCTGCACGCGGGCGACGTCGTCCACTGCAGCCTGCACGCCGACGACATCGTAGTCCTGCGCCCCTGAGGCCGGAGAACGGACGCGGGCGGCGCGCACGCGATCAAAGATCGGCGAGGTTCGGGCTTTTCCTCCGCCGGGTGCGTCCGCATCCTCGCGCGTCCCGAATCCTCATCATGCCCCAGAAGATCAACATCGCCATCATCGGCCTCGGCTTCGGCGCCGAGTTCATCCCCATCTATCAGGCCCATCCGAACGCGAACCTCGTCGCGGTGTGCCAGCGCGACCCGAAGAAGCTGAAGTCCATCCAGGAGGCGTTCGGCATCCCCAAGGGCTACACTGATTACGACGAGTTGCTGAAGGACCCCGATATCCACGCGGTCCACATCAACACGCCGATCCCCGACCACGCTCCGCAGACGATCAAGGCCCTGAAGGCCGGCAAGCACGTCGCCTGCACCGTGCCGATGGCGACCTCGATCGAGGATTGCCGGCGCATCGTCGACCTGTGCAAACGCACGGGGCTGAAGTACATGATGATGGAGACGGTCGTCTACGCCCGCGAATACCTCTACATCAAGGAGCTCTACGAAAAGGGTGACCTCGGCAAAATTCAGTTCCTCCAGGCGAGCC
Organism: Opitutaceae bacterium; assembly: GCA_040397825.1. Lineage (GTDB taxonomy): Bacteria > Verrucomicrobiota > Verrucomicrobiia > Opitutales > Opitutaceae > ER46. Next base: position 52,988 of record JBBAVH010000019.1, read on the forward strand.
ACCAGCAGGACATGGACGGTTGGCCCAATTACTGGCCCGGCTTGCCGCCGATGTGGTACGCCACGCATTGCGTCGGCCCGATGCTCGCCCTCACCGACGCCACCGCGGAATACGTCTCCTGCTTCGGCTCCGGCACGATCCGCAAGGGGCTCATCAAGCACTACGGTTCGCCGTTCGCCGTCGAGACCGCCCATGTGAAGCTGCGCGACTCCGACCTCACCGCGCGCATCATCCGGTCGCTGTTCGACGTCGCCCGCCAATACCGCGAGAGCATCGACGTCTACGGCTCGAAGAAGTCCTTCGAGTGGACGCTCATCGAGCACGAGGAGCACGTGCTCCACACCGCCAAACTCCCGGAGCACAAGATTCCGCGGAAGGTGAAGGTGCCGGATTACGCGCACCGTCTGCCCAAGGGCATCCGCCCGTTCACGACCAAGGGCGTGTACGACCTCGGCAAGAAGACCCACCTCAGCTTCACGCAGGGCGCCGGCCACGGCGGCTCGCACCCGCACCTCGCCCACGAGTTCCTCACCGCGCTCGTCGAGGACCGCGACCCGTACCCGAACGCCGTGAAGTCCGCCAACTGGACCTGCGTCGGCCTCTGCGCCCACGAGTCAGCGCTCGCCGGCGGCAAGATCGTGAAGCTGCCCGCCTTCACCCAGTAGCACCACGGGAGCCCGCCGCACGCACATGATCGAGGTCGACGGGCTCACCCGCATCTTCCGCACGTACAAGAAGCAGCCCGGATTCTGGGGCGGCGTCCGGGGGCTGTTCCACCGCGAGTACGAGGAGACCGCCGCCGCCAAGGACATCTCGTTCCGCATCGCGGAGGGCGAGTTCGTCGGCTTTCTCGGGCCCAACGGGGCCGGCAAGACCACGACGCTGAAGATGTTGTCGGGGCTCATCTTCCCGACCAGCGGCTCCGCGCGCGTGGCCGGCCACGACCCGACCCGCCGCGAGAACGCCTACCGCCGCATCTTCGCCCTCGTGCTCGGGCAGAAGAACCAGCTGTGGTGGGACCTGCCGGCCATCGAGTCCTTCAACCTGCTCCGCGCCATCTACGCGCTGCCGCCCGCCCAGTTCCAGGCCACGCTCGACGAACTGGTTTCGCTCCTCGGCGTGGGCGCCAAGCTCAACGTCATGGTCCGCGAGCTTTCCCTCGGCGAACGCATGAAGATGGAGCTCATCGCCGCCCTGCTCCACCGCCCGCGCGTCCTCTTCCTCGACGAGCCGACCATCGGCCTCGACGTGATCTCGCAGAAGAACGTCCGTCAGTTCCTCCGCGACTACAACCGCCGCCACCGAGTCACCATCCTCCTCACGAGCCATTACATGGCCGACATCCAGGAGCTCTGCGAGCGGGTCATCGTGATCCACCGCGGCCGCAAGATCTACGACGGCGCCCTTGACCGGCTCGAGCACTCCGGCGGCGCGCGCCGCAAGATCATCACCTTTCTCCCGGGCGCCGGAGGCGGCGCCGCCCGCGCGTTCCCCGACGACTGGCGCTCCCGTCACGCCCTCGCGACAACGCGGTCGGAGGACGGCAAGTTCACGCTTCAGGTGAACACCGACAGCGTCGTCGCGGTCTCCCAGGAAATCCTCGGCACGGGGCCGGTCGCCGACATCTCGATCGAGGACGTTCCGCTCGAGGACGTCATCGCCGAGCTATTCTCCGCCCAAGCGTAGGCCGCGCAGGTCCGGCCAGGTCCACGCGTCGCCCAGCAGCCGGCCGACCAGCCGTCGGTGCAGGTCCGCGCAGCGAGGTAAAGCGGCGCGCAGACTCCGCGCGTCCGGGGTCGTACTCACGGCCATCTCGGCGGCCAATTCCTCCCCGAGCCGCTCCAGGCGGCGGCCGTCCGGAAAGCTCATCCGTCCACTCCGCAGCCGCAGTTCATGCAGCAGGCGGAAGTTAGACTCGATCAACTGGTGATGCAGCCAGCGCTGCGCCGCGATCCACTCGCCCCGCTCCACCTTGCGCCAGGTCGAAACGTAATCACACACGAAGGCCTCGGCCTCCGCGCGTACCCGCGCGTCGTCCAGCCGTGCCACCGGCACTTCCCGCGCCACGCGCTCCACGAGCGGACCGAAGCCGGCCGTGTCCTTTAGAACCTGAAAGCCGCCGGCGAGCACCGCCGCGAGATCCGTCAGCGCGGCCCGCAACGGCGCCGGCCAGGAGGCAGGCGGCCCTTTCATCGCCGCCGCGGCGGCGGCCATGGCGTCCGAAGGCAGGATGACAACGTCTAGTTCGCCACGGTCGGTGACGGCGCTCACCTTCGTCGAAGAACCCAGCCGGCCGGTGCGGACCGCGTAGGCGGGAACCTTTACCTCAAGTCCTTCGAGCCACGCGGGCGTCGCAAGCGACTCCGGACGCGCCGTGGCCAATTGGTAATCCCAATCCGAACCGGCGTCGGCCGCTCCAACGGCCCCTGCTTCCCGCGCGCGTGATCCAATCGCGACCAGCAGCACGACATGCTCCTCACGTCGTGCCCACGCTTCCACCCGGGCTCCCAGGTCGGCGTCGCTCACAGGTGACGGATCGCGATCAGGATCTCCGTGCCTTCCATGCCGGGCCCGGCGTGGATGTCGCCGTGGTGCAGCGTGAGGATTTCCCGCGCCAGCAGCACCTTCAGGTGCCCCTGGTTCGGCACCGCGCCCTCGGCGGGCACGGGCAGGACGCCCTCCAACTCGAGCGGCCGCCCCTTCAAGGAGACCAACGCGATCGTTTCCGCCCCTTCGCCGGCCCGGCGGACTTTCAGCGCCAACTCCCGCAGGCCCAACTCGCCTCGATTTTCGCCGACCGTCTCCAACAGGGAGCGCAACGCGAAGTCCAGCAGCCGGCGGTCGGCGCTGATCACGGCGGACTCCGAACTCATCTCCACCCGCAAACCGAGGGAACGCCCGATTTCCTGGGCAACTTCCTTCACGTCGACCTGCCCAGGCTCCGCCTCGTGCAGGGTCTGCATCAACCCGAGATGGGTGTTGAGCTGCTGAAGCCGGGCGATGTCCGCCCGCATCGTTTCCAGCATCGCAGGCGGCAGCGGGCGCTCCGCCCCCGCCTGACGGAAGGTCGCGAGGGAAACGAGCGCGTTGCCCAACTCGTGGCTCAAGGTCAGGGCGAGCTCCCGCAGCAACGCACGCCGGTTGCGCCGGTCGCGTTCCCGCGCCGCGGTCACCTCGGAAGAGGCATCGTCCCAATGCACCCAGACGCCACCTTCGCCGCCGATCAGTCCCCCGCGTACCCGGAAGGGCTGTTCTGCAGTGGGTTCGCGGCGTACCTCGCTCCGCAGGTGGCGGGCCTCGCCCACGACCTCGCGCACCACCAACGGGACCTCGGCGGAGGGCTCCTCACCCGCCTCGAGCACAAGTCCCGCGGGCAAATGTGCGGCGGCCAGGGCCGCCCGGCGTTCCACCGAACGCAACCGCGCAATCTCATCAGCCGCGGTGATCACGAGGCGCATCACCCGCGAAAGCGCCACCGCCCTCACCCGCTCCGGCTCGCCATAATCGCGGCCGTCCTCGCGCAGGCCCAGCAGGAATAGACCCAGCAGGCGTCCATTCTCATGCACCGGCACGATCAGCCGCGCCGCCCGGCGTGCCAGCAGGTTAGCCACCACCAGCGCCCCCTCCGGGATGGTTCCGGCAGACCACGTGCGCCCGTCCAACACCAGCGGATTGCGCGCGAGGAGCGAAAGCAGGGCCGGCTCCGCGACGAAGGATTCGCGGACACCCAAGGTTTCGAACCGAGTTCCATTCAGTCGGAAGAAATCGGCTCGGGCCGCCCCGAGTTCGTTGCGCCAGATCCGGCGGATCTCCACATCGAGTCCTTCCGGCGAAGACAACTGCTCGAACAACGCCGCGATCACCCCTCCATCGGAAATGGAGCCAGCAACCACATGCCGCGGGGAAGAGGTGGAGCGGGCGCACTCGGCAGGCACCACCGCGAGCGCCGCGACTGCGGCCGCGGCTGCCAACTCAGTAAGGATCGGGATGAGTGGCTCGAGGCTCCCCGTGCTTTCCTCATAGGAGAGATAGGCCTTGGCGCGTCCGGCCAGGCGCGCCTGCTCGAAAGGGCGGCTGCGCGGGAGCCCCACCAACACCGTGGGACAGGCCGCGAACTCCGGAGGAAGTGAGTTCTCCCAAACCGAATCCAGCACGACCACCGCGGCGACTCCGGCCACGCCCGCGACCGGCAAGGCGTCCCTACCCAGCCGCAGCACCTCCCGGCCGCCACACTGCCGCGCCCACGCCTCCGCCAGGGCGGCGTCGGGAGTCGCTAGGATGACGGGGATTGGCATGGATAAGTGACGCGGAAGGTCGCGCCCTGACCGGGAACAGTCGGGTCAACCGTGATCGTCGCGTGAACATTGGCCAGAATGTCCCGGCAAATCGCAAGACCGAGCCCGAACCCACGCGACTTAGTCGTCTGGAACGGCTGAAAGAGACGCCGCTGGAACTCAGGGGCGATCCCCGGACCACTGTCAGTGACCGCAAGCTCCACGCCCTCCTCCACGTTCCGCGTCGAGATTCGTATCCAACGGTCGGCCCCGCCCTTCTCCTCCGCGGCCTGGATCGCGTTGAAGCCCAGGTTGAGCAGCACCTGCTTCACGACGCCCCCGTCGGTGAACACGGCGTCAGGGTCCGCCCGCCAGTCGGTCTCGATGCGCACCCCCCGCTCGGCCGCCTTGGCCTGCACCAACTCCAGGCCGGATCCCACCGCGGCATGCAGCCGGAGCAGCTCAGCCTGGTAAGTCCGGGGAGCGGCGAGGTCCAGCAGCTGTTGGGTAAGGTCATCGATGCGCTGCACCTCGCCACCCACGAGCCGCGAGAACTTCTCACGGAAGACCGGATCCGCATGGTGCGTCGGCAGCAGCTGGACGAACGTCTTGATCGAGACCAAGGGATTCCTGATCTCGTGAGCGAGGCTCGCGCCCACCAATCCCAAAGCGGCCAGTTGCTCGGCCCGCTGCACCTTGGCCGCAAAATGCGCCCGCTCCAGCGCGCTCTCCATGATGGCCGCCAATTCCATCAACTCCACCACCTGCGGATAGGTGTAGGGCCGCCGCGAAGGCCCGACACCGACTCCGAAGAGGGTGATGATATCACTACCCCTTATTCCAATCATTACCCCTATATCGTTTTCGCTAAAAATACGCTTTAGATCCTCAGATCCACCAGATCGCCGCTCTCTATCCAGCCTCTCCGGAGTGACCCATTCCATTTCAAGAATAGCTTCTATACTTGAAGGAACAACCCTGGACCTTGCTATCCGCTCGGGAAACCCATCTTCCTGAAAATATAGAATATGCGCCGAAGAAGCATGCCCCCAAGTCCTAAGCATTTCGACAAATGCCGCCTCAAGTCGCTCAATCCTGCTTTCCTTCTGAGCAACTTCAAAGGCCTCTTTTCTCAAGCGACGATCAGGCGTTGAAAAAGAGAATGCCGAACCTATGTACCGATTGAGTATCTCCAGAGAAACCACAACAATTCCAGCCACGACTAACCATTTGAGAAAAGAGTCCCACCGTAAAAAAGCGCGATCCGCCAAAAGGCCACCTATAGCTATAACGAACACCAATACCGCCTTCTTGAAACCGACAACAACTATCTCTCTGGCATCAAAGATTCTGTGATGCGATATGGCGTACGCTGTTCCAGCATAAAAAAAGAGCGTCGCGATCGGCTGAGCCCGCCGGAAAATCGGATTTCCAGTAAACGCACTCAGAAACATTAGCGCGTATATAGCAAACGCAAGAATACACCCTCCCCCAAGCCATACTTGCATCTCAAGTCGGGCACCGCCATGCAGTTTTCTTGCGCTCCTAAAAGCACTTATAAAAAGCACCGCATAAACAAAAAGAAGACCCCAAAGATAAAAAAAATATCCCCAACCGTACAGAGGCCTAGATGGAGTAGAGTGATCCGGAATAAAGATATCAAAAAACGGAATCGTGACAAACACTACCGAGACGCCAGCCCAAGGAAGCAGGCTGGATATAAAACTCACGCCGACCTGAGCTCTACTTCTTACAATAGCCTCTTTTACAATCCAGAAGTTTAGCGGAGCCAACGCTCCGACAGAACACGTCCACCTAAGCCAGAAAAGTCCATCTTTGGATGACGTAGTAAGATGCCAGCAAACCAGCCATGCTGCCATCTGTACAGTTCCAGCAAAGACAGCGCGATTTACGATTCGCTGAGAATTTGACCTAAATACCAAGAAACCAACCGCGGCAACGATTGCAGCGATAATTAGGGCAAGGGGGTGGGTCATTTTGTAATTAGCAACGAACTATTTACATTTCCTACCCCATGCGCATTTACCAAAACATTATCATAAGAAAAAAACCGAATATTTTCAGACAAACAATACGCGCATTCAGGATCCGGATCCTTCCAATTAACAGTTGGAGGAACCTTTGATGCATTCATTCCTAAAATTGCCGAGGCGACTTGTATCGCAGGGGCAGCCCCCAAAGGCGACCCGATTGCACCCTTTATTGAGTAGGCAGGAACTCTAATTAGACTTGCGCCAAACACCTCTTTAGAGGCCTGAAACTCACCTTTATCGATAAGGCGGTGTCCAGGCCCCCAAGCACTAATGCACTGCACATCCGAGGGACGCATCTCAGCGTCGGCTATTGCCTGCAAATTCGCGTCTACTAGCCCGCTACAAATTTCATCGCGAGAATCGGACGAAAAGCCATATCCAGAAATCCATCCGATTGCAGGGCGCGGACTCGCCTCCGACTCTAAAATGAAAAAACACGCTCCTTCACTCACAACGCCCGTTGTACGCCAAAGATCAAAAGGCCTAGCTAACTCAGCCGGAGATTCGTTTGTATTAGGGGTGAGCCCTGCAGCTTGGAGCTCGAACAGTGGAAATGAGTAAAGCGGGGCTTCGGTACCTCCGCAAATTGCAATCTCAACCTCACCCGATTCGATCAGCCGTGCTGCGTGGCCAATGGCATCTAGACCTGCGCAACAAGATGTTTGCACCGCCATGGTTCTTGCATTTAATCGGCACACGTCGGCGATCGTTTCTGAAACTGACGTAAGTGTTGACGTGAAGACAACACGTGGCTGAGCCGCTTTATAGCCTTTCTCGAAGACTGTTTTTAAAGATTTTCCAATTCCTCCGAAGTCGAGAAGTGAAGCCCCCGCGACTACGGCGCAAGTTTTTGCAGAGAGCTCAGTAGGACTTAAACCGGCATGTTGTACTGCTAATAGGGCAGCCACTGCTGCGAATTCCGTATGGCGGGCTACACCTTTTTGTAGGGCTGTATCAGCTATATATTTTTTTACTACAAAATCGGAAATATGTGCCGCCACTAGCGTGGCTTCAGCAGTTTCATTCCGAATGAACTTTCTGATATAGCTACGCTTCTTACAGATTCCACTCCAGAAGTTCTCCGCACCGATTCCTGCGGGCGTTACTGGTCCTATGCCGGTTACTTTGACCCTACGGCGCCTCATAGAAGTAGCACCGCCGGAAGGGCAACCGTCACGCTAGTGCCTCCCTCCATGCTAGAGCCAATATTCAACCTTCCTCCATGCGAAGCGATAACGTGACGACAAATGCTCAGGCCGAGCCCTGTTCCATCACGCTTGGTGGTGAAGCCTCCGCGCAGGGCCTGATTCAGCTGCTGCGGACTCATGCCCGGGCCATTGTCGCGCACGGTTACGGACACCTCTTTGCCTGTGCCAACAAAATCAACCGTGACAGCCGAGGCTCCTGATTCGATCGCATTCTTGAGCAGGTTTTGAATCACCCGCATCAACTCGTAGCGCGACCCGAGCACCTTGCCGCCCGGCTCGCCACGCACCTCTACCGGCTTATTTCCGACTAACCCGACGGCGAGCACCTCATTGACGACGTCGAGCAGGTCCACGGGCACGTAGGACCGTGCGTCACGAGCGACTCCCCTCCAGTTCTCCGCGAGGTGGTTACAGTACTCCGCGGCTCTGCCGACGAGGGCGGCATGTTCCGCGAGTCGCAGTGCTTCGTCGGGAATCTTGGCGGCCAGGCGCCGTGCCTGTTCCTCAACCAAGGCCGCATAGCCGACGACGATCGCGAGCGGATTGCTGAGGTCGTGAACGAGTTCCACCGAAGCCTTTGCCTGCCAAATCCTCGGTTCATTCTCGCGGATCTCCCGGCGCAGGGTCTCATTCAGCGACTCAGCCTGCCGGGCAGCCGAGGCCTGGGCCCGCCGCTCCTTCGTGGCCGCGACCTGCTTCCTTACAGCCTCCAGTAACTCCGATACATCCGGCGGCTTGCGCAGGTACTGGTTGGCGCCACCCACCATCGCCTGCTGCGCGGTCTGCAGCGTCCCATAACCCGTGAGCATGATGACCGAGACCAGAGGGTCGATCCGGCGCAATTCACCGAGGGTAAGGATTCCATCCATTTCCGGCATCCGGATGTCGAGCACCACGGCATCGTACTCCACCCCTCTGACCATCTCCAAGGCCGTCCGGCCCCGGTCCGCCATGGCGACCTTAAACTCCCCACCCAAGGCGAAGGCGACGGACTCACGGGGGCCAATCTCGTCGTCCACGACCAAAATCGAGGGTTTCTCCGGCTTCCTCGGAGTGGCGGCGGGTAAGGTTGACGAGATCAACATGCTACTAATAGGCAATACAAGTTGGCGGTTACGATTGAAAACTTCATACTTTCACCGACTGCAATTCTATATTTTAGGCAGGATAAGAATCCTCGATCATGAAAATGATATCGCTAGCGATCCTTGCTACGCTCCTCTGTTTTTGCGTCGGCCTTTCTGTCCTTTTTGCGAACAGAAAAAGGTCTTCGAATCAGGCTTTTGCGATTTTCTCTTTTCTTTTATCTATTTGGACCACCTCGATTATCATCGCAACTATAGCAGGCATGACGGGGCCAGAGAGGGGGCTTTCCTCCGTTAGGAATTTATTGGTTTTAAATGGATTTATATCTTCTTACGGAATTTGGGCATTATGGCTGCTTCAGATTTCTATCATACAGCAGAATAAAAATATAATAGAAACCATAATCAGTAGCCGGTTAGTTTTTTCATTCTCATTACTCGTATCATTCATCACCCTCGGGGATTCTTTCGCAAAGGCTACCTCAGGTCCAGCCCTTCACAGGGGCGCCTTATACGTTTTACATAACTCCCTCATTGGAGTATCTTTTCTATGCTTTTTCTTTATTACTGTAAGACGTATAGCCTTTCACTCTGGAATTCAGAGGCTTGAATTACAGTATTTAGCTCTGACCTGCAGTTTATCGCTCGTACTATTGTCACTTTTGAACGGTGCGGGCAACCTCACCGGCCTCCGAGCATTGAACCGTGCCAGCATCCTCGTGGTGGTGGCGGGGTATCTCTTCATGGCATGGGCGCTGGCCTATCACCGCATCTTCAATGCCCGTCAGGTCCTTTCCACCCTTGCCCATCGCGGCCTGGTCCTCGCCGCGCTGGTCGGATCAACCTGGGGGCTCAGCCACCTCCTGCAGACGTTGCTGCCGGAGACAGCCGCTTGGGTAGGCAGCACGGTCGCCTGCGGGCTCGGCGCGATCTGGCTGAACGAGCGCACCCGTCCCTTGCTCGGCCTCGACCATGAGCGCAGCCTGGCCGAACTGCGTGGAGAGATCATCCGTCTCTCCCAGGGCGCCGGGGATGCGGACCAGTTACGACGCCAATGCGAGGCGACCGTCTCGCGCCACTTCCGGGTCGAACAGGCCACGATCCTTTCCCTGCAAGGCGGTCATTTCGCGGGCGAGGGAATCCGGATCCCGCGGGACCGGGCCGGCTTCGGCGCGCTGCTCACGCTCGGTTGGATCACGCCGGAAAGCCTGCAGCGCCGCCGGCCCTCCGCCGCGCACCAGGACCTTGCCGCGATTCTCGCCGCCAACCGCTTGAGCGCGGCGGTGGCGATCCCCCGCGGCAGTCCCGACCCTTCCGTCATCATCGCCCTCGGTACCCGCGCGGACAACTGGCCGGTCACCTACCCGGAGATCACACGGCTCCAGAACGTCGCCGAACTGATCGACGGTATCCTCACGCGCACGCGATTGACCGACCAGATCGCCCTGCAGAACCGCCTCGAACATCTGGCGATGATGTCCCGCGCGCTGGCGCATGACCTCAAGAACCTCATCACTCCGGTGAATGCCTTCCTCGTGCACACCGAGGATCGCTTCCCAGCCGGCTCCGAGGCCGCCCAGGTTCACTCCTCCGCGCGCCGCTCCATCGGCACCATCACCGACTATGTGCGCGAGGCTTTGTTCTTCGCCGAAAACCTGCGTCCCTGCTCGGAACCAGTCGATCTCGCGGAGCTGCTCGCCCGAGTGCGCGACACCACCGCCGAACGCGCGAAGGAACTCGGGGTCGACCTCGCCACGGATGTCTCGGGCCAACCCGTGCTCCGCGGAGATGCGATTCTCCTCGAACGGATGCTCGTCAACCTCGTGAACAACGCCGTCGACGCCTCGGGTCTCGGAAAACGGGTGCAGGTCAGGGCGATGACCGGACACCGGGGCAGGATCCAACTGCAGGTCATCGACGAAGGGGTCGGCATCAACCCCGAGGACCGCGCCCGGATCTTCGATCCGTATTTCACCACCAAGCGGCACGGACGCGAGATCCGCGGCTTCGGTCTCGGGCTTACCATCGTCCAAAAGATCGCCTCCCTGCACGGGGGCGCCGTGACGGTGGAAAGCACGCCCGGGCAGGGCGCGACCTTCACCGTGGACCTGCCTTCCGGGCCACCTGCCGCCTCCCACGCAGCACCAGTTGTGCCCGTACCCACCTGATCTCCCACTGAGAATCGGCTAAAACAGATCCAGTTGCCGCACGGTGCCCGCGCCACCGCGCTCCACGGGCCACACCTGCGGAGCACCGGCCGCGGGGCAGATCGCATGGATGCGGCGCTGAAAGTCGCGCGCCAAGGCGGGCGCCTCGGTGTCGTCAGGATGGTGTGTGAAGAAATAGGGCGACAGGCCGCTCCGCAGCCAACCGGCCACCACCACCGCCCACGCGTCGAGCAACGCGCCATTGCGCGGCAGCTCCGGATCGCCGACGAACCGCACGAACGGCCGCTTTCCGGTGACCGTGGTGCGCAACGGCACGCGCGGCTTCTTCCGCCGCGCGTCGGCCGTGAACTCATCCGTCGCGATCGAGGCGAACAGCCCACGGGTGTCGAAGTTCACGCGGTCGACGCCTTGGTCGACCAACAAGGCGTCGAGGTCCCGCTCCTCCGCACTGCCCGCGAAGAACTCCGGCGCGCGCACCTCGACCGCGTAGGAGAAATCCCGGGGCAGACCGGCGAGGTAGGCCATGAGGGCGCCCAGCTGCGCCGCCCCGAAGCTCGCGTGCAATTGCAGGAAGAAAGGCCCGAGCCTTTCGCCCAGCGGGGCCAGGCGTCCAAGAAACTCCTCGGTCTCCCGCCCCGCTCCGCTCAGACGGCGCTCATGCGTGATCGTCCGGGGAAACTTGAAGCAGAACCGGAAGTCCTCCGGCGCCTCTTCCGCCCAACGCGCTACCGTGGCCGCCGCCGGCAGGCCGTAGAAGGTCGGATTCGCTTCAGCGGCGCCGAAAACCGAAGCGTACTGGGGAAGGAAATCCTCCCGCCGGGCCTCGGCCGTGAAAAAACGCCCTCGCCAATCGGCGTGCGCCCAGACCGGGCATCCCACCCTCAACCGCGCCTCGCCTACGGGGTTCGCCGCGGGCCTCGCGGGGACCTTCACTCCGCCCGGCGTTCCGCTGCCCTGAGGCGTTCCATCCTCGCTCGGCGGATTCATCGCGACACTGGCACCAACGTGGTGGTGAACGTCGCCCCCGCCGCCGACTCCGCCAATTCCAGATAGAAACTCTCACGGCGCCTCGGCGGGGCGTCGGGCGACGATCCACGCCAGATCCGGAAATCACCCGGCGCCGCGAACACGATCCGCAGCACCAGACCGCGCCCGAACTCCGCCTCCAGTTCCACGCGATCCCGGAACCTGCCGCCGCGCACTTCGGTCCACTGCGCAAACTCCTCCGGCCGCCCCCGCGCGAAATCCCCGTCGGGCCAGAATCCCGATGGCAAGCGAGTGCGCCCCTGCAGGTGGAAGGCCAGCCCGAGGCGTTGCGGCCCCGCTTCGCACGCGACCGTCACGGCGTCGTGCAACGCCCCGTGCTCGATCGCCAGCTCGCGCTCGACGCGCACGCCGGGACGATACCGCGACTGGACCGCACGTGCCCGCGCAGGTCCGAACTCCAACATCTCCCCGAGCGCGTGGCCCTCCTGCCCGAGGCCGTTCACGAGCGGCACGTTATGGACCAGCCCGCGGGTGTAGTAGCCACGGTGCAGCGGAGAGCCGTAACCAACGGTACCCGGATCGTGCGTGATGTCCCTTTCGCCGAAAGTCGCCGAATAATTCAACGCCTCCTGCTGGCTGTGCGAACGGCCGAGTTGGCCGACGTGCAGGAAGACCTGCCAGGCATCCGCGCGCAGCACCGCGAAGCGTGAGGAGGCGAAATCCGCCGACGTCACCTCGGGCAGAGTGACCGCACGCGCCGGCGCTGACGGCGGATCAAGCAGGGTGTTCCAGTCGCGCACGCGCCCCGCCTCCTCGAGACCGAGCGTGGAGGGAAACACGCGGTAAGCCCGCGCCAGCGCCTCGGGATCGGGCGCCCGGGCCGCCCCGCGGCTGTCGGCTGGATTCGGCAGCCGCCCGTCCGGAAAACGCAGCACCAGGGGCGCGAGCAGCAGGTTCTGCGCGACCGCCAGCTCGTGCGAAAGCTCGTCGGAGCGACCGGCCAGCCCGGCCGCGGTGCCGAGGGAAAGCAGCGCCTGCGCGACGTAGGCGTTGTAGCCGAGCGACTGCTCGAACCAGAAGTAATCCGACGTCACGCCCTCCGCGACCTGCCGGCGCACGCCCCACGGGCCGTCGATCGCCCCGCGCCACAGCGTCTCGTCGCCGATGACCAGCGCCACCTGCGCGACCGCGCAGCGCTGCCAGAGCGCGATGTTGTGCACCTGCTGCTGCGTGGAATTGAGCGCCTTCACCTCCGGCTCGAGGAACTCGCGCCGCCAGACCTCCCTCCGGTCCGCCGCGACGGCCTCGCCGACGAGGCGGACGACCTCGGTGAACTTCACCAGGTTCGTCGCTTCGGTGAGCGTCTGCCAGAACAGCCGCGCGGGGTGGCCGGGGCGCTGCGGCTCCCACTGCAGGAAATTCGCCGCGTAGAAATCCATCTGCCCCGCGGCCCATTCAAGGAAGGCCGCCTCGCCCGTGAGCCGGTGGAGTTGCGCCGCCCGCACCATCGTCTCCACGTGGCGCGCCCGGAAGTTGACCACCCACCACGCGTGAAGCTTCGGCGTGATCTCGATCCGCGGATCCGAGGGACTCGCGAAGAACTCGGCCTCCTCGTGCGGAATCGCATCGGTCCAGGTCACGCGCGAACCATCTTTCGGGCTCACCCCGTCGTGCGACCAACCCGGGAGCCAGTCGACCCGATCGCGGTGCCGCGTCATCCAACGCATGACCTCCTCGCGCTCGCGCCTCAGCCAATCGGCCCACACGGGATCCTCCCGCACCCGCCGCCGCGCCCCGCTCCAGTCCTCCGAAGCCGCCCGCCACGGGTCGCCGAGCGCGGAGTAGACCTTCAGCTCGGGAAATCGCCGCGCCGGCTCGGGCTTGGGAAACGGCGTCGCCGACGCCACCACCGCCAAGAGGGGAATCAGGAGCATCAGGCGCGTGAGCACGCAACGAAGCCAAGCGCGGGCCGCTCCCGCTTCAATCCCCGAGGCGCAAGTCAGGCGAACCCGACGCGAGATCCGGGGCGACCTGTTCAGGAACAACAATGATCGGATTGGAAGGACGCGCCGGAATCCGGACGCCCGCGAAGAGCGGGCATGCGTCGTTTGGATTTTCCGCGGCTACAGCCGCAGCCACACCAGCGACGGTGGCTCGGAAAAGCGGCTACCGCGGCGGGCGCGTCCCACCGCGGGCCTTTCCCAAGGCGACCTCAGGGTACCGCCTGGCCTCCGGTCTCCGGCCCATCCGGCCCGACCCACCCTTCCCCTACTTCTTGCCCCACGCGTAAGCCCAGAAGTCGAGCCGGCCGGCGACCTTGACGTCGTTGAATCCGGCGTGGCGTAGGAAGGCCTCCAATTCCGGCTGCGTGGAGCATTTGGAAATCTGCGCCGGACGCTCGCCCGGCGGGAATCGCAGGCTGTCCTCGAACACCGCCCATCCCGCCTTCGAGGCAAGGTCGACGTTGTCGCAATAGAACCGCCCCCCCGGCCGCAGCACCCGATGCGCCTCGCGCACGTAATTGTAACGGTCCCATTCCTCGAGGTGCATGAAGACCACCGTGGTGTAGACCGCGTCGACCGATGAGTCGGGAATCGGCTGCAAGTCGTAACCGGAGATCTCCTGGAGGCGCACGTTCTCCAAACCAAGCAGCCGGCGGCCCGCGAGGCGCAGCATGTTGGCCGAGACGTCGCAGCCGATCCACTGCTTCACGAAGGGCGACAGCACGCGCCCGACGCGCCCGACTCCGCAGCCGATCTCGAGGAAGACATCATCAGGTTTCACCCCGACCGTCTCACGTAGGATGTCTACGGTATCCTCCGCATCGGCGTGGAACTTGTCCTCGTCGGTGTGGCCCGCGACGTAAAGGTAGGCGTCGCGCTTCGAGCCGGAGAGGGAATTCCAGACCGACTTGTAGTCGCCGCGGAGCTTGCTCATCGCCGCGAGCCAACGGTGGCCCCGCAGGCCCGTCAAGCGGCCTGCCGAACGCCAGACAGCGTTTGATGACCACATGAGAGTCGCCCCAGTTCGCAACCGAACCCGGCCGCTTGAGCAGCCTCCGGCGACGGCCGGCAGATGAAATGCAGGTCGACCGTAGAGAGAGGGCACGCGCGCCCCGATCACCGCCAGATTCGGCACGGGACCGGCCTCGATACGGTTGCCCACAGCGTTTCACCACCACCACCCCACCCTGGAAGTCCTTCCCCATCCGTGCTGTTCGGTACGCGTTCAGGAGAAGTTCGCCGCGACACGAGTCAGAGGGCCACCTCTGCCGCGCAGATCCCTCGCCGTCTTTTGCGCGCGCAAGCCCGGCCGGTCTTGCACGCCGGCTTGACGAAACATCGGCACGGACAAACGTCCGCCCAATGCCAAGCGCTCCGCACCTGCCTACCGTCCGACTCCGGCTGCTCGCCGGAGTCGCGGCGACGCTGGTGCTCGCGCTTTCGGTCTTCGCCTCCAGCCCGGTCGCGCATGGATGGCTGCACGAGCGGGCCGACAAGAACTGCTCAGGTCATTCGCATCCAAGCCCCGCCGAGTCGGATCACGACGACGCCGGTTGCGCGGTGGTACTGTTCGCGGGCGGCGTGGAACTCCCAGCCGGCCCCGCCTCGTTGCTGCCCCCCGCCTCGGTACCGGGTGGAATCCTCGCGGTCACAGCCGCGGAACCGCTCCTTTCGCGTCCACGTTACCTGCGGTTACCTGAGCGCGGCCCTCCGGTACGGGTTTGATCACGAACGGACCGGCTCTTCCCCCGGGGAAAATGCCGTTCTGCCTCGCCGCGCCGGATGACCGGCGGGCGTTTTGCCACAAGCCGAGGCGCGCCACGCGCCCGGATCAACACCTGTCAGCTGACCACGCATCATGAATTTCCACACCCGTATTCTCCTCCTCGCCGCCGCCACCGCGGCGGCAATTGTCGCCCAGACCAAACCGCCGGCCCCTCCAGCCGCTCAAGCGCATGAACACGCGCCGGTCGCCCTCGACCAGTTCGTGACGTCGGCAACCCCGTTCAAGCGCAACCAAGTGGAACTCGCCCAGTCGACGACCGTGCTTGCAGGACGCTCCCTCCTCCTGCGGCAGCAGCCCACGCTCGGCGCCACGCTCGCCACTGAAACCGGCATCAGCGCCTCCTATCACGGCCCGGGTTCCAGCCGCCCGATCGTGCGGGGACTCGACGGCGAACGCGTGCGCATCCTCGAGAACGGCCTCGCGCTGCTCGACGCCTCGGCCAACAGCCCCGACCATGCCGTCGCGGTGGAACCGTTCCTCGTGGATCGCATCGAGGCCGTGCGCGGCCCCGCCGCGTTGCTCTACGGCAATGCCGCCGTGGGCGGCGTCGTGAACGTGATCTCCCACCGGATCGAGACGGAGCTGCACGACGAACGCGTGCGCGGCGGCGCCGAAGTGCGCCATGGCACGGGCTCCGGCGAGTCGGCACGCGGCGGCGTCCTTGACGTGCGCCTACTGGGAGGCCGCGACCACGCCCTCGTACTACATCTGGACGCCTTCCGCCGCGAGGCGGGCGACATCCAGATCCCCGGTCCCGCGGAGAGCTTTCGCGTGCGCGCGGCCGAGGCCGCGGAGGCACGCAAGGAGGGCAAGCCCGCGCCGGTCTTCCGCGGCGGCACCCTGCCCAACAGCGCGCTCGACTCCGTGGGCATGGCAGCCGGCGTCTCGTGGGTGAACGCGAACGGATTCCTCGGCGTGAGCCGCAGCGGGTTCAACACCGACTACGGCGTGCCGGGCCACGCCCATGAGGGTGAGGAGGAGGGAGGCGTCCGCATCCGGCTGCGGCAACGCCGCACGGAATTGCAGGGCGAATGGCGCGCGCCGCGCGCGACGGACCTCGTGCAGGGGATGCGGCTCAAGTTCGGCCGCGGCGATTACAGCCACTCCGAGATCGAACCGGATGGCGCGGTCGGGACGGTGTTCACCAACCGCGGCCACGATGGCCGCGCGGAACTGCTGCACGGAGGACCATCCGGCTGGACCGGCGCGGTCGGCGTGCAATCCGGCCGCAACCGGTTCACGGCCGACGGCGAGGAGGCGTTCCTCCCCGACTCGACGACGCGGAGCGAGGCGGTGTTCGCGTTCGAGGAGATCACCCGCGGCGCCGTCACGTGGCAGGTTGGCGGCCGGCTGGAGCGCTCCCGCATCGCCGCCGACGGTCATCGCGCGCGCAGCGATTCGGACCTGAGCGCGGCGCTGGGGGCCGTCTGGCGGCTGGCCCCCGAGTGGACGCTGGCGCTCTCGGCAACAACCACCCGCCGCGCGCCCAATGCCCAGGAGCTCTTCGCCGACGGACCGCATGCCGGCACACAGGCCTACGAGATCGGCGATGACCACTTGGGCACCGAACGCTCCACCGGCCTTGAAGCCAGCCTGCGCCGGCGGGTCGGAGATGTTACCGGCGCGGTGTCAGTCTTCACGAATCGCTTCACGGGCTACATCTTCGAACAGCCCACCGGAACGGTGGCGATCGAGCACGATGGGGAATGGGAATTCGTCGACGCGGACGACCCGGAGGCCGCCGAACACGGCGGTCTGCCCGTCTTCCGCACGGTGCAGCGCGGAGCCCGTTTCTGGGGGATGGAACTGGAGGCGCTCTGGCACCTGCACGAGTCGCCCGGCAGCCAGTTCGACGTGCGTTTCACCGCGGACTTCGTGCGTGCCAAGGAGGGAGGTCGCCCGCTGCCCCGCCTCCCGGAAGCGCGCGGCGGCATCGGCCTCCTTTGGGCCTCGGCAGCGTGGACCTTCGGAGCGGATTACCTGCATGCCTTCCCGCAACGCCAGGTCGCCGCGCATGAAACGAACAGCGACGGCTACCGGCTACTCGGCGCCAGCGCGAGCCGCGTGCTCAACGTCGGTCCGATCCGCTCGGAAGCGTTCCTGCGCGCGACGAACCTCAGCGACCGCGAGGCGCGTCCGCACACGTCGTTCCTTAAGGACCTCGCCCCCCTGCCGGGACGCAGCGTCACCTTGGGCGTGCGCCTCAGCTTCTGAGGCGCCGCGGGGATCAGCGCGCCTCGCTGAGGCGCGCGATCACCGCCGGCAACAGGGCGTGCTCGGCAGAGTGTACCTTGGCGGCGACGTCCTCCAGCGTGTCGCCCGGCTCGATGCGCACGGCGGCTTGGTCGATGATCGGGCCGCCGTCCACCTCGGCCGTGACGTGGTGCACGGTGCAGCCAGTGATCTTCACGCCGCGGCGAAACGCCTGCCCGATGCCGTCGAGCCCCGGGAAACTGGGCAGCAGGCTCGGATGCAGGTTGATGACTCGCCCCGCGAAATGCCCGAGAAAGGCCGGCTTCAGCACGCGCATGAACCCGGCCAGCACGATCAGGTCGGGCCGGCAGACATCGATCGCCGCGATGTAGCGCCGCTCGCCCTCACCTTCCAGCTTCGTGCGGAACGGCGCCGCGTCGAGGAACGCCGCAGGCACGCCGAAGCGCGGACCTAGCGCCAGGATCCCGGCGTCGGGCTGATCGGAAAAGATCTGCACGATCTTCGCGCGACCGAGGCGGCCGGCATCGCGGGCCCCGAGGATCGCCTCCGCGTTGGAACCGCGGCCGGAACCGAGCATGACGACGCGCATGATCAGACCTCCCCCGCCACGCGGATCCGCTCGATCAGACGCGTCGTGCTGAACCCGGGCAGGAAGGGCATGAACTCGATGCGCGCCCCGACTTCCTCCAGCGCCGCGCGCTCACCGGGATCCAGCTTCTCGAGCGTATAGTCTCCGGCCTTGCAATAGGTGTCGGGCCGCAGCGCCCGGATCTCCGCCGTCAGCCGCGGGGTACCGAAGATCACCACGGCATCGACGCAGGCCAGCGCCGCCAGCGCGTAGGCGCGCTGCTCCTCAGACTGCACCGGCCGCGCGGGCCCTTTGAGCGCGCGCACGCTGGCATCGGCGTTCAGCGCGATCAGGAGGGCGTCGCCGAGCGCCCGGGCGCGCTGCAGATAGAACAGGTGGCCCGTGTGCAGGAGATCGAAGACCCCGTTGGTGAGCACCACGCGGCGCCCCGCGGCGCGCTGCGCCGCACGCCAAGCCGTCGCCCCGGCCAGATCGTGCAATTTTGGGTTGTCGAGGGTCACTTGCGCGCAAGCCTCACGATCCGCCGCCGCTTGTAAATCCCCCATCGCGGCCCGCCCCATGAAGTTCATCCGCACCCTCGCCCTCCTGCTCCTCGGCGTCTCCGCCGCCTCTGCCTCCCGCGAGAAGCCCGTCATCGGCCTCTCGCTCGATACCCTAAAGGAGGAACGCTGGCAGCGCGACCGCGACACGTTCATCGGCGCCGCCCAGAAGCTCGGCGCCACCGTCATCGTCCAGTCGGCGAACAGCGACGATACCCGCCAGGTGCGCGACGTGGAATCGCTCATCAGTCGAAAGGTCGACGTGCTCGTCATCGTCCCGCACAACGGCGAGGCCATGACGCGCGCCCTTCGCTCGGCGAAGGAGGCCGGTATCCCCGTGATCGCCTACGACCGCCTCATCCTCAACGCCCCCCTCGATTACTACCTCACCTTCGACAATGTGAAGGTCGGAGAGGCCCAGGCCACCTACGTCGCCTCCCGCCTGCCCAAGGACCGCCCCGCCCGCATCGTCCGCATCTACGGGGCTCCCACCGACAACAACGCCCGCCTGTTCAAGCAGGGCCAGGACAACGTCCTCGGACCGCTGATCAAGTCTGGCCGCGTCCAGGTGGTGCATGAGGACCACGCCCTCGATTGGAAGCCCGAAAACGCGAAGAAGATCATGAACGCCGCCGTCACCAAGGCCGGCCGGGCGATCGACGCCGTCATCGCCTCCAACGATGGCACCGCTGGCGGAGCCATCCAGGCCCTGCAGGAGGACGGCCTCGCGGGAAAAGTGCTGGTCACTGGTCAGGACGCCGACCTCGCCGCATGCCAGCGCATCCTGCGCGGCACCCAGGCAATGACCGTTTACAAACCGCTCAAGAACCTCGCCGAACTCGCCGCGCGCGTGGCCGTCGGCGTCGCCAAGGGTGAGACGCCAGCCACCACCGGTGTCATTAACAACGGATTCCGGCAGGTCCCGACGATCCTCGAGAAGATCATCACGGTCGACCGCGACAACCTGCGGGCGACCGTCGTCGCCGACGGCTTCCACCGCGAAGCTGACCTTCGCTAGGTAGGTCGCGGCGAAAGGTCCGCGATGCCTGCCCTCATCGAGGCCCGCCGCCTCACCAAGCGTTTTCCCGGGGTAACCGCCCTGCGGGATGTGAGCTTCGATCTCCGCGCCGGCGAGATCCACGCCCTGTGCGGCGAGAACGGCGCGGGCAAGTCGACGCTGATCAAGCTGCTCGGCGGTATCCACCCGCACGGGACCTACGAAGGCGAACTCAGCGTGGCCGGAGAACCCGCGCGGTTCCGGGGCGTGCGCGACGCCGAGGCGGCGGGAATCGCGGTCATCACGCAGGAACTCGCGTTGGTCGACGGGCTGAGCGTGGCGGAGAACATCTTCCTCGGCCGGCTGCCCACGCGCGGCGGACGCGTGGACTGGGCGGAGACCCACCGCCGCGCGGCGGCGCTGCTGGCGGAGTTCGGCCTCGAGGTGCCGCCTGAGGCTGAGGCCGGTTCGCTGGGCGTCGGCGCCCGCCAATTGCTCGAGATCATCCGGGCACTCGACAAGCGATCCCGGGTGCTCGTGCTCGACGAGCCCACCGCCGCGCTCACGGAGCGGGAGGTCGCGGTCCTGTTCGGCCACCTGCGGCGGCTGCGGGAACGAGGCACGGCCTGCATCTATATTTCCCACCGGCTCGACGAGGTCTTCGCCATCGCCGATCGCATCACGGTGCTGCGCGACGGGGCGAGCGTGGCCACGACCGAGCGCGCTTCCGCGACCGTGCCCGGGATCATCCGCCACATGGTCGGCCGCGAGATCACCGAACAGTTTCCCCGGCGCGCACCCGCCGCTCCCGGGGACGTCTTGCTCGCCGTCGAACGGCTCCACGTGACAGCGCCCGACGGCCGTGAGGCACTGCGCGGCATCAGCCTGGAGGTCCGCGCGGGCGAGGTGCTCGGCATCGGCGGCCTGATGGGGGCCGGTCGCACGGAACTGCTGCTGCACCTGTTCGGGGCGTGGGGCCGGCGTGATTCGGGCGACGTGCGCCTGCGGGGCGCCAACTACCCCGACGCCTCACCTGGCAAATCGATCGCGCGCGGCCTCGTGCTCGCGACCGAGGACCGCCGCCGGCACGGGCTCGTGCTGGGGCAGGACATCGGCTTCAACCTCTCGCTGCCTAGCCTCGGCCGTTTCACGCGCCGCACAGGTCGGCTCGATCTCGCCGCGGAACAGGCGGAGAACCAACGGATGTTCGACTCGCTCCGCATCAAGGCGCCGGGAGTCACGACCCGCGCCGGCGGGCTCTCCGGCGGGAACCAGCAGAAGGTGGTCCTCGGCAAGACGCTGATGACGGATCCGGCGGTGGTGATGCTCGACGAACCCACGCGCGGCATCGACGTCGGCGCGCGGCTCGAGGTCTACGGGCTGATCAACCGCCTCACCGCCGAGGGCATGGGCGTCCTGCTCGTTTCGAGCGACCTGCCGGAGCTCATGGGCATGAGTGACCGCGTGATGATGCTCGCCGGAGGGGAAATCGGCGGGGAGTTCCGGCGGGAAGAGTTCAGCCAAGAAGGCCTGCTCGCGGCGGCGATGGGGCATTCGATCGTCGACACACGATGACGTGGCCCATGAGTCTGCCGACTTCAGGGCGTCGATCGTCCGCAGCGATAGCCCGGGGGCTCGGTGCTTTGCGCCCTGCGCTCCTTTCGGGATTCACCCGTTTTCCCCGACGCGCCTGACTCCACCCCGCGTTTGCCCCGATCCCGGATGAAGAATCTGCCCCGTTTCCAAAGCTTCGCGCTGCCCCTCGCCCTGCTCGGCATCTGCGCGTTCTTCGCGTTGCGCGAGCCGGCCTTTCTGGGCTCGCGCAACCTCACCCAGCTGCTCGTCGAATTCTCCATCACCGGCACGCTCGCCCTCGGGATGTTCATGATCCTGCTCACCGGGCAGATCGACCTGTCGGTCGGCAGCGGGGTGGGCCTCATCGGCGGGCTGGCCGCGGTGCTCGCGACGCAGCAGGGCTGGCCGGCGCCGCTCGCGCTGCTCGCGGGACTAGGTGCGGCCGTGGTGCTATGGTCGCTCCTCGGCACCCTGATCGTTCGCCAGCGGATCCCCGCCTTCATCATCACCCTCGGCGGGCTGCTGGTCTTCAAGGGGCTGTTCTGGCTGGTCATCGGCAACTCGACTGTGCCCGTGACCCGCGGCGACCAGGACAACCTGTATTCGCTGCTCACGACTTACTACCTGCCCGCGACCGCCGGGCTCGCGCTCGCGGCAGGCGCGCTGGCGTTGGCCGCCGCCGGCGCATGGGGCGGGCGCCGCGCCCGCCTCGCGCACGGCCTGCCCGTCGTGTCGGCCGGCGCCTTCGCCGCCCGCTGGTCGGCCGCCGCCGCAGGCACGCTCGGGCTCGTCGCGCTGTGCAACCATTTCCGGGGCGTGCCCCTGCCACTCGTGATCCTCGCCGCCGCGGCCGGCGCGGTTTATTTCCTCACCCGCCATACGCCTTTCGGGCGCCACCTCTACGCCATCGGAGGCAACGAGGAGGCCGCCGTGCTTTCCGGCATCCCCGTGCCCCGGGTACTGACGGGCGCGTACGTCCTGATGGGCGTCGCCGTGGCCCTCACCGGGTTCATGACCACGGCCTACTCCGGTGCCTCGACGACCACGGTCGGCGATCTGATGGAACTCGACGCCATCGCGGCCTGCGTCATCGGAGGCACCGCTCTGCGCGGTGGACGCGGCACGGTGTCGGGGGTGCTCCTCGGCACGCTGGTGATGACCGCGCTGCTGAACGGCATGACGCTCCTCGCCGTCGCACCCGAGGCGAAGTTCATCGCCCGCGGCATCGTCCTCACCCTCGCCGTCTGGATGGACGTCCGCCTCGGCGGCCAATCACGCGCCTGACCCCGCAGGGCGGAGCCGACGGCCGCTCAAACGCCGGCGATGCGGCCGGAAGAGTCGCCGATGCGGGTGACGCCGTTGACGCCCATGCGGTCGATCATCCCGAGGAAGAGGTTGCTCATCGGCTGGCCGCCGAGCCGCACGTGGCGCCCGGGGTTGAGCGTGCCGCCGCCGGCGCCCGCGAGGACGATCGGCAGGTTATGGTGCGTGTGCCGGTTGCCGTCGGAATTGCCGCACCCGTAGACGATCATCGAATTGTGCAGCACTGAGCGGCCATCGACGTCCTTCTTCGCCTCCAGCCGGCCGAGGAAGCGGGCAAAGCGCTCCATGTAGTAGCGGTCGATCCGCGCGATCTTGTCCATGAGGTCGGCATCGTTGCGGTGGTGGGAACAATAGTGGTGACCCTCCGGGATGCCGATCTGCGGGTACGCCTTATTGCTGCCGTCGCCGGCAAGCAGCAGGGTCGCCACGCGCGTCGAGTCGGTCTCGAACGAAAGCGCGAGCAGGTCGTACATGAGATCCATGTGCTCGCCGTAATCGGAAGGAATTCCGACCGGCGTCTCCATACCCGGCTGGGGCAGCGCGCCGAAACGTTCCGTCCGCGCGATCCGCCGCTCGATCTCACGCACGCCCGTCAGGTACTCGTCGAGCTTGTCGCGGTCGCGGCCGCCCAGTTGCCGCTGGAGCGCCTTCGCGTCGTCGAGCACAAAGTCCAGGAGCGACTTCTGGGTGCGCTGCCGCAGCTCGAGGTTGCGCTGCCGCTCACCCGGCGCGCCGCTGCCGAAGAGTCGCTCGAAGACCAGCCGCGGGTTCGGCTCCGGTGCCACCGGCGTGCCCGGCGACGCCCACGAAAGGTTGTATTGGTACGCGCACGAATAGCCGGAGTCGCAGCGGCCCGACTTGCGCACGGCGTCGCAAGACAGCTCGAGGGAGGGAAACCGGGTGACATCGCCGAGTCGCTGGGCGACCACCTGGTCGACCGAGATGCCGACGCGGATGTCGGTGCTATCGGTCTTCCGCGCCCGCTCGCCCGTGAGGAAGGTCGCGTTGGCCCGGGCATGGTCGCCCGCGCCGTCGTTGCCGGCGGTGGCGTTCTTGTGATCCAGCCCGCCGAGCACCTGGATCGAACCCTTGAGCGGCGCGAGCGGCTCCATCGTGCGGCCCAGCTGGAAACCGGCGCCCTCGCCGGTCGGCCACCAATTATCCTGATGGGCGCCGTTCGGGAAATAGACGAAGGCCATGCGCAGAGGCGCACCGGTCGAAGTCGTCGCCAATCCGGGTCCACCGCCAGCGGCCGCGGGCGCGCCGCGGAGAGCCGTCTCGAAGAGCGGCAGTGACAGGCACGCTCCCACTCCGCGGAGGAAGCGCCGGCGGGTCACGGCGGCATCAGAGGCGCGGGCGACGACGGGGAAGGAGGGCTTTTTCATGGGGCGGCGGGGAAACTCAAATGATGCGACAAAACTAGGGATCGTCCAACGCGGAGTTCAGGGAACGGGAGGTGGGGCCATCGACAGCGCCTGGCCGGCCGGAGCCGCGCGACGGCGCTGGAAGGCGGGCGACTCGATGATCCCGAGCAGGGCGATCGAAGCCTTGCCGCCGCCGTCCAACAGGCGCCGCGTGATGGCCTCGATCGTGTGGCTGTCGAAGTGCTCGACCCCGCGCCCGAGCGCATAGGTGAAGAGTTTCTCGGTGAAGCAGCGGTAGACATCCGCCGCGCGTTCGCGGGCGATGACGCGCTTCAACTCGCGCACGTCGGCGAAGCGCTCGCCCGTGATGAGCATGCCGGCGGGATCGATCGGCTGGCGGGCATCGGTGTCGCGCCAGCCGCCCAGCGCGTTGAAGTTCTCGAGGGCCAGGCCGAGCGGATCCATCCGCGAATGGCAGGAATGGCAGAGCTTGTTGGAGCGATGCGCGGCCAGCATCTCGCTCAGCTTGGGCTCCCGGCCCTGGAATTCCTTCCGCGCCTCCTCCAGATCGGGAACGTCGGGCGGCGCGGGCGGCGGCGGCGTACCCAGGATGTTGTCGAGGATGAAGACCCCGCGCTTCACCGGAGACGTGCGCGTGGGATTGGAGGTGACCGCCAATACCGTACCCTGGGTAATGACGCCGCCCCGCGGGCTGCCGGGCGGCAAGGTCACCTTGCGGAGTTCATCGCCCTCGACTCCGGGCACGCCGTAGTGCTCCGCCAGCCGCGCGTTGAGGAAGGCGTAGTCGGAATCGACCAGCTCCAGCAGGCTGCGATCCTCGCGCAGGACATGTTCGAAATAAGCCTCGGTCTCGGCGCGCATGAGGCGCCGGAAAACGCCGTCGAACTCCACGCGGCCGTCGCGGTTGGGACGCGCCCCCGGCCCCAGGACGACCCGGGCGTTGATCGGGATCGATTCCACGTCGCGGGCCTGCAGCCATTGCCCGGTGAAGTTGCGCACCAGGCCCTGGGCCTTCGGGTCGCGGACCATGCGGTCAACCTGCGCCCGCAGGTTGCGCCGGAGTTCTCCCCGGCCCGCGAGCGCGAACAGCTCCTCGTCGGGCATGCTCGACCAGAGGAAATACGAGAGGCGCGAGGCCAACGACCACTCGTCGAGCGGGGCGTACGGACCCGACGGCGCGGCCGGATCGGACTCTTCCACGCGAAACAGGAAGCGCGGCGACGCGAGGACGGCCATCATCGCCCGGCCCACGCCTTCCTCGAAGGTGCGCCCGGGCTGCGCGTAGACCTGACGAGCGATGAATCCGAGTCGCTCGACCGTGGAATCGTCGACGGGCCGGCGAAAGGCCCGGGTGGCGAAGGCGCGCAAAAGCTCCGCCGCCCGCCGGTCGCGCTCGCCGAGGTCAGCGCCGACCAACGGCCCGGGGAAGAAGCGCCCGTGGTTCTCCGGCGCGATCCAATGCCGCTCACTCAAGGGCCCGCGCACCGTGACCGAATTCACCCGCATGGTGACACTCGTTGGACCGGGCGCGCTCTGCGGGCGCGCCTCGGCCGCGGCGCCCTCACCGACGGACGGCAGCGGCACGACCTCAAAAGAGATGGTCTTGCGGCCCGGCTGCCATTCCACCTCGAACTCGCGGCGCAAAGGGCGGCGCTCCGACCAGACGACGAGCTCGTTGAACTTTTCCTCGCCGTCGATCCGGCCGATGAGCCGGCAACGGCTGCCGTCGAAGTCGAACGTGCCGCGGGTCTCCAATTCCATGATGACCTGGTAGCGGTCCGCCTGTTCGACGGTGAAGTTACGGGAAACCGTCATGGCCCGACGGGCGTTGAGCTGGTCCCCGGTGCCGCCCCCTCCCTCCGCGCGGAACTCGCGTCCGGACGCCACGCGCTCGCGCACCACGCGGCCCACCTTCGGCACCGCCTTCTCGACGATCGCCTCGGCGGCAGCCAGGTACTTCTCGAGCAGCAGCGGGGAAATCGTCAGCACCTCGCCGTTGTTGTCGAAACCGTTGCCGCTGTCGTCAGGCGGGAATTCGACCTCGCTGTTGAAGTCGTGCCCCATCAGGTCGCGGATGGTGTTGCGGTACTCGACGCGGTTGAGGCGGCGCGGGGCGACGCGGCCGGGATCAGGGTCGAGCGGGTCGATGCCGAAGGCCTCGTACTTGATCCAGCGCGAGAGGGTGTCGATCTCCGCCGGAGTCGGCCGGGCAGCCCCGTCCTCCAGCGGCGGCATCAGGCCCGCGCGGACGTTCTTCAGGACGGCGAACCACACATCGTGGCGGCGGACGACCTCGGCGTCGGACCCCAGTTCATCGAGGGAAACGCCTCCCTTGCGGATACCGCCGCCGTGGCAATCGAGGCAGTATTTGGCGAGCAGCGGCTCAACGGAGGCGCGAAAGTTCCTTGCCGCATCAGTCGCCAAGGCTGTGACCGGCAATGCCAGAGCGCCGAGGATGAAGGCCGGACGGAAACGGGTGGAGCGGCGCGACATGGGGGCGGAGGCTGATGACGAACGGGATGACTTGAAGTGTCGATGAATGTGAGCCGGCTGCAAGGCAACTGGGCGCATGTCTGGTGTGCGACCGGCGCCCCCCCTTGCGGCGCCCTACGGACGTTGGCAGCAAATCCCGACGGTCCGCGCGCTGGCGCCAGGGCCGGAGCCGGTTACAGTCCCTCCGCAGAGCTCTCCTGACCTCCCCCGCGACCTCCATGCGTCTCACCTTCCTCGGACACTCCTGCTTCCTCGTCGAAACCAGCCGCGCCCGGATCCTCATCGACCCGTTCCTGACCGGTAATCCGGCCGCCGCCGCCCGCGCCGAGGACCTCCGCTGCGACGCGATCCTGCTCTCGCACGGACACGACGACCACACGGGTGACGCCCTGGCCCTCGCGCAGCGCAACGACGCGGTGATCGTGGCCAACTTCGAACTGGCCGAGTACTTCGCCGCCAAGGGGGCCCGCACGCACGGCCTGAATCCCGGCGGCGCCCACACTTTTCCCTTCGGCCGCGTGAAGCTCACCCTGGCCCACCACTCCTCGAGCGCCGAGGCCGGCCTTAATCCCATTTACCTCGGATCACCCTGCGGGATCCTGCTCCACGCCGACGGGAAGACGCTCTACCATGCGGGAGACACCGCGCTGTTCCTCGACATGCAGCTGATCGGTCGCGCCAACCTCGATGCGGCGCTACTGCCGATCGGCGACAACTACACGATGGGCCCCGACGACGCCCTGACGGCGCTCGACTTCCTTAAGCCGCGGCTCGCGGTGCCGATGCACTACGATACCTGGCCGCTGCTCGCACAGGACGCCGCCGACTTCGCCCGCCGCGCGAAGGAGGCCGGCCATGCCGTCCAACCGCTGAAACCGGGCACGACGCTGGATCTTTGAAGCCCGCCGCGACCGGCCGTCAGAAGTTCCCCTTCACGCCGACCTGGAAGGTGACGCCGTACTCGCCCTCGGCGGCGAACTTCACGTAGCGCGGGCTGCCGATCGCGTAGGCCTCGTTGGAGTCGCGGTTGTTGAACACATTGCGGCCGGTGGCGTAGAGCGCGTAGTTGCGGCTGAGCCGGTAATCGAGCGACGCGTCGAGGCGCAGGCGCTCCTGCTGGTAATTCCAGCCGGCGGCCCCGAGGTTCCCCGCGGCGACCGTGCCCACCCGCTTCTTGCCCACGAGCGTCCAGCGCGCGTTGAAGGCGATGGGGTGCCGGTTGTAGAAGAAGCCCCAGTTGATCATCTTCGGGGTGAAGCCGCGGAAATCCGCCTCCTGCGGTCCCCGCGTGCGCACCAGCGTCGCGTTGGCGAACACGCGGAAGTGCCGCGCCAGCGGCGCCCGGGTGAAGAACGAGAGCGGCTGGCTCACGTTCACCTCGTAGCCGTTGATGTGCGCGATGCCGTCCACATTGCCCGGGGCATTCACCTGGTAATCGACGAACTCCTCCCCGAGGCCGACCCCCTGCAGGAAGTCCGCGGTCGCGATGAAAGTGCGCGTGGCGAAGAAATTCCGGATCTGCTTCCGGTAGAACCCGAGCGACAGCTCGCCGCCGCCCGCCGAGTAATGCTCGAGGCGCAGGTCGAGGCTCTGGGCGGTCCAGGGGGTGAGGCCGGGATTCTTGGTCGTGATGGTCCCCAGCGCGGATCCGGTCGCGGACGAGTCGGGGTTGAAGTCGATCTGGTTCACGTTGGTCGCGCCCATGATGTTCCCGAAATCGGGCCGGCCGAGGGTGCGCGCGAGCCCGAGGCGCCCGAGCAGGTTCGGGGTCAGGTTCAGGGTCGCGTTCAGGCTCGGGTAGAGGCCGTCGTACTGCTTCCGGATCCGCGCGCCGAGCTTCCGGTAGATCAGCCGGTCGATCTCGATGCCGTCGGTGGCGATCGGGATCGGCCGGTTTTGCGCGGTCAGGAGCAGGGCCCCCGTGCGCGGGTCGCGCTGGTACTGCGCGTTGTTGTCCTGCAGCACCGTGCGCCCGTCGTCGGTCGTGCGCTCCAGCCGCACGCCGGTGAGGATGCGGAGGCGGTTGGCCCAGAACGAGGCGTCCGCGAGCAGGTAGGCCGCGTCGATCCGCTCCGTGATCTGCTCGGTGTTGAGGGCGTCCGCCCGCAAGTCCGTGCGCAGGTTGGCCGCCGTGACTTGGAAATAGGACGGGTACTGCTCGTAGAGCTCCCACGCGCGCCGACTGCTCACGAACTGCGGCTGGGCCACGTTGCGGGGCATGAAGTAGTCGAGCATCGCGTAGTTGGTCAGGTCGACGGGCGCGAGCGCCACGGAGTCGTCGGCATTGCCCGCGATCCCGTCCTTCCCGACGTAGGTAGGGGTGAAGCTTGAGGTGCGGCGGGCGCGGTACTGTTCCGCCGAGGAAAGACCGCCCTTGAGGGACCAATTCAGGCTCTCCCCGAAGAACTTCCGCCGCAGGTCGACGCGGGCGCTCCGGGCGGTGCTGTCGTTGTCGCGCGTGCCGTTGCCGCCGTTGAGGAAGAAGGCGTAGTTCGAGACCCGCAGGGGGTCGATGACCTGGCCGGCGGCGTTGCGCACGGTGATCGTGCCGGGCCGGTGGTCGCTGAACCCGTCGAAGTCGATGGTCGCGCCCTGGATGCGGGCGGAGGCGGTCTCGAACTGGCGGTGCGAGGTGGCGCGGTAGGTCTGGTCGGAGAAGTTGTAGCCGGCGTTGGCGGTGACGTCCCAGAGCGCGCCGACGTGCCGGTAGTTGAGACGGAAGATGTTGTTCCGCACCCGCACGTAGCGCGCGGTGTTGTTGACGTTGACGGAGCCCGACCCCGGGCGGCCGCGGGTGAAATCGGGGCCCCACGCGACCGGATTGGTGCCAGTGTTGAGGATGAAGTTGTGCTGCTCGTAGTCCTGCACGAGCCAGTTGCCGGAGTAGGTGAAGGAGAGCGTGTCGGCGGGGGCGACGCGCCAGTCGAGCCGGGTGCCGAGGGAGTAGCGGTGCTCGTAGACCGGGAACACGTTATACTGGTAGGTCGTCAGGTACGGGTTATCGACGGTGGCCTTGAGCGGGTTGGTCGCGGCCGTGCTCGTGTTGAACGAGCGGTTGATGCGCCGGGCGACGCCGTACTGGTCGTTCTTCACGGCGTTCACCGAGAAGCCGAAGTCCTTGGAGACCGGTACCGTGTAGGCGAAATCGAAGTCGGGCTGGTAATGGAAGACCCGCTTCTGGTCATCGCCGGCGGCCCCACCGGGCTGCTTGCTGAACGCGAGGTCGCGGGAGTTGCGGTTGATGTAGGCCTTGAAGCGCAGCTCAGGCCGGCTGGCCTCGAAGGCGGTGCGGCTGACCATGTTGATGGAGCCTCCCAGGCTGGCGGCGGACATCTCGGGCGTGGGCACCTTGTAGATCTCGACCCGGGAGGCGTTGTTGAGGGACAACGCCTGCATCGACGTGTTGCGCGTGGGTCCGGCGGCGCCGGCCGCGTTCACCTCGTCGCCGTCGAGGGAGATGTTGGTGTAGTTGGAGGGCAGCCCGCGCAGGCCGATCAGCCCGGCGTTCATCTGGTCCGTCACGACATCGACCCCGGGCAGGTATTTCACGAACTCCGCGAGGTTGTTCTGGATGATGTCGCCCATCGCGTCCGTATGGAGCACCGTCTTGATATTGCCGGCGAAGCGCTGCTCGTTGATGGCGATCGAGGCGGCGTTGGTGTCGCGGGCCGATCCGACCACGAAGGAATCCAGCTTCACCACCCCGTCGGAGCCGGCGGAGGGCGCCGCCCCGAAAGGCTCCAGCACGAAGTCGCGGCGCTCGGAGGCGCCCGCGGCGAGGCGCACGACGGCGGTCCGCGGTGTGAGTCCCGTGAAGAAGACCCTCAGGGTGTGCTCACCCGCCGGCAGGGCCGTGAGGCGGAACTCGCCGAAGGCGTCGGTGAACGCCTCGCGGCTCGTGCCGGCCACGGTCACGCGCGCGTTCTCGAGCGCGGCGCCGCCGATGCTGTTCACGACGCGGCCGGCGATCGTGCCGGTGGCGGCAGGCTGGGCCGGGAGCAGCCGGGCAAGGAAGAGGGCCGCGGCGACCAACAGGAGGCGCGGGAGGGTACAGGAGGGTAGTTTCACGGGAGCGGGACGACAGGACTTAAAGTCAGCCGGAAGGATTGGAGCCAACCACGAAGGAAAACGTATCAACACGAAGGAACGGGAGCCCACAACCGCGTGTGAAGGTAAGGCGCGCTCCGAGCTGCGGATCTATCTTCTCTGATCTTCGCGCCCCTGCGTGTCCGTTTGTGGTTCCGAGCCTGCCGGGATCAGGCTCGGCGTGGATCAATCAGGGCCGACCACCGTGGCGGCGGAGCCACGCGGCCGTGACGTCGGTGAAATCGGTGAACACGCCGTCGACCCGGGCGGTGGCGAACAGCGCGGCGTGGAGGTCGTCGACGGAGGGGCAGTTCCGCGGCAGGTCGTCCACGCGGACCGTATACGGATGGACCGCGAGCCCGGCGGAACGGGCCAGCGGCACCAGGTCGGTGAAGCGCGGCGCGCCGCCGCCCGCGGGCCAGGTGACGATGCGGCTGATGGCGGGCCCGATGCCGTCGACCAGGCCCGCGAGCTCCTTGATGCCGGCGGGCGTGCACAGGGCGGCGTAATCGGTGCCGTCGGCCTCCGACGCGGCACCGCCGATCAGCATGACGAGGCGGCCCTTCCAGCCGAGTTCGCCGCGGAGCCGGCGCACCTCGGAGAGTTCGAAGCACTGCAGGAAGCAGGGATCAGCCTTGGTGGCGTAGCCGTAACGGGCGAGGACCGGCAGCACGGCACGGCTGACGTCACGCCCTTGGTCGCGGTGCCACTTGGGCTGCTTGATCTCGGGGTAGATGCCGGCGGTACGGCCGGTGCTGCGGTTGAGACCCTGGATCAGCTGCAATTCCTCCTCGAGGGTCGAGATGCGGAAAGTACCGGGCGTGGCCTTGGAATCGTAGCGGCGCGGATAGACCTGCTCGCCGGTGCGGGCGTTCACGCGCTCACGCACCGCAAGCTGCCTCAGTTCAGCCACCGTGAAGTCGAGGGCGTAGTAACGACCGTCGGCCCGCTTGCGGTCCGGAAAACGCGCGGCGACATCGGAGATGGTTTCAAGGTAGATGTCGTGGAGTACCAGCGGGACGTCGTCCTTGGAGAGGACGATGTCCTGCTCGATGAAGTCGGCGCCGAGGCCATGGGCATAGGCCTTGGCGGCCTGGGTGTGCTCCGGCAGGTAGCCGCTGGCGCCGCGGTGGGCGACGACGAGCGGCCCGGACGCGGGCGCGGCGAGGGCGGGCAGGACGAGACCGAGGAAGCCGAGGACGATCTTCATGGGGAAAGGGAAACCGGCGCCGCCGCCGCAGGCGCGGGCAGCTTAGGGAGCGGAGGAACTGGAAGCGCGGTGGCCGAGGGTCATGGCGCTGAAGGCGATGGTGAGCAGGCAGCACACGATCATCGTGGCGAATACCCCGCCCCACCCCCAGTGGTCGGCGATCCAGCCCACGCCGGCGCCGGCGATGGCTGAGCCAAAGACGTAGCCGAAGAACCCGGTGAAGCCGGCGGCCGTGCCCGCGGCCTTCTTCGGCACGAGGTCAAGGGCGTGGAGCCCGATGATCATGATCGGACCGTAGACGAAGAACCCGATCGCGATCAGCGAGGCGATGTCGATCCAGAGCGGTCCGTTGCGGTTCAGACCGTAGACGACGAGCCCGGCCAGCGTCAGCAGCATGAAGAGGATGGTCGCCGGGGCGCGCCGGCCCTTGAAGATTTTGTCGGAAACCCACCCGCACAGGATCGTTCCCGGGATGCCGGCGAACTCGAAGGCCGCCCAGGCCCAGCTCGATTGTTGGAAGGAAAACTTCTTGGCCATCTGCAGGTAGGTGGGAATCCAGTCCACCACGCCGTAACGCACGAAGTAGACGAACGCGTTCGCGACCGCGATGGCCCAGAGGTACCGGTTGTTCAGGACGTAACCCAGGAAGATCTCGCGAAAGGTGAACGTGCGCTCGTGCTCCGCGGAGTAGTCGGGCGGGTAGTCATTCTTGTACCGCTCGATCGGCGGCAACCCGCAGCTCTGCGGCGTGTCGCGCAGCAGCCACGCGATGAGCAGGGCCACCGTCGCGGCGACGAGCGCGGGGAAGTAGAATTTCGCGCCCCAACCCCCGAAGATCAGGACCCCGATGAGGGCGAGCTTCGCCACAAGGCCGCCCCCGATGTTGTGGGCGACGTTCCAGAGCGAGACCGTGAGCCCGCGCTCCCGCGTGCTCCACCAGTGCACCATCGTCTTGCCGCACGGCGGCCAGCCCATGCCGTTGAACCAGCCGTTCAGCGTCTGCAACGCGATGATCGCCGTGAGCGAGCCGTAGATCGCCGGGAACGTGCCGAACGCGAAGGTCACCCCGGCGGTGAGAAGCAGGCCGATCGTCATGAACCACCGCGGGTTGCCGCGGTCCGACACCGACCCCATGATGAACTTCGAGACTCCGTAGGCGACCGACAGCCCCGTCATCGCCGAACCGAGCGCCGCCTTCGAATACTCCGGGTGCTCCTTCAGGATGTCGGGGATCGCGAGGGCGAAGTTTTTCCGAACAAGGTAGAACGCCGCGTAACCGACGAAGATTCCGGTGAACACCTGCCAGCGGAGGCGCCGGTACTCGGGGTCGATCCGGTCCGCCGGCAGCGCTGGCGCCGCCGGGGCGGGACGCAGGAGGGAAAGCATGGATCGAGTCAGGGCCGCAGCTGCTCCCGAAGCCAGCCCGGACGGTTGGTCGTGATGCTAGCGACTCCGAGTTCGATCCAACGCCGGGCGACCGCCGGCTCGTCCACCGTCCATACGTGCAGCTCCAGGCCAGCGGCGCGGATACTCGCCACGTCGGCCGGCGTGAGCGGCCAGGTGTGCTGCAGATCGAGGCCGGTGAAGCCCGCCGCCTTCGCGTCACGGATCACCTCGTCGATCGAAGGCGGTCGCTTCGCCTTCGGATCCTTGGTGTCGGGCGCCTCGTAACCCTTCAGGTAAAGCGTCCGGAAGCCCGGCAGCTGCCGGCGCACGGCACGAAGCGATTCGGCGTTGAAGCTGATGATCGTCGCGTTCCGCGCCGTGCCACCGGCCGCGGCCAGCACCCGCACCAGCTCGGGCACGATCTCGGGCCCCGTCTTGATCTCGACCAGCATCGACTTGCCCGGGGGAGTCAGCACCAGCTGCTCCTCCAGAAGCGGCAGCTTCTCGCCGGCGAAGGCCTTCGCCTTCCAGCTGCCGGCGTCCAACGCGCGCAATTCCGCGAGGGTCATGCCCGCGATCACGCCATTCTTCCCCGTGGTGCGCTTCGTGGTCTTGTCGTGGCAGACGATCACCTTGCCGTCACCGGTGAGGTGGATGTCGGTCTCGACGGCGTCGGCCCCCTGGGCCCAGGCGAGGCGCGCGGCGGCCACGGTGTTCTCCGGGGCGTCATGGGACGCCCCGCGGTGGGCGACGATGTCGACGGCGGCGAGGCGCGCGGCCATGCCGGCAACAAACGCAAGGAGGCGCGCGGGGCAACGCATGGGGATGTCCTCAGAACCTCCGCGAGATCTCGAGCGTCACCTGGCGGCCGCGGGCGTTTGCGGAGCCGCCGGCGTAGCCGTAAGTCTCGTCGGCGAGCGGCGGCTCAGCGTCGAGGACGTTGTTCAGCCCCAACCGTGCGGAGACGCCCTGCAGCCAGCGCTGGGAGTCGCGCGCGAAACGGTAGCCAACCCAGGCGTTGTGGCTCTGGAACGGGTCCACGAACAGGACGTAGCGGGTGATGCCGTTGTCATTGAAGACCCGGATGTAATCAGGCTGGCCGAGCGCGCGGTAGACCGCCTCGGTGGTCGCGGCCGAGGTGTCGACGAACGAGTGGAAGTAGCTCGTGAACCAGCCGGCGGACCAGCCGCCCTGCCGCCAAGAGAGCGAGGCGCTGCCGCGCCAGCGCACGCGGCCGTTGCGGTCGAGCTCGTTCAACAGCGGCGACTCCGGATCCCCTTGGGAGCGGCGTCGCAGGTAGCGGGTCACGTCGGTGTTGAGGGAGAACGTGCCGAACCGCGTGCGCGGGGAGCGCCACTGCACGCCGACGTCGTAGCCCTCGATGTCACGCCCGCTCAGGTTGATGTAGTTGTCGATGATGCTCTCCACTTCGCCGACCACGGCGCGGCGGGCGGCGGGATTGGTCTGCCGCGCGTTGAAGGCGGCGAAGGCCGCGCGGTCGGCGTCGGTGACGGGCCGGCGCTTGATCGCCGTGTAGCCCTTGTAGCCGGCCGTGCCGGAGCCGAGGTCGATCCGGTCGATGGGCGTGCCGGCCGACAGCGCGGCCTGGGTGGCGAGGTCCAGGTACAACTCGTCGCGCAACAGGGAGCCCGGCGCGCCGATGTTCTCGATCACGTCGTTCTGGTTCAGTCGGTACCAATCAAAGCTGACGGAAAGCCCGCGCACCCCGGGCACTTCAACCACCATGCCAGCCAGCGCTGTCTTCGCCTGCTCCGGCTGCAGGCGTTCGTTGCCCTGCCGGAAGACGGTGCGCTGCACCGAGCCGTCGGTCGTGAGGCTGGTCACCTCGGAGCGATAGGGGTCGGCCGCCCCGATCTGACGGCGCAGCGGCGTGATGTTGGTCTGGACGAGGTTCGGGGCGCGGAAGGACTCGGCGACCGAGCCGCGGAACTTCACCCAGGTGACCGGCATCCAGACGAGCGAGGCCTTGGGCTTGGCGGTCTGGCCGTGGATCGAGAACCGCTCGAAGCGGCCGGCGAGCGTCAGCTCAAGGGAATCGGCGAACGGCACGCGGTTCTCACGGGTGACGAAGGGCAGCGCGGTCTCGAGGTAGGCGCCGAAGATCGTCTGGCGCGCACTGATCGGCACGTTGGAGCTGAGCGCGAGGAAATCGTTGTCACCCTCCCGCAGGAACGGGAACTCGGCGCCGGAGCCGGGCGGGTTCAGGCCCGAGTAGGCGGAACGCTTGTCCGCAAAGGTCTCGTGGCGCACCTCGACCCCCGTCGCGAGGCCGACCGGCCCGCCGCGCCAGAGGCGGCCCATCCGGCCGTTGGCCTTGAGGTCCCAGATAAAGAGACCGGTGCGGCCGAAGCGGTCCTCGTCGCCGTAGACCTCGTCGAGCACCGCGGCCGGATTGGCGAACGGCCGATCCACCGTGATGAGGTTGTTCACGACGCGGAAGGTCACCGGGAACGGGTTGAAGGCCGTCTGGTCCGTGCGGCCGAGCGCCCGGCGCAGTTTGGATTCCCTGACCTGGAAACGCTCGTACTCGTGAGTCTGCGCCCCGGAGGCAACCAGCGCGCTCTCCCACTCCCAGGAGGAGCCTAGGCGACCGCGCAGGCCGCCGAGCACACGCCACGCGTAGCTCCACACCTCGGTCACGCGCGGCCGGAAACCCTGCCCCGCGGTGTCGGCGTTCTGGCCGGGGGAGATGCCCGTCCAGAGCGAGACGTCGGCCGGCGTGCCGACGAGACGCGGGGTACCGTCGGAATTGGGCGCGCCGGTCGGATGGTAGAAGCGCACGCCGAACGGATTCCACGGGTTGGCCGCCGGCAGGTAGATGCCTGGGTCATCGGTGTTCTTGAAGTTGACCGGTTCGCGGCCGTTGCGGCTGTAAGCCCGGTAAAACAGCAGGTCGCCGAAGAAATCCACGCGGTCGCTGAGCGGCCGGTCGACGAACGTGGCGAACTGCACGCGGTCGGTGGCGGGCACGAGCACCTTCCACTTGTTCCAGTTCGAGTACGTCGCGTTCTCCGGGTTATCGATGTTCTTGGAGAGCGCCGTCTGCTTGAAGCT
Organism: Opitutaceae bacterium; assembly: GCA_040397825.1. Taxonomy (GTDB): domain Bacteria; phylum Verrucomicrobiota; class Verrucomicrobiia; order Opitutales; family Opitutaceae; genus ER46. Next base: position 89,425 of record JBBAVH010000019.1, read on the forward strand.
CACTCCGGTCGGGCTGGGCCAGAGGTAGAACATGCCGTTGGTCGCCATCGTGGCGACGCCGGCCGGGGGCGTCGTGCTGGTGCTGATGCCCGTGTTGTTGGCCGGCCGGGAACCGACGAACGTCACGAAGTCAGGCTGGATCGCGCCCCGCTGCCACTGCCCCCACTGGTTCACGTTGTTGGTGTTGGCGAAGTCGTTGTCGTAGATCGTCGTGCCGTTCGCGTCGACGAGCGGCAGCCCGTTCCACGGAGCGGGCAGGCGGCGGCTGAGGCGGAAATCGGAGTTGGACGCGAACTTGCGCTGCGAGGCCGCCAAGGCGTCGCGGTGAAAGTAATCGAGCGAGTAGGAGACGTGGGTCTTCCCCGAGCGGAACCCGTGCGTGTAGGTGCCGCCCGCCTCGTTGGCGCCGCCGTGCTGGGTCATCGACCCGCGCATCGTGAGCTGGCGTCCGGTGTAGGTGCGGGAAACGCGGTTGTTGATGACGCCCGCGGCGGCGTCGGCACCGTAAACGGCGGAGGCGCCGTCGCGCAGCACCTCCACCCGGTCGATCAGGGCGCGGGGCACGGTGTTGATGTTCACGGCCAGCGAAGGGACGCCGTTCTCCGCCATCGAGATCGGGTGCGGCACCATCCTACGGCCGTTGAGCAGCGTGAGCGTGCTGCCGGAGCCGATGCCGCGGAGGTCGACCGAGGCCACGTCGCCGCGGGCGAG
>JBBAVH010000020.1:0-84775 GCA_040397825.1 Opitutaceae bacterium
GGAAGGCGCTCTGCCAGTTCTGCGACTCCTGGATCGGGTAGCCGCCGGGGCACATCGCGACGAAGCCGGGCAGATTCTGATTCTCGGAACCAAGCCCGTAGGTGACCCATGAACCAAGGCTGGGCCGCGGCAGCCGGGCGTCGCCGCAGTTCATCAGCATGAGCGACGGCTCGTGATTGGGAACGTCGGCGTGCATCGAGCGGATGACCGCGATGTCGTCGATGCTCTCGGCCACATGCGGGAACAGCTCGCTGACCTCGATGCCGCTTTTCCCGCGGGGCTGGAATTTGAACGGGGAAGCGAAGGCCGCGCCGGTCTTGCGCTCCGTCTTGAAGTCCACCGGCAGCGGCTTGCCGTGCCACTTGGCGAGCGCCGGCTTGGGGTCGAACGTGTCGACCTGCGAGGGGCCTCCGTTGGCGAAAATGTGGATCACGCGCTTCGCCCTGGCCGGAAAGTGCGGAGCCCGCGGGGCGAGGGGACGGTCGAGGTCGACCCCCGCCCTGCCCTCGCCCGCGAGCATCGCCAGACCGAGCGCGCCCATGCCGATTCCGCAGCGGCCGAGGAACTCGCGGCGGCTGAGGTAAAGATGCTCGGGGTCGGGGCGGTGATGCATCACGGGGCAAGACGGCGGTGGTGCCGCCACGGATTCGGACGCTCTGAGGGAAAGCCGTCGTCCCCCCGCGGGGAAGCCTCGATTTTCGGGCGTGCGCGGGCGCGACCGGCGGAGCAACGTCGAGCCATGAAACCCCTGCTGCTGCTCGCCTCCCTTGCCTTGTTAGCCCCCGTGTTTCGCGCCGCGGAAGGCCCCAAGCCCGACGCCGAGGGCTTCGTCCCGATGTTCAACGGCCGCGACCTCACCGGCTGGACCAACATCAATTGCACGCCCGAGACGTGGAGCGTGCGCGATGGCGTGATCCATTGCACCGGTGAGCCGGTCGGCTCCCTGCGCACGCTGCGCCAGTACGAGAACTTCATCCTAGAGGTCGAGTGGCGCCACCTGAAGCGCAGCGGCAATTCCGGCGTCTTCATCTGGGGCACGGCCATCAACGCGCCGGGCGTGCCGTTCCACCGCGGGATCGAGGTGCAGATCCTCGACCACGGCTACGCCGAGGATTTCGAGCGCAAGAACGGGAAGAAATCCGACTGGTTCACGACGAACGGAGACGTCTTCGCCATCCACGGCGCGACGATGAAGTACATCGGGAAGACCAACGGTAAGCGCAGCTTCCCGATCGAGGACCGCAGCAAGGGCGCGCCCGAATGGAATCATTACCGAATCGTCGCCAACAACGGCTCGCTCCGCCTGCACGTGAACGGTAAGAAGGTCAGCGGCGGCGACGAGGCCAACTACCGGAAGGGCTACCTCGCCCTGGAGTCCGAGGGCTCCCCCGTCGAGTTCCGCAACATCCGCATCAAGGAACTCCCGTCCTCGGGCGCCGGTCCCGACGTCACCGCCCCAGCCGACCCCGGTTGGCGCGCGCTTTACAACGCTGTCGACCTGCGCGGCTGGCGCACGTCCGCCACCACCGAAGCGGCTTGGGCCAAGGGCGGCGGCCGCTTGACCGTGAAGGCCGCAAGCGGCGCCCCGGCCACCCTGTGGACGACCGGGGAATTTGGCCGCGCGGAATTCATCATCGATTACCAGCCGCCGAAGTCGGGCTCGACGGACGCCACGATCATGGTGCGCGACACCCCCGTCACGCTCAGCGGGGCGACGGCGGGCAAGTTCAGCCGGTTCATCATCACTGCAGAAAGCACCCGTATCATCGTGCGGCGCGACGATGCTCCGGCCCGCGAAATATCCCCGCGCCCGGGAGCTCCCGCCAAGGGTCCGCTGGGGCTGCAGCCCGCCGGTGCCGGTGGGGTCTTCATGAACCTGCATGCTCGGGACCTTTAAGGAGCGAGGCGCGGTCTGCGCTACCGCCACTTTTTGATACTCGTCCTGTCAGGATCACTGGCTGGACAACTCTGCCGGTGAAGGCCTAGGATCCCACCAACTCCCACGTCTGTACTAATGCTCCGTCCCACCCCCGACCGGAGCCCTTGCCCATGATCAAGCTCCGCTGCCTGCCCGCCGTCCTTGCCGCCCTCGCGTCCGCCTGTCCCGCCGGCGGCGCGCAATACGATCAGCGCCTGGCCAACCTCTCGACCCGCGCCCAGGTCGGGACCGGTTCCAATGTCATGATCACGGGCTTTGTGGTTCAGGAGGGCGCACCCAAGCGCGTCCTGATCCGCGCCGTCGGCGCCCGCCTAGCCACGGCCCCGTTCAACCTGAACGGCGCCCTCGCCGACCCGTTGCTGCAACTCTACAACGCCGACGGCATCCTTGTCCTCAGCAATGACAATTGGAGCGCGGACGACCTCGGCACGATGAATTCGGTCGGGGCCTTCGCCCTGACCAGCGGCAGCCGTGACGCCGCCCTCGTCGCGACCCTTTCCCCGGGCGCCTACACCGCCCAGGTGAGCGGCGTCGGCAACACTTCGGGCGTCGCGATCCTCGAGGTCTACGACGTCACCGGCTCCGCCCGGCTGATGAACCTGTCCACCCGCGCGCTCGTGGGCAGCGGCAACACCACGTTCTTCTCGGGTCTGTCCGTCGCGTCGGGCGGCGGCGCCCGCCGGGTGCTCGTGCGCGCCGCGGGGCCCTCGCTCGGCGCGCTCGGGGTGGATGGAGCGCTCTCCGACCCCGCGATCGCCATCCTCGACACCGCCGGACGCCAGATCGCCAGCGGCGCCAACGACAATTGGGAATCGGCCGGCGCCGCCGCGCTCAGGGCCGCGTTTGCGCAGGCGGGTGCGTTTCCCTTCGCGGCGGGTAGCCGCGACGCGGCGCTCGTCGTCGATCTGCCGCCCGGCAATTATACGATCCAGGCCAGCGGCGTGGGCGGAGCCAGTGGCGCGGCCCTGGTTGAGGTCTACGACCTTTCACCGGAAAACCTCTCCACCGTGAGCGTGCGCGCAAGCGTGGCTACGACCGACACCATCGGACGCTCGCCCGCCATCCTCACGTTCTCCCGTACCGGCGTCGTGAAGGAGGCCATCACGGTCGAGTACACGGTCGCCGGCACCGCGACGGCGGGCGTGGACTACGAACCGCTTACCGGACGCGTCACGATTCCCGCCGGAGCGACCTCCGCCACGGTGACGCTGTCCCCCAAGGCCAACCCGGCCAACATCAACAATCGCACCGCCCTCGTTTCCATCACCCCGAAGCCGGCTTACGGCGTCGGCGTGGACGATCAGGCGGCGCTCACGATCTTCGCGAACACGGGCTCGTTGTACGTTTCCAACCTGCGAACCCTGCCTGGGGCCGCCGCCTCCACGGCCTACGGCACCGCGACCATCCAGCTGGCGCCCGACGAGAAATCCGCGTTCGTCAACGTCAGCTTCTCCAACCTCAGCTCCCCGCAGGTCGTCGCACACCTCGAGATCAACGGGAACTACGTCATGAACCTGCCGCAGGGACAGGTGAGCAACGCCGTCTGGACGTTCGCGCCGGTCGGCACCTACGCGACGACCGACCTGGTGGCCGCGCTCAAGGCAGGCCGTGTCGCCGTCAGCATCGATACCGCCAGTTTCCCCGGCGGCGAACTGGGCGGCGGCTTCGTTCGCAGCACCGGCAGCGCCGCCTTCAACCCGCCCGCCCCAGCGCCGGCCATCGACCTTTCGAAGGTTTCCCCAAAGGAAGCGGCTCGTTTCCTGATCCAGGCCACCTTCGGCGCGACGCAGGAGGAGATCACCAAGGTCGCCGCCAAGGGTTACTCCGCATGGATCACCGAGCAGATCAACGCCGTCCCGCCTTCCTCGCACCGCGCGGAGACGATGCACGACTTCAACCGCAACCAGACCAACGGCGGCACCGGCAACCGCAACGCCGTCACCCTCGCCTATGACCGCCCGGGCGGGCCGCACCGCCAGGCCGCATGGTGGAAGATCGCCGTCGAGGGTCCCGACCAGCTGCGCCAGCGCGTCGCCTTCGCGCTCAGCCAGATCCTGGTGGCCTCGGACACCAACGGTACCATCGCGGCCTGGCAGGAGGGCGCGGCCGGATTCTACGACATCTTCGTCTACCATGCGTTCGGCAACTTCCGCGACGTGCTCGAGCAGGTGACGCTGCATCCGACCATGGGGATCTACCTGAGCTCCCTCCGCAGCGCGAAGGCGACCTTCGACGCCCGCGGCAACGCCACCTCGCTGCCCGACGAGAATTACGCCCGCGAGGTGATGCAGCTCTTCACCATCGGCCTCAACGAGCTGAACCCCGACGGCACGCTGCGGCTTGATCCCAACGGGCAGCCGATTCCCACCTACACGCAGGAAACCGTGGGGCAGATGGCAAAGGTCTTCACGGGCTGGGGCTTCGCCAATTCCACGCCGAACGCCACGGCGAACGCCGCCCTCTTCCGCGGCTCCCCCGGCAACTACACCGACCCGATGATGCTCTGGCCGGCCTTCCACGACGACACCGCCAAGACGATCGTCGGCGGCCGCGTCCTTCCCGCGGGCCAGGGTGGCATCAAGGATCTGAAGGACTCCCTCGACGCGCTCGTCGCGCACCCGAACACCGCGCCGTTCATCTCCCGCCAGCTCATCCAGCGCCTCGTCACCAGCAATCCGAGCCCCGGTTACGTCTACCGCGTGGCGCAGGCATTCGCCAACAACGGCGCCGGCGTGAGGGGTGACCTCGCCGCCGTCACGCGCGCCATCCTGCTCGATCACGAGGCGCGTTCGCCCGCCGTCGCGGCCACCGTGACCTTCGGAAAGCTCAAGGAGCCGCTCCTCATGACCACCGCACTCCTGCGCGCCGCCGGGGGCACGTCCAATTCGGGCCGGATCAACATCCCGAATCCGGAAGGTTCGCTCGCCCAGGCTGCGCTGCGCTCGCCCACCGTGTTCAATTTCTTCGAACCGAACTACGTGCTGCCCGGGGCCGTCGCCGAGGCCGGCCTCTATGCGCCAGAATACCAGATCCTCAACGACACCACGGCGATCACGCAGCCCAACTTCTATTACGGCTACATCTACACGACGCGCTCCACGACCGACATGGCGCAGCAGGCCGTGGGCCTGAACCTAGCGCCCTTCTATCCGCTGACGCGCACGCCCGCGCAGCTCGCGGAGACCTTCAACCTCTTGTTCACGGGCGGATCCATGCCCAAGGCCGCGCTCGACCGCGTCACCGCCGCCCTCACCGCTCTCCCTGCCGGCAGCGGAACCGCCACCGCCAACGATATCGAACGCGTCAGATCGGCCATCTACCTCGTGCTCACCTCCCCCTTCGGCGCCACCCAGAAGTAAGACTGCCATGAATCCCAAGAACCCCGCCCACGACCCGATCCGCCGGAAATTCATCGGCCAGTGCTGCGCCGCCGTCACCGCGACGGGCATGCTCTCCACCCTCGCCCAGCTCCGCATGATGGGTGCCGTCGCGAGTCCGGAAAACGGCCCTTCGACCCCGCCGCGAGCGGGCGCCGTTAACACCGACTTCAAGGCGCTCGTGTGCCTGTTCCTGGCCGGCGGCAACGACGCCAACAACATGGTCGTGCCCTTCGACACCACGGGCTACAACGACTACGCCTCCCTCGCCGGCCGCGGCGCGATCGCGCTGCCCAGGGCCCAGCTCCTCGAGATCAAGCCCCGCACCTCCGATGGTCGCGGCTGGTCGCTGCATTCCAGCCTGAACTCCGACGTCGCCGGCACCAACACCACCGGACTGAAGTCCCTATTCGATTCCGGCAAGATGGCCGTGATCGGTAACGTGGGAACGCTCGCGGTGCCCACGACCAAGGCGCAGTACAACGCGCGCTCCGTGCCGCTGCCCCAGCAGCTCTACTCACACAACGACCAGCAGGTCGAGTGGCAGAGCAGTATCGCCGACAAGCCCTTCGTCACCGGCTGGGGCGGCCGCGTGGCCGACCTCGCCCACGCGTTCAACGACAACTCGAGCATCTCGATGTCGATCAGCCTGAACGGGCAGAACTCCTTCCAAGTCGGCAAGCGGGTCGTGCAGTTCGCCGTGAATCCCGGGGGCGCCGTCGCGCTTTCCAGCTCCGCGGGGAGCAGCACGCCCGCCGGCATCCGCACGCTCGCGCAGAACGATCTGCTCGCCGCCCGCAACGCCAACCTGTTCGAGGCCGCGTTCTCCGGCATCACCCGCAACGCGATCGACGACAGCGCCCTCATCTCGGGTATCCTGACCGGCAACCCGCCTTTCACCACCGCCTTCCCGGGCACGGGCCTCGGGCAGCAGCTGCGCACCATCGCCCGCCTCATCGCCGCCTCCAAGGAGCTCGGCCTCAAACGCCAGATCTTCTTCGCCCGCATCGGCGGCTTTGACCTCCATGACGCCCAGCTGGGCGCCCACGCCAACCTCTTCGCCGACATCAGCCGCAGCGTCGCCGCCTTCCACCGCACAACCGTCGAACTCGGCTGCGCCGATCAGGTCACGCTCTTCAGCGCCTCCGACTTCGGCCGCACCTACAACACGAACGGCGACGGCTCCGACCATGGCTGGGGCTCGAACCACTTCGTCGTCGGCGGCGCCGTCAAGGGTGGCGACATCTACGGTAAGATGGCGGACCTGACCATCCGTGGTCCCGACGATGCCGGCACGCGCGGCATGTGGATCCCCACGACGAGCGTCGACGAGTATTCCGCAACCTTGGCCACCTGGTTCGGCGTGAGCGCCACCGATCTACCGGTCGTGTTCCCCAACCTTGGCCGATTCGCTAAGCCCAACCTCGGATTCGTCTGAGGCATGAGGCGGCCACGCCGCCGCCGCTTGACCCCGCGGCGCCACCGGATCCGTTCGAAGCATGACTCCCCGTCGCGCCGCCCTCGCCGCGCTCCTGCTACTGGCGACGTTCGCGCTCTACTTTCTCAACAAGGGCGCGGCGCCGACCCCAGATCGGAGTGTTCAAACGTTGCCGACCGCCGAAGCGGGAACGCAACCGAAGCCTCGGGGGCAAACGAGCCCCGCGAAGGTCGAGGGCACCGACCCTGAACCGGGTTCGCCGTCGATCAGACCTCCATTCAACCCCGCGGATTTTCCGATCGCGGCGCGCCTCAACTCCGCCGACTCCACGATCAAGCAGGACCTGGAAATCCTTGATCAGGTCTTCGAGGCCTGGCGCACCAATTTCCCGCGGGAAGGCAATCCGGTCGGGGAAAACCGCGACATCACCCGAGCCCTGACTGGAACCAACCGGATCAACTTCGCCCTAATTCCCGACCGGCATCCTTCGATCAACGCCGCGGGCGAACTTTGCGACCGCTGGGGAACCCCCTTCCGATTCCACCAACTTAGCGGCGAACAGATGGAGGTCCGCAGCGCAGGTCCCGATCGTCGTTTCGCCACGCCAGACGATGCCGTTTGGACGCCGGGGTCTGGCAGTGTGCAAGATTCACCTTGATTCGCCGGAAGACGGGTCGCTACTTTGAACCCTTAAACCTTAGGAAATCACCATGGCCAGAATCTGTGCAGTCACCGGTCGCCGCCCCGTCAAGGGCTCGATCATCAATCGTAAGGGTCAGTCTAAGAAGAGCGGCGGCATCGGAACCCACGTGACGAGCATCACTCCGCGCAAGTTCCGTCCGAACCTCCAGCGCATCCGCATCCGGACCGCCAACGGCGGCACGAAACGCGTCTGGGTATCGGTCAAGGCCATCAAGGCCGGACTTGTGCAGAAGGTCTGAACTCCCTCCTTTTCACTGACTTGAGGCCCGCGGCTACCCGCGGGCTTTTTTATTTCCGCCGGCCTTCGGCCGAGGATCAGAGCGCCCGGAAGACGACCGAAGCGTTCTGCCCGCCGAACCCCAAGTTATTGCTAAGCACAGCCCGGACCCTCGCTGAGCGGCCTTGGTTCGGAACATAGTCGAGGTCGCAGTCGGGATCCGGCTCCTGCAGGTTGATGGTCGGGGCGATGCAGCCGGACTGGATCGTCTTAACGCTGATGACTGACTCGATGCCCCCCGCCGCGCCCAGCAGGTGGCCCGTCATCGATTTCGTGGAACTGATCGGGACGCGTCGCGCGTGATCTCCGAAGACCCGCTTGATCGCCAGTGTCTCAAACTTGTCGTTGTAAGGCGTCGAAGTCCCGTGGGCGTTGATGTAATCGATATCCTCGGGCCGCACGCCGGCGTTGGCCAGCGCGCGCTTCATCGCCATCGACAAACCTTTCCCCTCGGGATCCGGCTGCGTGATGTGGAACGCGTCGCAGGTCGCCGCGTATCCAGCTAACTCGCAATAGACCCGCGCGCCGCGCGCCCGCGCGTGCTCCAGGGACTCCAACACAAGGACGCCGGAACCCTCGCCCATGACGAAGCCGTCGCGCTGCACATCGAACGGCCGGCTGGCACGCTCAGGCTCGGCGTTGCGCGTGCTCATGGCCTTCATCGCGCAGAAACTCGCGTAGGCGAACGGCGTGATAGCCGCCTCGCTCCCGCCGGCGACCATCACGTCGACCTCTCCGCGCCGGATCGCATGGGCCGCCTCACCCAATGCATGGGTACCGGTCGCACAAGCCGACACGACGCCGAAGTTGGGCCCGCGGGCTCCAAGCTCGATCGCAACCAGCCCCGAACAGATGTTACCGATGAGCGAAGGTATCGTAAACGGAGAAATCTTCCTCGGTCCGCGCTCCGAGAGGACCCGCAGCTGCGACTCATAGGTGTACATTCCCCCGATGCCCGAGCCGATCATCACGCCGACCCGGTCGGCGTCCTCGCGCGACATGTCGATGCCCGCATCGGCCACGGCCTGCTTCGCGGCGACGAACCCGAAATGGGTGTAGCGGTCGTTGCGTCGGGCCTCTTTGGGATCCATGTGCTCGGAGGCCTCCCAGCCGGTGACCTCCGCACCGATCTGGCTCGCGTAAGGCGAGGGGTCGAAGAGCGAAACCCGGCGAACTCCCGACCTGCCGGCCAGAAGTGATTCCCAAAAATCTCCGACGTTGTGACCCAGGGATGCTACGACGCCCAGACCGGTGACGACGACGCGTATCGAATCAGCAGAGGTGGCCATGCGCGGAAAATGACCCGCGATCAGCGCAAACAAAAAGGCGTTCCGCCAGAAATTTCCTCACGCGGAGGAAACCGGCGGAACACCAAAAGGGAACCTTCAGCCCTCAGGACTGCCCGGACTTCGCCTTGATGTAGTCGATCACCTGACCGACGGTCTGAAGCTTGTCGGCGTCGGACTCGGGGATCTCTCCTTTGATCTCGTCCTTGAACTCCTCCTCGAACGCCATGATGAGCTCGACCGTGTCGAGGGAATCCGCGCCTAGGTCGTCCAGGAAGGAGGCCGTCGGCGTGATCTGCTCTTCGTTAACGTTGAGCTGATTGACGATGATCTCCTTGACCCGCTGTTCGATGGTTTTTTGGTCGGCCATTTTGCGAAATTTTAGGACGGAATCGCGAACGCGGAGGCTTCACATGGCCATTCCACCGTCAACGTTAAAAACCTGTCCAGTGATGTACCCCGCCTCTTCCGAGCAGAGGTAAGCGGAAAGGTTGGCGACGTCAGCCGACTCACCGAAGCGCTTGAGCGGCACGGCCTCCAGGATCCGGGCGGAAGCCTCAGGGTTGTTCACGAACTCGTTGGTCATGTCGGTCTTGATGAACCCGGGGGCCACCGCGTTCACAGTCACGCTACGGGAGGCGAACTCCCGGGCCAGGGTCTTGGTGAGACCGATCATGCCGGCCTTGGCGGCAGAGTAATTGGCTTGGCCGGCATTGCCCATCACCCCGCTGACGGAGGCGATGTTCACTACCCGTCCCCAGCGCGCCCGGGTCATGGGACGGGCGATCAGCTTGGTCCAATGGAAGCAACTGGTCAGGTTGGTGGTCAGCACGTCGTTCCAATCAGCGTCGCTCATCCGAAAGAGCAGCCCGTCACGCGTGATGCCTGCGTTGTTCACCAAGATGTCGATCACAGGAAACTCCTTGAGCAGCGCCTCCGCCGCGCGCGCGATCGCGGCGCCGTCCGCGACATCGACGGCCAGCGCCTTCGCCTTCCCACCCGCCGCCGTGATACCCGCCGCGACCGCACCGCAGGAATCAGCGGACTTTGAGACGCAGATGACGGTGACGCCATGGCGTGCGAGGACTTCGGCGATGGCCTTGCCGATGCCACGGCCGGCGCCGGTCACAAGGGCGGTGCGATTGTTGAAGGTCAGCATGGGAAAGGTCGCGAGGAAGACCGGATCGGCAGCGGAGGGCAAGGGTGCGTTCGGCGCCCCGCGGAAGGCTTGCAGCGACCATCGAATTGCCGCGCAGTGTGCGAGTGAATCCAGGACCGGCGGTGCGTATCCAGAAATTCCTCGCGGACGCGGGCGTGTGCTCGCGCCGAAACGCCGAGGCGCTCGTCGCCCAGCAGGAGGTCTGGATCAACGGGAAACCGGCCGTCGCCGGCCAGAAGGTGACCCCGGGAATCGATAAGGTCACCGTCTCGGGCAAGCCGGTGCGCAGCACTTCCCAGCCGAAGATCACCATCGCCGTCCACAAGCCGCGGGGGTTGGTGTGCTCCAACGAGGATCCGCACCACGCCGCCACGGTCTTCGACCTGCTGCCGCGCGAGTTTTCCCGCTTACGGTTCTTCTGTGCCGGCCGGCTCGATCTCGACAGCGAGGGACTGGTCATCCTCACGACCGATGGCGACCTGGCCCATCGACTGATGCACCCTTCGAACGTCGTGGTTAAACGCTACCACGTCGTGCTCAAGGGGCCCTTTCCATCCGGTCGCCTGCCGCAGCTGGTCCGCGGCGTCACCATCGAAGGAGAGCGCCTGAAGGTGGAACGCGCTGCCCTCATCAACGCCGACGCCGGAGGCACTTCGACCGACCTAGACGTCCACATGCACCACGGGCGCAAGCGGGAGATCCGCCAGCTCTTCACCCAGCTCGGATACGAAGTGAAGCGCCTGCGCCGCTATCAGATCGGCGCCCTGCAGCTGAAGGGAATCCCGTTGCGGGCCGGCAAGGTGCTGTCCAACAAGGATATTTCCGCGCTGTTCCTCAACCCGAGGACGCCGCACGCCCGTCACGAGGCGTACGCGCTACCCAAGGGAGGCGGCGCGGCGCCCGCCGAAACCCTTCATGAAGACTAGATTCGCCGCCCTGCTCGTTTCAGCCCTCGCCGCGCTTGCGTCCGGGCGAGCTGCCCCGTTGCCGGCGACCACCGCGGTCCACGCCAAGCCTGATTCCTCGCTCCCGGCCATCTCCTACCTCAAGGCCGGCACCGAACCGATCCCGGCGATCGGCTTCACGGGCTCCCTGCCGGCGGGATGGATCGCCGTCGAGTTACGCGGCCCCTTCGAGGGCTTCGTGGAAAACAAGGATCTGGCCAAGAGCCTCGACGTTAAACCCGGCGCACCCATCCGCCTCGCACCCAAAGCCGACGCCGCAGTGCTCGCCTTGGCCGAGGAAACCGACAAGACCACGATCACTGGCATCCGCGGCAAATGGACGCAGATCAGCCTCGACCGGAAGCTCATCGGCTACGCGTTCGTGGGCGCGCCGTCCTCCGCACCAGCCCCGGCTCCGACCGTGCCCACGCCGACGGCCCCCGCCCCGGTTTCACCCGGCATCTACGGGGTCACATCCACCGGCCAGCCGGCGCCAAATGTCAGCCTCGGCGAGGGTGGCGTCAGCGGCCTACCGCGCCAGTACTCGGGCCGCCTCGTCTCGACGCGTCGGCCCCTCACGCCCCGCCGGCCTCACGACTACGCCCTCAACGACGAGGCCGGGCGGCGTTACGCCTACGTCGACGTATCGCGGCTGCTCCAGCCGGACCAGATCGAGAAATACCTGAACCTCAACGTGGTGGTCTTCGGCACGGCCACTGCCACTGCCGACGGCCGCGACCTCGTCATCCGCATCGAGTCGGTCCAGCTGAAGTAGCCGCGCCATGGAACTCATCGACGGCAACCGCATCGCGGCCGACATCATCGCGGAGCTCAAGGCGAAGGTCGCCGCCCTGAAAGGGCGCAAACCCTGCCTCGTCCTGGTCCGTGTCGGCGACGACCCGGCGTCGGTCTCCTACGTGCGAAAGAAGGAACAGACCGCCGCCGAGATCGGTGTCGAGGGACGCGTAATCCTGCCGCCGGTCTCGACGACTCAGGAGGAACTCTTCGCACTGATCGACCAGCTCAACGCGGATTCCGGCGTCGATGGCATCCTCGTCCAATCTCCGCTGCCGCCGCACATCGACGAGCTGGCCGTCTTCCGGCGCGTCGCCCCGGAGAAGGACGTCGACGGCTTCAATACCCTCAACCTCGGCAAAGTCGCGCAGGAGGATCCGTCCGGCTTCGTGGCCTGCACCCCGGCCGGCATCATGGAACTCCTTGCCCGCAGCGGCGTGGATTTGAAGGGCAAGCACGTCGTCGTGCTCGGCCGCTCCCTGATCGTCGGCAAACCCGTCGCCCTCCTCGCCCTCCAGAAGCGGGCGGGCGCCAACGGCACCGTCACCATCTGCCACTCGGCGACCCGCGACCTGCCGGCCATCACCCGGCTCGCCGACGTGCTCATCGCCGCCATCGGGCGGCCGGAATTCGTCACGGCCGACATGGTGAAGCCCGGCGCGGTCGTGATCGACGTCGGCATCAACCGCGTGCCAGATCCGTCGCGAAAGACCGGATACCGCCTGACCGGCGACGTCGCCTTCAGCCAGGTCGCGCCGCTCTGCTCCCGGATCACCCCGGTGCCCGGGGGCGTGGGACCCATGACGGTGGCCATGCTCATGCGAAACACCGTCGAGGCCCGTCTGCGGCGCACGGCGGCCTGATCCACCCGGACGCGCCTCCCCGCTCCTACCGACATGCCAAAGATCTCTTTCCTCGGGGCCGGCCGCATGGCCTCGGCCATGGTCGAGGGCCTCATCGCCCGTAACGTCTGCACGCCGGCGGAACTCTGCTGCAACGACGGCGGCGACGGCACCGCGGCCGCACTGGCCGCCCGCACGGGCGTGCGCGCCGCGGGCAACTTGGGGGATCTCGTCGCCCAAGCCGACACGCTTGTACTCGCCTGCAAGCCCCAGCAGTTAACGGGTCTCGATCCCTCGCTCGCCCGGCTGGCCTCCGGCAAGCTGGTCCTTTCCATCCTTGCGGGCACGCGGCTAGCCCGCCTCGCACAAGTCTTTCCTGAAGCGCGCAACATCGTGCGGGCCATGCCCAATACCCCGGGCCAAATCGGCGCGGGCATCACGGCATGGAGCCCGCTTCGTGCACCCGGGGAATCCGACCGCGCGACGATCGAGGCGATCCTGGGCGCACTGGGCCAGCAGCTCGAGACGCCGGAGGCGCAGTTGGATGCCGTCACGGGCCTGAGCGGAAGCGGACCCGCCTACGTCTTCGAGTTCGCCGCCGCGCTCCGCGACGCCGGCGAGGCGGCCGGTCTATCCCGGGAGACCGCTTGGCAACTGGCACGAGAAACCCTGCTGGGTTCGGCGCGCCTGCTGGCCCGCACCGGTCAGGAGCCGGAGGTCCTGCGCGACCAAGTGACGTCACCCAACGGCACCACCTTCGCGGGCCTCCAGCGCATGAAGGCGCGCGATTTCCGCGGAGTCATGCGCGAGACGGTGCTCGCCGCCACCGCCCGGTCGGAGGAGCTTTCCCGCGGGGCCTGAACGACGACCCCCGGCGGTCATAACAATCCCATGAGCCATCTCGACGGACGCATCCTCGTGACCGGCGGAGCCGGTTTCATCGGCAGCGCGCTGGTGTGGGCGTTGAACCAGCGCGGGCACCGCGACATCGTGATCACCGACCTGCTCGGTACCGACGAGAAGTGGCGGAACCTGACGCCTCTCCGCTTCGCCGACTATGTGCAGGCCGACGTGTTTCGCCGCGAGCTGCAGCGGCATCCCGAGGCGTTCGGACGTTTTTCCGCCGTGTTCCACCTGGGCGCCTGCTCGGCGACCACGGAGAAGGACGCCGGCTACTTGGCGGATAACAACTACGCGGTGACGAAGGAGCTGGCCGCGTGGGCTTTGGCCCGTGACGCGCGCTTCATCTACGCCTCCTCCGCGGCGACCTACGGGGATGGCACGCAGGGGATGGATGACCGCGACGAGAACCTGCACCGCCTTCGCCCGCTGAACATGTACGGATATTCGAAGCACCTCTTCGACCTGCATGCGCAGAGGGAGGGATGGCTGAACCGCATCGTCGGCGTGAAGTATTTCAACGTCTTCGGTCCCAACGAGGATCACAAGGCCGACATGCGGTCACTGGTCAACAAGGCCTACCGCCAGATCGAGGCGACCGGAGGCGTGCAGTTGTTCCGCAGCCACCGGCCCGATTACCGCGACGGGGAGCAGATGCGCGACTTCCTCTACGTGAAGGACGCCGTCGAGATGACGCTGCACTTCGCGGGCGACCCGGCCGGCGCCAAGGCAGGCGGGTTGTTCAACCTCGGCAGCGGCGAGGCCAACACCTGGCTGACCCTGGCCGGTGCGATCTTCGCCGCTCTCGGGCGCGCCCCCAACATCACCTTTATCGACATGCCGGAAGCGCTGCGAGGAAAGTATCAATACTACACCAAGGCGGACATCGGAAAGCTGCGGGCCAGCGGTTACTCGCGCAAAGTGTCGCCCTTGTCGGAAGCCGTCGGGGATTACGTGAAGAACTACCTCGCCAAGGACTGCAGGCTGGGCGACTGAAGCCCGGAAAAAAGAAAGGCCGCGGCGAAATAACCGCGGCCCTCGAGAAAAGACCGGAACCGGAAATCAGGGAATCTTCTCCAACTCGGCCGCGGTGATCGGAGCGCGAGTGCCGTCCTTGCCGCGAATCTCGGAGACTTTGGCGGCTGAGACGGGAACGTCGATGCCAGCCCATTCCTTGCGGACGTAGGTGAGCACGGCCGCTACCTTTTCCGGGTTTAGGTTGTAGCCGGAACCCGGCCCGACTGCGGGCATGGCGCCAATGTAATCCACTCCCTTGACCTTGATTGGCCCTTGGAGCCCGTGGAGCATGATGCGGATGAGACGCTCCTCGGAACCCGAAACCCATTCGGAACCAGCGAGCGGCGGGAAAGCAGGGGGAAGACCCATGCCGTTCGGCTGATGGCACGCGGCGCAAACCTGGGCATAGACGTTCTTACCCAGGACCAGAGGATCGACCGCGGGAGCAGCTGATTCCGCCCCCGCCTTCGGCGGCAGCCCATACTCGTTGTACACCTTGGGGTGGAAGTACCCTGAGAAGCGGCCGAGGTAAGTGCCTCCAAACAGGATCACCGCGCTGAGCAGGAACAGAAGGTTGAGCGGAAGGAGGCGATAATGGCCATTTTCGTCGGGCTGCTTACCCAAGACTTTTTCGTGCTCCGCCTGCAGGGCATCGTCATTGCTCCCCGACCCGTTCCGACCCTGCTTTGAGTCCATGTTCGAGCTCATTTCTTCGCCTCCTGGTTCGCCGGCGTCCTGACCAGCGGCTTGGCCTCCGGGAAATCGTACTCGGAGCTGAGGTTGAGCAAGTAAGCGACCAGCGACTGCGCCCGCTCGGAAGGCACCACCTCGAAGCCGGAAGGCGGCGCGGAGACGCCCGACAGCTTCAGAGCCCGCAGGGACGGCTCACCCTCGATCCGGCGATTCTCGAAGAGGAATGGATAAGCCGGATGGCGCTCCGTGCCGGCGTAGAGCAAGCCCATGAGCGTCTCGGAGGAAGGGGGCTGGGGCTTGCGAGCACCAAGATTCGCCAGATCGGGACCCACCCGGGAGGCCCCAAGCTGCGGGCGCTCCTGAAAGATGTAATCCCGTGCAACGCTCTGACGATCTCCCCATCCGCGCGCTTTGTCGGAACCGAAATCCGGCCGTCTCACCTGCTGGGTGTGGCAAGCAGCGCAGCCTAGGTCAGCGTAAACCAGTTGCCCACGGGCCGCCAGACCGGTGGGACGAGCCGGATGGGAGAGCCCCTCGGCCTCGTCGAACCAAGGCGTAAGACCACCCAACTGGGCATGAGCTCCCAGAACCATCGCCGACCAAGCGACCACGGCGGAAACGAAGAGTCCCAACAGGAAAATCGGTCCGTTTTTCATGTGGCGGAACCCTCCGCGGACGCCTGGCAACAGGTGAAGGACGAGCGCAGGAAATTGACGAGAAGAAGGAGGTTGGAACCCAGAAGAATCAATTGTGCCGCCGTGTTGAGCAGCAGAGGTGTGCGCACGCCCACGGCGATATCAGCAAACCCAGCCTTGGGCTCCAGCAGCATACCACCCTGCGAGATTCCTGCCCAAGCGAGGGCGACGACGGCCAGAGCGGCCCCGAGTCGTACCCCGGTCACATGTGCGGAAGTAAGTCCTGCGGATGACCAATCCCGCCCGGTCACCTGCGGAACCAGGAAATAGAGCGCGGCGAACAGGACCATCGAAGCGGCACAGTAAAGGAACAGCAGGTCAGAGGCGGACGAGAAGTGCGTAAACTGGGTCCGAAGAGCCACCCCGCGAAAACTGGTGACGAAGGCGACAACCCCGTAGAGGAGGTAAGCTAACACGCCGAACTTAAGAGTGCCCCCAACCGGTCCAGACAGACTGAGAGCCGGCCGCAGGTTAAGCGCGATCACCGTGAAATGGTAAAGCAACATGGACAGGCCGACCACCGCCATCGTGGGAAGCCAAGCAGGCACCGGGCCTCCGATCAGGTGACGGCCTGCCGACCAAGTGGCGGTCACAATAAGGATCCAGAATGAAAGCGGCGCCGCCTCATAGCTGGGCAGCGTGCGCCCACCCAGCTTCGCCGTCAGGTAGTACGCACAAGCAAGGGCAAGCGGCGCAATCCAGAGGAAGACGACGGCGTCGAAGTACCAGGCCGCGCCCACCGATTGCAGTACGCCGCGGAGAGGGAACCACAGGAGACTGATTTGGGCGGCTGTCAGTGCCCACGGAAAAAGCACCAAAGCGGCGATCCCGTACCAATGGGCAGCAAAGGTGCCATCCCGACGGCGGCCGGACCAAGCCAGGAGACCGGCGATGCCCATCGAGGCCGAGGCGAAGACCATCAGAGGCTGCACGTAGCGGGGAAGCTGCAGCAGCGAGAAGGAAGTCATGTCGCCGGTGGCGATGCCCGCGAGCCCAGCCAGAATCGCAAGGTTCCAGAAGATGCTGCCGGCGCCGTACCAATTCATCGCGCGGAGCGGGTTGCCACCCAGTCGGCCAAGGATCCAGACGACCGCCGCGATCCCGGCGCCGCCCGCCCATCCATAGACGAAGGAAGTCTCCGCCAGCGCCTTGGTACGGCCGTGGGTCAGCCACTCGCAGGCGGCGAGGAAGGAGGGCGAATGCAGCTGGATCGCGGAAACGAGCGAAAGCACGCCGCTGATCACCAGCCAGACGATCGAACATCCGATCGCGACAAGCAGGGGACCCCGTGCGCCACGATCAGTCGCGTCTCCGGACGGACTGGCAAGCTGGGTTGGGGAGGAAATCATCTGGGACACTGAAGGTTGGGGAGCATCACTTCCTGACGCCGTACTCCTGCGCCGTGAGCTCCATCGCGCGGCGGATGGGCAGCTGGACGGTACCCGCCTTCTGGTCGATCCAACCGTAAGACGACGCAACGCGCTCCTCCTTCTCGCGGGCCTCCTGCAAGGCCTTGCGGCGCGATTCCGCGGTGGCGCGCCATTCCAGCTCCTTGGGAAGATTCTCAGCCGCCGCATTCACGGCCGAAACGGGGGTGGGGCGATAGTAGGACCGCACAAAGAAGTAGAATGCGGCGAATACCCCTAGGAGGATCACCACCGTGAAGAGCGAAACCGGCCGTGCGGGACTTTCGGAATGATCACTCATGGTGAGTTAGGCTCTCGCCGATGCGGGGGTCGCGGATCGGAATCAGTTTCGCGGTCGGGAAACTGCGCAGGTAGGCCCAGACGCAGATGCCGCCCACGCCCACGACCGAACTCAGGATCCAGACCAGGTTGAGCGAGAGAAGAGGCAGGGAGTCGCCATGGGAGTCCTTCAACGCCGGCATGATGTTGTAACACATGTCCAGCAGGATGATCGCGAGGAACCACCAAGCGATCCGGCGAATGATGTGCTTTGAAACCTTGTAGCGGTAGGAAAGCAGGAAGAAGAACGGGATGAAGAAGTGCCCGAAGAGGATGCCGAAGATCCCGATCCATTTCCACTGGTTAGAGCTGCCGTCGTGATTGATCTCGCGGAGGTTGTACCAGAACGTCTCTTCGGGCACATTCGCGTTCCAGATCAGGAAGTACTGCGAGAAGGTCACGTACGCCCAGAAGACGGTGAACGCCAGCATCAGCATGCCGATGCTGTGGAAGTGATTCGTGTTGAGGATACCCTTGTAATCGCCGCGGTGCCAAAGCCACACCATGATGATCACCCCGACGGCAAGCGCCCCGCGCACGCAGTTGGCGAAGAACCAGACGCCGAACATCGTCGAGAACCAGTGGTACTCGAGGGACTTGACCCAGTAAATCGCCGCGAACGTGAGTGAAAAAGCACCGAGCGGCAGGCCCAAGGCCGCCGTCGTGCGGTTCATTCTGGTCCAGCCGATGTCTCCATCGGCGTCCTGCGAAAACGAAGCGCGGCGAAGCCGAGCCGAGAGCCAGATCCAAATCCCGAAGAAACCGACCGTCATACCGACGAACATGCCCGGATTCAGAAAGGCGGCCTTCTTCAGGTACAGCGGGTCGTGTCCGACCGTGTGACCTCCGTGCATTTCATGGTCGAGGTTGAGCCACGGCCAGACGAGGTCCCGCTGATACAGGAAGGAAGCGAGGACGAGGGGAAGAAAAAGGAGCGCGAGCCACTTGAACGCCGCCAGTCCGTGCTCGAATTGCCTGCGGATGACCGTCGACCAGGAGGCATCGAAGATATGATGGATCAGCACGAGCATCAGCATGCCGATCGCAATCGCCGTCCAGTAGGTGACGCCCACAAGGTACGACATGGCGACCGCCCGCGCATTGTTGGGCAGGAGGAGTCCGGCGGCGGTCAGGGCGAGGCCGGCTATCCCGAACTTCAGGGCCTTCCCGGGAAGATCCGAGGCGGAGGAGGTTTCAGCCGGTAGGCCCGGCGAAGCGTGGGCGACGGGGGAACTCATGGCAGGCCGAGGGTTTTCTTCCCGGCGGGATCGTTGACGTCGGCAACCGTACCCTGCTGGGCCCGTTGAAGGGCGCGGACGAAGGCGACGACCGCCCAGCGGTCCTCGGGAGACAGCTTGTCGGCGTAGGGCATCATCGTGTTCTTGCCGTTCGTGATGGTATTGAAGATTTCCCCGTCGGGCATGGTGCGGAGGCGCGGGTCGTGGAAGGTAGGCGTGGCTCCCATCCCGTAGCGCTTGGTCATCCCGTTGCCATCACCGAGCGAACCATGGCAAGGCGCGCAAAAAACTTGGTAGCGGTCACGACCGCGCTCGAGCAGGGCGAAATCCACGGTGACAGCGGCGGGCAGCTTCGCGGCGAAAGAACCATCGGCCGCCTTGCCGAGATGGAGGTGATCGTCATCCCGCAGCATGCCGCGGGCGACGGTGCGGGCGGGAGGAGTACGGTCTGAGCGGCCGTCCGCGAAGAAATCACTGGCGGCTTGGGGCCGGTGTTTCGGTTGAACCTCCATGCCCGGGAAGGCCCAGTCGGGGAAGAGATCGATCGGCGGCGCGGTGAAGGTCGTTCCCCGGAAGCCGAGGATGGAAACCGCCAGCACGCAGACGAAGAGGGTGATGAGGTAGACGTTACGCATCGATCAGGCCTCCAGCTCGGTGATGGCCTTGCCGCCCGCCCGGGCGAGCAGCGCCTTGGTATTCTCCAAGTTGAAGCGCGGATCACGGGCCTCGATGACGATGAAGAAGGTGTCATCCATTCCCCGGCGGATCTGATCGTACTTCAACACGGGGTGATAGTGCATCGGCAGGCCGTTGAGAACGAACATGCCGATGATGGTGGCGAAGGCGGTGAACAGGATGGTGAGCTCGTAAGCCACCGGAAACGCGAACATCGGACTGAAGTACGGCTTACCTCCGACGATGAGCTTGTAGTCGACCGCTCCGGTCCACCAGATCAGCGACATGCCGGTGAGGAAACCCGTAATTCCGCCGGCGAGCGAGATGCGCGGCACGATGGAGCGGCGGAGCCCCATGGCCTTGTCGAGGCCGTGTACGGGGAAGGGCGTGATGCAGTCCCAGTTGCGGTAACCGGCGTCGCGAACCGACTCCGCCGCATGGTAGAGCGAAGGGACGTCGTCGAAGGTGGCGATCAGGCCGTAAGGTTGGGCGGACATCGGCGTGCGTGATCAGTGTTTCGCGTTTCCGTGGCCGCCGTGGACGTCGGCCTGCGGGGTAACCGCCTTGAGTTCCGCCATGGGCATCACCGGCAGGAAGCGGATGAACAGCAGGAACAGCACCGAGAAAACCCCGAAAGTTCCGAAGAACGTGAAGATCTCGACGATGCTCGGGGAGTAATAGCCCCAGCTGGAGGGGAGGAAGTCGCGCGCCAGCGAAGTAACGATGATCACGAAGCGCTCGAACCACATTCCGACGTTGACGAAGATCGAGAGCACCCAGACGAGGGCAGTGTTCTCACGCACGGCCTTGAACCAGAAGAACTGGGGCGTGATCACGTTGCACGAGATCATGATCCAGTAGGCCCAAGCGTAGTGGCCGAAGGCGCGGTTCACGAACGCGAAGCCCTCATAGGGGTTCGCCCCGTACCACGCGATGAAGAATTCCATCCCGTAGGCGTACCCGACGATCGTGCCGGTCGCCAAAGTGATCTTACACATGCAGTCGATGTGGTACTGCGTGATGAGGTCCTCGAGCTTGTACACCGCACGGAGCGGAAGCATCAGAGTGAGCACCATGCCGAAGCCCGAGAAGATGGCGCCAGCCACGAAGTAAGGAGGGAAGATCGTGGTGTGCCATCCGGGCAGGAGCGAGACCGCGAAATCGAACGACACGATCGTGTGCACGGAGAGCACGAGCGGCGTCGAGATGCCGGCCAGGATGAGATAAGCCATCTCATAGTTGCTCCAGTGGCGGTTGGAGCCGCGCCAGCCCAACGCGAAAAGGCCGTAGAGGGTGGCGCGTAGGCGGTTGCCCGCGGCGAAGAAACGATCGCGTAAAACCGCCAAGTCGGGAATCAGGCCGACGTACCAGAAGAGAACCGAGACGGTGCCGTAGGTTGAAACAGCGAACACGTCCCACTCGAGCGGCGAGCGGAAATTCTGCCAGATTGCGTTCGAGTTCGGGATCGGGAAGAGGTACCAGGCGAACCACACGCGGCCCACGTGGAACACCGGGAAGATCGCCGCGCAGACCACCGCGAAGATCGTCATCGCTTCAGCAGCGCGATTGATTGATGTCCGCCATTTTTGGCGCAGCAGGCAAAGGATCGCCGAAATCAGGGTTCCGGCGTGGCCAATGCCGATCCAGAAGACGAAGTTGACGATGTCCCAGGCCCAGTTGACGGGATTCGCGTGGCCCCAGACGCCGACGCCCGTCGCGACCAGGTACGTGATGCCGGCCACCGTGAAGGAAGCCACGAAGCAGGCCAGCACGAAGCAAATCCACCACCAAGTCGGGGTTTTCCCTTCGATGATCCCGCAGATCTTCTCCGTGATCCAGTTGAAGCTGCGATTGTTCTCCACGAGCACGGCACGCGGGAGCTCCGCGGGCCGTACTTCCTGGAGCAGCGGATGGGCTGCGGAGGAGTGTTCGGCGTGGGCCATTAGCTAAGTCCTCCCGTCTTCGGCGCTCCCCCGGAGGACCCATGCGACGGGGCCTTCTTGGCGGGCTTGTGGTCACCCTTAGTCTCGTGCCCATGACCGGCCGGTTCGTTCTTGCGCGAGTATTCCACCCGGCTGAAGGGCAGCGGGTTGAAATCGGGCATCTTCGGGTTCGGATTACGCAACTTGCCCGAGTAGGTGGTGCGCGGACGCACGTTCAGGTAACCCAGGACGGCGTAATCCTGCTCCCGCGCCTTGGCCTGGCTGACGGCACTCTTTGGGTCCAGGATGTTGCCGAACACGATCGCTCCCGCCGGGCAAGTCTGCTCGCAGGCGACCTTGAAGGCGCCGTCGGGAACGCGGATCTCCTCGAGGGAAATGGGCGCGCCCTGATTCCGCTGCATGAGCTTGGCCTTGTGCTGGATCTTGGCGTTCTGGACGCGCTGCACGCAGTACGTGCACTTCTCCATCACGCCGCGCATCCGGACGGACACCTCGGGATTCTTCGCCATCTTGAGGAGTTCCGGCATGCCGTACTCCGAGGCGGGCCCCATGTAGAGGCTGTCGAGGGAACGCTGGTTCCAATCGAAGAAATTAAAGCGACGGACCTTGTACGGACAATTGTTCGCGCAGTACCGCGTGCCGATGCAACGATTGTAGGCCATCGTGTTGATGCCCTCCTCATCGTGCACGGTGGCGTTGACCGGGCAGACGGTCTCGCATGGGGCGAGTTCGCAATGCACGCACGTCATCGGCTGCAGCGAAACCTGCGGGTCGGAAGGGAGTTCCACGTTACCCGCGCCGCCGAAGGCCTCGGCGTCGATCGTGCCGCTGGAGTAGTAGCGATCCAAGCGGATCCAGTGCATCTCGCGACCGCGCAGCACCTGGTCCTTGCCGACGATCGGGATGTTGTTCTCGGCCTGGCAGGCGACGACGCAGGCGTTGCAGCCCACGCAGGTGTTGAGGTCGATCGACATGCCCCACTGGTTGTGGCCGTCAAACGTGGGAGTCTGATAGAGCGAGTTGCCGCGCGGGATCTTCGTGGCGCGGTCCTGCGGCGACATCTTCTCGCCGTACTCGCCCAGAATCGTCGGCGAATGCGACTCCATGCCGATCGATCGCACGTAACCGGGGTTCTCCTGGTAGCTGTTGCCATCGGGCTTGGCCGCCGGCTCGAAGTTGGCCTCGCGGATGATGTCGCGGCCCTCCATCGACCAATGCTCCTGCGTGTTCGCGAGGAACATGCGGGTACCGGTGTCGGCCAGCTTGCCCCCCGTGACAAAATGCGGAGCCGCGCTCGTGCGCAAAGGGTAGGCGGAGAAGCCCGCGCCCTTGCCCACCCGGCCCGAAACCGTCCGGCCGTAACCGAGCGGAACGACTACCGTGTAGTCGGCCAAACCGGGCTGGATGTGCACCGGACCACGGATGCGACGGCCGCCGACAGAGAGTTCGAAGACGCGGGCGTTCTCCTTGCCCATGTAGAACTCGGCGGTCTCCTTCCGCGCGACCTGCAGGAGGGATCCCTTCGGATCGATTCCGAGTTCCTTACCGAGCTTGGGGCTGACCAAAATCGCGTTATCCCAGGAAATCTTGGTGATCGGCTCCGGGCACTCCTGCAGCCAGCCATTGTTGGCGAACCGGCCGTCGTCGACCTTGGCATCGGCGACGAAGCGAACCTCCAGATTCGAGGCACCTAGTTTCGGCAATGCCTGGGCGGAGCCAAAGAGGCGCTGCACACCGGCGGTGTCATAGCGGACATCAACCGTCCGGTAAGCCGAACCCGCGAGCAGGCCGTCGTGCAGGAAGCGCGCCATCACCTTGTCGGACTTGGCGCCCGCTCCCGCCAAAGGAATGATCGTGGCCGAGACCAGAGCGTAAGGGTCTACGTTTTGCTCACCCGCCAAGCGCGCCAGCACCTCGATCTGGGAGAGGCCGCCGAACAGCGGCTGGATCATCGGCTGCACCGGAACCACCGTGCCGTCGTGCGTGCGGGCGTCGCCCCATGACTCGAGGTAATGGGCAGCGGCCAGGTGAGTCGTGGCGGCCGGATTAAGCGACGAAGTCTCGTCGACGTGGTAACCCAAGCGGATGACCTCAGGGACCAATTTCTGCAACGCGGCCCAATCGAGATCGGCGGGCGCGTTGTAGACCGGATTCCCGCCCAGCACGAACAGGGTCTTGACGGAGCCGCCCTTGATCGCGGCGGCGAGGTCAGAAAGCATCGACGTCCCCGGAGCAGACTCGGCCTGCACGAAGGTCACGGTTTCACCGATCGCGCCGAGCACCGTGTTGAGGCCGTACACCAAGGCGTGGATCTCAGCCGGCAGATGCGAACCCGCAACGACCAACGATGCGCCCCGGTGGGCCATCAGATCGGCGACGCACGCCTCGATCCACTTGCCGTCAACCGCCAGACCTTGCGCGAAAGGCGCCATGGCGGACTCCGCGGCGGGGTAGGCTGTCGCGACCAGCTTCGCCGTCAGAGCGAGCACATGGCTCGTCGCGACGCGCAGGCGGTGATCCGCCATGCTACCCGTGAGCGACAGCGCGCTTTCCGCCACGTAAAGGCGGTTCATCGCGTCGCCCTTCTTCGTGACCCGACGGCCCTTTGAGAATCCGCGGATGTGGGCGATGCCGCCGGCCTCGGACTGCAGGAAATCGGCGTCGATCGACAGGATGCGTTTGGCCTTGCCGAAGTGGTACACCGGCTTCACGGCCGCGCCGAAGACAGCCTGGGCGGCCGCCAGCGGAGGCTCGTCCTGCACGGGCTCGTACTCGGACCAGACCATGCGCGGTAGCTTGGCGCGCAGCTCGCGCACCAGGCGGGCGCGGGTCGGCGAGGAAGACTCATCCGCCAGGATGGCCAAGCCCGCACCTTGGGTGGCGGCGTACTTCTGCGCCACCGCGGCTAGCAAGGCAGACACCTCCTCTGCCTTCAGGACCACGCCACCCTTGGTGTGGGCCTTGGCGCGGTCGGGATCGTAAAGATCAAGGACGGAAGCCTGGGCGGCGAGCGAGGCGGCACCACCGTTCGGCTCGAAGGAAGGATTGCCCTCGAGCTTGGTGGGGCGGCCCTGATGCGTTTCCGCCAGCAGCGGAATGGCCGACTTCCGAATCGGCATCGCGGTCGCGTAGTAAGACGGCAGGCCCGGGATCACGCCCTCGACCGACTTGCCATAGGGAAGGATGAACTTCTCCGGACGGCGGCACCCCGTCAGACCGACCCCGCCCAAGGCGAACGAGGCCGCCATGAGCTTCATGAAATTGCGGCGGTCGAAGCCGTTCAGCTCGGATGCGCCCTCGGGGAATTCACGCTCAAGCTGCGCCCGGAAGCCGGGAGTGGCGGCAAGTTCGTCGAGGCTGCGCCAATAGCGCGGCCCGGAGAGTTCCTCGCCTGCGGCCGGGGCCGGATGATCAAATTTGCGTTTCATCGATGGCAGCCCGAGCAGCTTTGCGGGGGCATCAGTTTCCAGTCGTGCTTGAACTTCTCGGCGGCCTTGGCGCCCGCCTCACCCTGTTCGACCAGACGCGCGGAGTTCAGGTTAAAGACGTCCCCCGGTTTACGGATGCGCGACGCGGGATCCCGGTGGCAATCGAGGCAGAACGACATGCTGAGAGGCTGCGTGTGCGTCACGGTGTCCATCTCGTTCACCTTGCCGTGGCACTCCACGCAGGAGACGCCGCGGTTCACGTGCGCCGCGTGGTTGAAGTACGCGTAGTCGGGCGTCTGGTGGATCCACACCCACGGCACCGCCGTGTTGTTGGCGTAACTCTCACGCACCGGGGCGAGCAGCGGGCTATTCGCTTTGATGATGCTGTGGCAATTCATGCACGTCTGGGAGGACGGCACGTTGGAGTGGCCCGACTTGTCGACGTTGGAGTGGCAGTAACGGCAATCGAGACCGACCTCCTGCACATGCTTCGCGTGGCTAAAGGGCACCGGCTGAAGCGGAGCGTAGCCCACGCGGGCATACTTGGGCGTCATGTAGTAGGTGACGCCCGCCGTGGCGATGCCGGCCAGGACGACCAGATAGACCACGATCTGCAAGGGCAGCCGGTTGGCTGACTTCGGAAACAGCTTCGACATGGGCGAAAGGGGCTCCCGGATTGAGGGTGATCAGGCGCCGGAACCCGTTCCCGCGAGGGCGGCGTAAGCGGACCAAAGCTGTTTTCGCGGCGAAGGATGCGTCACGGGACTGAGAAGTGAAAATCGCGGCCGAAACAAGGGAGGGCCATTTCCCTTGTAAACCCTTTTTTCCTCCTGCGACCTGCGGGGCGCAGGAATTAGCGGAAACGCGAGAAGTAAGCTTCCGCGCTAATCCCGCTGCGGATTCACCACAGGAGTCCGCGATTATACAAAAAGGCCATCCCGCATCGGCCGCGTCACGTCGCAGCGCTGGGCAATCTCGGGATTGTGGGTGACGAGCACCACCGCCTGGCCGTTTTCCTTCGCGAGACGGGTCAGCAGATCGAAGACGAGGTTGGAATTGCGGACGTCCAAGTTCCCGGTCGGTTCATCCGCCAGCAGGATTGTGGGCTGGTTGGCGAGGGCCCGCGCGATCGCAACGCGCTGCTGCTCGCCGCCGGAAAGCTGGGTACCAAGCCGATGGGTCTTGGCGCCGAGCCCCACCGACTCCAGCAAGCCATGCGCCCGCTCCCGCATGTCCTCGGGGGCGAGCCGGCCCAGCTTGCGCATCGGCATCATCACGTTCTCCAGCGCCGTGAACTCCAGCATCAGGAAGTGGAACTGGAACACGAAGCCGATGTGCTCGCCCCGCGCCGCGGTGCGCGCGAGGTCGTCGTGGTTCGACATCAATCGTCCGTTGATCTCGATCTCACCGTCATCCGGGCGATCCAGCAGACCCAGCAGGTAAAGCAGGGTACTCTTGCCGCAACCCGAGGGTCCGACGATCGCGTAGACCTGTCCGCGCCGCGCCTCAAAGGAGACGCCCTTCAGCACATGGACGCGCCCCTCCCCTTGCCCGAGATGGCGGTGCAGGCCGCGGCAGCGCAGGGCGAGGTCTTGGGAAGGTTGGAGCGCGTCGCTCATACTCACTGGGCGGTTCCGCGAACGATGTCGCCCGGCTCAAGGCGCGCGGCGCGCCGGGCCGGAATGAGGCTGGCGATCATGACCATCACGACGGCGGTCGCGATCGCGCCGGCATAGTGGTTGATGTCCCAGGTCACGATGAAGCGGTCGGTCTTGAAGATGCCGTTCACCGGCAGCGGCACCTGGCTGACGAGCCACGTGACCGCCGCCCCGAGGGAAGCGCCCGCGCCGGCGCCGATCGCGAGCACGATGCCAGCCTGCCACAGGAAGATGCGGGTGACGTCCCGGCGTTCGTAGCCCATCGAGCGCAGGATCGCGATGTCCTTGGTCTTCTCCAACACGATCATAGCGAGCGTGTTGAACATCGCGAGACTGGCGATGAGCGTGAACACCGAGACGGTGATCATCGTTGAAATCCGCAGCGCGCGGAACACCGCGAGCCACGTCTTCTCCCGCTCCTGCCACGGTTTCACGCTGTGCCGCAGCACCTGCTCCATGCGGACGGCATCCGCCGGAGCACGATCGGGATCGTACAGCCCGATCTGCAGGAAAGTCGCCCCGGAAGGCCGTTTAAGCAGGGAGCGCGCCTCGGCCTGGTGCAGGTAGACGTTGGTCTTGTCGACCTCGCGATATCCCGTCTCGTAAATCGCCGCCACCCGCAGGCGTCGCGAAGCTCCCCGGGTGGAGAGCACGAACGAATCCCCGACCGCCAGCTGCAACCGATCGGCGAGGACCCGACCGACCAGCGCGCCCGTCGGCGTCTGCCGGAAATCCTCCAATTCCCCTGAAGTCACCTGCTCGGCAAGGTCCGAGACCCGGACGTGATCCTCCAGGCGGATGCCGAAGACCTGGGCGTCCTCGGTCTTGAAGGCGCTCGTGACCTGCACGCCTCCGCGAACGACCGCCGAGACGCCACGCACGTTGGGAAAACCCCGCAGCGCCTCGATCAGCGCCTGCGGTTCCTCGATTCCCTCGATGTATTTCACCCCCTCACGCCGCGCAAAATGCGAATCGCCCCCGCCCGCGGCGGCCATGCTCCGCATCGTGTCCTGGATCTTGTCCTCGATGCGGATCGCGCCGTTGATCCCAAGGATCGTCTTGGTGAAAAAGCGCTCGAAGCCGCTCGTCGTCGCCTGCGTGACGATGAAAAGGCCAACCCCGAGGATGGTGCAGGCGAGGCTCATCACCATCGCGCGCTTCTTCGCGGTGAGGAAGCGGAACGCGATGCGGAGGTTCGGCGAGATCACGGTGCGGAGCCGCCTTGGGCCGCTCAGAAGACCACCTCGGTGCGGACCCGCTGACCCTCGCGGAACTCCTCGAGGCGGTCGACGATCACCAGCTCTCCGACCGCGAGTCCCTTGCGGACCTGCGCGTTGTTGAGGGAAACGATCCCCAACTCGAGCGTCCGCCGTTGCACCCGGCCGTCCTTCACGACGAAGACCTTGTCGGAGTCGAAGATCGAGCGGCGCAGCACCATGATCTGGTCGGCGATGCGCTCGACGGTGATGGTGACCTCGCCCGTGCTGAGCGGCCGGAGTTGGTCGGGGTCGGCCTTGACGTCGAGGTGGACCGTGAAGCGCTGCGCGTCGTCGGCCGAGGGCAGAAGCTCGATCACGGTGCCGTCGAAGGTTTGCGTGCCGTAGGTCAGGAGACGGATCCGGGCCGGCTGGCCCAGCTTCACGCGGCCGAAGCTCTCCTCGCTGATCTTGGCCTCCACCACGCGGCGGCGGGCGAAGACCTTCGTGACGGGTTGACCGGAGTTGATCAGCGCACCCTCCCACGTCATCGCGCCGTCATTATGGATGGTGCCGTCGAAGGGAGCCACCACGCGCATCTTCTCGCGCAGCAACTCAAGCCCTTCCATCGCGACCTTGAAGTCGACGTCCGCCTTCTGGTCGTCGAAATCGGTGAGCTTCAGGCGGGTGACGATGCCGTCGAGCGCCCGCTGCGCGCCCTTCAGGTCCTCCTCGGAGGCGTTGCCCAGTTCGAACAAGCGCTTGGCCGTCGCCACCCTTTCCTCCGCCACCTTCAGCTCGGGATTGTTTTCGAGCGCGATCCTCGCACGCGCCTTGTCCGACTCGAACCGGCGCCGGGTCTCGGTGATCTGGCGATCCAGGTCGGTGGTATCCAGCTGCACGAGCACGTCACCCTTCCGGAAGGAGCTGCCGGGCTTGATATTCGCCACGGTGACCTTGCCGGCCGCCTCCGAGCGGAGCTCCTTGAAGCCGCCGTCGGCCTGCACGACGACGCTGCCGGTGACGGCTTCGATGGCGGTGTCGCGGTTGACGGCCTTGACCCGGGCGGTGTCGCGCAGGTTATGCACGACGGCGAACGCCGCGGCGGCGAGCACGGCGAGGACCACGGCGATGCGGACGAGAAGGCCGCCTTTACTTGGGTTCGCTGGCATGGCTGGAAGGGGATTTGTTCAGGAGGGGTTCACCGGCGGTGAGGGAAACGAATTCCCCCCAGCGGCCGAGGAACTGGGCGCGGGCCTCAAGGCTGCGGGCCTGGGCCTGAAGGATGGCGGTCCCGGCGCGGGCCAGTTCCGATTTCGGAAGATTGCCGAATTCCGACTCCCTCGCCGCGGCCTTGCGGGCCTCGATGGCGAGACCGTGGCGGATGCCGGCGAGTTCCACCTGCTCGGCGTCGTCACGCAACATGCGCTGGAGGATCTGGACGTTCTGCAGGAGGCCCTCGATCTCCGCCTGCTGGAGCCTCTCCTGCACGCGCTTCGAGGCCTGCGCCTCGCGGATGGCGGCCCGCGTGGCGAATCCGTCGAAGATGTTCCACTGCGCGTAAACGCTGACATTACGGCGCTGGATGCCCTGCTGACTGACGGTGTTGCCGTTGACATTGGTGGAGTTCTCGAGGCTCACGCCGGCGCTGGCGAAGAACTTGGGGTAGAGCCGTACCTTCTCGGAATTGATGCGCAGCTGGGCATCACGGATCCGCAATTCGGCGATCTCGTACTCCAGCGTGCTCCGCGCATTATCCCGCAGGACGGTCGCGACGAGCATCCCAGCGACGTCGGAGAGAAAACGCGGGGCGGGAATGTCGTCGGGGACGTCACCCTCCGCCAGCGCACCGGGGAGTCCGATCAGCCGCGCGAACCGCCGCCGGTTGGCCTCGAATTCGGATTCCAGCCGCGCGACCTCCAACCTGACCTCGCGCTCCCGGAGCCGGTCGCCTTCCAGCGTCGCGGCCGCGATCAGGCCGCGTTCACGCTTCTCGAGGGTGACGCCGAGGTCCTCCCGGAGAACCCGCAGGCCGTCGCGCGCCGCCCGGAGCCGGGCCTTCTCCACCACAAGGGAGAGGAACGCCTTGCGCACCAACAGCGCCACGTCGCGCGCCGCCCGGTCGAGGCTCTTGTCGGCCACGAGGCGGTTGAGCCGGGCGGAGGCGCTCTGATTCTGCAGCGCCCGCCAGTGGAAAAGGGGCTGGGTGACGCCGATGTTGTAGAAGAAGCCGCTATCGCGCGTCTGGGAGTTGGTGTTGCCCGAGATGGCGGTCTGGTTGGTGGCTAAGTTCAGGTTTCCGCCGACGCTCGGAATGCGCGCGGCATCCGCCGAGGTCACGCGAATCTCGGCCAGAATCCGGTCAAACTCGGCCGAGATGAGCTGCGGAGAAAGGCGCAGCGCCTTCTCGAGAAACGGCCGCAACTCCGGAAGGTGATCCTCGGGCAAGGAACCTTGGATGCCCTCCACCGGAGCCGCCCTCAGCGCGACGATCCCGGCGGCCAGCAGGGCCGCCCGGCGCGCGGCGGCCGCGAGGAATAGGCGAAGCTTTGCCATCGTAATGCCGGCGGGAGATATGGGAGGTCTAACCGCGGGATTTCGAGGGTGATTGCAATCCATAAGTCTTGAGCCGCGACCGGCACCGCGGCCACGCTGAAGCGACGCTCCTTCCGGACACCACCCATGTCAGCCCCGCCGATTTCCCGACTGGCCGACACTCACCTCGAGGAGGTGCGGAGCTGGTACGAGAAAATGCCGGGCGGACTGAGGGCGGGAGCGCGCGCCTACCGCCACCGCCTCGCCCACCACTACAACCTTCTCATTCCCGCCGACGCCAGAGTACTGGAGATCGGCTGCGGCGAGGGCGACCTCCTCGCGCTGCTCCGCGCCCGCGATGTCACCGGCATCGACCTTTCGCCGCGTCGCATCGCCACCGCCCGCGCCCGGCTGCCGCACGGCCGCTTCGAGGTGCAGGCCGGCGAACGACTCGATCCCGCCACGTGGGGACGACCCTTCGACTTCATCATCATCTCCGACACGCTGAACCTCGCCGCCGACGTGCAACAGCTTTTCGCGCGGCTCCACCTCGTGTCCCACCCATGCACCCAGTTGGTGGTCAACTTCCAGAACTCTCTCTGGAGGCCGCTGCTGTCGCTCGCGGAACTCCTGGGCCTCAAGTCGCGGCAGCCGGAGAACAGCTGGCTGGCCTCTTCCGATGTGCTGAATCTGCTGCGGCTGGGCGGTTGGACGCCCGTGACGCGGGACGGACGCATCCTGCTGCCCTTCGAGGCCCTGGGCATCGCCACGCTGCTCAACCGCTGTGCCGCCCCGCTGCTGCAGTGGTTCTGCCTCACGGTGTTCATCACCGCCCGACGGGAAAACGCCCGCGCGGCGGATCCGGCGTCGCTTCGCGTTTCCGTCGTCATCCCCGCGCGCAATGAAGCGGGCAACATCGCCGCCGCCGTCGAGCGCGTACCACCCATGGGCGGGGGCGTGGAACTGATCTTCGTCGAGGGTCACTCCCGTGACGACACCTGGGAGCAGATCCGACGCGTCACCGCGGCCCATCCCGACAAGACCATCCGCTGCCTGCGACAACCCGGCAGGGGCAAGGGCGACGCCGTGCGCACCGGTTTCGCGGCGGCCACTGGCGACGTGCTCATGATCCTCGACGCTGACCTCACGATGCCGCCTGAGGAGCTGCCGAAGTTCCTCGACGTGATCGCGCGCGACCGCGCCGATTTCGCCAACGGCGTGCGGCTCGTCTACCCGATGGAGCGGCGGGCGATGCAGTTCCTGAATCTCTGCGCCAACAAGTCCTTCGGCCTCATCTTCACCTGGCTTCTCGGCCAGCCCGTGAAGGACACCCTCTGCGGCACCAAGGTGCTGCGCCGCGAAGACTACGCGCGCATCGCGGCGAATCGGTCGTACTTCGGCGAGTTCGACCCGTTCGGCGACTTCGACCTGCTCTTCGGCGCGGCCCGGCAATCCCTGCGGATCGCCGACGTGCCCATCCGCTACCGCGAGCGCACCTACGGTACCACCAACATCCAGCGTTGGCGCCACGGCTGGCTGCTGCTCCGGATGGTGCTGTTCGCCGCGCGCAAACTGAAGTTCGTCTGACCCATGAAGGTGCCCATCCTCGATCTCAAACCCGCGTGCGACGAGTTGCGCGCGGAACTGGATGCCGCCTACCGCCGCGTGCTCGACTCGGGGTGGCTGCTGCTCGGGCGGGAGCTCGAGGCATTCGAGGCCGAGTACGCGGCCAGCATCGGCACGACCGATTGCGTGGGCGTCGCCAACGGCCTGGAGGCCATGCAACTCGTCCTCATGGCGCTCGGCGTGGGCCCCGGGGACGAAGTCGTCGTGCCGTCGCACGGCTACATCGCCACCTGGCTGGCGGTGACGCACACCGGGGCTCGCCCCGTCCCCTGCGAGCCCGACCCGAATACCTACAACCTCGATCCCGACCGGCTCGAAGCCTGCCTCTCATCCCGCACGCGGGCGATCCTCCCGATCCACCTGTACGGCCAGACCGCCGACATGGAGCGCATCAACGCCATCGCCGCGCGCCGCGGGCTGTTCGTCCTCGAGGATGCGGCCCAGTCGCACGGCGCGCGCTGCCACGGCCGCGCGGCCGGATCACTGGGACACGCGGCGGGCGTGAGCTTTTACCCGAGCAAGAACCTCGGGGCGCTCGCCGACGCGGGCGCCGTGACGACGTCCGATGCCGCCCTCGCCGACAAGCTCCGGCACCTGCGCAATTACGGCTCGAAGGTCCGCTACCAGAACGAGCTGCCGGGCATGAATTCCCGCCTGAGCGAACTGCAGGCCGCCTTCCTGCGCGCCAAGCTGCCGAAGCTAGGCGAGTGGAACGCGCGACGCGCCGCGCTCGCGGAACATTATTTTCAGCAACTTCAGGGCGTCGGCGATCTCGTGCTGCCCTCGGTGCCCGCCTGGGCTTCGCCGGTCTGGCACCTCTTCGTCGTGCGCACGTCACGCCGCGAGGCGTTGCAAAAGCACCTCGCCGCACGCGAGGTCGGCACGCAGGTCCACTACCCCACCCCGCCGCACCTCTCCAAGGCCTACGCGGGTGCCGGCTGGAAGCGCGGCGACTTCCCGCTCGCCGAACGCCTGGCCGACGAGGTGCTCAGCCTGCCGATCGGGCCGCACGTCAGCGCGGAGCAGGTGGATTTTGTCTGCGCGCACATCCGCGGGTTTTTCGGCGGCAAATGACCACGCCGGTCCGCCCGATGGTCCTATTCGACCCCCTTGAGCTCCTGCCCCCGGAGTGGAGCCGGCTGGCCGAAGGGCCACTGTACTCGTTCAACCCGGGCCTGATCCGCTCCTCCGACGGCAACTGGATCCTCGCGTACCGGGTGGTTGGAAACGACGGCCGGAGGCGGATCGGAATTTGCCGGCTAGACCGCGGATTCCGCGTGGTACCCGGCAGCGTCGCGGCGCTGAGCGAAGCGTTCTCTTTCCGGAACCCCAACGATTACCCGGCCGTGACCCTCGAGTGGTTCGCCGACCCTCGCCTGCTACGGCTGCAAGGCAGACTCTTCATCTACTGGAACTCGGGCTGGCATGAGCCGCGCAACCACCAGTTCCTCCAGGAACTCGACGAGCCATCTCTGCGGCCCATCGGAACCGCCCGCGAGTTGGTGCTCGCCGGCGCCGAACGCCGCAAGCTGGAGAAGAACTGGATGCCTTTCGAGAGTGGCGGCCGCGTGCTCGTCGTCTACTCGGTGCAGCCACACCGGATTCTGACCTGTGAACTCGACGGGGCCGGGGACATCGTCTGCCACGATCTCGCCGTGGTCGATTGGTCGCCCAGCGGGTACCCCGCATGCCACGGAGGGCTCCGCGGGGGAACTCCGCCGCAGACGGCGGATGGGCTCCTGTGGTCGTTCTGCCACGCGGTGCACGACGGACCGGACGGCTACGACTACCGGGCGGCCGCCTATGCATTTTCTGCTGAACACCCGTTTACACCCGCATTCGGTCCGTCCCTCCCACTGCCCCTGAAGGACGCATCGTCCGCCGCGCGTCGTCACCCGCGCCTCAACCCCGCGGTCGGGGAAGTCATCTACCCCTGCGGCGCTTGGCACGACGGGGGCGACTGGGTGGTGTCCTGGGGCCTCAACGACGAACGTTGCGCAATCACGGTGATCCCACACGCCAGCGTCGCGGCGACGACCTCGCCGGCCACTGAAGTCCGCTGACCCGTTCTCACGCCCCGCTGTTGACCCGGAGAGAGCCCCGGGACGAACTTCCTCGCCATGCCGGATACGAAACCCAGCGCCCTGCGCGCCCTGACGCTGGACCCCGCGCGGATGGTGGCGGGGTTGTGGGCCCGCCGGGAACTGATCTGGCAATTCACGCACCGCGCGATCGAGGTCCGGCACCGCGGGAGCCGGCTGGGACCGCTCTGGGCGCTGGTCAATCCACTGTCGATGCTGGTGCTGTACTTCTTCGTCTTCGGGCGGCTCTACGGCACACGCTTCGGTGTGCTGCCCGGCGAGACGGAGTTCGACTTCTCCCTCGCGCTCTTCCTCGGCCTGAGCCTGTTCCACGTCTTCACCGAGACGCTCTCGATCTCGCCCGGGATCATCACGGGGAATCCGAACTTCGTGAAGAAGGTCGTGTTCCCGCTGGAAATCCTGCCGGTCGCGCAGGTCGGCGCCGCAATCTTCCACCTTCTGGCCGGACTGGCTCTGATCATCGCCGGAGCGGTGTTCGGCACGGCGGGAATCGGCTGGGGCCTGCTTTGGCTGCCGGTCCTGATGTTGCCCTTGATGCTGCTCTCCCTCGGGGTGAGCTGGGCGCTGGCGGCGATCGGCGTGTTCCTGCGCGATATCGGGCAGGTGACGGCCTTCGTCGCGACGGCGCTACTGTTCGCCAGCGCCGTGATGTACCCGCCGGCAAAGATCCCCGATGGTTTCGAATGGCTGCGATTTAATCCTCTGCTCCAGATCGTCGACCTCGCCCGCCGCACCGTCCTGTGGCACGAGCCGATGCCGTGGGACCGGCTCGGCTACGTCTACGTTACGGCGGCGTTCGCGTTCGCGGCTGGCGCGGTGCTCTTCTCGCTCCTTCGGAAGTCCTTCGCCGAAGTCGTCTGAACCTGGCTTTCAGCCCGGGCGCCCCACGGAGATTTCGTGGGGCAGCCGCACGAGACCGTGGACGACTTCCTGCTCGGGAGTGGCGGCGACCTCGATCACCGCGGCGTTAAGAACCCGATCCCAAGTGTTGTCAGAGTCACCACCCGCGCCGCAGCCCACGTCGAGCGTGTACTGACCCGGCTGCAGCTCGAGCTGGAAGCGGATGCTGACGAGCGCGGCGCCGTTTTCGGACAGCGACGCAACGAGCCGACGGACCACACGCAGCCCCGTGGCGAAGATTACCTGACCGTGCCGGTTGCGCAATTCGCAGCCGGCGCTGACCCCGCGTACCTCACGTCCGGCACGTACGAGCATCGCCACGACCGCCCACTCGCCGACGCGGAAGCCGCCGGCCGCCGTGCCGTCCGCATGTAACAGCCACGCCCGCTCCACGCGCACGCCGCCATCACCCAACCGCTCCCGACCTTCCAGCGCGAGGGGTACCGCGTCGGGCATCCGCACCGCCTGAAGCTCCGCCATCACGGCCGAAACCTCGGGGGCGTTGCCCGCCAACGCCGACATCGCGGTGACATACTCACGCACGCAGGCCCCCGCTTCGCCGAGGAACCGCACGCGGCCACGGTCGAGCCACATCGCCCGCTGGCACATGCTCAGCACGAAGGAAAGGTCGTGGGTGACGACCAAGAGCGTCACGCCGGCCTGCGCCAATTCGCGCAACCGCCGGCTGCATTTCTGCTGGAACACGATGTCGCCGACACTCAGGGCCTCATCGATGATCAGGATGTCGGGCTCGACCGAGATCGCGACGGCGAAGGCGACACGCATGAGCATGCCGGTCGAGTACGTCTTCACCGGTTGCTCAAGGAAGTCGCCGATGTCGGCGAACGCGGCGATGGAGTCGAACTTACGCTCCATCTCGGCCCGCGGGATGCCGAGGATCGCGCCGCTGAGCAGGATGTTTTCCCGCCCGGTGAACTCCGGATTGAAGCCCGAGCCGAGCTCGAGCAACGCGGTCACGCGGCCCCGGATGGCGAACTCCCCCGCGCTTGGCTGCAACGTGCCGGCCAGGATCTGCAGCAGCGTGCTCTTCCCCGCCCCGTTCCGCCCGATCACGCCGAACGCCTCACCGCGCGCCACGGAAAAGGAGACTCCCTGAAGGGCGGATACGGAGCTGACCGAGGTCGCCGCACCAAGTCCGATCGCCCGCCCGAGACTGGTCAGCAGCCCGGCACCCGCCTCATACCGCTTTTCCAGGCCGCGGGCGCTAACCACCGGGTCCGGCGACCGGGCACTTGCATCGCTGTTTTCGGCGACAGGCATCACGTTCAGCCGCGAGACAGCGATCAATCGGCGGCTCACGCAAGGAGTAACCCCGCGGAACCGACCGGCATGGGAAAGGCTCGTCAGGAACCCGCAGGCCAAACCCTTCTACCCAAGTTTCGGACCGGTCTCCGGAGCCTGGGAGCAAGTTCCTCCTTCTCACCGGCAACGACCGAATGACCCCGGAAATGGGGTATCGCACCGCTTGGCGCCGGCTAATCATGAACGCAGTTCCGGTGCGTGCCGGACGATGCAGCAAAACCCGCCCCCAACCTACTCCTCGCGACGGCTGAGGGTGAGCGGCCGCAGGAGCGGCTCCAACGTTTCGGGCCGCAGGCCCTGGGCGACGCCGAGTTGCTGGCAATGCTCCTGCGCAGCGGCACGCGCGGCACCGACGTGCTGACACTTTCCGGGAGGCTGCTGAGCGAGGCCGGCTCCCTCGCAGGCCTGCTGGCCTGGCGCGAGGCCGACTTCCGCCGTCTGCGCGGCATCGGGCGGGTGAAGGCCCTGCAGCTGGTCACCGTCATGGAACTAGCCCGGCGCGTCCTCGGTCAGCAGGAGGAGGACTCGCCGTCGTTGCGCGAGGCGGACCAGATTGTGCGCCACCTGCGACCGGTGACGGCCGGACTGGAGGTCGAAAAATTCTGGGTGCTGTGCCTGAACCGCCGCCACCGCCTGCTGAAGCGTGTCGAGATGACTTCCGGAACGGCGAACGCCACCCTCGCCCACCCCCGCGAAGTGTTCCGCATCGCGGTGCGCGAAGGGGCTTCGGCCATCGCGTGCTCGCACAATCACCCGAGTGGTGACCCCACGCCGAGCTCGGCCGACGTGGAGGTCACCCGCATGCTGCGGGAGGCTTCGCGGGCGGTGGACATCCCACTGGTCGACCACGTCATCGTCGGCCAGCCCGGAGCCGATCCCGCGGGCCGCGGTTACTACAGCTTCCGCGAAGCCGGGATGGTGTGAACCAGGCCGGCCCTACAACAGCGGCGCCAGCAGCCGGCTGACATCCTCCGCGAGACTCGCGGGAAACCGCGCCGGAGGCGGCGGGCGCGCGGGATGGCAATGCCGAGCGAGTGCCTCGGCCCAGGCGCGGATCGCGGCGACCTCGGGCGCGGAATGAACCGCCACCCCAATCTCGAAGTTCACGAACAGGCTGCGCTGGTCGAGGTTGGCCGAACCAAAGAGCGCCGACCGCCGGTCGATGATGAGGGCCTTGCCGTGCATCATGCCGGGCCCGTGCAGCAGCACGCGCGCCCCGGCCCGCTGAAGCTCCCGGAGGTGATGGCGCCGCGCGAGGTCGGTCACCGGATGGTCTGATCGCCGCGGCACGATCACCGTGACGTCGCGGCCGGCCCGCGCCTTCACGATTAGGGAGCGCAGAAGCAGGTCGTCGGGAATGAAGTAGGGTGTGACGACCCAGACGCTCTCCGCAGCCTCCTGCACCATCGCGAGCATGCCCTCGTAGAGCGGATCGCCGGGAACGTCGGGGCCGCTCGCGACCACCTGCAGGCAAGCGTCACCCCGCGGCGCCGCTTTGTCGGCATCGGGCATCTCGCCGCGCAAGCCATCCTCCCGTTCCCCCGTGGCGAAACACCAGTCGGCGATGAAGACGTCGTCGAGCAGCGCGGCCGCCGGGCCCTCAATGACCCCTCCGAAGTCACGCCAGCGCCGCGCGCGATGGTTGGGCCCCATGTATTCCAGCGCGAGGTTGTGCCCGCCGACGATCGCCGAGGAACGGTCGAACACCGCGAGCTTCCGGTGGTTGCGCAGATTGGCCGAACCACGTGGCGTGAATGGCAACACGGGCATGAAGCGCTCAACCTCGCCGCCGGCGCGGCGCAACGGTTGAACGAAGTCGAAGCTGGCGACGAATGATCCCACCGCATCGAGGAGCAGCCGCACCCGCACGCCTTCCCGCGCGCGCTGGGCGAGGAGGCGCACGAGGCGGCGGCCGGTGTCGTCCCGGCCGAGGATGAACGTCGCGATGTGGATCTGCGCGCGCGCCCCGCGAATGCGCCGCTCAAGTTCCGCGTATGCCTCCTCACCGCTCGTGAGCAGCGATAGCGCGTTGCCCGAACACGGCGGTGGACCGCCGGCAGCCAGCATAGTCTGCGCGGCTGCGGATCCCAACGTGACGGGAGAGACCGCGCACGCCTCGGGCACGACGGGTCGCACGCGGCCCTTCCGCTCGGAGACGCGCTGCAGCTTGCGGCCGCCGATGAGCAGGTAAAGCGGGACACCGACCCATGGCAGCAGCAGGATGACCAACATCCAGGCGAAGGTGTTCGCCGGCGCACGCTTCTCCCCCACCAGCCGCGCCACGAAGAACAGCCCCAGCGCGAAGCCGGCGAAGGAGAACAACGACGCCTCAAGTCCCCACGCGGCGAGAAACTCCCGGGCCTGACTCAGCGCGTCGTGCATCGGCGCCTTCATTACGCCACGCACGGCGCCGGGAGGCAAGAAGTGGGTGCGAGGCGGTACACCTCATGCGCGAACGGAAAGAGGCGCCCCCGATCCGGATTCAGGCTCCGGGCGACGAGGGACGCTCGGACGTCGCGGACGGCTCAGGTCGTGGGTCCAGCGAAACGCCTTTCACCCGCACGCGCGCGAGTTTCTTCACGATCAACTCGGCGTGGTGCGACTCCACGTCGACCAGGGCATGATCCTCGAGGAGGTCGATGGCGCCGACGATCGAGGCGGGCAGGCGCGTGACTCCGGCGATCTTACCCACGATGTCGGCCGCGGTCACCCCGTGTCGGGAGCCGGCGTTGAGCCGCACGGTCGCCATGCCAGCCTCGCGGCCGGTACGCGCGGGACGCTCGAAGGCGGGCTTGGCCCGGGGCGTTGCCGCCGCGGGCTTGGGCGGCGGCAACGCCGGCTGCGCCGGAGGAGGAAGACCGGCCGGCTCGGCGGCGGGCCGGACCTCCTTGGCGGGCGACGGACCCGCCGGAGGGGGCTCCGCGCCGCCTTGCAGCAGGTGGATCAAGGCTGAGCAGATGTCGGTGCTGGCGTACCCCTGGTCGAGGAGCCGGTCGATCATGCGGTCGCGCGGCTTGAACTGGCGGGCCTCGAGGGTGGCGCGGATGCGCTCGAAGAACACGTTGCCGCGAGCCTCCTCGACCTCGTCGAGCGAGGGTATCCGGCCCCGCCGGATATCGAGCTTCGCCCAGCGCACCATGCCCTGCAGCTTGTAGATCTCCTGTCCGCTCACGAAGGTGAACGCGCGCCCCTGCCGGCCGGCCCGGCCCGTGCGGCCGACCCGGTGGGTGTAGTCCTCCGCGTCGTTCGGCAAATCGAAGTTGAACACCACCTCGAGGTCGTCGACGTCGAGTCCCCGCGCGGCGACATCGGTCGCGATCAGGAAGTCGAACTTGCGCTCGCGGAAGTTGCGCATGACGCGATCGCGCTGCGCCTGGGAAAGGTCGCCGTGCAGGCGGTCGACGGCGTAACCGCGCGCGTGCAGGTGCTCGTCGAGGTCGTCGACCATCACCTTCGTGCTGCAGAAGATGATCCCGTAGCGGAAGTCGTTCACGTCGATGAGGCGCGTGAGCGCCTCGAGCTTCGAACGGCGGTCGACCTCGAAGTAGGTCTGCTCCACCTGCGGAGCGTTCCGCGCGACGGCATCGATGCGGATCCAGGCGGGGTCCTTGCTGAAGCGGCCGATGAGCTCCTGGATCGCCCGCGGCATCGTCGCGGAGAAGAACAGCAGCTGCCGCGTCTCCGGCAAGGCGGAGAGGACGCGCTCGATGTCCTCGCGGAAGCCCATGTCGAGCATGCGATCGGCCTCGTCGAGGACCACGATCCGGATCTGCTCGGGCCGCAGCGTGCCGCGGCCGAGGTGGTCGAGCAGGCGGCCCGGGGTGCCTATCAC
Source organism: Opitutaceae bacterium (assembly GCA_040397825.1). Lineage (GTDB taxonomy): Bacteria > Verrucomicrobiota > Verrucomicrobiia > Opitutales > Opitutaceae > ER46. The sequence goes on from JBBAVH010000020.1 coordinate 40,266, forward strand.
CACCTGGGCGCCGGCGGCGAGCGCGCGGAACTGGCGCTCGTAGCTTTGCCCGCCGTAGACCGGCACCTCGCGCACCCCGCGGCGGAAGAAAGCCAGCCGACCGGTCTCCTCCGCCACCTGCACCGCGAGTTCGCGCGTGGGACAGAGGATCAATGCCTGCGCCGCCCGCAGCTGGGGATCCACCCGCTCGATCACGGGAATCGCGAAAGCCGCGGTCTTGCCGGATCCCGTCGATGACTGCCCGACGACGTCGCGGCCCGTGAGCGCCACGGGAATCACCGCCGTCTGGATGGGTGAGGCCTCCTCGAAGCCCAGCTTGGCCACCGCCTTGAGAATCTCGGGCGAGAGGCCGAGCTGGTCGAAGGGAAGTTTTTCCATCAATTGACCGCGGACCCTGAGGCCGCGCCCGGGCAACGCAAGCCCCACGCACCCCGCGGGCTCACTGCATCGGCAGGCGCAGCGCCACGCGCCCCTCGCCGCGCAGCACCTCGACCTCGAGGTTCTCGCCCGGCTTCGTCATGCCGAGGATACGGCCGATGAGTTCACCTTCGGTCATCCGCGCCTGGTACTCCCCCACCCGCGTGACCACGTCGTCCTTGAGGAACCCAGCCTTCTTCGCGGCGCCGTGCTTGTTGAACTGGCCCATGCCCTTCACGAGCAGCGCCAATCCGTCCGGCTTCAGGCCGCGTCGCGCGCGATCCGCGGGATCAAGCTCGGTGAGCACGAGGCCACCGAGCGCCATCGCGCGCATCGACCAGGTGCCGACGCGCCGCGAGATGTCGGTCTTCATCCGCCAACCGGCCGGCAAGTCCAGGGCCAGCGTCACCTCCGCGCCGCCGCGGCGCACCATGGCCGGTATCCGGCCCGACTCCGGCGCGCGGTGCAGCGCCCACGCCACGTCGGCGACCGAGATCGGAGGCTGACCGTCGAGGGACACAATGTCATCGCCGGCCCGGAAGCCGGCCCGCGCCGCGGGCGAGTCTCCGGCCACGGCGGCAACCTGCGCGGGTTGATCGGGCGCAAGCGTCAGCCCGACGGTTTCCGGCGCCGGCATCGGGTAGATGCGCTCCACGGGCACGGGTTCGCCGCGGTCGCGATAGTACGCGCGGAACGCCTCGCCCACCTGATGGCAGTGGACGCAGCTCTTCACCACCTCGCCGCCCCAATTGAGTTCCCGCCCGTAGCGACCCGCCAACGCGGGAATCTCGACCGGCAGGCGGAAGGGCGTCGGCCCGCCCTGCTTGCGCTCGAGCGCGGCGCGATTGGCGGGATACCCGCGGTGCAGTTCCAGCGCCGACTCCAACGCGCGCCGGTAGCCGATCGTCTCGCGCGCCTGCGGATCCGCCTGGTGGGTCCACGACCCGTAGCGGCCGTAGAGCGTGCCGTCGGCGTTGAAGATGAGCGTCGAGAACGAGAGGTCGTAATCGAACTGGAAGCGCGCGAGGTCGATCGCGTTGGCGTTGATGAGCCGCACGCAGACGAAGCGGTCGAGCAGCGGTGCAAGCGCGGGCTCGGTGAGGACCTCGGCGTCGAGCCCCACGCAGGAAAGGCACGGCACGCAGCGCAGGACCACCAGCAGCGGACGTCCGGTCCGCGCCGCCTCGGCGAACCCGCGGTCGACGTCGTTGTAGATCCAGCGCGCGTCGTTCTCCATCCGCGCGCGGTCACCGCGAACGGCACCCTCGCGGTCCTTCACGGCTTCGGCCCGCGATCCGAGGACCAGCATCAGGGGCAACGCAAGCAGGAGCGCCGGGACGGGCTTCATCGGACCAAGCTGGAAACCTCCGCGGACCGAGGCAACCCAGCGGGCGGTTCAACCGCCGAGGCGTTTGCGCACCTCGGGCGGAACCTCGATCTTAGCGGTGCCAACCTCGCTCAGGGTGGTCGTCGCGGTCTGGTTGACCTTCACCTCGCGGCGGCCGGCGGGATCGTCGACCTGCAGCCGGCCCTCGAGCTTGGTTTCGTATTTAACCAAGGCGCCCCCGCGCACCCAGAACCGGAACGTACCCGTGGCCTGCAGCGGAACGCGGTCACGCTGGCCCTCGTGCACGAGGAGGAGCTGGGCGGCGGTGTCGGATAGCGTGCCGGAAACGACCTCTCCCTCGGCTTTCATGCCCGAGGCGCCGGCGATGATGATCGCGATTTCCTCGTGCGGCCGGCTCAGGGTGTTCTGAACGTTGCTGAAGGCGCGGGAATTTCCGTCACCGCGGTCCTCCGCCCCGCCCGGAAAACCGCCGCCCCCGCGAGACCCTCGGCCGCCACCTCCTCCGCCACCCATGCCGCCGCCGATTCCACCGATGCCCGGCGGCCCGCCGAATCCGCCTCCGCCCCGACGGCGCTGTCCGCCACCGGAACCGGGACCTTGGTCGCGGCCGGAACTCACGCCAAGATCTGCGAGGCGAACCCAGCCTTCACCCGTCTGCACGACGCAGTCGACCGATCCCTTGAACCACGCCGTCACGGTGCTGCTGCCGGAAGAATTGACCGGACCGCGGACCGCGCGCCGCCCTCCGGTGACGGGAACCGGCATCGTGACCAGCGAGTATTCGCCCGCGCGCTCCGTGACGCCGGTGATCTCATAGGTGCGGGCGTCATCCGCCACCTCCGTGCGCCAACCGTAGGTCGGCGCCTCGGGCAACCGCATCGCGGCCACGATCGCCGACTCGACGGGACCCGCGAAGACCTGCCCCGCCAAAGCGAGGAGGCCGGCAGCGAGGCTCAGGATCCGGCGCGGGCTCATCACGACCGGTTCGACGATTTTCCCGCGAAAATGTTTCCCGTCCCACTCAGACGCCGAAGCCGGGTCGGTATTCCTTGGTAAGGAACGCGTTCGCGGCCGGCACGTTGGTGACCCGCATCGCCGAGGCGTCCCACTCGATCCGCCGGCGCGCGCGAACGGCAACGTTGCTCAGCAGCACCATTTCCGTGAGGCGTGAGGAGTAGGCGAAGTTGGACCCCGCGGCTTCACCGCCCTTGCAGGCGCGTACCCACTCCGCGAAATGGTCGCCGCCGGGAATGCGCGGAAGCGTACGCGGGGGCAGCGACGCCGCCATCTCCTGCATGCGCGACTCCGGCATGAGCCGGATCGTGAAATAATTCGGGTCGGCGATCGCGGCGGCCTTGGTGCCGAGGATGAAGGTCGCGTTCTCCGGAAACTTGCGACCGTCCTCGAACTGCGGCGGCAGCGCCGGCTGGATCTTGCCGTCGTACCAGACCCACTTGAGCGGCGGGCGGTTACCCCGCGCCGGAAACATGTACGTCACGACCGAAGCGGTGGGCGCGCTGATGTCCGTCTGGCCGGAGGAGACCGCCTCCACGCTCGACGGCGCAGGCAGGTCGAGCGCCCAGAAGGCATCCATCATGTGGCAGCCCATGTCACCCAGCGCGCCGGTCCCGAAATCCCAGAATCCGCGCCAGTTGAACGGCAGATAGGCCGGATCGTAGGGCCGCGCGGCGGCCACCCCCAGCCAGAGGTCCCAGTCGAGCGTCGGAGGCACCACGGGGATGAGCTTACTGTGGTCGGGCGCCTTCACGCCCTGCGGCCAGATCGGACGGTCGGTCCAGGAATGGATCTCGGTCACTTCCCCGAACACCCCATCCTCGTACCATTCGCGCAGGAGGCGGATGCCCTCGCCGGCGTGACCCTGGTTGCCCATCTGCGTGGCGAGGCGTTTCTCCGCCGCCACCTTGGCGAGCTGCCGTGCCTCCCAGACGGTGTGGGCGATCGGCTTCTCGACGAAAACGTGCTTGCCGAGCGCCATCGCCGCCATCGCGACCGGGAAGTGCATGTGGTCGGGCGTCGAGACCGTCACGGCGTCGATCCGGTTGCCGACCTCGTCGAGCATGCGACGGAAATCGCGGAACTGCCGCGCGCCGGGATTCGCCTTCAACGCACGCGAGCCGCGGGCGTCGTCGACGTCGCACAGCGCGACGATGTTCTCGCCCTTCATCGCCGCCACGGCCGCGGCGCCGCGGCCGCCGACGCCCACGCAGGCGACGTTGAGGCGGGAGTTGGGGGACACACCGCCCTGGGAACGCAGGACGGCGGGAAAGGCCAGGACGGCCGGGGCGATCGAGGCTGAACGCAGGAATTCGCGACGGCGCAGGGATGGGGTCTTCATGGAGCGGCGGAGTGCCGACGATCCGGCGAACGCGGGCCTGCCTCAACGAAATTGTCCCCGTGGCCGGCGGCGTCGGCGCGACCGATTCCCCACTTGCTAACCCCAGCGGCGGACGGTGTCCTCCCGCCTTTGCGCAGCGCCATGACCTCCGCCGAAATCCGCCAGAGCTTCCTCGATTTCTTCGCCCGCCAGGGGCACACGATCGTGCCGTCGGCCTCGCTCATGCCCGACTCGCCCGGGCTGCTGTTCACCAACGCCGGCATGAACCAGTTCGTGCCGATCTTCCTCGGCGACCGCGCGCCGGACGTCTCGCGCTGGGCGGGAGTGCGGCCGGCGAAGGACAGCCGCGCGGCGGACACCCAGAAGTGCATCCGGGCGGGCGGGAAGCACAACGACCTCGAGGACGTGGGCTTCGACACCTACCACCACACGATGTTCGAGATGCTGGGGAACTGGTCCTTCGGCGACTACTTCAAGCGCGAGTCGATCGAGTGGGGCTGGGAACTCATCACGAAGGTGTGGGGCATTCCCGCGAAGCGCTTGTTCGCCACCGTATACGCTCCGGACAAGTCGAAGGGCGACCCCGCCGATTTCGACCGCGAGGCGCACGACATCTGGGCGGCGCTCTTCCGGCGCGAGGGACTCGACCCCGCCGTGCACATCGTCAACGGCAACAAGAAGGATAATTTCTGGATGATGGGCGACACCGGTCCCTGCGGCCCGTGCTCGGAGATCCACTTCAACCTACTCCCCTCCGACGAGGAGACGGCCGGCCGGAAGCTGGTCAACGCGGGCAGCCCGCGCTGCATCGAGATCTGGAACCACGTCTTCATCCAGTTCAACGCGAACTCCGACGGCACGTTCTCGCCGCTGGCGGCGAAGCACGTCGACACCGGCATGGGCTTCGAGCGCGTCGCCGGCATCCATGCGACGACGAACGGCTTCAAGGACTTCTCCCGCGACCCTTCCAACTACGCGGCCGACGTGTTCTCACCTTTGCTGACGAAGGTGGCCGCCCTCTCCGGCAAGACCTACCGCGGCACCGTGCCGACGGCGCGCGAAGGCCTGGGCGAGCAGGAGGCCGTCGACGTGGCGTTCCGCGTCCTCGCCGACCACGCCCGCTGCGTTTCCTGCGCGATCGCCGACGGCATCCTGCCCGGCAACGAGGGCCGCAACTACGTCATCCGCCGCATCCTCCGCCGCGGCATCCTCTACGGAAAGAAGCTCGGCCTGCAGACCGGCTTCTTCGAGCAGCTGGTCGCGCCTGTCGTCGAATCGCTCGGTGCGGTCTTCCCGGAGCTACGCCAGCAGCAGGACATCGTGCGCCGCGTGATCCGTAGCGAGGAGGAATCGTTCGGCCGCACCCTCGACCGCGGGCTCCAGATCTTCAACAAGGCGGCCGCCGCCGGCGCGATCGGCGGCGCCACGGCGTTCGAGCTGTACGACACCTACGGCTTCCCGCTCGACATGACCCAGCTGCTCGCGACCGAGCGCGGGCTCCAGGTCGACCACGCCGGCTTCGAGCGGCTCATGGAGGAGCAGCGCAAGCGCGGCCAGGCCTCGACCAAGAAGGTCGTGCTCGTCGCCGCCACCGAGGGCGAGTCGACCGGTGAACAGCGTCCGACCGAGTTCCTCGGCTACGACACGCTCGCCGCCGAGGCGCAGTTGCTCGAGGTCGTCGCGGCGGAGAAGGACACGTTCCTCGTGTTCGACCGCACGCCGTTCTACGCCGAGATGGGCGGCCAGACGGGTGACACTGGGACGATCGCATGCGGCGGCGCCACGATCGCCGTGACCGACTGCGTGAAGGACAAGTCCGGCCGCCACCTGCACAAGGTAGACGGCGCCGCCCTCGCGGCCGCCGCTCCGCAGCCCGGCACCGCCGCCCGCCTCTCGGTCGACCCCGAGCGCCGCCGCGCCATTAACCGACACCACAGCGCCGCCCACCTCATCCACTGGGCCCTGCGCAAGGTCCTCGGCACGCACGTGCGCCAGGCCGGCACCTCCAAGACTGCCGACCGGATGCGCTTCGACTTCTCCCACTTCGAGGCGATGACGCCCGCGCAGCTCCAGGAGGTCGAGGCGCTCGTGAACGGCAAGGTCATCGACAATGCCCGCGTCGAAATGTTCGAGACCGACTTCGACAAGAAACCCGAAGGCACGCTCGCGTTCTTCGGCGAGAAGTACGGCAAGGTCGTGCGCGTGGTGGACATCGGCGGCTACAGCCGCGAACTCTGCGGCGGCACGCACGTGACGACCACCGGCGAGATCGGCCTCATCAAGGTCGTCGCCGAGATGGCCATCGCCGCCGGCACCCGCCGCATCGAGGCCGTCGCCGGACAGCCCGCCTACGCCCTCGTCGCGACGCGCGAGGCCGCCCTCGCGGCCGTCAGCGCCCAGCTCGGCGGCGGTGCGAGCGACGTCGTGAAGAAGCTCGAGTCACTCCTCGCCCACCAGAAGGAGCTCGAGCGCCAGCTGAAGGCCTTCCAGCAGAAGGCCCTCGCCGGCCTGGCCGATGAGCTCGCCGCCGGTGCCACGGAACGCGAAGGGCTGAAGCACGTCTCCGCCGTCGTCGAGGTCGGCGACCAGGAGGCGCTGCGCTCGCTCGGCTCACAAGTGCTCGCGCGGCTCGGCGAAGGCGTGGTGCGGCTCGGCGCGACGGTCGGCGACAAGGCCAGCCTCGTCGCCTTCTGCTCACCCGCCGCGATCAAGGCCGGCCACCAGGCCGGACGCATCATCGCCGACCTCGCCGCGCAGGTTGGGGGTAAGGGCGGCGGCAAGCCGGACTTCGCGATGGGCGGCGGCAAGGAGCCCGCGAAGCTCGCCGCGGCGCTGCGGAACTGAACGGCCGACGGGCCGGAAAGAAAGGCCGCTTGGAGCCATTGATGCCATTTGGCATACATTCTGTTGCCAAATGGCTGATCAGGCTTGCGGGGAAGACGGAGGCGGAGCAGGCTGGAGCCATGAAGAAGGAACGCGGAAAGAAGGGAGTGATCTATCCGGAGGTGCACGACAACGGGGCCATGGCGGCGCGCGTCGAGGAGGGCGTGCCGGTGCTCGACATCGTGCAGTTCGGGCGCGAGGCCGGATTTTCCAACGAGGAGCTGGCCCGCCTGATCCGCATCCCCCCGCGCACGTACGCCCGGCGCGTGGCGCACAAGGCGCGCCTGAAAGCGACCGAGGGCGAGCGGGCGGTGCGCGTCATCCGGCTGTTCGACCTCGCGCGGCGCGTCTTCGGCACCGACGAGGCGACCCGCCGCTGGCTGAACGCCCCGCTGCGCGCGCTCGGCGGCCGGTCGCCGCTCGACTTCGCGCAGACCGAACCCGGGGCCCGCGAGGTGGAGAATGTGATCGGGCGGCTCGAGTACGGCGTCTACTCGTGAGCGAACTGGTCGTCTGGCGCATCTGCGGCGCCCGATGGGCGGCGGAGGCCTTCAACGGCGAGGGGGCGAGGCGCTTCGGCGGCCGTTGGTCATCTCGGGGCGTGTCCGTCGTCTACTGCTCGGAGTCCCGCGCCCTCGCGATGCTCGAGGTGCTGGCCCACGTGGAGTCGCCGGAATTGCTGAGCCATCCGGAATGGGTGCTGGTCTCCGCCCGGCTGCCGGCCGAACTGGTCGAGAAACCCGCGCGCGTGCCGGATAACTGGCGGCGTTTCCCCGCTCCGGCCGAGACGCGACGCTTCGGCGACGCCTGGATTGCAGACGGGCGCTCCGCGGCGCTCCGGGTCCCGAGCGCAGTGGTGCCGGGAGAGTTCAACTACCTGCTCAATCCCGCGCACCCGCGCTTCAACGACGTGAAGCCCGGGCGGCCGGAGCCTTTCACCTTCGACCATCGCCTTGCCTGAGCGCCCTCCCGGCGGCGCGCTTGCGGCCGCCCGACCACCCGCCAACGTCGACCGCATGACCGCCGCCGCGCCGTCCCCCGCCCTCTTCGCCATGCTGGCGTTCAACGCCGGCAACCAATTGGCGGTGCGCAAACTCGGCTCGAAGCACGGCCTGGCCTTCACCGGCAGCGACCTCGCGATGGCGACCGCGCGGCTGGAGTCGTCGTTTCCAAAGCACACCCCGCCGGCGGAGTATTTCACGTGCGCGGCGGGCGGGCGCACCCACCGGGTCTTCCTCGTCCAGGTCGCGGGCGAGGCGCTCGACTCCGAGGTGGTGTTCCGGCCGGTCGACAGCCTGGAAGCGCGGCCGGGCGACCTCGCCCCGTCGCTCGCCGCCGCGCTGCGAGGGCTGGAGCCCCACCTGGTCGACATCCCGTACCTGCACCTCGGCGAGAACGACTTCATCTACAAGTTCCGCCCCGCGCAGGAGCGGAACACCGGGATCTATTCGCAGGACCCGCGCGCCGCGGCGCTCTACCAGTCGGAACTGTGCGCGGCGATCAAGGCGCTCGCGCGGCGCCAGGAGCGCACCGCGGGGGCGCCGGTCGCCCTCGACTTCGGCGCGGTGCGCCACGTGATCCCGAGCCACTTCGGCTTCTGCCTCGGCGTGAAGAACGCGATCGAACGCGCCTACGAGACCCTCGCGGAGAACCCCGGCCGCCGGGTGTTCATGCTCTCGGAGCTGATCCACAACCCTTTTGTGAATGAGGACCTCCTCCGCCGGGGCCTCCGCTACCTCCAGACCGACCGCGGCGCACCCCACACGGTCGACGGCCGCGAGGGCTCACCGGCCCTCTGGGATACGCTCACGCCCGAGGACATCGTCATCATCCCCGCGTTCGGAGCGACCGACGAGGACAAGCGCCGCTTGGTCCGAAAAGGGATCGCGGTCTGTCAGTACGACGCGACCTGCATGCTCGTGGAAAAGGTCTGGAAGGCGGCCCGCGCGTACGGCCGCGACGGATACACCGTGGTCATACACGGCAAGCACGAGCACGAGGAGACCAAGGCGACCTTCTCCAACACCCGCCGCCACGCCCCCGCGGTCATCGTGCGCAACCTCGCCGAGGCCCGGCTGCTCGGCGAAATCATCGCCGGCCCGCCCGACGCCGCCCGCGCGCTGTTCGCGGAGAAGTTCGCGGGCCGGCACACGCCCGGCTTCAACCCGGAGCGGGACCTCGCGCGCATCGCGGTGGTCAACCAGACGACGCTGCTGATGAACGAGACGCTCGAGATCATCGAGCACCTCCGCTCCGTCTACCAGACCCGCCACGGCGACGCCTCGCGGGTGGGTGGCGACGGCCGCCGCGACACCCTCTGCTACGCGACGCAGGTGAATCAGGACGCCCTGAGCCGCGCCCTCGCGGAACCCCTCGATGCCGCGTTTGTGATCGGCGGGCGCAACTCATCCAACACCTACCAGCTCTACCGCCTCTGCGCGGCGAAGCTCGGGGACAAGGCCTACTTCATCCAGTCCGAGGCCAGCATCCTGTCCTCCGCGGAAGTGGAGCACTACGTGTACGACGGTTCGGGCCGCGGCCATACGGAGCGCCGCGCGCTCTGGCCGGCACAGGACGGCAGCTCGCCCCGGCGCGTGCTAATCACCGGGGGGGCCAGTTGCCCCGACGGGATCATCCAGCAGGTGATCGCCCGCATCAACGGGTTCTTCCCAGCCGAAACGCTTCGACCGGCCGCGGAGGTGCTCCGGGACTTGGGGACCGGGCCCGCCTGATCAGAACCGGTAGGACAACCCGGCGCGGAACCCGCTCATGTTCGCCAGATCCACCTTGGTGGAATAGTGGGCGTTGTCGGAGTCGATCCGCTGCTCGTAGCTGCCCGCCGACTGGAAAACCGCGCCGGCATAGAAGCCCGTGCGCTCCGTCAGGTCGAACTGGACGGTAGCGTCGGCGAAATATCCCGGCAGCAGCTTGTACATCTCGCTCGAACTGGTGTCGGTGATCTCCGCGCCGGCGGGGGGCGTTAGCGTCTGGGTGACGGTGTAGGAGGATCCCGAGTAAACCATGGCGGCGCCGAGGCCGACGGACGCCTTGAGGCGGTTCGTGATGGAGAGCAGCAGGGTCGGGCCTGCGCGGAAGGTGAAATAGGCGCCCTTGAGGCTCCAGCGGTTCGAGACGCTGGCGTCATCCGCGGCGGTCGAGGACACCCGGCCCGCGGGCTCGTTGCCGATCAGCACCGAAGTGTCCACGCTGATGGTCTGGCCGATGCCATCTGCTCCGAGCAGGGCGTTGCCGGCGGCGTCCACCACGTTCTCGGTGGCGGTGCTCGGGGAGGAGTAAGGAGCGTCGGGCGGAGTCTGACCGAAGAGCGAGTAGAAGTCGCTGATCGTGGTCAGGCGCGCCCGCACGGGATCGAAGCGCGAAGACGAAAGGTCGTTCATCGACATGCCCGCGGTGAGCTGCCACGAGAAGCGGGAGCCCAGCAGCTTGCCCATGTCGCGCGAGACCGCGAGGTCCATGCCGGCAGAGTTGCCGGGCTTGTGTTCGCGGACCGAGGTGTCGACCACCTCAGCCGAGTAGCTGTTGAAGCGTACAAATCCGGGCAGGGACAGCTGGTCGGCGCTGGTGTAGTTCCAGGAGTTGGTCCGTCCGTCGGGGGCAATTGGGTCGAAGGCCGCGGTGTTGCTTTGCGGATCGATGATGGGGTTGCCGCTGCCGTCGAGGCGGGCAACGGTGCGGGCGTCGGGTTGGACGCGACCGTCGTGGTAGACCCGGAGGAGGTTCGCGCCGGTGGCCGAACCGGGATCCTCCGGGGAAGGAATCCGGCCGGTGCCGGAGAAACTCGTCCTGGCACCACCAATGTAGCGAAACCCGAAGGCGAGCACGCTCTTGGGCTCGTAGATGTACTCGTCGAGGTTGCTGAAGTCCGGAATCTCCACCGGGGGAGCCCGCCGCTCCTCGTCCTGCGCGAAGGCCGCCGGGATGGCGGCAAGGACGGCGAGGAGGATGAAGCGGGAAAATTTCATGAGACGGGAGCCGGGCTATGGGATGCGCGCCGGAAGGAAAAGTTGCACGAAACTTCACGGATGCCCCCGCGCGTCAACGCGAGACTTCGGGGCCGAAACGCCGAAAAGATCGCCGGAAACCGACCTGTACTCCCGACGTCTTTTTCCGCAGCCTGACCGCGGTCCCGTCCGAGAAAACCCCGCCCCCCCATGTCACACGACGCCGAACTCTCCCCAACCGCCGGTGCCGCCCACGCCGACGACCACTGCCGCGGATTCTCGACCGACCTCGCGGATTACTTCCTGACCCGACGCCAGTTCATCAACCGGGTGGGCATGGGCATGGGCGCGCTGGCCCTCCCCCACCTGATGGACCCGCGGGACCTCCTGGCGGCTCCCGCGCCCGCCGGTGCCGCGAAGGGCCCGCTCTCGCCGCGCGCTCCACACTTCGCGGGCAAGGCGAAGGCGGTGATCCACATCTTCGCCCAAGGCGCGCCCTCGCACCTCGATACGTGGGATCCTAAGCCGATGCTCAACCGGATGGACGGCAAGGCCATCCAGGGCAATGAGATCGCCCTCGGTTCGCCCTTCACGTTCTCCAAATACGGCCAGAGCGGCCTGGAGGTGAGCAGCGTCTTCGCGAAGACCGCCGCACATGCCGACGATCTCGCCGTCATCCGCTCGATGTGGACCGATATCCCGGCGCACGAGGTGGCGACGGTGTTCATGAACACCGGTTCGCTGCGGCTGGCGAAGCCGAGCATGGGATCCTGGCTGGTGTACGGCCTCGGCACCGAGAACCAGAACCTGCCCGGCTTCATCGCGTTGCGCGGCGGCAACCTGCCTCCGGGCGGGGCCATGAACTACCAAGCGGCCTTTCTCCCCGGCGTCTACCAGGGCACCAGCATCGACACCCGGGCGCCCTCCGTGCCGCAGATGATCCAGAACATCCGCAACTCCTACCTTTCCGCCAAGGAGCAGCGGCGCCAACTGGACTTCGTCCATCGCCTCAACGAACTCCACGCGCAGAACCTCCAGCGCGACGCCGCCCTGGAGACGCGGCTCGAAAGCTACGAGATCGCCTTCCGCATGCAGGCGGAGGCGATGGACGCCTTCGACCTTTCCAAGGAGTCCGCCGCGACCCGCGCCGCCTACGGTAACAACGACCAAGGCAAGCAGCTCCTGCTCGCCCGCCGCCTCGTCGAGCGCGGAGTGCGCGTGGTGCAGGTCTGGCACACCGGCTGGGACCATCACCAGCAGCTGCAGACCCGCCTCGCCCAGAAGGCGGGCGAAATCGACCAGCCGCTCGCCGCGTTGCTCGCGGACCTCAAGCAACGCGGCCTGCTCGACTCCACCCTCGTCGTCTGGGGCGGCGAATTCGGCCGGAAGTCCACCCGCGACCGCAACGGCTACGACGTCCCGGGCCGCGACCACAACGCCCGCGCCTTCTCGGTCGTGCTCGCCGGCGGCGGCATCAAGGGCGGCACCGTCCACGGCGCCACCGACGAGTTCGGCTCCGCCGCCGTGCAGGACAAAGTCCACCCGCACGACCTGCACGCCACCATCCTGCACTGCATGGGCCTCGACCACGAGCGCCTCACGTACCGCTTCAACGGCCGCGACTTCCGCCTCACCGACGTCGCCGGCAATGTGGTGAAGCCGATCCTCGCGTGAACCCCATGCGCGCCGTGAAAGCCGCGGTGGCGCTCGCCGCCGTCCTCTGGCCCTTAGCCGCGCCCGTCAGCGCGGCCGATCTACCGGCCGACCACCCGGCGGTGGCCGGCGTCTCGGCGGCGGACCTCCAGTTCTTCGAGTCCCGCATCCGGCCCATCCTGGCCGACCATTGTTACAAGTGCCACAGCAAGCAGGCCGACAAGGTGCGCGGCGGGCTGCTCCTTGATTCCCGCGAGGCCACCCTGCTCGGGGGAAACACCGGCCCCGCCCTCGTGCCCGGCAAGCCCGACGAATCGCTGCTCATTCAGGCGGTCCGCTACAAGGACGAGGACCTCCAGATGCCGCCGAAGGGCGAGCGCCTGAGCGAAGCGCAGGTCGCCGACCTCGTGGAATGGGTCCGTCGCGGCGCCCCGGATCCGCGGCGCGTGGCATCCAAGGGCGGAAACTACGGCGGCACCGGTCGCAACCACTGGGCGTTCCTGCCGGTGAAGAAGCCGGCCGTCCCGGCGGTGGACCGGAAGGACTGGCCCGCCAACCCGATCGACAACTTCGTCCTCGCCAAGCTTCAGGAGAACGGCCTCTCGCCCAACGCCCCCGCCGACAAGACGACGCTCATGCGGCGGCTCTACTTCGACCTGATCGGCCTGCCCCCGCACCCGGTCGACGTGCAGGCCTTCGTGAAGGACGAGTCCCCCGACGCCTACGAGAAGGTCGTCGACCGCCTCCTCAATTCACAGCAGTACGGCGAGCACTGGGCCCGCTACTGGCTCGACGTGGCGCGCTACTCCGACACCAAGGGCGACGCGCCCCGGCAGGACGACAACCGCTACGCCCATGCCTGGACCTACCGCGACTGGGTGATCAACGCGTTCAACGCGGACCTGCCTTACAACCAGTTCATCATCGCCCAGCTCGCCGGCGACCGCCTCCAGGCCGCGGCCGAAAAGCAGGCCAAGGATCGCAACCTCGGGAAGCCCGAGACGCGTTCGATGCTGCCCGCCCTTGGTTTCCTCTCCCTCGGCAACCAGTTCAACGGACGAAAGGACGACATCATCGCCGACCAGATCGACGTCACCACCAAGGCCTTCCTCGGCCTCACCGTGACCTGCGCGCGCTGCCACGACCACAAGTTCGATCCGGTGCCGATCAAGGACTACTATTCCCTCTACGGCGTCTTCGCCAACACCTCCCAACCGGCCGTCCTGCCCACCCTGCAGACCACCCTGCCGCAGTCGGCCGATTACCTCGATTACCTCGAGAAGTCGGCCGCCCTCGACAAGCGCGCGGACGACCTGAAGCGGGAGCAGGCCGAGTTCCGGCAGGCCACGAAGGCGGGCGCCGGCAAGACGAAGGGCGCGCCCCGTATCGATCCCCAGAAGCGGCAGCAGCTCCAGCGCACCGAACGCGAACTGCAGCGCGACATCACCAGCCTCGAGATCGAGCATCCCGGCGCACCGGCGCGGGCCAACGTGATCGAGGATGTGCCGCGGCCGCGTGATTACCCCGTCCTGCTCCGCGGCGAGGCCGGCAACAAGGGCGACGTCGTGCCGCGCAGATTCCTCGAGGCGCTCTCCCCCGATCCGAAGCGTCGCCAGGAATGGCGCGAAGGCTCGGGTCGCTGGCAGCTGGCGCTCGCCATCGCCGACCCGAAGAACCCCCTCACGGCCCGCGTGATCGTGAACCGCATCTGGCAGCAGCACTGGGGCGCCGGCTTCGTCGACACCCCCGATGACCTCGGGAACATGTCATCCGCCCCGACGCACCCCGAGCTGCTCGACTGGCTCGCCGCGACCTTCGTCGAGAACAAGTGGTCGCTGAAGGCGCTTCACCGGTTGATCGTGACGAGCGCCGCCTACCGGCAGGGCAGCCAGAACAACCCCCGCTACGCCGAGATCGACCCCAACAACCGCCTCCTCTGGCGCTACAACCTCCGCCGGATGGACTTCGAGGAGCTCCACGACTCCCTGCTCGCGATCACCGGCGAGCTCGACCGCACCTACGGCGGAAAACCCGTGCCGATCGGCAGCCAGGCCTTCGCGAAACGTCGCGCGGTCTACACGATGATCGACCGCACCAACACGCCCGAGGTCCTCACCCAATTCGACTTCCCGAGCCCCGACGTCGTCACCGGCCGACGCTACGAGACGACCGTGCCGCAGCAGGCGCTGTTCATGATGAACAGCCCGATGATCATCGAGACGGCGCGGAAGCTCGTCGACCGCCCCGCCTTCGCCGAGCTCAAGACGGATGAGGAGCGCGTCACCCTGCTCTACCTCGCGATCTTCCAGCGGTGGCCCAGCAACCGGGAGGTCGAGCTCGGAGTCTCCTACGTGAAGCGCAACCCCGCCGGCACCGAGGTCGTGATCACCGCCGAACAGCCGCCGGCCAAGACCGCGGCCAAGAAGAAGGCGGCGGCTCCGAAGCAACAGGGCCGCTTCAGCACGCAGGTCGGCGGCGTCTACGAGAACAAGGTCCCGCTCGACGCTTGGGCGAAGCTGGCCCACGGGCTCTTCCAGTCCAACGAGGCCACGTTCTACCGCTGAGTCGGCGGCCCACGCCGCGGTTGCGCGCGCCGCGCATGGGTCACACGCTGCGGCGTGGAACTTAGCGAGAAACTCGATCGTCTGCGCGACGAGCTGGCTCCGTTCGACGACCCGCAGGAGCGGCTCTCCCACCTCGTCGATCGGGCGCGCCGCGGCCCGCGTCTGGCTCCGGAGGAGCGGACCGACGCCAACCGCGTGACGGGCTGCGTCTCCGTCGTCTGGCTCGCCGGCACCGCCGGTCCCGGCGGCTGCGCGTTCCGCGCCCATGCCGATTCACCAGTCGTCCAAGCCCTGCTCGCGCTCCTGTGTGACTTCTTCAACGGGGCGCAGGCCGCCGACGTCGCCGCCTGCGAGCTCGATCCGCTGGCCGAGCTCGGCATTTCGCGCGGGCTCTCCCCCACCCGCGTCAACGGTCTCGCCTCCGCCCGCACCCGTCTCCGCGCCATCGCGGCGCAGGCATGCTAATCGACGCCCATAACCACCTGCAGGACGAATGGCTCGCACCGCACCTCGAAGCGGTCGCATCCTCGTGCACGGCGGCCGGCATCGGTGCCATGGTGGTCAATGGCACCGCCGAGGCCGACTGGCCTCGCGTGGCGGCGCTCGCGCGGACATACCCAAGGGTCCGCCCCAGCTTCGGGCTGCATCCCTGGGACTGCGGCAACGCGGGGCCCGGCTGGCGCGACGCCCTGCGACGCGCGCTCGACGCAGACCCGCGCGGAGCCGTCGGCGAGATCGGCATCGACGCGTGGATCCTTGAACGCGCCCGCCCCGACGACCCGCGGCTGGCCGGACTCCGCCGCGCCCCGCTCGACGAGCAGGCGGAGGCCCTCCGCTGGCAGCTGGAACTCGCCGCGGAGCGGAACCTGCCGGTCACGATCCATTGCCTCGACGCCTGGGGAAGGCTCCTCGCGCTGCTGCGCGACGCGAAACGTCCGGCCCGCGGCTTCCTGCTGCACGCCTACGGCGGCTCCGCCGAGCTGGCGAAGGACTTCGCCGCGCTCGGGGCGTACTTCTCATTCAACGGCGCCTTCCTCGCCTCCCGCCATGCCACCCGCCGCGCGGTCTTCGCCGGGCTTCCGCGCGACCGGATTCTCGTCGAGACCGATGCCCCGGCCATGACGCTTCCCGCGGAAATGGACCGTCACCCGCTGCCACCGGCGCCGACGGGAGATCGCGTGAATCATCCGGCAAACCTCACCGCCGCCTACGCGGGACTCGCCGCGGTTCTCGGCATTCCGGAGGCGGAGCTGCAGGAAGCAGTCCTCCGCAACTTCACGCGCTGGTTCGGTCAACCGGCGGGTTGACCCGGGACTTCCCCGGCGGCGATGCGCCGGACCACTTCTCCCGCCGCCGCCAGACCGAAGGCCGCGGTGACAAAGACCGCGCTGCCGAACCCGCTCGCGCAATCGAGACGCAGGTTGCCGCCCGGTTCGGGTTCGGTGGCGCAGGAGCCGTCGGACCACGGATAGACCGGTTCCTCATCAGACCAGACCGCCGCCACACCCATCCGGGTGAGGCCGCGCTCGGCACCCGCCGCGTAACCATGCTCGCGCCGCAACCGGCGCCTGACCTGCCGGAGGAGTTCGTCGCCGCCCGCCTCACCGAGATCACCGACCCGCACGCGCGTGCCATCGCGTCGTCCGCCCGCCGCACCGACGGTCAGCACGCCGCGCCCGAGCGCCTGCGCACCGGCGATGAGGAGCGCCTTCTGGGACATCCGGTCGATCGCATCGACGATGAAGTCGCACGGTGTCGCCAGCAGGCGGGCGGCGGAGGCCTCGGTGAAGAACTCGGGGACCGCCTCGACACGGCAGGCCGGGTTGATGCCACGCACGCGCTCCGCGAGCACGTGGACCTTGGGCCGCCCGATCTGGCCTTCGATGGCGGGTAGCTGGCGGTTCACGTTGGTCACGCAAACATCGTCGAGGTCGATCATGGTGATCGCCCCGATCGCGCTGCGGGCCAGCCCCTCGACGACCCACGAACCCACGCCACCCACGCCGACCACGCACACGTGCGCCGCCGCGAGTCGCGGCAGCGCATCTTTGCCATAGAGCCGCGCCAGGCCACCGAAACGCTCCGCCACTCCAGCGGCGATCTCCGGGGCGGCAGGTGACATGGGTTTGATGGCGGCGGACACGTTCGCGGCCGAGAACGCAAACGCGGATCGCCGCGCGGGCAAGGCCAACGCACGGCGCGGCGCCTCGGAAGCGCGCTCCGGCGCGCCGGGCCGCTTTCCATCTTTACAGTCCGGAGAGCCGGCCTAGCTTCCGCCGTCATGGTCACGCTTCCCGGCAACTCCGCCGCCTTCATGGGCCTCGGCCCGACCGAACTGATCGTCATCCTGATCATCCTGCTCGTGCTGTTCGGAGGCTCGAAGCTGCCCGGTCTCGCGAAGGGCCTCGGCCAGTCGATCAAGGAATTCAAGAAGGCCTCGAAAGAGGAACCCGAGGCGGTCAAGCCGGCCGAACCGGCCGCCAAGCCCGCGGACTCCACCGGCAAGCCGCCGGCGGCCTGACGGTTTTTCAGCACTGCTGCCAGTAAGGGGGCAGCAGGCGCCCGTGGTCACTCTTGAGGGCCCGAGGTGGTCTTGAGCCACGCGCCGAACTCACGGATCTGAGCCGGCGAACCCAAGGCGAGGATCCGGTCACCCACCCGGATATCCTCCTGTCCCGAAGGATTTAGGATCCGGGATCCAGGCCGCTGCAGGCCGGCGATCTGCACCCCGTGCCGCTGCGCCGGGGTGATCTCAAGAAGTCGGCGGCCGGCGGCGTTGCTTCCAACCGGCACCTCCATCACCTCCATCCTGACTTCGGCGATGTCGGACTCCTCCGTGTCAGCCAGCGCCACCGTCGATAGGACCTCCTTGCCGGCGGCGACCTGCTTGGAAGTGCCCAGCAGCAGGACCTTGTCGCGTGGGAAGAGCACCGCCTCCGGAGGCGGCAAAGGAATGAGGAATCCCTGTCGCTCGATACCCACCACCGAGCAACCGTGGCGGGAGCGCAACGCCAGCGAGGCGATCGAGCGCCCCCGGCAGGCCGCGAGGTCCGGCAGGGTGCAGTCGATCATCTGTAGATTCCACTCCTGGTGGGGCTGCAGCCACGGCGCGGTCGTCGCTGACATCCGGCCGTCTCCGCGCTCAATCACGGAGGCCAATTCCACCTCAAGCTCGCTGTGCCAGAGGATGAGCTTACGCCGCAGGAGAAGCACCGCGAACAGCGCCACCAGGCCGCTGACCACCAGCAGCCAGCGGGCCGTGCCTTCAGCCGGCAGGATGGCGGAGAGCCAGCCGTAGATCGCCGCCGCCGCCGCCAGCTTCAACCCCGCCTCGACGAGCGGCCGCAGACGCAGGGCGTTCGGCTGCCCGCGCGTGGAAACCTCGGAGTACAGCAGGGCCACGGCGGAAAGGTTCCGCCAGATCGCCACCAGCGGAGCCAGGATGAGCAGCGTCAGGGCCGTCCAGAATCCCAATTGCCGCCACGCCTCAGGCACGGACAAGCCGCCCAGCCAGCGGTCCACGACCGCGAAAAGCTGTCCGGAAAACACCACGAGGCCCGTGACGAGAAGCGCGCCGAGACCCACCTGCACGATCCGCGGCCGGCTGAGCCGCCACACGATGTTCGCCTCCTGACGCCGCGCCAATCCCTCCAACCAGCGGTGGTAAAGGGTGATCCAGTCGGACAACCAGCGGGGTTGGCGCGACTCGATGGCACCGGCGATCGCGTCCGACCGGCGGAGGATCCACGGGCAGACGACCGCCGTCACCAGAGAGACGCCGACCGCGAGGGGATAGAAGCGCGCGGGCACCACGGCCGCGGTCACGCCGAGCTGGGCGATGATGAAGGAAAACTCGCCGATGGGGGAGACCGACAGGCCCGCGCGCAGCGCGTCGCGGAGGGGCGTCCCGATGAGCAGCAGACCGCCGCCGACGGCCGCGGGCCGCGCGACCAGCGCCAGGGCGGCGATTCCGAGAATGAGCGCCGCCTCGCTGCCCAGCAGCGCGACGTCGATCTGCATGCCGATGGCGACGAAAAAGACCGCGCTGAACACGTCGCGCATGCCCGCGAAGGTGCGCTCCACCTGGTGCCGGTGCGGGGTCTCCGCAACGATCGTACCCAGAAGGAAAGCGCCGAGCGCGAGCGAGTATCCGGCGGCATGCGCCAAAACGGCCAAGCCGAGCAGAAGGCCCCCCATCATCAACGTCTGCAGTTCCTCCTCCGCCGCCACACTGAGCCGGCGCAGGAACCAGGGCACCAGCAGCAGGCCGACCACGCCCGCGAGAGCCACGAAGGCACCCAGCAGCAGCAGGGTCTGCGAGACACCCGCACCACCGGCCCGACCCAGGTGCACGAGCGAGTTCAGGATGGTCAACATGACCACCGCCACCACGTCCTCCAGGACCGTCACCCCCATCGCCAGCTGACCCGCCCGCTCGTGATTGCGGCCCGTCTCCCGCAGCACCTTGCTGATGATCGCCGAGGACGAGACCATCAGCATGCCCGCGAGGAAGAGTCCTTCGGCGGCCCCCCACCCCAGGGCCGCGGCGGCCATCCGGGACAACTGGTACACGCCGAGGGCCCCGGCGAAGGTCGCCACGATGAGCCCGAAGCCGAGCCGGCGCAGCTTGCGCAGGCTCAGTTGCAGGCCGATCGAGAACATCAGGAACACCAGCCCCAGCTGGGCCAGCATCTCCACCCGCCGCACGTCCGTCACCAGCGCGAACGGAGGGGTGTAGGGACCGATCACCATGCCCGCGATGAGGAACCCGACGACGACCGAGAACCCGATCCGCTGGCATAGCCAGCCGACCACCCCCGCCACCAGCAGGATGACCGCGAGGTCCTGGATGAGTTGGACGCCCTCCATGCGAAGAACCCGACAACGCGCCCGCCATCGTCCCCCGTCAAGTCCGCCGACGCCACCTCCAAACCCCAGCCCCCCCCCAGCCGCAAAGCCAGTCCTTCGGCGGACGTTTTCCCCGGGATTTTACCGCGTTGACACCCCCGATGGGCGGCGATTCCGTCCCACACTCCCGCGGCGGAATCATGGCGAATCTCTTCGGCTATTTCTCGAACGACATCGGCATCGATCTCGGCACGGCCAACACCCTCGTCTACGTGAAGGGCAAGGGCATCGTGCTGCGGGAGCCGTCGGTGGTCGCGCTCGACACCGCCTCCCGCAAGGTCCTGGCCGTCGGCGACGAGGCCAAGCGCATGCTCGGCCGCACCCCGGGCAACATCACCGCCATCCGTCCGATGAAGGACGGCGTGATCGCCGACTTCGACGTCACCGAGGAGATGCTGCGGTACTTCATCCGCAAGGTGTCCAACACCGCCTTCCGCGCCCCGCCCCACGTGGTCATCGCGATTCCCTCGGGCATCACCGAGGTCGAGAAGCGCGCCGTGATGGAGTCGGCGACCCACGCCGGCGCCCGCAGCGTCGAGACGATCCCGGAGCCGATGGCCGCCGCCATCGGCGTGGGCCTGCCGATCGAGGAACCGGCCGCCAACATGATCGTCGACATCGGCGGCGGCACGACCGAGATCGCGATCATCTCTCTCAGCGGCATCGTGTTCTCCAAGTCGATCCGCGTGGCGGGCGACGAGCTCGACGCCGCCATCATCAGCTACATGAAGCGGGCCTACAACCTGCTCATCGGCGAGCGCACGTCCGAGGAGATCAAGGTGCGCCTGGGCTCGGCCTACCCGCTCGACGAGGAGCTTTCGATGGAGGTCAAGGGCCGCGACTCCGTGGCGGGCCTGCCGAAGACCATCCACGTGACATCCCAGGAGATCCGCGAGGCCTTGGCCGACACGATCGCCGCCATCGTCGACGCCGTGCGCACCACGCTGGAACGTTGCCCGCCCGAACTCTCGGCCGATCTCGTCGACCGAGGCTTCGTGATGGCCGGCGGCGGCGCGCTGATCCGCGGCATCGACAAGCTGCTCAGCGAGAAGACCGGCCTGCCGGTCACGATCTCCGAGGACCCGCTCTCCGCCGTCGCGAACGGCACCGGGATCTACCTGGAAAACAAGGATTGATCGCGCGCGGCGGGTGCGCGTCGCATCGCTTCCCCCGCCCGCCCGCCCGCGGGAGCGCACCGTGCCCTTCAAACGCATCGCCCAGGCCCGACCTTTCCTGACGCTCGGCGTGCTCCTCGCCGTCTGGCTGCTCGCGCCGGCACTGGTGAAGTCCTTCCTCCGGGCGAGCTTCTTTGAGCTCACCGCCCCGGTCACGCTCGCGGCCTCGAAGGTGCGCGACCTGCAGGAGTTCTGGTCGCTTCGCTCCCACTCCAAGACGGAGCTCATCGAGGCCGGCCGCGACCAGGCGCGGATCAACGCCTCCTACGAGGTGGCGGCCCAGCAGAACTCCGAGCTCAAGGCCGAGATCACCCGCCTCGAGGCGCTGCTGCGCATGCCGGCCCGCGACCAGTACCGCCTGGAGCATGCGCGCGTCGCCCGGCGCGACTTCACCGCATGGTGGCAGCGCATCGTCATCCGCAAGGGCCGCGACTTCGGCATCCCCGCCGGCGCGCCCGTCGTGTTCAGCGGCGGCGTCGTGGGCCGCGTCGCCGAGGTCCACGCGATGACGGCCGTCGTCGAGTTGATCACCAGCCCCGGGGTGCGGCTCGCAGGGGTCGTGGAGGGCGACTCGCGCCCGATCAGCTTCCAGGGTGGGAACAACCCGTCGTTCGCCCCGCCCACCGGCATCGTGGAGCTCATGCCGCTCGACATCATCGCGTCCACCGCCTCACCCAAGCGCCTCGTGACCTCGGGCTACGGCGGTGTCTTTCCACCCGGGCTCACGCTCGGGACGATCGTGAAGGCGGAGCTGGGCAGCGACGGCCTGCACAAGGCCGGTGAGGTGCGCCTCGACGAACGCCTCGGATCGCTGACCGAGGTCACGGTGCTCGTCCCCCTGGCCGTCGAGGCCTCCCTGCCCGCCCGCTGAGCCGCCGCCCATGATCCTTCGCCGCGTCGCGCTCCTGCTCGGTCCCCTGCTGCTGCTGTGGGCCGCCGGCACGGAACTGAACCACGTCCTCGCGCCATACCAGGTCTGGGTCTTCGCCGGCGGGCTCCAGGTCGCCTTCATCGCGCTCACCCAGGCGTTCGGCCCCGGGCTCGCGGCCGTGCTGCTCGCCGGACTCGTGTGGGACGCCGCCGCGCCGGTGCCCTTCGGCACCCACGCGCTGCTCTTCGGGTTCGCACACAACGTCGTCTTCCGCATGCGCGACCGGATCCCGAAGGACGACCCGGTGGCGGCCGTGCTGCTGGCACTGTTCACGAACTTCGGGCTCTTCCTCGCCTTCGGCGCGTTGCGCGGCCCCGTCGACGGGAACGCGTGGACCCGGCTGGCGACCGACCTCGCCGCTTCGCAACTCTGCGTTGCCGCGGCGACACCCTGGTTCACCGCCCTCCAGGCGCGACTTATCGACCTCGTGGAAACGTTCCTCGAGCTCCGGGCCGATCGCCTTCGCTGAGACCGAGAAACGATGGCCAAACCGTCGCCCAGCGCCCCTCCGGGGCTGACGTTCGAGCGCCGCGAAGGCCGGGACGCGCGCATCCTCTTCTTCCACGTCCTCCTCGCGGGTCTCCTGCTGCTTCTCGCCGGCGGGCTGGCCCACCAGCAGCTGCGCCGCACCGGCGAGCACGCCAACGCCGAACGCATCCAGAACCAGCGCCGCATCGTCCACCCCGGCCCGCGCGGCAACATCCATGACCGGCACCAGCGCGTGCTCGTCGACAACCGACCGCGCTTCTCCGTGCGGCTGCTGCTCGACGCCATCCGGCCCGAGATCCGCGACGAGGAGCGGATCATCCAGCGGAACTTCCGCGCACAGGACGAGGCCGACCGCCCGGGCCGGCCCACGGCGGGCGAGATCCGGCAGCTTGCCCGGATGAGCGTGGTCCAGCGCTACCTCGATCAGGTCAACCGCATCCTCGGGCGCGACGTGCGCGTCGACGCGCGCGAGCTCGACCGCCACTTCACCCGCGAGCTCCTCCTCCCCTATACGCTGATCGACGACCTGGCCCCCGCGGACTACGCGCGGCTGCTGGAGCGGCTGCCCGTCAACTCCCCCGCCCAGGTCTACACCTCCAGCGCGCGCCACTACCCGCACGGCTCCGCGGCCTCCCACGTGCTCGGCTACGTGGGATCGACCGATGACGTCGGCATCGAGGACTTCCCGGGCGAAGACCTGCGGACCTTCAAGATGCGAGGCTCGGTCGGACGCGACGGGGTGGAGAAGCGGTTTGACGACCAACTGCAGGGCGAGGCCGGCGGAGCAATCTTCCGGGTCGATCCCTCGGGCAACCGCATCAACCCGCCGCTGGCCCAGGTAAATCCCCGTCAAGGCTCCAACCTCACGCTCTCGCTCGACCTCGACCTGCAGCTCGCCGCCGAGCGCCGGCTCGCCGAGACGGAGATGGCCGGGGCGGCCGTCGCCCTCGACGTCGCGACCGGCGAGGTCCTGGTGCTCGCCAGCAAGCCCGACTACGACCTCAACACTTTCTCACCGCGGCTCGGCGCCGCCGCCGCCGGCGACATCACGGCCCGCGGCGCCTGGTTCAAGCGCGCGGTCCAGGGCGCCTACAAGCCCGGCTCCGCCTTCAAGGTCCTGACAACGATCGCCGGCTTCCGCACCGGCACGCTGAAGGCCGACAGCACGGTGCAATGCACGGGCTCGTTCCGCGTCGGCAACCGCTCCTTCGCCTGCCACGACGGACACGCCCACGGTGAGATCGACCTCGTGATGGCGATCACGAAGAGCTGCAACGTGTTCTTCTACCAGCAGGGGATGGCGATCGGCGCCGATT
Organism: Opitutaceae bacterium; assembly: GCA_040397825.1. GTDB lineage: Bacteria > Verrucomicrobiota > Verrucomicrobiia > Opitutales > Opitutaceae > ER46. Next base: position 64,268 of record JBBAVH010000020.1, read on the forward strand.
CGCTGGCCCGCGAGGCGCGCCGTTTCCATCTCGATCGCCCCACGGGCATCGACCTTCCCGACGAGACGCGGCGCATGATCATTCCGGACCCCGAATGGAAACGCCGGGTGACGGGTGAAGCCTGGCAACCGGGTGACACGGTGCAGTTCGCCATCGGGCAAGGATTCGTCGACGTGACCCCGCTCCAGATGGCCTGCTTCGCCGCCTCGGTCGCTCGCGATGAAGTCTGGACCCAACCCACGTTGCTCCATGACCCGAACCGCCCCCGCCAGCGGACGGAACCGATCGGACTCACGCCCGAGCAGCGCGCCGCGCTCCTCACCGGCATGGAGCAAGTCACCCGGCGGCCCTTCGGAACCGCCCGCATCCTCGACGACCCGCGGGTGCTGCCGCCGCTGCCCGGACTACGCGTGGCCGCCAAGACGGGTACCGCCCAGAAGCTGACCGAGAAGGGCATGATCAACTTCGCCTGGCTCATCGCCTTCGCGCCCGTCGACCAGCCGCGCATCGCGCTCGCGATCGCCATCGAGGGCGACACTCCCGGCGAGGAAACCGGTGGCGGCCGCTACGCCAGCCCAGTCGCCCACGCCATCCTGCAGGCCTGGCTCGAGGGCGGCGCCCAGGGTGGCGGCGGGATCCGCGTCCCGCTCAAACCTTCGGAGTGACCCGGGCCAGCCGACGCGCCGCATGCACCGCGCGCCGCGCCGCGGCGAACGTCGCGCGCGGCTCAGGCCACGTGGCGGCAGGACCAAATCGCAGGCGTGCGAGGTCGGCCGCCACGCGCCAGGCCGCCGTTTCACCGCCCGCCGCCACCTTCAGCCGGGCCAACCAGCGACCGGCCTCGCGGCGGATCGGATCCTGACGCCGCGTCACCGACCGGCGCCACCGCAGGGCCATCGCGAGGCGCACGAGTGTGGCCGCGACCAGCGCCAAGACGACGGCAGTTAACCAACGCCGCACCTCCCAAGGCCCGACCAGCCATTCCCGTATCGAGCCCGTCCACTCCGAAAACGACTCGGCCAGTCGCCGACCGGTGTCGCGGGCGACTTCCCTCGCCGCCCGCAGCGTCTCCGCCTGCGCACGATCGTCGAAGCTCACGATCCGCCGGTACCAGAAGACCCTCAGGCTATCGAAACGCGCCGTCCAACTGCGGTCGACCCGCGCCGCCGCGATCGCGGGCCCGGCGGCGCCCGCCGCCTGCGCGGCCGCATCCGGCTGCAACGGATCGACCCGCCGCCACCCGCCGGCCGCCTCATCGAAAATTTCCGCCCACGCGTGCGCCTCCGAGTTCCGCACCGTGAAATTGTTCGAGTAGCCGTTCCAGCTGCCACCGCGGAAGCCCGTCACCACGCGCGCTGGCAGCCCCGCGCTTCGCGCCAGCAGCACGAACGCGCCCGCGAACAGCTCGCAGTGCCCCGCGCCCGCCGAGGTGATCCAAGCCACCACCGGATCGGCCTCGCCGCGCGGGATGGCCGGACTCAGCGAGTACGCATGCCGGCGCCGCAGCCATTCCCCGGCGCGCCGCGCGAACTCCGGCGCGTCCAGCACGCCGCCGCCGGTGATTTCCTGCACCGCGCTTTGCAAGGCCGCACCGTCTTCCTCCCGCAGGGCGAGGCGCAGTGATAGCGCATAGGAACGGCCGTCGCCATCCGCGCGCGCGGCCCAGCGCGCCGCGAAATCCGGATCGCGCAGCACCGCGCCCTCCTCCGCCCCCTCGACGCGGTAGGCGGTCATCGCGGCGGGCTCACTCCGCAGCGCCACCAACGCCGGCGCCGGCGCATGGCGGAAGGTCTGCGTTTCGCGGAAACGGAGGCCCGCGAAGGGTCCGGGCAGCGGGAGGTAACGGCTCACGCCCGCCTCGAGGTAGAACGTCCAAGCTGCAGGCGACACCGCGTCACCCGGCACGGTGCCCGCCAGGAACGCCGCCGAACGCTCGGAACGGAATTGCCCGCGCAGCACCGCCGATTGCCGGAACGTGCCGGCCGCATAGTCGTCGAGGACCAGCATGCGCCAGTAGGGAATCGCCGGAATCCGTGAAGGGTCGGGCACGTCGACGCTCAGGGCCACCGAACCGTCGAGTTGGATCTCGCTGACCTCGCCCAGCCGGATCGTCTCGGCGAAGCCCGAGCGGGCCTTGCGGGAAACAAGGCGCTCAAGGAACAGGCTGTTCTCGAACTGCACGCGCGGGATCGCGAGGAAGAGCAGAGCCGAAACGCCCACGAGGGCCGCGAACAGGGCCGCCCCCAGGCCGATCACCCGCCAATCCGTAGCCGCCCGCAGCCGCCGACCCAACCCGCGCCAGTCGGCGGCTGTCGCCCAACCCGGCGCAGCTGCCGCTTCTAGCGGCGGCGCCGCCGTCTCCGCCGCCTCGCCCAGCGTGATCACGAGGAGGAGGACGAGCGCGACGGCCGCGTACGTGAGCAGGTGCGCCGCGAACGTGAGCGAGACCGTCAGCACGCCGGCCACGATCACGAGGAAGAATCCAAGCAGGATCACCTGCAGGTCGTCGCGCCGCTTCCGGTAGGCGAGATTGCGGTACAACAACAGCAGCAGTCCCAGCCGTACCACCGCGGGAAGAAGTTCCCCGCCCCACCAGAGGTCCGCCGCGAAAAGGGCGGTGATGACGGGAAACGCGAGGGTATGAACCAGCCGCGGCAGGCGGGCCGGGAGTTCCGGCCGCAGGCCGGAGACCAGCGCCGCGGCGAGCACGAGCCCCATCGTCACCGGCGCCTCGATCTCCATGTACAGCACCGTCGCTGCGCCAAGGACGCTGAGCAGGGCACCCAGCCCCCAACGCAGGAGGCGGAACTCGTCCACCGTGAGGCGGGTTGAACCCGTCCGATCCGGCCTCATGCGGAAGCCACCTTTCGTCCATCCGCCCACGCCGCGACGCCGCGCGGCCCGTCGGGCGCGAAGGTCACGACGCTGCCACGCCCCCGACTCGCCGCCCGCGGCTCCATTCCGGATTCGGCTTCAACGGAAGGCTCCGCCACCGCGAGCCGGTCCAGGAGGTCCTCGAGGTCGCGCACGCCGCGGACGGCCCGCGGCGCCTCCCGATCCACCGCGACCGCGCGCAGCCGGCCCAGCCGGAAAAGGTCCTCAGCCAGCGTGGCGGCGAAGCTCACCATCAGCTCGAACCGATCGCGCGCCGACCAAAGATCACAGCCGGTACGGATCCAAAGCGAGCAACCCTCGGCACTCTCGGCGGCAAACTGCCGTACGAGCAGCGTACCGGTGCGCGCGCTGGCTTTCCAATGCACGAGGCGGTGCGAATCTCCGGGAACGTAGCGCCGCAGCGCCAGGAGGTCCGAGCCGCTTCCCGCCCGCGACCCGCGCTCCCCGTCACCTCGCCGGCGCGCCCCCGGCAGGGCGAAACGGCGGTACTCGACCGGCGCGGGCCAGACCACCCGCTCCACCCTGCGGCCGGCACCGACGTCCTTGCGGAGGAAACCGAAGGGGAAAAGCGAGGTCACCCCCGCCAACTCAACTCCCAGCCGACCCCGGCGCTCGGGCCGCACGATCCACTCCACCGACGCCTCGCCTCGCGGATCAATGCGGCCCGGGAGCGGCAGTCGCTCCCGCCGCACCTCCCGCTCCGCCGCGGCCAGAGCCGCCCGCACCTCCGACGCCCGAGCAGAAAAGGTCGAAGCCACCCCTTGGCCGACACCAGAGGCCGCCGGTCCCGCCGAGAACTCGAGCCACAGGGCGTGGGCCGGCAGGAAACCTTTCCCGTTACGAAGATCCGCCGCGACCACCGCCGCATGACCCGCCCGGAGCGGACCCGCCACGCGCAGTCGCCACGTGACGCGGCGGAGATTGAGCCACGAGAGCAACCCGCTCAGCACGAGGCAGGCGAGCAGCAGCGAGAGCGTGATGAAGAGGATGTTGCTGGAGGAGTTGTAGGCGGCGGCGCCGATGCCGAAGGCCACCGCGATCAGCAGCGTGCCGGAAACCGTCGGCAGCAGGCGGTGGCCGCGCCGCGGGCATACCATCGACCAAAGCAAGGCGTTCCAAGAAAAGGGCGCCCGCCGGACGTCGCCGCCCGTTCCGCCCCAGCCGCTCACCGCGTCGCGGCCCGCCGGGACCTCCGGCCGCATTTCTTCGGGGAGCGCCATCACGCGCATCACGTCGCCCTCAGGCCGGGGCCGGAATCGAGGCGAGGATGCGCTTGAGCGTCGCGGCCACGGCACGGCGTTCCTCCAATGCGTCGCTTGTCTGCCGCGCGGGCGCGAGCCGGTGGGCAAGCACCGGCTCGACCAGCGTCGTCACATCCTCGGGCACCACGAAGTCCCGCCCCCGGGCCAGGGCCCGGGCCTGCGCGGCGGCGCGGAGCGCGAGGCTGCCGCGCACGCTCACCCCGCAGCGGAAATCAGCCTCCGTGCGCGTCGCCGCCGCTATCCGCAGGATGAAATCAATGACGCTGTCCTCCACGAACACTTGCGGCACCAGCGCCTGCAAGGCGACGACCTCCGAACGCGTCACCACCGGATTCAGGGCGATCGAGTCGTAGCCGCCCCGCACCCGCCGCAGGATCTCGCGTTCGTCGTCCGCCCCGGGGTAGCCCATCCGCAACCGTAGGAGGAACCGGTCCATCTGGCTCTCGGGCAGCGGGAAGGTACCCTCGTAGTCGACCGGGTTCTGGGTCGCCAGGACCATGAACGGCGCGCCGACCGGGTGCGCCTCTCCATCGACCGTGACCCGCGCGCGGTCCATCACCTCGAGCAGGGCCGACTGCGTCTTCGGCGTGGTGCGGTTGATCTCGTCGGCAAGGACGATGTTGGCGAAGACCGGCCCCTGCTTGAACAGGAACTCCCGCGTGCCCTCGTCGTAGATCGCCACGCCGGTGACGTCCCCGGGAAGGAGGTCGCTCGTGAACTGGATGCGCGAGAAAGAGCAGTCGAGCGAACGAGCCAGCGAGTAGGCGAGCGTCGTCTTGCCGACGCCGGGCAGGTCTTCGAGCAACACATGGCCGCCCGCGGCGAGGCCCACCAGCACGAGGTCGATCACGTCGTCCTTGCCGCGGATCGTCACACGCATGTTCTCCCGCACGCGGTCCAGCGCCCGCCTGGCCTCGGAGATCCGGTCCGCCGCCACAAAATCGCTCATCAGGCCGAACCTAGGCCGCCGACAGGGGCGCGCAAACCGTTTTGCCGGAACTCCCACCCCGCCCTCGCCTTTCCGCGGCCCGCGGACCGGCGCCCGTCAGGCAATGAGCTCGCGGATGACGCGGCCGTGGACGTCGGTGAGCCGGCGGTCGATGCCGTTGTGGCGGAAGGTGAGCCGCGTGTGGTCGATGCCCAGCTGGTGCAGCAGCGTGGCGTGGATGTCGTACACGGTGGTGGGATTGGCGCGGTCGAGGGGCTTGTAACCCCAGGCGTCGCTCTCGCCATAAGTGACGCCGCCGCGGATGCCGCCGCCGCAGAGCCAATTCGTGAACACGTAGGGATTGTGGTCGCGACCCTTGCCGCCCTGGGTCGAGGGCATCCGGCCGAACTCGGTGGTCCAGAGGATCAGGGTGTCTTCGAGCAGGCCGCGCTGCCGCAGGTCGGTGATGAACGCCGCGGCCCCGCGCGCCATCCCGAGCGCGAGCGGCCCGTGGTCGCGCTTCACATCCTCGTGCGAATCCCAATTGCGGCGGGGAAAGCTGTTGTCGTTGCCGCTCCAGATCTGCACGAACCGCACGCCGCGCTCCAGGAGCCGCCGCGCGGCGAGGCACTTCCGCGAAAAATGCCAGGTCTCCTCGGCCGCGTTGATCTCCTTCGGCCACGACTGCGCGCCGCCCTCGAGCCCGTAAAGGCGGAGGACGTGCGCCGGCTCCGACGCGAGATCCAGCGCCTCGGGCGCGGCGAGCTGCATGCGCGCGGCGAGCTCGTAGCCGCGGATCCGGGCGTCAAGCCGCTGGTCGCCCTCGCGCGCGGCGGCGTGCCCGCGGTTCAGTTCCGCCAACAGGCGGTGCGCGTCAGCCTCGCCGGCGGGCGTCACGTAACCGCCCGCGGGATGCGGCCGCAGGTCGGCGATGGGCGAATCGGCGTCGGGGTAAACGAGCGTGCCGCTGTGCTGGCCGGGCAGGAAGGCGGCATCCCAGTTCTTCACGCCGTTCGAGGCGAAGCCCCGGTGGTCGGGCATCACGACGAAGGTCGGCAGGTTGTCGTTCAGCGAGCCGAGTCCGTAGCTCACCCAGCAACCGGCGCCGGGAAAGCCGGGCAGCTGGAAGCCGGTCGCCTGCAGCAGCGTCGCCGCGCTGTGCACGCCCGACTTGCCCGTCATGTTGTGCACGAACGCGATGTCGTCGACGACCGCACCGAGCGGCGAGACGACCTCGCTCAGCATCTTGCCGCTCTTTCCGTACGGCTGGAAGTCCCACACCGGCCGCAGCCAGGGGCCGAGTCCGTTCTGGAAGGTCTCCACCGGCTCCCCGAAGTCGCTCGGTTGCCCGTGGCGCTTGATCAGCTCGGGCTTGAAGTCGAAGAGGTCGAGGTGACTCGCGGCCCCGGCCATGAAAAACTGCACGACCCGCCGCGCGCGCGGTGCCGGATTCGCCGGAGCCGGCGAAGCCAGCGCTTGGTCGCGCCCGAGCATGGAGGCCAACGCCAGCCCGCCGAGTCCACCACCCGAGCTCCACAGGAATTCGCGGCGAGTCGCGGGCCGCGGCGCGTCCTGACGATGATAAGGGGAGTCGTTGCGCATGGCCGGGCCTCGCTCAGTCGACGAAGAGGAACTCGTTCAGGTTCAGGATCAGGCGGCACAGCGCCGGCAGTCCGTGTGCCTGCGCGAACTCGACGAGCCGCGCGGCCTCCGTCGCCGACGGCGGCCGGCCCAGCGCCAGGGCGTGCGCCCGCGCGACCCGCGCCGGCAGGTCAGGCGCCTCGCGTTCCACCCGAGCCGCGAAGTGCCGCGCCTGCGTCAGCATGAACCCGTTGTTCAACAGCGCCAGCGCCTGCACGGGGGAAAGGCTCTCGTTGCGCCGGTCGACCCGCATCGACGGGTCCGCGCAGTCGAGGGAGGTCATCCACGGCTGGGTCTGCGAGCGCACCGTGAAACGGTACACGGAACGCCGGAAGGTCGCGGTATCCTCCGGATCAGCCTTGGCGTAGACGTATTGCGGCGTGTGCTCGGGGCGCTCGATCACGAAGTCCTGCCAGCCGGGCCCGCCCATCGTGAGGTCCAGCCGGCCGCTCGCCGCCAGCACCGCGTCGCGCACCGCCTCGGCCTCCAGGCGCCGGCGGTTCTGCCGCCACAGGGACGCATTGCCGGCGTCGACGCGCGCCGCCTCCGGATCGCCAGAGGAACTTTGCCGATAGGTCTCGCTCGTGACGATCAGGCGATGCAGGGCCTTCAGCGAGCCGCCGCCGTCGCGGAATTCCGCCGCCAACCAGTCGAGCAGCTCCGGATGCGAGGGCAGGCCGCCGTTGCGGCCGAAGTCGCCCGGAGTCTCGACCAGACCGCGGCCGAAGTGCTGCTGCCACACACGATTCACGATGCTACGCCAGGTGAGCGGGTTCTTCGGGTCCGTGAGCCACCGGGCCAAAGCCGCGCGGCGTTCCCCCTCGGGCGCGTCCTCGGGCAAGTCGAACCGCGCGGGCGCGAACGTGACCGCGGAAAGCGCTCCGGGGGCGACGAGCCGCCCGGGATGCGTGACCTGCCCGCGGGCCAGCAGGTGGATCGGCCGCGGTTTGCCGCCGTTCGCGCCGGTGCCCGTGAAGCTCCCCGTGCCGCGGTGAATGCCACCCGCATAGACGAGGGCGGGCTTGGGTAGGGCGGCGATCTCGGCGGCCAAACGCGCTGACTCCCGACGTAATTCCTCGCGCCGCATGCGCGTCGCCGGCGCGGCGGCGGCAAGCAGCAACGCTTCGCGCCGCGACTCGAGTTCCGCCTTCTCCGCCGCGGTCAGCCCCGACGGCGCGAGGCCGTCGGTGAGGTTCGCTCGCGACCAGCGTTCACCCGACTCGATCGAGTCGAGCGAGGTGACGGGCCTGCCGAGCGCGACGTTCTTACCGGCGCGGTCGGTGACCTTAAGCTCCGCCAACGCGAAAATGTAGTCGCCCTTCCGCGGGGCGAGCCGTGTCGCCGTCACCCGCACATGGCGGCCCACGATCCCATCGTCGCGGCCGCCACCGGTGGAGAACGGCGTGAGGCCGGGGTTGGGGAAGTCGGCCATGAACGTGGCATCGTAACGGATCCACGCGAGCTTTACTCCCTGGCGGAACTCCGGGTCGTCGCTAACCTCCACCTTGAAGCGCACCGGGAAGCCAAAGCCGTCCCCGATGCCGTTGAAGGGATCGCTCGCGGGCAGTAGCGAAACCCGGTCAATTTCGACGCTCTCCCCAAGGTCCACCTGCACCCATTTCACCGTGTCGGGCGACGAGGCGACCGCGCTGTGGTAACCGCGGCGCACGTTGGGGCCCTGGTCGGCGGGCCCGCGGATCCGCCCCTCCAGGGCGGCGAGTTCGGGACCGGCCTCGGCGCGGAGCGGCGCTTCCAGCGCGGCGAGTGCGGCGTCGTTCGCCGCGCGATCACGCTCGAGCGCCCGCGCCCGGGCGTGCACCGCCGGGTCGCGGTGGTAGGGCCGGTCGGTGCGGTCGAGCGCCGCGAACACCGCCTGCAGCCGGTAATAATCCTCCTGGGGCACCGGATCGAACTTGTGGGCGTGGCATTGCGCGCAATGCACCGTGACGCTCGCGAAGGTGCCGATCGCGTTCGCCACCATGTCGTCGCGGTCGAGATGCCGCGCCAGCTTACCGTCGATCTTCGTCTCCGGCACCTCCGCGTGCCCGATGAAGTCCCACGGGCCGGCCGCGATGAACCCGAGGGCCTCGACGCCGTCGGGCGAATCGGGGAACAGAATGTCGCCCGCGATCTGCTCCTGCACGAAGCGGGCGTACGGCTTGTCGTCGTTGAGCGCGCGAATGACGTAATCGCGATAGGGCCAGGCGTTCGGGCGGGGCTTGTCCTTGTCGTAGCCGTGCGTGTCCCCGTAATGCACGACGTCGAGCCAGTGGCGGGCCCACCGTTCGCCGTGCCGTGGCGAGGCGAGCAGCCGATCGACCAAGCGCTCATAGGCGCCGGGGGAGGTGTCAGCCGCAAAGGTCGCGACTTCCTCGGGCGTCGGCGGCAGGCCCGTGAGGTTGAAATGCAGTCGGCGGATCAGAGTGCGGGCGTCGGCCGCCGGCGCGGACCGCCAACCCCGGGCCGCGAGCGTCGCGCGCACAAACGCATCGATCGGATGCGAAGCGCCCGGAGGGGGCGCTTGGCGGACGATGGGTTTCAGCGACCACCAATCCAGCGGATCGGCGAGCACTACGCTCGCGGACTCGGGCCAGGGCGCGCCGGCGCCGATCCAATCGCGGATGACCGCGACCTCGGCGGCGGAAAGCGGTGCCTCTCCCTCGGGCGGCATGCGGAGGTCGGGGTCGGCGCCGCTGATGTAACGCACGAGCGGGCTAGCGGCGGCGTCGCCGGGCACGATGTTTGGCGCGGAGCCGTCGCCGCCGTTGAGCGCAACGCTCCTCGCATCGAGCCGGTAGCCACCCTTCTGCTTCTCCGGCCCGTGGCACTTCACGCAATGCGCGGCGAACACCGGCTGGACGTCCCGCTGGAAATCAGGAGAGGCGACTCCTACCGCGGCAAGCGGGATGGCGACCAGGGACCGGAGTAACGCCCGGACGGCACAGGAGGGGCTCACGGTGAGACGCACGACCCGGTCAGGAGAAAGGGACGAGATCGTGCGGCTCAACCCCAGATCACGCCGTCTCGCAAAACACTTCCCCCATTTGCGGGCACCGTCATCGGACAGTACCGCCGCCGATCGCCCAAGGTTCAATTACGGGGAGGGGTGAAACGAAGATCACCCACCGGCTTAAAGCCGTTTCGGGGTGCGGATCCCCACCTCCGGACCCGACGGAGGGTTGAGGGGATCCCCTAGCCTCCGCCGACAACATGTGGACGGCCGACCCCAATCGTCAGGGGGCCGTCAACTCGTCCGACTGTCCCATAGCTTTCCGCAGCGCGGCCACGGCGACGTTGTAACCGTAGTACGCCTGGATCTGGTTGGTGCGGGCGGTGGTAAGGTCGACCTGCGCGGAGAGCACGTCGAGCTGCGTGCCCGTGCCGGCATTGTAGCGGGCGTTGGCGAGGCGCACGGCCTCGGTGGCCTGCTCAACGACGCGGGCGGACGCCTCCGCGAGTTCACTGGCCTGCTGCCATTGGGAGTGGGCGCGGGAAACCTCCACCTCGACCGCAAGGCGGGCCTCGCCGAGCGCGAGTTGCGTCTGGGCGAGCGCGGAACGGGCCTGCGCCACCCTGCCCTGCGTCACGCGTCCGTCGAAGATAGCCCAGTCGGACTGAACGCCGAGCAGCCATCCATTGCTGGAATCGCCGAAGCTGCCGGTGGGCCCCTTGCGCAGGGCCCAGCCGCCGTAGGCGGAGACGGTGGGCAATCCGCCGGAACGCGCCGCAGTCACGGCCTCCTCGCGGGAGTCGGCGAGGCGCGCGAGCCGCGCGAGATCGGGCCGGTTGGCGCGAGCCGCCTCCAGCGCGGCAATCCGATCGAACTGGCGCGGGGTGAAGTCGAGGGTGCCGACGAAGGCGGGCTCGTTGCGGCCCGCGGCCGTGGGCGGCGTGGTGAACCCGAGGGAGAGGCGAAGGGCCTCGATCGCGAGCCGGTAATTGTTGCGCGCGGTGATGAGCGGCACCTTCGCGTTGGCGACGGCGACTTCAGCGCGGAGCTTCTCGAAGCTGGAGACCGTGCCCGCCTCGAAGCGGTCCGTGGCCGTCTTGAGCTGCTGCTGCAGCAGCTCGAGGTTGGATTCCTGCACCTTGATCTGCTCGCGGGCGAGCAGAACGCCGTAGAAGGATGTGCGCACCTGCAGCAGCGCCTCGTTGATGACGGCCTGCAGCTCGAGCACGGCGGCCTCGCGCACCAACTTCGAACCCTTGACGGCCGACTGCACGCCACCGCCAGAGTATAGGACCTGGGACGCAGTCACGCTCACCTGCCACGTGCGGTCCGACGCCGGAAACCCGGTGGAGATGTCGCGGTCGTTGCGCTGGTAGAGCGCGGAGGCGCCCACACGCGGGATCTCGCGTGCGGAGACCTCGAGGAGGACGCCGTCCTGCTGGCGGATGCGCTCGCGGGCCTGCCGGATCGCAAAGCTGTTCTCGAGGGCGAAGCGGACTGCCGTCGGCAGGTCGAGCGACTCGGGAACAGGCAAGGGCTGGGCGGCGCGGGCGGCGGGAACGGCCGCGGCGAGGAACAGGGCGGCAAGGAACGGGCGGTACGGCAATGGCATGGTCTTAGCGGGCCGGGACGGTCACGGAATCGAGGGAGGAAGCCGGGGCTTCGCGCCGCGCGGGGGCATGCTCCCGGGCTATGAGCATGTAGAAGGCGGGCACGGCGAACAGGGTGAAGAAGGTACCCACGGCCATGCCGACGACCAGCACCCAACCGATGCTGTTGCGGGCGGCGGCGCCGGGGCCGGTGACGAAGATGAGCATGACGTGGCCGAAGACGGTCGCGGCCGAGGTCATGAGGACCGGCCGCAGGCGCGTGGCCGCGGCGCGGCGGATGGCGGCGAGCTTCGACTCGCCCTGCTCCTGGAGGCCGTTCGCGAACTCGACGATCAGGATGCCGTTCTTGGCCACGAGGCCGACCAGCGTGATGAGCCCGATCTGCGAGTAGATGTTGAGGGTGGTCTCTCCGAGGAAGATCGGCAGCATCGCGGCGACGAGGGCGAGTGGCACCGAGCCGAGGATGATGATGAACGGATCGCGGAAGCTGTTGAATTGAGCCGCGAGCACCAGAAAGATGAGAACAAGGGCGAGGACGGCGGCCTTCCACAGGGCGCGGCCCTCGTAGCGCAGCTGGCGCGACTGACCGCCGTAGTCGATCGAGTAGCCGGCCGGCAGGATCTCGGCGGCCTTGGCCTCGAGCTTCTTCAGGGCCTCGTTGATGCTCGGACCCACGCCCGTGATCTTGACCGAGTTCAGCTGCTGGAAGCGGTTCAGCGTCCGCGGCTGGACCGTCTCGCGCAACCTCGCGATCGTGCCGAGCGGGATCAACTGCCCGCCGGGACCGCGCACGTGGTAGTCGAGAAGCTGGTCGGGATTCAGGCGCGAGCCGCGCTCCACCTGAGGGATGACGCGGTAGCTGCGGCCATCGTTCACGAAGCGGTTGACGTAGCCGCCGCCGAGCATGGAACCGAGGTCGCGCGCGACGCTCGCGAGGCTCAGACCCATCGAGGCGACCTTGTCGCGGTCGATCTCAATCTCGATCTGCGGCAGGTCGAACTTCAGGTCCGAGTCGGCGAAGAAGAACGTCGGCATGCCGCCGCCGGCGTTGGCCTCGGTGTTCGCGTAGAGCACGAGCTGCTGGGCGAACTCCATCATCTCCTTGTGCTCCGCCGTGGAGCGGATCACGAACTCGATCGGGAACTGGCCGCCCGCCGGCAGGGGATCGGGCGTGTTCACGATCACGTTCAAGCCGGCCACCTTGGCCGCCTCGGGCTGCAGCGAGTTACCGATCTCCACCGAGGTGCGCTTCCGTTCCGACCACGGCTTGAGGATCATGCCGGAGAATCCGAACGATGCCGCGGTGAGCTGGAAGGACGTGTCGTACTCCGGAGTCGCGGCGTACATCTGCTGCACCTGGCGCGCATAGAGCACGTTGTGGTCGATCGTGGAGGTCGCCCCCGGCAGGGTGATGGTGAACACCACGCCTTGGTCCTCCTTCGGGGCGAGCTCGCTCTGCGCGAAGAGGAAGAAGGGAACCACCAGGACCGTCAGCAGCGTGGCGCCGGCCAGCACGTACTGGACGTTGCGGTACCGACGACCGAGAAGGAGGTCGTAAGCGACCACGAGCACCGCGCCCACGATGCTCGCCGCGGCCAATCCGCCGGCCACGGGACCCGCCGCCGCCTTAACGCCCGCCGCACCAAACACCGCCCACACGACGGCCAGCGCCAGGGGCACGAAGGGCACCCACGCCACCAGCGACCAAGCCAGTAACCGCCAAGGCGCCTTGCGCTCGTCGCGCGGGGCCACCAGGTAGCCCACCACCCGTTCGTAGCGGTTCCGCACGCGGTCGAAGAGGCGGTTCGTCCAGCCGGTGAGGCCGGCCTCCTCGTGCGCGTGGTCCTTCAGCAGGTACGCGCTCATCATCGGGGAAAGCGTGAGCGCGACGAAGCCTGAGACCGCCACCGCGCCGGCAAGCGTCATCGCGAATTCACGGAACAGGGCGCCGGTGAGGCCGCCTTGAAAGGCGATCGGCGCGTAGACCGCCGCGAGCGTGATCGTCATCGATATCACCGGGCCGACCAGCTCGCGCGCACCGAGCAGCGCCGCCTCGAACGGCGTCTTGCCCTCCCGGACGTGCCGCTCGACGTTTTCAACGACCACGATCGCGTCATCGACCACGATGCCGACCGCGAGCACGATCGCCAGCAGCGTGAGGAGGTTGATGGTGAAGCCGAAGGCCGCCATGATCGCCAACGCCCCCACGAGCGAGAGCGGCATCGCGACGATCGGCACCAGCACCGAGCGGAAGGAGCCCATGAACAGGAAGATCACCACCGCCACGATCAGCAGCGTCTCGGTGAGCGTCTTCACGATCTCCTTCAAGGCATCGTCGATGTACTTGCTGGCGTCGTAGCCGATCCGGGCTTTCAGGCCCGCCGGCAGCGCCCGCTCGATGTCCGGCAGGGCCTCCCGCACGCGCTTGATCACCTCGACCGTGCTTTCCGAGGGCAGCACCCAGATGCCCATGAAGGTCGCCGTCTGCCCGCCGAACCGCACTTCCTCGTCGTAGCTCTCCGCGCCGAGGACGACGTCCGCCACGTCCGCGAGCCGCACGATCACGCCATTGCGCTGCGCGACCACCAATTGCCGGAACTCGTCGACGTTGCGCAGGTCGGTGTTGGCCACGAGGCTCACCCGCAGCATCGAACCCTTGGTGGCGCCGACGGCCGCCAGCGCGTTGTTTGTCGCCAGCGCCTGCCGCACATCCGCCGGGCTCAGCCCGTGCGCCGCCAGCCGGTCGGGCTTCAGCCAAGCGCGCATCGCGAATACCCGCCCGCCCAGCACGTCCGCCCGCTGCACGCCCTTCACCGCGGAAAGCCGCGGCTGCACCATGCGGTTCAGGTAGTCCGTGATCTGGTTCTGGTCGAGGGTGTCGGAGTAGAAGCTCAGGTACATCGACGCGAACTGGTTATCGCTCGTCTCGACGCTGATCGTGGGCGCCTCCGACTCGGGCGGCAGCTCGCCGCGCACCTGGTCGATCTTTGAACTGATCTGCGCCAACGCGGCGTTCGTGTCGTAGTTCAGCCGCAGGTAGACGCTGATGGTGCTGAAGCCGGCGCGGCTCTCCGACTCGATGTAGTCGATGCCGTCGGCGCTCGCGACCACCCTCTCGATCTGGGTGGTGATGTAGCCGCGCACGGTGTCGGCGCTCGCGCCGAAGTAGACCGTGGAGATCTTGACCACCGCGCTGTCGCTGCGCGGGTACTGCCGCGTGTTGAGCCGGACCACGGAGACCAGCCCGACGACGAGGATGATGATGTTGACCACCAGCGCGATGACCGGGCGCCGGATGAAGAGGTCGGTGAAGCTGCGGGAAACCATGAAGGGGAAAGGGCGGGCGCGCGGGGCGTCCGCCGGCGGGTCAGGTGTTGGGCGGACGCGGGGCCGAGCTGGCCGCGGGCTGCGCCGTGTTGTTGATCTGCACCTCCGCGCCGTTGCGCAGTTTGAAAACACCCGTCGAGACGACCGACTGGCCGGCCTTGAGGCCGTCGACGACGCCCACGAGGTCGCCGCGGTTTCCGCCGAGCTTCACTAATTGCTGGCGCACGCCCAGGTATTCCTCGCCGCCTGGTCCCTTCATCTTCTCCACGACGAACACCGAATTGCCGTACGATGCGTAAGCGATGGCGGTGGCCGGCACGACCACGACAGGATCGCCACCGGGGAGCTCGACCTCGACTCGCGCGAACATGCCGGCACGCAACTCCTCCTTCGGATTAGGCACCGTGGCCTGCACCGTCACGTTGCGCGTCACCGGGTCGATCTCGGGATTGATGGCGGTCACCGTCGCCTCGAAGCGGCGGCCCTCGAACGCGTCCACCTGCAGGCCGAGCCGCTGGCCGATCGCCAAAGCCGGCAGATGGCGCTGGGGCAGGCTGAAGTTGACGAACACCGGATCGAGCCGCTGCAGCGGCATGAGCGGCGCGCCGCGGCCGACGTACTGGCCGAGGTTGACAACCCGGATGCCGACCCGCCCTTCGAAGGGCGCCCGCACCTGCTTCTTCGCGATCACCGCACGCAGCGCCGCGACCTCCGCCCCGGCCTGCTTGTCGGCCGCGGTCGCGGCGTCGAATTCCGATCGCGAGATTGCCTTCTGCTCCCAGAGCTCTCGGGTGCGCCCGATGTTGACCTTGGCGAGCTCCAACCGCGCCTCGGCCGCGGCGAGCTGCGAACGCTCCACCGAGGTATCGAGCTCCACCAGCAGGTCGCCTGCCTTGACAGCCGCACCGCTCTCGGCGGCGATCCGCACGACGGTGCCGTCGATCTCGGCGCTGACCGTCACGCCCTGCACCGGCACCAGCGTGCCGATGGCGTTCAGCGTAGGCCGCCAGGTCTCGGCCCGCGTCTCCGCGGTCGCGACGCCGATCGGCGGAAGCGTGTGGGGCGCGGACGCAGCCTTCTTGATCTGAGCGGCCTTTACGCCCCCGAGGGCAAGGAAGACGGCGACGAATCCGCCGAGCGTGAGCATGAACTTCTTGAGCATGAGAGGTGGGAAAGAGAGACGGGGATCAGCGGGATTCGGCGCCGACGGCCGTTTCCGGCGCGAAGGCCGGACTGGAGGCGGACGGAGCGGCAGCGTCGCTGCCCTCCTCGGACGCGCGCTGCATGACCTTGCCGAGCAGGCGCACGAGTGTGACCCGTTCCTGTTCGCTTAGCGTGGCCATCAGCCAGGACATGCGGCGGAAATGACCCGGCAGGATTTCCCGAAGGAGTTCCCGGCCGCGCGGGGTGAGCGTCACCGACAGCATCCGGCGGTCTTCTTGGTGAGGCGCGCGCGTGACGAGACCATCCTTCTCCAAGGTATCCACCAGCCCGGTGATGGTCGCGCGGGTGACGCCGGTGCGGTCGGCGAGCTCCGCTGGCGTGAGCGCGTTCCGGCCGTCACCACCGGGACGCTCCGAACTGCTCCAGAGAGCCATCAGCACGCCGAAGCGGCCCTCGGAAATGTGATGCCGGGCGAGGTGCCGTTCCGACACGCGAAAGACCTCATCGCCTGATCGCAGGAGGTGCAGGAAGACCTCGGTCGCCGAAGGATCCAGGTCGGGATACGCCTGCGCCGCCTTGAGCAGGCATTCGTAGCGCGGGAGATCCTTGAGCATCAGCAGCGGCATCGTCGGAAGATAAGGCGGCAGATGATTAGGCGACTAACGAAGGAAGCAATGACGCTTCCTTGATATTAGCTGAAACCGACCGGCGCAGTAGCCTCAGACCGACTGGGCGGCCGCGATCACGGCCTCGACCGTGAGGCCGAGTTCCTTGAACACCACCGGCGCCGGGGCGCTGAGGCCGAATCGATCGATGCCCACCACGCGTCCGTCGAGGCCGACGTACTTGAACCAGCCGACGGTGACGCCGGCCTCGACCGCCACGCGGCGGCGGCACGAAGACGGCAGCACGGACTCGCGGTACTCGGCCGGTTGGCGATCGAAGATCTGCGTGCACGGCATCGAGACGACACGCACGCCGGCTCCCAGCGCCTTGGCGGCGCCCAGCGCGAGCTGGAGTTCGCTGCCGGTGGCGATGAGGAGGTGCGTGAGCGGCGCGGTTTCCCGCAGCGCGACGTAGCCGCCGCGCAGCACGCCCTCGCGGCGGGTCTGCACCGGAATCTCGTTCAACGTGGGCAGCGCCTGCCGCGTCAGAGCCAGCAACGTCGGACCATCGGTACGCGCCAGCGCGGCGGCAAAGGCACCCGCGGTCTCCTCGGGATCCGCCGGGCGGATGAGGTCGAGGTTCGGGATGACCCGAAGACCGGCGATCGTCTCCACCGGCTGGTGGGTGGGGCCGTCCTCGCCCACGCCGACCGAGTCGTGCGTGTAGATGTAAACGACGGGTAGGTGCGCCAGCGCCGCGATGCGCATCGACGGCCGAGAGTAATCGGCGAACACGAGGAACGTGGCGATGCTCGGGCGGAAGGTGCCGTCGTAGGCGACGCCGTTGGCGATGGCGGCCATCGCGTGCTCACGGATGCCGAAGCGGACGTTGCGGCCCGCGCGGTTGGCGGGTTCAAAGTCCTTGTCCGCCGCAATGTAATTGAGCGTGGAGCCGTAAAGATCGGCGCTGCCTCCGATCAGGAGGGGCAGACGGGCGGCGAGCGGCTGCAGGACGTCGCGCCCGGCCGCGCGGGTCGCCAGCTTCGCGTCGGCGGGGAAGGCCGGCACGGACTCGAGCAAGGCCTGAGCCGATGGGGCCTTCTCGGGAGCCGCCGAATCAAGGAGTTCGGCGAGGGCGGGATTCGCCGCCCGCCAGGCCTTGAACATCCGTGACCACTTGTTGCAGGCGCGAATGAGCCGCTGGCGGTGGCCGTCGAAGTAGGCACGCACGTCGTCACTGACGTGGAAGTGCTGGTCGGCGGGGAGCCCGAGTCCGGCACGGGCTCCCTCGGCGAACTTGGCACCACCTTCTCCGTGGCCCTTGGCGGTGCCGGCCACCTCGGGGATACCCCGCCCGATCTGCGTACGTGCGATGATCAGCTGCGGCCGTCCGGACTTGGACTTCTTGGCCTTGTTGTAGGACTTGAGGATCGCCGCGAGGTCATGTCCGTCGATGGTCTGGACATCCCAGCCGAGGGACTTGAAGCGAAGCGCGGCGTTCTCGCTCTGCGTCTTCTCCGCCATGGCGTCGAGGGTGACGTCATTGGCGTCGTAGACGAGGATCAGGTTGTCGAGCTGCTGGTGACCGGCGAAGGCGACGGCCTCCATCGCGACGCCCTCCTGCATGCAGCCGTCGCCGGCGAGGCAGACCACGTGGTAGTCGAACAACGCGTGTTCGGCGGTGTTGAAACGGGCCGCGGCCATCTTGCCCGCGAGGGCCATGCCGACGGCGTTGCCGATGCCCTGACCCAGCGGACCGGTGGTCGACTCCACGCCGGGCGTCTCGCGGAACTCCGGATGCCCGGGAGTGACGCTATGCAGGGAGCGGAACTTCTTCACCTGCTCGAGCGGGACGTCGTAACCGCTCAAATGCAGCCAACCGTACAGGAACATCGAGCCGTGGCCGGCAGACAGGACAAAACGGTCGCGATTGAGCCAGCGCGGCCGCTCCGGGTTGTGGACCAGCGCATGGCCGAAAAGCACGGCGCCGATCTCCGCCGCACCCAGCGGCAGGCCGAGGTGGCCCGAGGAACAGGCATGGACGGCGTCGATCGCGAGGCCGCGGGCTTGATTGGCAGCCTTGGCGAGGAGGAGCGTTTGCAGCGTCATGAAAAAAATCCGACGAGCAGTACAGGGCGCCGCCGATGCGGGGAAGCATGAATTTCCGCGGCCGTCGCCTGACAGTCGGGACGAAGTCGTGGCAATCGCTCCCGAGAAAAAAGAAGGCGGACCCGCTAAGGTCCGCCTTGGAAAGACGAGCAGGAAGGCGAGTCTCAGCCGGCGGCGGCCGGAGCCGGCGCCGCAGCCGCGGCCTTGGCGGCCTTCTCGGCCTCGTGCTGGGCGTGGATCTCAGCGCCGCGGTCCTTCTCCTTGATCGCAACGGCGGCCTTGCCGGTGCGCTGACGCAGGTAATACAGCCGGGCGCGCATGGCCTCGGACTCGCGCTCGACCTCGATCTTCTCGATGTTGGGCGAGTTTACAGGGAAGACGCGCTCGACGCCCTCGCCGTAGCTCAGACGGCGGACGGTGAAGGTCTCGTGGATGCCGCTTCCCTTCCGGGCAATCACGATGCCGGCATAAATCTGGACCCGCTCCTTGTCACCCTCGCGGACCTTGGTGTGCACGCGCACGCCGTCGCCGACTTTGAACGGCGTGATGTCTGATTTCACCTGGTGGGCGGTGATCTCCTTGATGATCGGGTTCATGGCAGTGAATTATTTCAGAAGGTCGGGACGGACGAGGCGGGTCTTCTCCTCTTGACGCGCGAGCCGCCACTTTTCGATCTCGGCATGGTTGCCGGAGAGGAGGACTCCCGGAACGGACATGCCCCGAAATTCGGCGGGACGCGTGTATTGAGGAAAGTCGAGCAACTTGCGCGCGAAGGATTCGTGCGTCAACGACTTTTCCTCCCCGAGCACTCCCGGGATAAAGCGCGCGAGCGCGTCGATCACCACGGCGGCCGCCAGCGTGCCGTTGGTGAGCACGTAGTCCCCGATCGAGATCTCCTCGTCGATGAGCGAGTCGCGAATGCGCTGGTCTATGCCCTCGTAGTGGCCGCTAAGGAAGAGGAGATGGCTCTCGCGGGAGAGCCGCTCCGCCGTCGCGGCGGTGAACGGCACTCCGTCGGGAGTGAGGTAAATCCGCCGGCAGCCCGGAGTCTGCAGTTGCTCGATCGCCGCAAACACCGGCTCGGGCTTGAGCACCATGCCGGCGCCACCGCCGAAAGGACGGTCGTCGGCCGTTCGATGACGGTCGGTCGTCCAGTTGCGAAGGTCATGCACACCCACGCCCAGGCGTCCCGCAGCGATGCCCTTGCCCAGGATGCTCTCGGCGAGGAAGCCGTCCAGCATCCGCGGGAAGAGCGTCAAAACGTCGATCCGGAGGGACATGACGGAAAGCGGGCAAAAAAAATCGCCCGGGGATGACCGGGCGACGGAGAGGAGAAACGCCTTAGGCTCAGCTGGCCGCGGCGGCGGCCGAACGGCGCGCCTTCTTGATCATGGCGTGCATCGTATCGGTCGGCGTCGCGCCCTTGCTCAGCCAGTAGTCAACGCGGGCGAGATCCAGCTTGATGGGATTGCCCTTGGTGCGCGGCGTGTAGGTGCCGATGTTCTCGACGGCGGCTCCGTCGCGGCGGGAGCGCGCTTCGGCGACGACCACGCGGTACAGCGGCTGGTGCACGGAGCCGACTTTGGTGAGGCGGATTTTGAGGGCCATGAAGGTTGGAAGCGGAGCGG
This sequence comes from Opitutaceae bacterium, assembly GCA_040397825.1. Taxonomy (GTDB): domain Bacteria; phylum Verrucomicrobiota; class Verrucomicrobiia; order Opitutales; family Opitutaceae; genus ER46. The sequence continues at coordinate 84,387 of JBBAVH010000020.1, forward strand.
TTCTTGCTTGGAAAAACCGAGGAGGACACGTTCCGACAATCGGCTTGTCAAGCCCCTGTTCCGGGAGCTTCCTCCGCCCCTTATGCTCAAAGCCGGCATCGTCGGTCTGCCCAACGTGGGCAAGTCCACCCTCTTCAACGCGCTCACCCGTTCCCGCAAGGCCGAGGCCGCCAACTATCCCTTCTGCACCATCGATCCGAACGTCGGCGTCGTGACCGTGCCCGACGAGCGCCTCGCCGTGCTCCAGCGCATCGCGAAAACGGGCGTGGTGATCCCGGCCGCGATCGAATTCGTCGACATCGCCGGCCTCGTCGCCGGGGCCAGCAAGGGCGAAGGCCTCGGCAACCAGTTCCTCGCCAACATCCGCGAGGTCGACGCCATCGTGCAGG
>JBBAVH010000021.1:0-83489 GCA_040397825.1 Opitutaceae bacterium
GCGTGCAATCCATCCTCGCCCTGCCCTTTCTGCGCCCTTTGCGCCTCTTGGCGGCCGAACCCCGACTTCGCTTCGCGTACTTGTCCTCGTGGATTTTCCGCGGCTGCAGCCGCGGCCACACCGGGACGCAGCCCATCCGACCGAATCCGCGGCGGCCCCGTTCGTAGGTTTCAGAGTTCTCCGCCCGCTTCCGTGTCTTCCGTGCGTTTCGTGGTCCTAGCTCACGAAGCAAGATACGTCGTCCACGACGGCCCGCGCCGGTTAGCGTTCGACCTCGAGCGAGAGAATGAACTCGCGGCCGGCCTGCCGGCCGTAGTTGCGCGGCGTACCGTCGGTAAACGTACGCGTGACGAAGAAGCGCTCGGTGTTGAACACATTGTTCACGTTCAGCTGCAGGCGGCACGAGGTTCCAAAGCCGCCGCGGAACCGGTAATTGGCCATCAGGCCGCTGATGATGTAGCCGTCGGACTTGTAGGCCCGGTCCCGGTCGGTCCGGACCTTGCCCTTGGCGTCGACGAAGGTGGGGAAACCGATGATCGACGGGCCGCGGTAACGGAAGTTGGCGCTGAGCGAGGATCCCCGGAGGAGGCCCTCCGCAAAGCTCCGCGTGACGACAAGGCTCGAGCGCCAGGTCTGCGCGTTGCCACCCTGTTCGCCAAGGCTCGCCGCGATGTCGTCGAGCGGCGCCTGGATGAGCTGGGAATGCGCCGATTCGACGGTGCGGGTGGCGTCGTAGGCGGCGTTGGACCAGTTGCCGCCGATGTTGCGCCACACCTGGGACTTTGCGGCCAGGTAGTCGTACCACGGCTGCGCGGATAGGTCGTCGAGCTTCGTGTAGGTGCGCCCGAGGTTCCAGAAGAGGCGCAGGTCGCGCGTCGGGTTGAACGTGACGTCGGCCTCGATCCCACGGCTGTTGCGGTCACCGGGCAGGCGGAACTCGCCCACCACGGGGTTGCGGGTCTCGACGAACAGCGGGTTGATCGGGTAACGCGCGTCGTTCTGGTAGAGCTGCTGCTCGAAGAAGATGAGGTTCTGGCGCAGCCCGCTGTCGGCGAGAGTGATGTTCCGGTTGAGCGAGTTGAAGACGTTGACCTTGAGGTTGAGCCGGTCGTCGAGCAGGCGGACGCGCACGCTGTACTCTCGCGACTCGCCGTAGGGCGACTCGAGGACGGTGCCGTTGACGTCGCGCACGACGGCGACCTCGTTGAGCGAGGCGTTGCGGGAATAGTCGTAGCCGAAGGAAAGCCAGCGGGAGAGGCCGCCGGGCGGGCGCAGGACGAAGCCGTAATTGAAGCGCGTGGCGGTGCGGTAGGGCGTCCAGACGGAGGGCGGCTCCTTGTGGCGGAAATCGGCGTAGGCGCGGAAACCGGTGCCGAGCGGGTTCTGCGGCGTGGGCGGGCCGTCGGAGAGGACGGGCTGGAAGGAGCCGAAGTTCGAGTTGCGCACGCGGTCGTAGCGCACGCCGAGGTTCGCGACGAGGTGGTTGCGGAAGAACGTGCTGGAGGTCGACGAGGCGAGCGAGCCGCGCTGGAGATGGTTGGCGGACGGGGCGGTGCCGACGCCGCCGACGGGATTCTCGAACGCGGTGACGCCGAACCGTTCGCCCGCGGCCGTCGTGAAATACATCGTCTCCATCAGGTCCCCGTAGGCGCCGAGGCCCGGGATGCCGTAGTCGTGCGGGTTGGAGCTGGCGCCGAACGGCGGCAGGTACTGGCGCAGGAAGAGGGCACGCTCGACGTGGAGCGGGTTATCGCGCGCGGCGGCGGAGAGGAAGCTGGGCTTGCCGATGACGAGGTTGCGGAGCTGGGCGAGCGTGTAGGTGGCGGAGTCCTCGTAGCTGGCGAAGAACGCGAGGCGGTGGCGGCCGAGGTGGCGGGTCCAGCCCGCGTGACGCGATAAGTCCTGGTCGTGCGTGAGGACGGCGCGGTACTGGTAGAGGTAAAAATCGGCCCAGTTGCCCTGCCCCGTCGAGTTGTTGGCCTCGATATACGGGCGGCCGTAGAGCGGGTTCGGCGTGGCGCCGTCGGGCATGTACCGGTTGATGTCGACGAGGATGTCGTACTGGTTGTTGGCGAACAGCTGGGCGGTCTGGTTGCGGTAGAACTCGTAGGAGGCGCCGAGCTCGAGGAAGGTGCGCTCGGCGAGGCGCTGCTCGAGGGAGGCGGTGACATTGCGGCTGCGGCGGAAGTTGTAGCGCGACCAGCCTGCGGTGTTGGTGTAGAGCGGCAGGCCAGGGTCGACCAGCGTCTGGGAGTTGGCCGCGGAGCTGGCTCCGTCGGCGAGGTTCACGAAGACCGTGTTGCGCACGTCCTGGAACTGCGTGAACGCGGGCACGGAATTCTGCGGCAGCACGTAGAGCAGCGACTTGGTGCTGTAGGCGTAGGGCCGCGAGGTACCGTCGGACATCACGTAGGACGGCAGCGGGGGCCGACCCGTGGTCGCCGCGCTAGCGGCCCGGTTGAGGTAGACCTGCGGGTTGCCGGCCCGCTGGGAGGCAGCCCAGTAAAGGTAGCCAGCGTCGCGCGGCATCGCCGTCGTGGGCCGCGCGTCCCGCCGGTGCGCGTACTCGCCTTCCACCCGCATCGTCGTGCGGGCGAAGGGCTGGTAGGTGAGCGTGACGAACGCCCGGCGATTGTCCTCGTAGCCGGGCTGGATGAAGAACTCGCGGTTCTCGCGCAGGGTGGCGAGGCGGAGGGCTAGCCTCCGCGGGACGAGCACCTGGCTGGCGTCAAGGACGGTGCGCTCGGAGCCGTGGCTGTCGGCCCGCAGCTGCACGCGCTGGCGGTTGCGCGTGAGGTTGGCGCGGAGGGTCGAGCTCTCGGCGGTGCCCGCCGCCCCGCCGAGGCCGAACTGCACCGCGTTGGCCCCGCTCACGAGGCTGAAGCGCTCGGTGTTGTAGGAGTCGGTCTCGATCGTGGTGCGGAAATAGTTCCGCGTGCGGTCGATGTTGCCGAGGCCGCGGGAGTTGCCGGAGTCGTCGGCGGTGTTGCGCGACCCGGGGCGGGAGTCCCCGTTGCCGTTGACGTTGTCGAAGTAGGTCTGGGTCGTGGCGGAGAAGAGGAAGGCCTCGTCGGTCGTGTTGGCGGCGATGTCCTCGAGGAACTCGCGCGTGAACACCTGCACCTGGCCGGCGACGTCGGCGAGGTCGATGCGGCCGCGGCCGCCCTGGAGGATCGCGGTCGACTGGTAGCCGCGCTCGCTCTCGGAGCCGACCTGGAACGGGGAGAGCAGAACGGGGTCGTCGCGACGGTCGGCGGAGGCCGCCGGGGCGGGCGCGGTCGGGGCCAACTGGGCGTGCAGCGGGCCGGCCGGCAAGGCGAGGCACAGGAGAAGGACGTGACGGTACATGGGGATGGGGAATGGGAAGCCGCGGCGGGTCGGCGGGCGCCCCCGGCCGCGGGAACAGCTTTCTCCCCGCCGGCCCGGGGCCGCGCCGGTGATCAGAACTCGAACGTCGAGCGCAGGTTGAAGACCCGGCCCTGCGGGGCCACCCACGACGCGATGGAGCCGTCGGGCTGCGCCATGACCGGCACGAGCTCGTCGTCGTTCAGCAGGTCGCGCACGTTGAGCTGCACCGACCAGCGCACGCGTTCGCGCCAGATCCGGCGGGTGTAGCCGATCCAGCCGTCGAACTTCAGCTCCGCCGGCCCGAGGTAAGGGCGGGTGAGGTCGGGCACGGCGATCGTGCCGCCGTCCTGCCGCACATCGATGATGGGGTAGCCGACCGCCACCTTGTCCTGCCAGCGCACGGCACCGCCGACGTTCCAGCCGCCCAGGAGGGAGGCGCGGGCGAAGGTGTAGTTGCCGATGGCGTTGAAGCGCCAGCGCCGGAGCTCGGACACCGACTGGCCCTCGCGGGCGAGGGTCGCGTTGACCGCGTTCAGCAGGGTTTCGACCACCCGCACGCGGACCGGCTGACCCGACTCGTCGGCGAGCAGGTTGCCCGTGGCGCCAGTCGTCCACTCCCCGATTCGCAGCTTGAGGTACTCGCGGGTGGCGGGGGCGATGTTGGCGCGCATCGCCTCCTGCTGGCTGGCGTTGAAGGCGAGGCGCAGCCGGCTGGTGGGATTGAACGTGGACTCGAACTCGAAGCCCTTCGAGGTGGCGCTCTCGGTGTCGGACATGTTGCCGGGGCGGGTGAACGTCACGTTGACGCCGCTCAACTGCGCGGGGGAAGCGACCTGCTGCCAGTTGACGAGCTGCTTGAGGAAGTCGGGCGGTCCCTTGTAGCCCGCCGCCGCGAGGGCCGCGGGGGTGTTGTAACGCACGATGCGTGCGTCGGTCTCGATGAGGAATCCCTGGTAGCCGAGGGACGACCGAACCGAATCGGTCTGGTACCAGTTGAACTTCGCCTGCAGCCGTCCTTCGAGCAGGGTGAGGCTGAACCCCCGATCCTCGGTGAGGCCGCCGGGCGGCATGATGGGCTTGCCGAAGGTATCGATGCGGGCGCTGGCGGGCTGGAAGTTCTCCGATCGGCTGTAGTGCAGGGAGAAGCCGACGGAGCGGGCGAAGCGCAGGAACGGCGGCCGTTGCAGCACGATGCCCCGGCTCCAGATGCTCTGCTCGAACACCGAGTCGGGCTGGGCGGGAAGGCGGAAGGCCGGATGGGAGGAGTCGAGGAAGTTGAAACGGTCCCGCACGTCCTGACCGAGGTTGTTGCGGAAGTCCTCCACGCGGTCCTTGCGCCAGCCGAGGGTGCCCACGATCCATTCACCGCGGAGCAGCCGGCCCTGGTAGACGAAGGCCTGGGAGTCGATGCGCTGGCGCCGGATGGCGCCGCTGGTCGCGGTGCGGCTGAACACATCGTCGTCGAGCACGTGGTTGATCACGACCGGGCGGGTGCGCCATTGCCGCGCGGCGGAATCCCAGTACCAGCCCGTCGCTCCGGGGGCTCGCATCTCCGACTGGATGCCCTTGAGGGCGATCCCGCGCGGGTTCGGGAGCGCGGCCAGGCTCGGCCCAATGTAGACGACCGTGCGCGCCATGCCCTCGTCGGAATTGATGTCGTCGCGGGAGGTGGCTGGATTCACCGTGGCGCGCAGCGAGCCGACCCAGCCTTCGTCGAGACTGTTGGCGGAGGAGTAGCTCGATTCATCCAGCTGATAGTCGCTGGCGAAGCCGGTCAGCTGGTGGCGCCCGAGCCAGCCGACCCGCGGGGAGACGCGCGCGAAGTCGAGCTCGCCGAAGGCGGTGGCACGGAGTGAGCGCCGATCGGAGGACGTCGTCGCACGGGTGTTGTTGCTGGCGACGAACGGCCGACCGAAGTTGGGATTGGGAACTCCCCACGGCAGCGTGGTGTTGACGTCGATGTTGATGTTGTAGCCCCGGCCGCCGGGAAACATGTCGAAGAAACTGCGCGCCATCGTCTCCCGGCTGAAGGCCGTCTCGACGCCGAAGGTTCCGAGCGGGTAGCGCCACGTGTGTTCGTAGCCGACGTTGCCGACCTGGAAGCGTTCCCATTCCCGCTTGTTGGGGCCGTCGAGCAGCTCATTGCGCCAGTCGAAGACGGAGAAGTCGTTGATCGCGTCGTCGGCGTAGAAGGAGCCGCGCTGGATCCCGGAACGGGCGGCGGTCGCGCTGGGGAACCACTGATCGCCCTTCGTGATCGAGACCATGTTGGCCTGGAAGCCGAGCGCGGGGCTGCCCCCGGGCGTACGCGGCACGCCCACGAGCGTGTTCCACGCCAGCATCACCCGGGCGGGAGTCGCGGAGGAAGGTGACTCGTAGACCACCGCGGGCTGGGCGAACCATTCGCCGGGCGCGCGCAGGATGTCGCGGTCGATCAGGTTGAAGTCGACGGTGCCCGGACTGTGCGTCGCCTTGTTGAACGGCGGCGTCCACCAACGGGTGAGGTTGTCGCGCGGGGCGTCGCTGCGGGGCCGGTTGGCGTCGATCGCGCCCTTCTCGAGGCTGGCGCGGAGGGCGCCGCCCGGGAGGATGGATAAGCGCACCGCGGCGTAGGCCCGGCGGTCGCGCTCGTAGGCGAACTTCTGCTGGAACTGCTCCCGTTCGTCGAGGCCCGCCACCCGCACGCCGAAGCGGCCCGGGATGAGCACCCGATCGACGTCGAGCGTGTGCCGCGCCGTTCCGAACGAACCGAGGTTGGTCTCGACCCGCGCGGAGTTGCGCAGCTCCGGCTGGATGAGCTGGGTGTTGATGATGCCGCCGGGGCTGCCCAGGCCGAACAGCGTGGCGTTGGGACCGCGGTTGATCTCCACGCGCGCCGTGTTGTAGCCATCGAACACCGTCACGGTCGGGAAGTAGTCGCGCGTGAGGTCGGCGCGGGCGAGCCCGCGGACGCGGTTGTTGTTCTGCGGCTGCCGCGTGACCTCGGTGTAGATCGCCGGGCTGCCGAGCGCGGCGCCCGAGTAATTGCCGCCGACGCCGCCCGCCTCGGTGTTGGCCGTGTAGACCAGCAGCTCGACGGGATCGGTCGCGTGCACGTCGCTCATGAACTCCCGCGTGACGACGGAGATCGGATTCGCGAGGTCCTTCAGTTCCGTCCGGATGCGGGTGCCGGCCAGCGAAGACGTGGCGGCGTAACCAAGGTCCTTCTCGGAAGTGATGACGAAGGCCGACAGCTCGACGACCGGGTCCCTCGGGCCGGAGGACGGCGGAGCGGTCGGCGCGGGAACCGGAGGCGCCACCTGGGCGAGCAGGGGCGCGGCGAGGAACGCGAGGTAGGCAGACAGGACGGTGCGGGGCATGACGGGTAAGCAGGGATGAGGTAGGCGTAGGCCAGGGAAGTCGCGGCAAAGGGGTGAAGCGACGGGCGCGGGATCGACGGTGCCTAAATCAACCCCTTCGCCAAGCGCGGACTCCGGGTTTGGCGGTGTTCGGCCGCATAACGTCGATCGAAGACGACGCTTGGGGCCAGGACACACCCATTGAGGGAGCAATCAACGAATGACCGCTGACACCGATGGATGGAGACGACCGCGGGATGAGCTCACGCTGAGAACGAATCGTCGGAAATGTCCGCGGCTGCAGCCCCGGCCACCTCGGCTGCAAGACCGGGCGCCTCATCCGCCCGCCGGAAGCGGGCAAGCCCGCGGCCAAGTCTACACTGGCGAGGCCGCGGAGCGGGTGGACGCGTACGTAATCGCGGTCAGAAGCGGCCGTTGAAGCCGAAGGTGAGCGTGGTGCCGGGGTAGTTGAAATACTCCATGTTCTCGGTCACCCCGCGATAGCGCCGCTGCGGCTCGTTCGTGAGGTTGTCGACGTCGAGCGTGAGGCTGAGCGACGGCCGAAGCTGGTAGGACAGGCCGAGGTTGATGAGGGTGCGCTCCATCCGGTAGAGGTTCCGGGCCGCGGAGGCTGCGCTGTAGGCTTGGAGGAACTCGCCGGCGTAGTTCACGAGCAGCCGGGCGCTGAAGCCGCGGTAGCGCCAGCTGAGGCTGGCGTTGGCGGTGCGCGGCACGAAGCCCGCGATCTGGCCGGTGCCGCGCCGCGCGGCGCCGCCGTAGTTCCCGTGCGTGTCGAGCAGGGTGTAGTTGATCATGCCGCTGAGGCCCTTGAGCAGGCCGGGGAGAAAGGTGAACTGCTGCTGGTAGCTGAACTCCCAGCCCTGCACCACGGCCATGCCCGCGTTGGCGGAACTCAGGATCGACCAACCCGCGTACTCACCGTTGTAGCCGTTGTCGGCCCCGGTGCCGATCGTGCCGGAGTCGATGCCGCTCACGATATAGTCGCGGATCTCCTTGTGGAACCAGCCGACGGTGAGGTTACCGACGGGCTCGAAGTAGTACTCGAGGGTCGCGTCCCAGTTACGCGCCGTCTGCGGCAGCAAGGCAGGGTTGTTCACGGTCACCGTGCGCTGGGTCTCGTTGGGCGTCTCGGCCGGCGAGAGGTTGCCGAAGCCGGGGCGGCCGAAGCTCGTGGACCAGCTCAGGCGGGTCTTCAGGTTCGCCGTCCAATCGTGCCAGGCGTGGATGCTGGGGAAGGCCTTCGTGTACTCGCCGTCGATCACGCGGCGGTTGTTGGCGTAGTCGCGGGTGGCGCTGCCGGCGGGATCGGCCGTCTGCTGCGCCGCGGTGCTGAGGACGCGCGCGCGCACCCAACCTTCAGCCTCATTCTCGGTCTTCTCCCAACGTACGCCGCCGAGGAAACCGGTGCGGCCCGCCCAGCCGTCCCGGCCCAGCTTGCCCTGCGCCATGACGTACGGCGCGGTGACGGTCTCCACCACGTCGCGGTAGGCCGTGTACTTGGTGGTCTCGCGGAAGTAGAGGTCCTCGCGCCAGATCGAGGGATCAGCCACCTCGCGCGACTTCACGAACCAGGAGGCCTCCCATTGCGGGATGGCGCGGCCGGTCATCCGCCGGTCCATCGTGAGCAGGTTCGGGTCGTGCGGAAGGGCGGTGGTGCCGGTGTAGCTCCACCGGCGCGACGCACTGCGCACGCCGACATGTTGCTCGCGCCAGTGGACGCCCAGCTTCGCGAAGACCGGGGCGGAGATCGGGAGCGTGTAACGCCCGTCGAGGCGGCCCTCGGTGACCTCGTGGATCTGCTGGTCGTTCTGGTTGGAAAGCCCGTTGGCGGTAGGGCGGTAGTTGGCGGGATTGGTGAAATCCAGACCGCCGTTGGAGAGGAACTTCGGGTAGAGATCGGACTCGGTGCGGTCGAGGATCCAGCCGGTGCCGGAGATGCGGTTGGTGAGGACGGCGCCCTCGCCGTTGCCGATGTTGATGTGGGTCTGGGTGTACCGGAGGTTGCCCTCGAGTTGCAGCGGCCCCTTCTCGTGCTCGAAACCCGCGTCAACGCGCCGGAGGCGATTAAAGAAGTTGTTCGGGCCAGTCATGGTCACATCGATCACCGATGAGGCCACGGGGCGGACGGTCGTGATGCGCGGCGTGTAGCCCGGCACGATGCTGGTGGTGGCGCTCGGGACGGTGTCCTGTCCCTGGCCGTTGGTGAAGGCGCGCACCGCGTACTGGCGGCGGTACACCTCAGAGTGATCGATGTACGTCGTGAGGAAGGAAAGCTTGGTCGCGGGCGTGAGGCGGTAGTCGGCCTTGGCCGTGATATTCTTCTGCCGGCGATGGTTGTAGAGGTCGTCCCAGCGGTAATCCCAGACGAAGGCGGGCTGCGTCGCCGTGTTCTGAAAGTCACGCGTGGTGAAGAAGGAGCCGATGGCGGTCTCGCTGTTGAACAGCGTGACCGAGACGCCGAGGTTGCGGCTGCCGCCGAAGGCGTCGAAAACCTCCTGATAGCCCAACGTGGCCAGTCCGTGCAGGCGGCGATCCTCGCGGATGGGGATCTGCTGGGTGAACGACGGCGCGATGCGCCCGGTGACGGTGTAGGTGATGCGGCGCTTCTCGCGCATCGACAGCGGCGAGCGGCTCTTGAAGTTGATCGTGCCGCCTAGGGAATCGGCCCCCTTGTCGGGCGTGTGGCCCTTGATCAGCTCAACCTGCTCGAACATCGCGCCCGTGATGTTGTTGACGAAGATGGAGCGGCCCATGCCGCCCTGCCCCGTCATGAGGCCGCCGTCCATCGTCACGCCGTTGAGGCCGGACGTCATGCCGCGCACGGTGAAGCCGGCGAGGTTTCCTCCGGCGTCGAGCTCGCCGTAGATTCCGGGCAGGCGGATCGCCACCTCGCCGGCATTGAGATTGGGCAGGTTGCCGAAGGAGTCGGTGGCCGCGATGTTCTTCAGGTTCTCCGAGTTGCGGTAGGCCGTGATGGCCGCGGCGTCGCCCTCGCGCTCACCGACCACCTTGAACTGGTCCATCTTGTAGATGCCGGTGGTGAGGTCGAAATCCTGCGTCACCCGCTGGCCGGCCGCGAGGACGACCTGGCGCCGGACCGGATCGAGCCCGATGTAGGAAACCACCACCTCATGGCTGCCGGCGGGCAGGCCCGTCAGGACGTAGCGGCCGGTGCCGTCGGTCAGCGCCGCGAGCGCAAGCGCCGGGACTTCAACCCTCGCGCCCGGCAGCAAATTGCGCGTGGCGGCATTGCTCACATTGCCGGTGATGACGCCCGCCTCGGCGGCGAGGGCGACGGCGGGAAGCAGCCCAAGCAGGGCGGACAGCAGGAAACGACGTACGGGGAGCGGGGTGTTCATGGTGAAAGGATCGCGGAACGACGCCGGAGAGACCGGAAGAGTTTCCGAATCACACCCGCGGGTGCCACTCTCTAATTGCAGGTTCGGAACATAAGATGAACCAACGACGACCATTGATCCAAACCCGAAGATGCGGCGCCGAACCTGCGGAAACACGCCTTCGGCTGCGATCGCCCGATCCGGGCGGGCGCGGAAACGCCCCGCGCCTCAGCCGGGCTTGAGGATCACCTTCATGAACCGTCCGCCGTCGCGGGCACTGAGGCGCCCGAACCAGGCGGCGCCGTCGGCGAGCGGCGCGACGGTCTCGATCATCGGACGCACGTCGATCGCGCCGCGGGCGATGAGGTCAAGACACAGCGGATACTCGCCCGCGCTGGCGCAGGAGCCGAGGAGCGTGAGTTCCTTGGTCACGACCGATTGCAGGGGAAAATCCTGCGTCCGCGGTGCGAGATTGCCCACAAGCACGCACGAGCCGCCGCGCTTGAGCACGGCGAGGGCGAGGTTGAGCGTCGGCCCGAAGCCGACGACCTCGAAGGAGACTTCGGCTCCTAGGCCCCCCGTGAGCCGCGCCACCTCGGCAGCGACGTCGCAGGAGCCGGAGTTGAACGCATGGGTCGCGCCGAGCCGCCGCGCGAGCTCCAGCCGGGAATCAGCGAGGTCGACCGCGATGATGTGGGACGCGCCGGCCCAGCGCAGCGCCTGGATGACCAGTAACCCGATCATGCCGCTGCCGATGACCACCGCCGTCGAGCCCGGCGCGAGACGCACCCTTTGCACCGCATGCACCGCGATCGAAACCGGCTCGACCATCGCGGCCTCCGGGTAAGGCAGGGTATCGGGCAACCGGTAAAGGATACGCGCGGGGACGGCGACGTACTCCGCGAAGGCCCCGTGCTGCTTGAACTCGACCGGAGACACACCCACCACGCGCCGGTTTTCGCACAGGTTCACCTGGCCCCCCGCGCAGAAGCGGCAGGTACCGCAGGAAATGGTGGAGTCGAAAGTAACCCGGTCGCCCTTCCGCCAGCCGGTCACCCGCGGGCCGGTCGCCGCGACTTCCCCCGAGGCCTCGTGGCCCATGATGAGCGGCGGATGACGCCGACCCGTCGAGCCATCCCAGCCGTGGATATCGCTGCCGCAGATGCCGCAGGCCTGGACGCGCACGAGCACCTCGTCGTCAGCCGGACGGGGCTCGGGGAAGTCGACGTACTCGAGACGCGACGGCGCGGTGAGGAGGAGGGCCTTCATTTTCCCGAGCCCTGCCGGGCGGCGCGCTTGATCGCGAGCAATTCCTTCATCACGGGCGAGAGGTCGGCCGAACGCTCCACGCCCCCGAACGCATCGTGCACGGCGCGGTACAGGCGGTAGATCCGGTCGTAGGCCCGCTTGTTCGCCGCGATCGGCCGGTACGCGCCGGGCCGGACCCGCGTCATCGCCCGCTGCGCCGCCGGAAAATCCCGGTGTGACCCGGCGAGGACCGCCGCGCTCACCGCGGCGCCCAGCGCGCACGCCTGCGACGAACCGGACACCTGCATCGTGCAACCCGTGATGTCCGCGTAGATCTGCATCAGCAGCGGGTTCTTCTCGGCGATGCCGCCGGCACAGATGATGCGGTCGACCGGCACCCGGTGCTCGCGGAGCCGCTCGAGGATCGCGCGGGCGCCGAAGGCCGTGGCCTCGATGAGCGCGCGGTAGATCTCGGCCCGCGTGGTGTAGAGCGTCTGCCCCAGCAGGAGTCCGGTGAGCAGCGGATCGACCAGGACGGTGCGGTTGCCGTTGTTCCAATCAAGCGCCAGCAGGCCCGACTCGCCGGGACGCTGCCGCGCCGCCTCGCGCGTCAGGGCGGCATGCGTCGCCGCGTCTCCGCCGCACACGACCTCGACCCACCATTTGAAGATGTCCCCGACCGCGGACTGCCCTGCCTCGATCCCGTGGAAACCCGGCAGGATCGCGCCCTTCACAATGCCGCAGATGCCCGGGATATCGGCGACGCGACGCGAACTCGAAACGACGCCGCAGTCGCACGTAGAGGTGCCGATGATCTTGACCAGCGTGCCCTCAGCGACGCCGCAGCCGATCGCGCCGTAGTGCACGTCCATCTCGCCGATCGCGATGGGGATGCCGGCCGGCAGGCCGAGCCGCCGCGACCAGTCGGCGCAAAGCGAGCCGGCCGGCACGGTCGCGTCGTGCGCCCGGGCGTACAAGCGGTCGCGCAGATCGGCGAGCGCGGGGTCCAGGCGGCGGAGGAAGGCCTTGTCGGGCAGGCCGCCCCACTCGTCGCTGTAGAGCGCCTTGTGTCCCGCGCAGCACACGCCGCGCACGACGTCCTCCGGCCGACCCACGCCGGCGAGGACCGACGGTATCCAATCGGCCATCTCCACCCACGAGTGCGCCGCGGCGAAGACAGCTGGGGCGGTGCGGCGGCAATGGAGGATCTTCGACCAGAACCACTCCGACGAGTAAGTGTTGCCGCACTTGGCGATGTACGCGGGGCGCATCCGCGCCGCCAACGAGGTGATCTCCGCCGCCTCGGCCACGCTCGTGTGGTCCTTCCACAGCCAGCATTGCGCATCGAGGTTGCGCCGCCAGCGGGGTTGCAGCGCAAGGGGCCGGTTCGCGGCGTCGACGGGGATCGGGCTCGACCCGGTGGTGTCGACCCCGATGCCCACGATCATCTCAGGCCGGAAACCGCGGCGACGGGCCGCGGCTGCGAGCGCCGCGCGTACGCTGCGCTCCAAGCCACGCAGGTGATCGCCGGGATTCTGGCGCGCGAGGTTGTGGTCGCGCGGATCAAGCAGCACGCCTTGATGGCCGCTCGGGTAAGCGAAGACCGCCGAGCCGAACTCGGCGCCGTCGCGGCAACGGACGACCAGCGCACGCACCGAATTGGTGCCGAAATCAATGCCGAGGGTAAACATGGGGAACTCCGCGAAGCTGGAGGGCCCGCCGACGCTTGAAAAGCCGCGATCAGCCCCGGGGTTTCTCCGCCCAGACGACACTGCGATCCGCGACCGTGGGCGCGTGGCGGAAGCCCACGAACCCGGCCTCGGTCAGCAGCGCCTCCATCTCTCCGGTGCCGTAGCAGCGGCCCTCCGTGATGGCCATCAGCAGCGCCGAGTACCGCGCAACCGGCAACGGCCCGGTCTTGGTCGCGTCAAGATGAGCGTCGTGCACCACGATGAGACCGCCCGGCTCCAAGGCGGCGAACGAGGCCGCAAGCAGGTTTCTCACCTCGGGAACATCCCAATCGTGCAGCACGTTCGAGAAGAGGTGGACGTCGTGCCCCCGCGGCAGCGGGTCGCGGAACATGTCGCCGGATGCGACCGTCACGCGTTCCTCCCAACCGCGGCGACGGATCATCGTCCGCGCGATCCCGTCCACCGGAGCTCGCTCCAGGACGGTCGCCCGCAGTCCTTTGTGATGTGCGGCCAAGGTGCAGGCGTAGACCCCCGAGCCTCCCGCGATGTCGAGCAGACTGCGGCGGTCGCCCAGCGGAACCGCCTTCGCGAGCGCCGGCCCGAGGTAAGCGCCGCGGCAGTCCATCGCCGCGGTGAAGGACGTCGCGAACGCCTCCGTGCGCATCGCGTCGTCCCAGGCCTTTTCGTCCCGGTAGCTGCCCCAATTCGCCGGCTTCCCCGTCCGGAGCACCCGCGCGTAATCGCGCGCGACCGGCCGGTCCTTCAGCGAAGCATAGTACGGCCCGAGGAAGAACGGCGACGTGCTCACCAGGTGTTCCCGGGCGCGCAGGGTCAGGCCCCACACCGTGCCGTCGCGGCGCAGAAAGCCGTCGGCGGCGAACAGCGTGAGCATCACGTCAAGCGGCCGCGCGGCGAGGCCGAGACCGCGCGCGATCGCCTCGGCGTCGCCGGGGTTCGCCTCAAGCCAGGTGAAGAAATCGAACTCGCAGACCGCGGCCGACAGCAGGTCCACCGCGTAAAGGCCGTCGCGGTAGCGGTAGATCTCGAGCGGGTCGGTGTGCGGGACGCGGGTGAGGTCATCGGGGGCGTTCATGCGCGGCAACCCCACTCGGCCACGCCGCGCCGCCGGATGCAACGCCCGCGCGGCCTGCTCACAGCCAGCGGTCCAGCCAATCGAACGCTTCTTCCTGCATGGCGGGCACGAAGGAGTGCGGCAGGTCGTGGAAGCTCCCCTTGAACCGCTCCGGCACGCCGGCCTTGGCGTAGGCGCGTCCGAGTTTTTCCACGGCGGCCTCCATTCCCTCGAGGGGAAATAATTGGTCGCGACGACATTGCTGGACGAGCAGCGCCCCGGGGGCATGCAGCGCCGCCACGTCAGGCAGGTCGAGCGCCCGACGCAGGCCCGGAGTGAAAACCATCCACGTGTGCCGCAGGTGCCGCGGCAGCAGATGCGCGAAGGTGCACATCCAACCCGTCACGCACGCCGCCTTGATCCGCGGATCGGCCCCGATCGTCATCGCCGCGCGGAAACCGCCACCCGAAAGGCCCGCGCAACCGATCCGCGCCGGATCGACGTCCGCCCGGCCGCAGAGGTAATCCACGGCGCGCATGTCGTCCCAGACATGGATGCCGCCCCATGTCGCGCCCGTCGCGGTGATCCCCTTGGCCGTGATGTGTTCGTAGAAGCTGCACACCTTGTTGATCGCGGCGGTCCACTCCTCCGAACCGGGGGAGTGCTTCCGGATCGCGGCATGAGCCTCACGCACCTCGGGAAACACCCGCGCCGGGTCTAGTTCCTCAGCCCGCAGGCGTCGCTCGCCGAAGTAGAACGCGTCGATCACGATCACGACGTAGCCGCGGCGCGCCAGCGCTTCCGCCCAAGGCCGGCCGTAGGTCCCTTCGCGGAAGGCGGTGACGAAAGCCGGTTCGCCCGGCGACGAGAGGATCTTCTCCTGGCCCCAGGTGTACCGCCCGCTGTGACAATGCAGCGCCAGCACCGCGGGTCGCCGCCCGCCGGCTCCCTTCGGCACCAGCACGCGCGCGGGGATGTCGTAGGATTCCGTCGCATGGATCCGCACCACCTCGACCGTGAAGCCGTCGCGTTCCTCGCGACGCACCAGTTCCGAACCCAGCGGACGCGCCGAAGGCGCGTAGCCCAGCCGGTCGCGGAGTTCGGCCCGCGCGGCGGCCTTCCACTCATCGAGCGATTTCCAACGCGGCTCGAGAAAGGAGAGCCGCGGGCCATGCTCTCGCGCCATGCGCTCCATCAGGAGATGCAGGTTCGCGAGGTCGGGGAGAAGAGGAGGATTCGCGGACATGTTCGGAGTGGGTGGGGAGACCGGGGCCTGAGTGGCCTGCGCAGGCCGCGGGAGGTGAAGATTCAGCGGCAGCGCAGCCATTCCCAACGTCGCCAGCACGCGGCGGCGGGAGATCAGAGGCTTCACGGGGGCGCGACGGGGGTTGGAAGGGGGTTCGGCCAAGGCGCGCCTGTGTCGCAAATACCCCCGACGAGCCCAATTGAAAAAACGCGAGGCCATGGGTGGCGGCGTCTGACCGTCCGTCGTAGCCGGGGGTTGCGCACCGGCAGGCCGCACGCCGTTCTCCCTCCCTTCAAAATTCTGCCGGCGACTACCTTCGTTCGAAATCCCGCCGGCGCCCCAACCGCGCAGACATGCCCGCACTCCCCCACTCCCCGGCCACCCGCCGTCGCTGCGCGATCGTCGGCCTGGGCTCGCGCCACGAGCTCTACCGCGACGCGATCCTGCGCACGCACGCCGGCGCGGCCGAGCTCGTCGGCCTTTGCGACGCCAACGCGGGACGCCTGGAGCTGAGTCGCGAACGGTGCCGCCGCCACGGGGCAAAGGTTCCGGTTGGTTATTTGGCTGCGGACTTCGACCGCATGCTGCGCGAACAGAGGCCCGACACGGTGATCGTGACGACCGTCGACGCGTCGCACGACGACTACATCGTGCGCGCGATGGAGGCCGGCTGCGACGTCATCACCGAGAAGCCAATGACGACCGACGCCGCACGGTGCCGGCGCATCCTAGACGCCTGCCGCCGCACAGGCCGGAGCTGCCAGGTCACGTTCAACTACCGCTACTCCCCGCCGCGCTCGCACGTGAAGCAGCTACTGATGGCGGGCGAGATCGGCGACGTGCTTTCGGTCGACTTCCATTGGCTGCTCAACACCCACCACGGCGCCGATTACTTCCGGCGCTGGCACGCGCGCCGGGAGAATTCCG
The DNA here is from genome assembly GCA_040397825.1 of Opitutaceae bacterium. Lineage (GTDB taxonomy): Bacteria > Verrucomicrobiota > Verrucomicrobiia > Opitutales > Opitutaceae > ER46. Next base: position 16,230 of record JBBAVH010000021.1, read on the forward strand.
GAGGGCTGCTCGTGCACAAGGCCACGCACCACTTCGACCTCGTGAATTGGTGGCTCGGCGCGATGCCGGTCTCGGTCGCGGCCACGGGCAAGCGCGAGTTCTACACCCCCGCGATGGCACGGCGACTCGGCCTTTCCGGGCCGCACGAACGCTGCCTCGGCTGCCCGGAGGGCGATGCCTGCGGCTTCCGACTCGATCTGCCCGCCAGCCCGGGGCTGAAGAGCCTCTACCTTGAGCAGGAGGGCCACGACGGCTACCTCCGCGACCGCTGCGTGTTCCGGCCGGAGATCGACATCGAGGACACGATGAACGCGCTGGTGACCTACGACACCGGAGCCACCCTCTCCTACTCCCTGAACGCGTTCAACGCGTGGGAGGGCTACACCATCGCGTTCAATGGCACGAAGGGCCGCCTCGAGCACAGCGTGGTCGAGTCGGTCTACGTCAACGGCGCCGAATGCGCGCAGGGCGCGGTCGCTCCCGACGGCGTCCGCATCCGCCTGATTCCGCTCCGCGGCGCCGCGCGTGACATCACCCCGTGGAGCGCCGAAGGCGACCACGGCGGCGGCGACCGCCTGATGCTGGAGGACATCTTCACGCCGGGTACCGTACCCGACCCGTTGCAGCGCCGCGCCGACCAGCGTGCGGGGGCGTCCTCGGTGCTCGTGGGTGTCGCCGCGAACCGGAGCATCGCGACCGGCTCAGCCGTGCGGATCGAAGACCTCGCTGGCCCGCTCGAGCGGCCGGAGTTCGCACCCAATCCGACGCGCGCCGACCGCGTACCGATGCCGCCCCACGCGACACCGGTAGGCTCCTGACCGGCGGTTTCACGCGGACGGCGGCCGCGCCCGGAGACCGGCGGCTTGCCGCGCCCCGTTGCGTCGGGTTAACCCTGACACTTCACGCTCCCGATATGAAGCCCACGCGCCGCCGGTTCCTCGCCACGCTCGCCACGATCTCGATCCTCCCTCGCGGGTTCACCCGCGAAAAGGAGCCGGTCGTTGTCGGCGAGGGCGCCCACCGTTACCGCTTCAACGATACCTGGGCCCGGCTGCCGTCCCACCTGAAATGGGGCCTCACGCACGGCGTCGCCGTCGACCGCCGCGGCCACGTGCACGTGTTCCACACCTCCCGCGCCGACTCGCCGAGCCGCGACTGCGTCGTCGTGTTCGACCGCTCGGGCAAATTCGTCCGTTCCTGGGGCGCGCAATTCTTCGGCGGCGCCCACGGCTTCGACCTCGTGGTCGAGGACGGACGCGAGGTCCTTTACCTGACCGACCTCCAGCAGGGCCTGTTCAAGATGACCCTCGACGGGGAGCTCCTCTGGCACGTCGCGAAGCCCGATTGGTACCAGGGCAAGGACCTGAAGTACCGCCCGTCGAACGTCGCGGTCGCCCCGGGTGGAGACGTCTACCTCGCCGACGGCTACGGATCTTATTTCATCCACCACCTGACCAAGGACGGGCGCCACGTGCGCACCTTCGGCGGTCCGGGCGAGGCGACCGGCCAGACCCAGCACCCGCACGGCCTGTTCATCGACCGACGCGGCTCCGAGCCGCTGCTGGTGATCGGCGAGAATGATCCGAAGGGCGAAAAGCCGGGTCGCCTCCAGGCGCTGTCGCTCGACGGCCAGCACCGCCGTTTTCTACCCACACCCGTGCGCTCGCCGCGGCACTTTGACCAACGGGGCAAGCTCGCCGTCATCCCCGACCTCGACGCGCGCGTGACCCTGATCGACGAGGAGTACCGCATGGTGGCCAACCTCGGCGACGGCTGGACCAACAAGACCGAAGTGCGCGCGCTGCGCACGAAGACCAGCGACCATTTCACGCCCGGCAAGTTCGTCTGCCCGCACGACGCGGCCTTCGACGAGGACGGCAACATCTTCGTCGCCGAGTGGGTCGCCCACGGCCGCCTGGTAAAGCTAGAGAAACTGCCGGCCTGAGCTTTCGGGGACGGCGGCGGCCGCGGGCGATCCAGGCGCGGCTCAGCCGAGGGAGAGCTTGTACTCGACGGACTCGCGCAGGGCTTCCCAGCTGGCGTCGATGATGTTGTCGCTCACGCCGACGGTGCCCCAGATGCGGGCGCCGTCGCCGCTCTCGATCAGGACGCGGGTGCGCGCGCCGGCGCCGTTGCTGCCCTCGAGGATGCGGACCTTGTAGTCGCGCAGGCCGACCTCGCGCAGGGTGGGATAGGTGCGCTCCAGCGCGAGCCGCAGGGCCTTGTCGAGCGCGCCGACGGGACCGATGTCCTCGGCCACGGTGTGCACGGTCTCGCCGTTGACCCGCACCTTGACGGTGGCCTCAGCCCAGAGTTCGCCGCCGTGGCGCTCGATGATGACGCGATAGCCCTCGACCTCGAAGAACGCCTTCTGCTGGCCAAGGTGACGCGCGACGAGGAGCCGGAAGGAGGCGTCGGCCGCCTCGTACTCGTAGCCGCGGAATTCGCGCTCCTTCAGCTCCTCGATGAGCCCCTTCATCTCGGGGCGGCGCTCGTCGAGCTCGATCCCAAGCTCGCGCGCCTTGAGGGCGAGGCTGCTGCGGCCGGCCATGTCGGAGACCAGCACGCGCGTGCGGTTGCCGACCAGGGCCGGATCGATGTGCTCGTAGCTGCGCGCGACCTTCTGCGCGGCGTTGGCGTGCAGGCCGCCCTTGTGGGCGAAGGCCGATTGGCCGACGAACGGTGCCTTGGGGTCGGGCCGCAGGTTGGCGAGCTCGTCGAAGAAAAGGGACATATCGCGCAACTGCGCGAGATTGGCGGCGCAACGCGCGGTGCGGCCCATCTTCAGCACGAGGTTCGGCAGGATGGTCGTCATGTTCGCGTTGCCGACGCGCTCACCGTAGCCGTTGGCCGTGCCCTGGACCAACGTCGCGCCGGCCGCGACGCCCGCGAGGGAGAGCGCGACGCCGAGACCGCTGTCGTTGTGGCAATGCACGCCGACCTTGTCGGCCCCGAACTCGCCCACGACGCGCGCGACGATCGCCTTGAAGTCATCCACCAAGGTGCCGCCGTTCGTGTCGCAGAGGGTGAGGTTGGAGGCGCCGCCCCGCACCGCGGCCGCCAGCGTGCGCAGCGCGTAGTCGGGATCGCTCTTGTAACCGTCGAAGAAGTGCTCGGCGTCGTAGATCACCTCGCGGCCCTGCGCGACGAGGTGGCGGGCGGAATCCTCGATCATCGCGAGGTTCTCCTCGAGGGTGGTGCGGAGGATCTCGGTGACGTGCAGCGTCCACGTCTTGCCGACGATCGTCATCACGGGCATCCCGCTGTCGAGGAGCGTGCGCAGCTGCTGGTCCTCGTCGGCCCGCACGCCGGCGCGGCGCGTGGAGCCGAAGGCCGCGAGGCGAGCATGGCGCAACCGCAGCTTCCGCGCCTCCTGGAAGAAGGTGATGTCGCGCGGGTTGGAACCGGGGAAGCCGCCCTCGATGTAGTCGACGCCGAACTGGTCGAGCCTTTCGGCAATGAGCAGCTTGTCGGTCACGGAAAAGCTGATGCCCTCCCCCTGCGTGCCATCGCGCAGGGTGGTGTCATAGATCTTGACCACGTTGCTCATGGGAACGGTCGAGCGTTGCCCCGCCCTTCCCTGCTGGCAAGGGGGCATTTGGACGGGAAAGGGAGCGATTTACCTCTGGCCGCGCTCGATCAGCCAACCGAGCGCTCCCTGCGCGGCGCCATGCGAAAGCGGGTGCGCCGCGCCGTCGCAAACCCCGGAGGCGACCAGCACCTTGCGCAGCGCCGGGGGCAGGTCGCCGGGAAACCAGTGCCGCCAGAAGAGCTCCGCCTGCCCCGACGTGTGTCCCGCCGCCGCGGCGAGCGGCAGCAGCCCGTCGCAGATCAGCGTGTCGAGCCGCGTTCCTCCGAGCGCACCGCCGCCCACGTCGGTCGCGAGACGTTCCCGCCAGGCGGCGAGGCCATGCCACCGCCTCACCTCGGCCGCCGTCCCCGCGTCGTCGGCCCGCGGCAGCGTGCCCGCCAGCTCCCGCCACACGTCCGGCCAAGTTGGCACCCGGGCGACCCAGGCCGCGTATTGCCGCAGCCGCACGATGGGACGGTTCGCCGGCCGCACACCCTGCAGGCTCCAAGCACCCGCTTCCTCCGCCGCGAGCGCGGCGGGATCGGGCGCGCTTCGACGCCACTCGCCGAGCGGATGCGCGGCGGCGAGGCGCAGCATCGGTGCGCGGTTGAAGCGGTAGCCAAGGATTTCCATCGCCGCCTGATGGCACGCGGCCTCCCAACCCATCCGGCGGAGGCGCAGCCCCGCGAAATGCACCTTTTGCCGCCACCTTCGCCCCGCGTGCTCCTCCAAGAGCCGCCGGCGTTCCTCGGGCGGGGTCAGCGCGAGTTCCTCCGGCAGCCGGGCGAGGATCCGGTCAGCCAGTTCCTCCACGGCGTCGTCGGCCGCATACTCTTCCAGGCCGCGATGCAGTAGCGGCAACAGGGAGAGGACGGGGATGGTCCGCCCCCCGGCTCCGATCGTCGCGGTGCCGGCCCGCGGAGGGAAAAGCACGACGTGCAGCACGACGTCGTCATAGGCGCGGTCACGCGCGTGGCCGTGGGCATCCCAGTCCGCCGCGTGAAGATGGACCTCGACGTCTCCCATGATCACCGACGCACCTTCCCCGCCCAGCCGCAGGCGCGCCTGCCGAAAATCGGGCCCGCCCAGCAGGTTCCAACGGCCCGGGCCAAGGATCCGCAAAGGGCGGCCGTCGGCGAGCCGCGCCGCGGCGCGGTCAAAGTCTCCGCGCAGCCAGATCTTCTGGAGAATCCTCTCCGGGAAGGAAAACGCGCCGTGGATGCCCTGCAGCTCCGCGACGACCGGCTCGGTCTCCGCGATCACGGAGGTTCCTCATTTTCCGCCGACCGCGTAGAGCCGGCGCTGACCCGTGAGGTAAAGCGTGCCGTTGGCGATCACCGGCGTGCCGTGCGCGCAGTCCGGCAGGGGCTCGTGCTTTGAGACCAGCCGTTTCTCCCGGCCCGTGGCGAAAACCACCACGTCGCCGTCGGCCGTCTGCACCAGGACGCGGTCGCCGGAGACGACCGGCGAACCCCACACCGCGGCCTTGAGGTCGTGGAACCAGACGCGTTCGCCCGTGGCGAAGTCGACGCAGTTGAGGAAACCCGCGGTGTCGGTCGCGTAGACGAGGCCGCCGGCGACGGCGACGGTCGAGATGCTGTCGTTGAACGCCTCTCCGCCCACCCGCCAACGCTCGGCGGTCGCGGTGACGTCGCCGCGCCCGGTGGCGTCGATCCGCCGCAGGGCACCGGGGCCGCCGCCAGCCTCGGGCTCGCCGATCGCCACCACGACGGAGTCGCCGAAGACAACGGGAGCCCCGACGAGGTTATACGTCGTCTCGGGATCGCCCTCGGGGTGGACCTTCTCGTGCGCCTTGCAGTTGAAGCGCCACAGCGGCCGGCCGGTGGCGGGCTCGAACGCGTAGACCCAGCCGTCGCCGCCGGGGAAGATCACCTGCGACTCACCCTTCACCACGCCGTGCGCCGGCGAGCCCCATTGGCCGGTGAGGATGCGCGCACCGGGGGAATTGTCCTTCCACACCAATTTCCCCGAGCGCCGGTCGACGGCGACGAAACTCGGGACCTCCGGCTTGCCGACCTTGCCCGTGCGCGGGCTCGCGCCGTGGCCGGTCAGGACGAAGACGAGATCGCCCGCGACCAGCGGCGAGGATGCCGAAGCCTGGTTGGGCGTCACCCCGAACAACGCGCGGAAATCGAGTTTCCAACGCTCCGCGCCGTCGGCGACGGCACGCGCGACCAGTTCCCCGCGGTTGCTCACATAGAAGACGGTGTCACCGGCGACGCACGGCGTGGAGCAGACGCCGACGCTCACGTCGTCCTCGGTGGCATCGCCGAGTTTCTCGTGCACGGCCTCCCAAAGGAGACGGCCGTCGGCGGCGGAAAAGCACTTCAGCACCCCGCCCTTGCGCGGGTCCTCCTCAGGCAGGTTGGTGCCGATGAAGACACGTCCCTCGCTGACGACGGGGGCGCCGTAGGTCACATGGCCGAGCGGGGCGGCCCAGCGAATGTTCCTCGCCTCACCTCCCTCCTCCCAACTCCAGCGCTCGGGCAGCGCGACGGCCTCGGCGACCATGTTGCGGTCGGGACGCCCACCCAACATCGGCCAGTCGGCCGCAGCCGCGAGCGAGGCGGCGGCCAGCGCCGGAAACAGGAGCAACGCGAAGCCTTTCATGTGCCGGGGCCGATGCAGACGAGGTGGTTGAAGGTGCGGATGTAGAGCCGGCCGCCGTCGACGCACGGCGTCGTGTGGCTGCCCTCCCCGATCGGGTTGCGGGCGAGTTCCTCGAAGCGCTCGCCGGTGGCGAGGACGATCATCTCGCCCTTGACGGTGGGCGCATAGATGCGCCGGTCGATCATGACCGGGGAGCCGAAGAACTCGGCGCGCAGGCGCTCCGCCCAGAGTTCCCGGCCGGTCGCGGCCTCGAGCGCCGTGGCCACGCCGCCATCACTGACCCAGTAAAGGATGCCGTCGCGGTAAAGCGGGGTGGTGACGTAGGGCGTGGCCTTGCGCGTGGAGTACGCGACATGCGTCGCGGCCACGTCGCCGCTGCCGCCGAGGCGCACCGCGGTGAGCTGGTTGCCCGCGCCGCCGGCCTGGCCGCAGCTGCCGATCACCAGGCCGCCGGCGACGACCGGCGAGGCGGCCATGCGCAGCTTGTAGACCGGGGCCTCCCAGTTCATCCGGCCCGTGCGCGGGTCGAGGCTGGAGATGCCGTGGGATTTGCTCGTCAGCAGCAGTTCCTCCGTGCCGTCGGGCCGGACGTGCACGCACGGCGTGCCGTAGGCGGTGCCGTTGTCGGAGACGCGGCGCTTCGTCTCCCAGACGGTCCCGCCGGTCGCGAGGTCGAGGGCGACCACCGAGCTCGCGGCGTCCTGGTCGTTGGTCACGATCACCGTCTTCCCGTGGATCATCGGTGAGGCGCCGTGGCCGTGCTGTGAAGTGAAGGTGCCTAGGTCACGCTCCCAGAGCAGGCTTCCGTCGTGGGCGAAGGCGCGGACCCAGAAGTGCTCGGTGGAGACGAAGGTCGCGATCACGCGCCCGGCGTCGACAACCGCGGAGCCGTTGGCATAGCTGGTGTTGCGGTTGGTCAGCCGCGGCATCGGCAGCTCGTAGGACTTTTTCCAAAGCTCCCGGCCGTCGCGCTTGTCGAGGCACACCAACAGCCGTTCGCGGCCGTTGTCGCGCGCGGTGGTGAGGAAGATGCGCTCACCCCAGATCACGGGCTGGGAATGCCCCGAGCCGGGTAGCGCGACGCGCCAAGCGAAGTCGCGCTCGGTCCATTTCACCGGGATGCCGCGGGTATCGCTGATGCCGGTGCCGTTGGGACCGCGGAAACGCGTCCACTCCTGCGCGGGGGCGGGCCGCGCGAGGCCCGCGAAGGTGGCGATGACGAGGGTGCCGACGATGGGGATTTTCATGGCGAGATGCGCCGCGCGCCAGCGCCGGCGGGAAAGCGCCCGCAGCCTGAAACCGACCCCCGCTCGGTCAACGAGATTACCACCCCGAATCCGGGTACGGCGCGGGGACCGCCGGCCTAGCGGTCCAGCACGATGCGGATGCCCCGGCGCAGGTAGGTGGGGACGTCGAGGTCATGGCCGTCGTGGAGATTGCGGTCGGTCTTCTCGAAGTGGCCGCGGCTCTCGACCTCGCCGAAGCCGAATTCCTCCTGCGCGGCCCGCGGCACCGCCGCGACCGGGGAGTTCGTGACCGTGGCCGGCGATCCCGCGCCGGCCGGAACCGCGGGAGCGGCGGCGGGCTGCGGACGCTGGCGCGCGGGCGGCGGCACGGCGCGGCGGCCGGGCGCGGCGCGCCCACCGAGGTCGCTGGTGCCGATGACGCAGATCTCCAGCCGGCCGGCCAGATTCTCGTCGATGACGGCGCCCATGGTGATGTGGGAGTCGCGGCCGAACTGCTCGGTGACCGCGGACATGATCTCGTTGACGCGCGGCAAGGTGAGGTCGGGGCCGCCGACGAGATTCACCAGCAGGCGGTCGGCCTTGCGGGCGAAGTCGGGCGTGTGCAGCAGCGGGCAGAGCTTCAGGCTCGCGATGGCGTCGGCGCCGGCATTCTCGCCGCGGCCCTCGCCGAGGCCGAACAGGGTCTTGCCGCCGCGCGGGCCGAAGGCCTGCCGCAGCGTTGCGAAGTCCACGTTGATCAGGCCGGTCTTGAAGAGGACCGCCCAGATCGACTTCACGCCGCGCCCGATCCACTCGTCGGCGCGCGCGAACGAATCGAGGACGGTCTCGCCCTCGGCTGCCTCCTGCATGAGGACGTCGTTGGGCAGCGGAATGACGGCGTCGCACACCGCGCGCAGGGCCCGCAGGCCGTCCTCCGCCTGCTTGAGGCGGCGCCCGCCCTCGAAGCTGAACGGCATCGTGACGAATGCGATGACGAGCGCCCCGGCCTCGGCCGCGACCTCGGCCACGACGGGGGAGGCGCCGCTGCCCGTGCCGCCGCCCATGCCGGTGACGAGGAAGATCAGGTCGCAGTCCTTCACCACCGCGGCGATCTTGGCGCGGTCGGCTTCGGCGGCCTCGCGGCCGCGCTCCGGGTCGCCGCCCGCGCCGAGCCCGCGGGTCACGCCCATGCCGAGGAGCACCTTGTCCTGCACGGGCGAGCTCGCGAGCGCCTGATGATCGGTGTTGATCACCGCCAACTGGAGGCGGTCGAGGTTCTCCATCTTCAGCCGGTCGACCGCGTTGGAGCCGGCGCCGCCGACACCCACCAGCTTGATCGCGATGTTGCGGTCGGTGAGCAGCGCCTGCTCGAGGGGAAGTTCGTTGAGGTTCATGGGAGCGCCGGGCGGATCGTTCAGGACTGGGAGAACAGCTTCTTGAGGCCGGAGAGGAGCCCGTTGCCGCGGGTCCGCGAGGAGAGCTTGTCCGACCGGTTGTTCATCCCGCAGTACAGCAACCCGAGGGCCGTGTGGTAACCGGGGTCGCGCAGGTTCTCGTTCACCCAGGAAGGCGCCTCGCCGAGGTGCGCCGGCACGCCGAACACCCGCGCCGCCACCGACGCCAGGCCCGGCAGCTTCGAAGTGCCGCCCGTGAGGACGACGCCGGCCGAGCACGTCTCGAGGCTGAAGGCGTTACCGAGGCGCGCCTTCACGACCTCGAGGATCTCCTGCGCGCGCGCCGCGGTGATCTGCTCGATCGCCTGCTGCGGAAACTGCCGGTCGCCGATCGCGAAGGTGCCGTCCATCCAGACCTTCTGGGCGCGGTCCCGCGTCACGACCTCCGCATTGCCGTATCGGAGCTTGAGCTTCTCCGCCTGCGTCTCCTTCAGGCGGAGGCCGATGCTCAGGTCGTTGGTGAGGTGCGCCCCGCCCACCGCGACGACCCCGGTCGTGTGCGCGGCGCCGTCCCGGTACAAAGCGAAGTCCGTCGTGCCGGCGCCGATGTCGATGACCAGCACGCCGTGCTGCCGCTCCTCCGGGGTCGTGACCATGTGGCCGGCCGCGAGGCTTGAAAGCACCAACTCGCCCACCTCGAGGTTGAAGCCCTGGATGACGTGGATCGTGTCCGCCAGGCGCTGCTCCAGGCCGTGCACGGTCCAGTAACCGACCTCGAGGCGCTGGCCGACGAGGTTCTCCGGGCTCCCGGGCACGAGCCGGCCGTCGAGCCGGAACGGGCGCCGGATGTGGTGCACGACCGAGCGCCCCTGCGGCAGCTGCTTCGCGCGGGCCAGCTCGCACACCATGCGTACGTCGCCCGCCTCCACCATGTTGTCGGAGGCCTTCACGTTCACGGCCGCCTCGTTGTAAAAGCCCTCGAGGTGGCTGCCGGTCTGGGCCAGGAAAACGGCGTCGATGCGCTCGCCGGCCTCGCGCTCCGCGACCTCCAGGGCGTGGTGCGTGCACTCGCTGGCGGCCTTGTAGTCGACCACGGCGCCCTTGATGACGCCGCGGGAGGGACACTCGCCGCGGCCGATGATCGCGAGCTCGCGGCCGGAGTACTCGCCGACGAGGACGGTGATCTTGGAGGTGCCGATCTCGACGGCTCCGATGAAGTTGGTGCGCGGGCTCACGGGGAGGAGGATGGCGGGAGGGCGATGGAAGGGACGGAAAACAGGGGGCGCGCGGCGTCCGGGCGCCGCGGTTTCGCGGCCGCCGGGGCCTCGGGCGGATCAATCCGCACCGGCACGTTGCGGCCGCGGGCGAGGTCGATCCGGACCCGGGCCGCCGGGGTGCCGCTCAGCCGGTCGAACAGGTAGTCTAGCTTGGCGAGCTGGCCGAAATACTCGCGCGACTCGGCGAAGACCACGGAGGAGCCGTTCCGCGTCGTGACCTCGAGCTCGCGGTCGGACGACAAGCGCGCGAGCGAAACGGATGCCCACGTGCGATACACGTCGAGCGCCGCGAATTGCGCGTCGGAAAGCAGCTGGGCCACCGTGCCCATGCCCGGCAACGGGCGGAATCCCCCGCCCTCGGCCACGAGCGACACGCCGGAGAGCCACGGCAGGCCGTCGACGAGCCCCGGCTCAAAGCCCGCGCCGCGGAAGACGGTGCCGTCGGCCGAGACCAGCAGGTCGCGCGGCGCGCCGCCGGTCTCGACGCGCACGCGCGCCACCGGGCTGCGCTCCGTGAGGCGCACCACCAGCCGGTCGGGAAATTCGCGCGAGAGGGACGCCGCCTCCACCTGGCCGTCGAGCAGGAGCCGCGCGCGCAGGCTCGGCAGGTCGAGCTCCGTCAGGGTGACTCCCGGGGGCAGCGCCAGCGCGGAACGCAGCCACGCGTCGTCGAGCACGCCGCCGGCCGACGTCCGCAGCTCGATGCGCCGCAGGACACCCGACTTGGCGGCCGCCGGCAGGGACCGCGGGGCGGGGTTGACCGTGGAAAGCAGATACCAGCCGCTCGCCGCGAGGGCGACGAGGCCGAGGACGGCCGCGGCCGTGCGCACGCCAACCATGGCCCGGCGCCAGCGGCCGCCCCGCGACATCGCGCGCGGCCGCACCGGCTGCGCGATGTCGCGCCAGTTCCTCACCTCCGGGGTGCGGATCGCGCCCGGCGTCACTCCCGTCCTCCCTTTCCGGCGCGGAAACGCGCCACCGCCGGCGAGACCAGCTCGCGCACGAGCGCCGTGAAGTCGAGGCCGGCGCAGCGGGCGCTCATGGGCAGCAGGCTCGTCTCCTTCATGCCCGGCAGCGTGTTGATCTCGAGCATGCAGGGCCCCTCCTCGGTGAGGATGAAGTCGACCCGCGCGTAGTCGCGGCAGCCGCACGCCGCGAACGCCGCCTCGGCCGAGCGCCGCACGCCGGCGGCGACCTCCTCGCCGAGCGGGGCCGGCGCGAGGTACTCGGTCATGCCCTTCGTGTACTTGCTCGTGAAGTCGTAGACGCCCGACCGCGGGCGGATCTCGACGATCCCCATCGCGCGGCCCGCCAGCACGCCGACGGAGAGCTCGCGGCCCGTGAGACGCCGCTCCACCATCCACTCCCCGCGCTCGATCGCGGCGAGGCTCGCCACCAGCTGCTCCCGCGACTCCGGCAGGGCCAGGCCCACGCTGCTGCCCTCGGCGTTAGGCTTCAGCACGACCCGCTCGCCCAGCGCCGCCACCACGGCGGCGGCATCGGGCTTCGCCGACGCTTGGAAACGCATGCCCGGCGCCACCCGTACCCCGCGGGACGCCGCCAGCTCCTTCGTGCGCGTCTTGTCCATCGTGGCGGCGCTGGCTGCCGCGGCGCAGCCCGCGTAATGGATCCCCGCGGCGTCGAGCAGCCGCTGCATGCCGCCATCCTCGCCGAAGGTGCCGTGCAGCGTCGAGAAGACCACGTCGCGGGCTGGATCGAGTCCCTCGGGAAGCGCCGCCGCGGTCACCTCGATGAGCCGCGTCGGGAATGAACGCGCGAGCGCGAGCGCGCTGGCCCGGCCCGAGCCGAGCGAGACCTCGCGTTCGGCGGAGACGCCGCCGGCGAGGACCGTGATGACGGGCGGGAGCAGGCTCACAGCACCTCCTCCCAGCGCCGGCCGAACCACAGCACCTCCGGCTGCAGGAGCACCCCGGAGCGCTCCAACACCCGCGCCCGCACGAGGCGCATGAGTTCCACCACGTCGGCCGCGCGCGCGGCGCCGAGGTTGACGATGAAGTTGGCGTGCACCGGCGAGACCTGCGCGTCGCCGACCCGCGCGCCCTTGAGCCCGGCCTCGTCGATCAAGCGCCCGGCCGCGCCTCCGGGGGGATTGCGGAAGACGCAGCCCGCGCTGCGCTCCCGCGGCTGCGTCTCGTGCCGCTTGCGCCGGTAGACGTCGATCTGGCGGCCGATGGCGTTGCCCTCCGCACGCGCGGCCGGCCGGAGCAGCGCACCGAGCGCGATGGCGGATTCCAGTTCGCGGCAATGGCGGTAATCCACTCCCATCGCGGCCCGGGGGAGGTCGATGACCTCGCCGGCGGCGGTGAAGATCCGCACCTCCTCCACGACGTCGAAGATCCATCCGCCCATCGCCCCCGCGTTCATCCGCAGCGATCCGCCCACGCTGCCCGGGATTCCCTCCATGAACTCGAAGCCCTGGAGGCCCGCCTTGACCGCCTGCCCGCAGAGGTTCTTGAGGCGCAGGCCGGCCCCGGCCCAGACGCGTCCGTCGGCCCGCGGGGAAAACTCGCCCCAGGCGGGATGACCCAGCGAGACGACCACCGCGTCGACGCCCTCGTCGGGCACGACCAGGTTGGAACCGCGTCCGAGCGGAAGCAGCGGGACCCCGGCGGCAGCGGCGAGCCGCGCCACGGCCCGCAGGTCCTCGACTCCCGCCGGCTCCACGTGCAGCCGCGCCGCGCCTCCCACGCCCAGCGTGGTGCGCGCGGCGAGGGGTTCCTCGCGGCCGACGCGCGTACCTGCCACCACGGCCGCGCGCATGGCGGCCGCCAGCTCATCCCAGTTCGCGCGGGAGGCCGGTACGGCGGGCGGAGTGAGGAGGGCGCTCATGGCTTTCGGCGGCGGGAGAGGTTTCAGGCCGGCGCGAGGCCCGCGCGGCCGGCTCCGGCCGGGGCGCCCACCAGGGAATCAAGGTCGGCCAGCATCTCCGCGAGCGGATCGGCCCGCTGCAGGGTCCGGAGCGCCTCGCGGCACGGGGCGAGCCGCGCGTCGTCGAGGACCAGTTCACGCACGAGGCCGTCGAGTTCCGCGAGCCTCGGCTCAGGCAACAGGCGACCGCCACCGGCGGCGGCGAACCAAGCGGCGTTGGCTTCCTGGTGGTTATCAGCGGCCGCCGGATAAGGGACGAGGACGGCCGGCGTCCCGCAGCGGATGAGTTCAGCGATCGTCCCGGCGCCGGCGCGGGAGACGACAAGGTCGGCGGCGGTGAGCAGGTCGGCCATGCGGCCGCAGAATGGCTCGAACACGGCGCGCACCGGACCGGAAGGCGAAGGGTGCTCGATCGTCTCCGCCCGATCCTTGCCGGGACCGGTGATGACGTGGAGCTGCACGCCGGCGGCGGCGAGCGGCTCGGCCGCGCGACGGGCCCAGGCGTTGAGGGAACCGGCCCCCTGGCTGCCGCCGAGGACGGCGACGACCCGACGGGACGGATCGAGACCGAGCGCCGCGCGCGCGGCGGCCGGGTCCCCGCGCCGGATCTCCCGCCGCACGGGCAGCGTGAGCGGACGGACGACGGAGGCGCCGAGGGCGGGGAGGACGACGCCCGGGGGGAGGTAGACGCGGCGGGCGAGGCGGCCGAGGATCCGCACCGCGCGGCCGGGCACGCGGTTGGACTCGTGCAGGGCCACCGGGATGCCGAGCAGACGCGCCGCCACCACGAGTGGAAACGAGGTGAATCCCCCGAAGCCGACGGCGGCCCGCGGCCGTTCCCGCCGCAGCAGACGCCAGCAAAGGAAAAGGGCCGCCGTCTGCGACCAGACGAAGCGGGCGAGCACGCGCGGTGACCACCCGAAGCCGGAGCCGGGCATCGGGACGAAGGTAAGTCCCGCGTAACGCGATCTCAGCTCGGCGTCCACGCGCCGCCGGCTGGTGAGGAGCACGGCCCCGTCGCCCCGCGCGAGGAGAGCCTCGCCGAGCGCGATCCCCGGGGCCAGATGGCCGCCGGTGCCGCCGCAGGAGATGACGAACCGGCTCACGCCGCCACCTCCCGCATCGAGCCCGCGCCGCGGGGCAGAGCCACCCGGCCCCACGTGCGCTGCGTGTTGAGGATGATGCCGAGCACCATCCCCATGAGGAGCAGGTTCGAAAGGCCGGCGCTGATGAACGGCAGCGACATCCCCTTGGTGGGAAAGACGGCCGTGACGACGCCGATATTGATGATCGCCTGCAGGCTGATCAGGAGGACGCACCCCACGACCAGTAGGTATTGGAAGAGGTTGGGCGCCCGCCGCACGTGCAGCAGGCCGGCCGCCAGGATGACGGTGAACGCGAGCACCACGCCGAGCGTGAAGAAAAGACCAAGTTCCTCGCCCACGACCGAGAAGATATAATCGGTGTGGGCCTCGGGCAGGTAGCTCAGCTGCTGGCGGCCGTTCCCCAACCCCGCGCCCTCGACTCCGCCGGCGGCGAAGGCCGCGAGCCCCTGCCGCAGCTGGTAGGATTTGTCCTCGCTGAGGAATTCCGTCATCCGCCGCAGGCGGTTCGGGTTATGGATCACGGCGACGGTGAACAGCGCTCCCACCACCAGCACGGTGGGCACGATGAAGCGCCAGCGGGCGCCGGCGAGGAACAGCAGCACGAGGCCGACCGCGACCATGAGCGCCGCCACCCCGAAGTCGGGCTCGAACAGCGTGAGGCCGGCGATGACGCCGATCATGATCCCGGGGAGGAAGAAGCCGCGCCAAACTTCACCGATGCGCGTCTGGTTGAGCGCCAGGTAGTGGGCCAGGCAGAACACGAGCCCAAGCTTGGCGAACTCGGAAACCTGCAGCCGGAGGGATCCGAAGCCGAGCCAGCGGCGGCTGCCGTTCACCTTGATCCCCACCACCAGCACGAGGAACAGGAGCACCGCGCAGATCCCGAAGATCCACCACGCGTAGCGACGGGCATAATCGAGGTTCACGCGGCTCACCACGAAGCAAATGCCGCCCGCGAGCAGCACCCCGAGCAGCTGCTTGTTCAGGTAAAAGTAAGGCCCGGTGCGCAGCCACGCGCTCGCGCTGAAGAGGATGGTCAGGCCCAGCAGGGCCAGTCCGACCGCGATGATCAGGATCACCGTGGCCGGATTGACCAGCGAACGGGCGTCAAGGCGGCGTCCGGCGGAGGCGGGCTTGGGCGCGGCGTCTGGCAAGGCGCGGGCTCCGGCTCAGGGCTTCGGGGCGGGGGTCACGGGGCTCTCGTCGATCCGGATGACCGGAATCACCGGCGGCGCCGGCGGGTTCGCCTCGGGGCCGCCCGCCTTGGCGTCGGCGGCCGCAGGCTTGGCGGACTTCGGCGCCGCGACGCCCGGGATCACCAATTCCATCCCAGCCTGGATGCGAGCGGGGTCGGAGATGCCGTTGGCCAACGCGATCTCGGACTGGCGCAGGCCGTAATTGCGGGCGATCACGCTCAGCGATTCGCCCGGCTTCACCACATGGCGCACGCCGTCGACCGCGGCCTTCGGCGCGGCCGATTTCGCGGGGCGCGCCGCCTTGGCCGGGGCCGCGGGCGGCGGCGCGACGGCCGAAGTCACGGCACCGGAACGGGCGGGGATGACGAGCTTCTTGCCGGGCTGGAGGTTCGCGTTGGCGGCGATGCCGTTGGCGACCGTGAGGTCGGCGACGGTGAGGCCGTGCTTCTTGGCGATGGACCAAAGGCTGTCACCGGGGCGGACGACGTAGGTCGAGGCCGGGGTCACGTCCGCGGTCTTCTCGGCCTGCAGCGCGCCGGCGACGGGGGTCCCCGGCCGCGTGGGCGTGAAGCGCACCGAGGTCGCGGAATCGGTGCCGGCGGGCGCCGCGGCGACGGCGGGCGCGCTGGGATCGAAGAGCGGCGGCGCGGAGGCGGCCGGCGCCGACGCGGCGGAAGCAGGGATGACCGGCGGCGCCTCGGCGGCGGGAGCGGGCGGCAGCGCGGCGGAGACCGGCGCGGCGGGCGGGGCGTCCTTCGCCATGGTGTCGCCCGGGACGGGCGCGGGCTTCCGGGCGGTGCTGCAGCCCGGATTGGCGAAGATGAGGAGCAGGGCGAGGACGTGAAGGCCGACGACGACGCCGAAAATCTTCAGGATTTTCATGGTGATGGAGGATTCGGGAAAATCTGCAGCCGGGCCGGGGCGATGTCTAGCGGCCCGCCGCCGCGGGAACGCGCGCGGCGGCCTGCATCCGCCGCGCGGACCATTCGCGCAGGAAGGCGTTGCGGCCGAGGACGACGCCGGAGTTGGGGCGGATGAGCGAGGCGAGCGAGGGCGGACGAAGCGCGGGACGCGCGGCGGCACCGGCGGAGAGCGGGAACACGGAGTCGAGTTCTTGGGCGGGGTTCATGGGGTCAGCGGAGTTTCAGGGTGGCGAGGCTCGCGAGCGCGAAGCCGAGGGAGAGGATCCAGAACCGGAGCACGACCTTGGTCTCGGGCCAGCCGAGCTTCTGGAAATGGTGGTGGACCGGTGCCATGCGGAACAGGCGGCGGCCCTCGCCGAAACGGCGCCGGGTGAATTTGAACCAGCCGACCTGCAGGATGACCGACATCGCCTCCATCACGAAGACGCCGCCGGCGATCACCAGCGTGAGCGGCTGGTGGATCATGAACGCCATCACCCCGATGAGGCCGCCGAGCGCGAGCGAACCGGTGTCACCCATGAAAACCTCGGCCGGGTGGGAATTGAACCAGAGGAAGGCCATGCCGCCGCCGATGAGCGCCCCGCAGATCACGCTCAGTTCACCCGTGCCCGGCACGTGGCTGATGAGCAGGTATTCCGAGAGGAAGACGTGATCGGCGAGGTACGCCATGATCGCGAAAACGATCGCGACGGTGATGGTGCAGCCCACCGCCAGGCCATCGAGCCCGTCGGTGAGGTTGATGGCGTTGCTGAAGCCGACCACCCAGCCGTAGAGCAGCGCGAGCAGGAGCCACCACGGCATCACCGGGATCACGGCGTGCTTCACGAAGGGCACCCAGAGTTCGCGGATCTTCGCCGCGCTGAGCGGATGCCATAGCAGGAGGGTGAGGGCCACGAGGGTCGCGCCCGACTGCCACGCGATCTTCTCCCAAGGCGCGATGCCGTCGCGGTTGCGCCGCAGCACCTTCAGGTAGTCGTCGCGGAAGCCCGGCACCGTGAGGGCCGCGTAGACGAAGAGGCTCACGATCACCCAGATGTTGGGCGCCGCCCACAGGACCGAACTGCCGAACACCGAAAGGAAGATGATCAGGCCGCCCATCGTGGGCGTGTTCTTCTTGTCGAAGTAGGCGGCGCCGAGCTCCGCCGTACGCTCGTCGACGTACCCGTGGCCGAGCTTGAGGCGCCGGAAACGGCGGATGAGCCCGGGCCCGAACGCGAAACCGAGGAGCAGCGCGGTCACCGCGGCCAGCATCGTCCGCAGCGTGATCGACGCGAAGAGCCGGAAGGGTCCGAAGTGCTCCTCCAGGCCGGCCAGGTAGCTAAGCATGGGCCGCGACCTCCTCCCCCGCCCCGGCGAGCGCGCGCTCGAGCCGGTACTTGCGGCTGCCCTTCACGAAGACCGCTCCGCGCCATGCCGCCAGCACGGGGCGCGCCGCCTCGCCGTCGGCGATCTCCTCCGCCTGCTCGGGCGCGGCACCGGCCTCCCGGAGACCGGCGAGGACTTCGCCCGCGAAGGGCCCCGTGACCAAGGCGCGATCACCGGGCCGCAAAGCAAGGAAACGGCCCAGCTCCCGGTGCATCCGCCGCGCCTCCGTCCCGAGTTCCTCCATGCCGCCGAGGAGATAGAGCCGCGGCTCCGCGACGGGAGCGACCCCCGCGAACGCCGCCAGCGCGTCGGCCATCGAGGCCGGATTCGCGTTGTAGCAGTCGACGTAGAGGAGGTTGCCGCCGACCCTTCGCACGTCGCCGCGGAGCGCGCCCGGCCGCCAGCCCGCGAGCCTCGCCTGCACCTCCGCGCGCGGCACCCCGAGCCGCAGCGCCGCGCAGATCGCCAGCGCCGCGTTCTGCGCCATGCCCGCCGAAGCCCGCGGCATGGTGAACAGCAGCGGAGGAGGCGGGCCGAAGGCGATCGCCAGCGCGGTCTCTCCTCCCCGCTGCGTCACGGCGAAGTGGGCGCGGTCGGGGGGAGGTTCCGTCGGCCGCACGACATCCGCGCGCTCCAGCACGATCCGCGGCACGCGGAGGTCGCGGAACGCCGGGAAGTCGGCCGTCTCCCGCGTGAACAGCGCGACTCCGCCCGCCCGCGTCGCCGCCGGCAGCTTGGCCTTCTCCCGCGCCACGCCCTCCAGCCCGCCGAGGGCCTCGAGGTGAGCCGGGCCGACCAGCGTGATGATCGACACGTCGGGCTCGATCATCGCCGCCAACGGATCCATGTCGCCCGGGGCGTTGATGCCCGCCTCGACCACCGCCACGCGGTGCCGCGCCGGATCCAGGCGCGTGAGCGTCAGCGGCACGCCGAGGTGGTTGTTGAGGTTACCCTCGGTGGCGGCGACGCCGCTCGCTGCGCCACCGAGGAGGAGCGCCAGCAAGTCCTTGGTCGAGGTCTTGCCCGCGCTGCCTGAAATTCCCACCACCGGCCCGGGGAACGCCCGCCGGTGCTCCCGTGCGATCGCGTGCCACGCCGCCAGCGGTTCCGCCACCACCAGTTGCGGCAGCGGCACCGCCGGGTCCGCCTCGCGCACGATCGCCGCGCCCGCGCCCGCCTCCGCCGCCGCCCCGAGGAAGGCATGCCCGTCGCGCGCGGCCGTGCGCAACGCGACGAAGGCCTCCCCATGACCGATCACGCGGGAGTCGAAGTGGAAGCCGGTGAGCGGCGCGCGCGGCGTACCGTGCCAGCGGCCGCCGGTCCAGCGCGCGAGGGTCTCGGGGGCGAAGGCGGGCATGGCGGTCAATTCCTCCCCGCGAGCAGCTCCCGCAGCAGCCGGCGGTCGTCGCCGGGCACCCGGAAGTCGCCAAGATCCTGATACGCCTCGTCCCCCCGGCCCGCCGCCAGCACCGCGTCGCCCGGCCGGGCCGCGCCCAGCGCGGCCGCCAGCACCCGTCGGCGGTCCGCCCCCGCGTGCACCTCATCGGCGAGCTCCCGCGCGGCCGCGAGCACCGTCTCGCCCGCGTCGCCACCCAGCGCCAGGACCACGCGCCCCGGCGTCGCCGCGCGCACGCTCGCCAGCGCGCGCCGCAACTCCGCCGCCGTGCGCGCGGCGTCGATCCACACCGCGAAGGGCTGACCGGCGTCGAACCGCTCGAGGCGGCCCGGCACGCCCGGAAAGGAACGGAGACGGGGCAGCACCACGCGGAGATCGCGGCCGGCCGCCCACGCCGCCGCCGCGGCTGCCGCCAGGTTTTCCGCATGCTCCCGGCCGACCAAGGGGGAAGCG
The DNA here is from genome assembly GCA_040397825.1 of Opitutaceae bacterium. Classification (GTDB taxonomy): domain Bacteria; phylum Verrucomicrobiota; class Verrucomicrobiia; order Opitutales; family Opitutaceae; genus ER46. The sequence goes on from JBBAVH010000021.1 coordinate 35,657, forward strand.
ACCTCCACCGCGCCTTCCGGCCAACGTACCCGCCAAGCGCCGGCGTCCGTGGTTTCCACGCGGACTTCCGCCGCCGGCCCGGATCCGAACGTCACCACCCGCGTGCCGCCACCCGCCCCCAATTCCGCGGCCAACCGCGCGCCGCCGGAGTCGTCGACATTGACCGCCGCCGCCGGCAACGGCCGTTCCGGATCAGCCGCGAAAGTACGCCGCCATGTCGCGGCGGCCCCGGCGTCCGCGCCGTCGGGACCCGTGGCGTTGGTGAAGACCGCGACCGCCCACGGCAGGCCTTCGGTCGCGCAGCCGCCGAGCGACCGGGCGCCGGCCTCAAGCACGGCGTCGCGGCAACCGGCGTCGCGCATCTGCGCAAGCAGGCCGTGCAGTTCGAGGGCGTCCGGCTCGCCGTCCGGAGCGGGCACCGTCCGCGCGCCGAGCTCATAACGCGCCGAACCCAGCAGGCCCACGCGCCGATCGCCGGACAGGAGGTGATGCAGCAGGTGCGCGACGCTCGTCTTGCCGCGGCCGCCGCCGATGCCGAGGAGGGTGGCGGCGCGGTCGGGAAAGCCGAAGTGCCGGCGCGCGGCGGCCGCGAGCGCCGCGGGGACGTCGGCGGCCTGCACGAAGGTCGTCCGCGTGGACGCCGGCAGCAGCGGCAGGCGGTCGACCACGATGGCGGCGGCGCCGCGGCCGAGGGCCTCGCCGATGGCGCGGGCGGCGCCGGCATTGTCGCGGGACACGGCGAAGAAGGCGGTGCCCGGCACGACGCGGCGGAAGTCGGTGGCCAAGCCGGCGACGGGCCGGCCGAGCGTGCCCTTGCTCGCGACGACGGACCCCTCAAGCAGATCGGCCAACCGCGGCAGCTCGCGGCCGGCGGCCGGCGCGGCGGCCCGGCGGCGGCCGCGGGGCGCGGGACCGAGCGCCTCGAGCAAAGGCAAATGGCTGGCGAGGTAACCGATCACCGGCGGCCTCCCTCGTTGCGCGCGAGCAGGCGCGGCACGGCGGGCTCACCGCCCGGCCGGATGCCGAGGATCGGGATCAAACGCTCGCCGATCCGCTTGAAGGAAGGCGCCGCGACGACGCGCCCGTAGGCGTTGCCGCCGGTGGCGGTGCGATCGGCGTCGTCGACCACGACCGAGATCACCACCCGCGGGCGCTGCGCGGGGAAATAACCGACGAAGGAGCCCACGTGGTGCTGGTTGGAGTAACGGCCGCCGATGATCTTCTGCGAGGTGCCCGTCTTGCCCGCCACGTCGAAGCCCTCGATCGCGGCGTTCGGCGCCGTGCCGCCCTTCTGCGTCACGCCGACCAGCATCCGCCCCACGGCGGCCGCCGTCTCGGGCGAGACCACGCGGCCGATCTCCGCGCGGTCATAGGCGTAGACGACGTCACCGGCCGCCGACGTGATCTGGCGAATCACCTGCGGGCGCAGCAGCACGCCGCCCGAGGCGATGACGGACATCGCCTGGTGCATCTGGAGCACGGTGGCCGACACCGTGTGGCCCATCGGGATGCGGGTGATGTCGATCGGGTACCACTTCCGGTGCGGATGCAGGGTCCCGCGCACCTCGCCGAACGGAAAACCGAGCCGCGTGCCGAAGCCGAAGGCGGTGGCGTAGCGATGGAGCCGCTCCTCGCCGAGCATCATGCCCAGCTGCGCGGCGCCACGGTTGCTGGAGTGGCTCATCACCTCCGCGACGTTGAGGCGGCCCATGGCGTGGTCCTCGGCGGGCAGCCGGAGCACCCGGCCGCCGCGCGTCACGCGGTCGATACCGCAGTCGATGACCGTGGCCGCCGTGACCAGCCGTTCCTCGAGGGCCGCGGCCGCCGGCACGATCTTGAACACGGAGCCGGGTTCATACACGTCGGTGACGGCGACGTTCTTCAGGCGCGCCTCCTCCTCCTTGGGCACCTTGTTGTATTCGTTCGGGTTGAACGTCGGATGATTGGCCATCGCGAGGATGAAGCCGTCGGCGTCGCTCACGATGATCGACGCCTTCGCCGGGCGGAACTTGGCCGCCAGCGCCGCCAGCTCCTGCTCCACGATGTCCTGCACGATGGAGTCGATCGACAGCTTCACGTTGTAGCCGTCGAAGCGCGGAACCTCGCGCACGGCGAACTGCGGCAGCTCGCGGTTGCGGCCGTCGCGCTCGCCCAGCCGCCAGCCCTGCTGGCCGCGGAGGTAGAAGTCGGCGTAGGCCTCGAGCCCGGTGACGGCCTGCTGCTCGCGGTTGACGAAGCCGACGACGTGCGCGCCGAGCTGGTTGCTCGGATACACGCGGCGGTACACGCGGCGGCCGTAGACTCCCTGGACGTTGAGCTTCCTGATCCGCTCGTGCAGCGACTCCGGCACGTCGTCGCGGAGCTTCACCCACAGGATCGGCCGCGGCTGGCGCGGATCAGCCGAAGGATCGGTCTCCTCGTCGGCGGCGGCCGGCGCGGCGGCCGCGCGGGGTGAGAAGTCGAAGGTCAGGCCCGGCGCGGGTGCGTCGGCGTCGGCGGCGTCCGCGTCACCATCGGCGGAAACGCGCACGACGGGCCCGGGGGCGGGCGCCTCGGCGACCGGAGCGGCGTAGCGGGGCGTGAACTTCTCGCGGAGCTCCTCCTCGGGCATGCCGATGAGCGCGGCCAGCTCGGGCCACTTGCGCCGGTCCTTTGCCAGCAGGGAATGGGGATCAACCCCGAGCACGATCTCGGAACGGCTCGTCGCCAGGCGGGCGCCACGGGCGTCGAGGATGTCGCCGCGCCGCGCGGTCTCCGGGATCAGCATCGGCCGGGCCCGCACCACCGGGCGAAGGATCGCCTCCCGGTCGATGACGTGCACCCAGACCAGCCGCGTCCCCAGGCCCGCGAAGCAGGCGAAGAGCACCGAGCCCAGGAGCACGATGCGATAGCTGGAGGAGAAGCCGCGGGACATCGTCAATTGCGCGCGAGGCGGAAGGTGACGGTGCCGGCGGGGCGGGCGGAGTCGCCCGCGGGGGTGCGGCCGGCGCGCCGGGCCATGCGCTCGATCACGTTCTCGGTGACCTGCAGGACCGGCAGCTCGCTCATCGGCACGAGGCCGAGCCGCATGGAGGCGTTCAGGCCGCGGAGCTTGTCGGGCGCCTGTTCCGTCTCGATGAGCGTCTTCTGCTCGTCGATCAGCCGCTCCAGGCGGGCGACCTCCGCCGCGAGGTCGCGGTTCGACTTCGCGGTGACCGACACCTGGTGGCGGAGCCACACCGCGGCCAGACCGATCGACCCGCCGGTGCAGAAGGTGACGAGCACGCAGAGGAGCAGCTGGTTCGCGAAGGCCGTGGGCGTCTTCTTCATCGGGCGACGGGCGTCAGAGGCGACGGAGGGCGCGGAGGCGCGCCGAGCGGCTGCGGGGATTGGCGGACAACTCGTCCTCGGCGGGCGTGAGCGGCCGCCGCGTGAGCGGCTCGGCGAGCGCGACCCGCAGATCCTGCGGCGTGGCGTCATCGGCGCTCTCGGGCTGGCCGCACATCCGTCGGCAGAACCGCTTCACCGGCCGGTCCTCGAGCGAGTGGAAGCTGATGACCGCGAGCACGCCGCCGGGCGCGAGCTTGGCGAAGGCCGCGGGGAGCGCGCGCTCGATCGCGCCGAGCTCGTCATTCACCGCGATGCGGATGCCCTGGAACGCCCGCGTCGCCGGGTGCAGGCGGGAAACCGCACGGTCCCTCGCCGGGATCGCATCCGCGATCAGGGCCGCCAGCGAGCCCGTCCGGGCCAGCGCCCCGCCGCCGCGCGCCGCGAGGATCGCGCGGGTCACCCGCCGCCAATGCGGCTCCTCGCCGCAGTCGCGCACCGCGCGCACGATCATCTCCTCGGTCGCGGTCTCCAGCCAGCGCGAGGCCGGCACACCCGAACGCGGATCCATGCGCATGTCGGCCGGCGCGTCGTGCCGGAACGAGAAGCCCCGCTCCGCGTCGTCGAGCTGGAACGACGAGACACCGAGGTCGAAGAGGATGCCGTCGAAGCCCGCGTCGGGCAGCTCGGCGAGCCGGCCGAAGTCGAGGTCGACCAGGCGGAAGCGGGAACCATGCGCCTCAAGCAGCGCGGCCGCGCGGGCCGCCGCCGCCGGATCGCGATCAAGCGCCGTGACCCGCGTGCCCGGCACGGCGAGGAGCGCGCCCGTGTGGCCGCCGCCGCCGAAAGTCGCGTCGAGGTAGCTGCCCCCCGCGCGCGGCGCGAGCAGCTCCAGCACCTCGCGGAGCATGACGGGCTGGTGGCCGGGCGTCATCGTCACGAGAGGGATCTCAGCGGCTGCCGCCGGCATCGCCGCCCCCCTTCCCCCGCGCACCCTTGCGTCGCGAGACCGTCCGCAGGACCAGCGCGTCGCGCACGCGCGGCAGCACCAGCGGGACGGATGCCGCGGCGTGCTCGCCCGCGTCGATCCAAGCGGGGAAAACCCGGCCGGTCGCACCAACGGCGGAGCGGCGCTTCAGCGCGCGGGCGGAGAGGCGTTGGACTACGACCGGGCGGCGCATGACGGTCAGATGTCGAGCTGGCGCATGAGGTCGCCGAAGTGCTCGCCCGCCGAGCGCGCCTCCTCCTGCTGCCAGCGCACCGGGTTGTAGATGTTGAACTTGGTGAGCGTGCCCACGAGCACCGCGTCGCGCTCGATGCCGGCATGCTTCAGCAGCTCGGCCGAGAGGCCCACGCGCCCCGCCTTGTCGAAGCTGAAGTCCTGCGTCTGCGAGAAGAACCGCGCGGCGAACGCCTGCGCCTTCGCGTCGCTGAGCTTCATCGCCGAGAACTTCGCATGCAGCACCTCGACCTCGCGCGGCGGCAGCACGGCGACGTAGCCGTCCGGATGCGGCGTCGCGAGGAAGCGTTCCTCCCCCGCCTGGGCATGACGCCACGCCGACGGGATCGTGAGTCGACCCTTGTCGTCCAACGTGTGCCTGAAGAGGCCCGTGAAAATGACTTTGCCGTCCGTCGCCATGTAGGGGTTCGAAGCGACCCGCGGACGGGCGCCCCAAAACGCTGCAAAATGACCCACTTTACCCCACAACGGTCAAGCCATAAGCCACCGATTTTTCAAAAACTTGTTCACAGTCCGCCATCTGCGGACCAAGCCCCCGCGGACCCGGCTCAGAATCCGCGTTCCCTGAGCCGCCGCCGGCGCCTTTCCCGCTCCACGCGGACCAGCCCGCATGCGCCCGCCCAGGCGACGAATCTAAATTAACATATAGTTTTCCCCATCATATGTTTACGATATAACTTAGGGCAAGCGACTCCTCCCCCGACTCGAGCAACCCGGCACCGTGCGCCACCCCAGGTGGTTCCCATCGATCTAAAAACAACCCATCTTGTTCATGGGCAGGTCGATATCGGACCCGGAGCCGAGGCCCGCGGTCTCGAAGTTCGGAACAACGCGCGCCGCCGCGGCCGCCATGCCCCGCGCCGCGCGAGGAGTGCGCGGTCGCCGCCCTGTCACTTTTTTATGAATACACCGTGCCCTCGGGCCCCGCGCCGCACCGACCGCCCGTCAACCGGATGACCGCGGCCTCACCTCCCTTCCTTAACCTTCCGCGGGGAATGCGTATCCTTTTTATGGATTCCTCTTTCATCCTCCTCCCGACCCAACCCGCGCCGCGCCCGGCCCGCGAATTTCGGCTGGCGCCGGCGCCGCGGGGCCGCACGTTGCGCGGCCATGCGCCATCCCGTCGACGTCCAGCTCATCGGCCGCGAGGTCGCCCTCCGTTGGGATGACGGCGCCGAGTCCTACCACGCCGGCGAGGACCTGCGGGCGGCCTCCCCGAGCGCTTCGAACCAGGGCGAACGCGACATCCTCGGCAACCGGTACGGCGGGGACGGCCCGCGGACCTTTCCCGGCGTGACCGTGACCGGCTGGGAACGCGTCGGGAACTACGCGCTGCGCTTCGACTTCAGCGACGGCCACCGCACGGGACTCTACTCGTTCGAGTACCTTCGCCGCCTCGCGGGCCTCGCCTGAACCGCGCCGCGGTCGGCGGCAATCTCCCGCCTTGCGGGGCCGGAAACCGGCCTCCACGTTTCGCGCCCAACGCCATGGCCCTACCGCAATTGCCCTCGTTCCTCGCGACCCGCTCGCTGGGGACCGACGAGATCGGCCGGGATCCGGCCGCGGCGCTCCTCCGGCTCTACGGCTGGATGCAGCTGTCCCGCTCGGCCGACAACCGCATCCTGGAGCTCTTCCGCCAGGGCCTGATCAAGGGTACCGTGACCGGCGGCCAGGGCAACGAATCCCTCTGCGTGCCGCTCGCCCTCCTTGCCGACAAGGCGATCGACGTCGTTTCGTTCACCCACCGCGACCTCGGCGGCCACCTCGTGTGGAGCGGTCACCCCTGCGACCATCTCAACCAGTACCTCGCCAACGCCGGCAGCCCCACGCGGGCGCGCGAGGGGAACATCCACCACGGCGACCCGGCGCACCGGTCGCTGCCGATGATCAGCCACCTCGGCGCGATGATCTCGAACGTGGCCGGCGCGGCCGACTCCCAGCGGCGCCTCGGCCGCCCCGCGGTCGGGCTAGCGTTCTTCGGCGACGGCGGCTCGAGCACGGGCGACATCCACGAGACGATGAACCTCGCCTCGCTGCTCTCCCTCCCGGTCCTCTTCGTCATCCAGAACAACCGCTACGCTTACTCGACGCCGCTGGCGGAGCAGTATGCGGCCGGCACCGAGCTCTGGCGCCGCGCGGCCGGCTACGGGATCGAGGGGATGTCGCTCGACGCGACCGGCGACGTGCTCGCCACGGCGCGCGCCCTCGGCGACGCGATCAACCGCGTGCGCGCGACCTCCCGGCCGATGCTCGTCGAGGCGCACACCCTGCGCCTGCGCGGCCACGCCGCGTACGACACCGGCGACTACCTCGCGCCGGGCGAGAACGAAGCCTTCCTCGCCCGCGACCCCCTCCCCGCGACCCGCCGGAAGCTCGCCGAACTCCTCGGCCAGCAACGCGCGGACGCCGTCGACGCGGAGCTCGCCGCGTTCCTCGAAGCCTGCGTGAAGGTCTCGCTCGCGGTGCCGCGTCCCGACCCGGCCGGCATGGAGACGGAGCTTTACGCGCCCGATCCCGGGCCGCTGCCCTGGCGCCCCGAGCCCGCCGCTCCCGCGCCGCTCAACCTCGCGCAGGCGCTCAACCTCGGCCTGCGGAAGATCCTCGCCGAACGGCCGGAGTCGCTGGTGCTCGGGCAGGACATCGGCACCTACGGCGGCGCGTTCAAGGTCACGGAAGGATTGCTGAAGGAATTCGGCCGGCCGCGGGTCTTCAACACCCCGCTCGCCGAGAGCGCGTGCACGGGCTACGCGATCGGCCTCGCGCTGAACGGCCACCGGCCGATCGAGGAGTTCCAGTTCGCCGACTTCGCCACGGAAGCCACGACGCAGATCACGCTCAACGCGGCGACCATGCACTTCCGCTCGGGGGCGGCCTGCCCGCTGGTGCTGCGGCTCCCCTGCGGCGGCGGTCTCACGTTCGGCTCCTTCCACTCCCAGGAGCTCGAGGCCTTCTTCCTCTCGATGCCGGGCCTCAAGGGCATCTACCCGTCGACGCCGCAGGACGCGTTCAACGCCCTACTCGCGGCCTACGAGGATCCCAACCCCGTGATCCTCTTCGAGCACAAGGGACTCTACCGCCGCGCCAAGGCACCCGTGGCCTGGGACCCCGCTTACCGCTCCGTGTGGCAGCCGCGCCACGTGCGCGCCGGCGACCGCGCGACCCTCGTCACCTACGGCGAGATGACGCTCGTGGCCGAGGAGGCCGCCAAGTATTTCGAAGATGAATACGACGCCGGGTTCGACGTCTGGGACCTGCGCGCCCTCGCGCCGCTGCGCCTCGACGCGATCCGCGACTCCCTGCGCCGCACCGGCCGCCTGATCGTGCTGCACGAGGGCCGGCGCACCCACGGCTTCGGCGCCGAGCTCGTCGCCCGCCTGACCGAGGACGCCTTCGCCGAACTCAAGGCCCCGCCGCTGCGCATCGCCGCGCTCGACCTGCCGGTGCCGTTCGCGCCCGAGCTCGAGCGCGCCTACCGCCCGACGCTCGAGGCGGTCATCGACCGCGTCGCGGCCTGGCTCGGTTGAGACCATGCCTTCCTCCGCGCGATCACGCCGCCGCCCCTCCCCGACCGCGGCCGCCTGGGCGCGGATCCGGCTCTTCGCGATGGACGTCGACGGCGTGCTGACCGACGGCACCGTGCACATCTCCTCCGACGGCACCGAGGCGAAGGCCTTCTCCATCCTCGACGGCCACGGGCTGCGCCGGCTTGCGCGGGAGGGCGTGGCCACCGCCTGGATCAGCGGCCGAGCCTCCGCCGCCACGACCGCCCGCGCCCGGGAACTCGCGATCCCGCACGTGATCCAAGGTCCCGTGGAAAAACTCTCCTCGCTCCGTGAACTCGCCGGCCGTCTCGGCCTGGGCCCCGCGGAGTGCGCCTACATGGGCGACGACGAGATCGACGTCGCCGCGCTGCAATGGGCCGGGATCGCGGTCGCACCGCCCGGCGCGATGCCGGTCGCGCTCGCGGCGGCCGACGTTGTCACGCGCCGTGCGGGCGGCCAGGGAGCCGTCCGCGAGGTCTGCGAACTGCTGCTGGCGGCGCGGGAAGCCCGCCGGGGAAAGGCAAGGTCATGATCCGCCCGGGTGCCATCGCCCTCGCCTTCCTGGCCATCGCCGGCGCATCCGAACCGACGATGCCCCCCGGCGACAAACCCCAGCCCTCCGCCGCGCCGGCGCACCAGTGGGTGCTGCCGGTGTTCTCAGACCGCGAGGGGCACCGGCTGATGACGCTGCGCGGCGCCGAGGTGCGGCCCGCGGGCGAGGTGATCGTCATCCGCGACCTGATGGTGACGGTGTTCTCCGGCGACGCGTCCGCGAAGGTCGACAGCATCCTCATGAGCCCGGCGGCCGAGTTCCGGCCGGGCCGCAACGTCGTTTCAGGCGACCGCTCGGTTCGGTTCCTGCAGGACGACGTGGAAGTCACGGGCGGCCGCTGGACCTTCGACCAGGCGGCCAAAAAGGTTTCCCTCCGCGAAAACGTGCGCGTTACATTCAAGGGCAGCTTGAACGACATCCTGCGATGAAACCGCGCCGCGCCCTCGCCCGCCTCCTGCTCGGCGCCGCCCTGGCGGCCTCCGCCTCCGCCGCCGACGCCCCGGCCCCAAAGCCGCCCGCGCCACCCGTGGAGACCGTCGTGCAGAGCGACGAGTTCGACATGGTGAGCACCGCGAAGGAGACGACGTTCACCTATCGCCGCAACGTGCGGGTCACCGCCACGAACATGTCGCTCACGTGCGACAACCTCGTGATCGTCGCCCGCCGCTCCGGCGACCCCGCGCAGCTGATCGGCAAGCAGGAGCGGCTCAAGTCGCTCGTCGCCACCGGCAAGGTGCGGATCGTGCAGGACGACCGCGAGGCCACCGCGGAGCGCGCGGAGGTCCTGCCCGACGACGACAAGGTCATCCTCACGGGCAATCCCGTCGTGCGCGGCGTGAAGGACGGCTGGGAGCAGCGCGGCGACCGCATGGAGCTTTACCGCGGCGAGCGCCGCGCCGTCATCCCGAGCAACCCGCGCACCGTACTGCCAGCGCTCAAGGATCTCGGCTACGACAAGGTTCCCGAGCGCAAGAAGTCCGCCGAGCCGACCGGCCCCGCACCGGCCGCGACCCCGCCGAAGCCATGAGCGACCGGCCGGCCGACGCCACCCTCGAGACCGAGGCGCTCGTGAAGACGTACGGCGCCCGCACGGTGGTGAACGGCGTCAACCTCCGCTTCCGGTCCGGCGAGGTCGTCGGCCTCCTCGGCCCCAACGGCGCAGGTAAGACGACCACTTTCTACATGGTGGTCGGCCTCGTGCCAGCGACGGGCGGCCGTGTGCGCCTCGACGGCGCCGACCTCACGCGGCTCCGCATGCACGAACGCGCCCGCCACGGCATCGGCTACCTGCCGCAGGAGGCGTCCGTCTTCCGCAAGCTCACCGTGGCGGAGAACATCCTCGCCGTCCTCGAGGCCACCGGCGTGCCCGCCCGCGAGCGTCCCGGCCGCGTCGAGGCCCACCTCGCCGAGCTGCACCTCGGGCACGTCGCGGGCCAGAAGGCCTTCACCCTCTCCGGCGGCGAGCGCCGCCGCCTTGAGATCGCCCGCGCCCTCGTCACGCGGCCGAAGTTCCTGCTGATGGACGAGCCTTTCGCCGCCATCGACCCGATCTCCGTCTCCGAGGTCCAGCGCATCATCCTCCAGCTCAAGTCCCGCGGCATCGGCGTCGTCGTCACCGACCACAACGTCCGCGAGACCCTGCGCATCGTCGACCGCGCCTACCTCATCCACGAGGGCAAGGTGCTGACCGAGGGCCCGGGCGAGTTCCTCATCCGCGACGAGCAGGCGCGCCGCTTCTACCTCGGCGACGGCTTCAAACTCTAAGCGCCCCGCCCCATGCCCACCCACAAGGCCGTCCACGGCATCACCGTCGCCCACTTCCTCGAGACCCACCGCGAGAAGCTCCGGATGGACCTGGTGGTCGGCGAGGCCGGGCTCGGCCGCCTGATCCACGAGGGCACGATCAACCGCCCCGCCCTCGCCCTCACCGGGTTCTTCAAGTACTTCGCGAACAAGCGCGTCCAGGTGATCGGCGCCGCGGAGATGACCTACCTCAAGACCCTCGATGAACGCCGGCAGACCTTGATCCTCCGGCGGATGACGCAACGCGGCATCCCCTGCCTCATCCTCACGCGCAATTACCAGCCCACCCCGCCGATGCTGCGGGTGGCGTCCGAGATGAACCTGCCGCTCATCCGCACGCCGATGATCACCAAGAACTGGATCAACCTCGCCACCCTCGCGATCGACAACGAGTTCGCCCCGCAGGGTTCCGAACACGCCACCACCCTCGACATCAAGGGCGTCGGCGTGATGCTCCGCGGCGACTCCGGCATCGGCAAGAGCGAGTGCGCCCTCGCCCTCATCGAGCGCGGCCACTCGCTGGTGGCCGACGACCTCACCGTCATCCGCCTGCTCGACGAGCGCGAGCTCATGGCCTCGAGCCGCCCGCTCAACCGCGGCTACATGGAGTGCCGCGGCATCGGCATCATCAACGTCGCCGAGATGTTCGGCGTGAAGTGCGTGCGCCGCGAGAAGCGCATCGACATGGTGATCACGCTGCGGGAGTGGACGCCCGAAGTCGTCGAGGAACGCACCGGCCTCGAGGAGAACTTCTACGACATCCTCGGCATGCGCGTGCCCCACATCGAGCTGTACGTGCGGCCCGGCCGCGACATCGCGCGGCTCGTCGAGGTCGCCGCCCTCACCCACGCGCTCAAGCTCATGGGCCACGACCCCGCGCGCGACTTCAACGACCGCCTCATCGCCTTCATGAACGCCCAGGGCAAGGAGCCGTCCCCGACGCGCATCCGGCCGCTCGCGCGCGAGTGAGGATCCGGCCCGCGGCGCCGGCTACCGGCCGCCCAGGAGCACCGCATCGACCGCCGCGTCCAGGCGCCGCGTGAAGGGCATGCGCTGCTTCGTCGGCACCTGCGTGAGCGCCACCACGAGCAGGTCCTCCCGCAGGTCCATGAACGCGAAGGTGCCCGAGGCACCGTTGTGCCGCAGGCGAGTCGCCCGGCCGTCGGCGTCCGCGCGCACGATATTGAAGCCGAGCCCGTAGCCGTCGCGGCCGGTCGCGGGCTGCACCCGGTGCAGTTCCGCCAGCGTCGCGGCCGACACCAGCCGCCGCCCACCCGCCATCCCGCCGTCGCGGTGCAGCCGCAGCAGGCGCATCACGTCGTCGGCCGTGGCCACCAGCCCGCCGCCGGGATTGGGGAAGGCAAGCACCGGCTCGTCGCGGCCCGACGCCGCGGCCGGCACCAGGGTGTCACCACTGCGCTCATACATCACCGGCAGGCGCGCCCGCTCCCCGGCCGCGAGGCGCGGCAGGAAGGCGGCCCCGCCGGCCCCGATCGGGACGAGCAGCCGCTCGCGCATCAGCTCGGCGAACTCCCGCCCCGTCACGACCTCGGCGATGCGCCCCGCCACCATGTAGCCGAAGCCGGTGTAGGCGAACCGCGCGCCCGGTTCCGTCGCGAGACCCGCCCGCGCGAGGTCGTCGACGGCATCCGCCAGCGAGCCGTCGCCGCGGATGCGCCAGCGTTCATCCCCGCGTTCGCCCTGCGGCGCGAACCCGGCCGTGTGGGAGAGCAGTTCCCGCACCCGCGGGGAACGCGCCGCCGGCCGCTCGCCCATGACCCGCACGCCCCGGAACGCGGGCAGGTGGCGCTCCACCGGATCATCCCAACCGAGCCGCCCCTCCTCCACCAGCAGCGCGAGCAGCGTCGCGGTGTGGGGCTTCGTCACCGACGCGATCCGGCACGGCAGGTCGGGCGTGAAGGCCCGCCCCGAGGCCAGGTCGGCCACGCCGAAGGCCTCGCGGAAGACCACCTCGCCCCGATGAACCACGAGCATCACCCCGCCCGGCACGAAGCGTCCCGCGATGCCCCACGCCCACACCTCGCGCAACGCCGCGCGCTGCCCGGAGGTGAACCCGTGCGCCTCCCACGCCGCGGCGCCGTCCTCCGCCGCCGGCGCGGCCGGGACGACCGCGAGGGCCAGGACGAGGGGCAGCAGGCGAAGGGGCGGCATGACGGGCACGTTGGGATTTCCGCCCAACGGAGGCGAAACCATTTGCCGGCCACCTCGGGCGTTGCGGCGGGACCGACGTCCGACCAAGAACACGTCCGCACCCCACCCGTCCCGTTTTCACGATCATGACCCCGCCCCGTTTCCTCCTTCCGCTCATCGCCTTCGCGCTCGCCTGCTCCCCGGCGACCGCCCTGCGGGCCCAGCCCGCCGCCGGCTCCGTCGCCGGCACCGTCAGCAACGCCGGCACCGGCGACCTGCTGGAGGGCGTGCGCGTCGTCCTGCCGGCGCTCGGACGCTCCGCGCTGACCGACGCCACCGGCCGCTACCTCATCGACGGCGTTCCAGCGGGCAGCCATGAGCTTACCGCCAGTTACACCGGATTGGATCCGCAGCGTTTCACGGTCGCCGTGGCCGCGGGGCAGCGCGCGACGCGCGATTTCGCGCTCACCTCGGGCGTCTACCGGCTCGACGCCTTCACCGTCGCCGGCGAGCGCGAGGGCGGCGCCGCCGCGATCACCGCGCAGCGCAACGCCGCCAACGTGAAGAACGTCGTGGCCATGGATTCCTACGGCAACCTGCCGAACATGAGCGCGAGCGAGCTCGCCATCCTGCTGCCGAGCGTCACCGCCGCCCTCAACCTCGAGAACGGCATCGACGGCTTCACCGTCCGCGGCATGGGCCCGACGCTGAACAACATCACCCTCGACGGCGGCATGCTCTCGACGCAGGGCGCCATGGCGCGCCAGGGCCGCATCAACAACCTCACCGGCGCGATGTTCGAGGGACTGGAGCTCATCAAGGGCCACACCCCGGACCGCGGGGCGGACTCCCTCGGCGGCACCATCAACCTGAAGAGCCGCTCCCCGCTTTCGATGCGCGAGAAGCGCCGCGTCACCTACAACCTCGCGGTGCGCTGGGCCCCCTCCTTCACCGAGCAGATCCCGCTCCGCGACGGCCATGCCAGCCACCCGCTCCTCAACGTCGGCTGGTGGGAGGTCTTCGACGTCGCCGGCGGTTCCCGCAACCTCGGCATCACGCTGAACACCTTCTACAGCGAGAACATCGGCGCCTCCCACAGCACCACGCGCGATTTCCAGAACACCATCGCCGATCCCGCCTTCCTCTGGGACTTCAACACCTTCGACCAGTACAACAACCGCAAGCAGGCCAGCGTGAACCTGAAGGCCGAGTACCGCCTGTCGCCCCGGACCAAGGTCTCGCTCAACACGATCTACAACGACGCGAACGAGCGGGGTAAGCTCCGCTTCACCACCCGCGCCTTCACCAACCAGGTCGTCGGCACCACCGGCACCGCGGGCATCCTCCCGGGTTACACCGACCGCATCACCCAGGTGCGCCAGTCGACCGCCTCGAACTTCGACGTCCTCACCCAGGGGCCCAACAATTATTTCCTGCGCACCCGCACCGGCGACCTCGGCTTCGAACACGACCTCGGACGTCTGCGCGTCGACTGGGGCGTGATGCACAGCCGCACCCACATCAACAACGGCTTCGGCAACCAGGGCGGCCAGTTCACCATGCGCGTGAACAACCTCGGCTGGATCCTCGACCGCACCCGGTCCGACCTCTACCCGCGCCTCATCCAGACCGCCGGGCCCGACATCACCCGCGCCGACAGCTACCGGCTCAACGGCTTCTTCCAGAACAACAACGTCGACAACGACCACGAGGTCCGCGAGGCGCGCGCCAACTTCAAGTACGAGCTCCCCGAGCTGCGGACCTTCCTCAAGGCGGGCTATCACTGGCGCGAGCAATTCGCCCACGACTTCAACCGCAACCGCCGCTGGTCCTTCCTCGGCACGACCCTGCCCGCCGAGCCGTCCATCCGCAGCCTCAACAGCTACCAGACCGGCCTCGTCACGCCGTTCTGGTACGCGCCGCAGTTCTTCCGCGACCGCAACCCGATCGACGCCTCCCTCTGGCGCGAGGACCTTTACTGGACCCAGATGCAGCGTTTCACCGGCACCCGCCGCGTCACGGAGGCCGTTCACGCCGGCTACGTCATGGGCCAGGGTCGCTACCGCGACACTGGCATCCTCGCCGGCGTGCGCTTCGAGGACACCGCGACCAACAGCTGGGGCTGGGTCCGCGCCCGCGTGCCGAGCACCGTCGCGCAACAGGCTGCCGACCCCGTGGGCTCCGCGCTCCGCGATTACGCCGGCACCCGGCGCGAATTGCAGGGCGGCTACCGGAAATCCTTCCCGAGCATCCACCTTACCCAGGATCTCGCCGCGAACTGGAAGGCGCGCCTCAGCTGGTCGACGAGTTTCGGCCGCCCGCCATTGAACAACCTGCTGCCCAACGAGAACATCAACGAGGCCGCGCAGACGCTCACCGTGAACAACCCGTCGCTGCTGCCGCAGACCGCGCGCAACTGGGACGCCTCACTCGAGTACTACTTCGAGCCGGCCGGCAACGTGACCGTCGGCTGGTTCCACAAGGAGATCCGCGACTTCATCGTGAGCGGCATCGCCTCCGGCACCATTGGGACGGGACGCGACAACGGCTACGACGGCGAGTACGGCGGCTTCACGCGGCTCAGCAGCGCCAACGCCGGGACGGCGTACGTGCAGGGCTGGGAGATCAGCTACCAGCAGCAGTTCACCTTCCTGCCCGGACTGCTCAAGGGGCTCGGCGCCTCGATCAACCTCACCGCGCTCGAGGCCCACGGCGACTACGGCGGTCGCGGTCGCCGCGAGGGCCGCGACGTCGAGGGCTTCGTGCCCCGCATCGGCAACGTGAGCCTATTCTGGCGCCACCACGGCTTCTCGTCGCGCGTGATCGTCAACCACACCGGAGAATCGATCACCGAGTTCACCGAGGGCCAGCCCGCGCGCAGCCGGTACCTCTCGCCCCGCACCGTGATCAACGCCGGCGTCGGCTACCAGTTCCGCCCCTCGCTCACCTTCTCGGTCGACGTGAACAACCTCACGAACTCCCCGCAATCCGCTTACCGCGGCGTCCCTGACCGGATGCAGTTCAAGCTCTTCGGCGGCACCACCGTGACCGCGGGCGTGAACGGACGATTTTAGGCTGTCTGATCCAAGTCCCTCCGGCCGAAGGTAGGCCTCCGAAAGAGGCGCGAAGCCAGTAAGTAGAATGAGACGGGAAGAACGACCGCCGGATGGAAGAATAGGAAGCTGGGGAGATCGGGAGCCGGGAAAATCCGACGGCGAAGCGGTGAACGCAGAGCCAGACGTTGCACCGACTCACCGGCTTGCCGAATGTCCGCCCGACTGAATCCGCGGCTGCAGCCGCCGGCCCCCCCCAGGCCGCGACCACATCGGCCGATACGTCGCTCCTCCTGACTCCCAACTTCTTACTTACAACTTCTTCCCCTCGCGCCTCCTGAGCCTATTTTCGGCCATCCGGTCCGGCGGAAGTTCGAAGAACGAACCGGCCGCCGCCCTTGCACGTTTCAGCCTGAACCCTTGGAGTCGACTCCGTTGGAATCAGTCGCAGCCGCATCGGCCCGGCTGACGGTGCCACTGCCTCGCAGCGCCTGACGTTCAATTTTCTACCCTACCCCGCCTCGCTCCACCCCATGTTCTCGAACCGCCCCACTCCTTCCTGCGCCATCCTCGCGATGGCTTTCCTCATCGCCACCGCCGCCCCGGCGTCGGCGCAAGCCACCGCCAGTCTCTCCGGCCGCGTGCTCAACGAGGCCACCGCACGGTACGTCAACCAGGCGCGGGTCGCGGTCAAGGGAACCGCGGTGCAGACCTTCACCGACGAATCCGGAGCGTATGCACTTGAAGGCCTCGCGCCCGGCACGGTCACCGTCGTCGTGTCGTTCACCAACACGGCGCCCGCTGCGAAGACGCTCACCCTCGTCGCCGGCCAGCGCGCCGAACTCGACTTCACCCTCGCCGGCACCGGCGGCGAAGTCGTCCGTCTCGACCAGTTTCGCGTGCAGGCCGCACGGGAGGTCGACGCCGAGTCCATCTCGGCCAACGAGCAGCGGTACTCGCGCAACCTCAAGAACGTCACCTCCACCGACGCCATGGGGGAGATCACCCAGAACAACATTGGAGAATTCGTGAAATATCTCCCCGGTGTCGGCGTCGAATACCAGGGCTCCGACATCATCCGCATCAATGTGCGCGGCCTCAGTTCCGACAAGACCGAGGTCACCTCCGACGGTCTGGGCGAGGCATCCGTCTTCGCCGACGAACGCGAGAACACCCGCGCCCCGCGCCTCACCCAGTCCAGCACCGTCGGCATCGCCCGGATCGAAGTGCGCAAGGTGCCGCTCCCGTCCGACAGCGCCAACGCCATCGGCGGCTCGGTGAACATGGTCCGTCGGACCTCCTTCGAATACGCCCGGCGAGAAACGAACCTGAAGGCGTCCTTCAACACCAACAGCTACGACCTGACGTTCCGCCGCACCGGTGGCCCCGGCGACGAGATGACCCGCAAGGTCCGCCCCAGTTTCGACTTCAGCCTCATCGATCCCCTGACCAAGGACCTCGGCTACACCCTCGGCCTCGGCTACAGCGACGTGATGATGCCCTGGCACTACGCGGTGCCGACCTACAATTACGGCAACGCCGCCAGCCTGGCGAATCCCCAGCTGGGCGCGCCCAGCATCTACAATCCCGCGATGACCAATTCGCTGCTGCACCAGTCGTACTCCCGCCGCGTCCGCATCCCGGTCAGTCTGCGGGTCGACTGGCGGCCGGTTCCCACCCTCACGCTGACGCCGTTCGCCTCGTACACGCGGCTGGATTCCCTGCACCGCGCCGACGTCCGCTTCCAGGTCAACACCGGCGCCACGGTCTACAACGACAGCACCCGCGTCATGGGCGCCCGCGGCGCCGGCGCCCTGACGTATGTCAACCAGCTCGAGGCCTGGCGCGACGAATACGCCACCAATTCCAACGTCGGCCTGATCGCCAAGTGGCGCCACGGCCCGTGGCACGCCGAAGGCGCCGCCAATGCCTCGCGCTCCATCTCCGAGTTCAAGGATACCGAGAACGGTTTCTTTTCCTCCCCGTCGGACCAGGAGGGCCGTAATCCCCGCATCAACAACGTCACCGTCAATTTCCTCGACCTGAATTGGCGGCTGCCCGGCCGCTTCGAGGTCCTCGACGCCAGCAATGCCCCCGTCGACTGGAGCCGCGCGGCCAACTATTCCCTCCGGGCGGCCACCTCCCGGCCGCGGTTGATCCAGGGCGATGTCGAGACCGCCTACCTCAAGCTCAAGCGCGACTTCGCCACCCGCATCCCGGTGAGCCTGGAGTTGGGGTCGAACTACAAACGCGAGAAGCGCGACCGGAAGCGGATGGACCTCAACACCTGGACCTACCTCGGCCCCGACGGCGTGCCCGACTCGGCGGACGACCGCGCCGGGGTCATCGCCGCCGATGTCTACCGGAAGGCACCGGATGCCGAATACGGTTACCCGCCGGTCGAGCACCTCAACATGGCGAAGTACTACCAGCTCTTCAAAGCCCACCCCGAGTACTTCCGGTACGAGGAGGCGATCTCCTACCGCCGCAGCGCCGAGAGCGTGAACAAGCTGACCGAGACCGTGACCGCGTTCTACGCCATGGGCGAGACTCAGCTGTTCGCCAACCGCCTCGGGCTGGTCGGCGGCGTGCGCTACGAGCGGTCCCGCGGGCAAGGTTTCGGCTTCCTGCAGACGCCCACCGAGGTGTTCCAGCGCCGGCCCGACGGGTCGTTCCTCCTCGTCAACGGCCAGCGGGTGCGCAAGCCCGAGGCCGGCGCCGCCGGCAGCCTGGCCGAGGCGAAGCTCATCTACCACCGCAACGGCGCGCGCGGCCAGGGTCTCAAGGACGGCTATTTCCCCAGCCTGCACGCCACGTGGACCATCGCCGAGAACCTCGCCTTCAAGGCGGCGTTCGCCAGCACGCAGGCCCGGCCGGACTTTGCCACCAGCCTGCTGCCCTCCACCACGGTCAGCCCCAGCAACAACACCGATCCCGCCCTGGGTTCCCTCGGCACCGTCACCATCCGCAACCCGCTGCTCAAGCCGTGGAGCGCCGACAACTACGACGGCCGCATCGAGTATTATCTTAAAAGTGGATACGTGGCCGTCGGCTACTACCGGAAATTCATCCGCGACTTCGTCGTTTCGCGGCAGGAATTGCTCGAAAGCCCCGAGGAGGCGGCCGTCGTCGGCCTCGAGCCGGAGTACGTGGGCTGGACCGCCAGCACGAGCTTCAACTCCGGCAAGGCCATCATCTCCGGCTGGGAGTTTGAAATGCGCCACTCCCTGGATCCGCTGCTGCCCCGGTGGGCGCGCGGCCTCAGCCTCCGCGGTTCGCTCAACCTCTCCGACGCCGACGGCCAGCGCGGCGGCTGGGGCCAGATGAGCCGCCAGAAGGCGTCCGCGATGCTGAATTACCAAAACGCCAAGGTGCGCCTCGGCCTCGGCTGGAACTTCGAGGGGCGGATCGACGGCGCACTGGTCACGCTCGGGGGCGAGCCGGGACAGAGCTACGTCGAGGAGCGTCACCTTTTCGACGCCTCCGCCGAATACCGCCTCACGCGGCGCGTGTCCCTCTTCGCCTCGGGCACCAACCTCCTCAACGCCGGTCGCATCACCGCCCGCGAATCCGCGCACCTGCCCGACTGGGCCCGCCTGCAGCAGGCTTCCGCCTTCGGCGCCAACCTCACGCTCGGCGCCAAGGCGACATTCTGAATACCACCGGCCCGGCGATCCTCCTCCGTTACGGATGGAGCCCCCTCCCACCGCTTTCCCCCGCGCCCCTTTTTGGCGCACCCGCCTCCCTGCCGCGTTCATTGCCTGGATCGCCTCCGACTTTCTCCGCGCGGCTACCGTGAACCCCAGGCCGACCCATCCGGCCGCAACCGCAAACCAGGAGGTCAGGCGGGCGGAGTCCTGGTCGCCGCGGTATGGACTCAGAGCCCACGCTGCCCAAGTCACTGCCCGCATGAAACGTGCCCTCCGCCGCCTTCTCCTCGCCCTGATGTGCGTTTTCGGCGGCGGCCCGCTCGCCGCAGCCGGGTCGGTGCCGCAGAAGCTCAATGTCCTCCTCATCGCCGTCGACGATCTGCGCGACTCGCTCGGTTGCTACGGTAATTCCGCCGTCCGGACGCCGCACCTCGACCGCCTCGCCGCGCGCGCCGTCCGCTTCGACCGCGCCTACGTGCAATACACCGTCTGCAATCCGAGTCGCTCGTCGTTTCTCACCGGCTTGCGCCCCCACCAGACCGGCGTCACCGACAACCGCACCCTGCTGCGGGATCGGCTCCCCGACGTCATCACCCTGCCGCAGCTGCTCAAGGACGACGGACGCCAAGCCGCCGCCTTCGGCAAGATCTTCCATCTCGGCGGCGGCCGCGACGCCGCGTTGCGGGCGCGATGGATGGACCTCCCGTATTCGTGGCACACCGCGCAGACGTTCGAGGCGACCGCACTCGGCCGCCGGAAACTCGACGGCCGGGATCTCTCGCGGGGGAAATTGGCCTGGTGCCACTGGGGCGCGATGGACGGCGGCGACGATGACCAACCCGATGGCCAGATCGCCCGCGCCGTGATCACCCAGATCGAGACCTTGGGGGAAAAGCCTTGGGTGATCGGGGCCGGCTTCATGAAGCCGCACGACCCCTTCGTGGCGCCGAAGGCCTACTTCGACCTGTATCCGGAAGGCTCGCTCACGCTGCATCGTCCGCCGGCCGGCCAGACGCCGGCCCCGCCGCTCGCCGTCGGTTTCGGCGAGCTCGGCGCCGCGTTCACCGGGTTCACCGACCGCGAACGCCACGAATTCCTCCGCGCCTACTACGCCTGCACCTCCTACCTGGACGCGCAGGTCGGCCGGGTGCTCGCCACCCTCGACCGGCTCCGGCTCTGGGATCGCACCCTCGTGATTTTCCTCGGCGACCACGGGTATCATCTCGGGGAGCGCGAGTGGTGGAACAAGAACACCCTTTTCGAGCGCAGCTGCCGAGCCCCGCTGATGATCGCCGCGCCCGGCATCCGGCCGGGCGTCGCGCGCGGGCTCGTCGAGTTCGTCGACCTTTATCCGACCATCGCCGAGCTGTGCGGCCTGGCGCCGCCGCCGCAGCTCGCCGGGCAAAGCCTGGTCCCGCTGCTGCGCGACCCCGCGGCGCCCGGCAAACCCGCCGCGTTCACCGTCGTGGTCCGCGGTTCGAATCAGCGCGGCGACTCCATCCGCACGGAACGCTGGCGCTACACCCGCTGGAGCGACGGCGCCACGGAGCTCTACGATCATGCGGCAGACCCCGAGGAAACGCGCAACGTCGCCTCCCTCCACGCCTCGGTGGCAGCGGAGCTGGATCGAAGACTCCCGGTCGCGGTCTTGTCCTCCCGGCAACGTTGATTCCCCTCCCCTTGGACCAATGCCTCGCTCCGGCCGAGCAAACCCGCCCCACCCGATCCAATCGACCGGCGCCGTCTGGCGCACCGATCAAGGCCAAGCATCCAAATCCCCGACCGTGACCCATCCCCGCATGCTCACCCGCTTGCCCCATTTTTTCTCGGTCCTGCTCCTCGCCCTCTTTCTCCCGGTGGCCCGCGGGGCCGAGCCCTCGCGCATCGATCCTTCCACCCTCACCGGCAAGGTCATGGTCGGCTACCAGGGTTGGTTCAACGCCGAGGGCGACGGAGCGAGACGCGGCTACAACCACTGGACCCGCGGCGGCGCCAAACCGGCGCCGGGAAACGTCCGCGTGGACATGTGGCCCGACCTCTCCGAGTTCCCTGCCGCCGAACGTTTCCCGACGGAACTCGTGCACGCCGACGGCTCGCGCGCGGAGGTCTTCAGCTCGCATCTTCGCCCTACGGTCGTGCGCCACTTCGCCTGGATGCAGGCGTACGGGATCGACGGCGTGTTTCTCCAGCGTTTCATCAATTCGCTGTCACGCGGCAATTCGCTCGCGGCCAACAACGCCGTGCTCGAGAACGTCCGCGCCGGTGCGCGCGAGCACGGCCGCGTCTATGCACTGATGTATGATCTCAGCAGCCTCGCGCCCGGCCAGGCCGACGTGCTGATCGCCGACTGGAAAAGGCTCCAGCGTGAGACGCGCCTCACGAGCGATCCCACCTACCTCCGCCACCGCGGCAAGCCGCTGCTGGCCCTCTGGGGCTGCGGCTTCAAGGACGACGACAAGCCCCGTCCCTCGCTCGGAGACTGGCGGAAGATTCTCACCTTCCTCAAGGAGGACCGCGAGAGCGGAGGACTCGCCCTGATGGTCGGCGTGCCGAGCTTCTGGCGCACGCAAAGCCGCGACTCCGTCGCCGACCCCACGCTCCTCGAGATCCTGCAGCTCGCCGACGTGATCTCACCGTGGACTCCCGGCCGATACCGCACGCCCGAAGCCGCCACGGCGCACGCGGCCGCCGTCTGGCAACCGGACCTAGCCTGGTGCCGCGCGCGCGGCATCGATTTCCTGCCCGTCGCCTTCCCCGGCTTCAGTTGGCACAACATGAAGGGCGCCCCGCTCAACGCGATCCCCCGGCTCCAGGGCCGTTTCTTCTGGTCGCAAATCCTCGCCGCGCGGAACGTCAGGGCCGAGATGCTCTACGTCGCGATGTTCGACGAAGTCGACGAAGGCACCGCGATCTTCAAGGTCACGAATCATCCGCCCACCGGGCCTGGTGACGGCGTGCAATTTGCGACCTACGAAGGCCTGCCCAGCGACCACTACCTCCGCCTCACCGGGCTCGCCGGCCCGGTCCTCCGCGGCGAGCTCGCCGCGGGCGACGAGCCGCCCGGCCTCAAGCCGGTGGCGCCGTGAGGCCGTCGCAGGCCCGCCGACGGCACGCGCCCAAAGATCATCGCCCGAAAAGCGGCTGTTCGTGAGCTCCACGAGGTGCCAACGTGCCCGCAAGGCCTCTAGGGCCGCCCCCCGCCGCCCCCGGGGAAACCATCCCCGCAACCCCTCCAAGCCATGACCAAACCCCGCCTCGCCCTCACGCTTTGTCTCCTCGTGGGCCCCACGCTCGCCCAGTCGGTCGCTCCGGCGGCTAGCTCCGCCCCGGCCGCGGAGGACTCAGCCGTCGTCCTGAATCCCTTCATCGTCAGCACCGAGGCGAACAAGGGCTACTACGCCTCAGAGACCCTGTCGGGGACGCAACTGAAGTCCCAGGTCCGCGACCTCGCCAACCCGATCACCATCCTCACCGAGGAGTTCATGCGGGACATCGGCGCTGTAAGCTATGAGGAGGCGTTGGAGTTCCTCCCCAGTACGCGCGAGTTCAAAGGGGACTCCTCCGACCCGGAAGCCGTCACCTCGCGCACCGGCACGCCCTTCACCGTGCGCGGCTTTCGTTCCACCTCGTTGACCAACAATTTCTTCACCAGCCGGATCAAGGTGGACAATTTCAACACCGAGACGCTGACGCAGTCCCGCGGGCCCAATTCCCTGCTGTTCGGTCTGGGCTCGGTGGGCGGAGGGCTCGACGCCACCAGCAAGGTCGGGCGCTTCGACGCCAACACCTACGGGCTGGAGCTCCGCTTTGATTCGGAGGGCTCGAAGCGCGTCAGTCTGGATACCAACCGGATTATCATCCCCAAAAAAGCGGCCCTGCGCTTCGCGGCCCTGGCCACCGATCAACGCACCCCGCGGGAATTTCAGTACATGCGGCGCAACTCCGCCTACCTGAACCTGACCCTGCAGCCCTTCAAGGGCGCGACGATCAACCTCAACGCGGAGACCGGCCGGATCGACGAGCTGCTGCCGCGGCCCTACCTGGCCTACGACAGCGTGTCCGCCTGGCTGAACGATCCCCGGACGCCCCTCCAGAAGGCGAATACGATCGACCTGGCCCTGGTCCAGTCCGGCACCACGGCGGCGCGCAATGCCGCCCGCAATCTGATCACCGGGGTTTCCCAAGGTTTCTCGACCACCAACTATCTCGTTTACGTGATGAACGCCCCGCAGCTGGGCGTGCAGAACTGGAATTTCAAATCCCGCGGCTCGGAAGCCTTCGTCAACGGCCTGACCCAAAACCAGACCAGCATGTCGAGCGCCACCCGCGTGCCGGGCGTGAACTTCCCGTTGGACACCATCGTCACCGGGCCCTCGGACTATTTCGATACCACGTACGACAAATTCTCGGCCTCGTGGCAGCAGCAGGTCCTGAGCAAGACCTTCTTTGAATTGGCCGGCGCCCTCGAGAAATCGAAGAACGAGGACTGGCAGCCGGTCTCGCGCGGAGACTACGAGGTCTTCATCGACAACAATTACTATCTGCCCACGCAACTGGCGGCGAACAATCCGGATCCCACCAAGCCGCTCAATCCGTATTTCGGCACTCCTTACCTCGAGTCCAACAGCACGCTGCAGAACCGCAGCACGACGATGAAACAGTACCGGGCGACGCTGACCCGGCAGTTCGATCTCAGCCGGTTCGAGCCGCTCAAGGGTTTTGATTTCGGCAAGTTCACGGCCCTGGCGTTTCACTACTACCGGCACGTGGACAGCTACTTTCAGCAGCCCGAGGAAATGACGACGACGTCGGTGCTGGCTTCGGGATTGCTCTCGGACACGCAGAATCAGATTCGCCGGCGTTACTACCTCACGCCGGGCCAGCCGGTGACGTTTCCCGCTTTCGTGCCGAGCCAGGCCGCGATCAACCAACCGGGCAATCCGGCGGTGCCGGGGAGCGTCATCCCGACCGTCAGGTCGGCTTTCCTGCATCGCCTGAATCCGGTCTACGCCCCCGAGACCACCAAGTCGTATGCCGCGATCGGTCAGTGGGAATTGTTCTCCCGCCGGTTGATTCTCACCAGCGGCATCCGTCGCGACGATCTGAGCTCCCGCAACTTCGTTTTCGCGCAGGATCCCGTCACCCGGCTTTTCCTCGGCAAGGGACAGGGGGCGTTCGCCCCGGCGACCACGTCGTCGGTCACCAACACCAACTACGGTGCCGTCGTCAAAGTCACGAAATGGCTCGATGCCTTCGCCAACACGGCCACGAACACCGTGGGCTCCGGCGGAACCAACTACGACATCTTCAACCAGACGCTGCCCAATCAGGAGGGCATGGGATACGACTTTGGATTGCGGGGCTTCTTCTTCGCCGACCGGGTGATTCTGAAGCTCAACTACTTCAGCAACGAGCTGATGAACCGGATCTCGAACCCGCTCCGGGATGGCGCCATCGGCGTCGAGATGGCCCGGCAGAACGGCTATGTCGAAAGGTTCCTGGAGGGCATGGTGCTCAACGGATTTGGCGGCAAGGTCGCCGGGGCGCGACGCTTCGCCGATTACCCGGGCAACGGCCTTTGGACGGACGTGGAATCGGATTTGACGGAGGGTTATGAACTCGAGGCGACGCTCAATCCCACGAAGCAGATCCGCGTCCTGCTCAACATCTCTTACAACGACTCGGTGCTGAACGAGACCTACAAGTTCACCCGCCCGTGGTACGAGCAATACGTCAAACCCGTCCGGGACGACGCCGCGATCCGTTCGGTCATCGCCAACCCCGCCTTCAATGCCACGCGGACCATCGGCGAATATATCACGGGGATCGAGCGCCGGCTGAACTACCACGAGGCGCAAGTCGGCGGGGCCCGACTGCGCGGCAACAATTGGCTCGTGAACATCGTGGGGAGCTACGCGTTCGACCAGGGTCCGCTGAATGGCACGCGCGTCGGCGGCAGCGCGCGCTGGCGGGACGCGCCCGCGATCGGCTATCCGGAACGTGGCGGGACTTTCGACGTCGCGAACGCGTTCAGCGGCAAAGCCTCCTTGGTCACGGACGCCTTCGTGAGCTACGCCTGGCGACAGAAACTGCGGGAGCGGAACCTGAATTGGACGGCTTCCCTCCGGGTGCGGAATCTCCTGAACGATGACGAAGCTTTTCCCAGCGGAGCGGTCGACAACGGCAGTGGCCGGGCGCACATCCTCCAGCGGATCTACCAGGCCCCCCGGACCTATGAGCTTTCCGCCGGCGTGAGATTCTGACTCCGCCCGCGCCGACTTCGGTCGGTTCGCGGCCTCGGTTCGTACGCCGGACTACGCCGTGGATTTCATGCCACCTGGCACCACGCCCCTCTGCGCCACCTTATGAGCCCGTCCCACTGCGCGCCGCGTCGGTTCTTCAAATCGCTGACCGCGTCACTCGTCGTCTCGTTCGCCGCCCCAAGCCCTGCCGCGACTTCGCCGCAACCGCCCAACATCGTCGTCATCCTCGCCGACGACTACGGCTACGGCAGCCTGGGGGCCTACGGCGCGGATCCGGCGCTCGTGCGCACGCCGAACCTCAATCGCCTCGCGCGCGAGGGCCGGCGTTTCACCCACGCGTACACGCCGTCGTCCGTCTGCACGCCGACGCGGTACGCGCTCGTCACCGGCCGTTATTGCTGGCGCACGTCGCTCAATCACGGCGGCGTCGCCAACACGCTCGATCCGCTCCTGATCGAGACCTCGCGCCCGACGATCGCTTCCCTGCTGAAGAAACACGGCTACGCCACCGGGTTTGTCGGCAAGTGGCACCTCGGATATGGCACGGCGCCCCGCGTCGACTACACGAAGGAACTCAGGCCCGGTCCGCTCGAGCTCGGCTTCGACTACCAGTTCGCCGTTCCGCAGAACCACAACGACATCACGCGGGTCTTCGTCGAGAACCACCGCGTGTTCGGCCTGCGCTCAGCCAACCTCAACCCTGCTCCCGGCAAGCTCGGACTCGATGCCCCGGAGCGTGATGACCCGCAAACGATGGGCGCTCTCACCGACCGCGCCGTGAAGTGGCTGGAAAAACAGGCCGGCGGGCCAGCTCCCTTCTTCCTTTATTACGCGCCGATCGCCGTCCACGAGCTGATCACACCCTCGGCCGAAAGCCGGGGCTCCAGCCGGGCCGGCGCCTACGGCGATTTCATCCACGACCTCGATCGCAGCGTCGGACGCATCCTCGCCGCCCTCGAGAAACAAAACGCCCTCGCCAACACGCTCATTGTCTTCACCAGCGACAACGGCGGCGTCGTCAACCCCGGCAGCAAGACGGGTGCGAACCAGGTCGCGATGGAGGCCGGCCTGAAGATCAACGGCTCGTTGCGGGGCGGCAAACACGACATCTGGGAGGGAGGGTTCAAGGTGCCCTTCATCGTCCGCTGGCCGGGCCGCATCCCCGCCGGCACCACGAGCGGGGAGCTGATCGGCGTCGTGGATATTTTCGCCACCATCGCCGCCATCGTCGGCGAAACGAAGCTCGACCGCGCGACCACCGCGCCGGACAGCGTCAACGTTCTCCCCGCCTGGCTCGGCCAATCATCCACGCAACCGCTCCGGGCTGATCTCATCCTGCAAAGCGCGAATGGGGTGTACGCGATCCGCAGCGGCCCGTGGAAATGGATCGAGGGCGTGCCGCTCGCACCCAAGGGGAAGAAGGCTCCGGCCGCCACTGGTCCGAAAGCGGACCAGTTCCGTCCGCGCCTCGTGAACCTCGTCGACGATCCCGGCGAGACGCAGGACGTCGCCGAGGCACACCCTGAAATCGCCCGGCGCCTCGCCGACACCTTGCGCCGGCATCGCACCCAGGGCTTCAGCCACGACTGACATCCCTCAGGTTTGAGCTTGAGAAGCTTCGGCAGGGGCACGGCCGAACTTCAGCCCGCGTCATGCCTGGACCTCGGAAAAGTGAGACATCAGCCAGGTGCCACTCGCGGATGCAGGATGCGATAGCGTCGGACGCGGGGTACGGGGTTCAAACGGAACCCCACGCCTTCACCGCAACAGGGCGTGCACGGCGGCGATCACCCGCTCCTCCACGTCGCCCGCGAGGCGTGTTGGCAGGCCGTAGAAGTCCATCGCCCGCTCCGCCTCGTAACCACCCTCGGCCAGCACGCGACCCGAGGGAATGTAGCAGGGCACGCTGTTGGCGTAGGCGTTGATCCACACGCTATCCGCGCCGAGTTCGCGGCGCAGGCGCAATGAATAGTCGGCGACCACCTCGCCACCGAGGAAGACCATCGCGAGGCCGCCGCCGAAGCGCCAGGTCTGCACCGGGTACGGCACCACCCGCGGCAACGCGCGCCCGGCATCGAGCTCGGCGATGAATTTCCGAGCCGGATAGGACGTCATCGGCGGGGCGGTGAGCCGCGCCTCAAGCTCGGCCCGCGTCACCTCATGGTCGAAAGGGATCTCGAGGCGGCGAAACCGTGCCGCGCCGACGGGCCCGAGCGGGCGCATCTCACCGGCGAGCAACCGCGCGACCTCGTCCGCGATGGTCCGCCCGTGACGCGCCACCTCCGGCAAACCGCGCGGCTGGGGATCGGCATCCGCTCCGCAACCGATCGCCACGAGGGCGACCGCCCCCGGGTGGGCGGCCTCGATACGGCCGGCGGCGTCCCCGGCCCAATCGGGATGGATGACGTTGTCACCGCCCTTGAGCGTCGTGCAGTGGCACGCGTAGTTGAGTAACACCGCGCGCACGCCACCACCGGCCTGCGCGGCCCGCAGCACCGGCAGCGTGTGGTCGACCGGGCCGCCGGGCCGGTCGGTGTAGCCGACCGCCTTGCCGTCGACGATGCGCCGCCGATTCACCGCGAAGCCTGCCTTCCCCTGCGCCCAAGCGAGGTCCGCGGGCCGCCGGTCCGCCAACGCGGCGAGCGCAACCTCAACCAACTTCCGCTCCAGGGTCGATGCGTAGGCGTCGATCCTTGCGAGCTCATCGGCCGGCAGGTCCCGCGAGAACATGAACGGCGCCGTGCCGGCGATCGCCGGTCCCGTATGCTGATGCGTCACGCAGACCGCGATCCGCTCCCGCGGAATGGGATGACGCGCCCGGATTCCGGCGACGACCGCCTCCGTCATCCGTTCCGAGACCGCCAGCACCTCCGCGACCACAAGGACCACCGGACCGTCGGCGTCGCTGCCGATCGCGAGCGCCCGTGCGGAGATCGGCGCCTCGACGCGGCGCGCCTCGTCGACGCGATTCGTGTAACCCGTGAGGCGGATCGGCAGCTCAGGCGTGATGTCGACCCGCGCCGCGCCCACGGGCACGGAGGTGGCCGATATCGTGGCGGGCAGGACAAGTAGCGATAGGACGGCGGCGCGGAGTCGCATCGGCGAGACGGGGAAGCGGTGGAAGATGGCGCGTGCCGGCGGTGAGTCGATGCGCAACACGGACTTGTGACAGGGGCCGTCGAACGACGGCGTCAGGGCGGCGCGATGGCAGGCGAACCATCACGCCGCTTCACGTCCAGGGAGGACCATTTCCTTCCGCCGACCGCGGCCAAACGCGCACTTGCGTCCGACCGCGCGCGGTCGCCATTTTCGCGCCTTTTCCCATGACGAAAATCAAGTTCGCCGTCCTCGCCGGGGATTACATCGGGCCCGAAGTGATGCAGGAGGCGCTGCGCGTGCTCTCCCATGTGGCTCGCCAGGAGAACCTCACGCTCGAGCACACGTCGGCCGACGTCGGCGGCGCGGGCATCGACAACCACGGTAAGGCGCTGCCGGACTCCACGCTGCGCACCTGCGAGCAGGCGGACGCGATCCTCTTCGGCTCGGTGGGCGGCCCCAAGTGGGAGAAACTGCCGCCGAAGGAGCAGCCGGAACGCGCCGCGCTGCTGCCGCTGCGCAAGCACTTCACGCTGTTCGCCAACATCCGCCCCGGCCTCCTCTACCGCGAGCTCACCGACGCGTCCCCGCTCAAGACCGAGCGCATCCCCGACGGCATCGACATCGTGTGCATCCGTGAACTCACCGGCGGGGTATACTTCGGCCAGCCGAAGACCACGACGACGCTGCCCGACGGAGACGTGCAGGCCGTGGACACGATGGTCTACCGCCGCTCCGAGATCGAACGCATCCTGAAGGTGGCCATCGAGACCGCGCGCGGCCGCCGCCGCAAACTGTGCTCGGTGGACAAGGCCAACGTGCTCGAGACCTCGGTGCTCTGGCGCAAGACCGTGACGGAATACGTCGCGCAGCACGCGCCCGACCTCGCCCTGTCGCACATGTACGTCGACAACGCCGCGATGCAACTGGCGCGCGACCCGAACCAGTTCGACGTGTTCGTCACCGAGAACATGTTCGGCGACATCCTCTCCGACGAGATGGCCGTGATCTGCGGCTCGCTCGGCATGCTGTCGTCCGCATCGCTCGGCGCCGGCAAGAACTCCCTCGGCCTGCCGTTCGGCCTCTACGAGCCCGCCGGCGGCACCGCGCCCGACATCGCCGGCAAGGGCATCGCCAATCCCTGCGCCCAGATCCTTTCTGCCGCGCTCATGCTGCGCTTCAGCTTCGGACTCGACGCCGTCGCGAAGCGCATCGAGGCCGCAGTGAAGAAGGCCGTCACCGGCGGCACGCGCACCGGCGACATCGCCTTCGGCCGGCCCTCCGTCGGCACCAAGGCGATGGCGGACGCCGTCATCGCCGCGCTTTGAGGTGATAGGGTCGAGACGCCGCCCCGCTTGCGCGCGACGGTTCCCGGGGCACGTTCGCGGGGATGAAATCACCTCGGGCCGCCGCCTCCCTCCTCTTCCTGATCACCCTCGACGCCGCGCCCGCCGCCGACTGGCCGCAGTGGCGCGGTCCCGGCCGGGACGGCATCGCCACGGGCTTCCGGGCGCCCGCGACCTGGGGTCCTGACGCGCTCGCGAAAAAGTGGTCGATAGCGGTCGGCGAGGGACACGCTTCGCCCATCGTCGTCGGCGAAAGGGCGTACGTGTTTGCCCGCGAGGGCGAGCAGGAGATCCTCCGCTGCGTGGCCCTCGCGGACGGCAAGGAGATCTGGCGCGAGTCGCAGGCCGTTCCCTACGAGATGAGCTTCGCCGCACGAAAACACGGGAAGGGGCCGAAATCCACCCCCACCCTCGCGAACGGCCGGATCTTCGCCCTCGGCATCGCAGGGCACTTCTCGGCTTGGGACGCCGCCAGCGGTCGCGTGCTGTGGCGGAAGGACTTCACCGGGGAGTTCAAGCTCACCTCGCCCGAGTTTGGCGCCGCCGCCTCCCCTCTCGTGGACGGCGACCTCGTGATCATGCACGTCGGCGGCAAGGAGGGTGGCGCGCTGGCCGCCTTCGATGTCGGGACCGGCGCGATCCGCTGGAAATGGACCGGCGACGGCCCGGGCTACTCATCGCCCGTGATCGGCACCTTCGGCGGAGTTCGCCAGCTTCTCACGCAGACCCAGAAGCGCTGCGTGGCACTCGATCCGGCCGGCGGGAAGCTCCTCTGGGAGCTGCCGTTCACCACGCCGTACGAACAGAACAGCGTCACACCGCTGGTGAGCGGGGGGCTCGTGATCTTCGGCGGGGTCGGAAAGCCGACCTTCGCCGTGAAGCCAGGGGCGAACTCGGCGCAACAGGTTTGGGAGACGCGGGAGATCACGATGTACATGAGTTCTCCCGTGCTCGCAGGCACGCGGCTGCTCGGAATGTCGGACAAGTCCCGTGGTTCGCTCTTCACCCTCGACGCCGGCAGCGGCCGGGTCCTCTGGAAGAGCGAGGGGCGCCTCGGCGAAAATGCCTCGCTCACCGACCTCGGCGGCGCGCTGCTCGTCCTCAGCACCTCGGGCGACCTGACCGTTCAGACAACCGAAGGCGACGCCCTGCGGGAATTGGCTCGCTACAAAGTTTCGGACAAACCCGTCTGGGCGAGCCCGGCGGTCACAGGCAACCGAATCCTCGTGAAGGATTTCGACACCCTGACGCTCTTCACCGCAGGAGACTGAAACCGCGGGCGTCGCCTCTGCCACCCGGCGCAGGGCCGCGGATGAAAAAAATCCGCAGACCCGGCGCCGCCGGATCCGCGGATCGAAGCAGAGAAGGACGTGCCGATCAGCCGCGCAGGGCGTCAACGAGGGCGCCGAGGAACAGTGAGACTCCTGAGCCGATGCCGGTGACGCCGGCGGCGACGAGGCTGGAGACGCCGATGAGAATGCCGCAGTACACGACGCCGATCGCGGGATTACCCGCCTTGAACTCGGCCTTCTCATCGATGCCCTCCGTGAGCTTGTCCATCACGCGGAACACCACGGTGATCGCGAAGCTGGCCACGGCGATCGCGACGACGAGGTTGATGACGCCGGCGACGAGGCCGATCACGCCGTTGAGCACGCCGCCCGTGCCGAGGGTGAGCAGGGAGCGGGTCATGGCGTCGATGCCCCCGGAGATGACGCGGGTGTAGGAAATCACGACTCCGCCGGCGAGCAGGGCGACGGAGATGTTGCGGGCCTTGATCTCCGCCCAGATGTCGATCCCGCCGAGCAACTTCGAGAGCAACTGGAGGCCCTTCGTGATCGAGAACGCGGCCAGGCTCAGGCCGACGATCAGCTGGATGACTCCGAGGAGAAGTCCGCCGACGGAACCTCCGACGGCGGCCCAGCCGCCGGAAGAGGCGGCGGGCGCGGCGGACTGGGCGGCCTGGGCGGCGCCCGTGAGGGCCAGCGCGGTGAAGGTCGCGCCGGCGAACTTGGTGTGACGCATGATGGCGATGCTTTTCATGGGAAAAGACGATCATCATTCCGGAGCCAGCCCTGCCCTGCCAACCGCAAAGTCCCACGGAAACGCCCCGAGTTCCCCGGCTCACGACGGAGACTCCGCTCCGCCTCGCCACGGTGCCCGGGCACACCGACGGTCCGCCCCGAACCACGGTGGTTCATGAACCCCTTTCGGCTGCAGCCGCGGCTCCGTCGCCGCCGCCTGCGAACGGTACCATGCAGGACCCGTAGCCGTGGCCAACGTGCGGCCGTCCGACTGGTCGATAAACGGGATTGAGCCGCGGACAGATGCTCCTCCAACGTCCGACGCCCCACCCCGATGCACCCGGAATCCCACCACGCCCCCGCGCCGACCCGGCCGCGAGAAATCCTGCGCCAGCTGGGCCCCGGCTTGATCATCACCGCGACGATCGTCGGCTCCGGTGAACTCGTCGTGACCCCGAAGCTTGGGGCGGGGGCGGGATTCACCCTCCTTTGGTTCATGATCGCAGCCTGCGTGCTGAAGGTCTTCATCCAAGTGGAGATCGGGCGGCACACGGTCACGACGGGCCGGAGCTCGCTGCGCACGATGGACCTCATGCCCGGACCGCGCCTGCGGGTATCCTGGCTCCTTTGGCTCTGGGTGCCGATGTTTGCGGCGACGGTGTTCCAGATCGCGGGCATGCTCGGCGGCGTCGCCAGCATCCTGTCGCTCGCTGGGCTGGCGCTGCCGAAGCCGGCGATCGCGCTCGGAGTCGGCGCGCTGACCGCTGCGCTGCTCGTGCTCGGACGCTACAAGGTGATCGAGGCGGCCTCGACGTGGATGGTGGTGGCCTTCACCGCCTGTACGGTGATCGCGGTCGGGGCGCTTCAATTCACGCCGTACGCCGTCACCCCGGCGAACCTCGCCGAGGGATTCAGCTTTTCCCTGCCACCTTCGTTCACGATCGCCTTTGCGGCCTTCGGCGTGATCGGAGTCGGCGCTTCGGAGCTGATCTATTACCCGTACTGGCTGCTGGAGAAGGGCTACGCACGTCGCATCGGGACGAACGACGGATCAGACGGCTGGCGCGAAAGGGCGCGCGGCTGGATCCGGGTGCTGCAGGCCGACGCCTGGACGTCCTGCCTCATCTATACCGGCGCCACCCTTGCCTTCTACCTGCTCGGAGCGGCCATCCTGAAGCGGAAGGGCCTCGACGTCACCAACGCCGACATGATCCCCGTGCTGTCGCAGATGTACGTGGAGACCTTCGGCCCCTGGAGCTTCTGGCTCTTCCTGGTCGGCGCCGCCGCGGTGCTTTACTCCACGGTCTTCGGGGCCACCGCCGCGAACGTACGCCTCGTCGCCGACGCACTTGAGGTCTTCGGCCTGAAGACCCATCGCGACGAGGCCGACCGTCAGCTCACCCTGCGCCGGCTTTCGGTCGGTTTCCCCGTCCTCTGGACGCTCATTTTCCTCCTTTGGGGGGAGCCCGTCACGCTGGTCTTCGTCGGCGCCGTGGCGCAGGGCCTCATGCTGCCGTTCCTCGGCGTACTCGCCCTTTATCTCCATCACCGCCACACGACACCCGAACTACGGCCGGGCAGCTTGTGGCGTTCGGGCCTCTGGCTCTCGGCCGCCTGCATGGCGGTGGCCGGCGGCTACCAGGTGGTGACGCGGCTGTTATCCTGAGCCACCCGATAGCGGCCCCCCGCGCGCCGGGTCAGGCGCCGTGGCAGGCCTTGAACTTCTTGCCGCTGCCGCAGGGGCACGGCTCGTTGCGGCCGACCTTGGGGGTCTCGCGGCGGATGGTGATGGAAGGAAGGACGATCTCCTGCTCAGCGGGTGCGGCCTCGGCCGGCGCGGCGGGCTGCGGCGCCGTCGCGGCTGGTGAGGCGGCCGGCGCGTCGGTCGGGCCCACCGCTCGCGCGGTGCGGCTGAGCAACGCGAGCATGTTCTCAAAAGACTCGAGGTTGGAGGCGCTGCGGAACAAGCCGGTGCACATCTGCAGCCGCACGTTGTTCATCAGTTCCTCGAAATACTTGAACGCCTCACCCTTGTACTCGACGAGCGGGTCCTTCTGACCGTAGCTGCGCAGGCCGATGGAGCGGCGAAGCTCCTCCATCTCGGTGAGATGCTCCTGCCAGTGGTGGTCGATGGCGTTGATGACGACGTAGCGCTCGAGGGCGCCGAGCGCCTCGGGCGCCTCGACGGACTCCTTGACGGCGTACGACTCGCGGATGCGGGTGAGCAGGCGGTCGACGACCGGATCGGCGTTGGTCCCGGCGAGGTCCTCGACGCGGCAGCTGATCGGGAAGTGGGAATTCACCCAGCCGACGACGCCCTCGAGGGCGGTCTGCGTCGGACCGGCCTTCTCGCCGAAGCCCGCGACCGCGAGGCGCTGGTGGAGTTCCTCCCCGATCTGCTCGAAGATGATGTCCTTCGGCCGCTCGGCGTGGATGGCGGCGTTGCGGATGCCGTAGACTACCTCGCGCTGCTGGTTAAGCACGTCGTCGTACTGGAGCAGCCGCTTGCGGATCGAGTAGTTCTGCTGCTCGACCTTCTTCTGGGCGCTCTCGATGGAGCGGTTGAGCCACGGGTGCTCCAGCTCCTCCCCCTCCTGCATGGAGCCCTCCATGAGCTTCGAGGCGAGGTTGCCCTGCAGGAACAGCCGCATGAGGTCGTCCTCAAGCGACAGGTAAAACTTCGTGAGGCCCGGATCACCCTGGCGCGAGCAGCGACCGCGCAACTGGCGATC
This sequence comes from Opitutaceae bacterium, assembly GCA_040397825.1. GTDB lineage: Bacteria > Verrucomicrobiota > Verrucomicrobiia > Opitutales > Opitutaceae > ER46. Next base: position 70,416 of record JBBAVH010000021.1, read on the forward strand.
GATGCGCCGCGACTCATGACGCTCGGTGCCGATGACGTAGAGGCCACCAAGGTCGCGCACGCCCTCGCCCAACTTGATGTCGGTGCCGCGGCCGGCCATGTTGGTGGCGATCGTGACCGCGCCGCGCTGGCCCGCGCGGGCGACGATGTCGGCCTCCTGCTGGTGGAACTTGGCGTTGAGGACCGTGTGGATGATGCCGGTGCGCTTGAGCATGCGCGACAGCACCTCGGAAGACTCGACGCTCACGGTGCCGACGAGCACGGGCTGGCCGCGCTTGTGGGCCTCCTCGATCTCCTTCACGACGGCGGCGTACTTGTCGCGGCGGGTCTTGAAGATGGAGTCATTGCGGTCGACGCGGATGCAGGGCTTGTTCGTCGGGATGACCTGCACCGCGAGCCGGTAGATGTCGTTGAACTCGGTCGCCTCGGTCTCCGCGGTGCCCGTCATGCCGGCGAGCTTCTCGTACATGCGGAAGTAATTCTGGATCGTGATCGTGGCGTAGGTGCGCGTCTCGCGCTCGATCGCAACGCCCTCCTTGGCCTCGACCGCCTGGTGCAGGCCGTCGGACCAGCGGCGACCGGGCATGACGCGGCCGGTGTTCTCGTCCACGATCATCACCTTGCCGTCGGGCGTGACGACGTACTCGACGTCCCGTTCGTAGAGCGAATAGGCGCGGAGGAGCTGGGAGATGGCGTGGATCTCCTCTGAAATCTCGGCGTAGCGCTGCTGAGAAACGAGCTTCCGCTCCTCCTTCTGCTCGGGGGTGACTCCGGTCTCCTTCTCCAGATCCGAGAATTCCGTCGCGAGGTCGGGCAGAACGAAGGCGTCGGGCCGGTCGGGCCGCAGGCGGTTGCGGCCAATCTCGGTGAGGTCGGCCTGGTGCTGGCGCTCGTCGATGACGTAGAGGAGGTCCTCCTTGAGCTTATAGAGCTCGTCCTTGTTCAGGTCGGAGTTGAGCTCGGTCTCCATGCGGTCGAGGAGCTTGCGCCACGCGCCGTTCTCCATGAGCCGCAGGAGCTGCTTGTTCTTGGGATGCCCCATCTTGACCTGGAGCATCTTGCGGGCGGCGGCCTCGCGATCCTCGTCAGTGGCGCCCGCCTTTTCGAGGAGGTCCTTCGCCTCGGTGACGATGCGGTTGCACAGGCGCACCTGCTCGTTGACGAGGCGGTCGACGCCGGGCTTCAGGCGGGTGAAGGGCTGCTCGCGCTCGATCGGGGCCGGACCCGAGATGATGAGGGGCGTGCGCGCCTCGTCCACAAGGATGGAGTCGACCTCGTCGACGATGCAGTACCAGTGGTCGCGCTGCACCTGGTCCTCACGACGCGTGGCCATCCCGTTGTCGCGCAGGTAGTCGAAGCCGAACTCGCTCGCGGTCCCGTAGGTGATGTCTCGCCCGTACATCTCGCGGCGGACGTCCGGCGGCATCTGCTGCTGGATGCAGCCGACGCTGACCCCGAGGAAGTTATACAAGTAACCCATCCATTCGGAGTCACGACGGGCGAGGTAGTCGTTGACCGTGACGAGCTGGGTGTTCTGCCCCGTGAGGGAGTTGAGGTAGAGGGGCAGCGTGGCTACGAGGGTCTTGCCCTCGCCGGTGGCCATCTCGGAGATGCGCCCTTGGTGGAGGGCGAGGCCGCCGATCAGCTGGGTGTCGAAATGCACCATGTCCCACCGGAGCTCATGATCGCAGACCACGACGGTGCGGCCGACGAGGCGGCGGGCGGCGTTCTTCACCGCCGCGAAGGCCTCCGGCAGCACCGCGTCGAGCGCCACCCGCTTGTCGGGGGCGGCCGCGATCCGCGCCCGGAACTCGTCCGTCTTGGCCCGCAACTGGTCGTCGGTCAGCGCCTGATAGGAGATTTCGAGCTCATTGACGTGCGCCACCACCGGACGCGCCTTCTCGAGGAACTTCCTGTAGTGCCGGCCGGAGAACCGCTTAAGCAGAAACGAGAACATGAAGGGCGGAAAGTGGGGCGCGGCGGGAGGCTTGGCAAACGGCAAATCGGGAACCGCCGCGGGGACGCGTGATTCCCGCGGAACCAGAGCGAACGGCCGCCCGATTCACGAGTCCGTGCGCCGAAGAAGCAGCCGGCGCTCAGATCGCGCCGCGGAAGTAGGCAATCGTCCGCGCGAGACCTTCCTCCAGCGGCACCTGAGGCTCCCACTTCAGTACGCGCCGCGCCAGGGCGATGTCGGGCTGGCGCTGGCGGGGGTCGTCGGCTGGGAGAGGCTTGTGGACGATCCGGGAGCGGCCGCCGACAAGGCGCAGGGTGAGCTCGGCGAGCCGCAGCATGGTGAACTCCGAAGGATTCCCGAGGTTCATGGGCCCCACGGTCTCCGTCTGGTCCATGAAGCGCACGAAGCCCTCGATGAGGTCGTCGACGTAGCAGAAAGACCGCGTCTGGCTGCCGTCACCGTAGACCGTCAGGTCCTCGCCCCGCAGGGCCTGCACGATGAAGTTGGAGACCACTCGGCCGTCCCCGGGATGCATGCGCGGGCCGTAGGTGTTGAAGATGCGGACGACGCGGATATCGACCTTGTTCTCGCGGTGGTAGTCGAAGAAGAGCGTCTCGGCGCAGCGCTTGCCCTCGTCGTAGCACGAACGGCGGCCGATCGGATTGACGTTGCCCCAGTAAGACTCGGGCTGGGGATGCACCGCGGGATCGCCGTAGACCTCGCTGGTGCTGGCCTGGAAGACGCGTGCCTTCACCCGCTTGGCAAGGCCGAGGCAGTTGATCGCCCCCATCACCGACGTCTTGGTGGTCTTGATGGGGTTGTATTGGTAGTGCGGCGGCGAGGCCGGGCAGGCCAGGTTGAAGATCCGGTCGACCTCGAACTTGAACGGGTCGATGACGTCGTGGCGGACGAACTCGAACGCCGGGTGGCCGAGCAGGTGGGCGATGTTCCGCTTCTGGCCGGTGAACAGGTTGTCGATGCAGACGACCTCATGGCCGTCCCGCAGCAGGCGGTCGCAGAGGTGGGACCCGAGGAAACCGGCCCCGCCGGTGACAAGGATGCGCATCTCCGGAACGTGCGAGGGAGCCCCGCGGCTGGCCAGCAAATCCCCGCCCCGCCGCGGCGCCGCGTCAGCTGAAGAACGCCCAGGCGCCGAGCAGCGTGCCGAGAATAGACAGGCCCAGGCCGGCGAAGAAGAACGCCCGCGCCTTCGTGAGCAGCGTGATCGAACAGAAGACGACCGCGATCTGGAGGAAAATCTCCGCCCGGTCGTAGCGGTTGCCGCGCGCGTCGGCCTGCTCGGCGAGCTTCCTGGCCTCCTCGGCATCCTTCAGGATCTTGTCGTTCTCCGCCTTATACTCGGCGTTCTTGGCCGTGAGGCGCGCCTCCAACTTGGAGATCGCCTCCCGCTGGGCGGCGGTGGGGCTGCCCGCGGCCTCGACCTTCATCTGGTCGAGCATGAGCTCGTTCATGCCGGCGCGGATACGCTTCGACTGATACCAGGCAAAGCCGTTGGAGGCCTCGATCTGCTTCACGATCTTCTCGTTGTCCTGTTCGTTGCCGAGCGCGGAGACGACGGCCAGCAGGATGGCGAGGATGGCGATGGTGAGGCCGACCTGGCGCTCCTGGCGGTCCTTGGCGTCCTCGGGAATCTCGATGTCGGGCATGGGAAAGGCGGGTGTCTACGCGCCGCAGCGCCGCCGACACAAGCGGGGAAATCGCCGAAGCCTCAGCCCGCAAGACGTTCCGCTGCGCCGGCCTCGTAGCGCGCGATCCACGCGCGGTGCCAGGGCCCGAAGTCACCGGCCTCTAGGTGCGCCCGCGCCTGCGCCATGAGGTCGAGGTAGAAGTGAAGGTTGTGGATCGTGAGGAGCGTGCAGCCCAGGATCTCACCCGCCATCGTGAGGTGCCGCAGGTAGGCGCGGGAAAAACCGGCGGTGTAGTTGGCGAGACCGTCCGTGATCGGACTCGGATCGCGGCGGTGGCGCTCGTTACGCAGGTTCAGGGGTCCGTCGGGCGTGAACACGAGTCCATTGCGCGCCACGCGCGTCGGCAGCACGCAGTCGAACATGTCCACGCCGAGCGCGACCATCCGCAACAGCTGGGGCGGGGTGCCAAGGCCCATCGTGTAGCGCGGCTTGCCCGCGGGCAGGAAAGGGGTCGTCGCGCCGACCTGCTTCAGCATCTCCGGCTCGGGCTCGCCGACGCTCACCCCGCCGACCGCGTAACCAGGGAAGTCCAAAGCGGCGAGCGACTCCGCAGCCTCCCGACGCAGGTCATCGAAGGTCGACCCCTGCACGATGGCAAAGACATGGTGCCCCGCCGCGAGGAAGCCGCTGTCGTCGGCGATCCGCCGGCACTCCTTCGCCCAGCGGAGGCTGCGCGCGACAGCGCGCGCGCAAGCGTCGCGCTCGCAGGGCCAAGGCGGACATTCGTCGAGCACCATCGCGATGTCGCTGCCGAGGTCGCGCTGGATGCCCATCACTTCGGCAGGCCCGAGGAAGAGACGGGCGCCGTCGAGGTGGGAGGCGAACGCCACGCCGTCGTCGCGCACGTCGCGCAGCTTTGCGAGGGAGAAGACCTGGAAACCGCCGCTGTCGGTGAGGATCGGCCCATCCCAACCGATGAAACTATGGAGCCCGCCGAGTTCGCGGATCAAGGGTGCTCCCGGCCGCAGGCCGAGGTGGTAGGTGTTGCCGAGGATGATCTGGGCGCCGATCTCGCGGAGCTGGCGGGGTGTGACCGACTTCACGGTGCCCTGGGTGCCCACGGGCATGAAGATGGGCGTCTCCACCAATCCATGGCGCGTGCGCAGCCGGCCGCGGCGCGCCGCCGTCGCGGTGTCGGTATGCAGGAGTTCAAAGGCACCGCTCATTTTCACTGGAGGCTACCCTCCCCGCCCGCAGCGCTGTCAATCCGCGAGCCCGCGCCGGTTCCCACTTGCCCGGCGGGGCGGGCGCCGAGAGCCTCAACTCCGTTTCGCCGTGCTGCTCGTCATCGACAATTACGACTCGTTCACGTTCAACCTCGTCCAGTGCTTCGGCCAGCTGGGCGTGGAGCAGCGCGTCTTCCGCAATGACGAGATCACGCCCGAGCAGGCGGTCGCGCTCAACCCCGAGCGCGTGCTGCTCTCCCCCGGCCCTTGCTCGCCCAACGAGGCGGGGGTGACGCTCGACATCCTCCGCGCCTTCGCCGGCCGCCGGCCCATCCTCGGCGTCTGCCTCGGCCATCAGTCGATCGGGCATTACTTCGGCGGCCGGGTCGTCCGCGCCGGGCGCCTCATGCACGGGAAGACCTCGCCCATCCTGCACCGCGGCACCGACGTCTTCCGCGGCATGCCGCAGGGATTCGCGGCCACCCGTTACCATTCGTTGCTCGTGGAACGCGCCACGTTGCCTGCGGAGTTGGAAATCACCGCCGAGACCGCCGAGGGCGAGATCATGGGCCTCCGCCACCGCGATTTGCCGATCTGGGGCGTGCAGTTTCACCCCGAGTCGATCGCCACCGAGGGCGGCATCGGGATCCTCCGCAACTTCCTGGAACTCAACCGGGCCTGACGGGTCGAGATGAAACCAGACGCCGCCCGCGGCGTCTCTCCCAGCCACTACCGCCGTCCCCATGCGCTGCCCGAAATGCACCTCGGTTGAGGACAAGGTCATCGATTCCCGCATCAGCAAGGACGGTTCCACGATCCGTCGCCGCCGGGAATGCCTCGAATGCGGCTACCGCTACAGCACGACGGAATCTGTCGTGCGCGACGGCGTGGTCGTGATCAAGCGCGACGGCCGGCGGGAGGACTTCGACCGCGAGAAGCTCGTCCGCGCCGTCCGGGCCGCCTGCCACAAGCGCCCGGTCGACGCCGAGCAGATCACGATGCTCGTGGAGGACGTGATGGACGCGCTCGAGGCGCAGTTTGAGAAGGAGATCCCTTCCCGCGCCATCGGTGAGGGCGTCATGCAGCGCCTCCGCGGAGTCGACCAAGTCGCCTACGTTCGGTTCGCGAGCGTCTACAAGGAGTTCCGCGACGTCGCCGAATTCGTCGACGAGATCAGCGCCCTCGCGCGCAAGCCCACGGCCTGAGGTGCCCGCGTCCCCACGCCCGCGCGGCGACGTCCGGCGCCTGCACTTCGTCAACGCCCTCTTCGCCCACGCGACCGGGCAGGATCTCTACCTCGCCGAACAGATTCGGTCCGCGATCGCCTTCAGCCTGGCCGAGCTCGAGGAGCGGCTTTCCGCGGAGCCTGGCGGGGCCGGTCGCTACGATGAGGCCTTCAACGCCGCCGCCGCCGAATTGCTCGCGCGTCTCTTCGCCCGGCACCCGCGCCATGGGTTTTACCATTGGGACGCGTCGCTGACGCTCGCCGGCGGCACGCCGTTGTTCAGCCGCGCCGAGATCATGGCCGGGCTGCGCCGGCTGGCCGGCTTCCGCGAGGCCACGTTGCTCGTCACGAACCTTCGGCCGGCCCTCATCCCTCCCGGCAAGAGAGCCACCGCCCGCCGCCGCGCCGAATACGAGGAGGCCCTCGCCTTCATCCGCGACCTCGCCGCCGCCCGCATCGCGCGGGGGGCCAACCTGCAGTTGCTCTTCCTCTGAGGCCCGACCCGCCTCGGGCCTTGCCGGCGAGGCCGCGGCGCGGTTCGCTCGTTTCATGAGAACCCTCCCGTTCCTCGTCGCCACTATCCTCGGGCTGTCCGTTGCCGGCGCCGCTGAAAAGAAGGCCGCCTCCCCCGAGGTCGGAAAACTCGACCCGGCGATGGGCGCCGCCGCCGCCGCGGCCGCCAACGTCGACTGGCACGACGTCACCCAGTGGGGCGTCGAGGGACGCGCCTGGCCCACGATGGAAAGGCTGCGCTGGTTCGACCGCTTTCCCGCCGAGGCCCAGAAGACCGTCACGTCCGCGGTGTGGAACCTGAGTCGCGACAGCACGGGCATGATGGTGCGCTTCCGGACCGACGCCACGGCGATTCACGTGCATTACAAGGTGACCAAGGCCGCCCTCGGCATGCCCCACATGCCCGCGACCGGCGTGAGCGGCGTCGACCTCTACGCGCGCGACGACGCCGGCAAGTGGCGCTGGGTGCAGGTCACGCGCCCCTCCACGCAGGAGATCAAGGCCGAGGTGATCAAGGACCTGGCCCCCGGCTTCCGCGAATACGCCGCCTACCTGCCCCTCTACAACGGCGTGGAATTCCTGCACGTCGGCGTGCCCAAGGGCGCCCGCTTCGAAGGCCTCGCGCCGCGCGAAGCCAAGCCCATCGTCTTCTATGGCACCTCCATCACGCACGGAGCCTGCGCCTCGCGACCCGGCATCGTCCACACCGCCATCCTCGGCCGCCGGTTCGATGTCCCGGTGATCAACCTCGGCTTCTCCGGCAACGGCCGCATGGACGCCGCCGTGGGCGACTTCCTCGTCAAGATCGACGCCGCCGCCTACGTCATCGACTGCCTCCCCAACATGCAGCCCGCGGCCGTCCGCGAGAAGTGCGCCCCGCTCGTGCGCCAGATCCGCGCCGCCCGGCCCGATACCCCCATCATCCTCGTCGAGGACCGCCGGTTCACCAACGACTGGATCACGCCCGCCAAAAAGCGGTTCCACGACGAAAACCACGCCGCCCTCCGCGAGGTCTACGCGGCGCTCCTGAATGACGGGATCCGCAACCTGCATTACATCCCTGGCGACGCGCTCTACGGCACCGACACCGAAGGCGCGACCGACGCCTCGCACGCCAGTGACCTCGGCTTCATGCGGCAGGCGAACGTGATGGAGCCGGTGATCCGCGCCGCCCTCGGCCGCTGACCTGCCCACGCGTACCGCGATGAACGTCGCCGGCCGCCCCACGCGCACGATCTGGCCGGCGAGCGACGGACAGGCGGTCGAGATCATCGACCAGACGCGCCTCCCGCACGCGTTCACGACCCTCCGCCTCGAGAGGCTGGCCGACGCGGCCCGCGCGATCCGCGACATGCAGGTGCGCGGCGCACCCCTGATCGGCGCCACCGCCGCCTGGGGAATGTGGCTGGCGCTGCGGAAGGATCCCCGCGACGCCGCGCTCGACGACGCGCATGCGACCCTGCTCGTCACCCGCCCGACCGCCATCAACCTCCGCTGGGCGCTCGATCGCGCCCGCGAACGCCTGGCCCCGCTGGTGCCGGAGCGTCGGGCGGACGCGGCCCGTGCCCTCGCCATGGAGATCTGTGACGAGGACGTATCCCTGAACCGCGCGATCGGCGCCGCCGGCCTTCCGCTCCTGCGAGCTCTCGCCGACCGCAGGAGCGCGGGCGAGACGCTCAACATCCTCACCCATTGTAACGCCGGCTGGCTCGCGACCGTCGACGTCGGCACCGCCACCGCACCGATCTACGCGGCGCACGACTCCGGCCTGCACGTGCACGTCTGGGTCGACGAGACGCGCCCACGCAATCAGGGCGCCTCTCTGACCGCCTGGGAGCTCCTCAATCACGGCGTGCCGCACACCGTGATCGCCGACAACGCCGGCGGCCATCTGATGCAGCACGGCAAGGTCGACGCCGTGATCGTAGGCACCGACCGCACGACGGCCGCGGGTGACGTCTGCAACAAGATCGGCACTTACCTCAAGGCACTCGCCGCCCGCGACAACGGCATCCCCTTCTACGTGGCAGCGCCCTCGCCCAGCATCGACTGGCGCATCCGCGACGGCTTGCGGGAAATCCCGATCGAGGAACGCTCCGCCGGCGAACTCGCGCGGATCACTGGCCGTCTGCCCTCGGGTGAGGTCGCCAGCGTTGATCTGCTGCCGGCGGGCTCGCCCGCGGCCAACCCTGCTTTCGACGTGACGCCCGCCAGGCTGGTGACCGCGCTGATCACCGAACGCGGCGTGTGCCCCGCCACCCCGGCGCGGATCGCGGCGCTTTTTCCGGAGAAGGGCGCGTGACGCCGACCGCCCCGCCGAAAAGAGGCTTGGGATCACCCCTCCGTAATATTTCTCCTCACCCTCTCCTTCACCTTCATGAACACCCCACACCCCACGCAAACAGCGGAAACGAAGCTGCACTTCCTCATTCACGTAACGACGGGCAGCGACAATCCCACCAAGGCGGCCCTCGCGTTCCTGGTAGCGAAGACCGCCCTCGAGGAAGGCCATCGCGTGTCGATCTTCCTCGCCGGTGACGCGGTGCTGCTCCTGCGGGACGAGGTGATGAACAAAGTTTCCGGCCTGGGCACCGGCAATCTCGCCGACCACTACAAGGTCATCGTCGAACGTGGCGCGCGATTCCACCTGTCCGGCAACTCGAGCAAGGCCCGGGGCCTATCGGCGGAGGAACTCGTCGGCAAACCCGCGTCATTCGCACTCCCGAACGTGCTCGTGAACTTGGCCGCGGAAGCGGACCGGGTCTTCACTTACTGATCGGGAGGAAGGGAGCGGGCCGGCGGCTCCCCTTGAAAACGAAACCGGCCGTCACGAAGACGGCCGGATGAGGAAACCCGCTGATGGATGCCGGACCGGCATAGGCCGGCCGGCGCGCATCACTGGCAGGCCTCGCACTCCTCGCCGCGGCGCATGGCCTCGATCGAGCAGGCCTTCTTCTCGGCCTCGGTGAACTGGCGCTTGGGAGCCGGAGTGGCGGGCGCAGCGGCCTCGGAAGCCTTGGCCTTGTCGGCCTCGATGCCCGCGGCGACGGCGCCCCGGACCTCCTTCTTGGCGGCGACGGTGGCCTTCTCGATGTTGGAGGCGCCGAGGCTGCGGAGGTAGTAGGTCGTCTTGAGCCCGGACCGCCAAGCATGGCGGTACATGTGGCTGAGGGTCTTGAGGTCGGGCGTCTTGATCCAGAGGTTCACCGACTGCGCCTGGTCGATCCACTTCTGGCGGCGGGCGGCGGCGTCGAGGATCCACTTGTAGTCGATGTCGAACGCCGTGAGGTACTTCGCCTTCAGGTCGGTGGGGATGCGCTCGATGTCCTTCAACTCGCCGTCGAAGTACTTCAGGTCGTCGATCATGTCCTGATCCCAAAGGCCGCGGGACTTGAGGTCCTTCACGAGGAACGGATTCAGGACGATGAACTCGCCGGAGAGGTTGGATTTGACGAACAGGTTCTTGTACGTCGGCTCGATGCAGGGCGACGTCGCCGTGATGTTGGAAATCGTGGCGGTGGGGGCGATCGCGAGGCAGTTGGAATTGCGCATGCCCTGGGCGGCGATCTTCGCGCGCAGCGGGGTCCAGTCCATCCGGCCGCCGCGGGGCACCTCGACAGGGAGGCCGCGCTCCTTTTCCAGGAGGTCGAGGGTGTCCTGCGGCAGCAGGCCGCGGTCCCACTTGGAGCCCTTGTAGCTGGAGTAGGCGCCGCGCTCGGCGGCGAGGTCGGAACTGGCCTCGTAGGCGTAGAAGGCGATCGCCTCCATCGCCTCGTCGTTGAACTCCACCGCCTCGGGCGAAGCGAACGCGTGGCCGCGCAGGTAGACGGCGTGCGCCAGCCCCATCACGCCGAGACCGATCGGGCGGTGACGCAGGTTGGAAGTCTTCGCCGCGGTGGTCGGGTAGAAGTTGATGTCGATGACGTTGTCGAGGGCGCGGACCGCGATGCGGATGGTCTCCCGCAGCTTGGCATGGTCGATCGAACCGTCGGGGCGGAGGTGCGTCTCGAGGATGACGGAGCCGAGGTTGCACACGGCGGTCTCCTCGTTGCTCGTGTTGAGCGTGATCTCGGTGCAGAGATTGGAGGAGTGGATCACCCCAGCGTGGTCCTGCGGGGAGCGGATGTTGCAGGCGTCCTTGAAGGTGATCCAGGGGTGGCCGGTCTCGAAGAGCATCGAGAGCATCTTCTTCCAGAGCTCGAGGGCCTCGATCCGCTGGCCGGAAATCTTCCCCTCCTCCGCCATCTGCTCGTACTCGAGGTAGCGCTTCTCGAACGCGGCGCCGTAGAGATCGTGCAGGTCCTTGACCTCGTTGGAGCGGAAGAGCGTCCAATGCTTGCGGTCCTCCATGCGCTTCATGAACAGGTCGGGGATCCAGTTGGCCGTGTTCATGTCGTGCGTGCGGCGGCGGTCGTCGCCGGTGTTCTTCCGCAGCTCGAGGAATTCAAAGATGTCGTTGTGCCAGCTCTCGAGGTAGGCGCAGCCGGAGCCCTTGCGCTTACCGCCCTGGTTGACGGCGACCAACTGGTCGTTGTGGAGCTTCAGGAACGGGATCACGCCCTGCGACTCGCCATTGGTGCCGTGGATATGCGCGCCGGTGCCGCGCACCGCCGTCCAGGAGCCGCCGAGGCCGCCCGCCCACTTTGCGAGGAAGGCGTTGTCGGCGATGCCGCGGAGCATGATGCTCTCGAGCGAGTCGTCGACGTAGTAGAGGTAGCAGGAGGAGAGCTGCGAATGCAGCGTGCCGGAGTTGAAGAGCGTCGGTGTGCTGCTGCAGAAGCGGCGACCCTTGTAGAGCTCGTAAAGGCCGGTAACGCGCGCCTCGCGGTCACCCTGCTCGTCAAGCATCAGGCCCATCGCCACGCGCAGCCAGAAGAACTGCGGCGTCTCGATGCGGCGGGAGGGCTTCCGCGTCTTGTCGATGATCAGGTAGCGGTCGTACAGGGTCTGGATGCCGAGGAAGTCGAACTCGAGGTCGGAAGAAGGATCGAGCGCGGCAGAGAGACGGTTAAGGTCGTAGTCGAGCAAGCGCGGGTTGAGGCGGCGGATGGCGACGCCATGCTCGAGGTACTTCCGGAATGCACGCTGGTGGGCGACCTTCAGGGCGGCGATGCCGTCGCGGGTGATGTCCCAGCCGAGCACTTCCTCGTAGATGTAAGTGAGCTGGATGCGGCCGGCGAACCGCGCGAAGTCAGCGTCGCGCTCAATCAGCGTCTTCGAGTTGAGGATGATCGTCGCGTCCAGGTCCTTCTCGCTGATCTGGTCGTAGACGGAACGGCGGAGCTCGGACTCGATCTCCTCGTTGGAGAGGCAGAGGTCGAGCCCGATGCGGGCGAACTCGATGCGCTTGCGCAGATCGGCACCGTCCCAGAACACGTTGGATCCGTCGACTTTCTTGACGACGATCATCGAGGCTTGGCCGGTGGCGGGCGCGGGAGCGGACGGGGACGTCGAGCCCGTCGCGTCCTCGCCGTGCTCGCGGGCGGCGGCGCGCTGGGCACGGAAGAGAATGTAGGCCTCGGCCACCTTGAAGTGGCCCGCCTTCATCAGTTCCTCCTGCACGACATCCTGGATCTCCTCGATATGGACGAACGACTGCTTCGAGGCGTGGACCCGCTCGGAGACGGCGCGGGTGATCGCGACGGCCGGGGCGGAGTCGCGCTGGAGGGAGAGGAAAGTCTTCCGCACCGCGATCTCCACCTTGTGCTCGCTCCACGGCACGACGTGGTTGTTGCGGCGGATGACGCGAAGCGTGGACGTGGCGGCGGCCTCGCGGTCGACGGCGATCTTCCGCGCCCGGTTCAGCAGGAGGCTCTTCGCGACAAAGTAGGCGTTGTTGTCGACCAGCGTCTTCTCGATGAGCTCGTAAAGCGCGTCGAGCGTAAGCCGCAACGGCGACTGCCGGCGGGCCAGCCCCGAGAGGTTGGCGGCGAGCTCACCGCAGATCTTCACCACCCAGGCGCGATTGGCATCGGTGAAGATCTCCTTCTCGCCACGGGCAAGATGGACGTTGGTCAGGGCCTTCCCGAGGGTGTCCGCCACCTCGGTGAGGACAAACCGCTCCTCGCCGTGCGGGCACAGCAGTGTGACGGACGGGACCTCGATCGCGGCGCTGGCGACGACGTCGCGCCAGGCGAAATGCGGCTTCTGCTCAACGGGGGTGTGAACGGTGCGTTTGAGGGCGAGGTCGTGCGCTACGGTCGGCTGGCTCATGGCGAAAAATTAACGGAATTGGAACAAAACGGACGAAGAGGAGAAAAAAGGGAAACCCCGTACTCCGCCCTGGCAGGGCGAAGCGGGGAAAAGTAAGGGAGAGAGGGTGGAACGGTCCGGTGAGCCGGGAGTTCGGAGGGGCGGGGTCAGAGCTCGTCGTCGCTGGCGACGTTCAGGGAGGAGGCCTTCTGGTACTCGGTGACGCGACCCTCGAAGAAGTTCTGCTCCTTCTTGATATCCATCATCTCGGCGAGCCACGGCAAGGGATTCTTCAACCCCGGCGAAAGCGGGC
>JBBAVH010000022.1:0-81256 GCA_040397825.1 Opitutaceae bacterium
AAAACTGGCGGGATGGACGGGACTCGAACCCGCGGCCTTCTGCGTGACAGGCAGACGCTCTAACCAACTGAGCTACCACCCCGGATGGGAAAAGAGGGCGAGAATCGGTTCGCGAAAAGACGAGTCAAGCGGTTTCCCGAAATTTTCCCCGCCGCGAGTGCTCAGGGCGTGATGCCCTTGCGCCGGAGTGCCGGGCGGAGGAGCCGCACGAGGTTTTCGCGCAGGATGAGACGCTTATCGGCGTCGGAGATGTCGGCTCCGGCCACGCGGCCCAATTGGGAACCGAAGCTGCGGCCGCTCACGTCGCTGCCGTAGAGGACGCGCGAGGCGCCGAGCTCGCGCACCGCCATCTCGACCTGGCCGGAGACCGGGTCGCTGCCGCCGAGGTCGCCGTGCAGCTCGGGCCGGGCGCGGATCGCGCGAAGGCCGAACGCCCATTCGCCGCCGCCCATGTGGCCGCACACCATCGGCACGCCGGGGTGGCGGGCGGAAAGCTCCGCCAGTTCCATCGGGGTGGACTCCTGCGGCAGGTTGCCCTTCCCGCGCTGCTTGATCCACGTGTGCTGGAAGATGAGCGCGTCGAGTTCCACGGCACGCTTCACAAGCGGGTCGAGCTCGGCGCGGTTCGCGCGGGCTCCGACCCAGAGCTTGATGCCGACCATGGGGCCGTCGGCGACGCACCGCTCGAGTTCGGCGAGGGATTCCTTCAGGTGCGTGGGGTTGAGGTAGACGAAGCCGAACGCGCGGGAGCCCCACTCCTTGAGGATGGCGAGCACGTCATCGTTGCTGCGGCGGAACTCCTCGGGCTTCGGCTCATGCTGCCACGGCGGGCTCATGAAGATGCACAACCGCTCGACGCCGACGCGGTCGGCGATGCGCACGAGGGCCTCCATCCGTTTGGCGGGATTTGGTCCGGGGGTGCCAACGTGGGCATGAACGTCCCAGACTCCCAGTTTCCGGAGTTCGGTGACGCCCCATGGGGAAACGGGAGAGGAGGCCGCTGCGGCCGGGAGCGGTGAAAGCGCGAGCGAGGTGGCGCCGGCACCGGCGGCGAGGAAGTCTCGGCGGTTCATGCGCGGGAAAGGGCGAGGGCAGCGTGGCCGTGGCGAACGGCCGAAGCCTGCGCGGCGGAGAGTTCCGACTCGTCCAACTTGAGCAGGGCGGACTCGAGGACGAAGTACGGCGAGTGCGATCCGAAGCAGACGCGCGCGCCGGGCACGCGAGCCAGCAAGCCCTCGATGCCGGCCGCACCCTCCAGCGTGGCGATTTCCAGGAAGATGCCGGCGCGCGTGAGGCGCGCGAGCAGCGGGGTGCCGGAAAAGACGCGCGACGTCGCGTTGAGCAGCATGACGCGCGCACCCGGGACCTTGGCCATCTGCTCTGGCAGGGCGGCGACGTTGACGAAGGGAACGGCCAGCACGGGATTCTGCGAGCGGTCATCCTCGATCATCAGTGCGACCTGCACGAGCAGTCCACGGGCGGTGGCAGCGGCGAGCAACCGCGAGAAGGCCGCGTCTTCCAGGGTATAGCCGTGGTACGAAGGGAAGAGCCGGATCCCGGGCATCCGGTGCGTGTCGGCGCAACGGCGGACGTCCTCCTCCCAGTCGGGTGCCAATGGGTTCACGGTGCCGAACGGCCGCAGCATCGTGCCCGCGCAGGCCGCGGCGAGACGGGCGTTGGCGCCGGCGACGTCGGTGTGGAGCACACCCTCGACGCTCGCGGCCCAGGCTGAGGTCACCCCGTGACGCCTGAGCCGCGCGATGAGCGTCGCGGGAGAATCGGCCCAGGAACGGCGAACGACCCAATCTCCGAGGGTAACATTCGTGTCCACGAGGTCCGCCGCCGGGGTCACCGCGGCACGGCCCGCGGCCGCGCCGGCGGCGAGCAGGGTGGAGCGGGCGAGGAGGTTCCGGCGGTTCATCGGTCCGAGACAACACCTCCGGCCGCCGTCGGAGGCAAGCAGCCAGCCGGTGATGACTCAGGCTCGTGGCACCGCGTTGCCGGGGCGGCCGACTCTCGGCTCATATCAAGGTCTCCTGACCGGGGATGTTGAACTGCGAACTGACGCGAAGCCGCTTCGAGGGGTAGGCGGGTTGTCCGGCGTGGACGAGGCGTCCTCGCCTCGTGGATCGGTCGGGAAGCTGTACCGTGTTTAAGATTGCCGCTCCGTCGCGAGGGGAGGGAGTTTGCGCGCGCCGGCCCGTCGCGCCGCTTTTCCCCTATGCCTCGTTTCCCTTTCCTTCTCCTGTTACTCGCCTGCCTGCCGCTGTCTGCCGCCGAGCCTGCGGTCACGTTGCGCGTCGGCGTCGCCGCGTCAGACATCACCCCGGGTACCGACGTGCGCAACTGGGTCACCGGCCGGGCGTACGGCGAGGTGCTCGACCCGTTGGTGGTGCAGGTGCTGACGCTGGACGACGGGCAGACGAAGGCCGCGCTCGTGCGGTGGGACCTGACGGACGTCTCCGAGTCCTCCCGAGACGAGGTGCGCCGCGCGATCGAGTCGGCGACGGGCATCCCCGGCGCGAACGTCATGATCAACGCGAGCCACACCCACTCCGGACCGTGGTCGCCGGTTTACCGGGATGGCTACCGCGGCAAGGAACGCGACAATTGGTGGGCGGTGAGGTACATGCCCCCGCAGAATGATTTCCCGCCTTTCCGCGCGTGGATGGGGAAGCTGCTCGAATCAACCGTCGACGCGACGAAGCGGGCGCTGGCCGGGGCCCGGCCGGCCGCGATGAGCATCGGACGCGTCTCGGTGGCGGAATACCTCTATAACCGGCGTCCGCGCGCGCCGAGCTGGGGGCTCGCGGATCCGAAGTCCGTGCGTACGGTGGCGGCGAGTTCACCCGACTGGAACGCCGCGGTGCTGCAGGGAGGTGCAACCTTCGGGCCGATGGACCGTACGCTGGCGCTGCTGTGGTTGCGCGCAGAGGGCGGCGGCAACCTCGCGACCGTGTTCCACGCCTCCTGCCACTCCGTCTCGATCTATCCTTCCAACCCCGGCATCTCCGCCGACTGGCCGGGGCCGGCGTCGCGGGCGATGAGCGCGGCGTTCGGGGGCGAGGGGTTCTTCCTGCAGGGCGTCAGCGGCGACATCACGCCGTGGCGGCGCGGGCCGCAGGCGGTGGCGGAGATGGCGGAGGCGTTCGCGCGCAAGGCCCGCGAGGCGGAGAAGCTGGCGGTGGGGTTGCGTCCGATGCCGATCCGCGTGGCGAGAGCGGACGTCGACCTGCCGCTGACGCCGGACGCGATCAAGCGTACCGGAACCCCGAAGGTCACCGCCGAGGTGCAGGTGCTGGTGTGTGGCCCGCTCGCGTTCGTCGCGCTGCCCGGAGAGCCGCTCACCGACCTCGGTACGCATATCCGGGAGGACTCACCCTTCCCGCAGACGCTGGTGCTCGGTTACAGCAACGGCATGGGCGTGCACTATGTGGGCATGCCCGGTGAGAAGGCGCGCGGTGGCTACGAGGCCGGGGTGGCGGGTGCGGGCACGGATGAGTGCGGACGACTGCTCGTCGACGCGGCGGTGCGTCTCCTGCGCGAGGTCTACGCGTCGCCGGGTTATCCGGGGAAACGATGAGCGTCCTGACGCGTCGCGACCTCCTGGCCGGGGCCGCCGCCGGCTCCGCGTTGGCGGCCGCGCGCGGGTTCGCCGCCACCGCCGCAGGGGGAAGTGTCCACGTTGGAACCTTCCGCTTCGATGTGACGCCGCCTTTGGGCCACGCGTGCTGCGGCGGTTGGATCAAGCCGGTGGCGGCGGTCGACGATCCGCTGGAGGCGATCGGTTTCGTGCTCTTGGGCGCCGGCGCGCCGATCGTGGTGTGCGCAGTGGACTGGACGGGACTGCTCAACGAAGCGCATGCCGCATGGCGTGGCGCGCTGGCGGAGGCGGCGGGGACGACTCCGGATCGCGTCGCGGTCCAGTGCGTGCACCAGCACAACGCGCCGCTGGTTTGTCTTGAGGCCGACCGCTTGGCTGCGGCGCAGCCCGACTTGCCCCGCATCCTCGACCGGGACTTCCACCGCCGCTGCCTGGAGGCGGCGCGGGAGGCGGTGGGCCGGGCGCTCCGCGAGACGCGGGAGGTGACGCATGTCGCGCACGGTGCGGGTCGCGTGGAAAAGGTGGCGGCCAACCGCCGGATCGAGCGCGGGCCCGACGGCCGCGTGCTGCGCATGCGCGGCAGTTCCTGCCGCAATCCCCAGCAGATCGCCTTGGAAGAGGGTCTCATCGATCCGTGGCTGCGGACGATCGCCCTTTACGAGCGCGGTCGCCGGGTGGTCGCCTGCCACTACTACGCGACGCATCCGATGAGCTTCTACGGCGACGGCCGGGTGAGCAGCGATTTCCCCGGGCTGGCCCGCAAGGCGCGGCAGAAGGAGGACCCGGGCTGCACGCACCTCTACTTCACCGGCTGCGCGGGAGATCTCGCGGCGGGCAAGTACAACGACGGCAGCCCGGCCGCGAGGGTCGCGCTCACGGAGCGGATGATCCGCGGCATCGCGGCCGCTGAAGCGACGCTCCGGCCCGAGCCCTTGGCGGAAGCGACCTGGCGCAGCCGCGAGTTGCGTCCGGTCGCCAATCCCGACCTTGGCCCGGCGGCGCTGCGCGAGCTGATGGAGAAGCCGCGCGACTCGCTGGTCACGCGCCTGCGTCCGGCCTTCAAGCTGGCGTGCCTGCGGCGGGTGGAACGCGGTGATCCCTTCGTGCTGTCGGCGCTGCGCCTCAACGGCATCACCGCGCTGCACCTCCCGGCGGAACCCTTCATCGAGTACCAACTGGCGGCGCAGGCGATGCGTCCCGGTCAGCCGGTGGCGGTCGCGGCCTATGGTGACGCGGGACCTTGGTACATTCCGACCCGGCAGGAATTTCCCGCGGGCGGTTATGAGATCGAGCACGCTTTCCTTGCGCCCGGGACCGACGACCAGATCCGCGACGCGCTCCGCGGGCTTTTGGCCTGAGCCCAGCGGGAGGCGATCAATCCGTTTGCCAGGCGGCGAGCGTTGGACGGAGAAAGGGTGATGCCGTTACCCCGTCTGCTCCGTCGCCTGGTGCCCGCCGTGTTGGGGCTGCTTCCCCTGGGCGCCGAGGATCGGCCGCAATGGGGCGAGCGCTTCACGCGAAACATGGTTTCGCCGGAGCGTGGACTACCCGAATCGTTCGACCCGAAGGCCGGTACGAACGTCCGCTGGACCGCGCGGCTGGGCAGCGACACCCACTCGACGCCGGTGATCGCAGACGGGCGCGTTTACCTCGGCACCAACAACCGCGTCCCGCGCGATCCGCGCCATGACGGTGACCGCGGCGTGCTGCTTTGCCTTGATGAACGCACCGGCGCGCTGCGGTGGCAGTTGGTCGTCCCCAAGATCACCACGAGCAAGTTCTGGGACTGGCCCTTCATGGGTATCTGCTCACCGGCGACGGTCGTCGACGGCCTCGTCTATATCGTCACCAACCGCGGCGAGGTCGCCTGCCTCGATCCCGAGGGCATGGCCAACGGCAACCAAGGGCCGTTCCTCGACGAGTCCCGCCACCAGACTCCGCCCGGCGAGACGCCTGTGCCGGTCGGGCCCGGCGACGCCGACATTCTCTGGCTCTTTGACATGGTGGGCACGCTGAAGGTGCGGCAGCACGACTCCGCGCATGCCTCCATCCTCGCGCACGGCCCGTTCCTCTATGTGAACACGTCGAACGGCGTCGGCGACACGCACCGCGAGATCGAATCGCCCGACGCCCCGAGCCTGATCGTGCTGGAGCGCGCCACCGGCCGGTTGGTCGCGACCGACGCCGAGCGCATCGGACCGCGCATCTTCCACTGCACGTGGTCCTCGCCGTCGGTGCTGCGCGAAGGAGGGCGGGAGACGATCGTCTTCGGCGGCGGCGACGGTGTCGTGTACGGCTTCGAGCCGCTCACCGCGGTGCCGCCCGCCGGGGAAGTGCGGAAGCTGCGGAAACTCTGGCACTACGACGGCGACCCCGGCGCGCCGAAGGCCGAGGTGCACCGCTTCACCACGAACCGGCGCGAAAGCCCGAGCAACATCAAGGGCCTGCCGGTCATCCATGATGGCCGGGTGCATGTCGCGCTGGGGGGCGACCTCTGGTGGGGCAAGAACCTCGCGTGGCTCAAGTGCTTCGAGCCGCCGTCTTCCCCCGGCGGGGCGCCGCGCGAGGTCTGGTCCTATCCGCTCGTGCAGCACGTGATGAGCAGCCCCGTGGTCCACGACGGGCTCGCGTTCATCGCCGACACCGGCCGGCGGCTGCATTGCCTCGACGCCGCCACGGGCGCCGGCATCTGGACGCATGACGTGAAGGGCGAGTCGTGGGCGACGCCGCTGGTCGCCGACGGCAAGGTCTACTTCGCCACGCGTCGCGGGGAGTTCCTCACCTTCGCCGCCTCGCGAGAGAAGCGTCTCCTGGCCGAGATCAACCTCGGCGCGGGCGTCAGCGCGACGCCCGTCGCGGCGAACGGCACCCTTTACGTCGCCACGATGACGCACCTGTACGCGATTACCGCGCCCTGAACATTTTCTCCCCTTATCTTTCCCGCCATGAATCGCCGTCACTTCCTTTCCCATTCCCCGGTCGCCGCGGCGGCCGTGCTCGCGGCCTCCCGCGCTGGTGCGGCCGAGAAGGCGGCCGCGGCCGGCCCCGGTCCCTACGCGCCTGAGCCCAAGCCGCGCCCGGTGGTGAAGCCGGGTGAGTTTGTGTTCGCGGCGGCGCACTTCGACCACGGGCACATTTCGGGCCAATGCTCGGCGTTGGCCGAGGCCGGCGGCACGCTGCGCTGGATCTTCGAGCCCGACGCGTCGAAGCATGCGCCCTTCCTCGCGAAGTACCCGGGCGTGAAGGTCGCGCGTTCGCTGGATGAGATCCTGGCTGATCCGGAGGTGAAGCTCGTCACCGCCGCCGCGGTCCCGGCCGACCGGGCCGCGATCGGCCTGCGGGTGATGGAGGCGGGCAAGGACTACTTCACCGACAAGACCCCCTTCACGACGCTCGCGCAGCTTGAGCAGGCGCGCGCCGCAGTGCGCCGCACCGGGCGGAAGTATTTCACGTATTACAGCGAGCGGCTGCACTCCGAGTCGGGCATGTTCGCGACCCAACTCGTGCGCGAGGGAGTCGTCGGGCGCGTCGTGCAGGTGGTCGGCCTCGGGCCCCACCGGCTCAACAAGCCGACGCGGCCCGCGTGGTTTTTCCAGAAGGCCCGCTACGGCGGCATCCTGTGCGACATCGGCAGCCACCAATGCGAACAGTTCCTCACCTACGCGGGGGCGCGCGACGCCCGCGTGACCCACGCGGCGGTCGGCAACTTCGCCAACCCCGAGACGCCCGAGCTGGAGGATTTCGGCGAGGCGTCTTTGGTGGCCGACAACGGTTCCACCAATCAGATCCGCGTGGATTGGTTCACGCCCAACGGCCTGAGCAACTGGGGTGACGGCCGCACGTTCATCCTCGGCACGAAGGGCTTCATCGAGCTGCGCAAGTACGTTGACCTCACGCGTGACCGCACCGGGAACCAGGTCTTCATCGTCGATGGCAAGGGCGAGTATCAGGTGAACGTCGCCGGCCGCGTGGGCTACCGGTTCTTCGGCGAGTTCATCCTCGACTGCCTGAACCGCACCGAGAAGGCCATGACGCAGGAGCACGCCTTCAAGGCCGCCGAGCTTTGCCTGAAGGCCCAGGCGGCCGCGGTGCGGCTCACCTGACCGCGCAGGGTGGAGGCCCGCCTCGGGCGCCGTTCACAGCAGGTTCAGCTGGGAGTCGTCCGGCGGGGCGACCGTGATCTTTTTCCGCGGGCGGGCCTGCGGGGCCGCGACCGTCACGGAGACGTCGTCCCCCTCGAGCTTCGCCAGCAGGGTCTTCGCCCGGTCGATCACGCCGAGGGGAAGTCCGGCCAGGCGGGCCACCTGGATGCCGTAGCTGCGGTCGGCCGCGCCCGGCACCACGCGGCGCACGAACACGATCTCGTCGTTCCATTCCTTCACGGCCACGGAGAAGTTGCGCAGGCGGGGCAGGTGGCGCTCCAGCTGCGTCAGCTCCTGGTAATGGGTCGCGAAGAGTGTCCGCGGTCCGCGGGTGGCGTCGCGGTGGAGGTGCTCGACGACCGCCCAGGCGATTGCGAGTCCGTCATACGTCGAGGTGCCGCGGCCGATCTCGTCGAGGATGATGAGTGAGCGCGCGGTGGCGTTGTTGAGGATGTTCGCGGTCTCGTTCATCTCGACCATGAAGGTCGAGTTGCCGCGCGCGAGGTCGTCGCTCGCGCCCACGCGGGAGAAGATGCGGTCGACGAGGCCGACGCGGCACGACTTGGCCGGAACCCAGCTTCCGACCTGCGCCATGAGCGTGATGAGGGCCACCTGCCGGATGTAGGTCGATTTGCCCGCCATGTTCGGGCCGGTGATCAGCATCAGCTGCGCGTCGTCACAGGAGAGGGTGGTGTCGTTCGGTACGAAGCCGCCGGCGGTGCCGCGCGTCATCGGCGCATCGGGCGAACGCAGCACCTGCTCCACCACGGGATGCCGCCCCTCGGCGATCCCGAGCGCTTCTCCCTCGTCGAGCTCGGGCCGCACGTAGTCCCACTCCCGCGCGAGCAGCGCCCAGCCGGCCAGGACGTCCAGCTCGGCCAGCGCCTCCGCCGTGCGGCTCAGCGCCGTCGCCTCGGCCACGACGGCCGCGACCAGACCGTTGAACAGTTCCAGTTCGCGTGCCTGCGCGTTCTCCTCGGCGTGGAAGATCTCCTTCTCCTTCTGCCGGAGCGCCTCGGTGACGTAACGCTCGCCGCCCACGGTCGTCTGCCGGCGGATGTAATCCGCGGGCACCAGGTGCAGGTTGGCCTTGGTCACCTCGATGTAGTACCCGAAATTGCCGGTGTAACGGACCTTCAGGCTGCGGATGCCGGTGCGCTCCTGTTCGGCGCGCTCGAGGTCCGCGAGCCAGGCCTTGTTGCCCGAGGTCAGCGACCGCAGGCGGTCGAGTTCGGCGTCGTGGCCGGCGCGGATGTAGCCGCCGTCGGCGAGGTCGTTGGGTAACTCGTCGGCGAGCGCGCGGGCCAGCAGGTCGCGCAGGGCAGGGAGGTCCTGCAGGCGGCCTCCCAGGGCGGCGATTCCGGTGCCGTCGCCCGCGGCCGCGCAGGCCGCGGCGACCGCCGGGAGTCGCGCCAGGGTGTCGCGCACGCCGCCGAGCTCGCGCGGATTGCGCAGCCGATTCTGGAGTCGGCCCAGGATGCGCGGGATGTCGCGCACGGAGCCGAGTTGCTCGTGCAGTTCCGCCAGCCGCATCGGGTCCGCGACGAGTTCGCCCACGATCCCCTGCCGCCGGCGCAGCTCGGTCAGGTCGAGGGTCGGGGCGGCGAGCCAGCGTTCCAGCAGGCGCGCGCCCGCCGCGGAGGCGGTGCGGTTCATGGCCTGCAGCAGCGAACCGTCGCGCCCGCCGCGCGCGGAGGTGAAGATCTCGAGGTTGCGCAGCGTCGAGGGGTCGAGCAGGAGGGCGCCGGTGCTGCGGTATTCCTGCAGGCCGCGGAGGTTCTCGGGTTTCGCGCAGAGGTTTTCCGTCGCGTAGTGCACAAGGGCGCCGGCCGGCCCGAGTCCGGGATGGTCGTGCGCCAGCCCGAAGCCCTGGAGGTTCAACACGCCGACCGCGTCCATCACCGTCCGCGCCCCGCCCGACGTCTCGAAGTGGTAGCCGGGGAGCTCGGAGACGAGGCGCTCGGACGCGAACGCGTGCAGCGCGCGGGGGCCGGTCTCCTCATGCGGCGCCGCCTCCCAGCGTTCGCGTTCGCCCTCGATGAGCAGCAGCTCCGCCGGGTTGAGCGCGGTGAGGACCGGGAGCAGGTTCGCCACCTGCGGATCGGTCGCGACGCGGAACTCACCGGTCGAAAGGTCGAGCCAGGCCGCGTGCAGGCCGGCGCGGTCGAGGGTGAGGGCCGCGAGGTAATGGTTGCGTGCGGCGTCGAGCTGGTTGGCGGCGAGCGTCGTGCCGGGTGAGAGGATCCGCGTGAGCTGGCGGCGGACGAGCTTGCCGGCTTTCGCAGGTTCGGCCTGGTCGCAGATGGCCACCTTCTTGCCGGCCGCCAGCAGCTTTGAGACGTAGCCGTCGAGCGCGTGGGCGGGCAGCCCGGCCATCGGATGATCGAGCCGGCGCGTGAGCGTGAGGCCCAGCAGCTTCGACGCCGTGACGGCATCCTCGAAGAACAATTCGAAGAAGTCCCCAAGCCGGAAGAGCAGCAGGGTGTCGCGCGGCAGCCCGCGCTTCACCTCGAAGTACTGCTGCATCATGGGGGTTTGCGGCTTCATGGGTCCGTTCGCGTCGGCTTGGGAAATCGCCGCCTAGCACGCGCACCCGCGCGGGGTTGTCGAGAAAGACCTGCCGGAGCGCTTGACGGCGCCGGGCGCGCGCCGAGTTTCCCCGCCATGCGCCTGCTTCCGACGATCCTTCTGGCCTCCGTGGTCGCTGCCGCGGCCGCTCCCGTGGTACCCGCGGATGTCGCCGCCGCGCGGGCCGAACGCCTCGCGAAACTCACCGCTCCCGACGGCTGGCTGACGCTCATCGGGCTGCATTTTTTACCCGACGGCGAGAGCACGGTCGGTCGCGACCGAGGCAACCGCATCGTGCTGGCTGCCGGGCCCGCGCGGATCGGGCGAGTCATTCCAAACGGCGCGCGAAAAATCGCGCTGGTGATCGAATCCGGGGTGGAGGCGAGGGTGGGGGACAAGCTGGTACGGACGGTGGATCTGGCCCCGGCGGAGGGCAGTGAGCGGCCGGTGACGGTAGTCGTCGGGACCGTGAGTTTCTTCGTGGTGGAGCGCGGGGGGCGTCTCGCCTTGCGGGTGAAGGACAGCGCCGCGCCGCTGAGAACTTCATTCCCGGGGATTGAACATCACGCTTATGATCCTGCGCTGCGGATCGAGGCGCGCTGGGTGGAGTTTTCGCCGCCGCGGCAGGTGCCGGTCACGAGCGTGCTGGGCCATGTGAGCCCCGAGCCGGTGCCCGGGAAGGCGGTCTTTGAGCATGCCGGTCGCACGTGGGAGCTGCTGCCCTTCGAAGAAGGGCGGGAGAATCCGCTGTTCTTCGTCTTCGCGGATGCGACGACGGGCCGGAGCACCTACGGCGGAGGTCGTTTCCTTTACGCGGCGTGGCCGGTGAACGGCCGGGTAACGCTTGATTTCAACCTCGCGGAGAACCCGCCCTGCGCGTTCACGCCGCATTCGACGTGTCCATTGCCGTCGAAGGAGAACAAACTGCCGTTCGCCATCGAGGCCGGGGAAAAGACCTTCGTCGGCAATTAGCCCGGCGGCGAAAGTTCCTGTTGCCGCCGGCGGGGCGGCGGGCCACATCCCCTGCCTTTCCCATGCTCGTCCACACCGTCTACTTCTGGCTGAAACCCGAATTGACCGCCGCGCAGCTCGCCGACTTCCGCAAGGGCGTCGAGTCCCTTGGTGGCATCAAGGCCGTGAAGGCCATCTACGTCGGTACGCCGGCGAAGACCGCGAAGCGGCCGATCATCGACGACTCCTACTCGTTCGCGCTCACGGTGGTGTGCGCCGACGTCGCCGGGCACGACGCCTACCAGGTGGATCCGCTGCACCTCGCCTTCGTGGAGCGCTTCAAGACCTTCTGGAACCGCGTTCAGATCTACGACGCGGAGTGATTGGCCCGCGGCGCACGCTGCCGGGCCGCTTCTGAGCAGGCGCCGGTGCCCGGCTGCCGGCCGCTCGTCTTCCTTTCGCCACAGTCCTGCGGCGGCGCTTTCGGTCTATCTTAGCTTTCGCGGGTTGCAGCAGGCTGCCGGCGGCTGTTTCAAGGGGGGGCGATCCGCTCCCACATGCCCAAGTACCTGCCGTTCCTCCTCGCCGCCCTTGCCTTGCTCCGCGTCTCCGCGCCGTCCGTCGTCGCGCAGTCCGGTCCGACTCCGACGAATGCGGCCGCGCCGGCGACGGGCACCATCGCAGGGCGCGTGCTCAACGTCGGCACCGGGCAGTACCTGAACAACGCCCGCGTCACGGTGAAGGGCACGGCCGCCGCGGCGTTCACCGATAAGGACGGTAGTTTCCGCCTCGCTGGCGTCCCGAGTGGGCCGGCGACCCTGGAGGTCTTCTTCACCGAACTCGATCTCGCCTCGGTGCGGGTGGTGGTTCCCCCCGGCGGCACGGTGCAGCAGGATGTCAGCCTCACCTCGCGGTCACGTTACGGGGATTCGGCCGACGGCACGGTCAAGTTGGACGCGTTCGTGGTCGCGCAGGAGCGTGAGACCGACGCGCAGGCGATCGCGACCAACGAGCAGCGCTTTGCCCCCAACATCAAGAACGTGCTCTCGACCGACTCTCTCGGCGATGTGCTGGGCGGCTCGGTCGGCGAATTCATGAAGTTCCTGCCTGGCGTCACCGTCGAGAGCGACCTAGCCGACGTCTCCGGCGTGTCGATCCGGGGAATTGGCGGCGGCATGACGGCCGTCACCAACGACGGTGCGCCCGCCTCGAACATCTGGACCACGGCGACGCGCTCGGTGGACGTGCGCTCCATGGCGCTGAACGACATCGCGCGCATGGAAGTGGCCAAGGTACCGACCCCCTCCAGTCCCGCGGATTCGCTCGCCGGCTCGATAAACCTCGTGAGCAAGAGCGCGTTCGAGCGGAGCGGCCGGCAGCTCCGCTACTCGCTCAACCTGATCGGTAACCACGAGAACCTGGATCTCCGGAAGACACCCCACTCCCACGGGGACAAGTTGAACCACAAGCTGTATCCCGGGGCCAACCTCGACTTCACCTGGCCCGTGACGAAGCGCTTCGGCGTCGTCATCGCCGCCAATCACTCGCGCTCCTTCAACGAGCAGCACCGCACGCTCCAGACGTGGACCTCGATCGTGCCTCCGGGCAGCGCCGCCGGCACGCCGATCAACTACGCCAATCCAGTGCTCAACTCGCTCGCGCTCCTCGACGGCCCCCGCGACCTCACGCGCAACACGCTCAGCGTGAAGGCCGATTGGAAGGTCGGCGACAACGGCGTGCTGTCCGTCGGCCACGTCGCGAGCCGGACCGACACCCGGATCGGCTCCCTGACCTACACGTGGAACACCAGCACCACCGCCACTTCCTCCATCGCCGGCGGCCGCACCCTCGCGTGGGACGGCAACCAGACTCTAGGGGCCACCGGTCGCGGCTCGCTGAACAACAACGGCACCAACCAGCTCATCAACCAGATCACCGATAGCAGTAACGTGGGCTACCGGTACGATAACGGCCGCTGGCGGGTGGAGGCCGGCGTCAGCCGCTCCGCGTCGCAGACGAAGCGCCGCTACTTCGACGCCGGGTTCTTTCTCCAGGCCAGCGCGATCCAGCGCTTCCCCGTGCGCATCAGTTTCCTCGACCTCGCGCCCGGCGCGGCGCTGCCGGGTCGCATCGAGGTCTTCGACAACGCCAACCAGCCCGTGGACTGGAACAACCCCGCCAACCTCCGGGGCAACACCGCGAACAACGCGAACCTGAACAACCGCAGTTACACCAACCAGGGTTTCCTGAATGTTCGTCGGACCGTCGATTTCCTGCCCGTGCCCGCCGCCCTGCAGGCCGGCGTGCTGGAAAAGCGGGTGATGCTCGACAACAACCTGCGCAACGAGACGTGGACCTTCTTCGGCCCCGACGGGGCCTCGGCCGCCACCGCGCCGATTGAACCCTACCTGATGCAGCGCTACCGGGGCGTCGATACCGGCTACGGCATGCCGAGCATCAACTGGATGTCGCCGAGCCGGGCCTACCGCGCCTTCCAGATCAACCCGCTGCTCTACCAGCAGACGGAGGCGCAGCGCGTTTCCGACCGGAACTCCCACATCGATAACAACGAGAACATCAAGGAGACGGTCCAGGCGGGTTACGTGCAGGCCGACACGCGCCTGCTCAACGGCCAGCTCCGCGTCCTCGGCGGCGTCCGCTACGAGCGGACGATTGACCGGGGAATCGGCGGGCTCGTCGACTCGGAGCGCGTCTGGCAGCGCAATCCGGACGGCTCGTTCGTCCGCAACGCCGCCGGGCAGCGGGTGCGCCGGCCGGAGGCGGGCGCCGCGGGATCCCTCGCGGAAAGCCTGTTCATCCGCGAGTACCGCGCCTCCTTCTCGCGGAAGGAATACGACGGGGCCTACCCGAGCATCCACCTCACGTACAACGCCACGGAGAACCTGCTCCTTCGCGCGGCTTGGGCCAAGACCTACGGGCGTCCGAACTTCACCGACATCATCCCGCGCACGGTCGCCAACACGAGCGCGACCGATCCCGACGAGGATGATGACCTGCAGCCCGGCCAGTACCGCGGCACCCTGAACATCCGGAATCCCTCCCTGATGCCGTGGACGGCCGACAACTACGACCTGTCGGCCGAGTATTACACCGACAACGGCGGGCTGATCTCCGCCGGCGTCTTCCTGAAGGAGCTGCGGAACTTCTTCGGTGATGCTTCGAGGCGCGCGACGCCCGAGCTCCTGGCGGAACTTGGGCTGCCGGAGCGTTACCTGGACTGGAACATCAATTCGAAGTTCAACTCGGGCAACGCGCGCATCACGGGTGGTGAGATCAACGTGCGGCAGAACCTGCGCCGGCTCGGCCGCTGGGGCGGCTATTTCACGCTCTTCGGCAACGCGACGCGCCTGAAGCTCGAGGGCAATCCCGGAGCCTCCTTTTCCAGCTTCATCCCCAAGAGCGGCAACTGGGGCTTCACCTTCGCGCGGCAGCGGGTCACCTTCACCGCGCGCTGGAATCACCGCGGGCTCGACAAGCGGCTGCCGCAGGCGGCCTTCGGCCCCAACGGCTACGAGTACATCGAGGCGCGGACCGTGCTCGACATCAACGGCTCGTACCAGCTCTCGCGCACGCTGTCCTTCGTCGCCAGCGCCAACAACATCTTCAACGAGCCCTACCGCTTCCTCCGTTACGGCGATCTCACCCCGGCCTACGCGCGGCTCTACGCCGAGCAGGAGTACGGGATCCAGATGGCCATCGGTCTGCGCGGAAGCTTCTGAGCGGCCAGTTCCAGTGGCCCCTGCCGCCCCTCACTTCACCACGAAGGGCGCGAAGAAAGCGGCTTGGGCGGCGGGATAGCGGCCGATGAGCCGCACGGCCTCGTCGAGCTGCTCCTCGCTCTGCACGTGGCCGACCGCGTGCAGGCGGGCGATGACATCGTAGCGGGCGTGCGGCACGAGAAGCTCCGTCGACTGGTGCGCCTCGGCGATGAGTTCCAGGCACCGGTCCTCGAGATGATCGAGCCCCTCGCGGCTGAGCGCCGAGACGAAGAGGGCGTCGGGGGCGAGCCGGCGCGCACGCGTGAGCATCGCGGGCGTGGCGGCGTCGACCTTGTTGAAGACCGTGAGCATGGTCTTGCCCGCCGCCCCGAGCTCGCCGAGCACGGCCAGCGTGGTGGCGTGGTGGTGCTCGACGTTCGGGTTCGTCACGTCGAGCACATGGACGAGGAAATCGGCGACGACGACCTCCTCCAGGGTGGCCTTGAACGCGTCGACGAGGCCGTGCGGCAGGCGGCGGATGAAGCCGACGGTGTCGGTGACGAGCACCTTCTGGTTCCCGCGGAGCTCGAGCTGCCGGGTGGTGGGATCAAGCGTCGCGAAGAGCTTGTCGGCCGCGAGGACGCGCGCGCCGGTGAGCGTGTTGAGGAGCGTGGACTTGCCGGCGTTGGTGTAGCCGACGATGGCGCAGGTCGGCACGGGCACCCGCTGGCGCTTGCGGCGCTGCACGTCGCGCTGCCGCACCACGGCGGCGAGCTCCTCCTTCAGGTGCGCGATGCGGTCGCGCACGATGCGGCGATCCTGCTCCAGCTGGGTTTCGCCTTCGCCGCCCATCGCGCCCTTGCCGCGTTGGCGCGAGAGGTGCGTCCACGCGCGGGTGAGGCGGGGGAGGGAATACTCCATCCGCGCCAGCGCGACCTGCAGGATCGCCTCCCGCGTGTGCGCGCGGTCGGCGAAGATCTCGAGGATCACTTCCTGCCGGTCGATCACGGCCATCCCGGAGAGTTCCTCCCAGTTGCGCTGCTGTGCCGGCGAAAGCGCCTCGTCGAACACGATCACGTCGGCCTCCTCCGCCTTCGCGAGCGCGACGAGCTCCTCGGCCTTGCCGCTGCCCAGGAGCAGGGCGGGATTGGGCCGGCGCAGCGTGACGAGCTCCGTCCGCGCCACATTGATCCGCAGGTTCTCCACCAGCTCCCGCAGCTCCGCGAGCAGTTCGGCGCCCTCGCCGGCGGACATCTCCGCGGTCTGGACGCCGATGAGGAAGGCGCGCTCGAGCTTCGCGGGCTTGTCGGTCAGGAAGTCTGCCATGAGGTCGCGCGACCGTGCCGCGACCACCGGTCGGCGTCAACCGGCGCCCCTCGCCGCCGCGCCGGTCATCCGGCCGCTTGACGGAGCCGCCCGCGGTTTCATGCTCGCGCCGTGACCCCCCGCACCTTCCTCGCCCTGGCCTGCGCGCTGCCCGCGTGCCTTCAGGCCCACGTTGATTTCACGCTGCCCCTCGGGCAAGTGACCGCCGCGCCGCTGCCGGCCGCCCCGCTGGGCTCGGGCGCCTGGCGCTTCGAGGTGCAGTCGGGCTGGGCCAAGCTGCCGAAGGAGGTCTCGCTCGGGCCCACGCACGGCGGGGTCGTGGTCGACAAGGCGGGCAACATCTACGTTTCCACCGACGCCGACAAGACGGGCCTCCTGGTGTTCGACGCCACGGGCCGCTATCTGCGTTCCATCGCCCCTGACTTCAGCGGCATCCACGGCATGATGATCCGCGAGGAGGGCGGGAAGGAGTTCATCTACGCCGCCCACGTGAAGGGCCCGCAGATCGTGAAGCTCGGGCTCGACGGCAAGGCCGAGTGGACCCTCGGCGTGCCCAAGGAGAGCGGTTTCTACAACCAGCCCGCGGACCCGAAGGCCAAGCCCACCGCCTTCCGGCCCACCGCCGTCACCGTGGCGCCCGACGGACGCATCTACGTGGCCGACGGCTACGGCGCGAGCGTGGTGCATGTCTACAGCCCCGATCGCCGTTATCTGAAGACGATCGGCACCCGCGGCGAGGGCGACAACCAGTTCAAGACCTGCCACGGCATCGCGCTCGACACCCGCTTCGGCGCGCCCCGCCTGCTGATCTGCGACCGCGAGAACCGCCGCCTCGTCCACACCGATCTCGACGGCAAGTGGCTCGGCGTCGTGACGACCGGCCTGCGCCGGCCGTGCGCCGCCTCGATCCGGGGAGACTTCGTCGCGGTGGCCGAGCTCGAGGGCCGCGTGGCCATCGTCGACAAGTCCGGCAAGGTCGTCGCCGCGCTGGGCGACAATCCCGACCAGAAGCAGTGGGCGCAGTTCAAGCTCGCTCCGGAATTCTGGCGCGACGGCATCTTCATCGCGCCCCACGGGGTCGCGTTCGACGCGAAGGGCAACCTGATCGTGCAGGACTGGAATTTCGCCGGCCGCGTCACGATGCTGCGCCACGCCCCGAAGGGCTGAGTCGCGGCGTCGGGCGGGGGCGTTTTCTTCCGCCCCGGCGTTTTGGTTCGTCAGGGCCTCCGGCGGTCGTTTTCTCCCGAACGAGCGTTCGCCTCGCGCTGCATCCCGCGGTGTCGAGTCGGGCACCCGTACCACCCCGCCATGACACCCCATGCCTCGTGCGGAGCTTCCGGGCTCCGCCGTCTTCTCGTCTTCCTTGCCTGCGCCGCGCTGGCGTTTTCCGTCGCGCGGGCGGCCGCCGCTGCCGGTGGAATCGAGGGCCGCGTCTTCAGTCCCGCCAGCGGTGAATACCTCGCGCAGGCGCGGGTGACCGTCGATGGGACTTCCTTGGAGGCCTTCACCGACGCCGACGGGCGTTTCCGCCTGACGGGGGTGCCGGCGGGCGCGGCGAAGGTCCGGATCGCCTACTCGGGCTTCACCACGCTCGCGGAGGTCGTGACGGTGACGGCCGGGGAAGTGACCCGGCGGGAGTTCTCGCTGGCGCTCGGCGACCGCGGGGTCGTGAAGCTCGATGAATTCGTGATCTCGTCGTCCCGGGAGATGAGCGGATCGGCGATCGCGATCAACGAGCAGCGCCACGCGCCCAACCTGCGTTCGGTCGTGGCGACCGACGAGCTGGGCTTTGTGCCCGAGGGCAACGTCGGCGAGTTCATCAAGTTCCTGCCGGGCGTTTCGATGGACAACATCGGAGGCTTCGCGCGCAACGTCTCGATCAATGGCGCACCGGCGGACTACGTCCCGGTGACGATCGACGGCTTCAGTGTCGCCTCGGCCAACCCGGGCGGCGGCACGGCGCGCTCGGTGTCGCTCGACATGCTCTCGATCAACAACCTCGCACGGGTGGAGGTGGTGTTCTCGCCCACGCCGGACAATCCCGGATCCGCCCTGGCCGGCGCGGTGAACATGATTCCCCGCGGGGCCTTTGAGCGCGCCCGGCCGGTCCTGAACTGGAACGCCTACCTGCTGATGCGCGACAACGCGCGGGCCTTTCACAAGACCCCGGGCCCGCAGCGGGCCGACACCCGCAAGGTGCATCCCGGCTTTGACTTCACCTACATCCGGCCGGTCAACGCGCGCTTCGGTTTCACGCTCTCGGCGGGCACGTCGACCAATTACCTGAACCAGGACTTCATGCAGAACACCTGGCGCGGAGCCGGGGCTGTCACCAACGGAACGACGTTCCCGCACACCACGCCCGACCGGCCGTACCTCTCCAGCTACCTCTTCCGCGACAACACCAAGCAGAGCACCCGCAATTCCTTCAGCGCCACGCTCGATTTCCGCCCGAGTCCCCGGGATCGGCTCACGGTGTCGCTGCAGTTCAGTTCGACGGCGTTCGCCAACATGAGTCGCAACCTCACCTTCAACGTGAACGCGGTCGACCCGGGGGCGTTCACGCCGACCTCGACCCGCGGCCGGAACGGCGCGGGTTCACTCGTGCTCGCGAACACCGGCCAGACCCGCGACAACCGCACGTTGATGCCGACGGTCGTCTGGCGTCACTCCGGGCCGGTCTGGCAGGCCGAGGCCGGATTCGGCCACTCGAAGGCCAGCCACACGCTGCGCAACATGGACCGCGGCTTGTTCAACAACACCAACGCCCAGCGCTCGGGCGTCACGGTCTCCTTCGACGATATCTTCTACCTCCGTCCGCGGGTCATCACCGTCGCCGACGGCGCCACGGGGGCGCCGGTCGATCCCTTCCGGCTCGAAAACTACGCGCTGGTCTCGACCGGCGGCAGCGAGCAGCACAACTCCGACACGCAGCGCACGGCCTACGCCAACCTGCGGCGCGACCTCGCGTGGCGCATCCCGGTCTCGCTCAAGGGCGGCCTCGACCACCGCTACCACACGCGCGACCTCACCGGCACGAGCTCCAGCTACACGTTCGTCGGCCGTGACGGCCGCCCGAGCACGACGGTCGGGGCCAACGACGACAACGCCGCCCCCTTCCTGGATCCGCGGGCCTCGCTGCGCGTGGCGCCCTTCGGCTTCCCGCGCGTGCAGTGGATCAGCAACGAGGCGGTGCTCGACCTCTATCGCTCCAATCCCGCCTTTTTCACGCCCAACGCCAATTCCGAGTATCGCGCGCAGGTCGGCGCCTCAAAGATCTC
Organism: Opitutaceae bacterium; assembly: GCA_040397825.1. Lineage (GTDB taxonomy): Bacteria > Verrucomicrobiota > Verrucomicrobiia > Opitutales > Opitutaceae > ER46. The sequence goes on from JBBAVH010000022.1 coordinate 19,592, forward strand.
CCGTGAGGCGGTCTCCTCCGCCTACCTGCGGGCCGACGTCGCGATGGCCGACCGGCGGCTGCGGCTCACGGGCGGAGTGAGGGCCGAGCAGACGAACGTCGAGGCGGCCGGGCCGCGGACCGACCCGACGCTCAATTACCAGCGCGACGCACGCGGCAACTTGATCCTCGGCGCCAATGGTCGCCCCGTCGCGATCGCGACGGATGCGCTCGCCGTCTCCCAGCTCACGTACCTCGAGCGGGGCTCGCGCTCCGAGAAGGAATACCTGCGCTGGTTCCCCAGTCTCAACGCCAGCTACCACTTCCGGGAAAACCTCATCGCGCGGGCCGCCGCCTACCAGTCGATCGGCCGTCCCAACCTGAACCAGTACGCCGGAGGCATCACGTTGCCCGACACCGAGAGCGCGCCCGGTCCGACGAACCGCATCACGGTCAACAACGCCGGCCTGAAGGCCTGGACGGCGCGGACGGTCAACGCCCGGCTGGAGTATTACTTCGAAGGGGTGGGGCAGGTGTCGGTCGGCGGCTTCCGCCGGGACTACGAGAATTTCTCGGCTTCGACGGTGATCCGGCCGCCGGTGGATTTCTTCGAGCTCTACGGGATCGATGCCGGTACCTACGGGATGTACGAGGTCTCCACCCAGCAGAACATCGCGGGTGTGGTGCGTACGACCGGCTTTGACGCGAGCTACCGGCAGTCGCTGACCTTCCTGCCCGCATGGGCGCGTGGAGTGCAGGCCTTTGCGAACGCGAGCGTCCAGCGTGCGACTGGCGAGGGAGCGCAGAATTTCGCCGGCTACGTCCCGCGGACCTTCAACTGGGGAGTGAGCCTGACCCGGCCCAAGTACAACGTGCGGGCCAACTGGAATTACCGCGGCCGCCAGCGCGGCTCGGTGGTCTCGGGGGTCGGCATCGAGCCGGGTACCTACAACTGGGGAAATAAGAAGCTCTCCTTGGACCTGCAGGGCGAATACCAGCTGCGGCGCTGGATTTCGGTCTTCGCCAATTTCCGCAACATCAACGACGCCACGGAGGACAACGAGATCGCCGGCCCCAGCACGCCGGCGCACGCCCAGTTCCGCCAGCGCGAGGACTTTGGCTCGCTTTGGACGATCGGCTTCAAGGGCTCATTCTGATTTCCTCACTCCTCGCCGCCATGATCCTCCCTCTCCGGACCCTGCTCCTGCCGACCCTGTTCCTGGTGATCGGCGCTTCGACCGCGAACGCCTCCGCGCGGCCTAACATCGTGTACATCCTTGCCGACGACCTGGGCTACGGCGATGTGCAAATCCTCAATCCCGGACGCGGAAAGATCCGCACGCCCCACCTCGATCGACTGGCGGGGGAGGGGATGATCTTCACCGACGCCCATAGTGGCTCGTCGGTTTGCACTCCCACCCGGTACGGCCTGCTCACCGGCCGCTACGCCTGGCGCACGCGGCTCCAGCGGGGCGTGCTCGACGGCGCCGATGACGATCCACTGATCGCGGAAGGCAGGCTCACCGTGCCCGCCTTCCTGCGGCGCCACGGTTACTCCACGGCGGTGATCGGCAAGTGGCACCTCGGGTTCCGCTCCGAGCTCCCCGCCGGGACCAAGCCGGCGGAGGCGAACGACAAGGCGCGGCGCCGCATGGGGGAGAACGGTCTGCCCGTGGGCGCGCGGATCATCGGCGGACCGATCACCCGGGGCTTCGACTATTTCTGGGGCTGCTCGAACGCGCGCACGATGTCGGGTCTGATCGAGAACGACCGCGTCATCGAGAACCTGCCGCCGGTCGAGATGCTCCCGCGGCTCGCGCGCCGGGCCACCGCCTACGTGGCCGAGCAGGCCGCGACGGCGCGGGCCGGCCGGCCTTTTTTCCTCTATTTGCCCCTGACGTCGCCGCACACGCCGATCCTGCCGACGCCGGAATGGAAGGGCCGGAGCGGGCTCGGCGACTACGCCGACTTCGTGATGCAGACCGACGCGGTGGTCGGCGAAGTCCTCGCCGCGCTCGCCCAGCACGGCATCGCCGACAACACGCTGGTGATCTTCACGGCGGACAACGGCTGCTCGCCGCAGGCGGGAACGGAGGAGCTGGAGAAGAAGGGGCACTTCGCCAGTGCGAAGTTGCGCGGCTACAAGGCCGATATCTGGGAAGGCGGCCACCGCGTTCCCTTCCTCGTGCGCTGGCCGGGTAAGGTCGCCACGGGCCGGACCAGCGCGCAGCTGATCTGCCACACCGACCTTCTGGCCACGGTGGCGGACATGCTCGGCGAGAAACTTCCCGACAATGCGGCGGAGGACAGTGTCAGCATGCTGCCCGCGCTGCTCGGCCGGGCCGCGGCGCCGCTGCGGGAGGCGGTCGTGCATCACTCGATCAACGGGATCTTCGCGATCCGTCAGGGGGCGTGGAAGCTGGCCTTCGGCCCGGGCTCCGGGGGGTGGGCTAAACCCGGTGACGCGGCGGCGCGCAAGGCCGGTTCGCCGGAGCTTCAATTGTATGACCTGGCTGCTGACCTGGGGGAGACGGTCAACCGGCAGGCGGAGAAACCCGAGGAAGTGGCGCGGCTGACCGCGCTGCTCGAGCGTTATGTGGCGTCCGGCCGTAGCACGCCGGGTGAGCCTCAGGCGAATGACGTGGCGGTCGATTGGGCTCCGAATCGTGCGCGCCGCTGAAGGGCCCGGTGTTCGGGGCGTGCCGCAGGGCTAGCTGGGGAAAACGCTGCCGCTGCGCTGATGCGGCAGCTTGCGTGGAGAGTCACCACGAAACACGCGAAAGACACAAAAGGATAGGGGCGCGGATATCGGGAATAAAGGCACGGGGGATGGACCAAGCTGCCTAATCCCCGCTAACGGCCGGCCTGCCGCGTGGCCGCGGTCGGCCGCTTTGATCTTACCTGCTTCGATCCTCCCCCGATTCGCGTCATTCGTAAAATCGGTGGTGAAACGGGCTCGGAAACATCAGCCGTCACCTTGGGATAACTGGAGTTTTCGGCCACGGCTGAACCGGACCGAAACGGATGAGGGGATGGCCGCGAAGAGGCGCAGGTGGCGCAATCGGGCGGACGGGTATGGGAAATTTCACATCGGAGTCGAAGGGCTACGGCACCTTGTTCGGCCCATGGGCCCGCTCGGGCGAATGGACGCTTATACCGAATTCGTACTGAAGCTGGTCGGCCCTTCTCCCCTCCGCGTCATCCATGAAATCCGTGGTGGAACCGGATTGGGACGGGCGCGATGGTCGATCCAGGAAGATGTCATTCCGTGGTTACGGTCACTCATCTGGCTTTTTCCTTGGCGGTGAATTTCCTGCCTCTTGTATCGAGACGCCCCATGACCGACTTTCCCCGTTCGTCCGCCCTGCTTACTCCGCTGCTGTTCGCCATTGTCTCGACCGCCGGAGCCTCGGCTCCGAAGGCAAAGGTGGGCTACAATGAGTTGGTTCAGCCGATCCTCGCGGAGAACTGCTTCAATTGCCACGGTCCCGACTCCGCGTCCCGCAAGGGCAAGCTCCGTCTCGATCGCTTCGAGTTCGCGACCAAGGCCCGCGGCGACGGCGACCTTCCGCCCGCGATCGTGCCGGGCGATCCCGCCCGCAGCCCTTTGATCGAGCGGATCAAGTCCCGGGACGCCGAGGAGATGATGCCGCCGCCGGAGACGCACAAGCGCCTGCGGCCCGACGAGGTCGCCTTGCTCGAGCGTTGGATCACGGAGGGCGCCGCGTACGAGGAGCACTGGTCGTTGATCGCGCCCAAGGCGCCGGCGATACCCGAGGCGCCCCTGGCCCGGGGATGGGCGCGCAACCCGATCGACGCGTTTGTCGCCCAGCGTCTGGGAGCCGAGGGCCTCAAGCCCTCCCCGGAGGAGAAGGCCTCGCGCCTTTTGAGGAGGGCGGCCTTGGACATCACGGGGCTTCCGCCTTCGCCGGCGGAGATCGCCGCCTTCGAGGCCGACCGGGCCCCCGGAGCCTACGAGCGCGCCGTCGATCGTCTGCTCGCGGGCGATGCCGCGGCCGAGCACTCCGCGCGGCTCTGGCTCGACGCGGTGCGTTACGCCGACACCCACGGCATCCACATCGACAATTACCGCACGATCTGGCCCTACCGCGATTGGGTGGTGGACGCCTTCCGCCGCAACCAGCCTTTCGACCAGTTCACCGTCGAGCAGGTGGCAGGAGATCTCCTGCCAGGGGCCACGCTCGAGCAGCGTGTCGCCTCCGGCTTCAACCGCTGCCTCTCCACGACCAGCGAGGGCGGGGCGATCGCCGAGGAGTACGAGGCCATCTACGCGAAGGACCGCGTCGAGACCTTGTCCACGGTCTGGCTCGGCCTGACGACGGGTTGCGCCTCCTGCCATGACCACAAGTTCGACCCGGTCTCGCAGCGTGACTTCTACTCCCTCGCGGCGTTCTTCCGGAACAACACCATGCCGGCGATGGACGGAAACCGCTTCGATACGCCGCCCACGTTGTTCGTGCCGGCACCGACGGACCGCAGCTCTTGGCAGGACCTGCAGGCCCGCATTGGCGGGATCCGCTCGCGGATGGAGGCGCGGTCCAAGGAAGCTGACGCCGATTTTGACGCGTGGTTGGCCGCCGGGCCGGCCCTGGCTTCGCCGCCGATCAACCGTACGGTCATCCGTTACGACGCGCTGATCGGCGGGGGCGGGGAGACGGGCTCGCCGGCCGGCGACGGCCCCTATGGGCCACCGGTGCGCCTCGATGGCCGCGACCGCGTGGTCGGCGATGCCGTGCCGTGGCTGCGGGGCGAAAGCAGCAGCGCGGGGATGTTCGTGTTCGCCGACGGGAAGGCCAACGGGCCTCTGATCTCCTGTCGGGCGGAAGGTGAAAATGGCGTCGGTTGGGAGGTGTTCCTCGAGGAGGGGAAGATCGGTCTCCACATCGCCGACGGCACCGGCCGTGTGAAGGTCCGCAACGTCGGGCTTGCGCTGCCGACCGGGCAGTGGAGCCACGTGCTCGTCGCCTTCGATACCGCTTCGGTCCGCAGCCGCACCGTCGAAGTCTTCGTGGGCGGCAAGATGGCGGTGAACTCCACGGTTTCGGCGTTTCTGCCGACGGACATCCGCCCGCAGGTGCCGCTGCGCCTCGGATCGAGGGCGGCCGCGGCGGGTGCCGCCCCGGTGTTCCTCTCCGGTGCCGGAGTGTGGGCGCAGGACTTCCGCGTTTACACCCGCGGTTTCCAGGCCGACGACCTCAAGCCCTTCAGCGCGGAGCTCGAGGCGATGGCCGCCCTGAAGCTTACGCCGGAGAAGCGCACCGCCGCCCAGAAACGCGCTTTGCGGGCTCATTTCCTCTCGGCCGCCGACCTACCTTCGCTGGCCCTTGCCCGGGAACTCGACCCGTTCCTCGCACGGGAGGACGCGCTTCGCTCGCGGGGCGGGCTGACGCTCGTGATGGAGGAAAAGAAGGACAGTGAGCCGTTCGCGCACGTCCTGAATCGCGGGGAATACAACCAACCCGGGGAAAAGGTGCCCGCCGCCGTGCCGGGCGTCTTGCCGCCGCTCCCGGCCGATGCCCCGCGCAACCGCCTCGGCTTGGCCCGCTGGCTGGTGGCGCCGGAGAACCCGCTGACCGCGAGGGTCACGGTGAACCGCCTCTGGCAGCAATTCTTCGGAGCCGGGCTCGTCGAGTCCACCGGTGACTTCGGGGTCACGGGCACGCGGCCTTCCCATCCCGAGCTGCTTGACTGGCTCGCTCTGCGTTTCCGGGATTCGGGCTGGGATCAGCGCGCGATGGCGCGCCTCATGGTGACGAGTGCGACCTACCGGCAATCGGCCGCCGCCACGCCGGCCCTGTTGGAAAAAGACCCGGCTAACCGGCTGCTCGCCCGCGGTCCGCGGCATCGGCTCGATGCGGAGCAATTGCGCGATCAGGCGCTCGCGGCTTCCGGTCTCCTCGTGCGCCGTCTCGGTGGGCGCCCGGTGCGGCCTTACCAGCCCGAGGGCATCTGGGAGGACGTCGCCATGAAGGAGTCGACGACCCGCTTCTACCAACCCGACCATGGCGAGAACCTTTACCGGAGATCGCTGTACACCCTGTGGAAGCGGACGGCCCCGCCGCCGGCGATGGACATCCTCAATGCGCCGAGCCGCGAGGTCTCGTGCGTGCGGCGCGACCGTACCAACACGCCCCTGCAGGCGCTCGTGACGCTCAACGACCCGATCTTCGTGGAGTCTTCGCGCCAGCTGGCCGCGCAGGCGCTGGCCGGGGCGCGTTCGACGGAGGCGCGGATCGACTTCATCACCCTGCGCCTGCTGGGCCGCCGATTCTCGGCCGACGAGCGCGCGGTGGCGCGCCGGACTCTGGATGCCGCGCTCGCCGTCTATGGGCGCGACACCGCGGCGGCCGCCAAGCTCCTTGCCGTGGGCGAGTCGCCCGTCCCAGGCGGTTCACCCGCGCCCGAGGTCGCCGCTTGGACGCTGGTGGCCAGCAAGATTCTCAACCTCGACGAGTCCCTCACCAAGTGACGCGGTTCCCGCCATGACGATCCTTCCTCCCGACTGGCACGACACGTTCAGCAATTACAACGCGGCGCTGACCCGCCGGCAGTTCTTCCGCCGCTCCGGCACGGGTCTTGGGGTCGCCGCGCTGGCGTCCCTCCTCGGTCCCCGCGCGCACGGGGCCGCGGGACTCGCGGCCGAGCCCTGGCGCATCGCGCCGAAGGCGAAGCGGGCGATCTACATCTCGCTGATCGGAGCGCCCTCGCAGCTGGAACTGTTCGATCACAAGCCGCACCTTGAGACGCGCTTCAAGGAGGACCTGAAGGATTGGTTGAAGGACCAAGGCGAGCGCCTCACGGGAATGACCGCCCGCCAGGCGAACTTCCCGCTGGCACCCAGCCGCTTCAAGTTCTCCCAGCACGGCAAGAGCGGCATGTGGATCAGTGAACTGCTGCCGAACATCGCGCGGATGGCGGATGATATCTGCGTCATCCGGTCGATGCAGACCGACGCGATCAACCATGAGCCCGCCAACCAGCTGGTTTACACGGGCTCGATGCAGAACGGGAAGGCCTCGCTCGGCTCGTGGCTCGCCTACGGGTTGGGCTCGATGAACGAAGACCTGCCGTCCTTCGTGGTGCTGCACGCGAAGCATTCCAGCCCCTTCTCCAACGTGCAGGCGATCTCGGCGCGGCTATGGGGTTCGGGGTTCCTGCCGGGCAAGCACGCCGGCGTCTCGTTCCGGCCCTCGGGGGATCCGGTGCTGTACCTCAACGACGCGCCCGGCATCCCCCGCGAACTGCGCCGCCAGATGCTCGACGGCCTCGACCAGCTCAACCGCCGCAGTTACGAGACCCTCGGCGACCCGGAGATCCAGACCCGCACCCAGCAGTACGAGATGGCCTTCCGCATGCAGGCGAGCATCCCGGAATTGGCCGATCTCTCGCGGGAGCCCGACTCGACCTACGAACTCTACGGCGAGGACGCGCGGGTGCGCGGAACCTTCGCCAGCTCGGCGCTGATGGCGCGCCGCCTCGTGGAGCGCGGCGTGCGCTTCGTGCAGATTTTCCACCGCGGCTGGGACCAGCACGCCAGCCTGCCGCGCGACCTGGCCGCGCAGTGCAAGGACGTCGACCGTGCCTGCTACGGCCTCCTGCAGGACCTGAAGCAGCGAGGCATGCTCGACGACACGTTGGTGATTTGGGGCGGGGAATTCGGCCGCACCGTGTACTGCCAGGGAGCGCTCACCGAGACCAATTACGGCCGCGACCACCATCCGCGCTGCTTTTCGATCTGGCTGGCGGGAGCGGGCATCAAGGGGGGCACGGTTCACGGCGAGACGGACGAGATGTCTTACAACGTCGTGCGCGATCCGGTGCACATCCGGGACCTGCACGCCACGATCCTCCAACTGATGGGCCTGCATCACGAGAAACTGGCGTTCAAGTTCCAGGGGCTCGACCAGCGGCTCACGGGCGTCCTGCCCGCGAAGGTCGTGCAGGGCATACTAGCGTAGCCCTGCTCGCTCAGCCGTGACGCGGTTCCGATTTCCCGTGCACGCGGCGGTGCTGGCATTCGCCTGCCGGGTGGGTGCGGCCGCCGCTGACCCCGCGATCCCCGAGCAGATAGAATACAACCGCGACGTCCGGCCCATCCTCTCGGACAAGTGCTTCCTTTGCCATGGGCCCGACGCCGGTACGCGAAAGGGAAAACTGAGGCTCGACCGCCGGGAGGATGCGCTGGCGCGCGACGCCTTCATTCCTGGTAATGCGGCCGGAAGCGAGTTGGTGCTGCGCCTGCGATCGAAGGAGCCGGATGAGGTCATGCCGCCGCCCGAGACCCACAAAGCGGTCGATGCGCGTGAGCGGGCGATCCTGGAGCGCTGGATCGCGCAGGGCGCCGTTTACCAACGGCATTGGGCATATGAACCGCCGGTGAAGGCGCAGATTCCCGCCGGCAGCAACGGAGTCGATTTCTTGGTCGGCCGTAGGCTCAAGGAGGTTGGACTGACGCCTTCGCCCGAGGCTGACCGTCGCACGCTCATCCGGCGGCTGCATTCCGACCTCACCGGTCTGCCCCCGACGCGCGCGGAGGTTGCAGCCTTCGAGGCGGATCGGGCTCCCGACGCCTACGCGCGGGTTGTGGAGCGACTGCTGGCAAGTCCCCACCACGGCGAGCGGATGGCGCTCGGCTGGCTCGATGTCGTGCGCTATGCGGACACGATCGGTTACCACAGCGATAATCCCCGGAACGTCTGGCCCTACCGCGATTGGGTCATCCGCAGCTTCAATGAGAACAAACGCTTCGACCGGTTCACACTGGAACAGATCGCGGGCGATCTGCTGCCGGACGCGAACCGCGAGACGCGGGTCGGATCGGCGTTCAACCGTCTCCTGCTTTCCACCGAGGAGGGCGGTGCTCAGCCGAAGGACTACGAGTCGCGAATGCTGACCGACCGCGTGCGCGCGATCGGGGCGGCTTGGCTGGGCCAGACGACGGGTTGCGCCCAGTGCCACGACCACAAGTTCGATCCGTTCACGGCGAAGGATTTCTATGCGCTTGGCGCTTTCTTCGCCGATGTGAAGGAGGCGGCGGTCGGTCGCCGGGAGGACGGCATGCTTGTCACCGACGCCGCGCAGGAGGCCCGCTTGGCCGAGTTGGACGCGGCCGTGGAACGTGCCCGGCAGGCGTTGAAGGCCGTGGCTCCCGCGATGGAGGCGGCGCAGGCGGAGTGGGAGAGGGCGATGGCGACGGGCGAGGCGACGCTGACCGAGCTTCGGCCCGGCGCGAAGGCTCCGGCCGCGGCCGCCCGCACGGCTCGCTCGGTGGCCGCGATCCTCGCCAAGCCGACGGCGGAGCGCGGACCGAAGGAACGGCAGGCAGTGCGTGATTATTTCCTCGCGAAGGTGGAGGCCCAACACCGTTCCGAGCGGGACGCGGTCGCCGCGGCGGAGAAGGCCCGGAAGGACTATTACGAGGAACTGCCCAAGTGCCTGGTCACCGAGTCCAGCGCCCAGCGCCGGGTGGTCCGCATCCTGCCGCGCGGAAACTGGATGGACGAGACCGGCGAGGTGGTGCGCGCGGCCCTGCCGCATTACCTGCCGGGTCCCGACTTCGGCGAGCGCGAGCCCGATCGCCTCGACCTCGCGCGTTGGCTCGTATCCCGCGAAAACCCGCTCACTGCGCGCACGGTGGTGAACCGCCTGTGGAAGCAGTTCTTCGGCACGGCCCTCAGCCGGGTCCCCGACGATCTCGGCGCCCAAGGCGAGACCCCGCCGAATCCGGCGCTGCTGGATTGGCTGGCCTGCGAGTTCATGGACAGCGGCTGGGACCTGCGTCACATCGTGCGCACGATCGTGATGAGCGCGACCTACCGGCAGACCTCGGAGGCGACACCGGAGCAGTTGGCGGCTGATCCGTACAACCGGGAGCACGGGAGGCAAAGCCGCTTTCGCGTCGAGGCGGAATTGGTGCGGGACGCGGCGCTGGCGGTTTCCGGTTTGCTCGTGCCGCGGGTCGGCGGGCCGAGCGTGAAGCCCTACCAGCCGGACCATTACTGGGAGAACCTCAACTTCCCGAAGCGGGAGTACGAGACCGATACCGGCGAGGCCCAGCGGCGGCGCGGACTTTACGTCTGGTGGCAGCGCACGTTCCTGCATCCGAGCCTGCTGGCGTTCGACGCCCCGAGCCGCGAGGAATGCACGGCGGAACGCAATCGCTCGAACCTGCCGCAGCAGGCGCTGGTGCTGCTCAACGATCCGACCTACGTGGAGGCCGCGCGGGTGTTCGCCGCGCAGGTCATCGCGCGCGGCGGTTCCGGCACGACGGACCGTCTGCGCTGGGCGTGGCATCGCGCCCTGCAGCGCGACCCGCGGGTGGAGGAGTTGCGCGTCGCGGAGGAGTTGCTGGTCGCCCAGTTGGCGGCGTACCGGGCGGATCCAAAGGCGGCCGCGGCCTTGATCGCGACGGGACAGTCGGCGCCCGCCGTCGGGGTGGCGCCCGAGGAACTCGCCGCCTGGACGCATGTGGCGCGGGTGTTGCTGAACCTTCACGAGTTGATAACCCGCTCCTGACGTCGCGATGCCGCCGGAACCCTTTTCCCCGCTCACCCGCCGGACCTTCCTCGGCCGTTCGACCCAGGGTGTGGGCACCGTCGCGCTGGCGTCCTTGCTGGGCCGGGAAGCCGCGGTCGCCGCTCCCGCGCGCGGCGTCGTGCACCCCCTGCCGCTTCCGCCGCGGGCGAAGCGGGTCATCTGGCTGACGATGGCGGGCGGACCTTCACAACTGGAGACCTTTGACCCGAAGCCGAAGTTGGCCGCCATGCATGGTAAGCCCATGCCGGAGAGCTTCACCAAGGGCCAGCAGCTTGCGCAGCTGCAGGGGCAGGAGCTCTTCTGTCACGCCCCGCAGTTCAAGTTCCAGCGCTTCGGCCGGGATCAGGTGGAGATCAGCGAGCTGTTCCCGCACATCGGATCGATCGTCGACGACATCTGCCTGATCCGTTCGATGACGACGGACGCCATCAACCACGACCCGGCGCACATGTTCATGAACACCGGTTCGCAGATCGCGGGTCGGCCGAGCATGGGCGCGTGGGTAAACTACGGCCTCGGCAGCGAGGCGGAGGAGCTGCCGGGCTTCGTCGTGATGATCTCAACCGGCCCCGGGCGATCCCCGCAGCCGGTGGCGGCGCGACAGTGGAGCAGCGGATTCCTGCCCAGCCGGTTCCAGGGCGTGCAGCTGAACGGTCGTGGAGATGCGGTGCATTACCTCGGGAATCCCGCCGGGGTGTCCCGCGGCCGGCAGGAGGCCGACATCCGGGCGATCAACGCCCTCAATCGGCAGCACGACGCGTTGGTGCGCGATCCCGAGATCGCAACCCGCATTGCCCAGTACGAGATGGCCTTCCGCATGCAGGCGAGCGTGCCGGAGCTGACGGACCTGCGCGCCGAGAGTGCGGCGACCCTTGAGATGTACGGGTGCATGCCGGGTGACGGCTCATTTGCGGCGAATTGCCTGTTGGCGCGCAGACTGGCGGAGCGCGGGGTGCGGTTCATCCAGCTTTACCACCGCGACTGGGATCATCACAGCCTGCTTGTCGAGGAGTTGCCGTTGCGCGCCCGCGAAACCGATCGCGCGTCGGCTGCCCTGATCCGCGATCTCAAGCAGCGCGGGATGCTCGACGACACTCTGGTGGTGTGGACAGGGGAGTTCGGCCGCACGCCGATGGCTCAGGGTAACAAGGGATCCACTGGGCGCGACCACCACAACAAGGCCATGTCAATGTGGCTGGCCGGCGCCGGCATCAGGCGCGGGATGGTCTACGGGTCCACCGACGAACTCGGATACGCGGCGGTGGAGAACGTCTGCACGGTGCATGACCTGCATGCGACCATGCTTCACCAGCTGGGCATCCGGCACGATGCCTTCTCCGTCAAGTTTCAGGGCCTCGACGCCCGTCTGACGGGCGTCGAGGGGGCCCGGGTGATCGACGGCATCCTCGCCTGAAGGCGAGGCGGCCGTTCACAGGCTCACTTCTTCTTCGGGGCTTCGCCCTTCTTGGCCGCCTCGGCCTTGGCGGCTGCCTCGATCTTGGCGGCCTCTTCGTCGGTCACGAACATGTAAACGTGGGCGGTCTCGATCACGACGGTGTAGTTGCGGTCGATGGAGAAGCCGTAGGTCTTCCGCATCCCGTCGTTGTTCTCGTTCAGTTTCGCGATCACCGCGTCGAGCCGGGCCTTCAGCTCCTTCTTCTTCGCGGGATCGGTTTCCTTCTTGTGCGCGGCGTCGATCTCGATCGCGGCCTGACGTTGCGCCTGCAGCAGCTGGACGTTCGCCTGGAACTCGCGGTTGGCCTCGATGGTGTTGAGCGTGGAGACGCGAACGAGCTTCTGCTGCGTGCCGGCGGGGGCCGCGGCGGCGGGTTGCTTCGCATCAGCCGCGCCGAGGTGGCAGGCGGCGAGGGCAAGGCAGGTTCCGATCAGGCGGAGGGAATGTGGGTGGGTCATGGTGAAATGTTGGGAAGGTGGTTTCAGAAGGACACCCGCTCCAGATAGCGCAGGCTTTGCGGGATCTGCTCTGGTGCCGTCGGCGACTCGTCCTCGATGAAGTAGTACTTCACCCCGGCCTTCTTCGCGGTCGCGAGGATGGCGGGCCAGTTCATCTGGCCGGTGCCGAGGACGACGTCGTTCGTCACGTCGGTCTTTCCGACGAGGCTGCCGGTGGGCACGCCCTTCTTCAGGTCCTTCAGGTGCATCAGCGCCCAGCGACCTGGATACTTCGCCAGCAGGGCCACGGGATCCTGTCCGGGGAAAACGGTCCACAGCACATCCATCTGGAAGCTGACCAACTTCGGGTCGGTCTCGCGGATGATGAGGTCCATCAGCGTCTCGTTGCCCAGCCGGTGGAACTCGAACCCGTGGTTGTGATAGAAGAACTTCAGGCCGTGCTTGGCCAGGACCGCGCCCGCGCGGTTGAAGACGGCGATGATGTCGCGGGCCTGCTTCTCATCGAGCGGCGCCTTGTGGTCGGCCCAGGCACATCCGGCATACTCCAGCCCGAGGGCCTTGGCCTCCGCGGCGACCGCCTCCGGGTCCTCCTTGAAGCGCTTGTAGGGGAAGTGGCCGCTGACGGCCTTGATACCACGGTCGGCCAACAGCTTCGTGAGCTGCTCGGGCTTCAGGTTGTAGGTGCCGGCGAGCTCCGCGTAGCGGATGCCGTAGCCCTTCACCGTGTCCAGGGTCTTGGGTACGCCGTTGGCCGCAAACTGCGCGCGGAGGCTGTAGAGCTGGAGCCCGACGGGTCCTTGGAACGACTTGCCGATGCCGGCATCTGCCGCGGAAGCGGTCGCGGCGGCCAGCGCGGCTGCCAGCGTGGAGACAAGAAGGCGGATGGGGTTTTTCATGAAGCGGTGAAGGCTTTAGCTCGGGAAGAAACCGCGGGCAGGGCCCAAGCTTGTCAAGGTGCGGCTCGGGCCGAGGCCTGCAGCAGTCCCCGGCGGGTCAGCCATTCCGCCGCTCGTGCGGGCCACGTCGTGACGGGCAGCTCGGGCACGTGGCGCAGTCCATAGCCGTGTCCGCCGGTATCGTAGACGTGAACTTCAGCGGAGCCTCCCTGCTTCCGGACTTCGGCGGCGAGGAGCAGCGAGTTCTGCACGGGGACGCCGTCGTCGAAGGCATGCACGAGGAAAAACGGAGGTGTTCCCGCGGGAACAGTCACGTCGGAGCGCATCGTCGTCTGACCGCGCTCCACGAATCCGCCGGTGTAGATCAACAGGGCGAAGTCGGGCCGGCAGGCCGCGGTATCGGCGGTATCGACGGAATCGTAGTGGCGCTTCTCGCCCGCGAGGGCGGCGTAGGCGGCGGTGACACCGCCGGCGCTGAAGCCGAGGATGCCGATCCGCTTGGGATCAAGGCCCCACTCGCCGGCGCGGCTGCGCACGAGGCTCATCGCGCGTTGGGCGTCCTGTACCGCGGCAAACCATCGGCGCTCTGGATCGCGGGCGGGCACGCGGTATTTCAGGACTATGCCGGTGACGCCGAGTGAATTCAGCCACTCGGCGACCTCGGTTCCCTCGAGATCATAAGCGAGGATGTTGAAACCGCCTCCGGGGCAGATCACGACCGCGGCGCCGGTGTCCTTTTCCCGCGAAGGTCGAAACACGGCGATCTGCGGCCGGCTCACGTTGCCGAGCTTGATGATGCGGCGTCCGGCGATGAGCTTATCGCTGTCCTTTGTCTGGTCCGCCTCCGGCGGGAGCGTCCTTGTTTCGCCCGGCGGCATGCCGGGCCAGACGTCGAGCGTGACCGCGGGGGTGGCCGCCAGCGCGGGGGCCAGCAGTGAAAGGAAGCCGGCGATTCGATGCACGGTCGCTGAGTGCATGGGTCAGTCCTTCGCGACCGAATCACGGTCCCGCGCGGAAACTGTGGTGAGGCGCGCGAGGAGGTCGCGCAGGCGGTCGGACCGGGTGGTGGCGAGGTTGTCCTTTTCCGCCGGGTCAGTGGCCAGGTTGTAGAGCTCGTGGACGGTCTTTTCCCCTTGGCCCGAAACGATCAGCTTCCAGTCGCCGACGCGCAGTGCGCGCGAACGCCAGCCGGGAGCGACGGTGTAAATCGGGCGTTCCGCCGGGGGGGCGTGGCGTGTGATGAGGGAAAGCAGGTCGGTGCCGTCCCACTTGGGGTCTCCGGCCGGTTTGAAACCGGTGACTGCGGCGAAGGTCGGCAACCAATCCGTGATCTGCACGGGCGCCTCGGAGCGGCCCGCCTTCGCGCGGTCGGGCCAGGAAAGGACGGTCGGAACACGGATGCCGCCCTCGTGGGTGTCGCCCTTCTTGCCGCGCCAAGGGAAGTTTCGTCCGGGCAGGGGGCCGTTCGGACACCCGTCGTCGGGGTAGGAGGTGTCGTTGTTCTGCGCGGTGCTGCCGCCGTTGTCGCTGGTGAAGACCACGATCGTGTTGCCGCGGCGCCCGGTGCGCTCGAGGGCCGCCAGGATGCGTCCGACGCCGTCGTCGAGGTGCATGATGGACGCTGCGTAATGCCGGGCGACGTCTCCGGTGATGGCCGCGGGTACCCGGGCGAGCCATTCGTCGGGCTCGCGCACGGGCAAGTGCACGGCGGTGTAAGGGACGTAGAGGAAGAAAGGCCGGGCGACGCGCGACTCGATCCAGCCCACCGCCTCGCGGGTGATGAGGTCGGTGACGTGTCCCTCCTCGGTGATCAAGGTGCCATTGCGGTGCCAGGTGTCGGTGAACGGACCCTTCTTGTATTTGTGGCTGTAGGGCGAGACGCCGCCGGCGAGGGAACCGTAGGAGTGGTCGAATCCGAAGCGGTTCGGGCCGTGTTCCGGCTTCGAGCCGAGGTGCCATTTGCCAGTCAGGGCGGTGTCGTACCCGGCGGCCTTGAGCACGCGGGGCAGGGTGAGCGTGTCCCAGGGAAGGGCGCGCTCATTCTGCGGGTTGGTGACGCCGAAGCGGCTCCAGCAGCGGCCGGTCATCAATCCGGTGCGCGTGGGGCTGCACACCGGGGCGACATAATGGGCGGCCAACTCAAGACCCTCGCGGGCGAGACGGTCGAGGTTCGGCGTGGGCGCGTTCCCGCCATGGAAGCCCACGTCGCCCCAGCCGAGGTCGTCGGCCATGATGAAGACGATGTTGGGCAAATTCCGGGAGGCGGCTTGAAGCGCAACCGCGCTGACGAGGGCGGCGATCGCGGTGAGGAGGCGGGGTAGTCCGGGGCGCATGGGGAGATCAATCGGCCTTCTTTTTAGCCTTCGCCTTGGCCGGCGGCGGGTTGCCGCCGAACTTTGCGGCTCGGTCGCGCTCGTGGAGTTCCGTTGAGGTGAATGTCCCCTCCACGACGGGCGTGTGGGCCGCCTTGGCGTAGCCCTGCAGGCGGGAGAGCACGTCGGGGTGGCGCGTGGCGAGGTCGTTGCGCTCGCTGACGTCGGTCGCGAGGTCATAGAGTTCCCAGCGGGCATCGGCCTTGGGCTGGATCGCCTTCCAGTTGCCGGCGCGCACCGCGACCTGCCCCACGAATTCCCAGTAGAGGTACTCGTGTTTCCCCTGTTGGCGGCCGGCGGCGGCTTCGCCGAGGAGCTCGGGAACGAGGCTGATGCCGTCGACGTCGGCTGGCACCTTGGCTCCGCAGAGCTCGGCGATCGTCGGCAGGATGTCGGGGAAATACCACAGGTGGTGACTCACCCGGCCCGGGGCGATGCGACCCGGCCAGCGGGCGGCGACGGGGACGCGGAGCCCGCCTTCGTAGAGTTGGCCCTTCTTGCCGCGGAACTCGACGCCGGTGCGAGGGTCCTTGTTCGCGCCGTGCACGCCGCGGGGAAACTCCTGGGTGACGAAATAATCCGCACCGCCGTTGTCGCCGCTGAACATCACCAGGGTGCGTTCCTCGAGACCGAGCTCCCGGAGCAAGGCGAGGATTTGTCCGACCTGCCGGTCGAGGAGGTTGACCATCGCGGCGTAGCGGCGGGCGGGCTCGGGCCAAGGCTTGTCGCGGAACAGCGCCCACGACGGGTCGGAGTCGGGAATGTCGAAGTTCCCGTGGGGCGGCGTGAAGGGGAGGTAGGCCAGGAAAGGCCGGTCGCGATTCGCGCGGATGAACTTCACCGCCTCGTCGAAGATCACGTACTGCGCGTAGGTGTCCCCGCTGCTGTTGCCGCGGTTGCCGGGGAGGGCGACCTCGGCGCTGTTCCGGATGAGATAGGGCGGGTAGTAGGTGTGCGCGTGGACCTGGTCGTAGTAGCCGAAGAACACGTCGAAGCCCTGCCGCTCGGGAACGCCGGTGGAGCCCCGGCCGCCGTTGCCCCATTTGCCGAAACCTCCGGTGGCGTAGCCGAGGGGTTTCAGGATCGAGGCCACCGTGGCCTCGCCGGCGCGGAGCGGCGTGCCGCCCCCGTTGAGCCGCACGGACGTGTGGCCGCTGTGCTTGCCGGTGAGGAAACAGCAGCGGGTCGGCGCGCAGACGGCGGAACCTGCGAGCCCCTGCGTGAAGCGGATACCCTCGGCCGCGATCCGATCGATGTTCGGCGTGAGGAGGTGCGGGTTGCCCGCGTAGCCGGGCTCAAAGTAGCCGAGCTCATCCGCCATGATGTACACAACGTTCGGGCGGGACGGTTGGGCGGCGCCGAAGGCGGCGGAAGCCGCCGCGGCCAAGAGGCCGAGCAGCCGGGGGAGTTTGGGGTATGGCATGGGGAAACTTTTTGGGACTCGCGGAACCTGTGAATCTCTACTGCCGATGCGTTGGGGTAAGTCTCCTGCGCGCTCTCATTGGGCCCTTCATCGCCCGGACTCCACTACAAGTCCTCCGGTTTTAATCCGGTATGACGTGAGATTCGTGATGCCATCTTCGGGCCAATCTCTTCCCCGTCGTGGAAGGCGAAAACGAAATCCGGCCATCCTTCACGGGATAGGATGCGGTGGGATCCCGTCTGGCGTTTGACCCTCCATCCAATCCGGAGAAGCGCGGCGAGCACGATGCGCGCCTTTCGCGCACCCCACGTGCTCATGCCGCCACCGTGAACACGCGTTCTATCCCGTGCGCCTCTTCGCCATGCTCAAGCTTGTCGGCGAGCACGCGAAGCACGAGGGCCTCCACGGCTGCGACCGCTTCCGCCTTGGTGGCTCCATAGGCCAGCGCCCCCGGGAAGTCGGGGACTTCGGCCAGCCAGCGGCCGTCGGATTCCATCTCCACTTCAACGCGCATGCTACGAGGGTGTTATTACGAGCTGTGGCGGCAAGATGATCCGGCTCGGAAGGGTAGGCGTGGGTTTTCCGGTCCCAGCACCGGTCCACGCCTCGGCCTTTCTCTTCAAAGCTCCTTCAGGCGCAGGTTGCGCCAGCGGATCTCCTCGCCCGGCGGGTTCTTCTTTCCGTCGCCGATACCGTGCACCTGCAGCGCGATCACGCCGCGGAGGGTCATGCCGTCCTTCAGGTCCACCGCCTTCACGCCGTTGATCCAAGTCTGGATGCGGTCGCCGCGGCACTCGATGCGGGCCTTGTTCCAGTCGCCCTGCTTGAACGCCTTCTGGGCGGCGGCGTTGTCCTTGAGGTCGGCGAGCCAGCCGCGGCGCGCCTCATCGTAGACGCCGCCCGTGTAGGCGCGCGGCGACGGGTCGATCTCGTACTGGTAACCGAAGACGCGGTCGGCGGGGAATTTCTTCTTCTTCCCGTTGATCTCCTTCTCGGTCTCGGAGGTGTAGAACTCGCTCCGGAACTGCACTCCGGAATTCATGTTCGCGGCCACCTTGAATTCGAACTCGAGGATGAAGTCTCCGTAGGTCCGCTTGGTGCACAGGAAGGTGTTGCCGGTCTTGAGGACCGTGGTGCCCACGATCGTGCCGTCCTCGACGCGGTACTTTGCCGTGCCGCTGTGCTGTTCCCAGCCGTCAAGGTTCTTGCCGTTGAAGAGGTCGATCCAGCCGTCGGCGGCGCGGGCGGCACCGGCGAGGACGAGGGCCGCGGGGAGAGCGGCGATGCTAAGGAGGCGGCGGAGGCCGCGGGGGGAGGTTTTCATGGTTGGGGAAAGGGGTGGAAACGCTGGGTGATGTGACGTTCGCCGGGCGGTGTTGGTCGCGTTCAGCCGCGCAGAATCGTCCCCAGGGCCGCCAGCACGAGGTCGACGTTGCGCACCGCGGCGCCGTGTCCCATCAGGCCGATGCGCCAGGCTTTGCCGGCCATCGGCCCGAGTCCGGCGCCGATCTCGATCCCGTACTCCTCAAGCAGGCGCCGGCGCACGCCGGCGTCGTCGGCCCCGGCCGGCACGTGGATGCAGTTCAATGAATGCAGCGACCGCTTCGGTACGTAGCCCAGCCCGAGCTTTTCGAGGCCGGTGCGCAGGCGCTGGTGCATCGTGGCGTGCCGCGCGATCCGGGCATCGAGGCCTTCCTCCAGCACGATCGTCAGGGCCTCGTGCAGCGCGTAGGTCATGTTGATCGGCGCGGTGTGGTGATAGACCCGCCCGCCGCCTCCGCCGCCGGTGTAGTATTTCCGGAGCATCGAAACGTCGAGATACCACGACTGCACCTTGGTCTTCCTCGCGTCCATCTTGGCCAGCGCGCGCGGGCCAAAGCTCACCGGCGACAATCCCGGCGGGCAGCTCAGGCACTTCTGCGTGCCGCTGTAGATCGCGTCGATCCCCCAGTCGTCCACGCGCAGTTCGTGTCCGCCGAGGCTGGTCACCGCATCAACCACGAGGAGGGCATTGTGGGCGCGCGTGATCGCGGAAAGGCCCTCGATCGGCTGGTGGGCACCGGTGCTGGTCTCGGCCTGCACGATTCCGAGCAGCTTTGCGCGCGGGTGCGCCGCGAACGCCTCGGAGATCCGCGCGTGATCAAAGGTCTCGCCCCACGGGCATTCCAGCGCGTGCACGACGGCGCCGCAGCGCTCCATCACGTCCTTCATGCGCGTGCCGAAGACGCCGTTCACGCCGACGATCACTTCGTCGCCGGGTTCCACGAGGTTCACCGCGATGCACTCCATGCCGGCCATGCCGGTGCCGCTGACGGGGAACGTGAGTGGGTTGGCCGTGCGGAAGACCTGCCGCAGCATCTCGCACACCTCGTCCATGATCTTCAGGTACTGCGGGTCGAGGTGGCCGAGCGTCGGCGCGCCGAGGGCGCGGAGCACGCGTTGCGGGACGGGGCTGGGTCCGGGCCCCATCAGGAGGCGTTCAGCGGGATGCATGACCGAGGAGAGAAAGTGACCGCGGCCGCGGCGACGAGCGCGAAGATTGGTGGTCATCCGGTGCGGGCTTGCGCGCCGGCGCGGCCGCCCGACACATTCGCCCCATGCGTTCCCTGCTGCTCATCGCCCTTGGTTCGGCGCTCGGCGGCGTCGCCCGCAACGGCATGTCGGCTTGGCTGAGCGAAAGGGCCGGGGAGGCTTTCCCCTGGGGGACTTTGGCGGTCAATGTGCTCGGCTCGTTGGTCGTCGGTGCCCTCGCGGCCGTGGGTGACTCCGCGCGGCTGGGGCTCTCGGTCGAAGCGCGGCAGTTTCTCATGATCGGCGTCCTGGGCGGCTTCACGACCTTCTCGGCGTTCAGCCTGCAGACACTCCGCCTCATTCAGGATGGCGATTGGGCGCGCGCTTCCGCCAACGTCGCGCTCAGCGTCGGGTTGGGTCTCGCTGCGGCCGCGGCCGGATATCGGTTGATGCGCGCAATGGCCGGCTGAGGTTGGTCAGCGAGTCGTGCCGCCGAAGTACGCGGTGAAAACAGGCAGCAAGCCGCGGCCGAAGTCTTCCCAATCGGCGCCAAGCGGGGCCTTGGATCGGCCCGCGATCCAGTGGGCGTTCAACTCGAGGATCGCAGCCGGCACGCCGAACCGTTCCAGCCAGCCTTCTCCGAGGGTGCCGGGGTTGCGGAAGCTGCCGCCGGTGCTGCCCTCGGTGAACCACGTGTGGCGCCGCAGGAGTTCCTCAAGCCTGCGCATCGACGCGAGGTAGCCCTCGAGTGACGGCACATCGGGGCGGCTCACGTGCAGTTTGCCGCTGGCGTCGTTGTGGAGGTCGAGGCCGAGGTGGGGCGTGAGTCCGCGTTCGGCGATGCGCCGCAGCCAGGCTTCGAGCGCATGATTCTCCGGCGCAAGGTCAGCCGGCGCCGGCCGGTCCCATTTCCGGTTGAGGTCCCAGCCGCGGACGTTGAACCGCGTGAGGCCGCGCGCGACGCCGTCGGGATTCGCGATTGGCAGCGTGTGGAGGGAAAATGTCTCCAAGGCGCGGCGGCTTTCCGGCGTGTTCGCAAGCAGCGCGCGGATCATCCCCTGCAGGACCCAGTTGCCGCCGGGTTCCCACGGGTGCGCACGGGCCCGGATGAAGAGGCGGAAGGGTGCGTCGGGTCGGCCCACCCGCACGACCTCGAGCGGCCTGCCTTCCGCCGAGCGGCCTATTTCTTCCAGTACGACGAGCGGGTGCGGACGGATTTCCTCGAGCAGGCGCCGCAGGTCGCTCAGGCGGTAGGGCTCCAGCCGGGCAAGGAAAAGCGACCCCGACGGTGGGACCTCGACCGTGACCTTCACCCGTTCACCCACGAGTTCCATCGGCGTGGTGCGCCAGGTGTGGCCGTCTTCGGAGATCGAACACGCCGTACGGGCGTCGACGGGAAGTCCGACGCGACCGTTCCAGACGTTGAGGAAGTTCTGGAAGACGAGCGTGAGCCGGGCGCCAGGCCGGCCCTCGAGGCGGAAGTGCCAATGTCCGGCGGCGCGATTGGGCGAGTCGCGCTCATGGTCGTAGTGGAGTGAAATGAGTACGCTGCCGTCGGGCTGTGGATCCCAATGCAGCGGAGAACTGTTCTCGATCGCGGTATCGATGAAGCGGAAATCAGGATTCGTCGCGGCGGGTGCCGGAAGGGAAGGCGAGGCGGCGGTGGCCCGGCAGAAGAAGAGGATGAAAAGCGCGGGTAGGAGGCGGCACATGGGGCGCGTCTTTGAACCGCGGGCGCCGTTCGGTGGCAAGAGGTGCGGTTGGGGGATAACGTGAGGCGGATGCGGGTCCGTTTCGCTGCGGCCGTGGCTGGGGAAAGTTCGACGCGCGCCATGCGCGCCGCGCTCCCCGCAGTCGGCGCTTGGCGGGCGTCGGCCGGCGCTCAAGCGTGCTCGCGATGCCCGCGGTGAATCCTCCCAATCTGATGACCGAGGCGATGCGCTGGTTCGGGCCGGCGGACTCCGTTTCGCTGGCGGAAATCCGCCAAACGGGGGCGACCGCGGTGTTCTCAGCGCTGCACGACATTCCGTACGGCGAGGCATGGCCGGCGGAGGCGATCCGGCGGCGCAAGTCGGAGATCGAGGCGGCGGGACTGCGCTGGGAGGTGGTTGAATCGGTGCCGGTCTCGGAGGCGATCAAGACTCGCACCGGCGATTGGGAGCGCCATTGCGAGAACTACCGCCTGACGCTCGCGCGGCTGGGTGCAGCCGGAGTGCGCGTCGTGGTCTACAACTTCATGCCCGTGATCGACTGGGTGCGGACGGACCTCGCCTACCGGCTGCCGGATGGACGGGAGGCCCTGCGCTACGATCCCGTGCAATTCGCGGCCTTCGATCTCTTCGCGTTGGGCCGCCCCGGGGCAGCCGAAGATTGGGGCCCTGATAAAGTCGCCGCAGCCGTGCGGCTTTGGGAGGCGCATTCTTCCGAGGCGCGGGCGGCGTTCGTGCGCCAGACGCTGGATTTGTTCCCGGGTGTGCGCCTGGGCCTGACTCTGGAAGACTTCCGCGCGATGCTCGCGCGCTACGGCGCGATCACTTCTGATGGATTGCGGGAGAATCTGCGGACCTTCCTGGAGGCGGTGCTGCCAGCGGCCGAAGAGGCGGGTGTGCGTCTGGCGATCCATCCCGACGATCCGCCGTTCCCGGTGCTGGGTTTGCCACGGATCGTCTCGACGGCGTCGGACCTGGCGGCGATCGCCGGATTCAGTCCCTTGGCGGCGAACGGATTCTGCTTCTGTACCGGGTCACTCGGCGCTCGCGCCGACAACGACCTCGTCGGCATGGTGCGCGCGCTGGGAACGCGGATCCATGCGGTCCATCTGCGGAGCGTCGAACGCGGCGCCGACGGCAGCATCTGTGAAAGCGGACACCTGGAAGGCGACGTCGACATGGTCGGGGTCGTGCGTGCCCTCCTCGCCGAACAGAGGGCGCGCCTCAGCGCGGGCCGTACTGATTGGCAACTCTGCCTGCGGCCGGACCACGGCCACCGGATGCTCGATGATTTCCGGCGCGCGGCGCCGGCGTGTCCGGGTTACCCGCTGATCGGGCGAATGCGCGGGCTGTCTGAACTGCGCGGTGTCCAGCGGGCGCTGTCCGCCGTGGATGGCTGAGACGTCAGACTGAACAGAGCTTCACGGCGGCGCGGAGGGAAGTCAGCGGATCGCGCTTGGGCAGGAATTCCTGGCCGACGAAGCCGCGGTAGCCGGTGGCCTTGATGGCGCGCATGATCGCCGGGTAATTGAGCTCCTGCTCGTCCTGGGGCTCGAACTCGTTGCGGCCCGGGTTTCCGCCGGTGTGGTAGTGGGCGATGAAGGGTGCGCTCTCGCGGAGGGTGCGGATCACGTCGCCCTCCATGATCTGCATGTGGTAGATGTCGTAGAGCAGCTTGAAATTCGGTGAGCCCACGCGCTTGCAGAGCTCCACGCCCCATGCGGTGTGGTCGCACATGTAGTCCTTGTGGTTCACCTTGGAGTTGAGGAGCTCCATCACGAGGGTCACCCCGCGGCGCTCGGCGAGGCCGACGATCCGCTTCAGGCCCTTGGCGCAATTCTCCAGGCCCTGCTGGTCGTCCATCTTCTCGCGGTTGCCGGAGAAACAGATCAGGTTCTGGAAACCGCCGTCCGCGACCTTCGGGATCTGGCCCTCGTAGAGGGCGACGAGCGTGTCGTGGTGCTCGACCCGGTTCCAACCCTTGTTGATCCCGCCGACGGTGACGCCCTGCGGGGTCTTCCCCGTGGGATTACCCACCATGGCGTTGTGCAGACCGTGTTTCCGCAGCACCGGGAAATCATCCGGCCCGAGGAGTTCCACGGATTCGATGCCCATCTCCTTCGCCGCGGCGCAGAACGTCTCAAGCGGGATGTCCTTGTAGCACCACTTGCAGACGGAGTGGCGGATGCGGCCGGCGGGCGCGGAGGCTTCGGCACCGGCGGCGGGGCGCGCGATCGCGGCCAGTGCGGCGGTGCCGGCGATACCTTGCAGGGCGGAGCGACGAGTGAGGGTGGGGAACTTCATGGGCTGACTTTCCCAGCGCCGTGGCGGGAAGCAAGCGCGGCGGCCCGAGATGGCGGCGCTTGCGGACCGGAGGATCCGTCCTACGCTCGGCGCATGCTCCCCGACATCCCCGTTTCCCGCCGTACCGCCGTCATCGCCCTCAGTGCCGGTGCCGCGATCTCGCTCGCCGGCACCGCGGGGGCCGCGACGCCCGCGCCGGCGGCCCCGCCTTCAGGGCCGCTCTCCCTCCCGAAGCTCGCCTACGCATACGACGCCCTCGAGCCGCACGTCGACGCGCGCACGATGGAGATCCACCATACGCGTCACCATCAGGCCTACATCACCAACGCCAACGTGGCGCTCTCCAAGCTGCCTGAGCTGGCCCGGCTTTCCCCCGAAGAGATCGTGCGTTCGCTGGACCGGGCTCCGGAGGCCGTGCGCGCCACGTTGCGCAACAACGTGGGCGGTCACCTCAATCATGCCCTTTTCTGGGAGGTGATCGGGCCGAAGGGTGGCGGGGTGCCGGCGGGGGAGTTGGCCGCGGCCATCTCGGCCTCGTTCGGCTCGCTCGACGGCTTCAAGGCGCAGTTTGCCGATGCCGCGATGAAGACCTTCGGCAGCGGTTGGGCCTGGCTGGTCTGGCGTGAGGGCAAGCTCGCGGTGAAATCGCTGCCCAATCAGGACTCGCCGCTGATGGAGGGCGCCCGGCCCATCCTGGGCCTGGACGTCTGGGAGCACGCCTATTACCTCAAGTACCAGAACCGGCGCGCCGATTACGTCACCGCGTTCTGGAACATCGTGCGCTGGGACCAGGTGGCCCGCCTCTTCGCGGCCGCCGGGAAAAAATAAGTCCCGGCTCGCGCCGGGACTCGCGGGGGACGGGGCGGTTCAGGACCGCGTTCCGAAGAATTCCACGATGTGGCCCACGTCGGTGTAGCCCTGCTCGCGGAGACTCTTCTCGATCTGCTGCACGACGCCCTTGATCTTGGCCGAAGCCTGCGCGTCAAGCGGCTCCACGTGGTTCGAGGACTTGCACAGCACGTGATAGGAGTACCGGTCGGTGTCGCCGCGAACCAGGCGGAACAGCGTGGTGCCGTCGTGGAAATAGGAACGCGCCACCACCCCGTGCCGCTCGAAGGTGCCCATGCAGCGGTAGACGGTCACGAGGTCGCACGCCTCCTTGCCGACGGCCAAGTGGAGCTGCTCGATGCTCGTCGGGCCGCTGGCGGCGGCGAGGGCATCCAGCAGGGCCAGGCGCGGCTTCGTGACCCTGAGCCCGGCTTTGCGGATCAGGGCGGGCATGTCGGGCGTGGAGGACGAGGCGGGGCGCTTGGAGGCGTTGGACATGAAATTCGTGGTTGTAAGACGTTGTAAGGTTCCTCGCGCAAGACGCATGCGCCAAGCAAATGGTCTGATAATTTTTAACATGCCGATAGGCATTTTCCTTAGACGCGTGGTCCGGCTGACGTCCGCCACGAGGCTCGCGTGGGAGTTGCGCCGCTCCCGCCTCCCCGCCAAGTTCGCCCGCCACAATGGAGAATCCGGAGTTCGGAGAAGTCGTTTCCCTCATCTGCAAGGAAGATTCCCGCTTTGACCGGCGCGCCTATGAATTCGTGCGCCTTGGGCTGAACCGTACGGTGGATGAGATGGCGAAGCGGGACGGCGCCCGGGCGGAGCAGTCGCATCACGTTTCTGGGCCGGAGTTGCTGGAGGGATTACGCCTCCATGCCCTCGATCAGTTCGGCCCGTTGGCGAAGACGGTCCTGAACGCATGGGGGATCACCCGCTGCTCGCAGTTCGGCGACATCGTCTTCAATCTCATCGAGTACAACGTCTTCTCGAAGACCGAGAATGACCGGCGCGAGGACTTCGCCGACGTCTACGACTTCGAGGAGGCCTTCGTGAAGCCCTTCCTTCCCACGGGCCCGCGGCGCGGGCGCAGCTCCGCGGAGACTTATGGCAAATCCTGAACGTCACGCCGCCCGATCCCGCGCCCGCCGGCGCGCCAAGTCGCGGGAGGCCGGGGGCGACCGTTCGCTGCTGGAGGCCTTCTGGCGCGAGCCCGTGAGCCGTTCCGTGCTGCCGAACGGGCTCACGCTCATCGTGAAGCGGGACGACTCCGCCGCGCTCGCCTCGGTCCAGGTTTGGGTGAAGACCGGCAGCATCCACGAGGGTGACCAGCTTGGCGCGGGATTGTCGCATTTCCTTGAGCACATGCTCTTCAAGGGCACCTCCCGCCGTTCCGGCCGCGAGATCAGCTCCTCGGTGCAGGCGGCCGGCGGGTACATCAACGCCTACACGACCTTCGACCGCACGGTCTATTACATCGATGTGCCCAGCGAGAACACCGCGCTCGCGATCGACGTGCTGGCGGACGCCGTGCTCCACTCGACCCTCCCGGCCGAAGAGGTCGAGCGGGAGCGGGACGTCATCCTGCGGGAGATCGCGATGACGAAGGACGATTCGGACAATCGTCTCTGGGACAGTCTCTTCTCGGTCGCCTTCCGCGAGCACCCGTACCGGCAGCCCATCATCGGTCACCGCGACGTGTTCGCAGCGGTGAAGCGGGAGGACCTGCTGGACTACTACCGGTCCCGGTACGTGCCCAATAACCTCGTCGTGGTGATCGTCGGCGACGTGGACGAGGGCGAGGTGCGGAAGGCCGTGGAGCAGCATTTCGGGGCCGCGCCCCGCGCGCGACTGGCTCCCGTACTGGTGCCCGCCGAACCCGTTCAACTCGCGCCCCGCACCGAGCATCGCCACGAGGAGGTGGAGGTGACGCGGTGCGTGCTGGCGTGGCCGATTCCCGGGCTCGTCCACGAGGATTCGCCGGCGCTCGATCTCCTCGCGACCGTGCTTGGCCATGGTGACAGCTCGCTCCTTTGGCGGGAGGTCCGCGACCGGTTGGGACTCGTCCACACGATCGACGCCTCGGCCTGGAATCCGGGGAGCTCGGGACTTTTCTGCGTCTCGTTCACGTGCGAGCCGGCCAAACGGACCGCGGCCCAGGCGGCGGTGGAGAAAATCATGGCCGGCTTGATCCGCAAACGCGCTTCCGCGGCGGAACTGCGGAAGGCAGTGCGCCAACTGGTCGTGGGCGAGATCAACACCCGTAAGACGATGAGCGGTCAGGCCTCGCGGCTCGGGGTCGCCGAAGTCGTCGTCGGCGACCTCGACCACGGTCGCGGCTACTTCGAGCGGTTGGCGGCGCTTACGCCGGCGGATTTAAGCAGGGCGGCAGGGCGATATCTGCAGGCCGAGCGGCTCACGGTGGTCTCGAGCAATCCACCCTTGAGCGCACCGGCGGTGGCCTCGGTTACCGCGCCGGCGCCGTCCCGGACGGACTTCGGCGAGGTCAGGCTCGCGAACGGCGTGAGGATCCTACTGCAGCCGGATCGGCGCCTGCCTAATCTTCACCTCCGGCTGTTGATGCAAGGAGGACCGCTTCATGAGGAACCCGGCCGGCGCGGGGCGACGGCGTTGCTGGGCACCTTGTTGACGAAGGACACCCGTCGCCGTTCGGCGGCGGCGGTAGCGCGGCATGTGGAGGAGGTTGGCGGGGCGATCTTCCCGTTCTCGGGCAACAACAGCGTGGGATTCGGCGTGGAGGTGCTGCCCCCGGACGTCGGCCGGGCGATCGATCTCCTCGGGCAGGGCTTGCTGGAGCCGGCGTTCCGCCCGGGGACGTTCGCGGTGGAGCGCGATGCCCAGGTGGCCGGCCTGCAGCAGGACGAGGATGACGTGGTGACCTTTGCCCGGAAAAGGATGCGGGAGCGTTTCTTCGGCGGGCATCCGCTGGCCCTCGATGCCGCAGGTGACATCGCCGGCACCAAGGCGCTCGGCGCGGCGGACCTCGCGAGCTTGCACCGGCGCTTGGCCGTGGGTTCCAACGTCGTCGTGGCGGTGGCGGGGGACTTCGATCCGGATCGCCTCACGCGGGAACTTTCCCGGGTGCTGTCGCGGGTCCCCGCCGGCGAGGCTCCGCCGTGGAGGTTGCCGGAAGGCGGTGTTCCGGTCCCCGTGGCCGCCGACGATGCCACGCTGCACCAGCCGCGGGAACAGGCCGTCGTGCTGCAGGGTTTCCCCGGGCCTTCGGTGAAGGCGGATGACTTCCACGTGGGAGAGGTGGCCGACGAATTGTTCAGCGGCATGGCCGCGCGCCTGTTTGAGCGCGTGCGCGAGGAAAAAGGCCTGGCCTACTTCGTGCGTTCGGGACGCGTGACCGGGCTGGAGTCGGGGATGTTCTATTTCATCTCCGGCACCCAACCCGGCCGGGAACGCGAGGTGCTGGCCGAGATCGATGCCGAGATCGCGCGGGTGGCGGCGGGCGGCGTGGAGCCCGCGGAGCTCGCGCGCTGCGTGGCGCGACTGAAGGCCGCCCGACGGCAGTCAATGCAGACGAATTCCGCTCGGGCGATGCAGGCCGGACTCAACGCGCTGCAGGGACAGCCCATCAACGACTGGCGGAACTATGATGCCCGCGTCGAGGCGGTGACGATCGCTTCGTTGGCGGAGTTCGCCCGCCGTCGGCTGGCGTCGGAGCGCCGGGTGCAGCTGGTGGTGCGTCCGCCGTGAGCGAGCTGGACCGGCTGTTTCCGGACGAGGATTTCCGGCTGCATCTCACGCTGCGCCGGGGGCAGCCGCGGGAATTTCTGGCTCCACGCGAGACCGCCGGGGAACTTCTACCGGAGCGCCGGCGGTGGCTTGGCTCGCATCCGGATCGGCACGCGGCGCTGCAGCCCGAGGGGGCGCCGGCGTGGCGGGAAGCCTGCGAGCTGCTTGCGGCCTGCGGCCTGTTATCCCCGTTGGTGGAAGGTACACCCTCTCCGAGGGATGTCGGGGGCCTGGTCGAGCCTGACCTGTTGGTGATGGTGAAGGACGAAGCGGGCGGGTGGCGGCTGCGGGGCGGGTTCCTTTGCTTCCCCACGAGTTGGTCGCTCGAGGAGAAATTGGGGCGCGGCTTGGAGGAAATCCATGGTCCGGTGCCCGGGCTGAACGCGGGCATGGGCCCGTCCATCAATCAAGTTCTGGGGCGGCTGCCGGCCGGTGTCTCGATCGAGCGCGATAATTGGGGACTGGCGGCGACCGATGAGCTGAATCTGCACCCCGCGCGCGGCCTGCCCGCACCCGCGTTGCCGGCACACCTCGATTCGCTCTGGCTCCGGGTGGAGCATCAGGCGCTGATCGCCCTGCCGCGTTCGGGAGCGGTGCTGTTTGGGATCCGCATCTCGTTGCACCGCCTCGACCGGATCGTCGGCACCGCGGCCGGCCGCCGCTTGGCGCGGGCGTTGCGGTCGATGCCGCGGGAGATGGCAGACTACAAGCGGGTGGACGCGGTTCGCGGGGCGCTCGCCAGCGCCCTCGCATAAGGGAGGGGGAGTTTGGAAACAAAAAAGGCGACCCTCGCGGGTCGCCTTTTTTTCAAAGCGGGAAGAACTCAGTTCTTCTTCTTCTGGCCGGCCTCGAACTCTTCCTTCGAGAGCTTGCCGTTGCCGTCCTTGTCGAGGCTCTTGAAGCGGCTCTCGGCCTTGCCGGTGTCCTTCTGGGCGGCGGGGGAGGCCATGTACTCGGCCTTGTCGACGGAACCGTCGTTGTTCTTGTCGAGGGAAGCGAAGCCGCCGCCCTTCTTCTTCTCTTCGGCGGCGTTAACCGCGAGAGCCATGCTGAAAGCGGCGATGACCGCTGTGGAGATGATCTTGGTTTTCATTGGTTGTTTTGGAGTAACTCCGGTCGGAGCAGAGGAAGACGAAGGGGGGCAGTCAAGGTTACACCTGTCCCTGCAACCTGCCCCGCACGCGCGGGTTGGCTCCGGAGGGTCAGCGCTTGGCGGAGAATCCGCCGCTCCACATGAGCTTCTTTCGGACGATCGCGAAGTGCGAGTAACCCGCCTGTTGCGCGAGTGGCACCGATCTTTTTGCCAGTGAAATCTGTATCGGCATATCATTCACGGGCAAAAGCTTATGCCTCCCGTCGGCCAAGACGAAAAGCCGGGCGCCCGGAGAGCGGTTGATCACCGTGAGCTTCACGGAATCGCGGAAGATGATCGCCCGGTTGCTCAGGGTGTGGGGGCAGATGGGGGTCATCGCGATCACGCCAGCAGTGGGGTGGACGATCGGCCCTCCGGCGGAAAGGTTGTAGGCGGTCGAACCGGTCGGCGTGGAGAAGATCAGTCCATCGCAGAGGTAATCCGTGACGAGATCGCCGTCCGCACGCACTTCGAGGCGGACGAGCCGCGAGTTCTTCTCGTCCTTGATGAGGATGTCGTTGAGCGCCAGCTCCGGCCGGCTGCCTCGGGCCGAGCATTGCAGCATGCCCCGGCGGTCGATGCGAAAGTCACCGGCCAACAGTTCTCCGAAGCGCGTCCGCGCTTCCTCGGCGGAAAACGTCGTCAGGAATCCGAGGCTGCCGCGGTTCACGCCGATGATCGGAACCTGCGCGAGCGCCGCCTCGCGCGCCACGCCGAGCAGGGTGCCGTCGCCGCCGATCACGCAGCAGGCGTCGACTCCACGCAGGAAACCCCGCGGCAGGGGCGAGCGTGAGGTCCGCTTGTGGCCCACGCCGGCTTCGGCCGCGATTGCCGCCAGCTCGCGGGCGAGGTCGTGCGCTCCTTCTTTCTGCGCGTTCACGACAAAGGCCAGCCGGCGGATCGGTTTCATCGGGGTCGGGAGGCTACTGGGCGCGCTTTTCCAAGCCTAGCAAGAACTCGCGGTTGCCGTCGGCGCCCTCGATCGGCGAATCCATTTCCCCGGCGACGGCGCAGGAGGCGAGTTCCGTGCGCGCGAACTCGCGCACCTTGGCCAACGCGGCGGCGCGCACCGCGTCGTCACGGATCACCCCGCGGCCCTTGTCGACCTCCGCCTTGCCCGCCTCGAACTGCGGCTTCACCAGCGCGACGAGCCGGCCGCCGCCCTTCAGGAGCGGCCAGACCGCGGGCAACACGGCCGTGAGGGAAATGAACGAGAGATCCATGACCACGAGGTCGAAGTCGCTGCGGGGTAGGTCGGACGCGCGGAGGTGACGCGCGTTCACCTTCTCGAGGTTGGTCACGCGCGGATCCGAACGCAGCCGCGCATGGAGCTGCGCGCGACCGACGTCGACGCACACCACATCCGCCGCCCCGGCCTGCAGCACGCAGTCGGTGAATCCGCCGGTCGACGCGCCGACGTCGAGCACGTGGGCGCCGCGCACCTCCAGCGCGAAATGGGTAAGCGCGGCTGCCAGTTTCTCGCCGCCGCGGCTCACGAATCGCGGGGGCTGATCGAGTTCCAGCGGCGTGTCGGGGGGCAGTTCCTTGCCGGGCTTGTCGAGCCGCTCCGTGCCGCGGCGCACGCGGCCGCTCATGATCAGCGCCTTCGCCTGGCTGCGCGACTCCGCCAGCCCGCGGATCACCAGGAGTTCGTCGAGGCGCGTTCCCTTCATGGCAGGCGTTGACGCGCGGGCGACCAGCAGGTCGTGCGTCCTCCGATCGTGGCGCGGCGCAGGGCGGCGCCCGTGCGCGGACAGCGTCCGCCGTCGGCCCAGCGATGGAGGAAAAGCCACGAGCGGGGGATGCCTACATTGAGATCGGCCGGCAGGTGGTCTCCCTTGCCGGCGATCGCGGTGAGCGCCTGTCGGGCGACTTCGCGGCAACTGCGCCACAGCCGGGCGGTCTCGGAGTCCGAGAGCGAACCCGCGCGGCGGGCCGGATGGATGGCGGCGCGCCAGAGGATCTCGTCGGCCATCCAGTTGCCGATCCCGGGGAAGCGCTCCTGCATGAGCAGCACGGCCTTGATCGGCGAACGGGCCCGGCGCTGGAGGAAAGCCGCCACGACTTCTCGGGTGAACACCGGCGAGAGTACGGCGGGTGCGATCCGGGTCCACCAAGGCGGTGTTTCGGACCCGCGGTGGAACTCGATCCGCCCGAACATCCTCGGGTCGCGGAACACGAGTGCTCGGCCGCGCGTGAAAAGCACGAGATGGTCGTGCCGGCCGGGGGAAAAATCCGCCCCGGCCACGAACAATTCCCCCGTCATGCCGAGGTGGATTCCGAGGGCCGCTGCGCGTCCGAAGCGGAAGAGCATCTGCTTCGCGGCGGTCTCGGATGAGACTAACAGCTCCCCGGTCAGCGCACGGCGCAGGGCGGCGGCATCGAGGTGGCGCAACGGACGCTTCGCGTCGTGGGTCGCCACGCGGACCACGCGTTCGCCGGTCGCGGCCAGCGCCCAGCGCTTCCGGTAGAACTCGACCTCCGCGAGCTCAGGCATGGCCAGCCGCCGCGGGCAGCGCCGCCACCAACTCCGCGAGACCGGGATAGACGGGGACCTCGGCCGGCAGGACCTTCGCCCAGCCCGCGGCGTCAAGTTTGCCGGTGCAAACCGCGGCGGCGCGGATGCCGGCGGCGAGCCCCGCGCGGATGTCGCTCTCGCGATCCCCGATCATCCAGCAGCGCGCAGGATCAAGGTGGTAGCGGGCGACAGTCTCCTTCGCGAAGCGCGGGGAAGGTTTGCGGTAGACGACCGGGTCGGCTGAGCCCTCGGGCGAGATGCAGATGGCGTCGAAGATGGGGCGGGGCAGGGCGAGCAACTCGTCCATGCGCTCGTTGCAGCGGATCACGGCGTCCATCGCGTACATCCCGCGGGCGATGCCGCTCTGGTTGGTGTGGATGAAAAGCCGGTATCCCATGCGGCGGGCGGCGGCGAGGGCGGAGGCGACGCCGGGGATGAGTTCCACGCCGGCCGGATCCGACAGGTAGTCGCGGTCGAAGATGATCGTGCCGTCGCGGTCGAGGAAGAGCGCCGCGCCGCGCGGTGCCCCGGGGGCGGGAGGCGGGATGAATTCCTGGATCACCGGCGGTTGACGTGCGCGATGATCTCCTCGGGTGACACCGTGGCCGTGCCGAGCTTGCCGACCACCACGCCGGCGGCGGCGTTGGCGAAGTGCGCCGCGGTCTCGAGCGGGGCCCCCGCGCAGAGGGCGACGACCAGACCCGCCAGGGCGGTGTCGCCGGCGCCTGAAACGTCGAAGACCTCCCGCGCCGCGGTGGGGATGATCTTCCGGACGCGGCCGCCGTCGCTGAGCAGCATGCCTTCTTCGCCGAGGGTAACGACGAGGTGGCGAGTAGCGTAGAGCTCGTGCAGCCGGGCGCAGACTTCGGCGGCCGGGAAGCGCGTGTGTGGTGGGGTCTCCATGCCCGCGAGCTCGAGGGACTCGCGCTTGTTGGGCGTGATGAGGTCCAGGCCGTGGAAGGCGAGGCGGCGCTTCGGCTTCGGGTCGAGCGCGATGAACTTGCCCGCCTTGCGGGCGAGCTGGGTGACGCGCGCGACCACGGCGTCGTTGAGGATGCCCTTGGCGTAGTCGGACAGGATGACGGCGTCGGCCCCGTCGATCGCGCGCTTCAGGAGCGCGTCGACGCGCCCCGTCGGAATCTCGTAAGCGGACGGCGCAGACTCGCGGTCGAGACGGCACAGCTGCTGGTGGCGCACGAGGACGCGGGTTTTCACGATCGTCGGCGCCGAGCCGGGCGTCGCGATGGTGTCGATGTGTCGGCCGTGCAGGATCGTGTTCAGCCGGTGGCCGGCCTCGTCGTCGCCGATGAATCCGGCGACCGTGCAGCGCGCGCCCAAGGAGGCGAGGTTGAGGGCGACGTTGGCCGCGCCGCCGGCCGTCCAGGAGTCGCGCGCGATGTCGATCACCGGCACGGGAGCCTCCGGGGAGATCCGCGTCGCGTCGCCCCAGATGTAGTGGTCCAGCATCACGTCGCCGACCACGAGGATTCGCAGCTTGGCGATGCGACGGAGGAGGGGCTTGAGCTCCTTCATGAGGATCAGAACTCCCAGCGGTAGTGGTAGCGCGACAGCATCAGCGGCGCTCCCGCGGTCACCTGTACGACGTCCTCGACGCGGGCGCCGCCGAGGCCCGGGTAATAAAGTCCCGGCTCGACGGTCACGACCGTTCCCCGGCGCAGCGGGCAGTCGACGGAAGGGCTCATCCGCGGCGCCTCGTGCACGGCGAGGCCCAGCCCGTGGCCGGTGCCGTGGAAGAAGCCGACCGAGCCCTTGGATCGGTGCTCCGTGCGGAAGCCGCGCGCGTCGAAGACCTCGACGCAGCGGCGGTGGACGTCGCGGCCGTTGACTCCGGCCCGGATGCCGCGGATCGCGGCGAGCTGCGCGGCGCGCACGGCGGCGACGAGGGAACGCTGCGCGTCGCTCGGTTTTCCGCGCAGGAAGGTGCGGGTCATGTCACCGTAGAAGCCGGTGGCGGTGACGCGTGGGAAGATGTCGACGATGATGAGCTCGTGGGGCCGCAGCGGGCCCGACCCGCGGTCATGCGGGTCGCATGCCTGGTCGCCGCCGGCGACGATCGTGTTGGCGGAAACGGCGCCGGCCTCGAGGCAGGCGGACTCGATGGCGAACTTCAGCATCTCGCTGGTGACCGTCCGCCCCCGATGGACCAGGCGTCGGCCGCGGATCTTGGAGGAACGCAGGATCTTCTCCGCCGCCGCGAAGCCGAGCGCGCTGCAGCGGTTGCCCTCGCGGATCGCCTCGGCCTCGCGCTTGGCCTTGATCTCGCGCTCGGGAAGGAGCGGGCCGTCGGAAATCGTGAGCTTCATTCCAAGGTCGCGCAGGCGGGCGTACACCGCGGCCGGGAAATCCTCGGGAACCGTGAACTCGCGCCGCCCGAGGTCGCCGGCCGCGAGGAAGATGACCTCGGCCGGACCGGGCCGGCGATCCTTCCAGCGGTCACGGGCCCGCTGCATGAAGGGCTCCAAGGCTAGCACTACGTCGAAGCCGGAAGTGCGCCGAACGCGGCCGAACTCGAGGGCGCTGACGATCGCGTACTTCCGGCCCCCGTGGCCGAAGGCGACGAACGGGTCCGGCACGTCGACCTGCCCAAAGTAGAGCGCGTCGGCGCTGCGTTCAGTGTCGGCGTAAAGGAGGGGAGGAGGCAGGGCGGCGGGCACGGGAGATGCGGATTGAAGCGGGACCGAGGCGCGATTAGCCACCCGCGCGTGAAAAATGCAAATCCGGTTTCGGTTCGGCTGTTGGCGGCCGTGCTGTGCGTGACGGTGGCGGCGGCCTGCGCCCGGGACCGTGCTCCCGCGCCCACGGCGCCCGTCGCCGTGAAGTCCGCGCTGGATTTCTTCCCGATCCGCGTCGGCGAAAAGACCGTCCGGATGCAGTTGGCGGTG
Source organism: Opitutaceae bacterium (assembly GCA_040397825.1). GTDB lineage: Bacteria > Verrucomicrobiota > Verrucomicrobiia > Opitutales > Opitutaceae > ER46. Next base: position 54,402 of record JBBAVH010000022.1, read on the forward strand.
CGGATGGAGGAGATGCAGCGTGGCCTGATGGGGCGGCGGGACCTCGGGGCCGACGACGGCATGATCTTCGTCTACGAGAAGCCGCAGCAGATGAGTTTCTGGATGCGGAATACTCCGACGCCGCTCGACATCGGGTTCTTCCGTTCCGATGGCACGCTCGCCGAGGTGCACGCGCTCCATCCGTTTGACGAGCGGCCGGTCGCTTCGGGCGGCAGCGAGATGCGCTTCGCCCTGGAGACGCACCAGGGCTGGTACCGGGCCAACGGCGTGAAGCCGGGCGCGAAGATCGACTTGGCGGCGCTGGCGGCGGCGCTGAAGGCGCGCGGATTCGACCCGGCGAAGTACGGGCTCTGACGAAGGTTCCCGCGCCTCAGCGCGACGACTCCTTCGGGATCTCGTTATCGGTTCTGATCATCAGGACCGGCGTCTTGGTCTTCACCCAGACGTCGGTCTCCTTGAAGAACTTCGCGGGGATATTCTCGATCGCTTCTCCGACGGTCTTCACCGGCAGGAGGCTGCCCTTCTTGGTGGTGTTCCAGTCGTAGGCGGCGCGGAAGATCCGCTCCTGCGTCGTGACGACGCTTTCGTTCTCCGGGATCTGCAGCACCCAGCCGGCGAAGTCCGTCTTCGGGAGCTTTTCTTCCGGGTCGCTGATGAGGATCACGAACTGCTTCTTGAGGGGAGGCGGCTTCTCGCCCTCGCCCGGATCGGGTTGGGCGGCGAGGTTCAGCTCCTCCATCACGCGGCGCAGGACCGCGGGTGAAATTTCGTTCTTCTTCAGGATCTCGGCGACCTTGTTGACGTCGATCTTGGCCATGGGCGGAAAAGGGAGGGCTTGTGACACACGAAAGGGCGCCTCGGACCAAGCCTAATCGCCGCCGAGGCCTTTACTCGCGGGCCGTTCCGCGCCTTCGTGGCGCCATGGCCGCAAACGAGGAGTGGTTCGACGTGGTGAACGATCGCGACGAAGTCGTGGGCCGGGCGACGCGCCGCGAGGTGCATGCCCGCGGACTCTGGCATCGCGCGGTGCATACGCTGGTATTCGACGCCGCGGGTCGCGTTCTGCTGCAAAAGCGGTCGATGCTGAAGGATCTTTCGCCCGGCCTGTGGGATTCTTCGTGCTCGGGACACCTCGATGCCGGCGAGGATTATGACGTGGCGGCGGTGCGCGAGCTGGGCGAGGAGATCGGCATCCGGCTGCCGCCCGGTGTGGTTCCGCGGCGCTGGTTCCGGATCAATGCCTGCGTGGAGACCGGCTGGGAGTTCGTGTGGGTCTATCACCTGCGCCACGAAGGCCCGATCGTGCTAGATGAGCGCGAGATTCAGTTCGCCGAATGGGTGGCCCCGGCCGAGGTGACGCGGCGCCTGGCGCGCGTTCCCGCCGACTACTGCCCTTCCTTCACGCTGATCTGGCCGCTGGTGGTGGCGCGCCTCGCGGCGGGCGAGGGGGCGGCTTAGCCGGCACGGTTCCAAGGAACCACGAAGGGACGCCGAGCCACACGAATGAAGGCGCGCGTTCAAGCCGCCCCCATGAACGTGCTTCCCTTAATGTCTCGGCGGGGTTCGTGCCGACTTCAGTTCAGGCGCCCTTGAAGTTAGGGAGCCTCTTTGTCCACCGGCGCTTTTCCGTCCGCAGGATCCCGTTCAGGGCTGCTCTTCGCCCGACTTGCCGTTGCGCTTGCCGGCCTTCGCCTTGCGCTTTGGCGCGTTGCGCTCGGCGGCCTCCTTCTCCTGCTCGCGCATGAAGGCCTCTCGCGTCGCGAGGTTCGCTCGGTCGCGGAAGACGGAGAGCATCGGATCCTTGGTGCGCACCATCCAGGCGTCGAGCAGCGCCACGAGTTCGTCGCGCTTGGCGCGGTGGGCGGGGTCGTTCGCGAGGTTGCGGAGCGCGTCGGGATCGGTCGCGTAGTTGTAGAGTTCCTCGGGCACGCGGTGCTCGAATAACTGCAGGCGCGCGTTGAGCGCGGGATCCTTGGGCGCAAGCGCCACCATCCGCCGGTAGGTCGCGGTGCCCTTGGTTGCCGTGGCCATCGAGCGGGTGCCGTTGGACCAGGGGTTGAACAAGTAGCCGTGGTCGCGGGTGATGATCGAACGCATCGGATGGCGGTTGCCCCCGGAGTTCTCGTTGTACTCCGCGACGATGTAGTCGCGCCCGTCTTGTTTCTCCCCGCGCAGGATCGCGGCGAAGGAGCGGCCGTCCATTCCGGTCGGATGCGGGAGGCCGGTGATGTCGAGCAGGGTGGGGAGCAGGTCGACGGCCGAGATCAGGTGCCTATCATCGACCGTTCCCGCCTTGGTGACGCCCGGCCAGCGCACCATCCAGGGGGTGCGGGTGCTGTGGAAATAGAGTTGGGTCTTCGCGAAGGGCAGCGGCATGCCGTGGTCGGACAGGAAGAAGATCAGCGTGCGGTCCTCCTCGCCGGACTCGCGCAGGGCGCGGAGGATCTGGCCGAGGCTGTCGTCCGCGCGGCGGACGGACGAGTAGTAGAGCGCGAGTTCCCTGCGCACCGCGGGGTCGTCGAAAAGGAAGCCGGGGACGGGCACTTCGTCCGCGGTGAAGACCCGGCTGGGCTTGTTCACCTCCAGGCGGCCGTCCTCGCCGTAGAACGGCTTGTGCGGATCGGAGATGTTGAGGTTGAGGCAGAACGGTTTGCCGGCCTTGCGGGCCTCGGCGATGCCGCGCTGCGCTGAGATGTAGTACGAAGTCGGGTTCTTCTGATCGAGCTGCGAGCCGTCGGGCTGTGTGTCGAGTACCACGTCCCAGCCGGGGTAGGGCGAGTACGGTGTGGAATGGGAGACCTTGTGGCGGATGCCGGTGTAATAGCCGGCCGCCTTCATGAGGTCGGACATCACCGGGTATGTGTTGCGCACCTGGTAGAAGCCCTCGACGCCGTTGTTGTGCGGGTAGCGTCCGGAGAACATCACGTTGCGTGACGGCATGCAGTTTCCGACCTGCACGAACGCGTGGTTGAAGCGCAGGCTCGTCGCCGCGAGCCGGTCCATGTTCGGCGTCGTGTCCTTGAGCCGGCAGCCGTAGGCTCCGACGGAGTCGCAGCTCATGTCGTCGGTCGTGATGATCAGGACGTTGAGGCGCTCGGCGGCGTTCGATGTCGCGAGGGGCAGCGCGGCGAGGAGGACGGCGGCGAGCGCCGGGGGCAGGAGGGGTTTCATGGAAAGGGGAGAGACGCCGCGGACGTGGAAAGGCGACGATGCGCGGCGTGGAAACGTGAAACGTCTCTCCGCTCGTGGGAAAGGAAGAAAGGCCTTGAGCCGCCGCGCGCCCCGCAACCACTCTCGCCCCGCGCGCGCGTCGCGCCTCACCCCGCCACCATGGTTCCCCGTTTCCTCCTGTCACCCGACGGTCCCGAAGTCTCGTCGCTGGCCTTCGGGCTCTGGCGCCTCGCCGCCGACCCCGAGGGCACCTCGACCGCCCGCGTGCGAGCCAAGATCGACGCCTGCCTCGCCGCGGGCATCACGACGTTCGACCACGCCGACATCTACGGTCTCTACACCTGCGAGGGCCTTTTCGGGCGCGCGCTCGCGGAGGATCCCTCCCTGCGCGACCGCATGGAGATCATCACCAAGTGCGGCATCAACGCGGTGTGCGACAACCGGCCCGGCGTGCGGATCGCGCATTACGACGCGACGGCCGACGCGATCACGCGCTGCGTCGAACGTTCCCTGCGTGAGTTGCGCACCGACCGCATTGACGTGCTGCTGATCCACCGTCCGGACTGGCTGACCAGCGCCGAGGAAACGGCGCGGGGGCTGCAGCGGGTCGTCGCCTCGGGCAAGGTCCGCCACGTCGGCGTCTCCAATTATTCGGTCCACCAATACGCGCTGCTTTCCCGCTTCCTGGGCAAGGCGCCCGTCACGAACCAGATCGAGATCAGCCTGCTGCACATGGACGCGATCTGGGACGGCACCCTCGACCAGTGTCAGGCGGCGGGTGTGCACCCGATGGCGTGGTCCCCGCTTGGCGGCGGCCGCCTCGTGAATGGAGACTCGCCGGAGGCCGTGCGCACGCGCGAGGCCCTCAAGCGGATCGGCGCGGAGTACGGCGCGACGGCCGAGCAGATGGCCCACGCGTGGGTGGCGGCGCTGCCCTGCCGTCCCCAGGTGGTGATCGGCACGAATAAACCCGAGCGCATCGCCGAGGCCGCGGCCAGCGCCGCGATCCGCCTGGAGCGCCAGCATTGGTACGAACTCTGGTCGGCCGCGCAGGGCCGCCGCGTTCCCTGACTCCCGCCGTTCCGTGACGTCGCCCGTGCCCCTACCGCCGGCGATCCGCACGCCCGGGCGCGCCGCCGAGGTGGCGTGGTTCTCCGCGCTCTGCGCGGATGATTACGAGTTCCTCGGCGTGCCCGACGGCCGCCTGCGCAGCAGCTTCGAGCATTGCGGGGCGATCGTGAGCCGGGCTGATGAGCTGGGTTACCAGAACATCCTGCTGCCGTCGGGCTGGATCGCGGGGCAGGACGCCCTGACGTTCGCCGCGGCGATGGCCGGCCGCAACCGGCAGATCAACCAACTCGTCGCGCTGCGGATGGGCGAGGTCTGGCCGCCGATGCTCGCGCGCGCGATCGCGACGGTCGACCACATCTCCAAGGGCCGGCTCACGCTGAACATCATCTCGTCGGACCTGCCGGGGATGAAGGAGTCGAACGAGGACCGCTATGCCCGCAGCAGCGAGATCATCCGGATCCTGCAGGCGTTGTGGACCACCGAGGGCCCGCTCGAGTGGCGCGGACGCTTCTACAACTTCAGCCTGCCGAACTGCGAACCGGCGCGGACGTACCAGCAGAATGGCGGACCCTTGCTCTATTTCGGCGGCATCTCGCCGGCCGCGCAGGAACTGTGCGCGCAGCATTGCGACGTGTTCCTCATGTGGCCGGAGACCGAGGCCAGCCTCGCGGCGACGATGCATCACGTCGCGGGCCTCGCCGCCCGGCACGGGCGCACGATCGATTTCGGGCTGCGCATCCACATGATCGTGCGCGAGACCGAGGCCGCCGCGCGCGCGGCGGCCGACCGGCTCATCTCCCGGCTGGACCGCGAGAAGGGCGCGGTCATCCGGGCGCGCTCGCTCGACGCGCAGAGCGCCGGCGTGCTGCGACAGGATGCCTTGCGGGAAAAGGCGGGCTCCGACCTCTACATCGAGCCGCACATCTGGTCCGGCATCGGCCTCGCCCGCAGCGGATGCGGCAGCGCGATCGTGGGCGACCCCGATCAGGTTGTGGCCAAACTCAACCGCTACCTGGACATGGGTATCCGGTCCTTCATCCTGAGCGGGTACCCCCACGCCGAGGAATGTGAGTTGTTCGCGCGACACGTGCTGCCCCGGTTGCCCACCTGCCGACTGAACGAGCTTCAAGGTAGGCTGGTGCCGGATCCGGTCACACCGCTGACGACCGCGCCACGGCGCTGAATCCGCATCCCCATGAGCAAGTCACCCGTCAGATTCGGCCTCGTCGGTTTCGGCGCCTGGGGCCAGTTCCACGCGCAGTCGATCGCTGGAAATCCGGAAGCGCGGCTCGTCGCCATTGCGGCGCCCTCCGAGGCCTCGCGCGCCGAAGCGGCCCGGCTGCACCCGGCGGCGAAAATCTACGCGGATCATCACGCGATGCTGGCGGCGGGCGGGCTCGACATCGTCGACATCGTCACGCCCAGCCACACCCACCGCGACATTGCCACGGCGGCATTGGCGGCCGGCTGCGACGTGCTGTTGGAGAAGCCGATGGCGCTCACGATCGCCGATTGCCAGGAGATCGTGCGTTGTGCGCGGCGGCATGGCCGAAAGCTGGCGGTCGGGCACGAACTGCGCCTGTCGTCGCAATGGGGTGAGATCCGGCGGGTCATCGACCAGGGGATCATCGGCGATCCGCAGTACGTGCTGGTGGAGCTTTCCCGGAAACCGTACCGGCTCGGCGCCTCGGGTTGGCGTTACGATCCGGGCCGCGTCGGCAGTTGGGTGCTGGAGGAGCCGATCCATTTCTTCGACCTCGCTCGCTGGTACCTGGAGGGATCGGGCAATCCGGTGGAATTGTATGCCCGCGGGAACTCGCGCGACGCTTCACGCCCCGGGCTCTACGACAACTTCAGCGCGATGTTCCGCTACGCGAACGGCTCGTACGCCGTCGTCTCGCAGACGCTCGCCGCCTTTGAGCATCACCAGACGGTGAAGATCTCCGGAACCAAGGGCGCGGTCTGGGCGGGTTGGAGCGGCGCGCTCGACCGCACCCTCGAGCCGTCGTTCTTTTTGAAGGTCTTCGACGGGCAGAAGCTCGAGAACGTGGCCCTGCGCCGGCACAGCGGCGAGGTGTTCGAGCTGCGGGAGCAGATCGGCCGCTGCATCAGCATGGTGCGTGGCGAGGCTCCGCCTGCGGCGACGGGCGAGGACGGCGTTTGGTCGGCCGGCCTTTGCCTGATCGCGGAGGAGTCCATTCGGCAAGGGCGGCCGCTGCCGGTGCCGAATCTCGGAGGGGAGGGAGTATGAACGCCCCGACTGGAAGCGCGCCCCGTTGGCACGAGGGAGTCACCCGTTACCAGTGGTTGGTCCTGATCATCGCTTCCCTCGGCTGGGTCTTCGACGCCTTCGAGGGGCAGTTGTACAACATCACGCGCGGCGAGATGCTGCCCGACCTGCTGCGGGCGGCCAACCCGGGCCTTAGCGGCTCGCAATTGACCGCCGCGACGAGCGCCTGGGGCGAGCGATTCCTCGGAATCTTCCTCATCGGTGGCACGCTGGGAGGCTGGATCTTCAGCAGCATGGCCGATCGCTGGGGACGCGTGCCGGTCATGTCGCTGACGATCCTCTTCTACAGCCTCTTCTCGGGCCTGACGGCCTTCGCGACCGAACTATGGCACGTCGGCGTGCTGCGGTTCCTCGTGGCGATGGGGGTTGGAGGAGAGTGGGCCGTGGGTGCCGCGCTGGTCGCGGAGGTGTTTCCCAGCCACGCGCGTGAGCGCGCCGGGGTCATCTTCCACACCTCGAGCGTGGCGGGCCTGTGGATGGCGGCGGGGGTGGGTCTTTGGGTGGGAGCGGAGTGGCGGATGGCCTACCTTGTGGGCGTCATCCCTGCGCTGCTCGTGCTCTGGGTGCGCATGAGCGTGAAGGAGCCGGAGTCGTGGCGTCAGGCCAAGGCCACTCGAGCAGAGCAACTCGGCAGTTTCCGGGAATTGCTCGGGGATCCTCGCTGGCGCGGCCGCGCGGTCGCGGGTGCGTTGCTGGCGATGGTCGGCCTGGCCACGTTCTGGGGCGTCGTCGTGGCGGGGCAGAACCTTGCGGACGATCTCCTGCGCCGGCTGGGCGTACCCGCGGGGGAGGCGTCCTCGCGGGCGAAGATCGCCTTCGGCTTCGTCCAGACGGCGGGAGCCGGGCTCGGCATGCTGATGTTCGGTCCCTTGAGCGTGCGGTGGGGCCGGCGGCGGACCTTTGCGGTGATGCATGTCGCGGCTTTCGTGCTGACGCTCGTGGTCTGCTGGGTGCCGGCGCATTTCGGCAGCTACGGGCTGCTGCTCGCGCTGCTGCCGGTCTTCGGATTCTTCGCGCAGGGGATCCATGCGGGCTACGCGGTGTACTTTCCCGAGCTTTTCCCGACGCACCTGCGCGCAACCGGCGCCGGTTTCTGCTTCAACACCGGGCGCATCCTCGCCGCCCCGGTGCTGATCTGGCTTTCGGCCTGGATGAAATCAACCTTCGCGCTGCCGGTGGCCATCTCGGTCCTCGGCGCCTTCTTCCTGCTCGGGCTCGTGGTGCTCCGCTTCCTGCCGGAAACCAAGGATCAGGCCCTGCCGGAGGCCTAGTAGGCTGCGGGTCGGGGGCGCCGGAATCCGGGTGAGATTCCGGGTGGAATTCGCTGTTGACGCCCCATGGCGATGCGGATGCCTTGCGAGGTTCCGTCTTTCAAAACCGACCGGCCATGCGTGACGAATACATCAAGGAAGCCCAGAAGCAGGTTCAGGATCCCAACGTCCTGATCAACGTGGTGTCCCGCCGCGTGAAGCAGCTCAAGCGCGGCAACCGCCCGCTCGTCGAATCGCTGGAGAAGCTCGCCCCCGAGGACGTCGCCCTGCGCGAGGTCATCGAGGCGAAGATCAGCCACGAGCTGGCCTCCTGAGCCCGGCCGGTCCGTTCCATCCCGAGGCGGCGCGGCGATTGCCGGCGCCGCCTTTTTGATTCACGGTCCCCGCGCTCCCGCCGCCATGTCAGCCGCCAGGAAGGACGCGAAGCGCTACACGGAGATCCGCAACGCCAAGGCGCTGCGCGATTACTCCGTGGACGAACGCTTCGAGGCGGGAATCCAGCTGCGCGGCACCGAGGTGAAGGCGATCCGCGCCGGCAAGGCCCAGATCAGCGACTCCTTCGCGCGGGTCGAGAAGGGCGAGCTCTGGCTGCACAACGCCCACATCGAGCAGTACCACTTCGGCAATATCTACAATCACGACGCCAAGCGCATCCGGAAGCTCCTGCTGCACCGCCGCCAGATCGAGAAGATCCGGGTGGCGCTGGATTCCGGCGGCGGCCGCGCCGTGGTGCCCTTGCGGATGTACTTCAAGGAGGCGCTCGTGAAGGTCGAGGTCGCGCTCTGCACCGGCAAGAAGAGCTTCGACCGGCGGGAAGACCTGCGGAAGGCGGCCCATCTGCGCGAGGTGGATCAGGCGATGAAGCAGCGCCGCGGGTAGGGCGGCCGGCGCCATGCTGCACATCGTCCTCTTCCAGCCGGAAATCGCGCCCAACACCGGCAACATCGGGCGGATGTGCGCGATCACGCGCTCCCGGCTGCACCTCATCCATCCGCTCGGCTACGTCATCAACGACCGCAACCTGCGCCGCGCCGGCATGGACTACTGGCGATCGCTCGACGTCGTCGAACATGCCGACTGGGCGGCGTTCCGCGCCAGCCCCGCTGCTCCGCGGCGGATCTGGCTGTTTACCACGCGCGCCGAACGCGACCATTGGGACGCGGAGTTTGCCGACGGCGACGGCCTGCTGTTCGGGAACGAAAGCTCCGGGGCGCCCGACTGGCTGCATGCGGAGCTTGGAGCGCAGCGCCTCCGCATCCCTCAGGCCAACCCCGCGCTGCGCTCGCTCAACCTGAGCACCGCGGCGGGCATCGCCTGCTACGAGGCGCTCCGTCAGGTCACCCGGGGAGGCCGCTAGGCGGCCCGCGGCCGCGGGATGTTCATTTCAAACGGTGGGAGGACGACGTGGACCTTGCGTCCCGCCTCGTCGACCCCGTGGAAGCTGCCATGCACGCGCGCGTCGACGCCCGTGACATGGAAGCTGTTGTAGGAGAATTCCTCCCCTGGAGCCAGCCGAGGCGTCTCACCCACGATCTTGTCGCCCTCGATAACCAGGCGCTCGCCGTTCACTTGTTCCACGACCCATTTCCTTCCCAGCAGCGTCACTGCGCCGGCCGAGGCGTTGCGGATCGTGATGTAATAGACGAAGGCGTGCGGCTTGTCCGGCGGCAGGCTCGCGCCGCCGTGGTGGTAGCACAGGCGGTCGAGGCGGGCGGTGAGGCCGGGGAGTTCCTGGGACTGGGACACGCGCGGAAGAGAATGACGTCGGCCGATTCGGCAAGTGGCTCCGCTTCGCCGCTTGCGCCGCGGCGGCGGACGCGCTGGATAACGGCGCCCCGCATGATCTCGATCCGCATCCGGCAACTCACCAAGCGCTTCGGCTCGGTCACCGCCCTGCGCGGTCTCGACCTGACGATCGACGCCGGCGAGCTCTTCTTCCTCTTGGGCCCGAGCGGCTGCGGCAAGACGACGCTGCTGCGCAGCCTCGCCGGCTTCTACATCCCGGAGGAGGGCACGGTACACTTCGGGGACGAGGACGTGACGCGCCTCGAACCCCACCGGCGCAACACGGGCATGATGTTCCAGAGCTACGCGCTCTGGCCGCACATGTCGGTGGCGGAGAACGTCGCCTTCGGTCTCGAGGAGCGGAAGGTGCCGGCGCCCGAACTCAAGCGCCGCGTCGCCGAGGCGCTGGATTCGGTGAAGATGGGGGCCTTGGCCGACCGGAAGCCGAACCAGCTTTCCGGTGGCCAGCAGCAGCGCGTGGCGCTGGCCCGCGCCCTCGTGATCCGGCCCCGGTGCCTGCTCCTCGACGAGCCGCTCTCCAACCTCGACGCCAAGCTGCGTCTTGAGATGCGCGCGGAGATCCGCCGGGTCTGCAAGGAGTTCAAGTTGACCACGGTCTACGTCACCCATGACCAGAAGGAGGCGCTGTCGGTCGCCGACCGGATGGCGATCCTCGATGGCGGGCGCATCCTGCAGGTGGGTTCGCCGCGGGAGGTGTACCGGCGCCCCGTCGGGCGCGTCGTGGCGGACTTCATCGGCGAGACCGATTTCATCCCGGGCACTCTGGTGTCGGCGAACGCGGGCCGCGCGGTGGTTGAAACCGCCCTCGGCCGCATGGAAGGCGTGTTCGGCGATCCCGCCGTGCGTCCGGCCGCGGGCGCCAAGGTCACCCTGTGCGTGCGTCCTGAGTGCTGGTCGCTGAGTGACCGGCAGCCGGCGGGCAACTGGGTGCGCGGCCGGATCGGCGAGGCGGTGTACCTCGGGGAGCTCGCCCAGTACGCGCTGCAGGCCGGCGACCGCACGCTCAAGGTGATCGAGCTCAACCCGCGCTTCCTCGAGAAGTCCGGGCAGGGTGATGTCTACGCGCGCGCGGAGCCGGAGGACGTGGTCGTCCTCACGGACTGAGCGGGCGGGCGTCGTTCCCGGAGATGAAGCGTGCGCTGATCATCCTCGCGCTGGTGGCGCTGGTGGCCCTGCCGTTCGCGTTGCGACCGAAGGCCGATGCGGCCCGGAAGACCGACGATACCGTCGTCGTGATCACGCCGCACAACGAGGCGATCCGGCACGAGTACGCGCTCGGCTTTGCCGATTGGTACCAGCGTCGGACCGGCCGGACCGTCTCGATCGACTGGCGGATCGTCGGAGGCACGAGCGAGATCGCGCGTTTTCTCGAGGGGGAGTTTTCCGCGGCCTTTGAACTTCACTGGGTGAGGACGCTCGGCCGGCCGTGGAGCGCCGAGGTTTCGGCGGGATTCCAGAACGGGCGCCTGAGGCCGGATGCCCCGGCCGCGGCCCGGGAGGCCCGGGCGGCCTTCATGGCCTCGCAGGTCGGCTGCGGCATCGATGTCTTCTTCGGGGGCGGAACCTACGACTTCGAGCGCGCGGCTCAGGCCGGTTGGCTGGTCGGGAGTGGCTTGCGACGGGCGCGTCCGGAATGGCTCGCGCCGGCGGTGGTCCCCGATGCTTACGCTGGGGAGACGTATCGTGATCCGGAGGACCGTTGGATCGGCGCCGTGCTGAGCTCCTACGGGATCATCTTCAACCGCGACTCCTTGCGCCGGCTCGGCATCGAGCGCGAGCCGTCCCGCTGGGCCGACCTGGCCGACCCTCGGTTGATCGGCGAGGTGGCGCTGGCCGACCCGACGAAGAGCGGATCCGTGGCCAAGGCCTTCGAGAACATCATTCAGCAGCAGATGCAGCTCCGGTTGGAGGAACTCACGCGCGATGCGCCGGCGGAGGGAGCGGCCGCGAGGGAGGCGCGAGCGGTGCGAGAGGGCTGGCTGGCCGGCCTGGCTTTGCTGCAGCGGATCGGGGCCAATTCCCGCTACTTCACCGACTCTTCCCAGAAGCCGCCGATCGACGTGGCTTCGGGCAACTGCGCCGCCGGGCTCTGCATCGACTTCTACGGCCGGCAGCAGCAGGAGGCGGTTCGCCGCCGGGATTCCTCCGAGCGGGTAGGCTACATCTCGCCCGCCGGTGGCTCCGTCGCGTCGGTGGATCCCATCGCCGTGCTGCGCGGCGCTCGGAACAAGGCGGCCGGGGAGGCGTTCCTCGAGTACGTGCTTTCGCCGGAAGGGCAGCTGCTCTGGAACCTTCGGCCCGGGACTGCGGGAGGGCCGCAGCGGTTCGCGCTGCGCCGGCTGCCCGTGCGGCGGGATTTCTACCGCGACGAGACGCTGCGGGCCCTGCGTTCCGATCCCGACGACTCGCCTTACGATCAGGCCACGCCGCTCGTTTACCGCCAGGCGTGGACCGGCAGGATCTTCCGCGAAATGGCGCTCATCATCCGCGTGATGTGCCAGGATACCCACGCCGAGTTGCGCGCGGCTTGGCGGGCCATCCATGCCGCCGATCCTGCGCGGCGGGAGCGGGCGTTCGCGGCGCTGCACGACCTCTCCACCGTCACGTATGAACGCACGACCGGCGCGATCCGTGATCGGATGAACGCCCGCAACCGGGTCGACGAGGCGCGGCTCGCGCGAGAACTCGCCGACGCATTCCGTGCTAACTATCGCCGCGCCGAGGCCATTGCTCGCGGCGATGCTCCCTGAGCCGGTTCACATCTCCCCGAAGGCGGCGGCGAACGCACGCGGTTCCGCGGCGCGGTAGAAGGAGGTTCCCGCCACGAAGGTGTCGGCTCCCGCGTCGCGGCATTCGCGCCCCGTCGCCAGGTCGATGCCTCCGTCAACTTCCAGCCGGAAGTTCAGCCCGCGTTCGCGCCGCCACGCGTCGATCTGCCGCAACTTCGGCAGCATGTCGCGGCGGAAAGGCTGACCGCCGAATCCGGGTTGAACGGTCATCACCAGCACGAGGTCGACCTGGTCGAGCACGGGCAGGATCGCGTCCGCCGGCGTGCCGGGGTTCAGCACGATGCCGTTCCTGCAGCCCAGCGCGCGGATGCGGGCGAGCGCGGCGGCATGATCGTAGGAGGGTTCGATGTGCACACTGATCAGGTCCGCTCCGGCCTTGGCGAAGGCCTCGAGGTACCGGTGCGGCTCGGCGAGCATCAGGTGCGTGTCGAAGAAGAGGCGGCAGCCGGCGCGGCGAAGCGACGCCAGCGTCTCCGGGCCGAACGTGAGGTTCGGCACGAAATGGCCGTCCATCAGGTCGAGGTGGAGCCACGCGGGTCCCGCGTCGGCGACCACCGCGGCGCTCGCCGCGAGATTGGCGTGCTCGCCCGCGAGCAGCGAGGGAGCGAGGATGACGGGGTTCCGACTCATCGTCTGCTCCCTACCACGAATCGAGGACCGCCTGCGAGACTCGCTGTGCGAGGGCCTCGGCGAGGAGTGGCAAGGCTTGGTATTCCGACTGGAGCTGGCCGCCGTCCGTGAAGGCCTCCCGGGTGACGGTGAAGGTGCGTTGGTCCCAGATGAGCCGGCCAGTGGCCGCGTCCCGAAGGTTCGCCGTGGCGGTCAGCGTGAGGTTGAACTTCCGCGCAAGCCCGGTGTCGCCTTCGCGGACGGCCGCGACTTCCCGGCGGAAGTCGCTGAGGGTGACCGCGAGGAGCGCGGCGGATTCGGCTGACCCCAAGGGCACGCGGCCGTCGCGAATGAAAGCTTCGCGAAGTCGCGCCGAGACCAAGGCCTCGGCCTGGGGCAGGGAAGTGCGGTTGACGACCGGCTCGACGCGGAGCGAGGCGAAGGCGGGGCGGGATCCGGTTCCAAGCCGGTAGTTCGAGCAGCCGGCGCCGGCGACGGCCAAGGCCAGGATCGCGGTGGCGGCCGTCAGGACCCGTGGCATGGGACCGGCAGGGCGCTCAGAAGAAGAAAAAGCGCTTCTTCTTCGCGGGTTCCGCGGCGGGAGTGCCCGCCGGGAGGGGCTGCCCCGAAGCCTTCGCCTCGACTTCCGCGAGGCGGGCCTTGGCCCTCGTGGCCACGGCTGACTCGGGATAGGCGGTGATGGCCTCGTTGTAAAACACGCGGGCCGCTTTGTAGTTCGAGCGCTTGTAGAAATAGAAGTCCGCCATGCGGATCTTGCTCTCGGCGAGCATGGTTTTCATGCCGTCGAGGCCCTTTTCCGCGACGCCCACGTTGCCGTCTCCCGGGAACAGCAGCATGAAGTCGGTGAAGTAGGTGATGGCCTCCTTGGTGGCGCCCTGATCGTAGTGAGGACCATCCACCAGCGAGGCGTGCGTCTGGGCGAGTTTCAGGTAGGCGTCGGGAGCGAGGAGGCTCTGGCCGTAGCTGTTGATCATGCGGTCCAGCGCGTCGAGGGCGTTCTCGGTGTTGTCGAGCTTCTGGTGGCCGCGCGCGATGTTCATCAGCGAGAGCGGGGCGTAGTCGCTGTAGGGAGCGTTGCTGAGGATCGTTTCGAAGTACTCGAGGGCCTTGTCCCGCTGGGTGAACCCCGGCAGCAGACCCCAGAGCATGCGACCCCGGGCGCCGTCGAGCATGGCGCTCGCGATGCGGTACTGCTCGCCGACGATCTCGTTGAAGCGGCGGGTGTTGGGGTAGCGACTGAGGACGGCCTGAAAATCATCGAAGGCCTTCGCGTAGTCCCGGCCTTGGAGGCGGAGGCGGGCTGAGCGGTAGAGGGCCTCGGGGGCGTAGATCGAATTGGGGTATTTCTTGGCGACCGCCTGGTAGATGCTGATGGCGCTGCGGTGGCTGCCGTTTTCCTCGGCGAGGCGCGCCTTGTTCATCTGGTCGAGCGCGTTGCGGCCTTCGGCTCCGGCCAGACCGCTGAGGGCGCCGCCTTCGACCGTCCAGCCCGAGCCCCGGGTCCACACCAGATCGGCGCGGGCGGTGGCGAGCGGGAGACCGGCGAGGGCGAGCAGCAGGCGGGTGACGAGGGCTAGCCGGTTCAACAGGAGTCGCATCGAAAAGGTTTTACCAGCGAAGCAGCGCACTTCCGTAGGTCAAGCCCGCCCCAAATGCGACGAGCAGCACGAGGTCTCCGCGCTTGATCCGGCCCGCGCGACGGGCCTCGTCGAGGGCGATCGGAATCGAGGCGGCCGAGGTGTTGCCGAAGCGGTCGACGTTCACGAAGAACCGGTCGGCGGGCAGCTCCAGGTATTCCGCGATGGCGTCGATGATGCGCTGGTTGGCCTGGTGCGGGATCACGAGAGCGATCTGATCCGCGCGGAGGCCTTGTTGTTCCAGGATATCCCGCGCCGATTCGTCCATGCAGCGAACCGCGAGCTTGAAGATCTCCCGTCCCTTCATCTGCAGGCGGTCGCTCCGGGCGCCCGGGGGCGACGCGGGATCGCGTGGACCGCCGGGGATGCACAACAGGTCCGCGTTCGATCCGTCGCAGCCGAGCAGGCTTCCCAACAAGCCCCGACCGGACTCATCAGAGGCACCGACGACCGCCGCGCCGGCGCCGTCGCCAAATAGGACGCAGGTGGTGCGGTCCTCCCAGTCCACAACGTCGGAGAGTTTTTCCGTGCCGACAACCAGCGCGCGACGGTAGCGTCCGGAGCTGATCATCGCGCAGGCCGCGTCGAGCGCGTAGAGGAAGCCGGTGCAGGCGGCGTTGACGTCGAAGCAGGCGGCGCGCGTCGGGATGCCGAGCTTAGCCTGCATGAGGCTGGCGCAGGAGGGCAGCGGCCGGTCGGGGGTGAAGGTGGCGACGACGAGGAGGTCGATCTCCGCGGCGGAGATCCCGGCGTCGACCAGGGCGCGGCGGGCGGCCTCGACGCCTAGGTCGGATGCCATTTCGGATGGACCGGCGATCCTCCGCTCGCGGATTCCGGTCCTCGTGCGGATCCACTCGTCGGAGGTATCGACGATCCGGGAGAGGTCGTCATTGGTCATGATCCGCGCCGGCGCGAAGGAGCCGGTGCCAAGGATCACCGTGGAGGTGGCGGCCATCGGGGGCGGTCAGGCCGAACCCGGCTCGGCCACGGGCGGGGCGAGGAGGGCGTTCGCGCGGGCCACGTCGGCGCCGATGCGGAGATTGAGGTCGTTGCGGATCATCTCATGGGCGGCGACGATCGCGCTGCGGATGGCGCGGCGGTTGGAGGAGCCGTGGGCCTTGAAGATGTTGCCGTTGAGGCCGAGGAGAGGGGCGCCGGGATAGCGCTCGGGGTTGATGCGCTCCTTGAGCGCGTCGAAGGCACCCTTGGAGAGGAGGGCTCCCGTGGCCCGCAGCGGGTTGGCCTTCAGTTCCTCCTTCATCATGCTCGAGAAGAACTTCACCAGCGACTCCCAGCTCTTGATCATGATGTTGCCGACGAAGCCGTCGCAGACGACGACGTCGACGTGCTCGGAAAAGACGTGGAAGCCCTCGATCGGACCGGCGTAGTTGATGACGCCCGTGAGGCGGCGGAGAAGCTCGTTGGTCTCCGTGATGATCGGGGTGCCCTTGCCCTCCTCGGTGCCGATCGTCATCAGGCCGACCCGCGGGTTCTCGATCCCGAGCATGACGCGGCAATAGTGGCTGCCGAGGATGGCGTTGTGGACAAGGTGCGCGGCGGTCGCATCGGGGTTGGCTCCAGCGTCGATCAGGACGAAATGCCCGCCTTGGCGGGGAACGACGGCGGCCAGCGCGGGCCGGGCGATTCCGCCCATGGTGCGCAGCCTCAACGTGCCGCCGGCCATGAGGGCTCCGGTGTTGCCGCAGCTGACGACGATGCCCGCATGCCGGTCGCGCACGAGTTCGATCGCACGCACCATGGAGGAGTCCTTCTTCCGCTTCAGCGCGGCGAGGGGCTTGTCCTCCATCGTGATCACCTCGCTCGCGTGGTGGAGTTCGAGGCGGGGGCCGGTGCGGAGGCCCGCCTCATGGAGCAGCGGCTCCAGAACCGCGCGGTCTCCGACCAGGGTGAGCGGGCTCAGGTCGGCGTGCTGCCCGAGGGCCAGCTTGGTTCCGGCGACCACCTCGGTCGGTCCGAGGTCGCCGCCCATGGCGTCGACGGCGATGCGCAAGGGCGTATCAGCCATCGCCGGACGAAAACGGAAAGGGAGGCCGAGCCTGCGCTCAGACCTCGACGTTCAGGACCTGACGGCCGCGGTACATCCCGTTCTTCGGGTTCACGCGGTGCGGGCGGAAGGCGCTGCCGTCGGTCGGGTCCTTGGCGAATTCCGGCGCGCGGAAAGCGTTGGCGGCGCGACGGTTGGCGCTGCGGCGTTTGGACTGTTTGCGTTTCGGATTAGCCATGGGAGGAAGCGTTTTGCGGACCGACCGACACCGCGGAAAAGGAGCCGATCGGCGGACTTAAAGGGTCGAGGAAAGGTGCGGCCGTTCGGTGCGTCAAGAGATTCGTTTTCCCAGCGAGCGCCTTCCTCACCCTGGTTCGTGGCTGCCTTTTTTCCTCTGAACTCGCCCTCGGATCGAGCGACTTCCTTGCTTCAGCCGCGCACGCGCGATGAGGTGATCCCGTTCCGTGACGCGGTTCCGCGAACGTGTTCGTCCGCCATGCCTCATTCTTCCCCCTTTTCGCTCCGGAGCAGGATTGCCGCGGTCGGCCCGGGCCTGTTGCTGGCCGCATCCGGCATCGGTGCCGGGGACGTGGTGGTGGCGTCTGTCACGGGGATGCGGTTCGGCATGGCGCTGCTGTGGGCGGTTGTCCTGACGGTGGGGTTGAAGTTCGTCGTGACGGAGGCGCTCGCGCGGTGGCAATTGGCGACGGGTGAGACGATCGCGCGGGCGTGGGTGACGCGTCTGCCGCGCTGGATCGGGTGGCTGTTCGCGGCGTACCTGGCGTTCTGGACCTTCATGGTCGGCGCCTCGTTGAGCAGCGCGTGCGGAATCGCGGGGGCGAGCATCGCCGGGTTCGGCACCACCGCGCAGTGGGGTGCGGTGCACGCGTTGGCGGCGGCCGGGCTGGTGGCGGGAAACCAGCACCGGCGCCTGCAGGGCGTGATGAAGGCCCTCGTTGCGGCGATGGCGCTGTGCGTACTGGGCTGCGCGGTCGTTTCCGATCCCGATCCGGCGCTTCTGCTCGCCGGGGCTCTCCTGCCGGGAGTTCCGGACGGCGCGGGCGGCCAGGTGCTCGCCCTGCTGGGCGGGATCGGCGGCAGCCTCACGGTGATCTGCTACGGGTACTGGATGCGCGATCAGGGCTGGCAGGGAGGTGAGCGCCTGGCGGAGGCGCGGGCCGACGTACGGCTGGCCTACGTGTTCACGGGTATTTTCGGGGCGGCGCTCATCGTGATCGCGACGGGCGCGGGCGGGGCGGGCGGAACGGGTTCTCGTCTGGCGCTGGAAGTCGCGGCCCGGCTGGGCGACGTGGCGGGTCCGTGGGCGCGGACCGTATTCCTCGCCGGATTCTGGTGCACGGCGTTCGCGGCGATGCTCGGTGTGTGGCAGGGCGTGCCCAGGATCTACGTGGATCTGGCGGAAGCTTGGAAGGGCCGGCTTTCGCCCGCGCAGGATCGCGCCGTCTTCCTGGGCGCGCTCGGGTTCCTCGCGGGTCCGCCGTTGCTGCTGCTCTGGCAGCGTGAGCCGGTGGCGGTGGTGGTCGCGTTCTCGATCACGGGGGCCTTCGTGATGCCCTTCCTCGCCGGCACGCTCCTCTATCTCAACAACCGCCGGGACCTCATGGGCCCGCTTGCGAACGGACGCCTCGGCAACGTGGCGCTTGCGGTCTCCCTGTTGGCGTTCGGCGCCGTGTGCGCCGCCGAGATCGTGAAATCCGCCCGCTGAGGCGGGGTGCCTATTCGGGATTAGCCGCGAGGAAACCGTCGATCGCGGCGAAGTCCTGGGCGGTGAGCCGAAGCGACGCTGCCGGTAAAAGCTCCGCCAGTTGCCCAGCGCGTCGGGCGCCGACGATCGCGGCCGTCACCGCGGAGTGTCGCAGCGTCCACGCGAGCGCGACCTGTCCCGGGCTGGCGCCGTGTCGGCGGGCGATCTCCCGCAGGACGTCGACGAGGCGGAGGTTGCGGGAGAAGAGCGGTTCCTGGAAATGGCGGTTCTTGTCGCGCCGCCAGTCATCGGCCGGCAAGGAGGCGAGCCGCGCGTGCGTCCACGCACCGGTGAGCAGGCCGGACTGCATCGGGGAATAGACGATCGTTCCGACATCGTGCGCCGCGCACCACGGCAGCGTCTCCGCCTCGATCTCCCGCCGGAGCATCGAGTACGGGGGCTGCAGGGAAGCGACGGGTGCGATTCGCTCCGCGCGGGCGAGCTGGCTGGCGTTGAAGTTTGAAACCCCGATCCAGCGGACCTTCCCCTCGCTGCGCAGGCGCGCCATTTCCGTCCAGCCGTCCTCGATGCTTTCGTCAGGCTCGGGCCAATGGATCTGGTAAAGGTCAATGGTCTCGACGCGCAGCCGGCGTAGGCTCGCCTCGCATTCGCGCCGTATGCTGGCGGCCGAGATGTCCTTGCCGATCTCTCGCCGCTCATTCCAGACGCGACCGCACTTGGTGAAGACGTACGGTCGCGGCGAGATTCCCTCGAGCGCCCGCGCGACGACTTCCTCGGATCGGCCGAGCCCGTACACCGCGGCGGTGTCGATCCAGTTGATGCCCAGGTCCACCGCCTCGCGGATCGCCGCGATGCTGTCGCGATCATCCTGGCTGCCCCAGCCGAAGGCCCAATTGCCGCCGCCGATGGCCCAGGCGCCGAAGCCGAGCGGGGTGATGTCGAGGTCGGTGCGGCCGAGTCGGCGGGTTTGCATCAGGGTAGCATCGGGGCCGGCGGCGCCCGGGAGAAACAAAATCGCGCGTCAGAAGGCCCAGAGGTCGGTCGCCGTCCGCACGTAGATCCGGTCGCCCGCGATCGCGGGAGTGGCGAGGATGCGGGCGCCGAAGTCGGCCTGATGCAGGACCTCCGGCTTGGCTCCGCCGGCGCGGATCACGGTGACCTTGCCGGCGAGGGAGGCGAAATAGATCCGGTCCGATGCCAGCACGGGCGAGGCGTAGTAATTGCCGGTCGGCCCCAGCCGCTCCTGCGCGTAGAGCGGCTCGCCGGTGCGGGCGTCGAGGCACGACAGCTGGCCGCCGTCGCGCACGAAGTACAACCGGCCCGCATGAAACAGCGGGGAGGGCACGTAGGGCAGCGCGCGGCGGTATCTCCACGCGACGTGGGTCTCGCTGATGTCCCCGCGGCCGCCGGGGCGCACCGCGACGAATACGTTCTCGGCGCGGGCGTCGCCTTCCTTGAGGAGGTCCCAGTCCTCCCGCGTGAAACGGCCGTCGCGGTTGCGGTCGAGCCCGCGCAGGTAGTCGCGGCGGGCGGCGTCAATTTCCTCCAGTTCAACGACCGCGTCGCCGTTGCGATCGTTGCGTTTCAGGAATTCCTCCCACGGTTGTCGCGGCGCGTCGGCCTGACCCGGGGACCAGGCCCCGAAGTACAGCAGGCCGTCGCCGACGACCGGGGTGGTGCAGACGACGCCCGCGATGCCGCGGACAACCCAGCGCTCCTCACCGGTGGCGAGATCGTAGCCCTTGAGCTGCGCGGTGCCGGCCACCACGACCTGCCGCTCGCCGGCGGTGTCCCAGACCACCGGTGTGCCGAAGCTGCCGGCCGCTTCAGGGCGTGGCGTTTCCCATCGCTTGCGGCCGGTCGCGAGGTCAAGGCACAGCAGCGCTGATCCTTGGTAGACATCCCGGTTCAGCAACACGCGGTCGCCGGCAATCACCGGTGAGGTCCCGGTGCCGAACTTGCCTCCACTCTCAGCCACCGGCAGGGGATGCCGCCAGAGTTCACGGCCCTGCGGGTCGTGGCAGACCAAGCCGAAGGAGCCGAAGTAACTCACAATGTGGTTTCCGTCCGTGGCGGGCGAGGAAGCGGCCGGGCTGCCATCGGCGCGGTGATGTTCCTCGATCGCGGCGGGACGCAGCCCGCGCTTCCAAAGCAGGGCACCGTCCGCGGCGGCGTGGGCGCGCACCTGCAGTTCTCCGTCCGCGAAGGTCGTCAGGTAAATCGCGTTGCCCCAGACCACCGGTGAGGAAGGTGACCAAGGCATCGGCACCTTCCAGCGGTACGGCTCCGTGGGGCCGACCTTGAGTGGCGGGTTGGCCTCAGCGGCGATCCCTGCGCCTCCGGGGCCGCGGAACTGCGGCCAGTGGTCCGCGCCGTCCAAGCGGAACGGCATGGCAAGGGTCGCGATCAGCAACAGGGCGGGGAAGGGCTTTGCTTTCATCGGGATTTCATCCGTGAGCATGCCTTCGCCTCCGTGCCCATCCAGCGCGAACCGTGCGCGGCCTGCGTCGGATGACCGATGGCGGGTCGGTGGATCGGTGATAGCTTCAGCGCCGGTGGCTCCGCACCGCAACGGCGCCCTGATCAGGCGAGGGCCGACGAAGGGACCGACGGACGGGGTGCCGTTCAGGAAACGCACAAGAAACGCCATGAAAACGAAGATGCTCGGGGCACTCTGCCTCGCCGCGCTGGCCGTCGGAGCCTTAGTCCTCCGCGCTCAGCCGTTCCAGTACCAGGTCAACTACACCGGTCCCGCCGTGCTGCTCTCAGCCGACGACCATGCCGAGCGGTTGTTGCCCGGCACTCCCGCCAGCCGGGCGCTGGATCTCTCGGTTTGGCAGGAGGAGCGCATCGCCGCCGTCCGCGAGCGTCAGCGCTCCGCACTCGCTACGATCGCGGGCGACTCCACCCTCTCCCCTTCGGAGCGAAGGGCGCGGAGCGTCGGGGTCATCAAGGCCAATGGCGCCCTGGTCATGGACCTGTTGATCATCGGACAACGGGAAACGCTCGCGGTGTGGGTTGAGAAGGAGCGCGAGCGCGTCGATATGATCCTCGGGGAAAACCTCGTCGAGCGGCTCCAGCCCTTCGGCTGGCTCTCCGCCCGGCTCGGTCTAACCGACGAGCAGCTGGCGCAGGTGGCGACGATTCGTGAGATCCAGCGGGTCGACATCGGGCTCATCAATGCCCTCACGGACCGGGATCCGGACGACATAAGGGACCGCATGAATGCGATGTTCCTGTGGCATGGTGAGGCGGTCCGTGCATTGCTCACACCGTCCCAGGTCGCGCAATTGGATGCGATGTGGTCCGAGGTTTTTTGACCTCTGACTGCGGCGAAGGAGTCGCCGCCTCGGGCGAGGCCGGCCCGGGGCGGCTTCCCGCAACGTTGATCTTTGCGGAGCTGCTCCTACGGTCCGCGGCTCCATGCAGCACGCCGCCCTCTTCACTCCCACCAAGCTCGGATCAATCGATGTCGCCAACCGGATCGTGATGGCTCCGCTCACGAGGTGCCGCGCGGAGGCGGGCCATGTGCCGGGGGCGTTGATGGCGGAGTATTACGCCCAGCGCGCCGCCGCGGGTCTTATTATCTGTGAGGCGACGATGGCGATCGAGGGACACTCGGCGTTCGGCGGCAGCGAGCCGGGCATCTACTCGCCGGCGCAGGTCGCGGGCTGGCGGAAGGTGACCGACGCCGTGCACGCGCGGGGTGGGCGGATCGCGTTGCAACTCTGGCATGGGGGCCGCGCCTGCCATTCGCTCCTCAACCGGGGCGCGCAGCCCGTCGCGCCCAGCGCGATCGCGATCGCGAACGACGAGATCCACACCCCGGAGGGGAAGAAGCCCTACGAGACCCCGCGCGAACTGCGCGACGACGAGATTCCGGGAATCATCGCGGGTTTCCGGCGGGCCGCGGAGAATGCGCTCGCGGCCGGCTTCGATGGCGTCGAGGTGCACGGCGCCAACGGCTACCTGCTCGATCAGTTCCTGCGCGACGGCAGCAACCGCCGCAGCGGGCCGTACGGCGGTGCGCTCGCCAACCGCGCGCGCCTGCTGCTCGAGGTGGTGGACGCCGTAGTCTCGGTCTGGGGCGCCGGCCGCGTCGGCGTGCGCATCTCACCGCTGAACAGCTTCAACGACATGCGGGACAGCGATCCCGTCGGGCTCACGCGACATGTCGCCGGCGAACTCGATCGCCGCGGCATCGCCTTCCTGGATCTCATGCGTGCGGACTTCTTCGGCGTGCAGAAGGGCGACGTTGTTTCCGCCGCGCGCGGGGCCTTCAAGGGCGCCCTTCTCGTAGGCATGGGCTTCACGCCGGCGGAAGCCGCGCAGGCGGTCGGCGCCGTCACCTTCGCGGGCGTCGTCTTCGGGCACCACTTCATCAGCAACCCGGACCTCGTGGAGCGCGTTAAGTCCGGCGTCGCGCTCGTGGAGCCGGATCAGGCGACCTTCTATTCGCCCGGTGCTCGTGGCTACACGGATTATCCCGTGATGGCGCGCTGAGCGTGCAGCATCGCCGGGGCGCTTAGCCGCGCCACTCGAGCCGGCGCGGTTTGCCGTGGTCGGCGAACGACGCGTCTAGCGCGCGGAGTTCCAGCGTGATTCCGGAGGGGTCGAGTCGCGCGGCCACCCAGCCCGCCGGCTGCGCCTTGTCGAACGGGTAAGCCGTGGCGGGAAGGTTCACGAGGTGGATCCCGCTGGCATCACGATCGATGCTCCAACGGTGCGAGTGACCGAAGAAGTGGGCCTTCACGTGCCGGCGTGGACGCAGGATGGCCATGAGCGCCTCCGTCTCGGTGAGGCCGTTCTTGTTGCCGCCCGTGTTGGGGTTGTGGTGCACCATCACCAGGGCCGGCTTGCTCGTGTTGGCGTCGAGCGCGCTCTCCAACCACCGCAATTGATCCGCGCCGAGCACGCCGGGGGTGGAATTCGTCTTGTCGAGCGAATCGAGCACGAACCAGTTGGCGCGGCCGGCCGGGACCATGGCCGCCTGGCGGTCGGGTAGGCGATCGACGACGCGCTTCGCGCCAGCCACGCCGGCCCAGAAGTTTTCCCGGTGATCATGGTTGCCGAGCGCGAGCCAGAGCGGGATCCCGGCTTCCCGCAAAGGCGTGAGGAGTCGGGCGAGTGTGGCGTAGTCACCCGGCTCGCCGATGTTGAGAGAAAGGTCGCCGTCGACGAGCGCGCCCGCGGGGAGCGGGGACGATCGGGTGATCTCGCCTACGACGCGTGCGAGGCGGTCGGCCATGTTGATGTCGCGCGCGATGCGGGCGGGATCAGCCGCAATGTGCGTGTCGGAGAAGAGCGCCCAGAAATCCGGATCGGCGGCGGGGCGGGCGGCGGCCCGGAGCGGGCGGCCCGCGAGGAGAGCTGTGGCGCCGGCGAGCGTGGAACGGAGGAAGCGGCGGCGGGGAAGGGCGGGGAGATGGAGGGGCATGGGCGCAGTTTGGAAAAGGTCACGTTGAACGCCAGAGCTCTTTGCCAAGGCGGCGCGTGTGATTCCGCGAGCGTGGAATTGCAGTCGGCGGCGTGGCGTGTAGTCCACCGCCACTGATGCGCGCGATCGCCCCGTCCCTCATCTGCTTGGTGGTATTGTTGCTCGGAGCTCCGGGCGTCGCCTCCGAACCGGCGGGCGTGCCGCTCTTGGCGGAGTCGGACCTGCCGGCCTACGAGCGCGACCTGGACCACGCGGGGTTCATCCGCGGCTGGAACAAGTCGGCCCTCGACCGCGGCGAGCGCGTCTACGAGCGCGTGTGTCACGCGTGTCACGGCGACCTCAACCTTCCGGGCTCGCTGCCCGACGCGTTACGCTTCGGGGAGGGAAAGTTCCAGCACGGCAAAGATCCGCTCACGTTCTACCGCACGCTCACCCGAGGCTGGCGGCGGATGGCGCCGCAGGTGGAGCTTACCCCGCGCGAGAAGTACGACGTGATCCACTACGTGCGAGAGATGTTCCTCGCCCGCTCAAATCCGTCGCAGTACTTCCCGGTCGACGAGGCCTACCTGGCATCCTTGCCCGCGGGAAAGGCGCGCGGTCCTGATCCCGTGCGCCGTGAGCCGTGGCGGGAGATGGACTACGGCCCCTATCTGATCGGGAGCTTCGAAATCGCCGATGAGGGGCGCCGCGCCGCCGCGGCCGCGCTCAAGGGTAACCAGCTTGATGCGGTGGCTCCCGGCGCAAACATCGCGCAGAAGGGCATCGCGATCCGGCTCGACCCCGGACCCGGCGGAGTCGCGGCCGGGCGCGCGTGGGTGGTGTTCGAGCACGATACGCTCCGTCTCGCCGGGGCTTGGACGGGTGAGGGCTTCATCGATTGGAACGGCATCAACTTCAATGGCCGCCACGTCGTGCGGCCGCGCACGGTCGGCACGCCGGTCTTCGAGACGGCGGATGCTCCCGGCTGGGCCGATCCCGCTACGGGGAGTTTCGAAGACAAGCGAGTGACCGGACTGGATGGCCGGCGGTTTGGTCCGCTGCCGCGGTCGTGGATGCGCTATCGCGGGCTTTACCGTTCGGGAGCGCGCGTCGTGATTTCCTACTCGGTTGGCGAGACCGCCGTGCTGGAAAGTCACGACCTGGAGGAATCCGCTGCAGGACCGGTCGTCGTCCGGACGCTCAACGTCGGTCGGTCGGATCGCGATCTCACGGTGCGCTTGGCCGACGCCGGTGCGGCGCTGGCGGTGCAGGGACCGGCTTCGCTCGCGGTGCAGCGCGACGAACGGTTCATCACGCTGCGGATCCCGGCCGCAGCGACCCCCGTCCGGCTCGCGGTGCGGTTGGCGCGTCCGGGTACGGCGATTCCGCCGGCTTCCGGGGAACCGCGCGACCTTGCTCTTTTTACGCGCGGCGGTCCGGCGGCCTGGTCTGCGACGGTGACGACTCCGGTCGTGGCGGCGCCGACGGCGGGGGCGTTCGCGTGGGAGCGCCTCACGCCGCCGACTTCGAATCCCTGGAAGGCGCGGGTGCGTCTGGGTGGGTTCGACTTCCTGCCAGACGGTGACGTCGCGTTGATGTGCGCGTGGGATGGCGATGTATGGCGCGTCGAGGGCCTGCGTGGGGCAGGCGAATTGCGGTGGCGGCGGATCGCCGCGGGCCTCTTCCAGCCGCTCGGCGTGAAGCGGCGTGGCGACGATATTTTCGTCACGTGCCGCGATCAGATCGCGGTGTTGCGTGACCTCGATGGCGACGGGGAGACGGACTTCGTCGAGAGCTTCAACAGCGATCATCAGGTCACGGAGCATTTCCACGAGTTCGCGATGGGCCTGCAGGCCGATGCGGCGGGTAACCTCTACTATGCGAAGAGCGCGCGGCATGCCCGTACGGCGCTGGTGCCGCACCATGGCACGCTGCTAAAGGTGAGCGCCGACGGGGCGACGACGACGATCCTCGCCAACGGCTTCCGCGCGGCGAACGGCGTGTGCCTGAACTCCGACGGTTCGTTTTACGTCACCGACCAGGAAGGGCACTGGATGCCCATGAACCGGGTGAACCGGGTCATGCCCGGCAGGTTTTACGGCAACATGTGGAGCCACGGCGCGCCGGCGGATACGTCCGATGCCGCGATGGCGCCGCCGGTGTGCTGGATCGACAAGGCCTTCGACCGTTCGCCGGCGGAGTTGCTGCCGGTTGAGGGTCCCGCGTGGACGCGTTGGGCCGGTGCGCATCTTAACCTTTCGTACGGAGTCGGGCGTCTTGAGGTGTTCTTCAGCGAACCGGCGGGCGATGGATTTCAAGGCGCGATCTGCGCGCTGCCGGTGCCGGATTTTCCGACCGGCACCATGCGCGGTCGGTTTCATCCGACTTCCGGAGACCTTTACCTTTCCGGTCTCTCGGCCTGGGCAACATCGCAGACGCTGCAGGAAGGCGGCTTCTACCGCCTGCGTCCGACGGGGCGTGCCGCGTGTCTGCCGACCGGATGGAAGATCCTGCCCGATGCCGTCGAACTCACCTTCAGCGAACCGCCGCGGTCGGCAAGGGATGTGGGCCGGTTCACGTTCCGCCGCTGGGACCTGCGGCGCAGCGCGAACTACGGGAGTCCTCGGATCGACGAGCGGGAATTGCCGGTTACCCGCGTCGAGACCAGCCCCGACCCGCGTGTGGTGCGGCTGGTGATTCCCGGGCTCGCGCCGGCCCAGGTCGTCGAGCTCACCTGCCGACTCACCGATGCCGACGGTGCCGAAGTCACCCGCGTGATCACGGGTACGATCCACCGCGTGCCCGGCGGAAAGTGAGATTGGAAAATCGGAAGGAGGAAAAGAGGGAGCTTGGGAAACGGGGAGATTGGAAAAGTGGGAAACTGGGGAAGGAGGGAGATTGGGAAACGGGGAAAAAGTCGCCGGTCACGGCGGTAGGAATGGCTGCGCTCCGATGTGGCCGCGGCTGCGGTCGGAAGGACTTCGCTCCGATGTGGCTGCGGCTGTAGCCGCGGAGAATGCGGAAAGTCTTTCGGGAATGGCTG
>JBBAVH010000023.1:0-78798 GCA_040397825.1 Opitutaceae bacterium
TCACATGCTGAGTTCATGGTGTTGTGGACGCACTGGCTGCGCCTGCAGGCGCGGATTCCAGGTCGCCGCGGTTTTAGGCGAACCCCTCGCACGCCATCTGCAGCCAGCGCGCCGTCGGGGGCGTCGGCACGCGACCGCGCCAGATGGCGTTGACCAGCAAACGCGGCGGCGCGGGGCGCAGCGGGCGCAGCACCAGCCCGCGCGGCACCGAATCGGCCAGCAGCAGGCTGCATGGCGCGATGCCGAAACCCGCCTGCACCATCCAGTGCAGGGCCGGAAAATCCTCTGCGCTGTGCTGGGCCAGCAGGGCCGCTCCATGCCGCGCCGCAAACTCAAGCAGGATCTGGCCAAAGTGCAGGTTACCCCGCAACAGCAGCAGATTCGACCCGCCCAAGGCACTGAGCGGGACAGACTCTCCCTGCGCCCTTGGGTCATCCCGCCGAAGCAAAATACCCAGCTCCTCCACGAACAATCGCCGCTCCCGCAACCCCGACCGCGCGGGCGGCTTCTCCGGACGGCCGATGACCAGATCCAGATCTCCCGCTACCAGCGCCGCCATCAGCGCATCCTGGTGGCCGAGGCGCACCGTCACCTCCACTTCGGGGAGCTCGGCGCCGTAGCGCCGGAACACGTCCGCCACCCGCGGCGTGGCCGCCGGCGGAATGAGGCCCACCCGCAGCACGCCGGAATGCCCCCGCATCGCCTTGGCGGCCAGCCCCGCCAGCGCCCCGGCCCGATCCACCAGCCGCCGCGCCTCCGGCAGCAGCGCCGCTCCCGCCGCCGTCAGTGCGTTGATCCGGTTGGTCCGGGCAAAGAGATCCGCCCCCACCGCCTCCTCCAACCGCTGGATCTGCGCCGTGAGCGCCGGCTGCGCCAGGTTCAGGCGCTGCGCCGCCCGGGAAAAGTGCATCTCCTCTGCCACGACCACGAACGACTTCAACCAGCGCAGTTCCAGGTTCATCCCATCGTTTTATCATCGCCAGTTCTTATGGTGGCAATTGTTTCATTCGATTTCCCCGATTTTCAGTGTTGTGGCACCATGGCGGCATGCCTTCGAAAAACATCCTCCTTGTCGTCGCGAATCCCGCGATTTCCACCACGCTCGGCTGGTCCGTCGGCTTTTGGGCCTCCGAACTCACCCACCCCTACGACACCTTCACCCGCGCCGGCCACCGCGTGACCATCGCCAGCCCCCAGGGCGGCAGGGTCGAACTCGACGCCTACAGCGATCCTCGCGACGCCTCCGGCTATTCCAAGGACGACACACTTTCCCTCGAATACCTCGGCCGCCCCGCCTTCACCCGGCTGCTCGAAAACACTCCCTCCATCACCTCGATCAAGCCCGCCGATTACGACGCCGTCCTCGTCGTTGGCGGCCAGTCGCCGATGTTCACTTTCCGCGGCAACGCCACCCTGCTCGGGCTCTTCCAGACTTTCCTGCAGGCCGACAAACCGTCGGCCGCCCTTTGCCACGGCACCTGCCTGCTGCTTGACCTAAAGAACCCCGACGGCTCCCCCTTCATCAAGGGCCGGCACTTGACCGGTTTTTCCAACAGCGAGGAGGATTACGCCGACCATGCCGTCGGCCGGAAGATCATGCCGTTCCGCATCGAGGACGAGGCGCGCCGGCTCGGTGCGAATTTCGTGGCCGGACCCGCCTTCCAGCCCCACGCCGTTCAGGATGGCAAGCTCATCACCGGTCAGCAGCAGCACAGCGGCGAGGCGACCGCGAAACTCGTCCTCGCCGCCCTGGGCTGAGGTCCGTCCCGCCCTCTTCCCCCCATGAACCTCACGTTTCTCGGCATCGGCCAGGTCGGCGGCGCCCTCGCCGACCAGCTCGTGGCCTGCGGCCACTCCGTCACCATCGCCGCCCGCGATCCCCACTCCGACTCCGTGCGCGCCGCGCAGGCGCGAACACCGCGCCTCCGGGCACTGGCCCCGGCGGACGCCGTCGCGCAGGCGGAGGTCGTGTTTCTCGCCACACCCTACGCCGCTGCCGAGGCGGCCGTGGCGGCGCTCGCACCCGCCCTCGCCGGCAAGACCGTCGTCGACTGCACGAATCCGGTCGGTCCCGGGCTCACGCACGGCCTGGGCAGCGTCCGCAGCGGCACCAAAGCTGTGCAGGCGGCCGCACCCGGAGCGCGGGTGGTGAAGGCCTTCACTATTTACGGCTTCGAGAACTTCCTCGATTCCGCGTATCCAGGCTATGGTGACTTGAAACCCGCCATGCTCATCGCCGGCGACGACCCCGCCGCCAAGGCCATGGTGGCGCGGCTCTGCTCCGACCTCGGGTGGGAGCCGGTCGACACCGGTCCGCTGTCGTCGAGCCTACACCTGGAACATCTCACCCTGCTGTGGATCAAGATGGCCCGCGCCCAAGGACAGGGCGCCGGCTTCGTCTGGGCGCGCCTGCGCCGCTGAACCCACCCCCCCCCTCCCGCCCCGTCCGCCCCCTCACGGACCCGCAAAAGTGTGACCTAATAGGTTACACTTTTCGCGGCCGGCCCGGGGGAGCCGGTGAGACTTTCCGCCAGCCATGCCCCGCCGCCGCCTCTGGCATCCGCCGCTCCTCCGCCACGACGAGGTGCACTCTCACCATCTTCCTGTCAGCTGGCTCGGCCACGCATATGGGGCCAAGCCGTTACTTGTTAGCATGGCCCGCCGAAACCTGCGGGAGCCGCGGCTGGTGAGGCCTCGCGCGCAGGGACCGGCGCGGCTCGCCCGCCTCGGGCGGGAGCTTGGTCGCACCTGACGGGGTTGGCTGGTTTTTTAGTCTCGCGGGGGCGAAACGCTTGGCGCGTTCCGCTACGGGCTCCGGCATTTCCTGCGATTTGATTATGGAGCCAAGGAGTAGGTGGTGCTGCGGCCGCCTCCGGCACCACGAAGCAAGACCCTCGCCTCGACCAACTCCTTGATGTCCCGGAGTGCCGTATCCAAAGAGCAATGAGCCAGCTTCGCGTAACGCGAGGTGGATAACTCGGTTTCGGGACCATCCAGCATCTGATTGACCACCGCGCGCTGCCGGTCGTTAACCCGGACGTGCTCGTTGATGCGTTCCCAGGTGGCCGATTTTCGGAGCACAACCGCCAACGAAGTTTCCGCGCCTTTGAGCGCGCGATCCATGCATCCGAGGAACCATCGCTGCCACTCCGTGATGTCCAGGCCCCCCTTCTGAGTTTTTTCGAGGATCAGGTAATAAGCCTTTTTGTCGGCCTCGATTTGCGTGGACATGCTGTAGAATCGTGCCGCCGAGCCCTCGGCTCTGGCCAAAGCCATATCGGCGATTGCCCGACTCACACGACCATTCCCGTCTTCGAAGGGATGGAGGGTTACAAACCAGAGGTGGGCCGTGCCGGCTCGCAGCACTGGATCCACGCCATCCTTGCCCTCGAACCACTTGAGGAACGCGGCCACCTCTTGCGGCAACCGTTCGGCGGCCGGGGCCTCGAAGTGGATGTGCTTGCGACGGATCCGGTCGCGACTGATGGGACCAGAGACAACCTGCATCGGGTCGAGTGCCGCCGTCCGCCACTTACCGACCAGTACACGCCGCAGGCCGCTGCGACCGGCGGGGAAAAGTGCCGCCTGCCATCCGCACAAACGATCAGCGGTCAGCGGTACAGCGTAATTCTGAGTGGCATCGAGCATCATTTCGACCACGCCTTCGACGTCGTGGCTGGCCGGTGTATCTCCCCCAAAATCAAGGCCAAGACGGCGGGCGATCGACGAGCGAACCTGGTCAGTCGGAAGACGGGTCCCCTCTATCGCGCTAGACTTCATGACATCGGCCGTAAGGGTATCGAGGCTGGCCTCGGCTCGTAAACGGAACCCCAGCCCTTCCATCCGGCCAAGCAAGCGCCCCTGCTTGTGCCGGACATCGGCGAGCAATGGCAAAAGCTCGGCCTCATCCCAGGTAAATCTCGGCCAGAGGGGGTCTTCATGAACGTACCGCATGGCGTTTTTTGCCGCACAATGTGCGGCGATTACAAGGCTTAAACGCCGTACGATATGCGGTGATTAGCGGGTGTATTCGCCGCACACAGAGCCTGCCGGCGGAAAGGGCCCAACGGACCAGGCGGTCTGATAGGCGGCTCTCGGTCGGACGGCGATCCGGCGGCGAGAGGACCGGTTTGCAGGTTACGGGTGAGGACGGTCGCCAGGGACGGACGACCCTGCCTTCGACCCAGAGTTGGCTGGTTTTTTAGTCTCGTGGGGCGAAACGCTTGGCGCGTTCCGCTACGGGCTCCGGCATGAGCGAGGATGAGCGGTGATAAGTGTTCCCGTTTGGATCGGGATCGGCGGTCGGATTGAGGCTCTCGGTCGGACGCCGAGCTGGCGGTGCTGGCGACTCACTCTCCGCAGTTCCAGGCGGGCGCTTCGGAGCTTGCCCGCCTCTGGCGGGAAGTGTTCCTACCCCAAGCCACGGGCCGACGTTTCAATCTTCCCGGGGCGCAACCCTAGCGCGGGGGCGCGGAGGGAATCATGGCCGGCAGCCATCGGTTGAACCGCATCCACGCCTCGCAATGCCGCGGCCATTCGGCCGTCGGTCCCAACGTGGCCGCCATGCCCGAGCCATGCGGTCCCCTCGGATAAAGGTGGAGCTCCGCCGCCACGCCCGCGCGACGCAGCGCCAGATAGAAATCGATGCTATTCTCCACCGGCACGACGGCGTCCTCCGCCGAGTGCACGATGAACGCGGGAGGCGTGCGTGCCGTGACCTGATGCTCGACCGACAACGTCCTTACCAACTCGGCTGACGGCTCCGCACCGAGCAGCGCCCGCTTCGACGGCGCATGCGCGTGCGGCGCGATCATCGAGATCACGGGAAAAACCAGGATCATGAAATCCGGCCGTCCGCTGACGGCATCCAGCGCGGCGCCGGTGCGACCGTCGGCGTGTTCGAAGAGGGTTCCCGCGGACGCCGCGATGTGGCCGCCCGCGGAGCCGCCGATGATTCCGATGCGGTCCGGCGCCAGGCCGAGCTCCGCGGAACGACTGCGGAGAAGCCGGACCGCCCGCAGCACATCGCGCAGCGGGGCGGGATGGCCGTATTCAGCGTTCCGGTATTTCAGCAGGAACACGGTGACGCCGGTACTGGTGAGCCAGCGCGTGATCTCCCCTCCCTCCGTTCCGGCTGCCACGCGCACGTAGCCGCCGCCGGGTGCATAGATGACCGCGGTCCCAGTCGCCTTTCCAGCGGGCGGTGGATACACGACGACGGAAGGCCGGTGGATGTTGAGGAAACGACCATTTTCCTCCCGCTCCGGACCAGCGTCGGCCTTCAGCCCAGGGACACCTTCGGGCCACAACTCAATCGTCCGTGGCTCCGCCGCGAAAACGGCGGAGATCATCAGGGCCGGGAGCAAGGCACGCCACGACTTCACGGCTCGTAACGTGCGCTCACCCGCGCCTTCTGGCGAGCCGCGATCTCCAACGCCGGATGCCGCGCCTACTCTTCGTGGTGCGTCAGCCAGAGCGCGGAGGCCAGCGCCGCGAAGACGATCGTCGGTGCGACGATCCAGAGCGGATGGAACGGCAGATTCCAGTGACCCACGGCCCACCACACGGCGATACACTTGGCGACGATGACGGCCCAGAGGATCGCCATGAACCAGCGGACGCGGCGCGGGTACTGCGCGAGGTCGATGTGGAGCGGGAGGTGCATGGCGAGACTCTACTCCGACAGCGCCGACGCGCGCCGCATCCCTTGGTCGCGGAGGCGCAGGAATTGCCCAAGGCTCAGGCCGGGCCGGCGTCGCGCCAGCGGCGAAGCGCGGAGCCGGTGAGGGAACGTTCGCAGTCCTCAACACCGCTGCGCTTGCCCGCGTAGATCAGTTCGCCGCCGTCCTTTCCACCGCCCGGACCGAGGTCGATCAGCCAGTCGGCCAGGTGGATGACGTCGAGGTTGTGCTCGATGATGATGACGGTGTTGCCCGCGTCCCGCAGCTTGAACAGCAGGTCCATCAGCCGCTGGATATCGGTCCAGTGCAGTCCGGTCGTGGGCTCATCGAGGATATAAAGCGTCGCGCCCTGCTGGCGGCGGCTCAGCTCAAGCGAAAGCTTGATGCGCTGCGCCTCACCACCGGAAAGCGTGGTGGCCGACTGGCCTAGGGCGAGGTAGCCGAGACCGACCGCATCGAGCGTCTCCAGCTTGTCGAGGACCCGCGGGATGTTGCGGAAAAGTTGGATCGCCTCCCGCACGGTCAGGTCGAGCACGTCCGCGATGGAACGCCCGTGGAAGAGCACCTCGAGCGTCTCGCGGTTGAAACGCCGCCCACCGCAACTCGGGCACGGCGCGTACGCGTCCGGCATGAACTGCATGTCGAGGCGGATGGCGCCGTCGCCCTGGCAGCGCTCGCAGCGTCCGCCGCGCACGTTGAAGGAGAAGCGGCTCGCCTTGTAGCCGCGGATCTTCGCGAGCGGCAGCTGGGCGTAGAGGTCGCGGAGGAGCGGCAGGAGGTCGACGTAACTGGCGGGATTGGACCGCGGGCTGCGCCCGATCGGCTCCTGGTCGACCTGCACCAGCTTCGTGAAGAAATCGAGGTTCTCGACTGAGCGATGGGCCGCAGGCAGTGTCCGTGCGCCGTTCAGCCGCCGCGCCGCCTGCGCCGCGAGGACGTCGAGCACCAGCGTACTCTTGCCCGAACCGCTCACACCCGTGACGCACGTGAGCAGGCCGACCGGGAAACGGACGTCGATGCCGCGCAGGTTGTTCGCGCGCGCCTCGCGCACAGTGAGCCAGGCGCCGTCAGGCTCGCGGGGCTTCGCGTCGCGCACGACCTTGAGCTTACGCGAGAGGTAGGCGCCGGTGCGGGAAACCTTGGCCGGCAGGGCGAGGCAAGCGGCGGGTGTTCCCTGAAAGAGCAGCTGCCCGCCTTCGCGACCGGCCTCGGGACCGAGTTCGATGATCTCGTCAGCGATCCGCATCGTGTCCTCATCGTGCTCCACGACGACGACCGTGTTTCCGCGGTCCCGGAGCGCCACAAGGGTGTCGAGCAGCTTGCGGTTGTCGTGCGGGTGCAGGCCGATGCTCGGTTCGTCGAGCACGTAGATCACGCCAACCAGGCCCATCCCGAGCTGCGTGGCCAGTCGCACCCGCTGGGCCTCCCCGCCGGAAAGCGTTCCGTAATCCCGCTCCAGCGTCAGGTAGCCCAACCCGGTCTCGAGCAGGAAGTGCAGCCGCTGCTCCACGCCGGTGACGACCTCGCGCAACGCGGGATTGGAACCGTGGGCGACGACGAGTTCGCGGGCGAACACCTGAGCCGCGGCGACGTCGAGCGCCATGAACTCGGGAAAGGTCTTCCCCGCCACCCGCACCGCACCGCTGCGGGCATTAAGACGGGTGCCACGGCACTCCGGGCACGTGCCGCTCACCATGAAGGTGGTGAGCCGCGCACGGAATCCGTCGCTGTCGGTTTCCCGGAAACTTTCCTCCAGGTCCGCGATGACGCCGTCGAATCGCATCGTCTTCGCCTCGCGCATCCGCCGCAGCTTGAACGCGAACTCCCGGACGCCGGCGCCCTGCAACAGGGCCTTTCGGGTGGCCTCGGGCAGGTCGCGCCATGGCACCTCCGGATCAAACGGCAATTGCTCGGCCAACTGCTTGAGCAGCGCGTTGTGCTTGATGATGAGGTTCTTCCCGCCGATCCGCCATGGCTTGATCGCGCCCTCCCGGACCGATTTTTCCGGATCCGGAATGATCAACTCAGGCACGAATCGCAGCTTACGGCCGATGCCGTCGCAGGTCGGACAAGCGCCCTCTCGGTGACTGAAAGAAAAGTACCGCGGCGTCAGCTTGGCGAAGACCTCCCCGCAGACCTCGCAGGCGAGGGACTGACTGATGTTGATCTCGCGCCAAGGATCCTCAGGCCGGCGCTGGGCCAGCACCACCGCCCGGTCACGGCCTTCGCGAAACGCCAGCTCCAACGAGTCCGCCAATCGACTTCTTTGCTCCGCCACCGCCACCAAGCGGTCCACGACAAGATCCACCTCGAGTTCGCGGGTCCCCGCCCCGTTCGGAATGATCTTCGCATCGTCCAGACTCCGGACCTCGCCAGCTATCCGCACCCGTTGAAATCCCCGCTGCCGCAGCCGAGGCAACTCCTCGCGGAGCACGCTCGGCTTCGCCTTAAGGCTAGGTGCCAGCAGCATCACACGCTCGCCCGCGCACTCGGTCAGCACTCGTTGGACGTTGTCATCCAACGACCTGCGCACCACGCGACCGCCGTCGGCCGGACAGGTTTGCTCGCCAATCAGGGACCACAGCAACTGCGCGTAATCGGCGATCTCCGTGGCGGTCGCGATCGTCGTGCGCGGACCTCCGGTCCCCGTGCGCTGCTCGATAGCCAGTACCGGGGAGAGTCCGTGGATGAAGTCGACGTCAGGCCGCTTGAGCTGATCCAGGACCGCCCGCGCCGACGCGCTGAGCGACTCGATGTATTTACGATAGCCCTCGGCATACAGGGTGTCGAAGGCCAGCGAGGATTTACCCGAGCCGCTCGGGCCCGTGACCACGACGAGCTTCCCGCGCGGAATGCGGATCTCCAGGTCGCGTAAGTTGTGCTCCCGCGCGCCCTTGATGTGGATGTGGGTTACGGCCTCCATCGCGGACCGGCACGTTTGCCCAATCCCCCACTTCGTCAAAGCCGGAGGAGAAATACCCGGGATGCCCCATATTCGCTCTTGATCCAGCCGGATGGCCCGACGTTTCCTAGGCGATTCCCTGATCGCGTCGGACGCGTCGCGCGACCGGCGTAAGCTCAAACCCAAAGTCAGTCCGCTGGCCTACCAAACCCGAGTTCATGAAAGCGCAATTCCTCCCCCGCTCCCCGCGAGCCCTCACCCGTCTGGCCGGCGTCGCTGCCGCGCTGACCCTGCTGACTCCCGAAGCCCTCGCCATCCAGTTCTCCAATGGAGAGCTGAAAGGCAGCTTCGACTCCACCCTGTCCTTCGGCGGACTCTACCGGTTGAGCGGCCCGAGCGCGGACTTCTACTCCACCTCCGCCAGCTTCGGTGGCGTCGCGGGCCGGCAGAACTCCTCGAACACGGACGATGGTAACCTCAATTACGGCAAAGGCTGGGCCTCCCAGTTGCTGAAGGGCAGCCACGACCTGGAGGTCCGCTACCGTAATTTCGGGGCGCTGGCCCGCGGCTACTGGTACCAGGATTTCAAGGCCGACGAGACCCTACGCACCCCGCTCTCCGATCAGGCCAAGGACCGCACCGTTCGAGGCGCGCAGTTGCTCGACCTCTACGGCCGCATGAAGCTCGACGTGGCCGGGGGCCTGCCCTTCGACCTCCGCATTGGCCGCCAGGTGTTGAGCCTCGGCGAGAGCACGTTCATCCCGAACGGCATCAACGTCGTTAATTCGGCGGACCTTTCCAAGCTCCGCGTCCCGGGCTCGGAGCTGAAGGAGGCGCTCCTGCCGGTGAACATGATCAAGGCGTCGCTGGGAGTGACCCCGAACATCACGGTCGAGCCTTTCTGGCTGTTGGAGTTCCGCCGCAACGAACTGGAACCGGCCGGTACCTATTTCTCGACCAATGACTTCGCGACCCGCGGCGGCAGCAACGTCTGGCTGGGCTTCGGCAGCGTGGCTGACATCGGCAGCACTGTTGGAGGCATCGGCCGGGCCAACGATCGCGACGCCTCCAACTTCAACCAGTTCGGCGTCTCGACGCGAATCCTCGCGCCCGGGTTGGCCGGGACCGAGTTCGGCCTCTACTTCGCCCGCTACAACAGCCGTTCGCCGGTCATCAGCGCCCGCACGCCGACGTCGGCGATTGACACGAACCTGACCGGCCCGCTCACCGCCGCGTTCATGCGCGGCGGCATGCCCGCCGCTCAGGCCGCCCCGCAGGCCGCGGCCATCTTCCAGATGATCGTGAAGTCTTCGCTCGCCCCGGCGACGCTGACCCCGGTCGAGATCGCGACCCTGCAAAGCCCGCAGATCCAGGCCGCCATCGCCGGCGCCCGCCAGATCGCGTTGCTGACCGCGGCCGCCAGCGGCCGTTACTTCACGGAGTACAAGGAGGGCCTGAAGCTCTACGGTGCCAGCTTCAACACCTCGATCGGCACCACCGGCATCTCCTGGCAGGGTGAAGTCTCGCTCAAGCAGGACGTGCCGCTGCAGGTGGACGATGTGGAAGTGCTCTTCGCCGCCCTTTCAACCCTTGCACCTCAGTTCGGCGCCAACAATCAGGTCGGCAACTACCTCGGCCAATACGGCCGCGAGATCTCCGGCTACCGGCGCCACAACGTCTGGACCGCGCAGTCGACCCTCACGAAAGTCTTCGGGCCCACCCTGGGCGCGCAGCAGTTCACACTTCTCGGCGAGGCAGGCGGTGTCTGGGTGAACCTCCCCGACAAGCAGACCCTGCGCTACGACGGCCCCGCCACGTTCACCTCGGGTTCAGGTGCGGCGATGATCGGCGCCGGTTTCCCGCAGTTCCCGGGAACGCCTCTGGACGCGTTCGCCGATGACTTCTCGTGGGGCTATCAGCTCCTCGGACGCCTCGACTACAACAACGTCTTCCCGAACGTGAACATGCAGCCGACCGTGGCGTTCACGCAGGACATGCGCGGCAACACCCCGCTGCCGCTGGGCAACTTCATCAAGGGTCGTAAGAGCCTGAATCTTTCGGTTGAGTTCACCTACCGGAATGCGTGGTCGCTGGAGTTCCGCTACGTGAACTTCACCGGAGCCGGCCGGTTCAATCTGTTCTCCGATCGCGACTACTTCGCGACCACGGTGAAGTACTCCTTCTGAAGCCGACCCTGCACTCCCCATGAAACTCCATCTCCCGCTCCTTCCCCTCGCCCTTGCCGCCACGCTTCAGGCCGCTGACGCCTCCCGGCTCGGCGCCGACCTGACGCCCCTCGGCGCCGAAGCCAAGGGCAACGCCGATGGCTCGATCCCGGCGTGGACCGGCGGCATCACGACGCCCCCGGCCGGCTACAAGCCCGGCCAGCACCACCCCGATCCGTTCGCGGCAGACCAACCGTTGTTCACCATCACCGGCGCGAACGCCGCCCAATACGCCGAGAAGCTCTCTCCCGGCCAGCAGGCGGCCCTGAAGGCCTATCCAGGCTACAAGCTCGTGGTTTATCCCACGCACCGCAGCGCCTCCAATCCGCAGCGCGTGTATGACGCCACCAAGGCCAACGTCACCAGCGCGAAGCTCGTGGGCGGAGGCAACGGGATCACCGGCGCCTCCGTGGGCGTCCCCTTCCCGATCCCGCAGTCAGGGCTCGAGGTGCTCTGGAACTTCCTCACCCGCTACCGCGGAGTTGCCGCCACGCGGAATATTGATCAGGCGGCGGTCGAGCGCACCGGTGGCTATCAACTCGTGCGGCTCGAGGAGGACTTCCTTTTCAACTACGCGCGGCCCGGCATCAGCGCCAGGGAGCTCGATGAGAGCAACACGCTCATCTACTTCCGCCAAGCCGTGACCTCCCCCGCCCGGCTCGCGGGCACCATCCTCCTCGCGCAGGAGACCATGGATCAGGTTAAGGAGCCCCGCCGCGCCTGGGTGTACAATGCCGGCCGCCGTCGTGTCACCCGCGCCCCGCAGGTCGCCTACGACAACCCCGGCACCGCGGCCGATGGTCAGCGCACCAGCGACCAGTTCGACATGTTCAACGGCGCACCCGATCGCTACGAGTGGACCCTCGTCGGCAAGCGCGAGATGATCGTCCCTTACAACTCCTACCGCCTGCACAGCGACAAGCTGAAGGTGGCCGACATCCTCAAGCCGCAACATCCGAACCAAGACCTGGCACGGTACGAATTGCACCGCGTGTGGGTGCTCGAGGCCAAACTCAAGCCCGGTACGTCCCACCTCTACAGCCGAAGGACCTTCCACATCGATGAGGACTCCTGGCAGATCCTCGCCGCCGACCAGTACGACGGCCGAGGCCAGCTGTGGCGCGTTTCCGAGGCGCACTGCATCAACTACTACGACGCCCTCGCATTCTGGAGTACGCTCGAGGTCCACCTCGACCTGCAGAATGGTCG
This sequence comes from Opitutaceae bacterium, assembly GCA_040397825.1. GTDB lineage: Bacteria > Verrucomicrobiota > Verrucomicrobiia > Opitutales > Opitutaceae > ER46. The sequence continues at coordinate 12,018 of JBBAVH010000023.1, forward strand.
GTACCTGGCTGTCGGCCTCGATAACGAGAACAAGATGTATGACTTTGGGGTGAAACGCTCCCCCGGCGACTACACCCCGGAGTCGCTCCGCCGCGAGGGCGTTCGCTGATCGCAGCCTCCCGGCGGCATCCAGCAAATTGGGTCTCGCCGGGACCGAGGGCCGGAAAACATCGATGTCGCGCGCAAGAAGCTACGCGAGGTTCGTCTTCGGGTCGCTCCTGCCCGTCCTTGGCGTTTCAGCACAGTCTGTTCGTCCGACGATGCTCCTCCTCGACGGGGCGCTCACGGGCAGCTCCGTCGTAGCCGTGGGCGAGCGCGGTACCGTGCTGATTTCCGGAGACAGCGGCGCATCGTGGCGACGCGCCGCCACCCCCACGAGGGCAACGCTCACCGGTATCAGTTTCCCGCCGGTCCAACTGCCGAGGCGCGGCTGGGCTGTCGGCCATGAGGCGGAGATCCTTACTTCGGTCGACCGCGGCGTCACTTGGACGCGCCAGTTCCAAGGCAAAAACCGCACCGACTCCTTCCTCGATGTGCTGGCGCTGGATGAACGCACCGCGATCGCCGTCGGCGCCTACGGCTTGTTCGCATCAACCGACGACGGTGGCAATTCGTGGTCCGTCCGCCGTATCCGCGACGAGGACTCCCACCTGAACCGGATATCCCTCGGCCCCACGGGAAAGCTCTACATCGCGGGAGAAGCTGGCACCTTGCTCCGCTCGAGCGACCGGGGCCTGAAGTGGCGGGAGATCCGGACCAGCTACCAAGGATCCTTTTACGGCATCCTACCTCTGGGAGAACGCGCGCTCCTCGCTTACGGGCTGCGCGGCCACGTCTTCCGCTCGGAGGATGACGGCGCGACCTGGCAGGAGCTGGGAACGCCCGTGCCCGCGATGCTGGCGACCGCGATCCGGGTGGCCGGACGCGGGATCCTGTTCGCCGGTCAGGCGCGCATCTTGCTGAGGGGCGCGGATGATTCCCCGAGTCTTCAGCCCGTCGCCACCGCTCCCTTAACCGCCATCGCCGAGCTGGTCGACCTGGGCGGCGGCCGCTTCGTCGCCCTCGGCGAGGCCGGCGCCTCGAGCCTGACCCTTCCCTGATCCCCGTGCCCACGAGCGCCCCCACCGCCCTCGAGCGCTTCGCGGATTGGATGTTCCGCCGGCGCACTCCGCTGGTCATTGCGTTCCTTCTGCTGACGGCGGCGATGGGCGTTCTGGCGTCCCGACTGCGGGTGGACGCGAGTTTCAACAAGACCCTGCCGAGCGGGCACCCGTACATCGAGACCTTCGTCAAACACCAGGCCTCGTTCGGCGGCGCCAATCGCGTACTGGTGGCGTTGATGGCGCGGGAAGGCGACATGTTCACGGAGGAGTTCTTCCGCGAGCTCAAGCGCGCCACTGACGACGTCACCTTCCTCCCCGCGGTGGACCGTCCGCAGGTCCAGTCGCTCTTCACCCCCAACGTCCGCTACATCGAGGTCGTCGAGGACGGGTTCGCGGGCGGCAACGTGATCCCGGCGGACTTCGCCCCGTCACCCGCGGCCTTCGCGAAGGTGCGTGACAACATCATCAAGTCGGGCCGCCTCGGCCAGCTGGTCGCCAACGACTTCTCCGGAGCGGTCGTCAGCGCGCAGCTGCAGGAAATCAATCTCAAGACCGGAGCGCGGGTCGATTACACCGAGGTCGCGCGCGGACTCGAGCGGATCCGGACGCGGGTTGAGACGGAGACCGGAGGGCGCGTGACGGTGCACATCATAGGCTTCGCGAAGATCATCGGTGACGTCAGCGACGGCGCGCAGGGGGTGATCACGCTGTTCGGCGCGGCGATCCTCGTGACATCTCTCTTGGTTTGGAACTATGCCGGGCGCTGGAAGCTGGCCGCTGCCCCGGTGGCCTGCTCGCTCGTGGCGGTGGTGTGGCAGCTCGGCGGTCTTACCGCGCTGGGGTACGGGATGGACCCGTTCTCGATCCTCGTGCCCTTCCTCGTGTTCGCGATCGGCGTAAGCCACGGCGTACAGAAGATCTGCACGTTCCGCACCGAGGTCTTCAAGGGGCAGTCGGGGCCGAGCGCCGCCCGCGCCGCGTTCCTGCAACTCATCGTGCCCGGCATCGTGGCCCTGCTCACCGATACGGTCGGATTCATCACCATGCTGGTGATCAAGATCCCGGTCATCCAGGAGCTCGCGATCAACGCGAGTCTCGGCGTCAGCGTGATCACGATCACCAATTTCTTCCTGCTCCCGCTGCTACTCTCCTATCTGCGCCTACCGCCATCCTACGCGGTTTGGGTATCCGCCCGAAGGGAACGCGGCGACGCCTTCTGGCGGCGCCTGGCCCGGGGGATGCGGTCCCGCCCCTCCCTCATCATCATCCTCGCGGGGTTGGGGCTGGGCGCCTGGGGCATCCACGCCTCGGGTCGGGTGCAGATCGGCGACCTGCACGACGGCGTGCCGGAGCTGCACGCCGAATCGCGCTACAACCGCGACGCCCGGCTCATCACCTCGCGATTCAGCATCGGGATCGACGTGCTCACCGTCATGGTGGAGACCTCGCCCGACGCGGCTGTCGATCACGAGGTGCTGAGTCTGATGGACGAGTTCGAAGGCCGTATCCGCGAGGTGCCGGGCGTACAGTCGGTGTTATCTCTAGCCTCCGTCGCGAAGGGCATCAACTCCGGCTACAGCGAGGGCTCGCTCAAGTGGCGCATCCTGCCGCTCAACCAGCAGGCGCTCGCCCAGGCCGTCAGCCACGTCGACACCGGTACGGGCCTGCTGAACGCCGATTCCAGCGTGATGCCGATCCTCATTTTCCTCACCGACCACAAGGCGGAGACCTTGCTGGCGGTGACCTCGGCGGTGAAGGACTTCTCCACGTCGCGCCCGTCGGCCAAGGCCCGCTTCCGCCTCGCCGGCGGCAACGCCGGGGTGATGGCGGCGACCAACGAGGTCGTCGCCGCCGCCGAGAAGCCCATCCTCTTCTGGGTGTTCGGGGCCGTCATCGCCCTCTGCCTCATCGCCTTCCGCTCGCTCCGGGCCGCGCTCTGCATCGTCCTCCCCCTCGCGATCGTGAGCTACCTCGGGTACGCCGTCATGGCCTTCTTGGAGATCGGTCTGAAGACCTCGACGCTCCCCGTCATCGCGCTCGGCGTGGGCATCGGCGTGGACTACGGGATCTACATCTTCGCCCGGCTGCTGGCAGACCTGCGGGCGGGCGAGTATTTCGAGGACGCGATGTTCGCCGCCCTCAAGGATGCCGGCGCGGCCGTCGTCTTCACCGGACTCACGCTCGCGATCGGCGTCAGCACCTGGGTGTTCTCCGACCTTAAGTTCCAGGCCGACATGGGTCTGCTGCTCACGTTCATGTTCCTCGTGAACATGGTGGCGGCCATCCTCCTCCTGCCCGCGCTCGCGCGCTGGTGCTGGCCGCATCACTCGGGCCGCACGGTGACGCCCTTCCCGCGCCGCCGGCGCTGAAGCGCTCAGCCGCCGGGAGGGACGGCCGCCACCGCGGTGGACGGGGGCCCCATTCCCTTGCGGATAAACTCCACGCCTGGACCGTCGGCCCTCACCTTGACGGTCTTCTCGGCCGTTGCGCCCTCGCCCATGAAGTCGATCGTCGCCGAAGCCATGATCGGGAGATACTTCCTGATGTCCTTGCTCTCGTCCTCCGTGCTCGCGTGGATCGTCCAGATCTCCGGCGCCGGACGACCCTCCGCGGACGCCCGGTTGGCGCGGGCCGATATCTTCAGGTATTTTTCGTAAACGGTCACGAGCCGCGGCACCTCATCGTAACCGACGATCTCCGTCCGGGGAGGCTCATAGACCGCCACCGAACGCTGCACGGAGTTCCCCTGCGAGTCGCGGGCATTGACGGTTCCATATTTCACGCCTCCACCGACCTGGGCGTAGATCGGGACCGTGACCCGCTCGATCTTGGAGCGCGGCGCCTCGACGCCGTAGTCCACTTCGATCACCATGTCTGCCCGCTCGGCCGTCGGCGCCTCATAGAGCCCCTTGCCGGAGAGGGCGGTGCGAATGAATTCGGTGGCCTCGCGCGAACGCAGGGAATCACTCGCGGCGGCCGATCCGCGGGTCTTCAGCACGTAGGACTGCGCCTCGCTTGTCGCCTCCTGCCGCGCGATCGCGTCGATCTTCACCTGATGGCCTGGAGTACTGCAGCCCGCCGCTAGGCAGAGCACCCACGCGGAAGCGGGAATCGTGGACTGAAATCCCATTTTCACGGCGTCCGCATCCCCGAGATTCGCGGCCGGACGACGGATCTCCGTCAGTTCGAAGGCCTCACGACCGTCGTCGCCGGGGCGGGAGCTGCTTCGGCCGGCTTGCGCGCGGCCGCCGCCTCCTCGCCCTTGAGGCGCGCCAGTTCCTCCTCAAGGCGCGCGATCTCCGCCTCAGTCTGGAGGGTCTTGTCGTTAGCCTCGTCGAGCTGCCGCTTCTTCGCCAACGCCGCTGCGCGCTCGTCGCGCAGGCGCTTCAGACGCTCCTCGGCACCTTCGAGCTTCTTCTTGGCGTCAGCCAGCTCGAGTTCAGAAATGCGGAAGCCCTCGGCCACGGCCAGTTCCTCTTCCATGGTGGCCTTCAGCTTCGCTTCCTCGGCGAGTTTCTTGGCGCGCTCCTGCTGGTAGGCGCGCTCCTGGGCCAGGCGGTCCTGTTCCTTGCGGTCCTTCGCGTCCTGGACCATGCCGACGATGCCGCCGATGATCGCGCCCGCCGCCGCGCCCGCGGCGAGACCCGTGCCGGTGCCCATGCTGCTGTTATTGCCCACCACGGCGCCGCCCACGCCGCCGATCATCGCGCCGGTGCCGGCACCGGTGGCGGTCTTGGAAGGCGCCACACCCGAGGAGCAACCAGTGAGACCGGCGATCGAGGTGGCGGTCAGGATGGAAATGAGGCGGCGGTTCATCGGGATTCGGAGGCGACGGCGCGCATGGGTGGACGGACGGGAAAGGCCGCGGAAGGTTTCGGCGCCTCGGAACTAAATTGTCTTCGATCCGAATTCAACCGTTACTAAACCTTTCCTCCCGCGTCCTCCCCACCGCGGATTTGAAATCGACGGCTTTTGAACCACCGGTGTCCGGGGTTCACCGGCCCCACTTCCCTCCATGTCCTCCTCCCTTCGCCCAAAGGGCTTCCTCTCCGCCGACTTTCTGGTGCCGTTCATCGGCCTGCTCGTCGCGATCGCCATCGTGGAGCCGTTCTACCGGCTGGTCGTCGACCCCCGGGTGGAGCAGATCGAGCTCAAGCAGCGGGTGCGTTCCGCGCAAGGCGCCACGGCGGGCGCCGACTCCGACATGCGGTCGATTTATATCATCATCAAGGATACCGAGCAGAAGATTGAGATCATCTTCGCGATCTGGGGCATCATCATCCTCGGCCACAAGTTGCGGCTCGTTCGTCAGGAGCGCTCGCTCCTCCGCGGCGACCTGATGCGCCTGCAACCCGGCGAACGCATCATTCCCGGAGAGGCACTCGACCGGCACAAGGAGCTCCGCGCATTGGTCGACGCCGATGCCGGCGCCCGCGAGCGGTTACTGCCGGAATGCCTCCTTGCCGCGCTCCACCGGTTCCACGCCACCCACTCCGTGCAGGACGCTGCCAACGCGGTGAAGGAACGAGCCGAGCTCGCCGCCGACCAGCTGGACTCCTCCCTCTCCCTCGTCCGGTACATCGCGTGGGCCATCCCCGCGATCGGCTTCATCGGTACGGTGCGCGGCATCGGCCTCGCCCTCGCCTTCGCCGAGGACGCCCTGAAGGGAGATATCACCCCCGTGATCGACGCGCTAGGCCTTGCGTTCAACTCCACCCTCGTCGCCCTCATCCTTTCGATGGGTCTCATGTACGTCATGCACGTGGTGCAGTCGCGGCAGGAGGCCTTCATCATCGACATCCAGACCTTCTGCCGGTCGAAGCTCATCGACGTCATGAAGGTGCCGGCCCGTGAGGACGCGACCGCCTGACGCCATGCGCTCCCTCGGCCTTGAAATCTCCGACGCCGGTCTCATCGCGGCGCTCGCGGAAGACGACGGCGATATCAACCTACTTGCGGGCCCCGGCGCCGGCTCCAGCGAAGAGTCGCCCGGTTTCGCCCACGCCGGGGACACGGGGCTCGTGATCGGCCGCGCGGCGGAAGATCAATGGTTCGTCCACCCGCGTAGGGTGACGTGGAACTTCTGGTCTCGCCTCAACCATGAGCCGTCGGGCCTCTCGGCCTCAGGTAAGCCTGCGGCGTGTTCCGAGCTGGCTTACTTCCATCTCCGCGACTTCGTCGCGTCCATTCGATCCGCCGCGCCCGCCCCCGACCGGGTCGTGCTAACCGTTCCCGGCGAATATCTCCGGGATGCGTCCACGGAGGAGGAAAAAGTGGGGCTCCTGCTCGGCATGGCCGGCGAGCTCAAACTGCCCGTTTCGGGTTTGGTCGACCACGCCTGCGCCGCGCTTTGCGATCCGCGCGGGCCTGCCTTCAGCCCCTCGCTGCCGGTCCTCGTGGTCGACACCGGGTTGGACGGCAGCGAGCTTACCCTCCTCGCCCACGACGGCGACCGACTGGTGCGACGCGCCTTCGCCCGCCTGCCGCAGGCCGGCCTCGCCGCACTGCTGAAGCAGCTCACCGGATCCTTCGGCAATCGCTTCCTGCGGCACACGACCTTCGACATTCTCGAGGATGGTCGTATCGAGCAGGCCTTTTTCCGGCAGACGAAGGATTTCCTCTGGTCCGAGGCGACGGAGTTCCGATTCGTCATCAACACCGCCACCCGCGCCTACGAGATGCCGGCCAAGCACGAGCAGCTGGTGTCCGACGCCCAGGCCTTCGTCGCGTCCCTCGCGCAGGGCGTCCAGGTTTTCCTCCAACGCCAGCTGCCGAAAGGAGCTCCCTTCACCCTCGCGCTTTCCGACCGCTCCGCGCGCCTTCCTGGACTGGCCAGCCGCCTTCGCGAGTTCTCGCCGATACGACAGATTCGCCTCGCCCGCGGAGCCGCCGCGGCCGGCGCCGTGCAACTCGCGCGTCATTGGCTCCGCGCACCGGCCGATCTCGCCGAGGTTCCGGTGGAAAGTGCCGTGCCTCGCACCGAGGCCGCCGGCTCACATCACGCCCGGGCGCGCATCCGCCTCCACAAGGCCTCCGGCCCGACAGGAGCACCCGTTCCCACCCATGCCGTCCTCGCGGGCATCGGACACCCATTGGGCGCCGGCCCGGACTTCCGAATTGGTGGATCGGAGCTCTCGCCCCACCTTCCGCTGGGCCCGGAGTTCAGCCATGTGCCCGGCTGCCTAGCGATAATCGCGAGGGACGGCAGCGGGTGGTGGTGGCAGGATCCGGTCGCCGACAGCGCGGCTCGGTTTTCCATTCACGCCGGGGATCGCCTGATCCTCTCGAGCGACGAACTTTCCGCCGAGGTGCTCTTTGCGTACTGCCCTCCGGCGGCGCGCCCCTGATTCCGCGTCTCCTCCGCCATGTCCAGCCTCGCCAAACGGCGCCGGGAGACGGAGGTCTACAGCCTCTCCTTCCTGGACTGCATCTGCTGCGGCTTCGGTGCGGTGCTGCTGATCTTCATCATCACCATCGCCCGTAAGACGGAGGTCGACAAGGCCGACATCGATGCCGCCCGGGATCAGCTCCGCCGCATCGAGGCACAGGCCACCCTGAACAAAGAGGAACTTGACCGCTTGGCCGCGATGCTGGCCGCGGCGCAGCTTGAGCTCCAGAGCCTCAATACGCGGAATACCCAGGACGAGGCCAAGGTGACCGATCGCCGCAAGCAACTCCTCCTCATGCTGCAGGAGATCGCCGCGATGCAGGAGGCGCTCCAATCCCTGCTGGGCGAAAAGCGCGACCTGCCCACCGAGGAAAAGGCCCCGCCGGTGCCGATCCCGAATCCCGACCGACGCCAGTACCTGACCGGCGTGAGGCTCAACGGCGAATTCGTCGTCTTCCTCGTGCGCGTCTCCGGCTCCATGCTCGACGACACCATCGACGGCGCGGCGGCCCGACTCGACGACTCCGACGATAAGAAGCGTGCCTCGCCCAAATGGCAGCGCGTCGTCTCCGCGATGACCTGGATGCTCGCCTCCCTCGAACCGGAGACCCGCTTCCAGATCCTGCTCTTCAACGACGAGACCGTCCCGATCCTGCCGAAACGCGGCGAGGAATGGTTCAGCCCGCGCGACGCGAAGACGATGGCGGAAGTCATCAAGAGGCTGAACGAGATCGTCCCGAAGGGTTCGGCCAACCTCGAGCGCGCCTTCGGTACCGTCCGCGCCCTGCCGCGCCTGCCGGACAGCATCGTGCTGCTCACCGACGGCCTGCCCACCGGCGCCGACTCGCTCGCGATCGAAGGAGACATCGACGAGGGCACGCGGGTGCGCCTCTTTGAGATCGCCCGCAAGCAGCTACCGCCGCGCGTTCCCGTCAGCACCATCCTGTTCCCGATGCTGACCGGCGACCCGGGAGCCCCGGGACTCTATTGGGAACTTGCGAACGGAACCCGCGGGGCGCTCGTGAGCCCGTCCCGCTCCTGGCCCGAACTATGATCCGCCGCCGCCAGGCCCAGGTCTTCAGCCTCTCGTTCCTCGACTGCATCTGCTGCGGCTTCGGGGCGATCATCCTCATCTTCGTGCTGAACATCGGCTCGCGGCAGCGCGAGAAGCTCGAATCTTTGCTCGAGGTGCAGCGGTCCATCGCCGCCCGGGCCGCCGCCCTCACCCGCATCGAGGCTGCCAAGGTCGAGGTGCGCCGCAACAATGAGCGGGTCAATGCGCAGGTCACCGAGGCCCGCCTGCGCAACGACAGCATCCGCGCGCTGGTCGACGAACTTGAGCGGAGCCTGCAGCGCGAGAAGCGCGGCCGCGAGGCGCTGGTGGTGGACGTCGACGAGCTCAAGAAGGAGATCGCCGCCCGCCAGAAGAAGCCCGACCACGAGCTCGTGCTCCCCGACGTGAAGCCCGCGCCGGTCGGCCTACCCGTCGGCAGCAATTACCTCGCCTTCATCGTCGATACCTCGGGATCGATGCGCGATCCGCACCACGGCGGCCTCTGGCCGATCGTCATCCGCACGATCGAGAACGTCCTCGACGTCTACCCGATCGTCGACGGCATCCAGCTGATCGACGGCGACGGACGCTTCATCCTCGGCCGCCGCGCGAGCGGCACCGCCGGCTGGCTGCCCGACTCCCCGCAGGTGCGCGACAATATCAAGCGTACCCTCCGGCGCTACGACCAGGACACGGTCTCCAACCCCGTGCCCGGAATCTACAACGCGATGCGGTTCCTCTACGACAAGGAGAACCCGAAGATGCGGATGGGGATCTTCGTCTTCGGCGACGAGTTCAACTCGAGCGACAGCGCCGACGTCGTCATCCGCCGGCTCGAAGAGTTGAATCCCGCGGACGAGTCCGGCGCGCGTAAGGTCACCATCAACGCCGTCGGCTTCCCGACGACGATCCGCTACCAATTCTCCATGGGGAACACCGGTCTGCGCTTCGCCAATTTGATGCGCACCGTGACCTACATGCACGGCGGCGCCTTCATCGCCCTGCAGGACCTCTGACCGGTGCCCCGAGTCACCGCAGCAGGTTAAGCGCCGCGGTCGTCACGAATGCATTGGTGAAGTCGATCAGGAAGGCGCCCACGATCGGTACGATGAGGAACGCCCGGGGCGCCGGTCCATGCCGGAATGTGAGTTCACGCATGCTGGCCAAGGCGTTGGAAGTCGCGCCCAGCCCGAAACCCACCAGACCGGCCGTCATCACTGCGGCCTCGTGATCGCGCCCCATCAGGCGGAACACCACCCACCCTGCTACGGCAGTGGTGAGCACGGTCTGTGCGCACAAAATGACGAGCAATGGAACCGCGGCACGGGCCAGCTGCGCAAGTTGCAGGTTGATCATGACGACGGCCAATAGCCAAGCGAGCGCCACGGTGCCGATCGCCTCGGTGCATTCGGGGCGCAGCCAGCGACCGGAGAAGGCATCGTGAGCGTTGCGCACCACCGCCGCGACGACCAACGCCCCCATGTACACGGGAAAGGTGAGGCCCCTCGCCTGCAGGAAAGCGCTGAGAAACGCCCCGGCCTTCATGCACCCGAGGAGTACCACAAGGTGGAAGAAAACGGTTCGGCCCATCCCGCCGAGCGAAGCGATCGTTCCGAGGAGGCCGGACCGTGGCACTTGCGCTGAAGCCCCAACGCTGGAGTCCACCGCGACAGCCGGTTCTCCGCCGCAGCGCCGCAGCAGTCGTCCGCCGATCAACCCGGCGAGAATGCCGCCGGCAATCACCCCGAACGCGGCCGCCGCGACGCCGATCACCGGCGCGCCCGCCAGACCCGCCTTGGTGAACTCGGGCGCGAAACCCGCCACGGTGCCGAATCCGCCCATCAGCGAGGTCGTCCCGGCCAGGACACCCAGGAGCGGATTTTCCCCGAGCGCCCGCGCGAGCCCCGCACCGACCGCACCCTGCAGGACCGAGATCACCGAAGCGGCGGCGAAGAACAACAGCAAGGGGCGACCCCCCCTGCGCGCCAGCGCCCAACTCGCGTTGAGGCCCATGCAGGTGAAGAACAGGATGAGCAACGGCCGCTCGACCCCCGCCGCGCGCGGGGTGGAAAAGTCCCATTGCGGCAGCACCGCCCAGAGCCACGCCACATTCGCCGTTTCCGCCGAGACGCGGATCAACCGAGGCGCAACCTCCCCGCCGGCAAACAAACCCAGCGCCACGAGCAGGCCGCCGAGGATCGCCGCCGGCACATGAAGCCGCCCCAACGCCGGAATCCAACGATTCACCCTCTCACCCAGCACCACCACCGGCAGCGCGAGCACCAACAACCCGAAGGGCCCGAGGGTGATTAGGGAGGTGGACACGGATGAGTTCACGTCAGCCCGCTCCAAATCGGAAAGTCGATCCGCTCAGCGCCAGAATCGGTGCCTCCGGCCGAACGAATGGAGTCCCAAGAGCGGGGTCTCCCGATCACTTCCGGGACCTGCGTGGGGCATCGCATGGAACCCAACCTCGGACGCGCGCTGCAGACGTGTCAACCGGTCACACCCGGGGAATTGCGGCTTGAGGAGGTCTCGCGCGCGCTGTGAATTTCAACCGGGCGGCTAACCGCCCCATATCAGCCGCGTCCTCACTCACTAATCGCAACCAGGACCATGAACTCATCCACCCAGCCGCGCACCGCCCGGCATCCGCTCGCCACCGCCCTCCTGCTAAGCTTAGCCGCCAGCGCCCTTGCACAAACCGCCCCGGTCTCCGGCGGCGCGACGGCGCGAAAGGACGACCAGCCCCTGCAGCTCACCGCTTTCACGGTGAAGGAGGCGCAGGACATCGGCTACGAGTCGATGCAGACGACCTCCGGCATGCGCACCGTGCAGGAGCTCAAGAACCTCGCGAACTCGATCTCGATCATGAACTCCCAGTTCATCGAGGACCTCGGGCTCACCACGATGGAGGAGATGTCGACCTGGATGGTCTCGGGCGAGTCGAACCCCGATCCCAACGCCACCGTGCAGAGCCGCGTCATCCTGCGCGGCATTTCCAACGCCTACGCGCTGCGCAACGGCTGGATCTGGTACTCGCCGATGGACTCTTTCTCCACCGAGCGCGTCGAGGAACTGCGCGGTCCCAACGCCTTCCTTTACGGCGAGGCCGACGTCGGCGGCGCGCAGAACCAGGTCACCAAGCGCGGCCTCTTCACCCGGGACGTCAACCGCCTGCGCCTCATGCTGGGCAGCTACGATATCCGCCGCGCCGAGATCGACTTCAACCGCCGGCTGGTGAAGGACAAGCTCGCCGCCCGTTTCGCCGCCGTCTCTCACCAGAGCGGCTCCTGGATCGACAACGTCCGCCGCGACTTCCGCGGACTCTACGGGGCCGTCACCTACCGCCCCGGCCCTAACACCACGATCAGCATGATGACGGAGCACGGCCGGACCGAGTCGGTGCTCTCGCAGGGCATGTTCGTCGACCAATTCTCCCGCGCGGCGACCACGACGCTCGGCAACATCGGCTACGTTTATAATACCGCCACAGGTACCGGATTCCGCGCGCAGGGGCGCGTCGTCAGCACCGGCCCCGGCATCGCGATCACCGATCCGGCCATCATCCCCAAGCAGACGCAGACGAACGGCCCCGACAGCACCTATCGCAACGCCACAACCTCGTTAACCATCGAGGCTGAGCACCACATCGGGAAAAACCTGCACCTCCAGGTCACGGGCAACTTCTACCAGCAGAAGATCGAGAACTGGGCCGTGAGCGGCCGCTCCATCACCCGCGACCGGAGTCCGCTCCTCCCGAACGGCCAGCCCAACCCTTACTTCAACGAGCTCTATGCGGAGTACTACCGGCTGCGGAACATCGACGGGAACATCGTCCGCGACATGCGTTTCTCGGCCGTCTACGACCTCGAGACGAAGTGGTTCAAGCAGCAGCTCATCGCGAACGTGCAGCAGCACCAGGACACCCCGGGCCAGAAGAAGCCCAAGTACGTCGAGTACATCGATCCCGCCAGTGCCAACTGGTCGGGCACCATCAATCCGGCGATCACCGCCGCCGCCTTTGCGGCCAACCGCACCACCTTCGGCGCCAACCGTTTCTACCGCCGTTACTACCTGCGCGACGGCGTGGGGCCCGACCGCACCGACGGCCTGAATCCCGTCGCCGGCTCATCGGTGATCTACCCCGACGTGGCGGGCCGCGCGGCCACGGGCCAGTTCATCGACCGGCGCTTTTACACGCCGTCCTGGGGCGTGGGCGCTTCAGGCAATTACTTCCGCAACCACCTCTACACGATGATCGGCTACCGCCGGGACCATTTCAACATGCGCACGCGTCGCGGCATGCTGCGGGCGCAACCCCAGTGGGAGGTCGACCCCATCGATTCGTTCAACACCCCCGCCCTTGAGTTCGTGCAGTACAAGGTGGACGGCGCCAACTACGGCGGCGTCCTGCGCTTCAACGAGATGTTCGCCCTCGGCTACAATTACGCCCAGTCGTTCCGCATCTCGGTCGGTCAGGGCAACGCCACCTTCAACTCCGGCGAGCTCCAAAGCATCCCGGTCGGCGAGGGCACCGACATCTCCGCCCGTTTCACCCTCCTCCAGGGGCGGCTCGAGGTGAACGTCACCCGCTACAAGAACTTCACGCCGAACGCCCGCTACGCGGTGCCCGGCGTCACCCAGCTGCTGCGCGACGAGCTGGTCGCGATCTTCCCGGGCGACTTCGATCCGACGGCAACGGCGGACTACCAGACGACGCTGACGCGCGGCAACGAGGTGCAGGCCGTCGCGAATCTGACCCGCAACTGGCGCCTCATGGCCACCTACGCCAACAATGAGGTGGTCAACACCGACCGGGTGCCGCTGCTGAAGGCGTTCCGCGACCAAGCCAAGGCGCTGAACAAGCAGACGCCGGTGCTCAACGACCTGCTGCTGACCATCCCCGAAGGCGTGCCCAACGGCGGCTACACGAAGGCCCGCGGCAACGTCTTCAGCCGCTACCAGTTCACCGACGGCGTCCTCAAGGGCCTCGCCTTCGGCGGCGGCATGAATTGGCGCCTCCGCACGTACCGCGGCACCGTGGCCATCGCCGCTGCCAATGCGACCCCGACCGAACTCTGGTCCCCAGCCTACTCGCTCTACAACGCTCACCTGTCCTACGCCCGCAAGGTGCTCAACCGGTACACAACGTTCCAGCTGAACGTCGACAACCTCCTCGACAAGGAATACTACCGCTCCGCCGCGGTCGGCAGCGGATCGTGGGGCGACCCGCGCACCTTCCGCTTCACGATGTCGACGGAGCTCTGAGCCGGAGCGGCCCCTCTCGAATCAAGCCTCAGGCGCCGGCACCGCATGGTCCGGCGCCTTTTGCTTGGCTGGCACCGGCGTTGCCTTTTGCGCCCTTCCCTCCCTCTCTTCCGCGCATGTTCGCGCGTCGACTCGCCTCCCTTGCCGGCCTGACAGCCGCCCTTCTCCTGGGTGGCTGCGCCACGCGCGATACGGCCCCTGCGGCACCGACGCGAATCCCCGAGGCGGGCTCCACCGCCCAGTTGCGTCCGGGCGACAGCCTCACGGTCGCGCTCCAGGGCGTTCCCGATCCCTCGACCAACAACGTCCAGATCGACGAACAGGGGCTCATCACCCTCCCCTTCATCGGCAGCATTAAGGCAGCCGGCACAACCCTTGCCGAACTTTCCCAGCGCGTGCGCGAGACCTACCTTAGCCGACGGATCTATACCGCCGTCGACGTCTCCATCGTCGTGACCGAGCGCTTCATCTACGTCGGCGGCGAGGTTCAGCGCCCGGGCCGCATCGGCTGGACGCCCGACCTCACGGTCGCCAAGGCCATCCAGGCCGCCGGCGGGTTCACCCTCTACGCCAAGGAGACAGCTGTAAGCCTCGTCCGTGACCAGACGGCCTACTCCGTAGACGTGAAGGCCGCTCGCCGTGACCCGAGCCGCGACCCCCGTCTCGTACCCGGCGACTCGCTGCAGGTGGCGCGGTCACCTTTCTGAGGCCATCCCGCGTTCAGCGCAGCGCCTTCGCCATATCCTTGGCGAAGTAAGTCAGGATGAGATCGGCTCCCGCCCGCTTGATCGCGATAAGGGACTCGTGCCGGCAGCGCGCGAGGTCGAGCCAACCCAGCCGCGCCGCCGCGTGAATCTGCGCGTACTCGCCGGAGATCTGGTACGCTGCGACCGGCTTGCGCGTCGCTTCGCGTACGTCGCGGATGATGTCGAGGTACAGTCCGGCGGGCTTCACCATCACGATGTCGGCGCCTTCGGCATCATCGAGCAGCACCTCCGCGACGGCCTCACGCCGGTTGGCGGGGTTCATCTGGTAGGTCGCCTTGCTCAGCAGCCGCGTGCCCGCCGCTTGCGCGCTCCCCACCGCGTCGCGGAACGGGCCGTAATAGGCGGAATTGTACTTGGCCGAGTAGGCGAGGATGCCGGTGTCGGTGAAGCCGGCCGCGTCCAGCGCCCGGCGGATCGCACCCACGCGCCCGTCCATCATGTCGCTCGGCGCCACAAAATCCACCCCCGCGCGGGCCTGCAGCACGGCCATCTGGGTGAGGAAGCTGACCGTGCGGTCGTTCGCCACGTCATCGCCGGTGGCCGTGAGCACGCCGTCATGACCATGGCTCGTGTAGGGATCGAGCGCGACGTCCGTGATCACGGTGAGTTCCGGCAAGGCCTTCTTCACGGCCCGCACGGCGCGCAAAACCAGCGTGTCCTCGTTGAGCGCCTGGGTTCCCTCAGGGTCCTTGAGGCGCGGGTCGAGCTTCGGGAAAAGCGCGACGGCCGGCACGCCGAGTCGCGCCAATTCCCGGCACTCCTTAACCAGGTCGGCGATGGAAAGCCGGAAGACGCCCGGCATCGACTTGATCTCCTCGAGCGCGCCCTTGCCCTCCACGACAAAGAGCGGCGCGATGAAGTCGGCGGGCCGCAGCACCGTCTCCTCGACCATCACGCGCCGGGAGGCGGTGCGACGGAGCCGACGGGGACGTTGGACGAGCTGGAGCGCAGGGAACGGCTTCATGCGGAGGCGATAGCCATACCCCGGCGCGCCTCCGCGCCAAACCCGAAAAATGGGATGGCAAGGGCCGGCGGATTCCGCGGCAATCGCCGTCTTCCGCCCGAGCGATGCCCATCCGCCTTCACGACTCCCTTTCCCGCGAGCCGCGCGAGCTGCGTCCGTCGCACCCCGACGGCGTGTTCCGCTTCTACAATTGCGGTCCCACGGTCTACGCCCCGGCCCACATCGGGAACTTCCGGACGTTCGTGGTGAACGACGTCCTTCGCCGGTTGCTCGAACTGGAATTCGGCGCCGGCAAGGTGCGCCACGTTCGCAACCTCACCGACGTCGACGACCGCACGATCGGCCAGAGCCGGAAGGAAGGACGTCCGCTCGCCGACATCACGCGTCACTGGACCGCGATCTTCCACGAGGACTGCGCCGCCCTGGGCCTCCTCAAACCGCACGCTGAGCCGACCGCCACGGGTTTCATCCGTGAGCAGGTCAACATGATCGAGGTGCTGATGGAGAAGGGCCACGCCTATCGCGCGCCCGACGGCTCGGTCTACTTCCGGCTCAACACCTTCCCCGGCTACGGCGGTCTTTCCCGGATCCGGGAACGTGAACTCAAGGTGACCAATGCCGTGGCCGACGCCGATCATAAGGACTCGGTCTCGGACTTCGCGCTTTGGAAGGCCTACAAGCCCGACGAGGACGGCGCCGTGCAATGGCCGGGGCCCCGGGCCGCCGCCGCCGGCCGGCCCGGTTGGCACATCGAGTGCAGCGCGATGAGCAAGGCGCTCCTGGGAGACACCATCGACCTGCACACCGGCGGCGTCGACCTGCTGTTCCCCCACCACGAGAACGAGATCGCCCAGAGCGAATGCTGCAACGGCGTGCCGTTCTCGCGCCACTGGTACCACAGCGAGCACCTGCTCGTCGACGGCACCACGATGAGCAAGAGCAAGGGCAACTATTACACCCTGCGCGACCTCGTGGCGAAGGGCCACGAGCCGATGGCTGTCCGCTACGCGCTGCTGATGGGCCATCCCCGCAAGCAGCTCAACTTCACGCTCGATTCGCTCCATGCCGCCTCCAGCGCGCTGCGCACCCTGCGCGCGGCCCGAGCCGCGATTCCGGGCGCCGGCGGTTCCGCCGACGTTTTCGCGCCCGTACTGGCCGCGCTGCAGGACGACCTGAACTTCCCCGGTGCCCTCGGCGCGCTCTTCGCCGCCCTTAAGGCGACGCCCGCGGCCGAACTCAACGCCGCCCTCTTCGACCGCGCCCTGTTCGCGCTCGGCCTCGACCTCGCCGACCGCACCCCGCGGGCCTCCGCACCCACCGAGGTCACGGCCCTCGCCGAGCGCCGCTGGGCGGCCAAGCAGGCCAAGGACTTCGCCGCCGCCGACGCGCTTCGGAAGGAAATCACTGCGGCCGGCTGGACCATGCTCGACCGCAAGGACGGCTGGTCGCTCGAGGCGGCAAAGAAATAGCCGGCGGCGACACGCGCGCATGCCCACCGGCCGACCCGGTGCCGCGCATCCCGCGCGTTGACAGCCCGCGCGTTTCACGGCGCTCTCACGCGTCCGGTCCGGCAATCGTACGCCGGGCCGGCCTTTCCAACATGGCCATGACACCGCTCGAAGAACTTCGTCACTCGTGCTCGCACGTGCTGGCGACCGCCGTCCTCCGCCTCTTCCCCGAGGCCAAACTGGATATCGGGCCGCCGACCGACACCGGGTTTTACTACGACTTCGACCTGGACCACAAGTTCACCACCGAGGACCTCACCCGCATCGAGGCGGAGATGAAGAAGGTGGCGGAGGAGAACCAACCCTTCCTGAGGCGTGAGGTATCGCGCGCGGAAGCCGAGGACATCATCCGCCAGCGGGGCCAGGAGCGCTACAAGCTGGGTCGCCTCGCCGACATTCCCGAGGGCGAGAAGATCTCGTTCTACCAGAACGGCGAGTTCATGGACCTCTGCGCGGGTACGCACGTGCGCTACAGCTCGAAGCTGAAGGCCTTCAAGCTGCTCTCGATCGCCGGCGCGTATCACCGCGGCGACGAGCGCAACAAGCAGCTGCAGCGCATCTACGGCACCGCCTTCGCCTCGAAGGAGGAGTTGGCCAACCACCTCAACCAACTCGAGCAGGCCCGCCTGCGCGACCACCGGAAGCTGGGCCGCGAGCTGAAGCTCTTCCACATCGACGAGGATGTCGGCCAAGGACTCATCCTGTGGACGCCGAACGGGGCGATCATCCGGCAGGAGCTGCAGACCTTCATCAGCGAGGAACTGCGCAAGCAGGGTTACTCGCAGGTCTTCACGCCGCACATCGGCAAGCTCGAGCTCTACAAGACTTCGGGACACTTCCCGTACTACAAGGACTCTCAGTTTTCCCCGGTCATCGAGAACGAGTCACTTGCCCGCGCGATCGCTGAGAATTGCGGCTGTGGCGAGGTCTTCGCCCGGCTGGAGGCGGTCTCCGGCCAGCTCCGCGACCAGATCAACGCCCGCACCGGGCGCGAGGCGATCACGGCCGACCGCGTGCGGCCCGACGAGCAACTGCTGAGCGGCTTCATGCTGAAGCCGATGAACTGCCCCCACCACATCAAGATCTTCGCTTCCCAGCCGCACTCGTACCGCGACCTGCCCGTGCGCTTAGCCGAGTTCGGCACCGTCTACCGCTGGGAGCAGAGCGGAGAGCTAAACGGGATGACGCGCGTCCGCGGCTTCACCCAGGACGACGCCCACCTGTTCTGCACCGAAGAGCAGGTCGCCGCCGAGGTGCTCGGCTGCCTTTCCCTCGTAAAGATCGTGCTCACCAGCCTTGGCATGCAGGATTACCGCGTGCGCGTAGGGCTCCGCGATCCGGACTCCAATAAGTACACCGGCAACGCGGAGAACTGGGACAAGGCCGAGAACGCCTGCCGCGAGGCGGCCCGCACCCTCGGCGTGCCCTTCACCGAGGAACCCGGAGAGGCCGCTTTCTACGGTCCGAAGATCGACTTCGTGATCAAGGACGTGATCGGCCGCGAGTGGCAGCTCGGCACCGTGCAGGTCGACTACAACCTCCCGATTCGCTTCGACCTCTCCTACATCGGGCCCGACAACCAGCCGCACCGCCCGGTGATGATCCACCGCGCGCCGTTCGGTTCCATGGAGCGCTTCTGCGGCGTGCTCATCGAGCACTTCGCCGGCGACTTCCCGCTCTGGCTCGCGCCCGAGCAGATCCGCCTCGTGCCGATCAGCGAGAAGACGATGGACTACTCGCGCGCGTTGCTCACCCGACTTCGGGCCGAGGGGCTGCGGGCCACGCTCGACGAGCACAGCGACAAGCTCGGCGCCAAAATCCGCCGCGCCGAGATCGACAAGGTGCCCTACACCCTCGTGATCGGCCAGAAGGAGGCCGAGGCCAATAGCGTCTCCGTCCGCTCCCGCGCCCGCGGCGACGAAGGCGTGCTCACCGCCGACGCGTGCGTGGCGCGGTTCAAGGTCGAGGTCGCCAGCCGCGCGCTGCCCGAGAAACGCAAGGCCGCCGCACCGGCCTGAGTGATCGCGTCAGCGGCACTCCCCACCGCCCGGCAGCCCCGCGCTCCGGGCGGTTTGCTTTGCCAACCCCGAGGACGGTGGGCGGCGGGAAAACAAAAGGCCGGACCCCGCTAGGAGTCCGGCCTTTGCGTTCAGAGCGATAGGTTCAGACCGCCGCCTCGCCGCGCTCGTCGGTGCGGATGCGGACGACCTCCTCGAGCGGGAGAACGAAGATCTTCCCGTCGCCGATCTTTCCGGTCTTGGCCGCCTTGGCGATGGTATCGACCGCCTTCGCCGCGGTCTCGTCGGCCACGGCGACCTCGATCTTCACCTTGGGCAGGAAGTCCACGGTGTACTCGCTGCCGCGGTAGATCTCGGTGTGGCCCTTCTGGCGGCCGAATCCCTTGACCTCCGTGACGGTCATTCCCTCGATGCCGGCGCCGGCGAGGGCCTCCTTCACTTCCTCGACCTTGAACGGCTTGATGATGGCTATGATGAGTTTCATGGTGGTGTGGGACGCTGGTTAGTTGACGTAGCCCTCTTCGCCGTGCTCGGAGATGTCGAGGCCCTGGCGTTCGCCCTCCTCGGTCGGACGCAGTCCGATGACGGCCTTCACGATGTAAGCGATGATCGCGGTGGCGACCACCGACCAGACGATGGTCAGCGCGACCGCCTTGAGCTGGTTCATGAGCAAGCCGTCCATGAGCTTCATGCCGTCGGGCCCGAGCACCGAATTAGCGGCCGGGTCGGCGAAGACGCCGGTGAGGATCGCCCCGAGGGTGCCGCCGACGCCGTGCACGCCGAACGTGTCGAGCGAGTCGTCATAACCGAAGGCCCGCTTCAGGTAGGCGCAGGCGAGGAAAGGAACGATGCCCGCGAGCACGCCAATGATGACCGCCGAAGTCGGGAGGACGAAACCGGCGCCCGGGGTGATCACGACCAGGCCGGCGACGATGCCGGAGCAGAAGCCGAGCACGCTGGGCTTGCCGCGGAGAATCCACTCGGCGACGGCCCAGGTGAATCCGGCCGTGGCGGCCGCGAGGGTCGTCGTGGTGAAGGCGTTGGAGGCGATCGCATCGGCGCCGAGGGCCGAGCCCGCGTTGAAGCCGTACCAGCCGACCCAGAGCATGCCCGTGCCGACCATGCAGAGCACCATCGAGTGCGGGGGCATCGGCTCCTTGCCGAAACCGACGCGCTTGCCGAGGATGAGGCAGAGCACGAGGGCGGACCAGCCGGAGGTCATGTGAACCACCGTGCCGCCGGCGAAGTCGATCGCCTTGATCGCGGCGTCCTTGTTGAGCGGACCGCACATGAGGCCGTTGGCAGCCCAGACCATGTGGGCGAACGGGAAATAGACCACGAACATCCAGAGCGCGACGAACACGAGGACGGCGAGAAACTTCATGCGCTCGGCGATCGCGCCGATGATCAGCGCCGGTGTGATGATCGCGAAGCTCAGCTGGAACATGGCCCACATCGAGTCGCTGATCCAGTGGTACCCCGCGCCGGTTTTGCCGGGCTCGACCCCGTTCAGGAACTTGGCCGCGAAGTCACCGATGATCGCGTTGCCACCGGAGAACGCCAGGCTATACCCGACCGCCCACCAGAGGATGGTGACCAGTCCCGCGATGCCCATGCATTGGGCCAGGACCGAGAGGACGTTCTTCCGCCGCACCAGGCCGCCGTAAAACAGCGCGAGGCCGGGCAACGTCATGAAGAAGACGAGCGCGGTGCTCACCATTTGCCACGCGTTATGACCGGGACCGGGCCCCGAAATCTTCGAGGCCACATCCGGCGTGCGGGCGCTGTTGTTGACGTAGGCCTCCAGGTCCGCGATTCGCTGCTCCATCGTCGGCTGCTTGGGGGCGGGCGGGGCCGCCGGAGCGGCGGCGGGCGTTTGGGCGGAGAGCGATCCCCAGGAGAGCCCGGCGAGCAGGGCGAGGAGCGCGAACGGCTTCATTCGGCGTATACAGGTGGACATGCGCGTTGTGTTTGGGTTTGGAGGCTTGATCGCCGCCCCCGCCGGCACACCGGCACCGGAGGGAACGGATCTGGAACTCCCCCCGGATAGCAGAGCACATGCCAACTCCGACCGCCGCCAGCGACGCCCTCAGGACTTGGGTTCGAAAATGTAGCCCTCTTCCCCGTGGTCGTTGAGGTCGAGACCCTCGATCTCCGTCTCGACCGTGGGCCGGAGTCCGGTGATGGCCTTGACCACCGCCGCGACCAACGCGGTCCCCGCGCACGTCCAGAGGAGCGTGAATCCGATGCCCTTGAGCTGTTCCAGCCAGAGGGTCCGCCCCACGAGGCCGGCGAGGTTGTTGCCAAGGGCGGGGTTCGCGGAGGTCGTCGCGAAGAAGCCGGTGACCAGCAGGCCGACGATGCCTCCGACTCCGTGCACGCCCAGCACGTCGAGCGCGTCGTCGTAGCCGAACCAGGACTTTACCTTCACACAGGCGATGAACGGCACGGCGCCGCCCAGCAGGCCAGCCACGATGGCACCGGTGGCGTCGACGAAGCCGCACGCGGGCGTGATCGTCACCAAGCCCGCGACTGCACCCGAGCAGAAACCCAGCACGCTGGCTTTGCCGCGCTGCATCCGCTCCAGCGCGGCCCAGACCCCGGCCGCCACCGCCGCGGCGAGGGTCGTCGTGAGGAAGGCATTGGCCGCCACCCCGTCGGCCGCGAGCGCCGACCCGGCGTTGAAGCCGTACCAGCCGATCCAGAGCATGCCGGTTCCGGCGACCGTGAGCACGAGGCTATGGGGCGGCATGGGCGTGCGGCCATGCCCGAGGCGCTTCCCCACCATCAGGCACAGCACCAGAGCCGAGAGACCGGAAGCCATCTCGACCACCATACCGCCGGCGAAGTCCACCGCCCGGATGCCCGCGCCAGGATTCGCCAATCCGTTCATGAAGCCGTTCGAGCCCCAAACCATGTGGGCGAGCGGGCAATAGACACACAGGAACCAGAGCGCCGCGAACAGCAGCACGGCGGAGAAACGCATCCGCTCCACCACCGCGCCGATGATCACCGCGGGCGTGATGACCGCGAACGCCAGCTGGTAGGTCGCGAACACGCTCTGGGAGACCCAGAAGGAATAATCGGTATTGGGCGCGGCGCCGACCCCTCGCAGGAAGAAGAATTCAGTGCCCCCGAGGAAGGGGCTGTTGAAACTCTTGCCGAACACGAGGCTGTACCCCACTGCCCACCAGAGGACCGTGATCAGGCTCGTGATGCCGAAGCACCAGGCCACGACGGAGAGCACGTTCTTCGTCCGCACGAGCCCGCCGTAGAAGAGGCAGAGCCCGGGAACGGTCATGAAGAAAACGAGCGCCGCGCTCACCATCAGCCACGCATTGTGCCCCGGCCCCGGAACTCCCGAGAGGGGGGCACGCGCGGCGGGTTGTCCGCCGACGGCCGCAACAGGCACGGCGGCGGGGTCGCCATTGGTCACGTACGCCTCCAACGCCGAGAGGCGTCGATCGGCGAGAGACGGCGTCTCCGCGGTAGGTTGGGCAGCCCAACCGGCAAGCGGCAGGCCAAGCCAGAGAAAGAGGAGCGCGATCGCGGGGAGAGCACGCGCGGAGGCAGGGAGGCGATGCATGAGGGTTTCGAGGGTTTTTCCCGCGTATCCGCCGGAGCCGAACTTGAAGCAAGGACACCGGAAGCGACGCGGAATCAGGACCTTATGCAGCAGATTTCGTGCCCCGCTGGAGCTGGAGCCAAAAAAACCGGCCCGAAGGCCGGTCTGAAATGAATGCCCGAGAGCGGCTGATCGTTCAGACCGCCGATTCGCCGCGCTCGTCCGTGCGGATTCGAACCACTTCCTCGAGCGGGACGACGAAGATTTTCCCGTCGCCGATCTTGCCGGTCTTGGCCGCCTTAGAAATGGCGTCGATCGCCTTGCCGGCGACATCGTCGGAGACCGCGACCTCGAGCTTCACCTTGGGGAGAAAATCAACCGTGTACTCGCTGCCGCGGTAGATCTCGGTGTGACCCTTCTGGCGGCCGAATCCCTTCACTTCGGTGACCGTCATTCCCTCGATGCCGGCGGCGGCCAGCGCCTCCTTCACTTCCTCGAGTTTGAACGGCTTGATGATGGCGATGATCAGTTTCATGAAAGCGATGTGTGACGGTCAGGAGAAATACCCGTGGACGAAGGGCGCTGCAAGCGCCGTGTCATCCCACGATCCTCACTCCGGTTGTACCGTGGCGATGTGGAGGTCCTTCAGCTGACGCGGCGTCACCGGCGTCGGGCTCTGCGCCATCAGGTCCTGGCCCTTCTGGGTCTTCGGGAAGGCGATCACGTCGCGGATGCTCGTCGTGCCGCAGAGGAGCGCGACCATGCGGTCGAGGCCGAAGGCGATGCCGCCATGCGGCGGCGCGCCGTAGGTGAAGGCCTTCAGCATGTAGCCGAACCGGCTTTCGACCACGTCGGCCGGAATCTTCAGCACATCCTCGAAAACCTTTTTCTGCAGCGCCGGCTGGTGGATGCGGATCGATCCGCCGCCGAGCTCCATGCCGTTGAGCACGACGTCGTAATGCTGCCCGCGCACGGCCTTGGGATCGGAGTCGAGCAACGCCGCATCCTCCGCGACCGGTGCCGTGAAGGGATGATGGGTGGCCACGTAGCGCTTCTCGTCCTCGTCGAAGCTCATCAGGGGAAAATCGATCACCCACAGGAACTTCCAGTCGTCCGGGCGTAACGTGAGCTTGCCGCGCTTCACGAGCAGCTGCGCCGCCTCAAGCCGCAGGCGGCCGAGGATCGCGCAGGCCTTTTCCCACGGAGCCGCCGCGAAGAACACGATGTCTCCGTCGGCCATGTCGAGGCGCCGCGCGAGCTCGGCTTTCTCGGCCTCGCTGAAAAACTTCACGATCGGCGATTTCCATTCGCCGCCCTCAACCTTGATGAAGGCGAGGCCCTTAGCACCCAGCGACTTCGCGACATCTTCGAGGTTCTTGAGCTCACCCTGAGTGACATCAGCCAGCCCCTTCGCATTGAGCGCCTTGACCGCGCCCCCACCGGCGACCGCGGCCTGGAAGACCTTGAACGACGACTCGCGGAAGGTCTCCGAGAGGTCCTGGAGCTCGAGGCCGAACCGCAGGTCGGGCTTGTCGACGCCGAAGCGATTCATCGCCTCGCGGAATGCCATGCGCGGGAACGGAGTCGGGATGTCAGTGCCGAGCACGTCCTTCCAGACCTTGCGCAGCATGCCTTCGAACAGCGCGTAGATGTGCTCGCGCGTGACGAACGAGGCCTCGACGTCCACCTGCGTGAACTCCATCTGCCGATCGGCGCGCAGGTCTTCGTCGCGGAAGCAGCGCGCGATCTGGAAATACTTCTCCACGCCCGCCACCATGAGGATCTGCTTGAACTGCTGCGGCGACTGCGAGAGCGCGTAGAACTGGCCCGGGTGGATGCGCGAAGGCACGAGGTACTCGCGCGCGCCCTCCGGGGTGCTCTTGAACAGCGCCGGCGTCTCAACCTCGATGAACTCCTGCGAGTCGAAGTAGTCGCGGATCGACTTCGTCGCGCGGTGCCGCACCTCGAGATTGCGCCGCATCTTCGGGCGGCGCAGGTCCAGATAGCGGTAGGTCAGCCGCAGGTCCTCGTTCACGCGGTCGCCACCAATGTCATCGAGCGGGAACGGGGGCGTGTCGGAGATATTGTGGATCTCGAGCTCACTCGCCACGACTTCGATCCCGCCGGTCGCCAGGCCGGTGTTCTCCGTGCCCGCGGGCCGGGCCACGACGCGGCCGGAGATTCCGATCACCGACTCCGGCTTCAGATGCTTCAACTGGCCGGCGAGCGCCGAGTTGTCGTGCGCCTCCAGCTTCACCTGGGTGACGCCCTTGCGGTCGCGCAGGTCGATGAAGATGATGCCGCCCTGGTCGCGGATCGTGTCCACCCAGCCGAGCAGGGAGACGGTCGCCCCGATGTCGGTCACGGTGAGCTGGGCACAGTGGTGAGTGCGCTTCATTTGAAAACGAAAGGGCCGAGAAGACGGTCGGCCGCAGGGTGGTGCAAACAGATTTTCGGCGCGCACGCCGCAGAAGCGTCCGCGCCGGCGCATCGCGCGCAGCGAAACCCGCGCTGATCAGCGCCGCAGGCCGGCGCAGAAGGTGGCGAGGCGCGCGACGCCCTTGGCGATGATCTCGTCGCTCGTGGCGTAGCTCAGCCGCAGGTAGCCCTCGGCGCCGAAGGCGCTGCCGGGGACGGCCGCGACCTTCTGCTCGTCGAGGAGGCGGTTGCAGAAATCGAGATCCTTGAGTCCGAACGAGGAGATGTTCGGGAAGAGGTAGAACGCACCCTCCGCGAGCAGGCAGGAGATGCCAGGGATCCGGTTAAGCTCCGCATGGAGCGACTTCCGACGACGGTCGAAGGCCACGAGCATCTTCTGCACGGCCGCCGTCGTCTTCTCCTTCTCCTTGAGCGCCGCAAGCGCGCCGAACTGGGCAAACGTGGTGACGTTGGACGACATCTGGCTCTGCAGCTCGGAGATCGCCTTGGCGATCGGCAGCGGCGCCACCGTCGTCCCGATGCGCCATCCCGTCATCGCGTAGGTCTTCGAGAACCCGGCCACGGTGATGGTCCGCGCGGCGACTTCCGGCCCGAAGGTGGCCACGCAGGTCGGGCGGGCCTCGTCGTAGACGAGGTGCTCGTACATCTCGTCCGACAGGATGTAGAGGTTGTGCCGGAGGGCGACGGCCACGATCGCCTCCAGTTCCTTGCGCGAATATACGGCGCCGGTCGGATTCGACGGCGAATTCAGGATGAGCAGCCGGGTGCGCGGCGTGATCGCCGACTCGACCATCTCCGGCGTGAGGCGGAAGCCGGTGCGATCGTCGGCCAAGACGAAGCGCGGCACGGCTCCGGCGAGCTTCACCATCTCCGGGTAGCTGACCCAGTACGGTGCGGGAACGATCACCTCGTCACCGGGGGAGCAGACCGCCAGCACACCGAGGTAGCAGTTGAACTTGCCGCCGGGAGAGACGATGGCCTGCGCGGGCGTCAGCTTGAGGCCGTACTCCGCCGCGTAACGGTCGACGATCGCCTGCCGCAGCGGCTCGATGCCGGGGGTCGGCGCATACTTGGTCTTGCCCGCCTTCAGCGCGGCGATGCACGCCTCCTTGATGTGCTCGGGCGTATCGAAGTCGGGCTCGCCGGCGGCGAACCCGCACACGTCCTCACCCGCGGCCTGCAGGGCCTTGGCCTTGGCATCGACGGCGAGCGTCGGCGAAGGCGAGACGTTGCGGGCCCAGGTGGAGAGCGGCGGCGGATTCATGAAAAGCGCGCGACCAAAAGAACGCGTCCCCGCAAAGGCAAGCCCGCCGAAACCGGCGTGGAGCCGCGCCCGACCGCAGGCCCGCCGATCGTTCAGCGGCGCTTGGCACCGCGCGTCGGCAGCGCCTCGATCGCCATCCGCAGCAGCTGGCCTACGCTCACGTCCTTCTGGCGAGAGTAGCGCCGGAGCGCGGCCCGCTGGTCGGAGGAAAGGCGCACGGAGATCTGACGGTGCGGCTCCCGATCCGGACGGCACGTCGCGAAATCAAAATCTTCGATCGCGGCCCGCACGACCTCGCTCGCGCTGGCAAAGCCGTTGCCGCGGCGACACACCTCGATCCGCTCGATCAGGGAGGCAGGCAGGTCAAAAGTGAGCGGGGCGGAGGGCTTACTGTTCTTGGCCATACGATTTCGCAGCGACGGTGCGCGGAGCAGGTATCCACGCTGAAGCGACCGCAACGAAAAAACCGCTCGGAGACATCGGGAAAACACCCCAGATGCGGGCGAGGTTCACCGCGGCTCACCCAGGACCGCGGCGTAAGCCTCCACCGGTGAAGAAACCACGTGTCGCGCCTTCGCCAGCACGTCGTCCGCCGGAGTTCGTGCGTGGCGGATCAGGATCGCATCCATCTCGCAGGCATGAGCCCCCAGCACGTCGACGTCGGCATCGCCCACCATCACGCAATCCTTCGCTTCGCAGCCCAACCGGCGCAGGATCTCACGAAGGCCATCCGGGTGGGGTTTATGATTCGGCAGGTCGTCGCCGCAGACCAAGGCAGAGATCTCCGCATCAAGGCGCCATCGCCGCGCCAGCACCTCGGTTGAATTGCGGTCGCGCCCCGTCCAGACGGCCACCAGCCTTCCTTGCCGCCTCAAGGCGCCGAGCGTCTCAACGGCACCCGCGTACGGCTGGATCAACTCATGGTGCTGATGGTGGTACTCGTACATCCGCCGGAGCGCGGCCGGCACATCCGACCGGCGGGGAATGAGCGTACCCATGAACTTCTCGGGCGGCCCTCCAAGGTGGGCGAAAAGGTCCATGTCCGCCTTCCCGCCAAACGGCTCGATCGCATGCCGGATCGCCGCGAGCACGAGCGGCAGGCTGTCGAGAAGGGTTCCATCGAGGTCAAAGACCACCGCGCGCCCCGCGAAAGAACGCGTCATGGCGCGAGGCGCGTGGCCTGCGACGGCACCGGAGCGGGCTCCCCGAGCCCCTCGGGTTCGAGGATCGCCGCCGGCCACGCGGCGTTCAGGAACGCGGCCGTCACCTCGAGGCGGGTCTTGTCGCGAGTGAACTCGTTGCGGTAGTCGGCCTGTCGCGGGATGTGCTGGTCCTGCACCTTCTTCAGGCTGACGAGGTAGTAGGTCTTCAGGATGCGGCCCGCCGGATTGAGAAGTTCCGTCTGCATCAGCGCGTTGAACTGCGTGTCGAGGTACGCCCGCGCGGCGGCGATCGCTCCCGCCCCTTCCCCGATCACTTCCGGAGCGCGGAAGACGAACACGTTGGCCGGCCTGCCCCACACGCGGGTGATGCGCTCGAGCGTGGCGCCGGGCCAAAAGAGGAATGGCATCTGAAGGTCGAAGGCCGAGATGTCCGCGCCGGGTATGAGCGGCTCGAGGACGGTACGCCCGTCGAGCGAAACCACCCTGCCCTCCTCCCACCGCCACGCCCGGGGAGCAGCTCCGTTCCGCAGCAGAAAACGACGGACTTTTCGGGTAGAGTCCTCGACCTCCACCCGGAAGACTGAGGCACCGGAGCGGCGTCCGCCCCATAGGCGGCCGGAATAAATCTGCTCCTCGCCCCGGCGGGGAAGCGTCCGCAGTTGGAACTCGAGATAGAAATCCCCCGCCAAGCCCGCCGAGCGAAAGCGCTCCAGGATGGCAGCCGCCTCGGCGTCGTCGGGTCGTCCGAGTTGGGAAAGCTCCGGAGGTGAAACCGGAGCTGCCGCGCGGGCCAAGGCCGCCCCGAGGAGCCCCAAGCAAAACGCCCGCCTAGCGTAGGCGGGCGTGCGAGAAGCGGACAATTCCATTGCCCGGGCCAGCGAACTTACTTCTTCGGCGGCTCGGCCGAAGGCGTCGTCGCGGCGGGAGCAGCCGGGGCGGTCGCCGGTGCTGCGGTCGCGGGAGCTGCCGCAGGAGCCGCGGCGGCGGGCGCCGGAGCGGCCGGGGCCGCGATGGAGGGAAGCGCCTTGCCCGCGGCTGTGTTCGCGTGGGTGCGCTCGTAGATGCGCCCGAGGTAGAGCGCGAAGGCGAGGACGAAGAAGAGGATCGAGGAATACTTTGTCGCCTGGACGAGCACATTGTTCGTCTCTGCACCGAAGGCGGCCTCCGCCGCGCCGCCGCCGAGGGCGGCGCCCATTCCGCCGTCCTTCGACTTCTGCATCAGGACGATGAGGACCAGGAAGATGGAGACCAGGATGAGGATGAAGGTCAGGATTCCGAGGACGATGCTCATGATGAACGGTCAGAAGTGCAGGCCCCCCACCGGGTTGTCAACCTAGGTTTGGTCCCGGCGGAGCCGCGGGCCGACTCGTTGCCGGCGGGAGCGAAAAGCCCCGGATTCAATTGGTGCCAGAGGCCGGGATTGAACCGGCGACCAAAGGCTTATGAGTCCTCTGCTCTACCACTGAGCTACTCTGGCGACCGAGGGCGCGAACCGTGCAGATTCCCTCGTGAAAATCCAATAAAAATCTCCCGATGGCCCTACCGGGGAAATCGAGCCTTCACCGCTCCGCGTAAGGAGAGCGAAAAACGTCGGCAAAGCCCGCCGACTCTTCCGAGTCTCACCCCATGATCAGACGCGATTTCCTCACCGTCACCCCCGCCGCGCTGGCAACCACCGGTCTGCTGAAGGCCGCCGCTCCCGCCGCGAGGATCCCGATCGGCTTCCTCGGCGTCACCTACTCTCACGGCCCGGCCAAACTGGAAATCGCGCTGAAGTCACCCCACTGGGAGGTCATTGGCGTGTGCGATCCCACGCCCGCGGGGCGGGAAACCGCCCGGCGCCTCGGGGCGACACTCGTCTCTGAGGAAGAACTGCTGGCGAGAGCACGCGTGGTGGCCGTTGAATCCGAAATCCGTGACCACGCCCGCCATGCCCTGCTCACGCTCGCTGCCGGCCGTCACCTCCACCTCGAAAAGACTCCCGTCGCCAAGCTCTCCGATATGCAGGCCATCGCTGCCCTCGCGCGGGAGCGGCAATTGCTGGTCCAGGTGGGCTTCATGTGGCGCTATCATCCCGGCTTCCGGGCCATCTTCGAGGCGGTGCGCGCCGGTTGGCTGGGCGAGGTACACCTCGTCCGAGGGTTTACCTCGAACTTCCTCACGCCCGCCCGTCGCCGGGAATGGGCGGAGTTCCCGGGCGGTTCGATGTTCGAACTGGGCTCACACCTCGTTGATGCGGCCGTTCGACTCCTCGGGCGGCCGACCGCGGTCACGCCTTTCCTGAGCCGCCATGGTCCGCATGACGACGGGCTCCGCGACAACAACCTGGCGGTGCTCGAGTACCCCCGGGCCCGAGCGATCCTCGTGAATACCGCGCTGCAATCGGGCGGCTCACCGCCGCGCACCTTCGAGGTGCAGGGAAGCAACGGCACGGCGACCCTCGCGCCGATCGAGCCCGGCCGGCTAGTGATCGACCTCGCCAACGCGGCCGGTCCGTATCGCAAGGGAATCCAGGAAGTCCCCCTCGCGCCGTACCAGCGCTACGTGGACGACTTCGTCGAGCTCGCGGCCGCGGTCCGAGGCGAACGCCCGCTTTCGGTCACCTTGGACGAGGAAGTCATGGTCGCCGAATCGGTCCTGCGCGCCAGCGGGATGGCCTGAACCTTTCTGAGGCGGAGTGGCTTGATCCCGGCCGGGCGACCGCCAGCCTGCGGTCATCCCCATGAAAAAACTCCTCCTCCCCGCGCTGCTCGCGCTCGCCTCCAGCCTCCCGGCCGCCAACGCCGGCTTCACCTCCCTTTTCAACGGCAAGGACCTGACCCATTGGAAGGTTCCCGCCGGCGACAACGGCCACTGGAAGGTCCTCGACGGCGTGATCGACTACGACGCGCGCAGCGAGGCTCCCGGTGACAAGAACCTCTGGAGCGCGAAGGAGTACAAGGATTTTGTCCTGCGGCTCGACTGGCGCATCAAGGAGACGACCGGCCTGTATCCGGTGCCTACGGTGCTCCCCGACGGCAGCCACAAGAAGGGCCCCGACGGAAAGGACATCGTAACGCCCACTCCCAATGCGGACTCCGGCATCTACGTCCGCGGCACCAGCAAGGCCCAAATCAACATCTGGTGCTGGCCGATCGGATCCGGCGAGGTCTACGGCTACCGCATGGACCAGAAGATGCCACCGGCGGTGCGCGCCGGCGTCACCCCGAAGGTCCGCGCCGATCGTCCGGTCGGCGAGTGGAACACCTTCGAGATCACGATGAAGGGCGACCGCCTCACCGTCGTGCTGAATGGCAAGACCGTGATTGAGAACGCGCAGCTCCCGGGCGTGCCGGAAAAGGGCGCCCTCGCACTGCAGCACCACGGCGGATTCAAGGACGGTAAATACAACCCCGCCTCCAGCCTCGTGCAGTTCCGGAACGTCTCGATCCGCGAACTGAACTGAAGCCCGTACTTGGCCGGGTGTGGGGCTCCCGCATCACGCGGTTGCGGGCGCCCCGCCGGACGTCATTCCCCAATCGACCGATGAACTGCTCCCTGCTCGGCCGAATTGGCCTCATTCTCCTAGCGTTCGTCCTGATCGGCCCCGCCCGCGTGGAGGCGGCCGACGCGGCGCCTGCCTCGCCGGGGCGAGTCAACATCCTGCTGATTTTTGCCGACGACCTGGGCTGGGGTGACCTCGGTTGCTTCGGGCATCCATCGATCCGCACTCCACACCTCGACGACCTGGCGCGCCGCGGCCTCCGGCTGACCTCGTTCTATTCAGCACCAAGCTGTATCCCGGCGCGCTCTCATCTTATGCTGGGCCGATACTCCGGCCGCATCAATCTGGGTGGCACGAGTGCCGGCGGCACCGGCGGCATCCCCGACGGAATGCCCACCCTGCCCCAGGTGCTCAAGCAGGCCGGCTACGCCACGGCGATGATCGGCAAATGGCACCTCGGGTACGCCGAGGACCGTTTCCTGCCCACCGGCCGGGGATTCGAGTCCTGGTACGGCCTTCCGTACTCGAACGACATGGTGAAACCGTGGGTGCAGACCGATGTCCCGCTCTGGCTCTACGAAAACAACCGCAAGGTCGAAAACCCCGTCGACCACAGCACGCTTACCCGGCGCTACGCTGAGCGTGCGGTGGAGTTCATCCGGAAGCCCCGTAACACGCCCTTCTTCCTCTATGTCGCCCCCGCGATGGTGCATCTGCCGCTGGCGGTGCATCCGGAGTTTCGCGGCCGCTCG
Organism: Opitutaceae bacterium; assembly: GCA_040397825.1. GTDB lineage: Bacteria > Verrucomicrobiota > Verrucomicrobiia > Opitutales > Opitutaceae > ER46. Next base: position 43,758 of record JBBAVH010000023.1, read on the forward strand.
CGCGCCGGACCCTACGGCGACGCGGTGGAGGAACTCGATTGGGCCGTGGGAGAGATGGTACGTGCCTTGCGCGAGACCGGTCAGGACAAGAACACGCTGGTCATCTTCACCAGCGACAACGGCCCGTGGATCAATTTGCCGCCGCGCATGCTGAAGGCCGGCAACCTGCCCTGGCACGTCGGCTCGGCCGGCGCCCTGCGCAACGCCAAGGGCTCGACCTACGAGGGAGGTCCGCGCGTCCCCGCCATTCTCTGCTGGCCCGATTCCATCCCCGCCGGCCGCACCAGCGCCGATCTCACCTCTACGCTCGATCTCCATGCCACGTTGGTCCGCCTCGGCACCGGTCGCCCCGCGACGCACCCGACCGATGGTTACGATCTGACCGACTTTTTGCTCGGCCGGAGGGCGGACTCGCCCCGCCAGGAATTCTTCTACTTCAACGGCCGCCAGCTCGACGGTCTCCGCGTGGGGCCGTGGAAACTGCGGCTGCGAGACGGTGTGGAGCTCTTCCATCTCGATCTGGATCCCTCCGAACGGCACAACCGCGAAAGGGAGCATCCCGAGATCGTGGCCTCACTGAAGGCGCGCATGGAGGCGATGACCGCCGAAACTCGCGACACCCGGAAGGGAAAGTGACGGCGTACGCTGGCCGCGCCGGAAATCACCGCGGCCCTCACCCTGAGCCTCCGCTGCGCGGCACTCTGACTCCCTGACGGTCCTGATGCCGCAGGCGGATTACCACGGGAAACTTTCCGTTCGCTGCCCACACGATCGATATGGGTTTCCTGGGTCGATCTACCGTGGACAAGACGCCTCGCGGGGGTGCGATCCCGCAAACGGACTCAGAACCTGAGCTATCCGCGCCTTCGCTCGGCTGGACGTAAGTCCCATCCACAGACGCGAACGCCTTCGCCTTTCCGCCTCACTTCAGGATCCGGAACATGCTGGCGTAGTCGTCCGTCCAGAGCGGAATGTCGGTGCGCACCGCCGTCGGCGGACTCGCGGCCGAGCGGAGGGCCGTGCGCGCCATGAACTCCTTGTTCTTGCTCAGCACCATGAACGATGCGGCGTAGAACCACCAGCCGCCCTCCTCGTCCTCACCGGCGCCGTCCTCGCTGTCGAAATGGAGTACGTCGTAACCGAGAAGCCGGGCGGCGTTCTCCACCACCGGTCGCAGGTCGAGGTAGCGGTTGGAGATATTGATGATCATGGCACCGTCCGGCTTCAGGTGCCGCTGATAGATCTCGAAGGCCTCGCGGGTGAGGAGGTGCACCGGGACCGCGTCGCTGCTGAAGGCATCCATGATCAGGAAGTCGAAGCCCTGCGGCGCCTCATGCTCCATGACCAGGCGCGCGTCGCCGACGGCGAGTTCGACCTGGGCCTTGGTCAGCGCGAGGTAGCTGAAGGGCTTCCGCGCGATGTCGATCACCTGCGGGTTGATCTCGTAGATCCGGAAGACGTCGCCCGGCTTGCCATAGGCCGTGACCGTGCCGACCCCAAGTCCGAGAAGGCCGATCCGCTGATTCTCCTGCCGCGGGAAATTCCGGAGCGCGAGCCCCAGCCCGCTGCGGGGCGGGAAATAGGAGGTCGGCATCGCCGCGCGGTCCGGCGCCGCGAACTGCAGACCGTGCGTGATGCGCCCGTGCTGCAGGACGTAGTGGTGGGACAACGGATTATCCTTCTCGTACTCGAAGACCGACAGCACGCCGTAGAAGTTACGGCCGCTCACCACGGCGCCCCGAGATGAGTTCCTGACCTGCACCCCGAGCGCAAACGCCAGCGCCACGCAGCCTACCGCCAGCAGCCCGCAGGTCACCCGATCCCACGGGAAAATCCGCCCGCGGCGACGCCAGGCAACGAGAGCCGCAGCGAGAGCGGCGGCGAGCCAGACCACCCAACCTCGACGGGCCACGTCATCCCAGGCGAAGGAGACCGAAGCGCTGATCCACCCCTCCCCGCGCAGCCAGGAGCCGCTGCCCGCCGCGGCCAGCTGCAAGCCCCAGATGCCGGCGAGGGCCAGCACGATCCCCAGGATCCGCCACTCTCCCGGGTTCAGATCCGCCCGGCCCCGCCAGGCCATCACCACCAGCAGGACCGCCGTGAAAAGGAAGCTGAGGTGCGTCTCGTAGAAATTGTCGAACACCGCGGGCGCCACGAGGGCGACAAAGAGCCCTCCTGCGGCTCCGCCCGCCGAGATCATCAGGTAAAATGAAGTGAGATGCCGCGGGTGCGGGCGCAGCCGATACAGCTCCCCGTGGCATACCATGCAGCCCGTGAAGAGAAGCACCGCATAGATCGCCACCTGGCGCACGATCTCCATGTCCGGCCCTTGGTGCAGCGCGGCGCAACCGGCGGCCAGCGCAGCCGAGAGGGCGATCGTGTAATAAAACCGCGAATACCAACGCGGCGAATCGAAGGCGATGATGAAGGTCAGCAGGTACAGCGCCAGCGGCAGGACCCAGAGGAACGGGATGACGGCGACGTCCTGGCACATCTTGTTCGTGACCGCCAGGAGCAGCACGGACGCGCAGGCCGGAAGGGCGACCCACAGCAGCCGGTCGCCAGCCCGCGAGGCCTCCACCGTACCGACCGCGTCGGCCCCCGGCGCCGGCTCCTCCGCGGGCGCGGCGCGCCACACCCGCCACGCGCACCAGGCGCAGGCGGCGCCATAAGCGACCAACCCCCACGACCAGACCCGGGCCTGCTCCTGCCGTGAGAGGAAGGTCTCGAACACCAGCGGATAACTCACGAGCGCCAGCAGGGAGCCGACGTTGGAGAGCGCGTAAAGGCGGTAGGGCGAGACTCCCGGCGCGCTGCGCCGGAACCAGTCCTGCATCAGCGGACCCGTCGCCGCGAGCACGACGTAGGGAAGCCCCAAGGTGGCGCCGAGCAGAGCGAGGATCCGCCAGGTCGGATCCGTGTCGGTTCCCGGCTTCCACGTGTCGGCCGGAATGATGGGCAGCGTGGCGAGGGCCAAGGCCAGCAGCGAGAGGTGCACGATGACCTGTGTCCGGGGACGGCAGCGACGGCCGAGCGCATGCGCGTACGCGTAGCCGCCCAGAAGCAGCACCTGGAAGAACAACATGCACGTGGTCCACACACCGGGACTGCCGCCGAACCACGGAAGTATATACTTTCCAATCAGCGGCTGGATCTGGAACAGGAGGAACGCTCCGGTGAAGATGGCGACGGCGAAGGCTTGCATTAAGGGGAAAGGGTGGAGAGGGACGGAGGGGCCGAAGTACGCGCCGGAGAAATCAGGCGGCCGATGCGCTCAGACCGCCAGGGAATGCCCCGGGCACGCGACGTCAGGCCAAAGGCACTCTGGAGACACGGACGTGCAGGTCGGGGTATTCATGAGAAGGGCGCTTCGACGATTCGCGCCCGCCTCCTGCCTGTCGAGGGCGGAAACCACTCGGAACCTCCGCCGCGGCCGGCCTTGCCAAGGACAGCGGACGGGGCGCAGCATCCATCGTCCCCATGCCCTCCCCCAGTTCCCGTCGTCACTTCCTGAAATCCGCCGGCGCCGCCGGCCTCGTCGCGCCCTTCTTCGCGCGCGACCTGCACGCCGCGGCCCCGAGCCGCGTGCTGCGCCACGCCAGCTTCGGCGCCAGCGGCATGGCCGCCGCCGATATCCAGAGCCTCACCAGCAATCCGTTCGTGAAGCTCGTGGCGGTCGCCGACGCCGACCTCGCCCGCACGCGGCAGATCCGCGAGGCCCACCCCGAGGTTCGCGTCTATCAGGATTGGCGGCAGCTCCTCGACAAGGAGCAGGGCAACATCGACTCCGTGAACGTCTCGACGCCCGATCACATGCACGGGCCGATCGCCTACGCGGCGATGCAGCTGGGGAAACATTGCTACTGCCAGAAGCCGCTCGCGCACAACCTGCATGAGACCCGCGTCCTCACCGAGCTGGCGCGCGAGAAGCGGCTCGTCACGCAGATGGGTATCCAGATCCACTCGTACAAGGTCTACCGGCAGGCCGCCGCCATCGTGCAGTCGGGCGTGATCGGCAAGGTCAAGGAGGTCCACACTTGGAGCAGTAAGAAGTGGGGCGACACCGGCCGCCCGCCGGAGCGCAACGATCCCGTGCCGGAGTCGTTGAACTGGGATCTCTGGCTCGGACCCGCCGCGCCGCGTCCTTACGTGACGGGACACTACCACCCGGGAAACTGGCGCAAGCGCCTCGACTTCGGCACCGGCACCTTTGGCGACATGGGCTGCCACATCTTCGACCCGGTCTTCAAGGCCCTCGCCCTCACGTCACCGCTCTCGGTCCGCTCCGAGGGCCCGGCTCCCGACGCGTGGAACTGGTCGATCAACGCGCGGATCCGCTACGTCTTCCCCGGCACCGCCTATACGGCCGCCAGCACCGTTCCGATCACCTGGTACGACGGCGACGAACGCCCGCCGGTGGAGATCCAGGCGCTTGTCCGCGAGCCCGCGCCTGGCGAGGGCAAGACCGGCAAGCGCAAGGGTGAAAACGACAACCAGGGCTCGATCATCATCGGCACCGAGGGCGTGCTCCACGTCCCGCACATCGCCGCGCCCAAGCTTTTCCCGTCGGCGAAGTTCGCCGGGTACGTCCTGCCCGAGCGCGAGCAGGGGCACCACTGGACCGAGTGGGCCGAGGCCTGCATCAACGGCGGCAAGCCCGGGGCGAACTTCGATTACTCCGGCCCGCTCACCGAAGCCGTGCTCCTCGGCAGCGTCGCGGTGCGCTTTCCGCAGACCACGCTGCGTTGGAACGGCGCCAAGCTCGCCTTCGAGAACGAGTCGGCCGCCAACGCGTTCGTTCGCCGGACCTACCGCGCCGGCTGGAAATTCCCCGGCATCTCCTGACTCCTCTCCTCTACCCCATGAAAAAGCTGCTCCACCTCGCCCTGCTCACCGCCGGAATCGTCGCCGGCCCGCTCCTGGCCGCGGCCGGCCTCGCCGGTTCACGGCCAAACATCATCTTCCTTATCACCGACGACCAGGGCTACGCCGACATCTCCGCCCATGGTAATCCCGTGCTGAAGACCCCGAATCTGGACCGCCTCCATGGCGAAGGGGTGCGCTTCACCGATTTTCACGTCAGCCCCACCTGCTCCCCCACCCGCTCCGCGCTCATCTCGGGTCGCCATGAGTTCAAGAACGGGATCACGCACACGATCTACGAACGTGAGCGGCTGGCCCCGGGCACCGTCACGCTGGCGGAAGTCCTCCGCGACTCCGGCTACCGCACCGGGATCTTCGGCAAGTGGCATCTCGGCGACGAGGCGGAGTACCGGCCCGAGAAGCGCGGTTTCCAGGAAGTGTTCATCCATGGAGCCGGCGGCATCGGCCAGACCTACCCCGGCTCGTGCGGCGACGCTCCGGGCAATACCTACTTCGATCCGGCCATCTACCACAACGGCCGCTTCGTGAAGACGAAGGGCTACTGCACGGACGTCTTCTTCGAGCAGGCGATGCGGTGGATCGGGACCCAGCGCAAGGGCACGCCTTTCTTCGCCTGGCTCGCCACCAACGCCCCGCACGGCCCGCTCCAAGTGCGCCCCGAGGACGAGGCCCGCTACACGGGCAAGGTGCCCGATGCCAACATCGCCAAGTTTTACGGCATGATCGCCAACATCGACGACAACGTCGGTCGGCTCCTTGCCCGGCTCAAGGAACTGGGGCTGGAGCAAGACACCCTCGTGGTGTTCATAAACGACAACGGCGGCACGAACGGCGTGCGCGTCTTCAACGCCGGCATGCGCGGCAACAAGGGCACCCCGTGGCTGGGCGGCACACGCGCCTCCTCGTTCTGGCGCTGGCCCGGCAAGCTGAAGCCGGCGGATGTTCCCGCCCTCGCCGCGCACATCGACTTCATGCCCACGCTGGTGGAGCTCGCGGGGGCGAAACTACCCGATCGCGCGAAGGCGCAGATCGAAGGACGAAGCCTCGCGCCGCTCCTCTCCGACCCACGCGCCACCTGGGCCGACCGCACGCTCGTGGCCCACGTCGGCCGCTGGACGCCGGGGACGAGCCCCGACGAGTGGCAGTATCGCAATTGCAGCATCCGCAACACCCGCTGGGCGTTGGTCTCGATCGACGGCGGCGCGAAGCCCGCCTGGCAGTTGTTCGACCTGGGCAAGGACTACGCGCAGTCCACCGATGTCGCCGCAACAAACCCGTCCGTGGTCGCGGAACTCGCCGCCTCCTATGACCGGTGGTGGCGTACGGCCCGGCCCCTCATGGTGAACGAGGGTGCGAAGGGGCCGCGGATCAATCCCTTCAAGGCCATGTACTGGGAGCAGTTCGGTGGCGGTCCTTCGGAAGAGGACCTTCGCAAGATGGATCCGGCGGGTCGCATCGAGGGCAACGCCGCACCGAAGAAAAACCGGAAGAAGGCCGACTGACCGCGAAGAAGACGCCTCCGGGCGCCGAAGCGGCGCGCCCGGAGCCCGGGTTTCGTTAGAGGAAGTCGGCGTTTACGCCGCAGCCGCGCCCGGAATTGTCAGGCGCTGAGGCTCTTGATGAGCTCCACCATCGGCAGGAACATCGCGATGACGATGACGCCGACGCCGACGGCCATGAAGACGATCATGACCGGCTCGATGATGGAGGTGAGCGCGGCGACCGCGTTGTCGACCTCCTCGTCGTAGTTATCGGCGATGCGCACGAGCATATCGGGCAGCGCCCCGGTTTCCTCGCCGACCTCGATCATGCTGGTGACCATGCCGGGAAAGATGCGGGTGGACTCGAGGGGCTTGGCAACGCTGTCGCCCTCCTTCACGCGGTCGTGGACGACATTGATGGCGTTGGCGACATGGACGTTGCCGCTGGTGTCGCGGGTGATGATCAACGCCTGCAGGATCGGCACACCCGAGGAAAGCAGCGTTCCCAAGGTGCGGGTGAAGCGGGCGATGGCAGCCTTGAGGAAGAGGTCGCCGATGACGGGCACCTTGAGCAGCAGCCAGTGCAGCACCTTGGTTCCGAAGGCGGAGCGCTTGAACAGCCATCCGAGGAATCCGACGCCCGCGAGGCCGCCGAGCACCATGAGCAGGTTGTCGCGCATGGCGTTGGCAATGGCCACCACCACGGAGGTGAGCCACGGCAACGGCTTGCCCTTGAGCATCGTGAAGAAGACCTCCTGGAACTTCGGCACGACGAACACCATGAGGACGACCATGATGCCGCCCGCGACGCAGCTGATGATGGCGGGGTAGACCATGGCGGAGGTCACCTTGCCGCGGATCTTCATCGCCTTCTCCATGAAGACCGAGAGCCGCTCGAGCACGGTGTCGAGCACGCCGCCGGCCTCGCCCGCCTTGACCATGTTCACGTAGAGCCGGTCAAAGGTCTTGGGATGGGCGCCGAGTCCGTCGGAGAAGTTGCCGCCGGAGCGGATGGTGTCGGCGCAGTCCTCGATCACCTGGCGGAAGGCCTTGCGCTTCTCCTGCCGGCCGAGGACCTCGAGACCACGAAGGATGGGCATGCCGGCCTTGACGAGCGTCGCGAGCTGGCGGGTGAAGACCGTGACGCCCTTCTCGTTGACGGCGCTGCCGAAGGACATGCCACGGCGGCGGGGCGCGGCGGGGCCCCCAGCCGGGACGGCGATCGTGGGGCCGCGCCCGGCGGGGCGCTGGGCGGCAGCGGCGGGGGCGGTGGTGGGACGGACGGCGAGTTTCGCCATGGCGGGTCGGATCAGGTGTACTTGACGACCTCCTCGACGGAGGTCTTGCCGTCGAGGATGGCGCGCAGGCCGTCGTCACGCAGGGTGCGCATCCCCTGCTCGATGGCCTTGTCACGGATGACGAGCGTCGGGGCCTTTCGGGTGACAAGGTCGCGCAGCTGCTCGCTCATGCGGAGCCACTCATAGATGCCCATGCGGCCCTTGTAACCGGACTGGCTGCAGGCAGGGCAGCCCTTGCCGTAGTGGAAAGGCTGGCCGCCAATGCTGTCGCGGGAAATGCGCACCTGGGCGAGGACATCGTCACCGGGCACGTAGGTCGCCTTGCACTGAGTGCAGATGCGGCGAACCAGACGCTGGGCGAGAACGGCCTCGAGCGAGGAGGCGATCAGGAACGCCTCCACCCCCATGTCGACGAGCCGGGTGACGGCGCCCGCCGAGTCGTTGGTGTGCAGCGTGGACAGCACGAGGTGCCCCGTAAGCGAGGCCTGGATGGAGATCTGGGCGGTCTCGAGGTCGCGGATCTCGCCGACCATGATCACATCGGGGTCCTGCCGCAGGAAGGAACGCAGGGCGGCGGCGAAGGTGAGGCCGACGAGCGGCGCGACCGGCACCTGCATGATGCCCTCGATCTCGTACTCGACCGGGTCCTCGGCGGTGAGGATCTTCAGGTCGACCGTGTTCACCAGCCGCAACGCGCTGTAGAGGGTGGTGGTCTTGCCCGAGCCGGTCGGCCCGGTGACGATGAAGATGCCGTTCGGGCGGCGCACGATGTCGTGGATCCCGTTGAAGACGTCCTCCGGCATCCCGAGCTGGCCGATATCGAGGCGCACGGCCGACTGATCGAGCACGCGCAGCACCACGCTCTCACCGAACTGGGTCGGCAGCGTCGAGACGCGCAGGTCGACCGCGCGGCCGCCGACGTTGATCTTGATGCGTCCGTCCTGCGGTACGCGGCGCTCGGCGATGTTGAGGCTGGCGAGCACCTTGACGCGCGAGATGATGGGCAACGCGAGCTGCTTGGGGGGCGGCGCCATCTCATAGAGGGCGCCGTCGATCCGGTAACGGATCTTGAACTCGTGCTCGAAGGGCTCGAAGTGGATGTCGCTCGCCTTGTCGCGGATCGCCTGGCCGATGACCAGGTTCACGAACTTGATGATCGGCGTCTGCTCCGACATCGACTCGATGTCGCGGTCGGAAAGCTGCCCCGCGCCGGCGGCCGCGGCGACCTTGCCCGTGCCGATCTCCTGCAGCAGGTCGTCGATGGTCTCCTCGTCCTCCCCGTAGTGCTGCTTGATCTGGACCTCGACCTTGTCGGGATCGCCGAAAAACAGGCGTACGTTTCTTCCCAGGGCGAAGGTGAGATCGTCGACGGCCTGGGAGTTGAACGGATCGGAGACGAGCAGGTCGATGCCCTGGTCATCGGCCCGCATCGGCATCACCCCGTAGTCGCGGGCCAGCTTGCCGTTGAGCGCGGCGATCGCCTCGCCCGGAAACTGCACCGGCAGTTCCGGGACGAAATCGTAGCCCAGGTGCTCCGCGATCCGGCGCAGCAGCTCATCCTTCTCGACGAGTCCGAGATCCACGACCACGTCGGCGAGCGGCTTGCCCGTCGCCTTGTGCTCCTCATTCAGCTCGTCGAGCTGCTCCGGCGGCACGAGCCGCTGCTCCTTGAGGAAATCGTAGATCGCCTGGCTGTGGGAGAGGAACATGGTCCTGGGCTCAGAGGTCCCGCAGCTTCAACCCCATCTGGAGGAACTTCTCGCGCATGACGTTCGGGTCCTGCGCCTTCTCCAGCGCCTCGTCGGGGGAGACGAGGTTACGGTTGACGAGGCTCATCAGGTGCGTGTCGAGGGTGATCATGCCCAGGTTGGCCCCGGTCTGGATGTCGGAGGTGATCCGGAACGTCTTGTTCTCGCGGATGAGCGAGGCGATCGACGTGGTGTTGACCATGATCTCGTAGGCGGCGATCCGGCCGCCGCCGATCTTCTTGCAGAGCACCTGGGAAATCACCGCCACCAGGGAGGACGCCAGCTGGGTGCGGATCATGTCCTTCATGTTCGCCGGGAAGGCGTCGACGATGCGGTCGACCGTCTTCGCGGCGCTGTTCGTGTGCAGGGTGCCGAAGACGAGATGCCCCGTCTCCGCGGCGCTGATCGCGGCCTCGATCGTCTCAAGGTCGCGCATCTCGCCCACGAGGATCACGTCGGGATCCTGCCGCAGGGCATGGCGGATGGCCTCGGAGAAACTCGGGACGTCCACGTGCACTTCGCGCTGGGTAACCACGCAGCGCTTGTGGGCGTGGTAATACTCGATCGGGTCCTCGATCGTGATGATGTGCCCGTCGCGCGCCTCGTTGATGTAGTTGATCATCGACGCGAGCGTCGTCGACTTGCCCGAGCCGGTCGGTCCGGTGACCAGGATCAGGCCGCGGGGGCGGTAGAGCAGCTCGCGGATCTTGTCGGGCATCCCGATGTCGCGGAGGCTGAACATCCGGTGCGGAATCTGGCGCAGCACCATCCCGTAGTTGGCCTTGGACTTGAGGACCGAGACCCGGAAGCGCGCCTTGTCACCGAAGGCGAAGCCGAAGTCGGCGCCGCCCTTGAGCTTCACGTTGGCGACGTGGCCGTCGGGCGTGATCGACAACATGAGGCGCTCGGTGTCGGCCGGCGTCAGGGGCGGCCCGTCGATCGGGGTCATGCTGCCGCTGAGACGGAGGGTCGGCGGCTGGCCCACCTGGATGTGAAGGTCCGATGCGCCCTGATCGACCATCAGCTCGAGCAGGTCGTTCATCTCGTAGCTCATGCTTGATCCCCCTTCTTCGGCGCGAAGCGCGCCCGGTTTCTGATCTCTGGAGTGACGTCCATGGTCGCCTTCAGCTCGAGTCGCCGACCGTGATGGAGACGACCTCATCGATCGTGGTGAGCCCCGCGGTCACCTTGCGGGCGCCGTCCTCACGCATCGTGCGCATGCCGAGCGAGCGGGCCTTGTCGCGGAGCCGCGACGTGCCCGCCCCCTCGTAAATCATCTTCTGCACCTCCTCGTTCACCAGGAAGATCTCAAAGATGCCCATGCGGCCGCGGAAACCGGTCGAGTTGCAGTTTCCGCAACCCTCGCCCTTGGCGAAGGTCGCCCCGGTCGCCTGGGCGGGCGTGATGTTGAGCGCGCGCAGCTCGTTGGGTTCCGGCGTGATGACCCGCTTGCATTGCTTGCAGATCTTGCGCACGAGCCGCTGGGCCATCACCGCGCGCAGCGAGGTGGAGACGAGGAAGGGCTTCACCCCGATGTCGATGAGGCGGGTCACCGCGCCCGGCGCATCGTTGGTGTGGAGCGTCGAGAACACCATGTGGCCCGTGAGCGAGGCGTTGATCGCGATCTCGGCGGTCTCCAGGTCGCGGATTTCTCCGACCATCACGATGTTCGGCGCCTGCCGCAGCATCGCTCGCAACGCCGACGCGAAGGTCATGCCCACGTCGTGCCGCACGGGCACCTGATTGATGCCGTTGAGCTGATATTCCACCGGATCCTCGACCGTGATGATCTTGCGGTCGGGCTTGTTGATGAAATGCAGGCAGCCGTAGAGCGTGGTCGTCTTGCCGGAGCCGGTGGGGCCGGTCACCAGCAGGATGCCGTCGGGCAGGGAGATCAGCCGCTCAAACGTCGCGGCGTCATCACTGAAGAAGCCGAGCTCGGGCAACCCCAGCGTGAGTCCCTCCTTGTCGAGGATGCGCATGACGATGCTCTCGCCGTGCACCGTCGGCAGCGACGAGACGCGCAGGTCGAGCTGCTTGCCGCCGACCGCGATCTGGATGCGCCCGTCCTGCGGGATGCGTTTCTCGGCGATGCTGATGTTCGCCATGATCTTCAGCCGCGAGATGATCGAGGGCTGAAGACGCTTGGGTGGATTCTCGACTTCAATGAGCACGCCGTCGACGCGGTAGCGCACCCGCAGGCGTTTCTCGAGGGGCTCGACATGGATGTCGGACGCCCGCCGCTGGATCGCCTCGAGGATCATCTGGTGCACCAGCTTGATGATCGGGGCGTCGGCCTCGGTGGTGGCGGGATCAGGTGAGGCGCCGGGCTCGGCGGCGAGCGCCTCCGCGTCCTCCCCGGCATCCTTCGTCGAGAGATCGTTCAGCAGGTCATCGATGGACGCGGCATCCTTGCCGTAGAACCGGTCGATCGCGGCGACGATCTCCTCCGGCGTGGCGACGACCGTCTCGAGCGGCATCCTCACCAGGTAGCCGAGCGCATCGATGCCGTCGGTGTCCAGCGGGTCGGCGATGGCGACGCGCAGCCGGTTGCCCTCACGGGCGAGCGGCAGCAGGCGGTGGCGGGCCGCCACGGCCCGGGGAACGAGTTCCAGCGTGTCCCCGGCGATGCGCACGTTCGCGAGGTCGGGCGCCATCGCCATGCCGAACTCGTCGGCAAGGAGCTCAGCCACGCGCCGGGAGGAAAGCGCACCCTGCCGGATCAGGACATCGAGCAGGCGGGGCGTCCCGGCCGCCCCGGGGTCGGCCGGCAACAGCGCCCGGGCCGCGTCGAGCTGGGCGGGCCGGAGCAGCCCGCGTTCCTGCGCGAGCTGGATCACGAACTCGTCCGCGGCGGCGGTGAAGGCGGTGGCGGCGGGAGGCGTCACGGGGAGGGCCGGGGTGCGACGATCACTTGGGCGCGAGGCTGAGGAGGAACTCGGCGTTCGACTTCGTCTTCCTCAGCCGGGTGATGAGCATCTCCATCGACTCGATCGGACCGAGGCCCTGCATCGCCCGCCGCAGGCCGTAGATGCGCTGGAGCTCGTCGGGGTGATAGATGAGCTCCTCCTTGCGGGTCCCGGAGCGGTCGATGTTGATCGCGGGGAAGATGCGTCGCTCGACCAGGCCGCGGTCAAGGTGGAGCTCCGAATTGCCGGTGCCCTTGAACTCCTCGAAGATGATCTCGTCCATGCGGGAGCCCGTGTCGATGAGCGCGCTGGCGATGATCGTCAGGCTGCCGCCGCCCTCGATGTTGCGGGCCGAGCCGAAGAAGCGCTTGGGCTTCTGAAGCGCGTTGGACTCAAGTCCGCCGGACATCGTCTTGCCACCGCTTCCGGTGAGCGCGTTGTACGCGCGAGCCAGCCGCGTGATCGAATCGAGCAGGATGACGACATGCTCCCCCTGCTCCACCCGGCGCCGGCAGATCTCGATGACCATCTCCGCGCAATGCACATGGCTCTCGGGCGTCTCGTCGAACGTCGAGGAGACGACCTCGCCTTTGGTGTGCCGCCGAAAGTCGGTGACCTCCTCGGGACGCTCGTCTATGAGGAGAAGGATCAGCTTAACGTCCGGACTGTTGGCGGAAATCGAGTTGGCGATATTCTGCAGCAGGATGGTCTTGCCCGTGCGGGGCGGGGCCACGATGAGGCCGCGTTGTCCGAAGCCGATGGGCGTGAGGATGTCGACCGCCCTCATCGACACGTCCTTCACGACCTCCGGATCCTCGAGCAGGATGCGCTTCAGCGGATAGTATGGGATGAGTTCCTCGAACGGCGTGACCGAGGCGATCGCGTCGGGCTTCATGCCCATCACCGACTCCACCCGTACCACCGAGGGGCAACGCTCGCCCTCGAGCGGCGCCTGCAGCAGGACCTCGACGCGATGCCCGCGCTTCAGGCCGTAGCGCTTGACTAAGGAGTCCGGGAGGTACGCATCCTCCGGATACAACCGGTAATTGCAGTGGGTATGGACGATGAAGCAGCCGCGGTCGTTCTGGTCGATGTAGCCGCGGTCGCGCAGGGGGCGCTTGTTCTCCGCGGCGAACTTGAATAACGCCGGCAGGATCTGGCGTCGCGGCGCGGCCCCCTCCACGGCCAAGCCGAGCCTGCGCGCGTGCGCGGCGAGGTCCGCGAGACTGAGCGCGTAGACCTCGTCCAGGAAGATGGGCTCACCCTTCGCGCCCGCCAACTCGTCGGCGAGGGCATCCAGCGCGGCAAGGTCGTTGAAGCGCGTCGGATTCGGCAGGTCCCCGAAGACCGGAACATTGCTCGGCGGCGGCATCTGCGGGGGCAACTGCTCGCGCCCACCGCCGTGTTGCCCCGGCTGCCAGGGTCCGCCGTGACGTCCGCGCTTGTTGCGGCGTCCGTGCTTCCAGAACCCGCGGTCTCCCTGATGCTGACCGCCCTGCCAGTCGGGGCGTCCCCCACCCCTTTGGTCAGCGCCGTCGAAGCCGCTCTGCCCGGCCTGCTGCCCGCCGTGCTGGGCAGGCTCCGCCGGGGTTTCGGGTGTGAACGACTGAGCCCCGGAGTCGCCCTGCGCCGGAGACGATCCGGAGCCGCGCGGTTCGACCGCAGGCGAGGATTCGGCCGCGGGTGGCGGCTCATCCCGCCAGACGGGGGCCGGCACGGGGGCCGGTGCCACGGGAGCCGGCTCCGAGGCCGGCGCGGAGACCTTCACCGGCAAGGACTGGGTAGACTCAACCGCGTCAGCTGCCTTGGTTACCTTCCTCCCGCGGGACTTGGCCGGCTTTTCCGCCTTCTCAGGCTTGTCGGCCTTCGTCGGACGGGATCGCGTGCGGATGAGGCGCGACTTTTTCTTCGCTTCTTCAGGTGCGTGGGACGGCTTGGAGTCGTCGGCGGAGGGAGGGAGCATGTCGAAGTGACGGTAAAGGGAGTCCCGCCCGGCACTCGTCCTTGAGACGTGGCGGGGCAGGATTAGTTTCAGGGCGCCGGAAGCTGCCGGACGACGCGGTCCACCTGCGCCTCGAGGAACGCGGGCGATCCCCCGTTCCAAAGCACGTAATCCGACCGTTCGATCTTTTGCGCCAGCGGCAATTGCTTGGAGATTCGCCGCCCGGCGAGCGCTCGCGGGATTCCGCGCTCTTCCAACCGGGCCAGCTGCTGATCCGGAGGAAGCGCCACGCACACCGTGAAATCAAACCCTTTTTCCAAGCCGCGCTCGAACAGGAGCGGCACCTCCACCGCCCAACGCACCTCGGAGTCACCGGCCGCGAAGGCCTCCGTCCACGCCGAATAGACGCGGGGGTGGACGAGGTCCTCCAGCCAACGCAGCGCGTCATCATCGGCGAACACCCGCTCTGCCAAATGAGCCCGCTCGACCTCGCCATTTGCCGCCAGCACTCCGGCCCCGAAGCGTTCCCGGATGGCAGCCTTCACCGCCGGCTCGCGCAGCACGCGCTCCCGGACGATGGCGTCCGAATCGAGCCGACGGAAACCGCGCGCCTCCATCAGCCGCGCGACGGTGGATTTCCCGCATCCCATCCCTCCGGTGATTCCTACCCTGAACATGGTAGATTCACCCCACGAATGCTCTTGCCCGACCTTTCGGCAAATTCTTTATCGGCCGCAGCGCCGACGTTCGTGAAAAAGAACCCCCAAGACCCCACCGACGGAACCGGATTGCCGCAGGTTGACACGCGGAATCCCGAAGCCGTCTGGCGGTTCGTCGCGGCGAGCTTCCGACGCATGTACCCGCGCCGGCCGACCAAGCGGCTGCGGCGGGTGTTCAACCTGGTGATGGACCTTTTCGCCGGCCGGCATCCCGATTACGCGGCGATCGACCTGAAGTACCACGACCGCGAGCACACCCTGCAGGCGACCGTCTGCCTCGTGAGCCTTTTGGAGGGTCGCCATTTCGCGAAGGTCCAGCCCTCGATCGATCCGGGCCGGCTCGAACTCGCCATCACCGCGGTGCTGCTGCACGACTCGGGGTTTCTCCGACTGCGCCACGACTCCGCCGGCTCCGGAGCAAAGTACACGTTTTGCCACGTCCTGCGGAGCTGCGCCCTTGCCTCCAGCGAACTGCCGGTCCTCGGGTTCGACCGTGATGAACTGGAGGCGGTCATGCACGCGATCAATTGCACCGGGCCGGTCGCCGATGTACCACGCATCCCCTTCCGTGCCCCCGCCGACCGGATCGTCGGCTGCGCGGTCACGACCGCCGACTTCCTCGCCCAGATGGCAGCTCCGGATTACCCCGACGAACTGGGGCTGCTGTACGAGGAATTCCGGGAGTGCGACGACTTCACTCGCGTGCCGGCGAAGGACCGCGCCTACCGCTCCGCCCGCCACCTCGCGCGGGAAACCCCGGCGTTCTGGAACAAGGTGGTACGCCGGAAACTCGAAAGCGACTTTCTGGCGGTCTACCGCTTTCTCGCCCGCCCCTACCCGGGAGGACCGAATCCCTACGTCGCCGCGGTCGAGCGTAACATCGCGGAAATCGCACGCCGGAACGCCGCCGGCGCCTGAGGCGCCTCGTTCCGGCCCGTCGCGCCGAGCGACCGGCCATGCTCGCCACCGTTTCCTCCGCCTCCCTGCAGGGCATCCACGCCGAGCCCGTCTTCGTCGAGGTCAACGCCAACGAGGTCGGCGAGCCCAAGCTGATCCTCGTCGGCCTGCCTGACGCCGCCGTCAAGGAGTCCGACGACCGCGTCGTCTCCGCCCTGAGCAACAGCGGCTTCCAGCCGCCACGGACGCGCACGACCATCAACCTCGCCCCGGGCAACCTCCGCAAGGAAGGTCCGTGCTACGATCTGCCCATCGCGCTCGGTTTTCTAGCGGCCACCCACCAGCTCTCCGTGCCGGCGCTCGACGACTGGCTCATTGCCGGGGAACTCAGCCTTTCCGGAACCACCCGCCCGGTCCGCGGCGCGCTCGCCATGGCGAGACTCGCCCGCCGACTTGGGAAACGAGGGATGCTCCTCCCCGCCCGATCCGCGGACGAGGCGGCGCTCGTGGAAGGTATCGAAGTTTACCCGGTCGACTCCCTCGACGGAGCGGTGCGCTTCCTGCTGGGAGAGTCGCGAATCAACCCGCTGAGGCGCCGGGCGCAGCGCAGCCCCACCCCGCGGGCCGTGCCCGAGGACTCCCCCGATTTCTCCGAGGTGAAGGGCCAGCGCGCCCTTCGCCGGGCTGTCGAGGTCGCGGTCGCCGGCGGCCATAACCTTCTCATCATAGGACCTCCCGGCTCCGGAAAGTCCATGGTGGCGAAGCGCATCCCGTCGATCATGCCGCCGCCGACCGCCGAGGAACAACTTGAGATCCTCGCGATTCACTCCGCCGCCGGCCGCACCCTCACCGGCGAGGCCGCGTGGGACACCCGGCCGTTCCGATCCCCGCATCACACGGTTTCCGACGTGGCGCTGCTGGGCGGAGGCACCCTTCCCGGCCCCGGGGAAATCTCCCTCGCCCACCACGGCGTGCTGTTCCTCGACGAGTTGCCCGAGTTCAAGCGCTCGGCCCTCGAGGTGCTGCGTCAGCCGCTGGAGGACGCGGAGGTCACGATTTCCCGCAGCGCCGGCAAGGTCACGCTCCCGTGCGCCTTCATGCTCGTCGCCGCGCTCAACCCCTGCCCCTGCGGCTACCTCGGGGATGCTCGCCACCAATGCCGCTGCACACCCGCGCAGATCCAGCGCTACCGCGGGCGCGTGAGCGGGCCGCTGCTCGACCGCATCGACCTCCACGTCGAGGCACCGGCGCTCTCCATCCGGGAATTGCGGGAAACTGCTCCCGGCGAGGCCTCAGCCGCGATCCGGGCGCGGGTTGTCGAAGCCCGCGAGCGCCAGCAGCGGCGCCACGGCGAGGGCAAATCCACGACCAACGCCCGCCTCTCGCACGCCCAGATCCGGCGCCATTGCGCCCTGACTCCCGAGTTGGGCGACCTACTGCAGGCCGCCATGGAACGCCTCTGCCTGTCGGCCCGCGCCTACGACCGGATCCTCAAAGTGGCGCGCACGATTGCTGACCTCGCTGGTGCGGACGACATCGCCGCCGACCACCTGCTCGAGGCCATCCAATACCGCAGCCTGGACCGAAACCTTTTTCAGTGAGCCGGTCGCGGCCGGCCCCGCTCCAGAATCGCTCTTGCACGGCCTGCGCGGCGCTCGGTTTACTTCGCCGCACGCGATGAACATCCTCGACGAACTCCGCTGGCGCGGCCTCCTCGCCGATTGCACCGACCTGGACGCGCTCAGCCGCCGCCTCGCCGAGGGTCCGCTCACGCTTTACTGCGGCTTCGACCCCACCGCCGATTCCCTCCACGTCGGCAACCTCGTCCCCCTCCTCGCCCTTCGTCGCTTCCAACTGGCTGGCCACCATCCGATCGCCCTCGCCGGCGGTGCGACGGGCATGGTCGGCGATCCCTCCGGCAAGTCCGCCGAGCGCAACCTGCAGACGCCTGAGCAGGTGGAGCACAACATCACCTCCATCCGCCGCCAGCTGTCGCAGTTCCTCGACTTCGACGTCGCCGCCAACCCCGCCCGGCTCGTCAACAACCACGACTGGACAGCCCCGGTCTCAATCCTCGAGTTCCTGCGCGACATCGGGAAGCACATCACCGTCAACTCGATGGTCGCCAAGGACTCCGTGCGCTCGCGCATGGAGGACCGGGAGTCCGGCATCAGCTACACGGAGTTCAGCTACATGCTGCTCCAAGGCTTCGATTTTTACCACCTGCGCCGAACCTTCAATTGCGAGCTGCAGATCGGCGCCACCGACCAGTGGGGCAACATCACCGTCGGCACCGAGCTCACCCGCAAGAAGCTTGGCGCGACCGTATGGGGCCTCGTGTTTCCGCTGCTCACCAAGGCCGACGGCTCGAAGTATGGCAAGACCGCCACCGGGACCGTCTGGCTCGACCCGCGCCGCACGTCGCCGTACCGGTTTTATCAGTTTTTCGTCAACGCGGCCGACGCCGACGTCATCAAGCTGCTCAAGACTCTGACGTTCCTGCCCGCGCCGGAGATCGCCTCCCTTGAGCAGGAACTCCACGCGAATCCCGGCGCCCGCGCCGCCCAGAAGGCATTGGCAAGGGAAATGACCCTTCTCGTCCACGGACCCGAGCGTCTCGCCGGCGCACTGAAGGCCAGCGAGGTCCTTTTCGGTGGGAGCCTCGAGGGGCTGAGTGAGTCTGACTTCGCCGACATCGTCGCCGAGGCTCCCGTCAAACCGTTGGAACGCGCGCGGCTCTCCGGCACCGGGGCGCCTCTCATCGAGCTGCTTGTACACAGCGGGCTCTGCCCCTCGAAAGGCCAGGCGCGCAAGGACCTGGAGGGTGGCGGGATCTACGTGAACAACGTGCGCGTCACGGAACACGCCCACCTCGTGACCGCAGGCGACGTCGTGTTCGGACGCCACATCCTGCTCCGCAAGGGCAAGCGCAGCTACTGCGTGCTCAACCTTGAGGGCTGAGCGCGCGGGCGTTCGCCCGTCACCCTTCGCGCTGCGAAGGCCGCCAATCGATCAGGCCGAGCTGCAGCAGGCGCCGACCATTGTAGTGATTCCACTTGAGCTCGACGGCGAGGTCGATCGGGCTCCCGACGATCGGCAGGCGATCGGCCATCTTCCAGGCGACGCCGTGCAGCGGCCGGCCGCGGCCATCGTCGAAACGAAATCTGAAATGCTGTTCCTTAAAGACGTCCACCGGCTGGCGCAGCACAACGCCGCGCACGCCGAAGACAGGCTCGGGATTGCCCTGCCCGAACGGGTGGAGTGTGTCCAATTCCTCGACCAGCCGCTCCGTCACCTGTTCCGGAGTCAACCAAGCGGCGATGCGGATCGTCGCCTCGCCCGGCGCCCCGCCTGCATGCGTCCTGACGGCTTCCGCGAAATGTTCCTGAAAGATCCCGACGTTGGCCCGCGGCAACGACACGCCGACGGCCATCGGGTGGCCGCCCCAGCTCTCCAGGTGCGAAGCACACGACGCCAGCACCTCCACCAGGTTGATCCCGTCGACGCTGCGCCCCGAGCCCTTCGCTACCTCGCCCTCACGGCCCAGCACCACGCAGGGACGGTTGTACTTCCGCGTGACGCGACCCGCCACCACCCCGACCACGCCCGGATGCCACTCATCCGAAAACAGCACCACCCCGGCGTGCCCCGCGAATTCCCCCTCGATGCGGCGTTCGGCCTCCTCGGTGATGACCCGTTCGATGTCCTGCCGTTCGCGATTGAAGGTATCGAGCTGTCGGGCGGTGGCCTCGCAAAAAGCGGCGTCCTCGCTGAGGAGCAGCTCCACGGAGATCGCGGCGTCGGCGAGCCGCCCGCTCGCGTTGATCCGCGGCCCGAGCCGGAAGGAGATATCGGTCGGAGTGAGACCGTTGCCGGGGCGCACACCGGCGACGTCCATCAGGGCGCGAAGCCCGCGACGCTCGGTTGACTCCAGAATGCGGAGGCCGTGACGCGCGAGGATACGGTTCTCTCCCTGCAGCGGCACGAGGTCGGCGATCGTGCCCATCGCCACGAGGTCCAGGTGGTCCCGCAGCCGGACGCGAAAAGCGACGGGATGATTCTCCGCCCGGAGCCGCTTCAGCAGGCCGTGGCACAGCTTGAAGACGAGGCCGACCGTGCAGAGGTGGAGTGAATCGCCCGCGCCTCCGGCGCCCGCGTGCACGTGTGGATTGATGAGCAGGCCGTCCTCAAGCGTGCGTTCCGTCGAGCGGTGGTGGTCGATCACCAGCACGTCGATGCCGAGCCCGCGCAGGTAGGCCGCCTCCGCGTGAGAGTTCGTGCCGCAATCGAGCGCGATGAAGAGCCCGGGGCGCCCACCCTCAAGGGCGCGGTCGATCGCGCTGCGAGAAAGCCCGTAGCCATCCTCCGAACGCCGCGGGACGACGAAGCGCGGATTCAATCCGAAGCGCCGCAGCACGGTCACCAGCAGCGTGGTGCTGCTCACGCCGTCGACATCGTAGTCGCCGAGGACGACGATCTCCTCGCGCGCCGCGATCGCCTGCGCGAGACGGGCCGCGGCGGGTTCGACGTTGGGCAATGAGAAAGGATCCCGGAGCTGGGCGAGCGCCGGCTGCAGGAATTCCCCGGCGGACTCGGGTGCGGTGAGCCCGGCGCGCAGCAGCAGTTCCGCGAGCACGCGGCTCACGCCGGCGCGACGGGCAAACTCCTCCACCTCGGCCGCGGGCAGCGGCGAATGTTTCCAGCGCATGGATCCCGGTGCGGTGAAGACTCCGCGGAACGGCGCGCCCCGGACCCCCGCGGGGGCCGGGAAACGCGCGGGCGCGGGGCCGCCCCCGACGCGTCAGGTTATTCCGAAGCCTTGCTGGAGCCCTGCCACTCGTACTTCGGCGCGATGTCGTGATGCGCCTCGACGTGTTTCCGGTCGCCCTTGTGCCACCAGAAGAACACCGGCGTGGCGATGAAGAGCGAGGAGAACGTTCCGGTGATGACACCGATGAGCAGGGTGAACGCGATGTCGTTCACGTCGCCCGTCGTCGTAAGGATGAGGGTGACGGCGGTGAGGAAGGTCGTGCCGCCCGTGATGATCGTGCGCGAGAGCGTGAGGTTCAGCGCGCGGTTGATCACGTCGCGGAGTGTACCCGTGGGGTTGATCTTGAGCTCTTCCCGAATGCGGTCGAACACGACGATCGTGTCGTTGATCGAGTAACCGGCGATCAGGAGGATCGCCGCGACCATCGGCGCATTGAACTGGCGGTCGAAGAGGACGAAGACGCCCACGGTGAGGATGAGGTCGTGCACGGTGGCCACCACCGCGCCGACGCCGTAGCCGAACTCGAACCGCAGTGCCACGTACAGCAGGATGAGGATGAGGGCCGCCGCGATTGACTTGAAGGCGTTCCACTGGATCTCGCGGCCGACCGAGGCGCCGATGCGCGTTTCGCCGGCGACCTCGAGCTTCGCGGCCGGCAGCGCCGCCTGCAGCTTGGCCACGACCACCTTGCCTTGGTCGAAGGGCGTCGTGATTCGCAGCACTTCTCGCTCGGTGCCGAGCGGCTGCTGGTAGGAGAAATTGACCTCCTTGAGTCCGGCTTTGGCCGCAGCCGCGCGGAGTTCGGCGAGCTCCGTCCGCTTGGCGAAGTTGAGCGTGACCATATCGCCGCCCGCGAAGTCGATGCCGTAGATATCCTTGCCCTTGTAGACCAGCGCACCAACGCCGACGACGAGGACGACGACGGTGAGGATCACCGCCGCCTTCGTCATGCGGAGAAAGTCGAAGGAAGTGTTCTGCAGCACGGAGAACATCGGCATGCGGCGGGAGCCGGCGCCGAAGATCAGGGCCTCGAGCAGCAGTTTGCTGACCACGACGGCGGCCAGCATCGTCGTGAAGATACCGATGGTAAGGGTGACGCCGAAGCCCTTCACGGGACCCGTGCCCAGCGCGATCATGATGAGGGCGACCAGCAGGGTGGTGACGTTGGAATCAAGGATCGCCGACCAAGCCTTTTCGAAGCCGGCTTCAAGCGCCGCGCCCAGTGATTTGCCTAGCTTCAGTTCCTCGCGCATGCGCTCGAAGATGAGGATGTTCGAGTCGACCGACATCGCGAGGGTGAGCACGATCCCGGCGATTCCAGGCATCGTGAGGGTCGCGCCGATACTGGACATCACACCGAGGGTGATGAGCACGTTCACGCCCATGCCGATCGCGGCGACCATTCCGCCGACGGTGTAGAACACGAGCATGAAGCCGATCGTCAGGAGCGTGCTGGCGATGAAGGCGTTGCGGGCGCTGAGGATGGCGTCGGAGGCGAGCGTCGGCCCGACCTCGTACTGCTCCATGATGCGCAGTTCGACGTCGAGGGGGTTATTGAGCACGTTGGCGAGGTTGATGGCCTCGCGGTCGGTGAAGCTGCCGGTGATCTGGGCGGAGTCGCTGTTGATCTCCTCCCGAACGGTCGGCGCGGAGTAGAGCTTGCCATCAAGCACGATGGCGAGTCGGCCGAGGGTGCCATTGCGCTGGCCCATCTCGGCGATCACACGCGTGACCTCGGCGAAGCGCTTCTTGCCGTCGCTTGTAAACTCCAGGATCACCTCGGGCTTGCCGTAGAGATCGGGCCGCGCGAACGAGTTGCTGATCATCTCGCCGGTCATCTCGGGGATCCTCTTCACGAAGAGCTCCTCGACGCCGGACTCGCCACGCCGGCCTTCCCACTCAAGCAACTTCACCTCGTAACCCGCGGGTGCCTCGATGCCGGCGCCTGGCCGGAGCGTCGGATGCACCAGCCGGAAATCCAGACGTGCCGGGGCCTTCACCTGGTCGACGACGTCGGGATTGTCCTTGGTGCTGACGCCCGGCAACTGGACCTCGATCCGATTCTTGCCGATGGGGCGGAGGACCGGCTCCGCCACGCCGAGCCCGTTGATGCGGGCGCCGATGATGTCGATGGCCTTCTGCAGCTTTTCCTGACGTTGGTACTCGTCGAGCTGTTCACCGGGCGAATCGACCGCCTCGAGGGTGAAAGCGACGCCACCCTTCAGGTCGAGGCCGAGCTGGAGCCGGCCGCGGGAGCGGCGCAGGAGCTCGGCGAGAAGGATGTCGTTCCGCTTCTCGACGTTGCGCAGGGACTCCTCGAGCCGGATCTCAGGGAAGTACTGGGTGAGGTCGAGCCGGCGTTCCTTCCCGATCTGCTTGAGGGCGACGAACTCGCTCGGCGCCTGGAGGTTCTTCTTCCGAGCCGCGGCCTCGTCGAGCAGCTTGGCGAATTCCGCCTGCTTGGCGGTGGCATGGGAGCGGACGTAGCCGACGAACGGCTCGTCCTGGACCGGAATGAGCTGCACCACCGCCCACCCGATGAGGGCGAGCGAGGCGACGAGCTTCCACAGGTTGCGTTTGAGCATGGATCTTTTGGGTTTAAAGGTATCCAGACCGCGGCCCCGCCGAAGGACGGGCCCCGCGAGACCGGGCGTGAACGCGAAAAGGAATTACTTCTTGTCCCCGGCGTTCACCTTGCGGACCACACCCTGCACGAAGCCCTTGCCGAGCTCGATCTTGGTGTTCTCCGCCACGCGGACGACGAACCGGTCTTCCTTCACGTTGGTGATCACCCCGTAGATGCCACCGCTGGTGACGACCTCGTCGCCGGACTCGAGCGCCTTGAGCATCTTCTCGTGCTCCTTCTGCTTCTTCCGCTGCGGGGCGATCAGGAAGAAATACATCGCGCCAAACAGCAGCACCATCGGCAGCAACTGCACCCACGCGGAGGGCTGGGGCTGCCCGGCTGGCGCGGCGGTCTGAGCGAGGGTCTGGAGGGCGGAAAACACGGAGGACATTTTCGGAATTGCGTGGCGGGTGTTTTGAAAAAAGAAAACACGCATCTAACTGATCCGCCGACTTCGAAAGCAAGCCATAAGTCCCCCTACCCCGCCCCGCGTTGAAAAGCAGATCCTCCCCGGCCTGGACGGCCGCCCAGTCCGAAGAACTCTACGGCTTTAAGCGCTGGGGCGCCGGGCACCTTGCGGTTGACGAAGAGGGCCTCGTGACCGTTCAACCGCGCCTCGACGGGCGATCCATCCGGGTCCTCGACGTCGTGCAGGAAGCCCTCGGGATGGGGCTGCGGGCTCCTCTCGTCATCCGCTTTCAGGACCTGTTGCGCCACCGGGTCGTGCAGCTCAACGAGATGTTCCGCAAAGCCATCAAGGAGGAACGCTACAAGGGTGGCTACCGCGGCGTGTTCCCCATCAAGGTGAACCAACTGCGTGAGGTGGTCGATGAGATCGTCTCGGCCGGGAAGGAGTACAACTTCGGCCTCGAGGCCGGTTCCAAGCCGGAGCTGATGATCGCGCTCGCCATGCACGAGGGCGCGCAACGTCTCATCATCTGCAACGGATACAAGGATCACGACTACATCCGCCTCGCCTTGCTCGGCCGTAAGCTCGGGAAGCGCATCATCATCGTCGTTGAGCAGCTCAGCGAGCTCGACGACATCATCCGCCTCTCCGCCGAGACCGGGGTAAAGCCGATGATCGGCTTCCGCGCCAAGCTCCAGACACGCGGCGAGGGCAAGTGGGCCACCTCTACCGGCGACAACGCCAAGTTCGGTCTCAACACCGCCGAGATCCTGTTCGCAGTCGAGCGCCTCCGTGCGGCCAAGCTCACGTCCGCCCTGCGCCTGATCCACTTCCACATCGGATCCCAGGTCCCGAACATCATCACGATCAAGAACGCCGTCATCGAGGCCGCACGCTTCTACTGCCAGCTCGCCCGCATGGGCTTCCCCATGGGGTACCTCGACGTCGGTGGCGGACTCGGCATCGACTACGACGGTTCGCGCACGAACTTCGAGTCGTCGATGAACTACTCCCTCGAGGAGTACGCCCGCGATGTCGTCGCCAACATCCGAGAGGTCTGCGCCGCCTCAGGGGTCGCCGAGCCCGATATCGTCAGTGAGTCCGGCCGTGCGGTCGTGGGCCCCCACTCGATGCTCGTCGTCGAGGTCTTCGAGCGCATCAACAAGCGCGAGTCCCTTGGTCAGCAGCACCAGCCCAAGGTCCGCCACAAGGTCGTCAACGACCTCGCCGAACTCCTCCGCAACCGTACCAAGCTAGGCCGCCTCGAGCGTTTCCACGACGCCGTCCAGAAGAAGGACGAGGCGTTCTCCCTCTTCAACCTCGGCTACCTCGACCTCGAGAACCGCGCCGCCGCCGAGTCGCTGTTCTGGCAGGTCTGCG
The DNA here is from genome assembly GCA_040397825.1 of Opitutaceae bacterium. Lineage (GTDB taxonomy): Bacteria > Verrucomicrobiota > Verrucomicrobiia > Opitutales > Opitutaceae > ER46. The sequence continues at coordinate 68,822 of JBBAVH010000023.1, forward strand.
AGCAGATCGCGCGCGAGGGCCGCAAATCCGGGTACCAGCCCGAGGAGCTGCACGAGCTCAACACGCTGCTCGCCGACCAGTACGTCTGTAATTTCTCCGTCTTCCAGTCCCTCCTCGATCACTGGGCGCTCGACCAGCTGTTCCCCATCGCACCCATCCACCGCCTCGACGAGCGGCCCTCCGTGAACGCGATCCTCGTCGACATCACCTGCGACTCCGACGGCCGGATCGACCGCTTCATCGACCTGCAGGACACCAAGTCCTACCTGAACCTGCATCCGCTGAACGGAAAGCCCTACTACCTCGGCATTTTCCTCACCGGCGCCTACCAGGACATCATGGGCGACCTCCACAACCTCTTCGGTCGCGTCAACGAGGTGCACGTCTTCCTAGAGGACGACGAACCGAACGGCTTCTACATCGAGGAGGCGCTCAGCGGCAGCCGCATCGCCGATGTCATCGAGGGCGTGCAGTACCAGCAAGAGGACCTCTGCCGAAAGATGAAGGCCCAGATCGACCACGCCACGCGTAAAGACCAGGTGAAGCCGCGCGAAGGGGTACGCCTCCTCGAGCTCTACGAGAGCCAGATGCTCAACAAGACCTACCTCAACATCGCGCCCCGCGGCGGACGCCGGAAACGTAAGGCTTGAGGCGGCGTACCCGTTGACGCCGCACTCCGCGCCCCGTGGATTCGGGGCATGCCCCAACCCCGCCGGCTGAACGCGCTCCTCCTCCTAGCCCTGATCGCGCCCGCCGCGGCGACCGCAACCGGTCCCAGCTGGCGGATCGAGTCGGTCGCCGGCAACGGCCGCCAAGGCTTCGGCGGCGACGGCAGCCCAGCTAGGCTAGCGACCCTCGACAACCCCTTCGGCGTCATCCGCGGTCCCGACGGCGCCCTTTGGTTCTGCGAATACACCGGCCAGCGGATTCGCCGCATCGCGCGCGACGGCTCGATTTCAACTTTCGCAGGCACGGGGGCCAAGGGCTACACCGGCGACGGCGGTCCCGCGTTGCAAGCGACGTTCAACCTCCCGCACGAGATTCGCTTCGATGCGCGAGGAAACCTGTTCGTGGCCGACATGGCCAACCACGCGATCCGGCGGATCGATCTCAGGACCGGCGTGATCACCACCCTCGCCGGCGACGGTCAACCCGGATACTCCGGCGACGGCGGGCCCGCCGTGAAGGCCCGCTTCCGGCAACCGCACAGCATCCAGTTCGACCACGCGGGCCACCTCTACGTCTGCGACATCGGCAACCACGTGATCCGCCGCATCGACGGAAACACCGGCCTGATCTCGACCTTCGCCGGTACTGGAAAACCGGGCGACACGCCCGACGGCGCGCCCATCGCCGGCACACCGCTGCGCGGGCCGCGCTCCCTCGACTTCGACCGCGAGGGCAACCTCTGGCTCGCCACCCGCGAGGGCAACCAGGTGTTCCGCCTAGATCCCGTCCGCGGCACGTTCCACCACATCGCCGGCACGGGAAGGAAGGGATTTACCGGCCACGGCGGCCCCGCACGCGACGCCACGCTGTCGGGCCCGAAGGGCATCGCCGTGGACGCCGACGGCAACGTCTGGCTCGCTGACACGGAGAGTCACAGCGTGCGAATGATCGACCGGCGCACCGGCCACCTCGAGCTCATCGCCGGCACCGGAGAGAAGGGCGATGGACCCGACGGCCCCGCGCTCGCCTGCCAGCTAGCCCGCCTGCACGGGATCTTTGCCGACACCGACGGCGCCATCTACGTCGGCGACAGCGAGACGCACCGTATACGCGTGATCCGTCAAGTTCCGCCCTGAATCGCATCTGACAAATTCGATCTTTGGCCAGCCCGAGTGCCGTCACAGTTTGCGCGCGATTTGCATTCGACGAACCCACGGCTGTGGTGCCCATTCTCGAAGACCCCGCATCGGCATGCGCCTCACGTTACTCCTGCTGCCCGCCCTGATTCCGCCCAGCCTCTCCTTGATTGCGGCCGACGCCCCCGCCGGGTGGTCCGCCGCGATCCTCCGCACGGAGATCGCGCCGACATTCAGCTTCGATCCCGCCGGCGGCCCGCGCGGCGACGGCGCACTGGTCATCACCTCCGACGCCCAGCCCGGACGGATCGGGCGCTGGACGCGCGCCTTCCCCGTCGAGGGCGGCACGACCTACGCCTTTTCCGCGCTGCGCCGCGTGCATAACGCCGACGGCCGGCGCACGGCGGTCGCGCGCATCCTCTGGCAGGACGCGCAGGGACGGCCGGTGACCCGCGACGAACCCTCAAACGCCTCCTACCAACCCGGCCGCAAGCCGCGCGCGGAGCCGGAATACCCGGAGGACGCCGGCGAGGTGAAGCCCGGCTGGACGGAAGTACGCGGGGTCTACCGGGCACCCTCGTCCGCCACGCGCGCATGGGTTGAGTTGGAGTTCCGTTGGGCCGCGGACGCGAAGGTGGAGTGGGCCGAGGTCAGCCTGGCGCCCACAGCTCCCGCCGGTCCGCGGGTCACGCGACTTGCCGCCGTGCACTTCGTGCCCCGCGAGGCCCGCACGCCGGATGCCCGCCGCCGGGCCTTCGCGCCGCTGATCGCCGACGCCGCACGCCAACGCGCGGACCTCGTAGTGCTGCCGGAGGTGGTGACCTTCGGAGGCGGAATCAATTACGCGGCGGTAGCCGAACCGGTGCCGGGCCCCTCCACCGCCTACTTCGGCGGCCTCGCGCGCGAGCACCGGCTGCACCTCGTCGTGGGGCTCGTCGAGCGCGAGGGCGCCCTGATCTACAACATCGCCGCGCTGATCGGACCCGACGGCGCCTTGATCGGCAAGTACCGCAAGATCTGCCTGCCCCGGGGTGAGATCGAGGGCGGCATCACCCCCGGAAACGAATATCCGGTCTTCATGACTTCGCTCGGCAAGATCGGCCTGATGGTCTGCTACGACGGCTTCTTTCCCGAGGTGGCGCGGGAGCTCGCGAACCGCGGCGCGGAAGTCATCGCGTTTCCCGTCATGGGCTGCAACCCGCTCCTGGCCGCCGCGCGGGCGTGCGAAAACCACGTCTACGTCGTGAGCAGCACCCACACCGACGCCACGCAGGATTGGATGGTGTCGGGTATCTACGGCCAGGACGGCCGGCTCCTCGCGCAGGCGAAGGAATGGGGAACCGTCGTCGTGACCGAGGTCGACCTCAACCGCCGCCTGCATTGGTCGAGCCTCGGAGACTTCAAGGCCGAGTTGCCGCGCCACCGTCCCTGATCATCGACTCCTTTTCCCGGAAACCGCTCCAAGACCATGATCCACCCCCGCATCCTCGGAACCTTCTCCCTGCTGCTCGGCACGCTCCTGTCATCCTCCCCCGCCGCCCAACCACCCACCACCGGCGGCGTCACCGGCCGCGTGCAGAACGTGGCGACGGGCAAGTTCCTGAACAACGCCCGCGTCACCCTCGCCGGCACCGAACAGGTCACATTCACCGACCAATACGGAACCTACCGCCTGACCAATGTTCCCGCCGGCGCGGCCGTCATCGAGGCATTCTACACGGGCCTCGACCCGCAGCGCGCCACCGTCACCGTCCCGGCCGGACAGGTCGCGACCCAGGACTTCAATCTCTCCAGCGCGGCCCGCTTCGGCTCGGGCGACGTCGTGCGGCTCGACGCCTTCACCGTGGCTTCGGAGCGCGAGACCGACAACGAGGCGATCGCGATCAACGAGCAGCGCTTCGCCCCCAACATCAAGACCGTCGTGGCGGCCGACTCCCTCGGGGACGTGATGGATGGCAACGTGGGTGAGTTCCTGAAGTACCTGCCCGGCATCACGGCCGAATATGACACCGAGTCGGGCGGCTCCGTCGCCTCCGTCTCCGTCCGCGGGTTCCCCACCAGCATGGCGGTGCTCTCCACCGACGGCATGGAGATGGCGAACACGGGCAACCCCCAGGGCGCCTCCCGCGTGTTCCAGTTCAAGGAGGTCTCGATCAACAACATTTCGCGTCTCGAGGTCACCAAGGTCCCCACCCCGTCGACGCCGGCCGACTCCATGTCCGGCTCCATCGACATGGTGAGCAAGAGTGCCTTCGAGCGTAAGACCGCCCAGCTCCGATACAGCGCGAGCCTCGCCGGCATCCACAACCGACTCAGCCTGAGCCGCGAACCGCATGTCTCGGACGAGATGATCTACAAGGTCCGTCCAAGCTTCAGCTTCGACTACACCCTGCCCGTCAACCGTGACTTCGGTCTCGTCATCACGGGCCAGGTGCAATCGCGGTTCGTCGAGCAACAGCGTTCCACCAAGGGCTACACCGCGAGCGCCGCCGGCACCGGCGCCGCCCTCGACCGGCCCTTCCTCTCCTCGTACCAGGTCATCAGCGTCCCGCGCCTCACCGCGCGCCAGTCCGGCGCCGTGAAGGCCGACTGGCGCCCTCACGCGAACGGCGTTCTCTCGCTGAGCGTCGAACGCAGCCGCTTCATCGCCGACCGGTCGAACGCGTCGATCAACTTCACCACCGGAACCAACGCCACGCCCGCGATCACCCCCGGTGTCGCGTTCAGCTTCGGGCCCGACTTCACCGCCGGCGCCACGGGCCGCGGCGGCGTCGCGCTCATGGGCGCCGGCGCCTCGGTCGTCCAGCGCCTCGACACGCAGGCGGCTTCACTGCGCTACCGGTTCGACGACGGCACCTGGCGTATCGTGGGCGGGCTGGGACTTTCGCGCGCCTGGGGCGGCTACTACGACACGAGCGAAGGCCGCTTCCGCACGCTCGGCATCGCCCTCACGAATCCGGCGCGCGTCACGCTCGGCGCCGTCAACACCTTGCGCCCTTATGAACTCCGCGCGTTCGACAACGGCAACCGCGAGGTCGATTGGCGCGATCTCTCCAATTATCGCCTGAACACCGCGCAATCGACGCCCCGACCGATCAGCGACGGCCTCCGGAACGCCAAGCTCTATGTCCGCCGTTCCCTCGGCTTCCTGCCCTTCCCCGCCGCGGTGCAGGTGGGCGGCCTCAACCGCGTGAAGGTCCGCGACGTTCGCCGCCAGAGCATCAACTGGACCTACCTCGGGCCCGACGGCAACGCGACCACCCCCGACAGCCCGGCTCCGTTCGGCATGAGGAACTACGTCAACCAGCCTGAATTCTACGGCCTGAGCAACCTGCCGTGGGTCTCGCTCTACCGCGCCTGGGACGGCTTCTCCGCCAATCCCGGCCATTGGACGAAGACGCCCGCGCAGATCGCGACCGAGGAGCAGTTCCGCATCACCAATTCAGAACGGCTCGAGGAGGGCGTGGCCGCCCTCTACTCGCAGGCCGAGTTCGGGCTGTTCCACAACCGCCTGCGCGTCGTCACCGGCGTGCGCTACGAGAAGACGACGGCCAAGGGCGAGGGCGTCGCCTATGATCCCAACGCCGTCTGGCTCCGATCCGCCACCGGCGCCTTCGTCCACGCCGCCAACGGCGCGCGCATCCGCCGTCCCGAGGCGGGCGCGGCCGGCTCACTCGAGGAGGTGCGCCTGACCCGCACCGACCGCGGCTTCCGCGCCAACCGCTCGTACGACGGATATTACCCAAGCTTCCACCTGACCTGGAACCTGCGGGAAAACCTCCTGCTGCGCGCCGCCTACGCGCGCACCTACGGCCGGCCGGACTTCACCAACCTCATCCCCAACGCGACCATTGATGAGACGGACTTCGACGATAACATCCCGGACCCCGACAACATCCCGGGAAGGATCACGATCCGGAACACGGGGCTGCGGCCTTGGAGCGCCGACAACTACGACCTTTCGCTCGAGTTCTACACCGCCCAGGGCGGGCTGCTCAGCGCCGGCGTGTTCCGCAAGGACATCCGCGACTTCTTCGGCAACGTGGTGAAGATCGCCACGGCCGCCGATCTTCAGGCGCTCGACCTCGACGCGCGCTACGCAGGCTGGCGCCTCTCCACGACCTACAACCTGAACGAGCTGGCGCGGGTTTCCGGCGTCGAGTTCAACGTGCGCCACTCGCTGGCGTTCCTCGGACCCTGGGGCCGCGGCGTGCAGGTATTCGCCAACGGCACCAAGCTCGACCTCGACGGCGAGAAGGATGCTGAGTTCGGCTCCTTCGTGCCGGAGAGCGCCAACTGGGGCGTCTCCTGGTCGCGACGCTCCTTCACCGTCATGCTGAAGTGGAACTATCGCGGGACCCAGCAGCGCGGCGCACTGCCGGGTCTCGGGGCTGACGCCTACGAGTACGTTCGGGGCCGTATCCCCGTGGACCTCAACCTCGACGTGCAACTCCGACCGAACCTGACGCTCTACTTCAACGGCCAGAACATCTTCGACCAACCCGAGATCCTCGAGCGCTACGGCTCGCTGACTCCGGCCTACGCCCGCCGCTACCAGGAGATGACCCACGGCGTGCAACTGACGCTCGGCGTGAAGGGTTCCTTCTGAGACGGCGGCGGAGTTCGCCGGGGAGGGCGGCTTAACTTTACCGCGAGGGCCGCGTCCCGACCCGGTAGCATCCTTCACATGCCCCTGCAGATCCTCACTCCCCGCCGCGATTTCCTCCGTCGGATGTCCTGGGCAGCCGCGCTCTGCACCACGCCCGGACTTTTCGCCGAACAGCTCACCCTCACCCCTCGCCAGACGGAGGGTCCCTTCTACCCGGATAAGCTTCCGCTCGACACCGACAACGACCTCGTGGTCGTCAACGACTCGACCACGCCTGCCGTCGGGGAAGTCACCTGGCTCGGCGGGCGCCTGCTCACGCGGGACGGCGCGCCGGTGCGCAACGCCACGATCGAGATCTGGCAATGCGACAACGCGGGCACCTACCTGCACTCGCGCACGGGAGGCGATCGCTCACGCCGCGACGCCCACTTCCAGGGCTTCGGTCGGTTCGTCACCGGCGCCACGGGCGAATACGTATTCCGCACCATCAAGCCCGTCCCGTACCCGGGCCGCACCCCGCACATCCACCTCGCGGTGAAGATGCGCGGCAGGAAAGAGCTCGTCACGCAGGGCTACGTGAAGGGGCACCCGGGAAACGAGCGCGATGGGATCTGGCGGGGAATCCGCGATCCGCGGCAACGGGACGCGGTCACGCTCGATTTCGCCCCGCTGCCCGGCTCCCGCGCCGGGGAACTCGCGGCCCGTTGGGACCTCGTGCTTGGCGTCACTCCGGAACTCACCTGACCCCGGCGCGGCGCGAAGGCCGCGCCGCGGCGGTCAGGGATCGACGTCGTACACCTCGACGATGCCGACCCCGGTCGCGTTGCCCACCCCGGTGAGCTGCACGGTGTAGGCGCCGGGCTCGAGCATGACGATCATCGCGGCGTCGCGGCTGTTCGCTCCGAACGGGAAGGCGCCGGCCGCCGATGCGGCCGTGGAGATGATGGAGGCTTCCTCGCCGGTGGACCAATTGTCGTTGGTGCGGAGGACCTCGCCGCTCGCCTGCGCCACGAGTCGCAGCTGCGGATCGGCCAGAACCCCGGGCACTCCCAGCGCCCCCAGCGTGGGACCGGCCCCGCGAATGAGCATGCGCCGGGAAACCGTACCCGTGACAACGAAGCCCGCGATGAGCTGGTCGGAACCGGTGCCGACGAAGCCGCGCGTCGAAACGTTCGCGGCCTTGGGACCGGCCGGCCCTCCCTGCGTGACGTCGTAGACCTCGATCAGGACGACGCCGGTGGCATTGGGCGTCGCGGCGGGAACCGTGGCCTGCACGGTGTAGGGACCAGGCGGCAAGGTGGCGAGCACCGCCGCATCGCGGGAATTGTTCGGCAGCGCGAACGCACCCGCCCGCTGGGCGGCCTGCTGGATGGCGGCCACCTGAGCGTTGCCCGCCGACTGGGTGCCCCAGTCGTCGTTCGTCAGGACGGGATTACGGTTGTTGCCCGCGTAGACCTCGAGTCCGGGGTTTGCGAGGGCGGTGGTCACGTTGAACGGCGCGGTCGAAAGCGTCGGGCCGACGACCCGGATGAGCATCTGCCGGGTCTGGGCGGCGGTGCCGGTGACCACGAAGCCGCCGATCAGCACGTTGGCGCCGCCCGAGGTGAGCCCGCGCGTGGAGATGTTAGCGAGGCGGGTCGTCGCGTTCGAGAGCGTGAGCGTGGCGGCGTCGCTGGTCGCCGTGGCGGCGCTACTGGTGATGGCCACCGTGTAGCTGCCGGCATTGGCCGCGGAGACGTTCGTGAGGCTGAGGATGGAGCGGGTGGCGCCGGGAATCGGCGCGCCGTTGAGCAGCCACTGGTAGGCCAGCGGAGGCGCGCCGAGCGCCTCGACGGAGAAGATCGCCCCGGACCGCGCGGCGACCGTGAGCGGTGCGGGCTGCTTGGTGATCGTGACGTAGCGGTACAGGTAAAGCGTATCCTTGAGGGCGGCCGCGGCCATCGCCTTGTCGTCGGGCAGCGCCTCGAGGGCGGCGACGGCGGAGGCGATCTCCTCCGGCGTCATCGTCACGCCTGGCTTGTCGAGCTGGTAGAACAACGCGGCGGCCCGGGCCTTGCGGAGCAGCGCGGCGTTCGTCGAGTTGGTGTTGGTGATGAACTCGGCGATCGCGCCGTTGAGCCCCTGGTTGATGTACCCGCGGCCCAGCGTGGCCGAAAGCACGTTGTTGCTGCGGAACTGCACGCGGTTGAGCGCCGAAGGCGTGCCGAGACCCGCATTGGCGTAGAGGCGGTTGAGGAAAGTCTCGGCGGGAATGGAGCTCGTGGGGGTGTCGAGCAGCTGAGTGGTGGGGACCACGCCGTACTTGGCGAAATACTCGTTGGAGAACAGGATCGAACCCACCGCGCCCGAGAGGCTGCCGCGCGCCGTCGCGAGGTACGTGGCGTAGTTGGCGGAGGTGGGCCACTGCCCCATCAGGACGTAGTAGGTCGCCAGCAGGTTCACCGGCGCCGCGAAGCCGGTCTCCTTCATGAGCGTCACCACCAGGTCGGACCGCTCAAGGGTGCCGGCCGAAATCCGGGCGTCGAGGTCGTCGAAGACCAGCGGATTGATCGAGGTCGTGTTGGCGATGTCCTGATAGGTCTGGAGGATGAAGGCCGCGCTCTCCTGGATGGGATTGTTGGGCCGCACCAGCACCTCCACGGGAACGGAGATGACGATGTTGCCCGTGTTGTCGGTGGCGACGCCGTACACGCTGAACCGCCCGGACGTCGTGGGCGTCCAGTTGAACTGGAAGCCCGTGCTCGCGTTGGACGAGGACCCGAGGCTCCCGCCGTTGGCGAAGTACTGCACCGAGTTCACCGTGCCGTCGCTGTCGCGCGCGTTCGCCCGCAGCTGCACCTGACGGCTGAAGGCCGCGCTCGTCGTCGACGGCGTGATGGTGATCGTGGGCGGGATACTCGAGGCCGCCACGAGGTTGATGAACGACGTGCTCGAGGCGGCCACGTTGCCGGAGTTATCCGTCGACCGCGCCACCACCTCGACCGAGCCCGGCGTGATGCCGGCGAAACTGGTCTGCACGCGCCAGGTGTTCGCCAACTGGTCGCGCACGGCCTGCCCGACGCTGTTGCGATTAACGAAGAATTCCACGCTGACCACCGAGCCGTCCGAGTCGGCCGAGGTGGCGGTGAGGTTGACGGCCGAAGCGGTGGTGACCGTGCCCGGCACGCTGATGCTGATGGTGGGCGCGATGCCGATGAGTTCCCGGACGACGACCTGGCGCGACACCGTGCTGGTGCTCTGCACCCCGGCCACGGTGGCCTGGCTCACCAGCGTGTAACTGTCGGCGGTGGTCGGCGTCCAGATGGCCCGGTAGGTGTTCGTGGTCCCGACGCGCACGCCGTTGATCTGGGTACGGGTGCCGTTGTTGCCGGTGGCGATGAAGACCAGCGTCGGCACGAGGGTCGTGCCGGTCGCCCGCGCGGTGCCCTCGAGGAACACGGGGGCGTTCACGGTGGTCACCGTCGAGTTGTTCGCCGGCTGGGCGAGCGTGGTCTCGGGAGCGCTGACCGCGTTGACCTGCACGAGGATGGCCGGCGAGGCGACGGCGGTGTTGCCGGTGTCGT
>JBBAVH010000024.1:0-71149 GCA_040397825.1 Opitutaceae bacterium
TCGCTGCCCTTGGGGAAGGGGATCGCGAGGTCGCACATGTCGGCGACGAGGCGGGTGTTGGCCAGCGATTCGGGCACCTCGGCGAACAGGCGCGCCATTTCCTCGGCGGACTTGAGGTAGAATTCCTGCCCGGTGAAGCGCATCCGCTTCTCCTCCTCGATCTTCGCGCCGGTCTGGATGCACAGCATGGCGTCGTGCGGACCGGCGTCGGCGGAGCGGACGTAGTGGACGTCGTTGGTGCAGATGACGCGCAGGTTGAATTCCTCGGCGAGCTTCAGGAGGCCGGGGATGATCTTGCGCTGCTCGGGCAAGCCATGGTCCTGGATCTCGACGAAGTAATTTTCGCGGCCGAAGATCTCGACGAAACGTCCGCAGGCGCGCCGGGCGTCCTCCTCGCGGTCGTGCAGCAAGTGCTGCGGGACGAGCGAGGCGAGGCAGCCCGTGAAGCCGATCACGCCCTCCGCGTGCCGCGCGAGCATGCCGAGGTCGGTGCGCGGCTTGTAGTAGAAGCCCTTGAGGTGGGCGTCGGACACCAGCTTGAGCAGGTTCTGGTAGCCGGTGAGGTTGCGCGCGAGCAGTCCGAGGTGGAACATCGACTTGCCGTCGTCGTCGGAGCGCCCGTGCTTTTCCAGCCGGGAGGTTTCAACCAGGTAGAGTTCGCAGCCGATGAGCGGCTTGATACCCTTGGCCTTCGCCTGGTTGTAGAAGTCGATCGCGCCGTAAAGGTTGCCGTGGTCGGTGAGCGCGATGGCCGGCATGCCGAGCTCCAGCGCGCGGTCCATCAACCGGTCGATGCGGCAGCAGCCGTCGAGGAGGCTGTAGTCGGAGTGGACGTGGAGATGGACGAATTTCGGATCGACGGACGGCACGCGTGGTCCGAGCCAAACGCGCGCCCGACCCCCTGCAAGAAGGGAAAGGGACATCGCGCGTCGGCGTTTCCGCGCGGACCGGCTGGCCGCTTGCCAGCGACGCGGGGCCGCACATAAACGCGCGCCGATGATCACCACCCGGGCGCGCGGACTCGCCAGTCTCCATACCGGCGTGACGACGTTCGTGATGGGGGCCTTCTTCTGGGGCTACGCGGAATTCATCCTGCGGCAGGTCCCGTGGGTGCGGCTGACGCGGGAGGTCAATCTCCTCCCGTATTTCCTCTGCGTGCTGGGCGGAATGGCGCTGGCCCGGAGGGAGAATCCGGCGTGGATCGGCGGCCCCGACGTGCTGCGGGCGGCAAATGCGGCCCGTTTGGCGGCGCGACAAGTGGCGCTGATGGCGCTGCTGCTGTTCACGCTGATGTTCGCGACGCAGGACCGGAGCGTGAGCCGGCTCTTCCTCGGTTCGTTCCTCGCGTGGTCAGGCCTCCTGCTCTGGGGGCTGAATGCGTGGGTGCCTCGGGCACTCGCGCGAATGCTCTTCCGGCGCGGCCATGAGCTACCGACGTTGTTCATCGGCCCCGCCGCCTCGCTGGCGAGGCTGGGTGACTGGATTGAACGGCAGGTACACCTCGGACTCCAGCCGGTGGGCCTGCTGACCGATGAGCCGGGAGCGAAAGGACTGCGGGACGTGCCGGTGCTCGGACACGAGGCGGAACTGGCGCGGGTGCTCGCCGAGCGACCGGTCGCGCAAGTGGTGCGGCTGGGCTTGCCGGCCGACGACGCGGCCGCCTCGGAATTGGTGGGCCTATGTCAGGAGCACGGCATTCGGCTGCTGCTGCACAGCGACGTGGCGGAACGGTTCTCGCATCCCTTCGTGCCCAGCCTCGAGGGCGGGAGGAGCTTCCTGATGCTGCAGGCGGAGCCGCTGGAAGATCCGGTGAACCGCTTGATGAAGCGCGCGTTCGACGTGGCGCTCGCCGTTCCGGTGTTGACGCTGGTGCTGCCGCCGCTGGCGGCGTGGGTATGGCTGGTGCAGCGCCGGCAGGCCCCCGGGCCGCTCCTCCACACCCGCGAACGCTGCGGGTGGCGCGGCCACGAGTTCCGCATGCTGAAGTTCCGCACGATGCGGGCGGGCGAGCCCGACGCCCCGGCGGAGGCGAGGCAGGCCTTGGCGGAGGACGAGCGGGTGTACCCCGCCGGGCGGTTCATGCGCCGGCACAGCCTCGATGAATTCCCGCAGTTCTGGAACGTCCTGCTCGGGCACATGAGTGTGGTCGGCCCGCGGCCGTATATGCCATTGCTCGAGGGCGAATTTCAAAGGCAGGCGCGCGGCCACCGCGTGCGGCAGCTTGTCAAGCCCGGGATCACCGGTCTCGCCCAGAGCATGGGCTACCGGGGGCAGGTGCTGCACCAGGAGATGCTGCGCCGCCGGCTCCAATGGGACCTGCACTACATCACGCATTGGTCCATCTGGCTGGACGTGCAGATCGCGCTGCGGACGCTGGTGCAGATCGTGCGTCCTCCGCCCACGGCCCATTGACCGCGTTCCGCGTCCCGCGGTGCGTCAGGCCCGCAGCAGGTCGAGGGACTTGCCTTGGAGTGGGAAGATGGGCTCGCCGAGCCGGCGGGAGCTGATCGCCTCGAATTGCAGGCCGATCGCGGAGTCCTTCGCGAAGAACTGCAGGAAGTCCCGCTTGTGCATGACAAGGAAGCGCGCGGGGGTGCGGGTGACGATGGTCGCCTTGGTGACGCTGTTCTGCAGCAGACTGATCTCGCCGAAGAAGTCACCGATGCCGAGCTGGGCGATCTCCTCCCGGCCGCGCTGCACCGCCAGCCGGCCCTCGTGCACGAGGTAGAAGAAATGGTTGTCCTCGCCCTCGTGCAGCACGTACGCGTCGGCCGGGTAATCCTGGAAGGACGCGCGCCGCGCGAACGCCGCCAACGCGTGCGGCGACCAGCCGGCGGCGAGCGGGGTGCGCTGGAGGAAGGCGATCTTCTGGACCGCGTCCTCGATCTGCGTGCGGGAAAGCCGCGACAGCACCATGCCCTCGAAGGCCTCGCGGGTGAGGCTCAGGACGACCGCGGGCTGGAGGCAGCGGACGCTGCGCGTGCGCGGACTGCGGTTCAGCAGGGCGATCTCGCCGAACACGTCACCGGGTACGAGCGAAGCGACGGGGTCCTCCTTGCCGTTGGGCAGCATGCGGGTGACCTCGACCTGGCCTTCGTAGAGGAGGTAGAGCTTATCTCCGGTTTCTCCCTCCCGAATGATGTTGGACCGGGCCGCGAACCGCTCGGGTCGGAACGCGGATGCGAGGGCGGCGCGGTCCGGCTCGGGCAACAATTGGAAGAGCAGGGACTCGGACACGCAGCGCGCGATCCCGTCCGGCGTGGCATCTCCCTCGGCAGGTCGCTCCGCGCGGCGGGGCTGGCGTGCCGCCCACTCCCGCCACGCCAGGAAAGCCACGGCGCCCAGCCCGCTGAGGGCCGCGATGACGACGAAGCCGAGGGTCGCGAGCACGATGAACGCGGTGAGGCGCGGACCGCCCGACGCTTGGAAGGCGCGCCAGAGTTCAGCCCAGTTGCCGGTGAGCAACAGGCCGGTGGTCGCCAGCAGCCCGCACATCCACGCGAGGCTGTAGGCGAGGTGTAGGCCGAGGAAGCGGAGGTCCAGATTCCGTAGCCGCTTCGTGAATGAGTACCAGGTGGCGCGGTTCGGTTCGAACTGGAAATCCCACTTGTCATCGTCCTGACGCCGTCCGGCGAGCGCGTGGATCACGCGGAGTCCTGGCGACCACCACAACGGAGAAGTGAGCGCGGCGACCGCAGCGGCGGCCACGGCGGTCGCGCCGGGCAGGGCGAAGGCGCAGCCGGCCAGCGCGAGGTGGACGGCCGCGAGCTGCGCGAAGGCGGCGTCGGCCACCGCGCGGGTCCCGCCCATGATCGCGTCGTCGAGGTCGGCCCGGAAGCGGGGCAGCAGGAAGGAAGCGGTGAAGCCCGGGGCGTAGACCTCCGCACCGGCACGACGCACGACGCCCGCGGCGAGCCAGTTTCCCGCGCTGAGGGCGCCGCAGACGACCAGCCAGCCCGCGGCCAGTTCCCAGACGTGCGAGGGCAGGGTAAGCGGGCGGAAGAACAGCGCCGTCGCCGCCAGTGCGATGCTGACGATCGCACCCTGCCGGACCCAGCCACCGGATAGTTCGTGCGGCCAGCGGGCCGGCCGCACCTGGGGCGGCGGCTGGCAGCCCTCCACCTGAAGGATGCCGCGCTGATAGGCCTTGATGACGATCTCGTAGAATTCCCGCAGCTGGACGCAGTCGCGGTCCATGATCAGCTGGAACAGAACCTGCGGCACCGATCGGCCCGGGCCGTCGCCGAACGCCCGGAGCGCCCTCCAATGGGTCAGCGCCATGGCGAGGTAGCGTCGCGAAGGCTCCAGCTTCACCACGCATTGGTCCGGGGTCAGCTGGGCCATCCGCAGGCCCTCCGCGCAACGCAGTTCGACGACCGTCAGCAGCGTCTGCTGGTCCAGCTTGGCCACCTCAAACCCGGGCGTCGGATGCAGGGGAGGGATGACCTGCGGGCCAGGCGCACGGGGCGGGTGGTCGGGCGGAGTCATGGCGATGGGTTTTTTGGAATGTGCCAGCCTGTCGTTACGGCGATCCTCTCCCTACCACCCGCGTCCTCGTTTTCGAGGCCAAAGCGGCGACGCAGCGGCTTCAGGTTCCTATCCGCCAAGGGGTTGCCGGAGTCGGGCCGACTATTGGTGTGCGCGAGCCGGGCACGAAAAAGGCGGCTTCCCCGGGGAAGCCGCCTTTGTTCCAGACGGGCGCAGGTCAGGACCAGCGCAGGTCGACGCGGGAGAGCGGCATCTGGCGGACGCGCTTCCCGGTGGCGGCGAAGATCGCGTTGCAGATGGCCGGGGCGACCGGCGGCAAGGCCGGCTCGCCGAGCCCCGTCGTCGGGAACTTGGTCGAGAGGAAGTGCGTCTCGATGCTGATGGGGGAGTCCGTGATCCGGATCAGCGGGTAATCGTGGAAGTTAGATTGCACGACCCGGCCGCGCTCGATGTTGAGCTCCTGCGTGAGCAGCGTGCCGAGGCCGTCGACCACGGAGCCTTCCACTTGGTTCTCGGCGCCGCTGAGGTTCACGATCTGCTCCCCGATGTCGCCGCCGGTGACGAACCGGTCGACGCGGAGCTGGCCGTCCTTGGACACCGTGACCTCGGCGACCTGGGCGAAGTAGCCGCTGTGGCTGAAGTGGAAGGCGATGCCGGCGCCCGAGCCCTTGGCGAACTTGCGTTTGCCCCAGCCGGCCTTCTCGGCGGTGAACTTCAGGATGTTGCGCATGCGGGCGACGCTGTAGCCCGCCGCCTGCTTGCCCTTGCCGCCGCCGGGCCCCGCGGGCATCTCGTCGCGCGTGCCGAGCAGTTCGAGTCGCATCTCCAGCGGGTCGCGGCCCGCGGCGTGGGCGAGCTCGTCGATGAAACTGTGGAAGACCCACGCGAACACGCAGCTGCCCGGAGCGCGCCACGGACCCATCGGCCAGCCGGTGTCGAACATCGTCTGCTCGGCGAGGTAATTGGGGATCCAACGTCCGGGAAATTCATCGGGGCTGAGCGAGCCGCCGCTGCCGGGGCTGCCGCCCTCGCCGAAGGTGAAGAAGTGGTTCTTCCAGGCGGTGACGCGGCCGGCGGAATCGAGGCCCGCCTTGAGGAAGTGCAGGCCGCCGGGGCGGTACTGATCGTGCCGCAGGTCGTCCTCGCGGGACCACGTGAGCTTCACGGGCGCGGGGACCTTCATGGCGATGGCCGCGGCCTCGATCAGGTAGTCCGCGCCGATACGCCGGCCGAAGCCGCCGCCCGCGCGGTTGAGGTGGAGCTTGATCTTCTCGGGTGCGATGCCGAGGACGCGGTTCACCATGCCGGTGCCGATGCTCGGGATCTGCGTCGGAGACCAGATCTCCATGACGCCGTCCTTCCAGAGCGCGGTGGTGTTCTGCGGCTCGAGGTTGGCGTGCGAGATGAATGGATACAGGTACTCCGCGCTCACTGTCTTGGCGGCCGAGGTGAAGGCCGCCTCGACGTCGCCATCCTTGCGCAGCACGCGCTGGCCGGGCTGGGCGGCCTTGGCACGCGCCTCGGCCACATAGTTGTCCCAGCTCTGGGAAGCGACCGAGCCCTCGTCCCAAGTGACCTTGAGCTGGCGTCGGGCGCTCATGGCCGCCCAGGTGGAGTCGGCCACGATCGCGACGCCGGGACGCAGCTCCTTCACCTTGCCGTTGCCCTCGAGCACGAAGGCGTCGCGTACGCCGGGCAGGGTCTTGATGAAGTCGAGGTTGGCGCTGACGACCTTGCCACCGAAGGCGGGGCACTTCTCGTACACGGCGTACAGCATGCCCGGGAGCTTCACGTCGATGCCGAACAGCGGCTGGCCCGTGACGATCTTCGGCGTGTCGATCTGCGCGATGCGCTTCCCGAGCAGCTTGTAGTCCTTGGCGGGCTTGAGCGTGACCTGTTCCTTGGCCGGGACCGGCAGCGTCGCTGCCTTGGCCGTGAGCTGGCCGTAGTTGAGGCGCTTGCCGGAGGTGTGCACGACGGCGGCGTTTTCAGCGCGGCACTCCGCGGCGGGAACCTTCCAAGTCTGCGCGGCCGCCTCGACGAGCATCGTGCGCACGGTGGCGCCGAGCAGGTGGAACGTGTCGTAATTGTTGGGCGTGGACCGGCTGCCGCCCGCACTCTGGCCGCCGTATAGCTTCTCGTCGAAGTCGCCCTGCTCGATCGTGATGCCTTGCCACGGCACCTCCATCTGCTCGGCGATGATCATCGGCAGGGAGGTCTTCACGCCCTGGCCCATCTCGGGCTGCTTGGAGACGATCGTCACCGCGCCGGTGGGCGAGATGCGCACGAAGGCATTGGGCTTGAAGTCGCCCGCCGTCGCGGCGTCAGCCGCGCGGGATTCGCCCCCGGAGCGCAGGTAAAACGCGAGGGCCAGTCCGCCGCCGGCGAGGCCGGTGAGCTTGAGGAAATCGCGGCGGTTGACCGCGGGTGAACTGAGGGTGGCGGAGTTCATTGCGCAGCCTCCTTCCCGCCGGCGGCGAGGGCCGCGGCGCGCTTGATGCCTTGGCGGATGCGGGTGTAGGTCCCGCAGCGGCAGATGTTGCCGGCCATCGCGCCGTCGATGTCGGCGTCGGTGGGCTTCGGATTGTCCTTCAGCAGCGCCGCCGCCGTCATCAGCTGGCCGGGCTGGCAGTAGCCGCACTGGGCGACGTCAAGTTCGGACCAGGCCTTTTGCAGCGGATGGAGCTTCCCGCCCTCCGCGAGGCCCTCGATCGTCGTGACCTTCATGCGGCCCACGGTCGACACGGGCGTCATGCACGCGCGCGCCGGCACGCCGTTGAGGTGGATGGTGCAGGCGCCGCACTGACCGACGCCGCAGCCGTACTTTGTGCCGGTGAGATCCAGGTTGTCACGGAGCACCCAGAGCAGCGGGGTGTCCGACGCCACGTCCACCGTGCGGGACTGGCCGTTGACGTTGAGGGTGTATTTCATGGGGAAGAGGATCGGTGACGGGGAACTTTCTGAAACGCGGGCAAATCCACGCACGCCGGTATAAATGGCAAACGGAGTTTTGCGGAGCCGGAGAGGGGGCTTGGGCGATCGGTCAGGTAAACACCCTCGGAACAACCTGACCGTGGACGTCGGTGAGGCGGTAGTCGCGGCCCTGGAAGCGGTAGGTGAGGCGGGTGTGATCGTAGCCGAAGAGGTGGAGGAGCGTGGCGTGCAGGTCGTGGACGTGGACCGGGTCGCGGGCGACGTTCCACGCCAGGTCGTCGGTCTCGCCGATCACCTGCCCGCCCTTCACGCCGCCGCCGGCGAGCCAGAGGCTGAAGGCGTTGGGGTGGTGGTCGCGACCGGTGATGGCGCGCGAGCCGGGGCGGTTTTCGCCGAGCGCGGTGCGTCCGAACTCGGATCCGCAGATGACGAGGGTGTCGTCGAGCAGTCCCCGCTGCTTGAGGTCCTTCACCAGCGCGGCGATGGGCTGGTCGGCCATGAGGCAATTGTGCGGCAGGTCGCGGTTGATGCCGCTGTGGTGGTCCCACGACGCGTGGATGACCTGCACGACGCGCACGCCGCGCTCGACGAGCCTGCGGGCCATGAGGCAATTGCGGGCGAACGTGCCGAACAGTCCGGTGCCGCCGAGTGGGTTGCCGCCCTCGACCTTGGGCTCGGAGCGGTTGACGCCGTACATGTCCAGCGTGGCCTGCGATTCGCCGGAAAGGTCCATCAGCTCCGGCGACGCGGTCTGCATCCGAAAGGCGAGCTCGTAGGCGGCGATGCGGCTCTCGATCTCGGGGTCGAGCACCTCGGCATGGCGCAGCGCGTTGAGCTCCGACACCCCCGCGATGGTGCGCCGCTGCATGGCCGCGGTCACGGCGGCGGGGTTGTCGAGATTGAGGACGGGCGTGCCCTCATTACGGAACATCACGCCGGAGTACTTCGAGGGCAGGAAGCCGCTGGACCAGCTGGCTGATCCTCCCGGGACGCCGCGGCCGACGCAGATGAGCACGACGAACTCCGGCAGGTTGCGGTTCTCGCTGCCGAGTCCGTAAGAGAGCCAGGAGCCCATGCTGGGCCGGCCGGAGATGGCCGAGCCGGTGTTCATCAATAGCTGCCCCGGCACGTGGTTGAACTGGTCGGTGTGCATCGACCGGATCAGGCAGATGTCGTCGGCGATCGAGCCGATGTGCGGCAGCAGGTCGGAAAGCTCCATACCGCACTTTCCGTGGGGACGGAACTTGCGCGGGGTGCCCATGATGCGCGCGGATTCCTTCGCGAGGAACGCGAAGCGCATCTCGCGCAGCATCGACTCGGGGAGCGGCTGCCCGTCGAGTTCGTTGAGCTTCGGCTTCGGGTCGTAGAGGTCCATCTGGCTCGGGCCGCCCTCGAGGTAGATGTAGATGCAGTTCTTCGCCTTCGGCGCGTGATGCGGCCGCACCTGGCCTAGCCCGCCGTTGGCTCCGAGCAGGCCGTCCGCACCCAGCAGGCGGGTGAGCGCGAGCCCGCCGACGCCGCCGCAGGCGCGGTGGAGGAAATGTCTCCGACTGACGGGGCGGGGCGCGGGGTTCATTCGCGGGTGATGAACTCGTCGAGGTTGAGCAGGAGACGCGCCGTCGAGAGGAGCGCAAGCCGCTCGTCGCCGGCGCTGATCGTGAGTTGGTCCGCGTGGTGGCGGCGCAGCGCCTGCAGCTCGGCGGCCGAGGGCGGGCGGCCGAGGCAGAGCTCGAAGCCGGCGCGGAGCCGCGCGTCGGCGTCTCCTTCAACCGCGGCCAAGCGTCCGGCGAGTGCCCCCGCGGCGGCGAAGAACACGGGATCGTTGAGCAAGGTGAGGGCCTGCAGGGGAGAATTGGACCTTTCGCGCTGCAGGCAGGCGACGCTCGCATCGGATGCGTTGAAGGTCGTCAGCATCGGGTAGGGCACGTTACGGCGAAGGTGGATATACATGCCGCGGCGGTTGGCCTCTGCGCCCTTCGTTTCGGGCCAGCTGCGGTTGCGGCCGAACGCCATCACGAACTCCGGCAGCGGCGGGTGGATGCTGGGGCCGCCGATCCGCGGATTCAGCAGCCCGCTGCTGGAAAGTGCCACGTCGCGCACGATCTCTGCCTCAAGCCGGTGGCGGCTCTGACGCGCGACGAGGACGTTGAGCGGGTCTCGCTCCTCCAGGTCACGCCGCACCGCGGAGGATTGGCGGTACGCGTCCGAAGTCACGAGCAGCCGGATCAGCGCCTTGCGGCTCCAGCCGAGCCGCACGAATTCGGTCGCCAGCCAGTCGAGCAGCTCCGGATGGGAGGGCCTTTCGCCGAGCGCCCCGAAGTTGTCCGGGGTCGCCACCAGGCCGCGGCCGAAGAGCTGGCGCCAGATCTGATTCACAGCGACGCGCGCGGTGAGTGGGTTGGCTGGATCAACGATCCAGCGGGCGAGGTCCAACCGGTCGGCGACTGCGCCGCGGGCCCGCAACGGCGGCAGCACTGCCGGCGTGCCGGGCTGCACCTCCTCGCCGGGGCGCTTGTAATCGCCGCGGAGGTGGATCCGCGTGCGCCGCTCCTGCGCGATCAGGACCGGCGCGGCCGTCTTCGGAAACTCCGGCCGCTTGGCGAAATGGGCGGCGAGCGGCTTGAAGAGTTCCTTGCCCTTTTCGTCGGCGAAGCGCGCGACGTAGCGTGCGAGCGCCAGTCTTTCCTCGGATGTCCGTCGTCCCTCGGCAGTGTCCAGCGTGGCGAGGACTTCGTCCGGCAGCGTGCTGGCCTCGAGGGGGAGCGCGCTCGTGCTGAACGAGACCCGGAAGCGTGACATCACGCCGGTGATCCGGTGCTCGAGCTCGGCGTAGAGGACGGAGCCCTCGGGAAAGTCCCGCGGCTCCTTCAGCTCGAAGGCGATCGCGTGCGCGCGGTCGCCCTGGCCGGTCACCGCCCAGCCGGTCGTCGTGTCGCCGTCGAGGGTGTGCTCCGCCGGGTTGCCCTTGGACGCGAAGTCCGCGCGCGCCGCGGCGAAAGCAAGCTTCTCCTGCCTTCCGTCCGGCAAGCGCACCATCGCCGAGAACTCGGCGAGGTGGAAATCCCCCGAGCGGGTACGGCCGGCCTTCTCGCCGAGGTCCGCGAGGGCTTCGATTCGCAATCCGGTCACGGCGCGCGCAGACAGGGTCGCACGAACGACGTAGCGGGTGCGCACCGGATCACGCTCACCGGTCGTGAACGAATGGTCGGCGTTCGGCAGCGCGGTGCGTTCCTCGTCCTCGGTGATCGTGGTGATCTCCTCCGGAATAACGCGGGTCCAGCGCGCCTGCGGGCGGTCCAGCGTCTTTTCCCAATCGGGCACGCGGGTCGCGACGAGTCCGGCGACGTGCTCACGGATCGGTGCCTCGAGCCGTTCGCGCTCCATGTCCCATGCCTTCATCCGCCGTTCGTGCTCGGCGAGTTCGTCGGGCCGCGGCGCGGGAACGTCGCGCTCGGCCGTACGGTTGAAGAAGGCGTACAGTTGGTAGAACTCGCGGATCGAGACCGGGTCGTACTTGTGGGTGTGGCATTCGGCGCAGCCGACCGTGAGCCCCAGCCAGACGGCGCCCGTGGTGGCCGTGCGGTCGACGGCGTTCTTCACGCGGTCCAATTCCAAGTCGGCACCCGCCTCGTCGTTCTTGAGCGAGTTCCGGTGGAAGCCGGTCGCGATCTTCTGTTCGAGCGTCGCGTTGGGGAGCAGGTCCCCGGCGAGCTGCTCGAGCGTAAACTGGTCGAATGGTTGGTCGCGATTGACGGCGTCGATGACCCAGTCGCGGTAAAGGTACGCGTAAGGGCGCAGCGTGTCGTTGAGGTAACCCGCGCTGTCGGCGTAACGCGCCTGGTCCAGCCAGTGCCTTCCCCAGCGTTCCCCGAAGTGCGGCGAGGCGAGCAGCCTGTCGATCGGCCGGCCGTAGGCGTCGGGGGCTCCGTCCTCGGCGAAGGCTCGCGACTCCGCGGGAGTTGGCGGTAATCCCGTCAGGTCGAGACTGAGGCGGCGGAGGAGCGTACGGCGGTCCGCGGCGGGCGAGGGGGCGACACCCTCCCGGGTGAGGCGGGCGCGGAGGAAGCGGTCGACGGGGTGAATGACGCCGCTGATTTCCGGGACCGCCGGACGCCGAGGGGCCACGAACGACCAATGGGGCGGTTGGGGCGCCCCTTGCTCAATCCAGCGGCGCAGCAGGGTGACCTGGGATGCGTCGAGGGGCTTCTTGACCTCGGGCGGCGGCATGACCTCGTCGGCCTCGCGGGAAGTCACGCGGTGGAGGAGTTCGCTGTCGGCCGGCCGACCGGGTGCCACGGCAAAGGCGCCGCTCTTCGCGGCCGCACGGGCACCTTCGGCAACATCCAACCGCAGCCGGCCCTTGCGCTTGGCCTCGTCGGGGCCGTGGCATTGGAAGCAGTGGTTGGCGAGGATCGGCCGGATCTCACGATCGTAATCGACCGGATCCCCCGCGCGTGCCACGCCCGCGAGCAGACCGGCTAAGGCGAGCAGCCCGCGGGTGCGGCGACGAGGAAGGGCGAAGAGGGGGAGCATCCGTTGGGGCGGGCGGCGAGGGGCGGTCGCTAGCGTGCAGCGAGGCGCAGGCGGAGGGAAGCTCTTCGTGCGCGGAAAACCGCGGCGAAGCGGGCTGGGTTTTGACCTGACGGCGCGCTCGGGATGTCCCACCGATGGGGCATGAAAGCGATCCGCATCCATGAAACGGGAGGTCCCGAGAAACTTCGGCACGAGGACGTTTCCTTTCCCGTGCCCGCGGCGGGGGAAGTCCGCCTCCGCGTGGAGGCGGCGGGCCTCAACTACATCGACACCTACAAGCGCTCCGGCCTCTACGCGGTGACGCTGCCGCATACGCTGGGCCAGGAGGCCGCCGGTGTCGTGACGGCCTTGGGAGCTGGCGTGACGGAGTTCAAGGTGGGCGACCGCGTCGCGAGCGCGGCCGTGGCGGGGGCGTGTGCGGAGGAGGCGGTGGTGCCGGCGGCGCAGGCCGTCCGCGTGCCGGAGGCGGTTTCCTCCAGGCTGGCGGCGGCGGTGATGCTGCAGGGCCTCACGGCGCATTACCTCGCCTGCGACACCTGGCCGCTGCGACCCGGCGAGACCGCCCTGGTCCACGCGGCGGCGGGAGGAGTCGGCCTGTTGCTCGTCCAGATCGCGAAGCGCCGTGGGGCGCGCGTGCTGGCGACCGTGGGTTCGGACGACAAGGCCGCGCTTGCCAAGGAAGCGGGGGCCGATGCGGTCTGCGTTTACACGCGGGAGGATTTCGCGGCCGCGGCGCGGGCGTTCACCGGCGGGCGCGGGGTGGACGTCGTGTACGATGGAGTGGGCCGGGAGACCTTCGAAGGATCGCTCGCCAGCCTGCGGCCGCGCGGGCTGCTGGCCTCGTTCGGCAACGCGAGTGGCCCGGTCCCGCCGGTGGCTCCGCTCCTGCTTTCACAGCGCGGCTCCCTCTTCCTCACGCGCCCGACGCTCGCCCACTACGTGGCCACGCCGGCGGAGCTGCGCGCGCGGGCGGCGGATCTTTTCGCGTGGATCGCCGACGGTTCGCTGAAGGTACGCGTCGGTGCCTCATGGCCGCTCGCCGAGACGGCGGTTGCACACCGGGCGCTCGAGTCGCGGGCGACGACCGGGAAGGTGCTCCTGCTGCCGTAGGGCGTAGCCGCGGTGGCTTCCGGAACTGCCGCGGCAGGATCCTCGCTTGTGGAACGTAGCCGCCGGCGCTCCCCGCTGATCCGCCTTGGCGGCGACGGGTGGGCGAGGCATGGGTCGGGCATGGACCCCTTACTCCGCTGCCTGTTCCTCATGGTGATTTTTCTGGTCGCGCCGCTCCGTGCCACCGCGCCGGCGCCGGAGGCATCGGGTTGGAAGGCGGGTTTCGCCTCCGTGAAAATAACGCCGACTGAGCCGCTCATGCTGGCAGGTTACGCGGGACGGACCCAGCCGGCGCGCGAGGTCGACGACGACCTGCACCTGAAGGTGCTGGCGCTGGAGGATGCGGAAGGGACGCGGGCGCTGGTGTTCACCGCTGACCTCATTGGATTCCGAGCCGACTTCACGGCGGCGGTCTGCGCGCGGATCGCGGCGGAGACGGGCGTGCCGCGGGAACGGATCCTGTTCAATGCGTCGCATACTCACGCCGGGCCGGCGATCATGCTCGGCACGCAGTCGCATTACACGATCGCGCGTGAGCAGGCGGAGCGGCTGGTGGCCTACACGACAAAGCTGCAGGACGCATGTGTACGGCTGGCGCGCGAGGCGCTGGGAAAGTTGGTGCCGGCGCGGATGCGGACGGGCGTCGGGCAGGTGAACTTTCCCATGAACCGCCGCGAGTTCACGGAACGCGGCGTCATCCTTGGCGTGAATCCGCGCGGTCCCGTCGACCGGTCGGTTCCGGTGCTGCGCATCGACGATCCGGCCGGCCGGCTGCTCGGAGTCGTCTTTGGCGCGGCGTGCCACAACACGACGTACGGCACGCGCGACAACCGCGTGAGCGGCGATTACGCGGGCGTGGCCCAGGCGTTCGTGGAGCGGGAATTTCCCGGCGCGCAGGCGATGTTCGTGCAGGGACTCGCCGGCGACGCCAATCCGTACCCGAACAGCCTCAACGATCCCGCGAAGCGACCGGCCGTGGAGATCGCCCGCGCGCACGGCGCGGAACTGGGGCGCGAGGTCATCCGCGTGCTGGGTTTTACGCTCCGTCCCGTGAGCGGACCGTTGCGTGCGGCGGTGGGTGAGGTGGCCCTGCCGCTGCGGGCGCCGCCGCCGCGAGAGGAGTTGGAGCGTACGGCCGCGAAGGGAGCGGGCGCCGACAAGTGGGTGGCGGGCGAGATGCTGCGCTGGATGGGCGAGGGCAGGGCGCTGCCGACGGAATACCGAACTTCGGTCGCCGTGTGGCAGTTCGGCCGGGACCTCACGCTGGTCGCTTTGCCCGGCGAGGTGGTGGTCGACTACGTGGCCCTCATCGAGGAGGCGCTTGGGCCGCTGCGGCTTTGGCTGGCCGCCTACAGCCACGACACCTTCGGCTACGTGCCGTCCGCCCGCGTGCTGCGCGAAGGCGGTTACGAGACCCGCGGCCTCTATCACGGCGGCATCGGTTACTTCGCGCCGGCGGTGCAGGACGCGCTCGTGGGCAAGGTCCGCGAGCTCGCTTCCGCCGTAGGACGGAAGTGATCTGGCTGCTGTACCGCAGGCGGCTCAGCGCAGCGTCTTAAGGTAGGCCTCGAGGTCGGAGATTTCCTGCGGGCTGAAGATGTCCGCCATCGGGGGCATCGGCGATACCTTGAACTGCTCGTAGCCCTTGGCGATGACCTTGCTCGGTTCCAACAGGCTCTCGCGTATGTAGGTCGCCGTGGCGCGGGTCGCGAGTCCGTCGAGCGCCGGTCCCACGGAGCTGCCCTGTCCCTTCAGGGCATGGCACAGCACGCAGGCCGCGGGGTGGCGGTGAAAAAGTGCTTCGCCGCGCGTGGCGTCTCCCGCAACCAGGTTGGCGCTTTCATCAACGGGGATCAGCTCCACGAGGCGAACGTCATCGAAGAAGGCCTCGCCGCGCGCGACATGGAGCACGTTGACGCTCGCGGTCGTGCGTTCGCCGCTGTTGAACTCGACCTCGACTTCCGTCCAGTCGGTCTCACGCCGGCGGATGGTCTCCGTCTCCACGCGGATGTTGTGGACGTTGAAGCTGGCCTTGCCCTGCAGCGCGGCCGTGCGGATCCAGCCGGCGAGGCGGTAGGTGGTGTTGGGCTTGATCGCGACGTCGGCGTGGAGGCTGGTGTCGGCGTCGGCCGAGGTGGCGATGCGGAGACCGCGGCGGCCGGAGTGGAATTGGCGCGCATCGCCGACCGGGGTCCAGGCCGCCGTCGCGTTGCCCGCGCGGTTGCCGTAGTCGCGGCGTTTCCAGCCCTCGGGCAGGCCGTCGGCGCCGATCGATTCGAATCCCGAGTTGGGCAGGAGGTTCGGACCCTCGCGGTGCATTGAAGCGCCGTGCACGCGTCCGATCACGCGCGCGGCCTCGCGGAGCCACTCGTCCTTCTGGTTGGCGGGATTGCGGACGAGGCTGGCGGCGACGGTCTTGATCTGGGGAGACGGCGGGAACTCGCCGATCTTGGCGAAGGCCGCGAGCCGGGTGAGCGGATCGGGATCGCTCATCACCGCGGACGAGAAGAACCGCGCGACGGAACCGGCGTCGCGACCCAGGGCGCGGGTCGCGTTGCGTCGTACGGCGGCGTCAGCGTGAACCAGTGCGGCGCGGTGCGTGCCCTCGTCGAGCTGGCCGAGGCCGTGCAGGGTCCAGAGGGCGTGCAACGCGGGCACGGGCGCGGCTCCGGTCGCCAGCCGCCGCAGTTCCGGCGCGGCGGCGGTGCGCCGGCCCTCGACCAGCAGCCGCTGCGCGGTGAGCCGCCAGAACGGGTTGCCGGATGCGAGCGCGGTGATCAGTTGGGTGTCGGTCGCGTCGCGGAGGGAGCGGATGGCCGGGACCTTGGCCTTCTCCCAGACGACGCGATACACGCGGCCGCGGACATGGTCGCGGAGCGGATTCTCATGCGCGCCGCCGACGCCGGTCTTCGCCGCGTAGCCGCCGCGTTCGAGGGAGGGCGTCGGGTTGTGCTGGATGATGTAGTTCTGCCAATCGGAGAACCAGACGGCGCCGTCGGGTCCGACCTCGGCGAAGACGGGCGACATCCATTCGTCGGAGCTCGCGACAAGGTTGAAACCGTCGTCGGCCACGTAGCCGGCGCCGTCGCGGCGCACGTCGAACAGCGCGATGTTCTTCATCGTCGGCTCGCACACCATCGCCTTGCCCTGCAGGCGGGCGGGCAGGTTGTCGGAGTAAATGAAGGCGCTGCCGGCGGCCGCGGTGTAGCCGCCGAAGACGTCGACCTGCCGGAAGTTCGGCGTGATGGTGTGGTTGCGGTCCTCGCTGTTGATGCGCTTCGCGGTCATCGCGCGCATGCCCTTGGGCACGATCGTCGCCGGCAGGCCGCCGAAGAAGATCGGGGCGTTGTTGGCGGTTCCGCCGAACTCGTCCCCGAACTCGTTGATGCTTTGCCCCCACGAGTTGTTGGTGAACTGGTGCAGGAACTCGAGGGCCGAGCCGTCGGCGCGGAACCGGTACACGCCTTGCGCGAACTGCATTTCCTTGCCGCCGACGGTTCCGCGGAATCCGGAGTACCCGACGCAGCCGTGCAGCCAGTTGTCGATGCCGTAGTGGAGGTTGTTGGCCTGCGCGTGGGTGTCGTTCACGCCCCAGCCGGTCATGATCTCCTCGCGCACGTCGGCGCGATCATCGCCGTTGGTGTCCTTGAGGAAGAGGAAGCGCGGCGGCTGCGCGACCACGATGCCCCCGTTGGCGAAGGTGAAGCTGGTCGGGATGTTGAGGCGATCGGCGAACACCGTGAACTTGTCGGCGCGGCCGTCGCCGTCGGTGTCCTCGCAGATCTTGATGCTGTCGCGGCCCTTTCCGTCGGGTTGCACGTCGTGCGGGTAGTCGCAGCTTTCGGCGATCCAGAGGCGGCCCCGTTCATCCCAGGCCATGAAAATGGGCTTCGCGATGTCCGGCTCGGCCGCGAACAGCTCGAGCCTCAGATCAGGGGCGACCTGCGTGCGTTCGACGCTGCCCTTGACGGAGAGTGGCAGCTGGAACGTCACCGGCTGGGCTCGCTTCTCGTAGTTCGCGATCGTCGGCCGTGACTCGCGGGTCTCGGGCTCACGTCCGGCGAGGAACTTTTCCCAAGCGGCGCGGCGGACGGTGCCGACCGCCGTCAGGAGCTTTTCCCTGGCGCCGGAGGCGAAGTTCTCCGCGGCGGGGTCGCCGAGCGTAGCGGCGGCGACGCGTCTCGAGGCGGGGAGGGTACCGAGGGCGGGAAAACGGCCGGCCGGTGCATCGATCACCACGAGATCGAAACGGCCCGCGTAATCGACGGTGGCGACCGCGGGATCCGAGACGTAGTCGAACCAGATGGCGTCGCGGCCCAGGTCGCGCATCAGGACGTGACACGTCAGGCGGGCGGGGCGTTCGGGGGTTCCGGCGTAGAGTATCCGGAGCGGGGTGGCCGAGGCGATCGCGGCGGTGGCGAGGAGGAACAGGGGGAGGGCGCGGAGCTTGTTCATCGGGGTTTCGGCGAAGCTGGGGAAGAAGATCGGGAGCGTAAGCAAATTCGGGTCGGACCGTTCCGTGACGCGCAAAGGAAGGGCTTCGCTTCCGGCGCCAAGGCCGGCGGACGACCGGCCTGCCTTCCACCTCATGAACATCCGTCGGCCGGGCAGGAAATTTTTTTCCCGAAAATGATAAAAACCTCGCAACACCCTAGGGGATAATAAGGATAAAAGAGTCCCCATGAGGGTTAAATCCTCGGCCTAAATGGGGTATTGCACCCGAGGTTCCGCATCAAAACCCAGACTACCATGCTCAAGTTCCACTCCGCCAAAACCCGTATGGTGAACACCGCGCGCGGTGTCGCCGAATGCCTCGAAGCCGCCCTAGGTCCCGATAACGCGGGCAATTGCGACCTAGTGGTCATCCACGCGGCGCTGGGCCATGACTTCAAGGAGATGCTGGCGGAGACCCGACGTCTCGCCCCCAAGGCCCGGGTCGTGGCCGCTTCCGGCTGCGGCGTGGTGGGACGCGACGGCGTCAGCGAGTCGATGAAGGACATCGCGATCATGGCGATCCAGGGGAAGGACTTCGTCCTCGCCCATGAGGACGGGATCTGCGGAGCCAATTCCTACGAAAAGAGCGTCGAGATGGCGAAGCGCATGAAGGCGCAGAACCCCGACGTGCGGTTCATCTACTTCCTCGCCTCGGGCATCGACATCGCGAACGACCGCTGCATCGCGGGCTTCGAGTCGGTCTTCGGTCCCAAGGTCACGATCTTCGGTGCCACGTCGTCCGACAACATGCGTGGCATCGTGAGCTATCAGGGCGTCGACGGCGACGTCTATCAGCACGCGGCCTTCGCCATCGGCTTCACCGACCCGACGCTCGAGGTCGACACGCAGGCGACCCACGGCTTCGTCGCGGTGGGTGAGCCGCTCGTCGTGACCCGCGCCGAGGGCAACCGGATCCATGAGTTCAACGGACGGCCCGCTTGGACTGAGTACACCCGCCGGCTGGGCCTGGCCCCGACGGCGACCTGTGGTGACTCCATCCCGATCGGCGCGCTCGGCGAGAAGCTGTCCCCGGCGCTCGCGGCGGAGTACGGCAACGATCACCTGCTGCGCGTCGTCACGAGCCGCGAGGGCGACACGATGCATTACGCGACGACCTGCGCGGAGGGCACGCGCCTCTGGCTGACGAAGCGCGACGAGGACAAGATCTTCAGCGAGATGGACCGCATGGTGGCGACGATGTCGGCCCGCGCCGGCGGACGGAAGCCGGTGGCGGTCTTCCATGCGGACTGCCTCGCCCGCGGCCGCTTCCTCTTCGACCGGATCCTGAAGGAGGAGTTGGTCAGCCGGATGCAGCACCCGTTCCACAGCAACGGGGAGTGCCCGCCTTGGCTCGGGATGTACGGCTTCGGCGAGTTTGCCCGCCTCGGGGGAGTGAACACTTACCACAATTACACGACCGCGCTCTACGCGATCTACCGGCGCTGAGGTCTACGCCGGGCGCCGGGATCCGCCTCCCGCGCCCATCGCATCGCTGAGGATGCCCATGGATTTTGAACCGGCCCCGGACGGGCTGCCTGCCGACGACCTGCTGCGGCGCTACGAGGAGCTGCAGCTCCGCGTGACGCGTTTCTCCGCGGTGGAGATGCAGCTGGTCGCGGCGCGACAGCGCTTGGACCGGCAGGTCGGCATCCACACGCGGATGCAGGAGTTCAACGCGCGCGCGTTGCAGCGGATGGACGAAGTGGCGTTCAACCGGCTCACGGCGGAATCCCTCGTCGATTCCTTCGAGGTGGAGATGGGTGTTTTCATCCCTGATCTCCGCACCAGCCTGCCGTCGACCTGGGGGCTGCACGGACTGGGACCGAGCGAGGCGGAGCGGCTGGTCGAGCAATTCAACCCGGGTGGGGGCGAAGGCACCAAGGGTGGAGCCCAGCTCCTCACGCGTGAACGCCTCGCCTATCTGGGGCTGGGTAGCCGCCTCCGCGAGGCGCTGCTGTTCGCGCCCCCGGGGGGGGGAGACGGCCCGCTGCTCGTGCTCATCGCCGCCAACAGCGTCGCCGGCGCCGAGTTCTACGAGGTCCTCCAGCCCGAGCATGCGCAGGCGTTCACGGTGTTCGCGCAGCAGGTGCGGGCCCATCTCGACAACCGGCGCACGCGCGATTCGTTGCGCCTCAGCGAGGAGAATCTTTCCATCACCCTCAACTCGATCGGCGAAGGGGTGATAGCCACCGACGTCGCCGGGCGCGTGCGGCGCATGAACCCCATCGCGGAGCGGCTGTGCGGCTGGAGAATCGAGGAAGCGGCCGGCCGTCAGCTTCGCGAGGTCTGGCGGGTGGTGGATGGCGGCGACCGGGCCGCGCGGAACTTCGCGAGCCCGATCCCCGCGGGTCGCGTCGAGTTGCCGCCGGATTCGCTGCTTTTGGAACGCGGGGGAGGCGAGCACGTGCTTTCGGCGAGCGTCGCGCCCATCCTGGGAGCCGGCGGCGCGGCTTCGGGGCTCGTGGCGGTGTTCCGCGATGTCACCGAGCAACGGCGCGCCGAAGCGGAGCGCCGGCGGCTCGAGGAGGAACTGCAGCGGTCGCAGAAGCTGGAGACGCTGGGAACGCTCGCCGGAGGCATCGCGCACGACTTCAACAACGTCCTCGCCGGCGTGCTCGGCTGCGTGGAGACGGCGATCTCCGCCCTGCCGGAGGGGCACGAGGCCCGGAAGCCGCTGGAACTGTCCTCCGCCGGCATCTTCCGCGCCCGCGACGTCGTGCGCCGCCTCCTGCTCTTCGCGCGGCGGATGCCCGCGGGAACCTTGGTGCCGCTCGACCTGAAGCGGCTGGTGGCGGATGCGCTGCCCCTGCTGCGGGCGGCCCTGCCTTCGTCCGCGAAGCTGGAAGTGGAGCCGGCGGCCGCCGGCATGACGGTGCGGGGCGATGAGACGCAATTGCAGCAGGTCCTCACCAACCTGTGTGTGAACGCCGCCCAGGCCATGGAGGGCCGGCCGGGCCGCATCGTGATCGGCCTCCAGCGGTCGCTGGGACCCCGGCCGGGCGAGATGGGCGCCGCCGAGCCCCACGCCTGCCTCGCGGTGCGTGATGACGGCTGCGGCATGTCGGCGGAGACCGTTGCGCGCATCTTCGACCCGTTCTTCACGACGAAGGGGCAGACGGGCGGAACCGGACTGGGCCTTTCGGTGGTGCAGGGCATCGTCGAGACCCACGGTGGCTTCTGCCGCGTCCGCAGTGAACCCGGCCGAGGAACGACGATGGAGATCCACCTGCCGCTCCACGTCGTTCCGACGGAAGCGGAGTCAGCGCTGCCCGAGCCTGCCCGGTCCGCACCGGCCGCGATCGGCGGCGGGCGCGGGGTGCTGGTGGTCGACGACGACGAGACCGTGCGGATGATCGCGACCGGGTCGCTGCAACGGATGGGTTTTGCCGTGCAGGCGTTCGCCGACGGACACGAGGCCGAGGCGGCGCTCGCCGCCCACCCGGCCGGCTTCACCCTCGCCCTCATCGACCTTTCCATGCCCGGCATGACCGGCAACGTCCTCGCGGAACGCATCCACGCGGCGCGGGCCGACCTTCCGATCGTCATCATGAGCGGTGATCACGGACAGTTTCCCGACATCCGCACCGCCTCGCCGCACCTCGTGCACCGGTTGGCGAAACCGTTTTCCTTCCGCGAGCTGTCCTCGACCGTCGCGACCGTCCTGGGGTAGGGCGCGGCCCGCGGAAGGCGGTTCAGAGTTCGTCGCGGAAGACCCGCAGCACGGACCAGCATCCGTTCGGGTCTTCCTTAATTTCGGCGAACAGGCGCGGGTTCTCCATGAAGGGAGTGTACCCGGGGAGGCGCTTGACCTCGGCGTCGTCGAGATTGCGGAAGCCCATCGACCAGTCGCTGAATTGGCGGCGTGTGATGGCGCCCTCCTGGACGACGGAGCAGGCCCGGTGCCGCGGATCAGTCATGATTGTCGCGTAAAGATCGCGGACCCGCGTGGTTTCCCCCTCCAGCACCTGCAGGAAAAGTCCTGCCTTGTACAGCAGCATGCCGGTGATCCCGAGCTGGGAGTTCTTCTCTCGCGCGCGGGTGAGCAGTTGCGCCAGCTCCGGCGGGCCGAATTTCTGCCGCGCGGAGCTCACGTACATGAGGCAATGCAGGCCCGGGGAGGGCGGTTCGGGGCTGGCCGGCGGGGCGGCCGTGATTCCTGGATTCGACATGCGACCGGTCTTGGCGGGGAGGGATTCCCCGAGGGGTGGACCGGGATCGTTTCTCTGCTTCCGCGGGTGGGTTCGTCCAGCGGATAATCCCGCCCCCCGCACACTCATGCGCACCGCCGGGATCACATCTCGCGTCGGAAGAAATCGAGCAGCTGCCAGTAATGCCGTGACGTGCCGGGCGCGGGATTCCCGCTGGACGCGCCGGAGTTCATGAAGTCCGAAAACCCCGGCATTCCCGTCACCGCCGGGTCGGAGAGATTGCGGTACCCCATCTTCCAGTCCGGAAAGGTGCGCTCCCCGGCGTCATCCTCGTCCAGCACGGTGCAGCCGTCGTGACGGGGGTCGCGGCTGATTCGTCCGAAGCAGCGGCGGACGGCGTCCGCGGGTCCCTCGAGCAGTTGGGTGAAGAGGCCGTTCTTGTAGAGCAGCAGGCCGGTGATCCCGTCGCGCTCGTTGTTGATGCGCGATTTGGCCAGCAGCGCGGCGAGTTCCTCGCGGCTGAATGGCTTCCGGGCCGCGCAGACGTACAGGATGCGGTGCACCGCAGCCGCGGAGCCGCCGGCCCCGGCCGGGTTCGCATCAGGATGGGCGCTCATGGTGTTAGCCGTGCTTTCGCGGGGCGGGTGAGGCAACGTAATTTCCGTCGGTTTCCGGAGGGCGCTGCTTCAGCGCGCCGCCGACCGGCGACGTATCACCCAATCGACGATCGCGTCCGAATCCGCCTCGTGGCGCCACGTCAGAGCGAGGAATTCCGCGGGCAGGATGTTGTGCTCGCGGAAGAACCGGCGGTCGCCCCCGCAACAGTACATGAGGGAGGGCGGCAGCTCGCCGCGCAATTTGGCCCGGGCTTTCGGCAGCAGGCGCGCCAGCCAGGCGATCCCTCGCACCGTGTCGGTCTTGGCGGGCAGTGAGTTCTCGTCGATCACCTGGTGGGAGGCACGTCCGCCCTGCGCGTTCAGGAAGTAGTCGCGCCGCACAAGCTCGATCGCGAGCGCCTGTTCGGGTCCCGGCTCCGCGGCGTAGCCGGCATGGTCCTCGGCGTAGTCGTAAAAATTCTGCGCGGAAATGCCGTTGGCCTCTGCGAAGTGCAGCTCATCCGGCGTCAGCAGGTTCGCCACCCCGCGGTGGCCAGCGGCGTAGCGGGCGACGGCGGCGTCATACAGTTTCCGGAAATCCCGGGGGAAGGCGTAGTGATCCATGGTCAGGGGACAAAAAGCCCCCGGGCGCCGTGGTCAAACCGCGCCGTCGGGCGCGGGCCGGAAGTCGATCAGCCGCTTGTGGCGGTCGACCCGGGCCACGACGACCTCGAGGTGGTCGTTGAGCGCATGGCGCCGGCGGTGGCGGCGGCCGGTGAGCGTCGGGCCCGACTCGTCGAAGTCATAGCGGTCGGCGGGCAGGAGGTCCGCCGGCACGAAGCCGAAGGTGAGGGAATCGGTGAGCTCGATGAAGAAGCCATGCGGCCGCACGTCGGTGATGATCGCCGGGAAGCGGGTCGGCGGCCGGCGGCTTAGCTCGCGGTCGAAGTACTCGACGAGCTTCACCTTGACGCTCTCGCGCTCTGCTTCGGCGCTGTTCACCTCCGTCTTGGTGAGGTGATCGCCCAGCCGGGCCACCTGCGGTAGATCGTGCGCGCCGGCGGGGCCTCCGGTCCGCGCGAGATGCGCCCCCACCGCGCGGTGGACCGCGAGGTCCGCGTATCGGCGGATCGGGGAGGTGAAATGGGTGTAGTCGCGCTTGTGCAGCCCGAAGTGGCCGTCCGGCGTGGGGCGATACTCCGCCTTCCGGAGGCTGCGCAGGAGCTGGATGCGGAGGGTGTGGCCCTGCGGGTGATCCGCGAGCGCGGTGAGCAGGCGGGTGAGTTCCCGCCGCTGCGCGAGGTCGCCGCTCTTTATGCCCGCGGCCGCGATTGACTCCCTCAGTTCGAGCAGCCGCGCGGGTTCCGGGTCGTCGTGCACCCGGTAAAGGGAGGGGAGCTTCCGCGTGCGGGTGAGCCGCGCGACGGCCTCGTTGGCCGCCAGCATGAACTCCTCGACCAGTTGGTGGCTCTCGTCGTGCTCGATCCGCTCGAGCGCCTCCGCGCGACCCTCCGCGTCGACCAGGATCTTGGTCTCGGGCATGTCGAGGTCGAGGCTGCCGTGCGCCATCCGGTCCGCGCGGAGCCGCCGCCCGATGGCCCACAGCGCGCGGACCCAGCGTTGGAGGTCGCGCAGCTCGGCCGTCGACAACTCCCGCAGGGCGCGGCCGGATGATCCGGTGCGGTGGCGAGGCGGGGAGGGCAGCGCGCGTACGCGCTCGAGGTCGTCGGTGAACAGCAGCGCGTGCGCCTGCCGGTAGGTGAGGCGCTTGCGGCTGCGGATCACCGTGTCGGCGAAGTCGGTCGCGGTGAGCGCCCCCTTCGCGTCAAAGGTGAGCAGCACGGCCTTGCAGAGCCGGTCCTCGCCTTCGACCAGCGAACACAGGCCGTTGGAGAGCTTCTCCGGCAGCATGGGCACGACCACGCCGACCAGGTAGGTCGAGTTGCCTCGGCGCTGCGCCTCCGCATCCAGCGCGGTGCCGGGGCGGACGTAGGCGGATACGTCGGCGATGTGCACTCCGATGCGCACGGCCCCGTGGGGCAATTCCTCGTAGGAGAGCGCGTCGTCGAAGTCCTTCGCGTCATCGGGATCGATCGTGAACACCGGTTTCCGCCGGAAGTCCTCCCGGCCTGACGTCTGCGTCGCGGGCACGCGGTCGGGCAGGGCGGCCGCCTCGGCCTCGACCTCGGCGGGGAACGCGCGATCCAGTTTGTAGCGCAGCAGGATGGCGCGCAGCTCGGCGGCGGGTTCGTGCGTCCGCCCGAGGCGCTCAATCACTACGCCCGCCGGCGGCAGCTCCCGCCGCGTCCATTCGGCGAGCCGCACGACGACCTTGTCGCCCTCCCGAGGCGCCGGACCCGGCCCGGAAATCTCGATGCCGGTGACTTGGACCTCGCGGCCGATCCGCGCGTCGTCGGGCACCACGACCTGATGGCGGCGCCCGCCGCGTAGTTCGCCGATCACCGTGTCCCTTTCCCGTTCCAGCACGCGGATGACGCGGCCGACTTTCTCGCCTGGACGGCGGCCGCGGCGGCCCGGGATCTCGCGGACGATGACGCGGTCGCCGGGCAGCGCGACGCCGGTGTCCTCCGGCGGAATCTGGAGTCCGGTTTCGCCCGGGGCTCCCTCGCGGACGACGTAGGCCGAGCCACCGAGGCGGAACTGGATGCGGCCGACGCTTTCGCCGTGCTTCAATTTGGCGGTGGCGGGTGGCGCCGCCGGGCGCGGCGGGCGGGTGGGTGCGGCGGCGGCATTGGCCGGCGCCGCAAACGGCCCGGGGGAGCCGGGCGGCGGCATGGTGGGGCCGCGCCGGGTCGGAACGAAGACGTTCCGGCTGGTTGCCGGGGAAGTCGGTTGCCGCCGGCCGGTGCGGACGGCCGGCAGGATCCGGCCGCGACCGTCGCGACGTACCTCGCCGGACTTGACGAGGGCAGCCAGCTCCCGGCGCACCCCGGGACGGAGCCGCTGCTTCAGGTTCAGAAGGCGGCAGAGCCCGAACTCGTCTGCCGGGGAGTAGTCCTGCGCCCGGACGAGGGCGAGGAGACGTTCGCGAAGTGACATCGTATGACTGGCGGGCCCGCTGGGGCGGCGTCCGCGTTTGGTGTTGGCGAGAGGAAACGCCGGCGGTACGGTACGAGCGATGAAAATCGTGCACGTCGCGAGCGAGTTGTTCCCGTACGTGAAGACCGGCGGCCTAGCGGACGCGGTCGCGGCGCTGGCCGGCGCGTTGGCCGACCGCGGGCATGAAGTGGCAGTTTACCTACCCGGCTACCGGGCGGTGCTGGAGCACAAGGACGTCGCGGCGGCGCAGCGCACCCACCGCCTGAAGGTGGAGCAGGGCGCGGATTTCCTCTCCGCCGAAGTGAGGGCGTTTTCGCCGCGGCCGGGCGTCACGGTCCATCTCGTGTGCCGTGAGGAGTTCTTCGACCGGCGCGGGGCCTACGGCAACGGTGAGCGCGACTACGAGGACAACGCGGAGCGCTTCATCTTCTTCTCCAAGGCGGTGGTGGAGTCGCTCCGGCTCGCTGAAGCCGGGGCCGACATCGTGCACTGCCACGACTGGCAGGCGTCGCTCGTCCCCGTGCTGCTGCGGCAGGCGGAACGCCGTCATGGCGTGACGCTCGCGCTGAAGACCGTCTTCACCATCCACAACATCGCCTACCAGGGAGTCTTCCCCTCGCGCACCTTCGCCCGCACCAACCTTCCCGATGAGGTAAACCAAATCGACGGGATCGAGTACTATTCGCAGATCAACCTGATGAAGGGCGGCATCCTCTTCGCGGACCGCGTCACCACAGTGAGCCCGCGTTACGCGCAGGAGATCCAGACCCCGGAGTTCGGCTGCGGGCTGGACGGCGTGGTGCAGAACCGCGCGGACGACCTCCTGGGCCTCATCAACGGCGTGGACACGGCGATCTGGAACCCGGCGACGGACGAACTGCTGCCCGCCCGTTATTCGCCGCAGAACATGGCGGGCAAGAAGGTGTGCCGCGCGGAGCTTCTGAAACGCTGTGGTTTCGGCGCGGGTTTCAAGGGACCGGTCTTCGGGGTCGTGGCGAGGCTGGCGGCGCAGAAGGGCATCGATCTGATCCTCGCCAACCGCGACTTCTTCCAGTCCAACGAGGTGCGGCTGGTGATCCTCGGGTCGGGCGAACGTCGGCTGGAGGATGAAGTGCGCGCTTTCGTGCGCGAAGCGCCGGCCAAGGTTCACTTTTCCCCGCGGCTCGATGAGGCGATGAGCCACCTGATAGAGGCCGGTTGCGACTTCTTCCTGATGCCCTCGGTCTTCGAGCCTTGCGGCCTTAACCAGATGTACTCGCAGGTCTACGGTACGGTGCCCGTGGTGAGCCGCGTAGGCGGACTCGTCGACACCGTGATTGATGCGGATGAGGACCCGATCCGCGGCACGGGGCTGATGTGTGAACCCACCACGTCGGGCCTGCTGGATGCATTGCAGAGGGCGCTGGCGCTGTTCGCCGACG
Source organism: Opitutaceae bacterium (assembly GCA_040397825.1). Classification (GTDB taxonomy): domain Bacteria; phylum Verrucomicrobiota; class Verrucomicrobiia; order Opitutales; family Opitutaceae; genus ER46. The sequence goes on from JBBAVH010000024.1 coordinate 26,785, forward strand.
CCCCGCGCCATGCCCAGGTGCAGCAGCGGGGGATGGCGCGGGATTTCAGTTGGAAGGCCGCGGCCGAGGCCTACGACCGGCTCTATCTCGAGTCCCTCTGACGTCGGGCGGCCGGCTCACCACCGGACCTGCGCCGGGAAGAATTCGCGGATCAGGTCTTCGTAGTAGGGGCGGAGCTTGGCGACGTCGGGCGCCTCGTGGCTCTTCGTGTAAAGGTCGTAGGTGTTGAACTTGAGGACCCACTGCTTCATCGAGCGGTCCTTCTCGGTGGCGAACTGGTCGTAGGCTCCCTCGCGGTGCCACGGGTAGAAGCTGTGGTACCGCAGCATGTAGAGCCCCTCTTCGGGCAGGTAGTCCTTGCACACCTGATAGATGTACTCGTCGTGCCCCCATGACAGCGCGACCTTGTCGAGACCGCAGCCGGGTTCGTAGATGCCGTTCGGGGTTTGGAACTGCGGGTTATTCGCGTCGGGGTTGGCGGCGAAGAATTCGGGGAACACGTTCCTCGGCGAGAATGCGCAGCCGGTCGCGAACGTGTCTCCGACCACCGCCCACTGCGGCTCTCCCCAGAGGCAGAGGATCTTGCCGAGGTCGTGCACCAGCCCGGTGAGGATCATCCACCGCGGCTGGCCGTCGCGGCGCATCGCCTCGGCGGTCTGCAGCAGGTGCTGGAGCTGGGAGAGGTCGGTGTCGGGGTCTGAGTCGTCGATCAGCTGGTTCAGGTACTCCATCGCCTCCCAGACGCTCATCCGCATCCGGTTCAGGCCGAGGTATTCCTTCCGCTTCGCCTGCACGAAGTCGTAGGTCTGGTGGGTGTGGTTGAGGCGGTAGAACTCGCGCACGCTCGGACGGGCCTCGGCCTCGTACTGCCTGAACTCCTCCTTCTTCTTGTCGGCCGCCACGCCGACCGGTGGCGAACGACGCCCCTCCGCGGCGGGCGCGGGCGCCGGCTCGGGATAGCGCACTTTCAGGAAATCCTCCCACTCGTCCATGCTGGCGAGCGGCTGCTGGCTGGTCTCGGGCAGGTTTGATTTCATCGTCATCTCGATTTTGCCCGGCGCGGGCAGGTCGGAAGTAGCGCTGGACCTGATGAGGGCGCAAGTCGGAGTTCGTGTGGGTAATTCGCGGTTGACGGACCCTTGCGGGAAACGAACTTTCCGCACGCTGCCCCGGGTGCGGGTTCCTCTTTCCCGCCAAGGTGGTCCTCAGCGCTTTTCCCACCCCATGAAGAATACGTCCCTTCGCCTTACCCTGCTGCTTTCCGTCTCCGCCGCTCTGGCCGGCGCCGCCGAGTCGTACCGCATCGCCGTCATCCCCAAGGGCACCACCCATGAGTTCTGGAAGGCCGTCCATGCCGGCGCGATGAAGGCCCAGCAGGAGCTCAAGGCCGAGGGCGTCAACGTGCAGGTGATCTGGAAGGGGCCGTTGCGGGAGGATGACCGCGAGCAGCAGGTGCAGGTCGTCGAGAACTTCACCGCGCAGCGCGTCAGCGGCATCGTCATCGCGCCGCTGGACCGCCGCGCGCTCGTCGCGCCGCTTGAGTCCGCCGCGCGTGGCAAGATCCCGGTGGTCGTGATCGATTCGGGCATCGAGTCGAAGGCTCCGGCGAGCTTCATCGCGACCGACAACCGCGAAGGCGGCCGCATCGCCGCGCGCGAGCTCGGCCGCATGCTCGGCGGTAAGGGCAATGCCATCCTGCTGCGCTACGCGGTAGGCTCCGCCAGCACCGAGGAACGCGAGGAAGGATTCCTTGAGGTCATGCGCCGCGACTTTCCCGGCATCAAGTTGATCTCCACCGACCAGCACGCCGGCGCCACCCGTGACACCGCCAAGCGCGCTTCCGAGAACCTCCTCAACCGCTTCGGTCGCCAGGTGAACGGCATCTTCTGCTGCAACGAGACCGCGGGCGTCGGCATGATGCAGGCGCTCCGCGACGCCGGGCTCGCCGGCGGCCGCGTAAAGCTCGTCGCCTTCGATTCGGGCGAGACCCTCAATGCGGGCCTGAAGGCCGGCGACGTCCAAGGGCTGGTCGTCCAGAATCCGATGAAAATGGGCTATCTCGGGGTGAAGGCGATCGTGACGACGCTGCGGGGCGGGAAGTTGGAGCCTCGCGTCGACACCGGCGTCGGCTTCGTCACCAAGGAGAACTTCAACACGCCCGAGATGGCGGAGTTGGTTAACCCGCCGATCGCGAAGTACCTGAAGCCCTGAGCGGGGTTGTTAGCACGAAGCTTACGGGCTCGCGCTGGCGCGGGCCTGGGCCGGATCGGCGCAGCAGGGGCGGTCGGTGCTAAAGTAGGCCGAAGGAGTGCCATCCGCCTCGGGTGGCCTGGGGCGTACCACGGAAAACGCACTCCGGTCGTTCCTGAACGATCTCATTCAGCGCCGGTACCCTGGGCCGCCGGGGCGGAAGCCTTGACTGCGTCCCAGCAAGGCATCATGATGCCTTCATGAGAACCACCTTGACGCTTGATCCCGACGTCGCGGCGAAGGTCCAGCAAGGGGCGATCCGGATGCGGAAGCCGCTCAAGCAGGTGATCAATGCCGCCCTGAGGGTGGGGCTGGACGAGATCCTAGCGCCGCCGCCGGCCAAACCCTACGTGACCAAGTCTCGTCCTCTCGGACTCCGGCGCGGCTTCAGTTACGACAACATCGCCGAGTTGATCGCGGCCGGGGAAGGCGAGGATCACGCATGATCATGGTCGACGCGAACCTGCTCCTCTACGCCGAGGACAGTCTCTCCGAGCACCATCACGCGGCACGTTCGTGGTGGGATGCGCAATTGAGCGGCGTTGATCCGGTGGCGTTGTGCTGGCCTGTGCTCAGCGCCTTCGTTCGCATCGGAACCAACGCCCGGCTGCACCAGCGTCCGCTGAACCTCACGGAGGCGATCGACCGGGTGCAGAGTTGGCTGGAGCAGCCTTGCGTGCGTTTAGTCCACCCCGGCGAGCAGCACTGGTTCATTTTCCAGCAGATGCTGAGGAGCGGTAAGGCGGTGGGAAATCTGGTCTCCGATGCGCATTTGGCTGCATTGGCGATCGAGTATAATTGCGTTCTTCATTCCACGGATGCCGACTTCTCGCGTTTCCGCGGTTTGAAATGGCGCAACCCCATCGGCTGACCCACCGACCCCGGGCAAGTGCTGGCGCGCGCATTGGCCAACTCGGCCTGGAGGCGTCCGGTGCTATAGTAGGCCGAAGGAGTGGCATCCGCCTCGGTTGGTCCGAGGCGTATGCACGGATATCGCACGCGATTTGTGCCGCACCCAGTCGGCGCCCCTGCCCGAATCGCCACCGCGCTCCGAGCGTCGCCACCCTCTCATTTAGCCGCCGTGGCTTGCGTCCTTAAGCCCGCGCGGCGCGTATGACTTACGCGGTTTTCATGCCGCCTTTCATGCCGTCCACGCTCCTTTGGTTCCGTCAGGACCTGCGCTTGCAGGACAATCCCGCGCTCATGGCGGCGCTTGCCCGTGGCGAGCCAGTCATCCCGGTCTACGTACTGGACGACGCCGGCGACGGCGCGTGGCCGGCGGGAGGCGCTTCCCGTTGGTGGCTGCACCAGTCGCTCGCGGCGTTGGATGCCGACCTGCGTGCGCGCGGCTCGCGGCTCATCCTGCTCCGGGGTGAAAGCGGCGCGGAGCTCGACCGTCTCCGCGATGCTTCCGGGGCCGGCGCCATTTTCTGGAACCGCCGTTACGAACCCGCGGTGATCGCGCGGGATGCCGGCCTGAAGGCGCGTTGGACCGCCTCCGGCATCGAGGTGAAGAGCTTCAACGCCGCGCTTCTGCACGAGCCGCACACGATCGCGAACAAGCAGGGCAAGCCCTTCCAGGTGTTCACGCCTTTCTGGCGGCATTGCCTCGAGCTACCGGTGGAGGCGCCGCTGCGCCTCGCGCCGTCGGCGACGATTCCCGCCCCGGCGCGCTGGCCGGACGGGCTCGCGTTGCCTGATTTGGGGCTGCTGCCAAGTATCCCCTGGGACTCCGGCATGCGCGAGGCTTGGACCCCGGGTGAAACGGGTGCGGCGAAGCGGTTGAAGCGCTTCGCGGCCGACGCGATGGAGGCGTATTCCGACCGGCGTAACCTGCCCGGGGTTGACGGCACCTCGATGCTTTCACCCTGGCTGCACTTCGGTGAACTCTCACCGCGGCAGATCTGGGCGGCGGTGCAGTCGGTGGCGCGTGAAAGCGGCGTCTTCCCGCCGAGTAATGGCGCGCGGGTGTTTCTGAGTGAAGTGGGTTGGCGCGAATTTGCGCACCACCTCCTGTTCCACTTCCCGCATACTCCGGAAAAACCGCTGCGGTCGGACTTCGAGAGCTTTCCCTGGGCGGACGACCCCGGCGGAGCCAAGCTACGCGCGTGGCAGCGGGGCCGCACCGGGTATCCGATCGTGGATGCCGGGATGCGCCAGCTCTGGCACACGGGCTGGATGCACAACCGCGTGCGGATGATCGCGGCGTCTTTCCTCGTGAAGCACCTGCGGCTGTCTTGGATCCACGGCGCGCGCTGGTTCTGGGACACGCTCGTCGACGCCGACCTCGCCAGCAACACGCTTGGCTGGCAGTGGACGGCCGGGTGCGGCGCCGACGCCGCCCCGTACTTCCGCGTGTTTGCGCCGGTGTTGCAGGGCATGAAGTTCGACACCGACGGCGCGTACGTCAGCCGCTGGGTTCCAGAACTGGCCCAGCTCCCCGCGGAGCATATCCATGCGCCCTGGGAGGCGCCGGCTTCGGTGCTGGCGGCGGCCGGAGTGCGTCTGGGGGCGGGCGGCAATTATCCCTCTCCCATTGTGGACCACGCCACGGCACGCAATGAGGCGCTGGCGGCGTTCCGGAGCATTCGCGGCGGCGATATCTCCGTGCGCGAATGAGCGCACGTGCCCGAGCCGCGGCGCCCGGCGTGCGCCACCTGGTGGTTGTCCTCGGCGACCAGCTGGACGCGAAGTCCTCCGCACTCGACGGCTTCGAGCCGGAGCGGGACGCGATCTGGATGGCGGAAGTCGCCGGCGAATCGGAGCACGTCGTTTCCTCCAAAACGCGCACCGCCATGTTCCTCGCGGCGATGCGGCATTTCCGTGACGCGCAACGGGCGCTCGGGCGGCGGGTGGAATACGTCGAACTCGAGGCGGCGGGCAACACGCAGACCCTCGCGGGAGAGCTCACGCGCGCGGTCAACGCGTTGAAGCCGGCACGTATGGTCATGACCGGAGCAGGGGAATGGCGCGTCGCGCGTGACCTAGCCGCGGCGGCGGAAAAGGCGGGAGTGCCGCTGGAGACGCGTCCGGACCGTCACTTCCTTTGCTCCCCGGAGGAATTTGCGGAGCATGCCCGGGGGAGAAAGCAGCTTCGGATGGAGTTCTTTTACCGGGAGATGCGCCGGCGGCACCGTGTGCTGCTCGACGAGGCGGGGGAGCCTCTGGGCGGGCAGTGGAACTTTGACCACGACAACCGGGAGAGCTTCGGCCGGGGCGGCCCGCCGCATCCGGTTCCGGCGCCGCGCCGCTTCGCTCCGAACGCCACAACCCGCGCAGTGATCGAGCTGGTGGAGCGGAGGTTCGCGCGGCACCCCGGGGAACTCGCGGCGTTCGACTGGCCGGTCACGCCGGAGCAGGCGAAGGCGGCGTTGCGGGATTTCATCGACCACCGACTCGCTGACTTCGGTCGCTACCAGGACGCGATGTGGGTGGGCGAGCCCTGGCTCTACCACTCGCGGATCTCGGCGGCGATGAACCTGAAGTTGATTGATCCGCGCGATGTGATCGCGGCGGCGGAGGAGGCGGTGCGCTCCGGGCGCGTGCCCCTCGCCGCGGGTGAAGGTTTCATCCGACAGATCCTCGGCTGGCGGGAATACGTGCGCGGAATATATTGGCATCACATGCCGGATTACCTCGAGCGAAACGCGCTGGGCGCGCGCGAGCGGCTGCCGGCGTTTTATTGGACCGGAGAAACGCGGATGGAGTGCCTGCGCGACGCGATCGGCCAGACCCTGCGTTTGGGCTACGCGCATCACATCCAGCGCCTGATGGTCACGGGGCTTTACTCCCTCCTGCTGGGGGTGGATCCGCGCGAGGTGCACGCTTGGTATCTCGGGGTGTACGTCGACGCGGTCGAGTGGGTCGAACTGCCCAACACCCTCGGCATGTCGCAGTACGCCGACGGCGGTGTGATGGCGTCGAAGCCCTACGCGGCGACCGGGAAATACCTCCAGCGGATGAGCAACGCCTGCGCGTCCTGCCGCTTTGATCCGGCCAAGGCGACGGGCGACGACGCCTGTCCCTTCACGACCCTCTACTGGGATTTCCTGCTCCGGCATGAGAAGGTCCTGCGGGCCAACCAGCGGATGTCGCTCCAGGTGAAGAACGTGGATCGGCTCGATGCTCAGCAGCGAGCCGACGTCCGCGCCCGGGCCGACTTAATCCGCGAGGGTGGAGGCGAGCCGCCTGCGCCCGGCGGCGAGTTGCCGCTGGTGACGGCGGGCGCGGGGAAGAAGGGCCGCCGATGAGCACACCGGAGAAATTCTCGCTCACGACGCGCATCGCCCGCCCGGCGGCGGAGGTGTTCGCCTGGCACGAACGTCCGGGCGCGCTCGCGCGGCTGTGTCCTCCCTGGGAAAACGTCGACGTGGTCTCGGCGACGGGAGGCGTGCGCGACGGCGCGCGTGTCGTCGTCCGCAACCGACGCGGGCCGTTCACGATGGAATGGACCGTCGAGCACCGCGGCTACGTCGCGGGGCGGGAGTTTCGCGACGTGCAGCTTTCGGGACCGTTCGCGGCATGGGAGCACGTGCACCGCGTGGAGCCCGATGGGGCGGACGCTTCCTTCCTCACGGACGATATCACCTACCGCCTGCCCGGCGGTGCAGCGGGAAGATTCCTCGGGCGCGGATTCGCACGACGGGAATTGGAGCGGCTCTTCGCGTGGCGCCACGCGGTGACCAAGGCTGATGTCGAACTTGCCGCCCGCTACGATGCCCGGCCGCGGCTGGTGCTCGTGGCGGGCGCCTCAGGGCTGCTCGGTTCGGCGCTCGTCGGGTTACTGCAGACCCAGGGGCACCGGGTCCTGCGGCTCGTCCGGCGCGAACCGGTCGGTCCGGACGAGATCCGCTGGGATCCCGCGCGTGGTGATCTGCCCCCGGAGGCGATTTCCGGCGTGGACGCCGTGGTGAACCTTTCGGGTGAAAACGTCGGTGCCGGGCGTTGGTCGACGGCGCGGCGCGAGGCGATCCTGCGCAGCCGCGTCGACGCAACGCGCACGCTGGTCGCGGCGATCAAGGCGGCGCCGAGCCCGCCCGAGGCGTTTGTCAGCGCGTCGGCGGTGGGCTTTTACGGCGAACGGGGCGACGAGGTTCTCGCTGAGACGGCCGCGATCGGTCGCGGCTTCCTGCCCGAGGTGTGCCTCGCTTGGGAAACGCACGCGGAGGTCGCGGCGCGGGCGGGTGTGCGGACCGCGCTGCTGCGTTTCGGCGTAGTCCTGACTCCGGCGGGCGGAGCGCTCGCGAAGATGCTGCCGATTTTTCGGCTGGGGCTAGGTGGCCGAGTCGGCAGCGGGCGGCAATGGATGAGCTGGATCGGTCTGGAAGATGCGGTCGGCGCGGTTCACCATGCGATCATGTCCGCCGGATGCCGCGGGCCGATCAACGTATGCGCGCCGGAAGCGGTGACGAACGCCGCCTTTACGCGCGAGTTGGCGAGGGCACTCGGTCGGCCAGCCTTCCTCCCGGTGCCGGCACCCGCTCTGAGGATGCTGTTCGGACGCATGGCCGACGAGACGCTGCTCGCGAGCACCCGCGCCGAACCCGCCGCGCTCCTCCGTTCCGGGTATGTTTTCCGGCAGCCGACGCTCGGCGGATGCCTGCGGCACGAACTCGGGAATAAACCGAAAGGGTGATCCGCCTTCGCGGCGGCCGGCGGACATCGTTACGCCGAAATCCGCCGCGGCGCTCCGGATCTCGTTGGCGTGGCTTGCGAAGCGGAGCCCGCACCCCACGGTTTCGGGCCATGTTTTCCGCGCGCGGCCCGCGTGCCTCCCCCTGTCGATCCGCGCCGCGTGACCGCCGTGTGCTGGTGGTTGATGACCACGCGTTCACACGTGCTGCGGTGGCTTCGTTGCTGAACCGCGAACCGGGTGTGCGGGTGTGCGGGCGCGCGGGATCCGTCCGGATGGCGCTCGCGGCGGTGAAGCGGACCAGGCCCGATCTGGTTTTGACCGACCTCGAGATGGGGGACCGCAGCGGATTGGAACTCGTCCGGAGGCTGCACGCCGAGCGGCCTGAACTCCCGGTGCTGGTCTTCTCGATGCACTACGGAAGCATCTACGCCGACCGGGTGCTGCGGGCCGGGGCGAACGGCTACGTGATGAAGAGTGAGGGGCCGGACCGGTTGCTCGAGGCGGTGCGCGCGGCGCTGGCCGGGCGGGCGGTGGGGAGGGTGCGGCGGAAGGGCGCGGGTCGGAAGCCGCGCGCAGCCGCTGCTTGCCCGGCTGAAAGCGCGCGGCCACGCTCCACACTGCAATGAGCACGTGGGAGCCAGAAGAGTGGGGTGGGGCGCGGCCCGTCACATGGTGGCGCGGCCATGCGATCTACTGCGCTCACGTGATCGCGGCGGCTCTGGTCGTGACGATGCTCGTGACGACCCTCGCGCTCTTTGCCGGAGCGGGCGGGGTGCTGCAGGTCCTCGGGTTCTCGGGCGCCGCGGTGCGTTCCGGTGAGCTCTGGCGCATCATCTCTTACGGTCTGGTCAATCCACCGAGCCTCTCCTTCGCCCTCGAGGTGGTGATGCTGGTCTGGTTCGGGCGGGAGGTGGAGAAGGCGATGGGTCGAGGGCCCTTTTTGCAGCTCTGCGCGGGCATCTACCTGATCCGGCCCCTGCTCTTCACCGCCGTGGGGCCTTGGTTGGGAGGAGCTTTCGCGGGCGCCGCGCTCGCCTTCCCGCTCTTCGTCGCTTTCGCGACCCTGTTCCCCGGGATTCCGCTGCTGTTCAACATCCTCGCTAAATGGGCCGCCGTCGCCCTCGTCGGCATCTACGCGCTGATGGCGTTGGCCGCGCGGCGCTGGGACCAATTGGCCGACCTCGCGGCCGGCTGCGGATTCGCGTATCTCTTCGTGCGATTCGCCCGCGAGGGATTCTCCCTTCCGCGGATTCGGTGGCCGCGTCGGCGTCAGGCGCCGTCGGCCCGTCCGGCCTCGCGAGTCGCGCCCCGTCCCCTTCCGGCGCCGGCGCCGCGCGCGGGCATGGCCGAGGTCGACGCGCTGCTCGACAAGATCGCCCAGCACGGAATCCACAGCCTTTCCCGCGAGGAGAGGGCCCGGCTGGAGGCCGCGCGGTCCGACCTGCTTCGCCGTGGACCGGGCGGCGGTTGATGACCCTCTCCCCGCGCGGGCATTCGCCCGCGACCGCAGGAACACTTTCACCCCAAAGGAATACCCCGCCCCCGATGATTTCCCGCGCCTTGCTTCCGCTGCTCCTCGCGTTCTGCCCAGCCGCGTTGTTCGCGGCGGCGTCACGGCCCAACGTGCTCGTGATCATGGTCGACGACCTCGGTTACGCCGACATCGGCGTCCACGGCGGCCGTGAGGTGCCTACTCCCAACATCGACGCCCTCGCCGCGTCGGGCGTGCGCTGCTCCAGCGGCTACGTCTCGGCGCCCTACTGCAGCCCGTCGCGCGCGGGTTTCCTGACCGGGCGTTACCAGACGCGCTTCGGGCATGAGTTCAATCCGCACGTCGGCGACGAGGCGAAGCTCGGACTGCCGCTGGAGGAGCGGACCATCGCCGATCGCCTGCGCGCGGCCGGCTACGCGACGGGACTCGTCGGCAAATGGCATCAGGGATTCGACGCCGCGCATCACCCGCTGTCGCGGGGCTTCGACGCGTTCTTCGGCTTCCTGGTGGGCGGCCATAACTACCAGCTGCACCGCGAGGCCAAGCCGAAGTTCGGCAGCGCCCACTCTCACGACCTGATCTATCGCGGCCGCGACGTGCAGCGGCTCGAGGGCCACACGACGGATCTCTTCACCGACGAGGCGATCCGCTTTATGCGCCGCGATCCGGCCCGCCCCTGGTTCCTCTACCTCGCGTACAACGCCGTGCACACCCCGCTCGAGATCGCCGAGCGTTGGCGCGAGCGCCTGCCGGCCGGCGTCACCGATCCCGCGCGCCGCGGTTACCTCGCTTTGCTGCTCGGATTGGACGAGGCGATCGGCCGGGTGACGGCCCACTTGCGCGCGACGGGGCAGGAGCGCGAGACGATCGTCTTCTTCCTCAGCGACAACGGCGGTTCGGGCCGGAAGCCGTTCTTCGCCTTCAACACGGGCGTGAATACCCCGCTGCGCGGCGACAAGGGACAGTCTCTGGAGGGAGGCATCCGGGTGCCATTCCTTGTGTCCTGGCCGGGTCGGCTGCCCGCAGGAACGGTTTATGGCGAGCCGGTCATCGCCCTCGACATCCTGCCCACCGCGCTTGCGGCCGCGGGCGCGCCGCTTCCGTCGGGGTTGGACGGCGTTGACCTCCTGCCGTTCCTCACGGGAGTTCGGCGGGAGGCGCCGCATGCGGCGCTGTTCTGGCGCTTTGGTCCGCAGCGCGCCGTGCGGCGAGGGAATTGGAAGCTCGTCGATTGGCGGGACTTCGAGGCGAAGTCCAACAGCGGCTGGCGGCTCCACGACCTTGCGCAGGATGTCGGCGAGTCGGTCGATCTTGCCGGTCGCCATCCGGAGATCGTCGCGGCCCTGGCGGCGGAATGGGACCGCTGGAATGCCGGTAATCGCGCCCCGATCTGGAGCGGAACCCCGAACGAGGATCCCGACGGGCAACGCGCGCGGGGAACCGAGCCGAAGCAGAAGGCCAAGTCCCGCTGACCGCGGGGCCGTCTTCAGAACTCCCAGGCTGCCCCGAGGTAGGCGTTGCGGCGCGGCGCCGGGTCGATCCCGTCGGCGCGCACGCGGCTGTAGTAGTCCTCGTCGAAGACGTTGTTGATCCCCGCGATGATCCGCACCGGGCCGCGGGCCGGAACCCATTCCGCGGTGAGGTCCCAGACCGCGTGCGCGGGCACGCGGCGCTGCTCGCTGTTGGCGTCGTCGGCGAATGACGCCGCGCTCAGCGTGCCGGCGAGTCCGAGCTTCAGGTCCGCGCCGCGGGCGTACAGCAGCCCCGTGCGGACCAGGTGGCGCGGGGCGTACTGCGGGGCGCGACCCGCGAACGGGCCTTCGCGGAAACCGGCGTCGAGCAGCAGCGCGTTGGCGTAGAAGTTGAGGGCGGCGGCGCCGCTCTTCCTTCCGGGGAGGCGGAGCAGGTCCTGCTGGAGGGACACTTCCACCCCGCGGTGCACGGCGCGGCCGACGTTGGCCACCGTGGACCGCCCTCCGGGCAGCGCGAGGGTTCCCACCTGGTCGTCAAATGCGAGTTGGAACACGCTGAAGTCGACGACCATCCCTGACGAGGGCTCGCCGCGCCAGCCCATCTCCGCCTGGAAGGCCCGCGATTCGGAAAGGTCGGCGTTGGCGACCTGCGTGGCGCCGTTGGGCACCGCCTGCGTGAAGATAACCGGGCGGAAACTCTGAGAGAGGTTGGCGTACGCCTGCGACTTCCCCGGCAGATCCCAGGTCGCGGCGAGTCCCGCGAGCGGTACCGAGTCGTCCACCGCGCGGCCGGAAAGCGGATTCCCTGCGGCGGTCTTCGCGACGTTGATTTCCTCCCGGACCTTCTGCCGCACGGTTTCCAGGCGGATTCCGGGCGTCACGGTGAGGGCGCCGAACCGGAATAGGTTTTCGAGGTAGAGCGGGGCGTAGAGGACGTCGCGTCGGGACTTGGTCTGCGTGATGCCGGTGGTTGCCTCGGGACTCGCGCCCCGGGCATCCGTGCGCGGCGACTCCCCGCGGTAGAATTGAGCGCCCGTGCTCAGGGCGTGGCGGCGCGAAGAGCCCCAGTCCCGACGGAAGCGTGCCTCGGTTCCGACGGAGGCGAAGGTCTGGCGCTCGATCGTGTTGGTTGCGGCGGCGGCGCCGGCGGGGAGGGTGCCGAAGCCGCCTCCGCCTTGGCGACGCGAGGCGCGCACGTAGTCGATCGCCCAGGTGCGCCACGCGAAGGCGCCACCCGCGAAGTCCCGCTCCCAGATGAGGGAGAGGGCCTTCCGGTCGAGGCTGAAGCGGTCGAAGCGGCGCGAGGCTGCGCGGCGGTCGACGAGGTAGTTCGCGGCGTTGGGGCCGGTGGCGAGGGTGAGGCCGCCCGGCTCGCCGTGCTCCTCCTCGTAGGTTTCCAAGGTGAGCAGCCAGCGGGAGTCGGTGGTCGCGTCGAGCGCGAGGCGTCCCAACCAGGAAGTGAGCCGGTAATCACTGTTCTCGGCGCGGATGCCGTCGGAGCGGCGGTGATTGAGGTAACCGTAGTAACCCAAGCGGCCGGCGGTACCGTCGAGGTGCGTGAAAGTTGAGTAGTAGCCGTCGCTTCCCGCGGTGTGGAGTGTGGAGCCCGAGAACGGGCGGTCGGTGCGCGGGCGGTGTGTGACGTAGTTCAGGGCGCCGCCAGGCTGCGGACCGTAGAGCAGGGCGGCGCCGCCGCGGACGAATTCGATGCGGTCGACGGTGTCGAGCGGCGGCGTGTAGTAGGCCTCGGGATAGCCGAATTGGTCGGCGTGGATCGGGATGCCGTCCTTCAGCACCTGCGTGAATTGCGCGCGATGGGGCTCGAGGCCGCGGTAGCCGATGCTCACGAGCGGACTGGTCTCCTCGCTGAGCACGAGGCCCGGCGCCTGCGCGAGGGCCTGGCGGTAGTTGTTGCCGTTGATGCGGGGCTGACTGTCGAAATCGAGGATCGTCGTCTTTTTGCCGGCGTTGATCCGGGCACCTTGGATTTCGGGGAGGAAGGGGCCCTGGATGAAGTGGTCTGACTCCGCCTCAGCCTCCGCCCTGACCGCGGGAAGCTGAACGGGCGGCGAGGAGTAGGCGGAGGAATCGGCGCCGGTCAGGGGAAGGTAGACTGCCGTGACAGCGGTGAGGAAGGCGCGAACTCCGTTCAGGAGCGAGGGGCCGAAAGAGGCGGTGGGTGAACGGAAGGTCACGCAGCGAAAACGAATGGGAATCAATCTCACTAAGGCAAAAGTAAAAGTGAGACCCAGTCGCTTAAAGTAGGTAAGAAGCTGTTCTATAGGGATCTATAACAGCCATTCAGCGCCTGATGGCGCCTTGGTGCCAACTGATCCGCCCGGCTTCAGCCGCTGGCCCTGCCTCCGGATGCCCAACCGACCCCAAAGCCAGCGTTCCTCCGCTCCGGGTTCAAAGCGCTTCCTCGAACACTCGGAACGTGGCTCGCCCGCCCCAAATCTGATCCCGCTTTTCGCGTTTCGGGCCTTCACGTCTTGGAACCACGGGCGAGCCCGGCTCAACGGCGTCACCGATCCGTCTCAACGCGTGAAAATCGTCGAGCCGTGTTCCGCGCCCATCGGAGGGTTGGGTGCGCCGCCATCGCGCGCAGTCCCAAACGCGCTCTCCTCGCTTCTCAGCCGCTCGACTTGGAGAATCGGCTTTCACCGGGAGGGCGATTCCCGCGAGCATCCTCCTGATGTCATCGCCTGATCTTCTTACCCGCATCGAAGCCGCCCGGGCCGCCGTCCTCTCCCAGACGGAGTTGCTGCACCGCGAATTCGGCCGGGCCGAGAGTCGCTGGAAATACGATGGAACGCGCGTGACCGCGATCGATGTCGCCATCTCCGAAAACATCTTTCGCCAGCTCTCCGCCGCATTCCCGGCCGATCAGTTCCTGAGCGAGGAACTCACCGAAACGGGGCAGCCGATTCCCGTCACGGCGCGGTTTGCGTGGGTGCTGGATCCGATCGACGGCACCAACAACTTCGCTTTGGGCATCGCTTGCTGCGCGATCTCGCTCGCGTTGTTCGAGGACGGTGAACCGGTCTACGGCGTGATCTACGATCTGGCCCGGCGCCGGTTGCTGCACGGGGGGCCCGGTTTCGGCGTGCGCGACGGCGATCGGGAGGTCCGCGTGAACTCGGCTCCGCCTTCGCGCGAGTCTTTGGTGGGATTCCACAGCCCGCATGATCCGGCCTACGCCGCCATGGCTTCGCGCGTCACTTCCGCCTTCAAGGTGCGCGCCCTCGGCTCCGCGACGCTGCACCTCGCCTACGTCGCCGCCGGACTCCTCGACGGCTGCGTCGACTTCAACGTCAAGATCTGGGACCTCGCCGCCGCCATCCCGCTCGTGCGGGCCGCCGGGGGCGAGGTGGAGTTCCTCAACGGCCCGCAGCTGCCTTTGCGGACGTTCGACCTGCGGATGCGCAAGATTCTGTACATCGCCGGGACGCCCACGACGGCCGCCCGGCTGCGGGAGCTGATGCGGCCGTAGCCCGCCCGGCGTTCAGGCCGCCGGGAACTCCCAGCCCTTGCGGTAATCACGGCGCAGGAGGCGATTCGCGGCGTCGTCACCGACCACGCGCTCCTTCTCGCCGTCCCAATCGACGCTGCGGCCGAGCTTCAGCGAGAGCATGCCGAGCAGTGCCATGGTGGTCGCAAGGTGGGCCTCGCCGATGTCGGCCGCGGGGCGGCGTCCGGTGCGGATGGCGTCGAGGAAGTCCGCCCAGCTCTCGCGGATGTTCTGCGAGTCCGGCGGGTTGAGCTTGGCCGCCTCGGTGATGACCGGGTCCTTGGCGTTAGCCGGGTAGAAGGCCCACCCCTTCTGCCACCCGAGGTGAAGGATGCCCTTCGTGCCGTAGAAGTAGCAGCCGACGTTCTCGCCCTTGTCGGTGTTGTTCCCGGCGAAGCGGCGGTGCTCCCATTGGACCGTCATGCGCTCGAACGTGTACGAGGCCACCTGGTGATCGGGCGCGTCGGTCGTCTGGGCGGCGGGAGTGTTCACGACGGGGCCCGCGATGGGCCGGCCGCCGGTGGAGTAGACCTTGCGCGGGTAACGTTCGCCGGTGATCCAGAGGATCTGGTCGAGCCAGTGGATGCCCCAGTCGCCGAGGGTGCCATTGGCGTAGTCGAGGTAGTTGCGGAAGCCGCGCGGGTGGATGCCGCCGCGGCTGCCGGGCGAGCTGTCGCGCGGGTCGCCGCCGTTGAACGGACGGAGCGGGGCGGGGCCGCACCAGAGGTTCCAGTCCAGCTCCTTGGGAACCTCGACCGTGGGTCGCGCCGTCTCGGGTCCGCCGCCGTAGTGCACGAAGCAGCGGGCCATGCCGACGTCGCCGATCTTCCCCGAGCGGATGAACTCGCGGGCGCTCAGGTTATGCGGGGAATTGCGGCGATGGGTGCCCACCTGCACGACGCGGCCGGTGGCGCGGGCGGCGTTCACCATGGCGCGGCCCTCGAGGATCGTGTGGCCGATGGGCTTCTCGACGTAGACGTGGGCCCCGGCGCGCACGGCCGCGATCATCGGCAGCGCGTGCCAGTGGTCGGGCGTCGCCACGATCGCGATCTCCGGCTTCGCCTGGTCGAGCAGCTCGCGGTAATCCTTGAACAAACGCGGCGAACCGCCGGTGCCTTCGCGCACGTTGCGCAGCGTCGGCTCGAATTGCCGCGAATCCACGTCGCACAACGCCGTGACCTCGCAGGCGCCGCTCGCCATGGCCTCGCGGAGGATGTTGTTGCCCCACCAGCCGCAGCCGATGAGCGCGGTGCGGAGGCGGCGGGGACCGGATTTTTCCGTGGCCCGCAACGCGGGAAAGGCGGCGAGCGGGGCGGAGGCGGCGGTGGCCTGAAGGAAGGCGCGGCGGTTCATGGGGAGGGTGACGTTGAGGGATCTCAGGCGCGCAGGCCGAGGCCCACGGTCTCGCGGAGGTAGCGGATCGATTTCTCCAGCTCCGAGCGCTGGTGGTCCTGCGTGGCCTTCCTGCCTTCGGGCCCCGGCGGGGCCTTGAAGGCGGGGATCTGCCGGCCGCGGCGCATCATCGCCTCGAACTTCGCCAGCTTTTCCGGGCGCTTGTCGTAATGCCGCCAGAACTCGGGTTGCTTGTAGGGGAACATCCGCGGACCGCCCGAGATCGTCTCGATCATGATCGGCGTCTTCGGACACAGCTGCGCCCAGCGTGCGGCGTAGGCCTTCCAATCGATCAGGCCCTCGCCGGCCGCCGTCCACTGCACCGCCGCGCCCTCAGGGGTCTCCCAGGCCATGTCGTCTCGCAGGCTCGAGCAGAGCGTGACCGGGCCGAGCGTTTCGAGCACGTCCATCGGGTCCTCCAGCGTCCAGGCCGCGTTGCCGGAGTCGATGTTTGCGCCGACGAAATCGCGGCCGGCGGCGTTGATCAGGTCCAGCAACTCCCACGAGTGCATGTCTCCGGCGTGGTTCTCGATCGCGACCTTGACGCCGGCGGCCAGTGCGTCGGTCCGACAGGCCTTCAGCACCGCCACGGTGTCGGCGATGCGTGCGCGGATGCCGCCTTCCGTCTTCCGGTCATCCATCGAGCCCAGGACGACGCGGAAGACCGGGGAGCCGAGCGTCTTCGCGACGCGCAGGCCGAGCCGCAGGTGCTCCTCCGCCGTACCCCAGTTCTTGCGGAATGACTTCGACGTGGGGCAGATGCTCCAGCTGCCGGCGTAGAGGCCGATCCCGGCCTCATCGGCCTTCCGTCGGATCGCGCGCAGGTTAGCGTCATCGAGGCTCCCGAGCGCGTCGAGGTCGGAGATCAGCAGGGTGTCGCACTTCAGACGAGCGGCGTAGTCGATCAGCTCGGGCGCCTTCCAGGCCATCGCGCGGACCGCGAAGTTATCGATTCCGAGCGAAATCTTCGGCCCGGCGGGACGGGCGGCGCGGGCGAGGGGAACGGTGGCGGTGGCGGCGGCGAGGCCGGTGAGGAAGTGGCGTCTTTGCATGGGGAGTGGAAATCGGGATGACGTCCGCCGCGCCGCAAGTCGAGGCCGCTCAGGCGTCGGGGCGCCTGGCGCGCAGGTCCTCGATCAGGCGACTGAGCGCCGCGCACATGCGATCAATTTCGGAGTCTCCGCGCGGCGGCGGCAGGGTCGCGAGCACGTCGCCCCCGCCGATACGGTCGGCGGCGCGCTCGATCACCCGCAGGCGGCGGGCGACCCGGCCCGCCACGATCCAGGCCAGGGCCATGCCGGCCAAGGTGAGGACGAAACCCGTGCGGATGACGGTGCTGCGCAATTCGACGGCCGCGGCGAAGGCGCGGTCGGCCGGCTGGCGCACCGCGGTGATCCAGCCGAGGCCGCGGAACTCCTTGTGGCCGCGGCTGCGCGCGTAGCCGGTCAGGTAGGTGGTGCCGAGCGTGGTGCGTTCGACGTAGCTGCCGCGCAGGCGGCGGGTGTCGTTCCCGGCCGGAGCATCGGGCGGATGCGTCCAGCCCGAGCCCCCCGAATCGAGGAGCGCATCCCCTTGGCCGGAGTAGACCGTGACGCCGATGAGCTCGCGGCGAAGGAGGTCGGGCACGACGGAGAGTTGCACTTCCCGGGCCCAGCCCCAGCGGACATGCCCGGCGAGCACGCCGGCGAAGCGGCCGTCGGGGTCCGTAAGGGGCACCGCGAGGTCGAGCACGCGGGGGTGGGTGTCTCCCTCATCGGGGGTGACGACGTCGGGCGGAAGGTTGCGCACCTCGCGGGGGCCGGCGGCATAGGAGCCCTCCCGGGCGGCGATGAACCACGGACGGTCAGCCGCGGAGGATCCCTCGGAGTAGCCCTTGGTGCAGGCGACAATCGTCCCCTTGGCATCCAGCACGCCGAGCCACACGAAATCGGGCTGGGCGCCCTGCAGCGAGGCGAGGACGCGGCGCCGCTCCGCCGGCGTGGCGTCGTAGGAACGCAGGGTGGGCAGGGCGGCGGCGAACTGCAGCGCGCGGTGGCGTTCGAGGATCGCGCGGTCGAGCTTGTCGCTCACCTGCCAGGCCAGGGTTTCGAACCCGGGACCGGCCTGCGCCTCGAGGGAACGCCGGAGCGAGCGGCCGGCGGTCTCGGCGGTGACCGCGGTGAAGGCGGCGAGGGTGGCCCCGGCCGTGATCGCCGCCAACGCGCGCAGGCTGTGGCGCGGATCGAAGATCCACCACCACGGGCGTTCCGACTCGGGCGCGGCGGGCGTCGACATCGCGGCGGATGCTCAGCGACGCGCCACCTGGTCGCGCCAGAGCCAGCGCATGACGTCGGGGAAGATCGCGCCGCCGTGCTTGCCGTTGTGGGCGCCGTCGCCCCACGCGTGACGCACGTCGTAGCGCGGCCCCTCGATCCGCTTCTCGTCGGCGTTGCGATTGGCCCACTCGAGGGCGGAGAGCATCTGCTGGTTGGCGAGGAACCAGTTGCCGTGCGAGTTGTTCAGGTCATTGGCGCCGTCCTGCAGGAAGATGCGGAGCGGACGGATCGGATTCTTGCGGATCAAGGTGGGATAGAGATCGCCGCCGGGCTGCATCGGACGACCGTCCTGCGCGGGGCGGTACGCGATCGAGGTGAAGCTGCCGATGTAGCTCACGACTTTGCGGAAGGCGTTCGGGCGCTCCCAGGCCACGGTGAACGCGCAGATGCCGCCCGATGAGTTGCCCTGGATCGCGCGCCGCTCCGGGTCGTCGGTGAGCCGCACGGTGCGGCCCACCTCGGGCAGGATCTCCTCGATCAGAAAGCGCGCGTACTGGTCGGACAGGGTGTCGTACTCGAAGGACCGGTTGCTCCGGCCGGGCAGCCGCGGGTCCGTGGCGGGAAAGGTGCCCGGGTTGATGAAGATTCCGACCGTCACCGGCATCTCGCCGCGGTGGATGAGATTGTCGAACACGGTGGGTACGCGGATCGTGCCGTCGGGCTTCACGCAGCCGGCGCCGTCCTGGAACACCATGACGGCCGCGGGCGCGGAGCCGTCGTATTGGGCGGGAACATACACCCAGTAGTCGCGGCTCGTCCCGGCGAAGATCCGGCTCTGCCATGTGTGCTTGGTGACGCGGCCCTCCGGCACGCCGGGCCTTCGGTCGGCGTCGGGTCCGGGGCGGTAGTCGTCGGCGGCGGGCAACGCGGCCGCGAGGCAGGGCAGCAGGAGGGCGAGGCGGAGGAGGACTTTCATGGGGTGAAGGTTTGCCGGCGGGACGTGCCGGCGGGGCGAAGGGTGCGCGTGGCCGCGGTCAAGCGGACGGAAACGGGCGGTTTCGCTGGCAAAGCTGGAGGGCGACTCCCCACGGGTCCCGCAGCATGATCAGCAGCGACCCATCGGGTTGCGGATCTTCCTTGAAGAGCGTGGCGCCCGCGGCCTCGAGACGTGCGCGTTCGGCGCGGGCGTCGGCGGCGACCACGGCCACGTGGAAGACAAGGGGATGATTACTCGCGTGGTCTGGAATGGGAGCGGTCGGGTTGGTGTAGAGCTCCATTACGACCCGCCCGCCGGAATCGGCGAGAAAGTGCGTGAACGGCGCGGCATCCAGCCGGCGGGCGACGGAAAAGCCGAGGTGCCGCACGTACCAGGCCGCGTGGGCGGGGGCGTCGGGCACGTTCAGGGCAAAATGTTCGAAACGCATGCGGGGCGATCCGACCCTGCGTCGCGCCGCGGGGTGACGCAAGGCCGGGGAGGGATGACGGACCGGCGTGACAGCGCGGAGCGCGCGCATCCCGATGAACTCGACCGCGGTTTTGTCCTGGTCATGGTGATTCTGCGGGTGAAGTACGACCGGCGGACGGTTCGATGGGGGCTGGTTTTTCCTTCGGGCCTTCGCGGTGATGACCCCGACCTGTGCGCCGGAGCGTGGATCCGGTCCTGCGCGAGAGGGAATAATCATGGGTCTCGGGTCTGGAGGTACTTGCGCGTTGTCGGCACGACCAGGGCCGACTAGCCGTCTCTCACCGTACCCCATGAGAATCGTTTCCCTCCTCCTGCTGCTCGCCGCCGCGTCTGCCTTCGGCGGTGAACCGGCCCGGCCCAACCTCATCTACATCCTGAGCGACGACCTCGCGCAGGGTGACCTCGGCGCCTACGGCCAGAAGCTGATCCGCACGCCGCGGCTCGACCGCATGGCCCGCGAGGGCACGCGCTTCACGCAGGCCTACTGCGGCACGAGCGTCTGCGCGCCCTCCCGCGCCTCGTTGCTCACCGGTTTGCACACGGGGCACTCGCCGGTGCGCGGCAACTGGGAAGTGCAGCCCGAGGGCCAGCTGCCGTTGCCGGAGCAGACCATCACCGTCGCGCAGCTCCTGCGCTCGGCCGGCTACGCCACCGCCGCGATGGGCAAGTGGGGCATGGGGATGTTCGACACGACCGGCAGCCCGCTGCGCAAGGGCTTCGAGCGCTTCTTCGGTTACAATTGCCAGCGCCACGCCCACTCGTACTTCCCGACCTACCTTTACCGCGACGACCGGCGCCTCGAGTTGCCGGGCAACGACGCCCAAGGCGTCGGCCCGATCTACGCGCAGGACCTCATCCAGCGCGAGGTGCTCGACTGGGTGCGGGCGCAACGCGACCGGCCCTTCTTTCTTTTCTACGCGATCACGCTCCCGCACGGGCGTTTCGAGATCAACGACCTCGGCGAGTACGCGGACCGTCCATGGACGCCGGCCCAGAAGGCCTTCGCCGCGATGGTCACGCGGCTCGACCGCGACATCGGCCAGCTCCTCGACCTGCTGGCCGAACTCGGGCTCGACGGGCGCACGCTCGTCATGACCTCGGGCGACAACGGATCCTCCTTCGATCCGGAGTCGGAATTCGGCCGCCTGTTTAATCAGGCCGGCAACGGCCTGCGCGGTTACAAGCGCGGCCTTTACGAAGGAGCCCTACGCCAGGCGTCGATCGCTCGGTGGCCCGGCGTCGTCCCGGCCGGCCGCGTGGCCGACGGGCCGTGGGCATTCTGGGATTTCCTGCCCACCGCCGTGGAACTTTCCGGAGCCAAGCTTCCCGCGGGATTCCGCCCCGACGGGCAGTCTCTCGTGTCGTACCTGAAGGGCGGCGCCGCGCCGGTGCGGGGCTACTTTTACTGGGAGCTCCATGAGCAGAAGCCGATCCAGGCGGCGCGTTGGGGCGACTGGAAGGCGGTGCGCAACGGCACCGACCTGCCCGTGGAAATCTACAACCTGGCCGCCGATCCCGGCGAGGCGCGCAACGTCGCCGCCACCCGCCCCGACCTGGTGGCGCGGGCCGAGGCCATCCTGCGCGAGGCGCATGTGCCCGACCGCAATTGGCCGTTGAATGCCCGCGCCGCGCACCGCACCGGCGGCGCCGCCAAGGCCAAGAAGGGATCAAAATGAAGTTCTTCCCCCGCCTCCTTGCCCTTGCCGCGGGGCTGGCCGCCTCCTCGCCGGCCGCCTCGCCGCCCAGACCGCCGCCAAACGTCCTGATGGTCCTGATCGACGACCTCGGCTGGGGTGACTTCTCCTGCTTCGGAAACCGCTCCGCGCGCACGCCCAACATCGACCGGCTCGCGGCGGAGGGCATGCGCTTCGAGCAGTTCTACGTCGCGTCGCCGATCTGCTCGCCCTCGCGCGCCGCGCTCTCGACCGGCCATTACCCGCAGCGTTGGCGCATCACGTCCTTCCTGAACAGCCGCGCCGAGAACGCCGCGCGCGGCATGGCCCAATGGCTCGACCCCCGTGCCCCGGTGCTCGCGCGGATGCTGCGCGAGGCCGGCTACGCCACCGGGCATTTCGGGAAATGGCACCTCGGCGGACAGCGCGACGTCGGCGACGCCCCGCTGATACCGGAGTACGGGTTTGAGGCCTCCCTCACCAACTTCGAGGGCCTCGGCCCCCGGGTCCTCCCGCTGCTCGACGCCCGGAACGGCTCGGAGCCGCGTCGCCACGCCCTCGGTTCCGATGCGCTGGGTCGGGGGGAAATCACCTGGGCGGATCGCGACGAGGTCACGGCCCGCTTCTCCCGCGCCGCGGTCGCTTTCATCCGCGACGCCGCGGCCCGGGGAAAGCCCTTCTACGTGAACCTCTGGCCGGATGACGTGCATTCCCCGTTCTTCCCGCCGGCCGCGCTCCGCGGTGATGGCGCCAAGCGCACCCTCTACCATGCGGTGCTGGAGCGGATGGATGCTCAGCTGGGCGTGATCTTCGACGAGATCCGCGGCAACCCCGCGCTGCGCGACAACACGCTCGTGCTGGTCTGCTCCGACAACGGACCCGAGGACGGCGCGGGTTCGGCCGGTCCCTTCCGCGGCAGCAAGGCGATGCTGTACGAAGGCGGTATCCGTTCCCCGCTCGTCGTCTGGGGGCCCGGTTGGACCGCCCCCGGTCGCGCCGGCACGGTCAACCGCACGTCCGTCCTCGCGACGATCGACCTTGCGCCGACGCTGTTGGCGCTCGCCGGGGTCAAGTCCCCTTCGGCGGTTGAGTTCGACGGCGAGGCGCTGCCGCGCGTCCTGATTGGAGCCGAGGACACTTCGCGCTCCCGGCCCCTGTTCTTCCGGCGACCGCCCGACCGTGACGCCTTTTCGGGTGTCGCCGACCTGCCGGACCTCGCGGTGAGGGACGGGCGTTGGAAGCTGCTTTGCGAATACGACGGTTCTGACGCTGAGCTTTACGACCTGCAGGCCGATCGCGGAGAGGTGCGCAACGTGGCTGCATCGCACCGCTCCGAGGTGGCCCGCTTGCGCGATCTGGTACTGGCATGGCATCGCGCGATGCCTCCGGACAACGGAGCCACCTACCGGCCGCCCGCGGGCAAGGCCAAGAAGAAGCAAGGCTGACGCGCGCGCTGCATGGCTCCACGCGTCCTGGTCGGGCTGCAGTTCTTTGCGATCGGCGTGCTGCTGCTGCCGCTGGGGGCCGCCGGTTGGGTGTGGACCGGTTTCGCAGTGGCTTTGGCCGGCCTGATGGGGGTCGCGTGGACGGTCGGTTACAACCGATGGGGGAATTTCAACATCCGCCCGGAGCCTCGGCCGGGCGGTGCCCTCGTCACGACCGGGCCGTACCGGTGGGTCCGTCACCCGATGTACCTAGGGTCACTGGTGATCGGCGCCGGGGCGTGCATCGCCGGTCCCGAACCATGGCGGATCGCCGCTTGGCCCCTGCTCGCGGCTGTGCTCGTCGCCAAGGCGCGCCGGGAGGAGCGCGGCCTGCTCGGGCAGTTTCCGGGCTACGCCGAGTATCGTCGCGGCCGCGCGTTCCTGATTCCGGGCATCTGGTGACCCCGGGGCTTCCCGCGCGCCGTCGCTTCACAAAAAAACCCGGCCGAAAAGGGCCGGGTTCGCGGAACGCAAACGCGGGGCGCTCAGGCCTTGGGAGCGGCGCCGGCGATGCTCAACGAGAGCTGGATGGTCTCGGCGACCTTGTCGGAGGCCTGCCCCGGGTTGATGCCGAAGTCGTTGCGGTTGATCTCGAACGAGGCGCGGACGACGAGCAGGTCGCCCTTCACCTTCGGGTCGTTCACGCGCGCGCCGAGCTTGTCGGGGAGGTGGGTGAGGGAAACGGGGACCTTGATGTCCTTCGTCACGCCCTTGACGGTGAGCTTGCCAGTGGCGTCCGCGGTGGTGACGCCGCCCTGCGTGCGGACGTTGGCGAGCGAGACGAGCTCGAACGCGATGACGGGATGCTTGGCGGCATCGAGCCATTTTTCGCCCTGCATGTGTTCGCCCATCATCGGGTTTCCCACCGTGAGGGACTTCGTCGCGAGCTCGATGCGGCCGGTGGTGGCGCCCGGCTTGGCGGGGTCGAAGGAGACCTTGCCGGCGATGCCGGTGCCGGTGCCGGTGATGGACTCGAGCGGGGCATCGAGCTTGAACTGCACGTTGTTCACTCCCTTCGGGTCCTTGAATTCGAAGGAGAGGGGAGCGGCGAACGCCGCGCCCGCTAGGGAGCCGAGGGCCAGGATGTGGCGGAGGTGGGTCTTCATGGGAAAAATGCGGGGTGTTTCAACGCGGTCCGGCCGATGCCCCGTTGCCCTGGCGGCGAGTGAGCGTCGCCAACCCGGCGAGGAGCGCCGCTCCGCCGAGTGAGGCCAGCGGGATCTCGATGCCCGCGGTGAACTTGTCGCGCCTCACGGGGTAATCGATGCCGGTGATCTCGTCGCGCCGCAGCTCCACCTCGCTCGTTCGGGTCCAGCCCCGGTGGGCGCCCGTCGCGACCCAGACGCCCAGCCCGCCGGCGGCGAGCGCGACGGCGGCGGCACGGAGGAAGGTGGGGGCAAGGCTGCGGACTGACACTCTGCGAGGGTAGCACGAATCCCTTGAGCGCGCTAATGCGGTGAATGATTTGCCGTAATGCGGGCAACGCATAACCGGGTCGCGAATGGACACCGAAATCATGCGGACCTTCATCCTGATCGCCGAGCAGGGTAGTCTGAACCGGGCCGCGCAGCGCCTGCATGTGGCGCAGTCCACGCTCTCCCGTCAGCTGCGGCTGCTCGAACAGCAGGTGGGAGGACGTCTGTTCGAGCGGGGACCGGCCGGCGTGGCGCTGACCGCCGCGGGCCACGCCCTGGCTGAAGCGATGCGCCCGGTGCTGGGCGACTTTGACGCCGCCCTCGAGTTGGCGCGCTGGACGGCCCGCGGGCAAAGTGCCCGGCTCCGGATCGGCTACCTGATGTGTTTGGCGGCGGACTACCTGCATCCGGTGCTGGGCGCGCTCCGGGAGCGCCACCCCGAGGTGAAGGTGCGTCTGCTGGACCTTTCCCCGGGCGAACAGATCGAAGCCCTGCGGCGCGGTGAGATCGATCTCGCGTTGTTCGGGGGTGCCGGCGCGGCCCCCGGGCGGGATTTCCACCTGCGCCGGCTGCGCGGTGTCCCCGTGGTGATGGCCCTTCCCGTGCAGCACCCGTTGGCAAAACGTGCCGCGGTGGCGATGGCCGAGCTTCGCCAGGTGCCCTTCATCGGCGCCGCCGACCGGGACATGCCCGGGTTCAACGCTTGGGTGCGCGGACTCGGGCGGCGGGCGGGCTTCCGACCGCGCATCCTGCTGGACTCCGAGAGCCTCACGCACGGCCTCGCGGCGGTGGTCACCGAAGGTGCGGCCCTGGCCTTGCCCGAGTACGCGAGTCAGGCGCGGGTGCCGGGCGTGGTCTTCGTTCCCCTGCGCGGTGCGGAAGACGCTTGGTCGCTCTGGGTGGCATGGCAGCGGGGACGTGCCTCGGCCGCCGTGAAGGCCGTCGTCGCGGAGCTGTCGCAGCTTTCTGCCTCCCGGTCGGCATCCACGCCGCCGCGCCGGGACCGTTGACCGGCCGCTCAGAGCCAGGTCACCGCCGCCAGCACCGCCGCCAGTGCGAGGCGGTACCACGCGAAGAGCGCGAGGCCGTGGCGCGTGAGCCAGTGCACGAGGAAACGGACGCAGATCGCGGCGGTCACGGCGGCGACGATCCCGCCAAGGATCACCGAGCCCCAGCCGAAGACCTCGATCATCGCGCCGCCGCTGCGGTAGCCCTTGTAGACCGAAGCGGCGGTGAGGGTCACGAAACCCAGCAGGAAGCTGAATTCCGCCGCGCGCCGAGGGCCGAGTCCGGTCAGGTAGCCGCCGACAATCGTCATCATCGAACGGCTCGTGCCCGGCCAGAGCGCCGCGCACTGCAGGGCGCCGATCACCGCCGCGCGGGCGGGCGTGATCTCGGCCGGGGCGACGTCCGTCACCGGGCGCCGGCGGCGCCACGCCTCGGCCCAGAGCATGAGCACCGCGCCGGCGACCAGGGCGGCGATGACCCCGCCGATGGAGAAGAGGTGGGCCTCGATCCAACCATGGGCGAGGAAGCCGAGCCCGGCGGCCGGCACGAAGGCGATCAGTACGCTCACGAGCAGCCGTCGTCCCGCGGGATCGCGACCGAGCAGGCCGTTGAGCATCGAGAGCAGCGAATTCCAGTAGAGAAGGGCCACCGCGGCGATGGCCCCGGCCTGGATCACCACGGCGTAGGTGTCGGCCGCGAGTTTCAGCGTGAGGGGTTCACCCGCCGGATTCCGCGCCGAGGGGCGCTTATGCCAAAGGGTTTCCCCGGCCGGCCCCTTGAGCGGGGTGTCGCGGTCCAATCCGAGTAAGTGGTTGGCGATGATCAGGTGGCCCGTGGAGGAAACCGGTAGGAACTCCGTTACGCCCTCGACCACGCCGAGGATCACCGCGTCGGCAACCGAAAGGCGGGCTGCGGCGGCATCCGCACCGGCCGCGGGCGGTGGCGCGGCCTGGGTGACTACGGGGAGGAGCAGCAGGACGACGGGAAAGAGGCGACGCACGCGGCTTGGTCGCAGCGGGGCGCACGGGGAGCAAATTTATTTGCGGCGGAACGGAGCGGAACGTGGAGTCGCCTCCATGAGCAGCCTCGCCTCCCTCACCGCGCAGTTGTCCGCCGGCCGGGAACTTTCCCCGGAGCAGGTTGAGGCGGCGGCCGCCGCGCTGGCGGCGACGACGGATGCGGATGAGGTAAAGGCGGCCTTCCTCGTGGCGCTGGCCGACAAGGGTGAGACCCCGGCCGAGGTCGCGGCATTCGCGGCCGCCTTTCGCGCCCGCGCGGTGGATCCCGGCATGGGTGCCTGGGCGGGGCGGGCGGTCGACATCGTCGGGACCGGCGGCGACCACTCGGGCGGTTTCAATATCTCGAGCGTCGTCACGTTGGTCCTCGCGAGCGCGGGCGTGCCGGTCATGAAGCACGGAAACCGCGGCATCACCTCCAAGTGCGGGAGCGCGGACCTGCTGTCGGCGCTGGGGTTCAATCTCGAGGCGTCCTCGGAGATGATGCGGCGGGCGATGGCTGAACTGGGCTACGTGTTCTTCTTCGCGCCGGCCTATCATCCGGCCTTCCGGCACATCGCGCCGGTGCGCAAGGCCCTCGCGGCACAGGGGCGCCGCACGGTCTTCAACATCCTCGGCCCGCTCATCAATCCCGGCCGACCCGCGCATGTGCTGCTCGGCACGTATTCGGCGGCCGCCGTTCCCACCCTGGCCGGCGCCCTCGAGGTGTTGGAAGCGGGGGCGGGCCTCGCGGTCCACGGCGTCATCGGCGAGGGGCGCGGCATCGACGAGCTCACGACCGCGACCGTCAACCGTGTGCGCGGCTTCGGCGCGCGGCGGGACGTGGCGGGCGACTGGGTGGCGGAGGACTTCGGGCTGCCGCGGGCGCCGTTCTCCGACCTCGTCGGCGGCGATGTCGCGGTGAACGTCGCGCTCGTGGATGCCCTGCTCGAGGGGCGGGCGCCTCGCGGTCTGGAGGACACGGTGGCGCTGAACGCGGCCGTCGGGTTGTGGATCACGGGCCGCACCTCCTCGGTGCGGGAAGGCGTCGCGGCCGCGCGCGACCTGCTGCGCGGCGGCGCGGTGAAGGCCAGGATCGCGGCCACGCGCGAATTCTTCCGCGGCTGAGCGCCTGGCCGGCAGGGCCGGCCGCGGGATCATTTCCATGAAACCGAAAAACCTCGTCTCGGTCGCGGCACTGGCGTGCGCGCCCTTGGCGGCGCAAGTCGCCGTTGAACCCGCGCTGAAGCTCAGCGAGTTCGTCGTGACCCCGAGCCGCTTCGGCGTGGCCGATGTCGCCACGAGTGCCGTCGCCGCGCTCACCGCCGCGGAACTCGAGGTGCTGCCACAGGTGGGAGACGACCTTTTCCGATCCATCGCCCGCCTGCCAGGGCTGGCGACGGACGACGTCTCCGCCCGATTCTGGGTACGCGGGGCGCCGCAGTCGGAGGTGAGGGTGCGGCTTGATGGCGCCGACCTGATCGAGCCCTTCCACCTGAAGGATGTCGACGGCGCGCTCTCGGTCGTGGATCCGGCGGCGATCCGCTGGCTCGATCTCGCCACCGGCGGATTCCAGGTCGAACACGGCGACCGGCTCGCGGGCGTGCTGACGATGGAGACGAAGTCGGAGCGCCGGTCGCTCACGACGCTCAACCTCAGCCTCACGGGCCTCGGCGGAATGCGCCAAGGCACGTTCGCGGGCGGCAAGGGCCGTTGGCTGGCAACGGTCCGGCGGGGTTATCCTGACATCGCCCTGCGGGCTTCCGGCCGCGATGACGACGTCTCGCCGCGCTATTACGATCTGATGGGCAAGGTTGAGTATGATCCCGCGCCCGGGCACGTGCTGTCGTTCCATGCGCTGCGGGCCGGCGACGGGCTGCGTTACGAGCGCACGAATTCACCCTCACTCTCCAGCGGCTACGGGAGCGACAACGCGTGGGGGCGCTGGCGGGGCGACCTCGGCGGCGGATTGCGGGGCGAGGCGGTGCTGGCCTGGACGCGACTCACCTGGAGTCGACACGGCAGCGGACGGCAGGATGGCTTTCCTTTCTCTCTCTCGGACCAGCGGCGACTCGATCTCGCGTCGCTGCGCAACGAGTGGACCTGGCAGACCGGGGACGCGGCGGTGTGGCGGGGTGGTTTCGAGGCGGGCGCCGGTGCGGCCCGATATGATTACGCGCTCTCGCGGCAGCGGACGGTCGTGAACGGCGCCGCGCAAGTCGTGGTCACCGACCGTACCGTGGCGGCCCTCGACCCCGAAGGGCGCCACGCCGCGGCGCACGCGGCGGTGAAGGTCCGCGCCGCGGGGCCGCTGGTGGTCGAGCCGGGGCTGCGTTGGGAACGCGCGGACCAGGTCGGAGGCGCGAGCGTGAGCCCGCGTTTGAACGCGGCTCTGGCGCTCGGTGCGACGACGCTGCGCGCGGCCTGGGGTGATTACGCGCAGAGGCAGGGACTGCACGAACTCTCCGTCGCGGATGGCGAGCGCACCTTCGGGCGCGTGGAACGCGCGGAGCATCGCGTGCTGGGTTTGGAGCGGAGCCTGGGGAGCCGGGTGGCCCTTCGGCTGGAGGCTTACCAGCGCCTCACGTCCCGCGTGCGTCCGCGTTGGGAGAACCTCGACAACGCCTACGATCTCTTCCCCGAAGCGCAGTCGGATCGCGTGCGGATCTCGCCGGCGGAGGCGCGGGCGGAGGGCGTGGAGCTGCTCCTCGCGAGCCGCGGCAACGGTCCGTTGCAGTGGAACGTGAGCCATGCGATCGCCCGCACCGAGGAACGGCTGGGCGGGCGGTGGGTACCGCGGCGGCGCGACCAGCGCCATGCGTTCTACGCCGACGCGACCTACGCTTTGAACCCACGATGGCAGTTCAGCGCCGCGTGGCATTTCCACTCGGGGTGGCCCACGACCGACGTCGTCTACTCGCTGGCGCCACTGGCAAACAACCGGCGCGTGCTCGTCTCGGCGAACGGCGAGCCCTACGGCCTGCGGTTGCCGGATTACCACCGGCTGGACCTGCGGGTGACGCGGCGCTGGCAGACGCGTCTCGGAGAAGTCCGCGGCTACCTCGATCTCTTCAATGTCTACGACCGCGTTAACCTGCTCGGCTTCGACCACCAGGTCTCCGTGAGCGGCACGACGGTCAACGTCCGGCGCAAGCCGCGCGAGCAATTGCCCTTCCTGCCGAGCGTCGGCGTGAGCTGGCAGCGGTGATCGCCGCGCCGGAGGGCCGGCTCAATCCAGCACGAGCAGGGGCCGGCGGATGACGGCATTGACGAGCCGGCCGGGAAGCAGATGCCGCTCCCACAAGGGCAGGATCGCGTCGCGGCGCCGGTAGCGGGCGTCGTCGGCCCCGCGCGCGATCCGCTCAATCGAGCCGGGAATCTCCGGGGTGCCGGCGGTCTGGTCCGAAAAGACCGCGGCGCGTTGGACGATCGCGAGGGAGACACCGTCGGCCGGCCGGTCGTCGCGGAGCGCGGCGAGGTAGGCTTCGAAGCTGCGCAGCTCGGCGGCGGCGATCAGGCGCGGCCGGCCGGTGAGCTCGTCGAGCATCCGCCCCGGGGCCAGGATGACTTCCAGCTGGCGCCCCGCCCAAGCGGCGTCGATCGGCAGGTCGATCACCTCGCGTTCGGTGGTTCCCTGCCAGTTGCGCCACGAGACCGTCGCCTGCACACGCTCACCGGCCGCGGCCTGGGAGCGCGAGAGGCGGAACTGCTCGATGACCACGGTGGGGTTCTCCGCGAGGGGCTCGACGGTGAAGGAGACCGACGTGGGAAAGGTGCGTTCGTACGGGTTCTGCAGGTTGCCGGCGAGGCCGGTGATGAACTCGGACAACCCCTGCGCGAACCCCGAAGGGCCGGCGTGGATGGTGAGGTAATCCAGGCGTTCCCGAGGCGAGTAGGTGATCCCGGTGCGGATGCGGAATCCCTGGGTGAAGCCGTGCTCGTTGGAACCGAGGATCGCCTGCGAAAGGCCGGTGGCCGTGATCACGGGGGTCAGCTGCGGATGCCGCAGGACCGCAAAGCGAAGTTCACGCGGGGCTCCCTGCGAGGGCCGCACGGTGACGGCGACGTCGATCATGGCGGGTCCGGCGCCGAGCGTGCCGGAGACCGCCGAGAGCCGGTCCTGCGAGATGGTGCCGATCACGCGGCCCGTGTTGGCGATCTTCAGCGACTGCATCTGAGACGGCAGGATCGTGAGGATCTCCGTCGCGCACATCGGCAGCGCGACCTCGCCCAGCCCGAGCATCGGGTGGCCGAACGCCGTGACGCGGTCGCCCTGGAGGCGCGAGACTGTGCCGGTGCCGGCGAGCGTGATGTCTCCGGTAGCCAACGCCACCGCCACGGCCCCGCCGGGAACGAGTTTGGGCACCGCGCCGCCCGGGGCTGAGCCGCCCCCGCCAGACTGCGTGCTGCCGCCGATCGCGCTGACGTCGAGGCCGAGCGCGCGCAGGTGAGGGGCCAGCAGGTCGGCGACGACGGGATTGAGACCGCCGAGGGAAAAAACCGGGCGCAGCGGCTGGTAGCCCTGGGCCGAGGTTTCCGCGGGAGCCGGCAAGTGGTTTGAGGCGAGGCCGGGTCCGGTCTTGGCCTTCACCTCCTCAAGGTCGGCCACCGGGGTGAATCCGGCGTGCCGCACCGTCTCAAAGCGCTGGATCTGGTAGCTGAGCGCGCCCGCGAGGCGACCGTCCACGTAGAGCGGGCTGCCGCTCATGCCGGCGACCGCGCCCATGTTCTGCACCCGCGGGTCGGTGAGTTCGCAGACGATCAGGGATTTTCCCGGGCCCAGCGCGTTTTGCAGGACCCCGGTCACGATCACCCCGAAGGGTTCGGGCTCCGTGCCGCGGAAGACCGTCCATACCTCGCCCTTCGCGCCGGGTCGCAGCTCATCCAGCGGCAGCGCGGGTGCGTCGGCGGGCGGCGCGGCGCGCACGCCGAGCGTGAGCACCGCGGCAAGGCTGAGGAGGCGTCGGATCAGGATGGGCATCAAAGCGCTTTGACGGCCGCCGTGAGCGCCTCGCAGGCGCGGTCCATCGCCTCGCCGTCGTGGGCGGTGCTGAGGAAGCCGGCCTCGTAGGCGCTGGGGGCGAGGTAGACGCCGCGTGCGAGGCTTTCATGGAAGAACCGCGCGAAGAGCTTGGCGTCGCCGCGAAGCGCTGTCGCGTAGTCGCGCACCGGTTCCGCCGTGAAGAAGATGCTGAACATGGAACCGCATT
Organism: Opitutaceae bacterium; assembly: GCA_040397825.1. Lineage (GTDB taxonomy): Bacteria > Verrucomicrobiota > Verrucomicrobiia > Opitutales > Opitutaceae > ER46. Next base: position 58,042 of record JBBAVH010000024.1, read on the forward strand.
GGGGCACCTGCACGGGCAGGCCTTTGGAACTGCAGGCGGCGAGCACGGCGTCGCGCAGCTTCGCCCCGAGCGCGTCGAGCCGCGCGTAGGGATCCGTCTCATCCAGGAGGCGAAGTCCGGCGATGCCGGCCGCCATGGCCAGCGGGTTGCCGCTCAGGGTGCCGGCCTGGTAGACCGGCCCCAGCGGGGCGAGGTGGTCCATGATGTCGGCGCGTCCGCCGAACGCGCCCACGGGCAGACCGCCGCCGATGATCTTGCCGAGGCAGGTGAGGTCGGGGGTGATGCCCTCGCGTTCCTGCACGCCGCCGCGGGCGATGCGGAAGCCGGTCATCACCTCGTCGAAGATCAGCACCGTGCCCTCGCGCCGGGTGATCTCCCGCAGGAAGGCGAGGTAGCCCGCGTCGGGCATGATGAAGCCCACGTTGCCGCAATAAGGTTCGATGATGACGGCGGCGACCTGGCCGCGGTGCGCCGCGAAGGCGGCCTCGAGCGCTGCCCGGTCGTTGTACGGGAGCACCAGCGTCTCGCGCGCGAAGGAGGCCGGCACGCCGGCGCTGTCGGGGTTGCCGTGCGTCAACGCGCCCGAGCCCGCCTTGATCAGGAGCGAGTCGGAGTGCCCGTGGTAGCAGCCGGAGAACTTGATGATCTTGTCGCGCCCCGTGAATCCGCGGGCCAGGCGGATGGCCGACATCGTCGCCTCGGTGCCGCTGCTGCACATCCGCACCTTGCGGATCGAGGGCACGAAGCGCGTGATCAGCTCCGCCATCTCGACTTCGAGCGGATTCGGCGTGCCGAACGAGGTGCCGTGCTCGAGCGCCGCGGCGATCGCGGCGCGGATGCGGGGGTGGTTGTGGCCGTGGATCGCCGGTCCCCACGTGCAGACGAAGTCAATGAGCTCGCGGTCGTCGGCGGTGACGAGCCGGGCGCCGCGGGCCGCCTTCACGAAGAACGGCGCGCCCCCGACGGAGCGGAAGGCGCGCACGGGCGAGTTCACGCCGCCCGGAATGAGTTCCCGGGCGCGGGCGAAGAGTTGCTCGGAGGCGGTCTGGGACATGAGGGGAGATTCGCGGCGGAGCCTTCAGCTCACGTACCGCTGCACGATGGGGATGCGGCGGCCGACGCCGAAAGCGAGCGGCGTGATCTTCAGGCCGGGCGCGGCCTGCTTACGCTTGTATTCGTTCAGGTCGACCTTGCGCACCACGTCGTTGACGACCTCCTCGGCGAAGCCGTGCGCCACGAGATCGCGGCGCGAAAGGCCTTCCTCCACGTAGCCCTTCAGGATGGCGTCGAGCACGTCGTAGGGCGGCAGGCTGTCCTGGTCGGTCTGGTTCGGGCGCAGTTCCGCGCTGGGCGGCTTCTCGATCGAGGAGGCCGGGATGACTTCGCGGTCGCGGTTGATCCAGCGGGCGAGCGCGTACACCTGCATCTTGAAGACGTCGCTGATCACGGCGAGGCCGCCGCACATGTCGCCGTAGAGCGTGCAGTACCCCACGGCCATCTCGCTCTTGTTGCCGGTGGTGAGCAGGAGCGCCCCGAACTTGTTCGAAAGCGCCATCATCAGCACGCCGCGCACGCGCGCCTGGATGTTCTCCTCGGCGACGTCGCGCGGTCGGCCGGCGAAGAGGGCGCCGAGGGCCGACTCGCAGGCGGTGACGGCGTCGGCGATGGTGATGGTTTCGAAGCGGATCCCGAGGTTGGCGGCGAGCACGCGGGCGTCGTCGCGCGAGTGCTGCGAGGAGATGGCGGAGGGGAGGGAGACGCCGATGACATTTTCCGGCCCGAAGGCGGCGGCGGCGATGACGCCGACGACCGCGGAGTCGATGCCGCCGGAGAGCGCGATCAGCGCCCGCCGGAAGCCGCTCTTCGCCGCGTAGTCGCGCAGCCCGAGGACGAGCGCGTCGAACATGTCCTTGAGCGGGTCCTGCACGAAGGAGGTGTGGAGCGCCGCGGGTGACGGGGCGGGAGAGGGGCCGGTCGGAAGGTCGACCACGCGCAGTTCCTCCGTGAAGGCGGCGAGGCCGGCGGTGATCGCGCCGTGCGGGTCGCTCACGACGCTGCGGCCGTCGAAGATCAATTCGTCGTTGCCGCCGACGGCGTTCACGTAGGCGACGGGGCAGCCGAGGGTGCGGGCCGCGCCGGTGACGACGACGGAGTTGCGCACGTCGGCCTTGTTCACATGCCACGGGCTGGCCGAGAGGTTGACGACGAGGTCGCAGCGCTGGCCGGCGAGCTGCTCCAGCGGGGTGCGGCCCGCGTAGAGGCGGCGGGTGCCGAGGGCGGGGGCGGTCCAGATGTCCTCGCAGATCGTGACGCCGATCCGGCGACCCGCGTGGGTGAGGACGACGGGGGAGGGGGCGGGCTCGAAGTAGCGGTCTTCGTCGAAGACGTCGTAGGTCGGCAGCAGGCACTTGCGCGCCGTCGCGGCGACCGCGCCGCGGTGGCAGAAGGCGGCGGCGTTGAAGAATGGCCGGCCCTGGCCCGAGGAGTTCGCCTCCACGGTACCGATCAGCGCAGGAACCTCGCCGATCTCGCGGGCGATCGCGGCCAGCGTCTCTGCCACGTCGGGCGCGAAGCGCCGCTTGAAGAGCAGGTCGCGGGGCGGGTAGCCGCAGACGACCAGTTCCGGGAAGACGACCAGCTCCGCCCCTTGCGCGACGAGCGTCCGGTACGCCCCGAGGATCCGGTCGCGGTTGCCGGCGAGGTCGCCGACCGTGGTGTTCAACTGGGCGAGGCCGAGTCGCATGAAGGGCGCGACGTTACGGGCATTGTCGCACCTGACAACTCGCAACCCGGGCTTGCGCCGCGGCGGCGGGCCGGGATTTCCTCGTCCGACGCCATGCCCAAGACCCCGCGCCTCGCCGCCCTGTTCGTCGCGTTCGCCCTTGCCCGGCTGCCGGCGGCGGAGCCCGTCACCGTCACGCTGGAGCAGGCGCTCGCTTCGGTCGAGAAGGTCAGCCTCAACGTGCTGCTGAGTCGCGAGTCCGCCGCGCAGGCCCTGGAGGCGGCCAATCAGGCCCGTTCCGCCAACCTCCCGGTCCTCAACGCCTCCGCCCAGCAGCGGCGCTCCCAGGGCGTGAGCATCGCGACCGTCGTCGTCACCTCCGGCCGTCCCGCCAACCGCTTCGATGCCCTCCTGTCGGGCAACTACGCGCTCTACGACGCCCGCCTGAGGGCTTTGGCCGATGCCGCCCGCGTCGGGTCCGAAGCAGCGCAGGCCTCGTACGCGGCCACGGTCCAAGCCGTGCTCGCGGACGTTGCCTCCGCCTACTTCGCCAACCTACGCAACCGCCGCCGCCTCGAGGTGCTCGACGCCAACATCAAGCGTGCCAACGGCATCCTCGAACTGGCCCGCAACCAGCTCGCCGCCGGTGTGGCCACGCAGATCGACGTCACCCGCGCGGAGGCCCAGCTGGCCATCGCGGAGCAGTCGCGGCTCCAGCAGATCACGACGCTCGTCTCGGGCGACCTCGTGCTGAAGCGGCTGCTCGACGTCGCGCCGGCCAGCGAGCTGCAGCTCGAGGACTTCGAGGTGCGGCGCGCTGGAACGGGACTCTACGCGTTTTCCGACGACCGATCTTCCTTCGAGCGCCGGGCCGAGTACCTCGCGGCGCAGCGCGGCCTGGAGCAGAACCGCCTCCTCGTGAAATCCGCCGACTACCAGCGCCTGCCCTCCCTCTCGCTGAACGGTAACCTCGGGCTGGCTGCGCCGCGCTTCGACGATGCCGGCAAGCAGGAGCAATGGGCGTTCGGGGTCGCCGTGAGCGTGCCGGTCTTCGACGGCCTGCGCACGGGCGCCGACCGGCGGATCGCCCTTTCCCGGCAACGCGCCCAGGAGGCCCGCCTCCACGCCCTCGAGCTTCAGATTTCATCCGAGCTGCGCCTCGCCGTGCAGGACGCCGGCTCCCGCAACGCCCAGGTGGGCGTCGCCGAGAAGACCCTCGGTCTGGCCCAGGAAGAGTTGCGCCTCGCCCGGCAGCGCTACCAGCAGGGCGTCGCCGACAACCGGGAGGTGCTGGAAGCCCAGACCCGCCTCGCCGAGGCGGGAGACAACCTGGTCGACGCCGTTTACCGCTACAACCTCAGCCGCGTCGAATTGGCGCGCGCCCGCGGCGACGTCCGCTCCGTCCTGTCGGAGCGGGCGAAGTGAGCCGCCTCATCCTCGCCTCGGCCTCCCCTCGTCGGCGCGAGCTGCTGGGGAGCCTGGGTCTCCGCTTCGAGGTCGTCACCGCCGGGGTCACCGAGCACGAGGACTCGACCACTGATCCGCGCGTGATGGTGGCGCACAACGCGGCCCTCAAGGCCGACTGGGTCGCGGCACGCCATCCCGACGCGTGGGTGCTCGGGGCCGACACCACCGTCTTCATCGAGGGCCATGCGCTGAACAAACCCCGCGATGCCGCCGAGGCGCGCGCGATGCTGCGGCGCCTGAGCGGCCGTACCCACGTCGTCCACACCGGTCTCGCCCTGCGCCGCGTCCACGACGGGCTGGCGGTCGACGCCGGCGAATCAAGCGAGGTGCGTTTCAAGGACCTCGACGAGGCTGTCATCGAGGCCTACCTCGCGCGGGTGCACACGCTGGACAAGGCGGGCGGCTACGCGATCCAGGAGCATCCGGAACTCATCATCGCGGGTTATACCGGCTCGTTGAGCAACATCATCGGTCTGCCGCTCGATCTGACGAAACAACTTTTGACCCGTGGTGGTCTGACTCCATGACTTTGCCGCCTCCGCGGCGTCATCTCCCCGATCCATGAGTCAGACCATCGTCACACCGTCCCCCGGAGTGCTCCTCCGGCGCCGGCTCGCGCGGGCCTGGCAGGAGCCGGAGACGCGGTCGACGCTCATCGGACTGGCGGCGGTCATCCTGTTTCACCTCCTGCTTTGGGGTTCGGCGCCCTACGTGATGCAGTTCGAGGCGATCCCGGCCGCGCCACGGCCGGCCGACAAGGCCCGCGACTTCAACATCGAGCTTTCCCCCGAGATCATCGCCCGGGCCCAGCAGCCGAAGCCGGCGGATCCGTTCAAGTTCGTCGAGACCAACCCGGAGGCGCCGGAGAACACGCCCGACAAGACGAATAACTTCGCGGCGCAGAACCAACAGGTGGCCCAGCCGGTGGCCACGCCGGACGGCAAGAGCGACCGGCCCGCGCTGGAGGGGAAGAAGGATTTCGAGTCCAACCAGATCGTGAGCGGGCGTCTCTCGCAACCGCAGGAGTCGGTCCCCGCTGCCCCGCCCCCCCTTCCCGTGCCGCCGGCCGAGCAGCCGGTCGCGCCGCCGCGCGCCGAGCAGAATCCCCTGCCGGGAGAGGAGAAATTCGAGGGCGAGAACAAGGAGGGCATCGGCGGCAGCCTAGCCAAGCGGCTCGACAACGCGCGCGCGGTCCCGGAGCGCGTCGAAGGCGCGCCCGACGCGAAGCAGGTCGAGGGCGCGACCTCCATGCAGTCCGCCATCGATCCGCGGCGGCCGATGCCGCGGCCGCAGCTGGTGAAGTCCGTGCAGGCCCGGCCCGCGATCCTCGCCGAGAACAAGTTCGGCACCACCAACATCGGCAACATCGCGGTCGACGCCCGTTGGAGCAATTACGGCCAGTATCTGCAGAAGATGATCGAGACCGTGCAGATCCAGTGGGAGCGCATCATCATCAGCCAGAAGGCCAATCCCGTGAACGGCAGCCGCGTCACCGTGAAGTTCATCATGGATGACCAGGGGCGCATCGACCGCATCGTGTCGGTCGATACCACCGCCAATGAGGTCGCCACCGCCGCCTGCATCAGCGGCATCTCCGATCCCGCGCCCTATGGGCCGTGGACCGACGACATGAAGGCGGTCCTCGGTGAGAAGCAGGAGATGACGTTCACGTTCTATTACCAATGAGCGAGGTGGTTGAGTCCCCGGCGGTGCCTTGGCCCCTTGGCCCGGAGGTCCGGCTGTTGACGCGCGACGCCCGCGGCCTCGTGGCTTTTGCCAAGCCCTCGGGCGTGCTTTCCCATCCCAACATACCCGGCGATGAGGTGCGCTCGCTCCTGCGCGCCCGTTACTCGCTGGAGCAGGAGTGCTACGAATGGCCGGCGTTCGAGGGGTTCGCGGCGGGCCGCCTTTGGCTCCTGAACCGGTTGGATTCCGGAACCTCCGGCGTGATCCTCTGCGCCGAGAGCGGCGAGCTGGCGGCGGAGATCAAGGCCCAGTTCCGGCGCAAACAGGTGCGCAAGGTTTACCAGGCCCTCGTCTTCGGCCTTCCGCGTCCGCCGGTGCAGCTGTGGCGAGACCTGCTGGCGGTCGAGAAGCGCGGGGGCCAGGTCCGCACCAGCGCCCGCGGCGGCCACATCCCGGCCGAAAGCCAGATGACCCTCGTGCGCGCCGGCCGGGCCTCCTCGGGCGTGTCGCTCGTTAGGTTGGAGCCCCGCACCGGCCGGAGCCACCAGCTCCGCGTCCAGTGCGCGCGCCGCGGACTGCCGATCGTCGGCGACCAGACGTACGGCGATTTCGCGCGTAACCGCGAGTTCGCCCGCGGCTCCGGCACCCGGCGGATGTTCCTCCACTCGTTCGAGACGCAGTTCGGGTATGAATGGGCGGGTGAGCGGCACACGTTCAGCGCCCGCGCCCCGCTGCCGCCGGAATTCGAGCAGGCCCTGGTCGGCTGAACCCGCGCAAAAAGCGCGTTGTCGCCGGATGGCCGTTTGCGCCACTGTCCGCTCCCCATGATCCTGCCCAAGTCCAACCGCCTCAGTCCGGAGCAAGTCGCCGAGATCACCGCCGTCGTCGCGGAGTTCGGCTGCCGCATCCAGCCGATCGTCGGTGCGGTCCGTACGATCTATGCCATCGTGGGCGACGAGCGCGACGACCTGATGATCAACCGGCTCGAGGGGCTCGATTACGTTGAGCGCATCGACCGCATCCAGTCGCCGTTCAAACTGATGGACAAGCGGTCCGACCTCGCTTCGCACCGCATCACGCTGGGCGGGGTGACCCTGGGCGAGCGCCTGCTGGTCATCGCCGGACCCTGCACGATCGACCCGAAGAATCCCAATTACTTCTACGAGACGGCCGCGGCGGTGAAGGAGGCCGGAGCCAACGTCATCCGCGGGGGCGTGTGGAAACCGCGAACCAACCCGTATTCGTTCCAGGGCGACACCAAGTCGCTCGAGATCCTGATCGAGGGTTCCCGCCGCACCGGCCTGCCGGTCGACACCGAGGTGATGGAGGAGGCGCACATCCAGCTCGCGCTCGACGCCGGCGTCTCCTGTCTGCAGGTCGGCGCCCGTAACGCCCTCAATTACTCGCTGCTGCGCGCGATCGGTCGCGCGGTCGCCCAGCGCCCCACGGCCGTGCTGCTGAAGCGGAGCATCCACATGGGACCAGTGAACGAGTTCATCTCGGCTGCCGAGTACATCGCGGCGTTCGGCAACCCGAACATCATCCTCTGCCCGCGCGGCACGACGCCGACCCTCGACGGTTACCGCAACCACCCCGACGAGAGCATCACTCCGCTGCTCAAGGAGAAGACGTGGGCGCCCGTGGTCGTCGACCCCTCGCACTCGGTCGGCAAGGCGACCTACGTGCCGGCGGCGGCCCTCGCGGCCGTGGCCTACGGTGCCGATGGATTGTGCCTCGAGGCGCACGTCAGCCCGAACCACGGCATCGGAGACGATCCCAAGCAGGCCCTCACGCCGGAGGCGCTGCGTCAGGTGATCCGTCAGGCACGGCAGCTCTGGGAATTGCGCCGGAGCTGAACGCGTCACCGCCGGGACCTTTGCCTCCGAGCCCCTCTGGTCCAGCTCCAGGCGTTCGCTTGTTCCGGCTCAGTTTCCGGACGCTATTGGGGTCATTCGCGAAAGGACGGAGAGGGCGCGTAGCTCCGCGGTGGTAAGGGCGCGGTCGAACACGGCGACACCCCCGATCCACCCGGTGAAGCCGACGCCGCGGGAGCTATGGATAACCCGGCCGATGGTGAAGGGCCCGCCGGAGGCGGCGTCGGGCGGGGTGTAGATTCCGTGGGGATACCACCAAGGATTGAGGCGCAGGCCGACCAGGTCGCGTTCCGATTCATGCCATTCCTTCGTCGCGGAGAGGCGGAAAATTTTCCGAACGCGAGTGAAGCGGTAGGTGTGCACCTCGACCCGCTCCGTGGCGGAGGCGCGTTCGACGACCACCGCCGCCGGCTCCTTCTCGGGAGGCAGATAGTGCTGGTCCGCTGGAAAGTCGGGCCTCTCCCCGGGCTGCAGCCCGGGCTGGCGAGCCCAGTGGGCCTGAAGATAGGCCTGATGGGCGGATGAAATCAGGCGGTCTCGGCCGGGCTGATCAAGCCAACGGTCACCCGCCTCCCCGTCGAGCCAGCCGGTGAGTTCCTGGCGACTCGGATCGAAGGTCATGGCAAAACAATGCCAGGACCGATCGACCTTCTCCGCGGGACCATCGACGGGCACCGCCGGAGCCACGGCCGCGGAGTTGCACTTATGCAGCGCGTAGCGGTTGAGGAAAGAGCTGGCCCCGTTCTCGGAGACATGGCCGCAGGCGCTGCCGGCATGGTTTAGTCCGGCAAAAAGGGCATACTGCCGACGCCCCCGTTCGATCCTCTGGATTCCTTCGGTCTCGGGTTGGCGCAGGTCCGTGCCCTCGTGCCAGATGCCCGCCAGGGCATGGTTACCGCTTTCGCGGATGGCCCAGACCACGACGGAGAGGCCCTGGCCGCTGCCCTTCAGGTCCAGCGGGGTATCATGGAGGGCGGTACGTGGTACCATCAGCAGCGGGCGAAAATCGGGATCAGTCTCCGGGCGGATGCGGAGCGCGTTGCCGAACGGTCCCCGGCCGAGCAGCGGGAAGTCGGCGTACGTCGCCGCGCGACCTCGTCCCCAATAGTCGCGCACGTAGTTGACGGCCTCGAGCGGATACCGGCCGGTGGCTCCGGCGGGGCCATAAGCCGAGAAACGGGCCGAGGTCCCATCCTCCCGCTGAACGAAGTCCCAGAACGCGACGAGCCCGGGCAGTGCCGTCACCTGACGGACGCGTTCCGCTCTGTCCATCGCATGCACGGCCGGTGTGAGCGCGAGGCAGAGCAGGAGCGGGCGGAGGTGGCGCATGGATGATACTGACTCGCCGAGACCGGCTTCTCCTCAGCGCGTCTGTTCCAGCGGCAGCTCGTGCAGCTTCAGCTCGGGGTTCTTCTCGCAGAAGTAGCGCATCGTCCACTCCGAGGGGAACAGGATCACGGGCTGGTCGAACTTGTCGGTGCCGAAGCTCACGCCGCTGGCCACGATCAGGTTGCCGGGCTGCGCGAGGCTCGGGTGCGGCTCCACCCAGCGGAGCAGGGTCCACGGCGTCGGTGTCAGGCGGGACTCCGCGTTGTACTCGCTCTGGAGCCGCCATTGCACGACCTCGAACTGCAGCGGACCCACGGCCGCGAGGAGCGTCGAGCCGGGCGGGGCGTTGCGGGCGTTGAAGGCCTGCACGACGCCTTCCTGCAGCAGCTGTTCCACGCCGGCCCGGTACTTCTTCGCGTCGCCGGCGTTGGGGTTGGAGATGAAGGTGAAGACCTCCGGCGGAAAGCGCGGGATCTCGTCGTAAGCGATCGTCTTGTCCTCGGTGAGTGTGTCGCCGATCCCGAATTCACCGTGGCCAACGAGGCCGATCACGTCGCCGGGCCAGGCTTCGTCGACGGTCTCCCGCTCCTGGCCGAAGAGCTTGTGCGAGGAGGAGAGCCGCACGGTCTTTCCGGACCGCTGGTGGGTGACCATCATGTCGCGCTCGAATTTCCCGGAGCACACGCGCAGGAAGGCGATGCGGTCGCGGTGTTTGGGATCCATGTTCGCCTGGATCTTGAAGACGAAGCCCGAGAACTTGTCGTGCTCGACCGGGATCACGCGGCCGCCTTCCGCCTCCGTGGGCTCCGCCTTTACGGCCGCCGCGGGCCGGGCGGCCCGGCGCGGCGCGGGCGGGACCGAGTCGGCGAGGAAGCCGTCGAGCAGGAGCTGGATGCCGAAGTTGTTCACCGCACTCCCGAAGTAGACGGGCGTCTGGCGGCCCGCGCGCACGGCCTCGAGGTCGAACGGGTGGCCGGCGCCGTCGAGCATGGCGAGCTGCTCGGTCACTTCGTTGAAGGTGTAGTCGTCGAGCTTCTCGCGGACGCTGGGATCGCCGAGCGACGCCACGCTCACGGGAGCCTGGAACTTGCCGCCCGGCACGCGTTCGAAGAGATGCACCTGACGGGAGCGGCGGTCGAAGACCCCGCGGAACGACGGGCCGTTGCCCAGGGGCCAGATGACCGGCGACGACTGCAGCCCGAGCACCGTCTCGAGCTCGTCGAGGAGCTCGAGCGCGTTGCGGGTGGGCCGGTCGCACTTGTTCATGAACGTGAAGATCGGCACGCCGCGGCGCCGGCAGACCTCGAAGAGCTTGCGCGTCTGCGACTCCACGCCCTTGGCGGCGTCGATCACCATCAGCGCGGCGTCCACCGCCGTGAGCACGCGGTAGGTGTCCTCCGAGAAGTCCTTGTGGCCGGGGGTGTCGAGCAAGTTCACCGCGTAGCCGCCGTAATCGAACTGCAGCACCGTCGAACTGATCGAGATGCCGCGCTGCTTCTCCAGTTCCATCCAGTCGGAGGTGGTGGCCCGCTGGTTCTTGCGGGCGGTGACGGCGCCGGCGAGGTGGATGGCGTTGCCGTAGAGCAGGAACTTCTCCGTGAGCGTCGTCTTGCCCGCGTCGGGGTGCGAGATGATCGCGAACGTGCGGCGGCGGGCGATTTGTTCAGCGGGTGACACGGGACGGGCTCGGAGAGGGAAGCGTGGCGCGGCTCAAGTGTTCGAGCAAACGGAACGCCGTTTTCCGAGGAAAGCGGAAAGTGGGCGGCGCTCCGGCGCAGGATACGATTTTCTCGTGGCGGCGGCGGGGTTTCGCTGAACTGTTCCCCGCGTGTCCGCCGTTCCCGCTTCGCTCAAGATCCGTTCCAACGTCCGCGCGCGTGCCGCGGCCGGCCACCCGTGGGTGTTCGCCAACGAAGTCGAGGCGCTGCTGCCCGCGGAGCACGACGGCGAAGTCGTGGAGTGCCGCGACCGCAACGGCCGGACCATGGGGACGGGAATCTACAACTCCCGCTCGCAGATCGTGTGGCGGCGGCTGAACCGCGAACGGGTCGCCCTTGACGAGGCCTACCTGCGCGGGGCGCTCGAGCGTGCCGTCGCGCGGCGGGCCCCGGAGGCGGTGCGGCGGCTGGTCTGGAGTGAGTCGGACGACCTGCCGGGCGTGGTGGTCGACCAGTATCACGACACCCTCGTCGTGCAGGTTCAGACCCTCGCGATGGAGCGGCGCTCGGCGCTGATCGCCGACCTCTTGGCGGAGCAGCTTTCCCCCGCGGAAATCATCTTCCGCAATGACGCCCCGATCCGCCGGCTGGAGGGATTGGCGTCGGAGGTGCACACGCGTTCGGGGCGCGCGTGGGAGCCGCGTTGGATGACGATCGGGGGAATGGAATACTGGCTCGACCTGCAGGGGGGGCAGAAGACCGGCTTTTACCTCGACCAGCGGTTCCAGCACGCGGTCGTTTCGCGGCACGCGGCGGGCGGGCGGGTGCTGGACGCCTTCTGCAACCAAGGGGCCTTCTCGCTGCATGCCGCGCGTGCGGGTGCGGCCGAGGTGCTTGGGCTCGACAGCGCGGAGGACGCGGTCGCGGCGGCCCGTCGCAACGCGGAGAAGAACGGCCTGCGCGCCGAGTTCGCGGTCGCCAATGTGTTTGATTGGCTGAACGACCCCGCGCGGGCCGTGGAGCCGCGCTGGGACCTCATCATCCTCGATCCCCCGCCGTTTGCGAAATCACGCTCCGCGCTCGAGGGCGCGCTGCGCGGCTATAAGGAGATCAACCTGCGGGCGGTCAAGCTGCTCGCCCCCGGCGGCGTTCTCGCGACGTACACGTGCTCCCACCACATGCAGGACGCCGAACTTCGTGGGATTCTCGCGGAGGTTTCCGCCGATTCGCGGCGCAAGCTCCGCGTGCTCGAATGGGCGCACCAGCCGGCCGACCACCCCGTGTTGGCGACGATGCCCGAGAGCGAGTACCTGCGCGGCTACCTGGTGCGCGCCGAGTAGGGAAGGGAGCGCGCCGCGGCGTCAGCGCAGGCTCTTGTCGAGCTGGCGCCGCATCTCGCGGAGCTCGTCCAGCTGCTTCTGGAGGAGCTTCTTCTCCTCCGGCTTCTGCGCGATGGCGATCTGCTCGATGATGTCCTTCTCGGCCTCGAGCAGCTCGACGCGCTCCGCGGCGACGCGCTTGCGGAACTGCGCTGACTCGCCGCCGAAGACCGAGAGCGCCGAGGAAAGCTTGGAGTTGTTCAGGGCCGCGTCGGCTTCGGAGACCTTGAGGTTGCGCTTCTCGCGCTCGATTTCCTGGTCCTGCCGGTTGAGGTCCTGCGCGAGCTGGTAGTCGCGCTCGGAGAACTTTCCCTTCCGCACCTCCATCTTCGGCAGGACGGTCGTGCCAGCCTTGTCACCTTCGGGCTTGGCGGGATCGGAAGCCGCCGCCGCCGCGGCGTCAGCCGTCGGAGTCGCGGCCGGCGCCTGGCTCGGGGTCGCGGGGCGGTTTGTGCTGGCCGATGGAGCCGCCTTGGCGGCCGGAGCCTTCTTCGCGTCCTCGGCGGCACGGGCGCGCAGGGCCTCGCGCACGCTTGTCCGCGGCGGTTCCGCCTGCTCGGTGGCCGGCGTCTGCGCGAACGCGGTGGCGGTCAGGAGGGAAGCGAGGGTGAGCGCGGCTTTCATGCGGCAAACGTATTCCGGGAGTGATGGCTGTCGAGTGGACGGAAAAAAGGCCGGTCGGGAGACCGGCCTCGTTTCCGCGGAGCGGCGGGGCTCAGAGCCCGCGCATCTTGCCGCCGTAGATGGCGCTCGCGCCGAGCTCCTCCTCGATGCGGAGCAGCTGGTTGTACTTGGCGACGCGGTCGGTGCGGCAGAGCGAGCCGGTCTTGATCTGGCCGGCGTTGGTGGCGACGGCGATGTCGGCGATGGTGACGTCCTCGGTCTCGCCCGAGCGGTGGGAGATGACGGCGGTGTAGTTCGCCTCCTTGGCCATCTCGACGGCGTCGAAGGTCTCGGTGAGGGAGCCGATCTGGTTCACCTTCACGAGGATCG
>JBBAVH010000025.1:0-5078 GCA_040397825.1 Opitutaceae bacterium
CAGCGTGCAGGTCATCCCGCGCCCGCACGACGACGTCGCCGTCGTCCTTCCGAAGTCCGCGCCCAAGAAGTGACGCTTACGGCCAGCGTGAGCGACGGGGTGGTTTCGCCCCGTTCGTCCGTCGCCGGCTTCCACGATCCGCGTGGGCGACGACCGATGTCCCGGCTCCGGGTGCGAAAACCCCGCGCATCGAGGGACCAGCGGCCCAGTCACCCGTCGTGAATCGTAAACCGTAATTCAAAATCCCGCCCATCATGTTCCTCGCGCGCGTCATCGGCTCGGTGGTCTCGACCAAGAAGGACGAGGCCATGAAGGGCCGTAAGCTCGTCCTGCTCCGGCCGCTGCTGGTCGACGAGTCCAACCCCGCGCAGTTCCGCCCGGGGGCCAACACGATCGTAGCCGTCGACGCGCTGGGCGCGGGCCTCGATGAGGTCGTGCTGTTCTGCCAAGGCAGCTCGGCGCGGCAGGCCAGCGGCATGAAGACCCTGCCGGTCGACGCCGTCGTGGTCGGCATCGTCGACGCGGTCGAGGTCCTCAACCAGCGCGTCTACCCGGCGAAATCCTGAACGGCCCGCGGTTCCGCCCACCGGTCCGCCGCCAATCTCCGAAGCCTCCATGAGTTCCCCCCTTAAGCTGGATGAACAGGCCCTGCGCTCGATCGTCGAGGACGTGATGCGCGGCCTCGGCCGCTCGCCGGTGACATCGCCCGCGCCGTCGCCCGCCAACGCGGCGGCGGCCGCCGCCGCCGGCCCCGTGGTGCGTCGCGGCGGGCCGCGGTTCGGCGTGTTCGAGGACGTCGCCGCCGCCTGCGCGGCCGCCCAGGACGCCTTCGAGCAGCTGAAGACCAAGGGCATCGCCGGCCGCGCCAAGGTGGTAGAGATCGTGAAGACCCTCGCGACGGACCGCGCGGCGGAGTGGGGCAAGTTCGAGTTCGAGGAGACGAAGATCGGCCGTCTCGAGCACAAGATCGAGAAGCTGCAGATCGTGAAGCTCGTCCCCGGGGTGGAGTGGATCAAACCGTACGGCATGAGTGGTGACCACGGTATCACCCTCGAGGAGTACACGCCCTTCGGCGTCATCGGCGCCATCCTGCCCGTCACGCACTCGGTGCCGACGCTGAGCGGCAACATCATCAACATCGTGGCCGCCGGCAACGCGGTGGTCTTCAACCCGCATCCCGGCGGCGCGCGTTCGGCCGCCCTGGCGGTGCGCGCCTACAACGAGGCGATCCACGCCGCGCTCGGCATCGAGAACCTCGTCTGCACGGTCGAGAAGCCGACGTTGGAGACCTTCTCCGCGCTCACGAAGGACGAGCACATCCGCCTGCTCTGCGTCACCGGCGGCCCGGCGGTCGTCGCCGCCGCCATGAAGTCCGGCAAGCGCGCCATCTGCGCGGGCCCCGGCAACCCGCCCGTGCTGGTCGACGGCACCGGCTGCCTGAAGAAGGCCGCGCGGGACATCATCCAGGGCGGCGCCTACGACAACAACCTGCTCTGCATCGGCGAGAAGCAGGTGTTCGTGCTGGAGCAGTATTTCGACAAGTTCCTCGACGGCCTGCGGGCCGCGGGCGCCGCGCAGCTCAATGCCGGGCAGCTGGAGAAGCTCGCGGCCGCCGCGTTCACCTTCTCCAAGGATGCCGGCGGCTGCTCCCACGCCGCCGTCAACCGCAAGCTCGTGGGCGCCGACGCCGCCGTGCTCGCACAGCACGCGGGCGCCTCCGTGCCGGCGAGCACGCCGATGCTGTTCGCCGAGACCGACGTCGACCACGCGTTCGTGATGGAGGAGCAGATGATGCCCATGCTGCCCGTCGTGCGCGTGAAGAGCATCGAGCAGGGCATCGAGTTCGCGCGGAAGTCGGAGCACGGCTACAAGCACTCCGCGATCATCCACTCGCTGAACGTCGACCACATGACGATGATGGCGCGGGCGCTCGACACGACGCTGTTCGTGAAGAACGGCCCGAGCGTCGCCGGCCTCGGCCTCGGCGGCGAGGGCTACCTCAGTTACTCGATCGCGACCACCACCGGCGAAGGCATCACCACGCCCTCGACCTTCACCCGCACGCGCCGCTGCGTGATGGTGGACAACCTCCGGATCTACTGAGCCGCCATGATCATCGCGCGCGTCGACGGAGTGATCGTCACGACGGTCTGCCATCCGAGCATGGCGGGCCATCGTTCGGTCATCTGTCAGCCGCTCGACGAGCGCGGCGCCGAGGAGGGCCTGCCCATCCTGGCCATCGACCCGCACGGCGCCGGCCGCCACCAGCGCGTGCTCATCTCGACCGACGGTTCCCACACGCGCAACCACGTGAAGGACCCGCGTTCGCCGCTCCGCAACATCGTCGTCGGCGTGATCGATGACGAGGACGCCGCCGCCGGCCGCTGAACCATGCGCCTCGGGCACGTCATCGGCCGCGTCACGCTCTCGCAGCAGGACCCCGCGTACAAAGGCGGGCGTTTCCTGCTCGTGCAGCCCTTCGGCCGCGAGCAGTTCGCCGGCGCGGGAATGACGCCGCTCGCCAAGGGCAGCAGCCTCGTGGTGTACGACAACCTCGGGGCGGGGGAGGGACACGTGATCGGCTTCACCGAGGGGGCCGAGGCCACCGCGCCGTTCGAGAATCCCACGCCGGTCGACGCGTACAGCGCGTGCATCATCGACACCTTCTTCTACCAGCCGCCGGCCGGTCCGGCCGCGGCCAAGTGAACCGCATCTCCTGATTCTCCATGCCGAAAGTCATCACCGCCCGTGAAGCCGAGGAATTGCTCCGCAAAGGCGAGCAGCCCCCGGCCGGTTCCATCCTGACGCCCTCCGCGCGCGACGTGTTCGGCGGCGGCAGCCTGCAGCCGTCGTTCAAGGGCACGGGGGCCGCCAAGGTAGCGGCCCCGGCGAAGAAAGCGGCGGGACCGTCGATCCCCGATTACGAGTTCCGCTGGACGCCCGGCGCCGACCCGAAGACGCCCGCCGAGATCGAGAAGTTCTTCAACTCGCCCGCGGTCCACGTGCTGAAGGAGCGCATCTGCGAGATGGGCCGGCGCCTCTGGCAGCGAGAATACACCGACGGCAACGGTGGCAACATCACCATCCGCGTCGGCGACAACCTCGCCCTCTGCACGCCCACGCTGATCTGCAAGGGCTTCATGAAGCCCGAGGACATGTGCCTCGTGGACCTCGACGGCAACCAGCTCGCCGGCACCCGCGTGCGCACGAGCGAGGCCAAGACCCACTTCGGCATCATGAAGCGCCAGCCCGCGGCCAAGGCCTGCGTGCACGCGCACCCGCCCCACGCGACCGCCTTCGCCATCGCCAACGTCGACATCCCTTCCTGCCTCATCCCCGAGGCCGAGGTGTTCCTCGGCAAGATCGGCGTCGCCGAGTACAAGACCCCCGGCACGCAGGCCAACTCCGACGAGGTCGGCGAGGTCGGCAAGGACCACCAGGCCGTGCTGATGCAGAACCACGGTGTCATCGTCTGGGGCAAGGACGTCGAGGACGCCTACTGGAAGATGGAGAACATCGACTCCTACTGCCGCACCGTGTGGATCGCGGCCGGCCTCGGCGGCGGCCTCCATCGCTTCACCGGCGGCCAGGCCAAGGAACTCATCGCCCTGCGCCAGAAGCTCGGCATGCCCGACCCGCGTGCCGGCCTCAAGGAATGCGAGCTGTGCGACAGCGCCGATTTTCGCCCGGGCGTTGTCTGCGCCACGCCGGCCGCCCCGGCCGCCACCACCTCCACCGCGCCCGATCCGCAGATCGAGGCGATCGTCCAGGCCGTCACCGAGCAGATCCTGAAACAGCTCAAGGCCTGAGCCGGAAAACGCGTGAACCACGGATCGACACGGACGAACACGGATTAAGGGGATCAGCCGCGCGGGCCGGTCGTACGGTGACCGCAGTGCGAGGATGTAAGTGCTGCGCTAAGTCCCTCACTCCCTCATCCCCACCGTCTTTTTCTCCCCATTTGCCCTCTATCCCTCCCTTTCCCTTCTCTCCATGAAAGTCTCCATCATAGGCGGCGGAGGTCGCGTCGGTTCCAACGCGGCGTTCGCCCTCCAGTGCGCGGGCATCGTTTCCGAGATCCAGATCATCGACGCCAACGCCGATCTCGCCGCGGGCGAGGCGCTCGACCTGCTTCACGGAGCGTCTTCCATCGCCGACCAACGCATCCACGCCGGCGACTACGCGAAGGCCAAGGACAGCGACATCTTCGTCATCACGGCCGGCCTTCGCCGGAAGCCCGACGAGTCGCGGCTCGACCTGATCAACCGCAACGTCGCGTTGTTCTCCGGCATCCTCGACAGCATGAAGTCCGCCGGGATGCGGAAGGACGCCCTGATTTTCGTCGTGTCCAACCCGGTCGACATCCTCACGCAGCTTGCGCAGTCGCGGCTCGGGCTGCCCTGGGGCCAGGTGCTCGGGCTCGGCACGATGCTCGACACCGCGCGATTCCGCTCGCTGATCGCCCAGGAGCTGGGCCTTGCGCCCACGCAGGTGAAGGCGCTGATCCTCGGCGAGCACGGTGACTCGATGTTCCCCGTGTGGTCCTCGGCCACGTACGCCGGCCTGCCGCTGACGAAGGTCGCCGGCTGCACGCCGACGTTTCAGTCCCAGATCTTCGAACGCACCAAGGGCAGTGGCGCCGAGGTGATCCGCCGCAAGGGCGGCGCCGGCTGGGCGGTCGGGCTCACGATAGCCGAAGTCGTCCACGCGATCGCGCACGACAAGCGCCAGGTGCTGCCCGTCGCGACCGTGCAGCAGGGCGCCTATGGACTCCGTGGCACGGCGATCAGCGTACCGACGGTGGTCGGCCGCGCCGGTGCGCTCGCGCACGTCGAGGTCGAGCTCTGGCCGAAGGAACTGCAGGCCCTCCAGGCCTCCGCCCGCGCCCTCAACGAGACCTTCGCCAAGGTGAAAGTCGGCTGAGCCTCCGGCCTCGGTCGCGGCGGAAGAGAACGCCGAAGACTCGGCGGGAGCGGTCGGCCTCGAAAGATTCTGGGCCGCTGCTTCCGATCGATCTGGGTCAATGGCCGCGAAGAGGCGCAGAAGGCGCAGGGGAGCGTGGGAGTCGATCGAGGCGA
>JBBAVH010000025.1:5178-70775 GCA_040397825.1 Opitutaceae bacterium
ATGGCCGCGAAGAGGCGCAGAAGGCGCAGGGGAGCGTGGGAGTCGATCGAGGCGAAATGTGAAACCGCTAACGTTTGCCGCTCGTGACCGGAGAGGATCAATCCATGTGGCTGCGGCTGTAGCCGCGGAAGATTCACGAGAGCTGTCGGGCCCTAGCGCTTCGGTGGCCCTGCATCGGACCGGATCGGTCGATGGCCGCGAAGAGGCGCAGAAGGCGCAGGGGAGCGTGGGAGTCGATCGAGGCGAAATGTGAAACCGCTAACGTTTGCCGCTCGTGACCGGAGAGGATCAATCCATGTGGCTGCGGCTGTAGCCGCGGAAGATTCACGAGAGCTGTCGGGCCCTAGCGCTTCGGTGGCCCTGCATCGGACCGGATCGGTCGATGGCCGCGAAGAGGCGCAGAAGGCGCAGGGGAGCGTGGGAGTCGATCGAGGCGAAATGTGAAACCGCTAACGTTTGCCGCTCGTGACCGGAGAGGATCAATCCATGTGGCTGCGGCTGTAGCCGCGGAAGATTCACGAGAGCTGTCGGGCCCTAGCGCTTCGGTGGCCCTGCATCGGACCGGATCGGTCGATGGCCGCGAAGAGGCGCAGAAGGCGCAGGGGAGCGTGGGAGTCGATCGAGGCGAAATGTGAAACCGCTAACGTTTGCCGCTCGTGACCGGAGAGGATCAATCCATGTGGCTGCGGCTGTAGCCGCGGAAGATTCACGAGAGCTGTCGGGCCCTAGCGCTTCGGTGGCCCTGCATCGGACCGGATCGGTCGATGGCCGCGAAGAGGCGCAGAAGGCGCAGGGGAGCGTGGGAGTCGATCGAGGCGAAATGTGAAACCGCTAACGTTTGCCGCTCGTGACCGGAGAGGATCAATCCATGTGGCTGCGGCTGTAGCCGCGGAAGATTCACGAGAGCTGTCGGGCCCTAGCGCTTCGGTGCCGCTGCATCGGACCGGATCGGGCGATGGCCGCGAAGAGGCGCAGAAGGCGCAGGGTATGGGAGCGACTTCCGGTGACGGAGTTTCGGATCAGTTCGACGGAGGCTTTGCGCCTTCGGCCCGCTCGGCCGCCGTCGGTTCCTGACGCTCGATCCTCACGCTGGCGACGACCTGCTCCACCAGCGGGGCGAACTTCCGTAGGAGATCGGCGCGGAAGGGTTTCCCCGTACTCGTCCCTAAGCCGATGTAGAGGATGAAATCCGGCGAGATCTCCGTGTAGTGGATCAATCCGCTGATTGTATTGGGCTGATCACGGGGACGTTCGATTACGTGTAGCCAGTCACGATTTCCGACCCGCTCGATCTTGGTTTCCACAAAGTGCGGGCCCGACGACAAGAACAGCGAGTAGTAGTCGTTCAGGGCGCGAATCGAACGATCCGGCTTCAGTCCGTCCGAAGTCGGATTCACCGCCATCGTGAAGTTGCCGTGCGGGGTTTCGACGAAGAAGCCTTGGGAGCGATATGCGGTCGTGAAGATTATCGTGTCCTCGGCGCTTTTGAACCGCGTTTCCACCCGGGTGAAGGCGGAAACCAGCTCGCGCGGGATGACGTAACTCACGACGGCGTCGCCGGCGCGGTACTCATGGGGTCCGGCAAACTCGCCCGCGGCCGATCGGACGGTGGTCAGTGAGACGAGGCCGGCGAGGAGCAGGGAGCGCCCTTTCATCGATAGGTATGGTTGAAGACCTTCCAGATGCCGTCGTGCCACGTGTGGGGACTGAGCCGCTCCATGCCCGCGGGCGCAAGCAGCAGCGGAGAGGCGAGCAGTGAGGTCAGGAAACGGTGCGGCGCAAAGATAGCGTTCAGTCCGACGATGTTCGGCACGGCGTCGAAGCCGTTGATGGTCCAGCCGGCCCAGCGTGCGCCCGCGGATCCAACGATGGCCCGTGAGGTCGCGAGGTGGGTGGCGCCGCCGTAGCCGAAGATGCCAAGCCCGGAGACCTGGCCACCTGCCTCGGCCAAGGTCCGCAGGGCATTCATTCCGATCTGCGCGCCCTGGCTGTGCAGGTATAAGGACGACGTCGGCGCGTCGATCTGGCTGAGGACGCCGGCGAGGTCGCGGCCGAGGCTGGAGGTGCCGGTGAGTTTGCCGAGGGCGGTCTCGATCATGTCGGCGAGCGCGCCGCGGGTTGGGTTGTGGGCCAGAATGAAGGACTGGCGGTCGTAATGGTTAAGCCCGTTGGCCACGCCCCGCTCGAGGTTGTTGAGAATGCCGTTTTCAAAGATCCGCACCGAGCCCTCGATTTCCTCGCGGGCAAGGCGCGTCACGCTTTGTCGCATCTGGTTTCCCGAGCCCGGCTCCACCCGGTAAAATTGATGGGTATCATGCTTCCATGCGTCGATGCCATCGAT
This sequence comes from Opitutaceae bacterium, assembly GCA_040397825.1. Lineage (GTDB taxonomy): Bacteria > Verrucomicrobiota > Verrucomicrobiia > Opitutales > Opitutaceae > ER46. The sequence continues at coordinate 7,520 of JBBAVH010000025.1, forward strand.
GACTTGCGAGACGGTGTAGGCGACGGCGGCGCCGGTGACCGCTCCGCGGAGACCGGCTTTGAGGGCGTCCGACGTGCCGGCCCCGCTGAGTCGCGCGCCGGTGAACGAGGATCCGAAGCCGAAGCCGCCGCCGGCCACGCTGGCCCAGACGGGTCCCCAGCCGCTGGCGAGGCCGACGGAACTGAGCATGCCCCCGAAGGTGGCCGCGCCGGCTCCGCCAGTCGCGAGCGCGTAGGCATACATCGCGGTGCCGGCCGTCAGTACGCCCGCGCCGATCGCGAGGAGTGGTCTCCATGCCTTCTTGAGGAAGCCCTTCAGCGAAAGTTGTCCGAGGTAGTCCCAGCGGTTGATGCCGTCGTTGCCGCAGAAGCCGTACAAGTTGAGCCCGCCCTGCTCCTCGATTGGGTCGCGGCTGATGAATCGTCCCTCGCGGGGAGAGTAATAGCGGTAGCCGTAATAAAGCAGTCCGGTCTCCTGATCCTGCCACTTCGTCGAGAAACGCAGCGGGTTGGCGGCGGCGTAGGGGCCGGCCGCGCGGAGCAGTTCGCCGAACGGCGAATACTCGTAGGACGCCTCGATCGCGCCGGTGTCGGCGTTGAGGAGCGCGGTGACGTTGCCGTTGCCGTCGAACGCCGGGAGCAGGGTCTTGCCCGCATCGGCGTCGTGGATCTGCAGCAGGCCGCCGACGCCGCCCGCCGAGCCTACGCCGCCGTTGAGGTCGAGTCCCCACGCGAACGTGCGGCGGATCGCCGCGGCACTATCCAGTTCGGCGATTACGTTCCAGCCGTCGTAGAGATAGCGGCGTTCGCTCACGAGCGTCGCGCCGTTCCGAACCTCCTTCCGCACGCGTCGACCAACGTGGTCGTACTGGAAGCTCAGCGTGAGCGCGGGTCGGCCGGCGGACACCGCGACGGCGGTGGCCGACATGCAAACGAGGCGGTTCTCGGCGTCCCACGTGTAGTCCCAGATGCCGTCCGACGTGAGGTTGCCATCCTCGTCGTAGCTGAAGGTCTGGACGGCGGGCGGCAGGAAGAACTCGCGTGACTCGCGGCGCACGAGGTCGGCGCCGCCCGGTCCGGCGCCCGGCAGGGCGGCGAACGCAGAGACGCTGCCGAGGAACGGCGCCGAAACGTTGTTCACCACGAGAGCGGTGCCCCAGTAGGAACCGGCGCGGCCCGCTTCGACCTGACCGCCCGCCGGAATCGGCGCTGGGGCTGAGACCGCCACGCGGATGCCCGGCGTGATTCCGACCGTGCCAGACACGTACAAGGCGTTGTTTTCCCGCTGGCGGAACCGGTTCAAGGCGTCGGCCGAGGAATCGTCACGCAGCACGGCATCGCCGCTGGCGTTGGCGGAGAGGCGATTGCCGGCCGCGTCGTGCAGGTAGTCGTACAATCGTCCCGCGAGCGGCTGGGCGGTCGAGGCGGGGTCGGCGCCCGCGTAGGCGTGGGCCGAGCGCAGTTCGCCACGGGTACCGTAGGTGAACCGCTGGTGTACGGGACCGAGGTCGGCGAACGCCTCTCCGCTTTGGACTGCGGTCTCCCGCAGGGCGACTGCGCCGTACTGGTAGGCGTGGCGCGCCTGCACGATACCGCTCCAAGTGGTCTCCACCGCAGTGGGAACATCGTGGATGGGATCGTGCGCGCGGGTCGTCGCCCAAGGTGAGCCCGCGGCCGTCACCGAGCGCACGAGTGTCGACGCGACGCCTGAGGGTGTAGGTTCGTATCCGAAGACGAACTGGCGGAAAGCCGTACCGTTGTTTCGGCGCAGCAACATGCCCGCGATCCGCCCGGTGTCAGCCGTCGCGCGGATACTCTCGAGGTCATGCGAAGCGGCGGTCGGAGTCAGCCCCAGGCGGTACCCAGCCATCCGGCCCTTCACCGTCGCGAGGGTGTGACCCGCGAGGGCGGTCGCGTTGGCGGGTGTCCCCGTGGACTCCTCGTGGACGGGAGTCAGTCGCCGGGTGCCGTAGAATGCGGGCAGCACTTCGGCGGCGAGGCGCCAAGGGGCGGACGGATCATACTCCAGCGTACGCGTGCCGGTCGCGTCTGCGATGGCGCGGGGTTGCCCTAGCCGCGTATAGCCCGCGGCGGCAAAATTGACGGAGGGCGTGCCGTCGCTGTGCACTACTGTGGCGGGTTCGCCCGTTCCCGCCACGTAGCCGTAGTTCGTCGTGACCGCGGCACCGTTGGCGCGCCGCGCGAGCGTCCGGCGGCTCACCTGGCCGCGTTCGTCGTAGGCGTATTCGGTAAACCTCCGCTCCGCGTCATACTTCCGAATGAGCAGACCGGTTGCGGGGTCGTATTCCCATTCGGTGGCCTGAGGCGTGAGACCGTCTCCCGGCCAAGAAACTGCTTCCCAGCGGGAGGTGGTATCCTCCCGGAACAGCAGCTGGTGGGTGCGCTGCCCGTAGCCGTCGTAAGCGTACGCCACCGGCGTCACGCCGGAGCCCCAGCGTCGCCACACCTCGCCTCGGAGCGTGTACGCGGTCCGGGCGGTGCGATCGCCGGCGTCGCGCGTGAAAACCACGCGGCCAAGCGCGTCGTGGACCTTCTTCTCGACGAGCCGTCCCATCGGATCGCGGACCTCGTCGGCCAGCGCAGTGCCCGGATGATAGGTCGTCGCCCAGCGGCCCGAGCGCGGATCGGTGGACGATGAGAGTCGGCCGAGTGCGTCGTACGCGTAGCGCCGCGTGAGCACGTCGTGACCAGTCTCGCTGATCGTGAGACCGGCGAGCCGCACTTCGGTCGTGGGGCGTGTGAATCCCGGTGCGGTCACAGTCACCGTCACGCGGCGCGCGGCGGCGTCGACGGTCACCGTGCGCGTGGTGAGGTTGCCCTCGCGGTCCACACCGCGGGTCTCCTCCCGGAGAGTTGCTGAGAGTCCGGTGAGTCGCCGTCGCTCCGTCGCGAGGAGCACGCGCGCGTCGCTCCGATCGTGCGGAAACGTCCACCGGCGCGTCGTCAGCCAGAGAGCGCCGTCAGCGTTCTCGTGCAGCGTCTCGGTGTCGGTGATCCGGTCCATCGACGCGGGGGTCAGCCCGTCGCCGTCGAGGTCGAGTCCTTCGCGCACTCTTTCTCCGGGGACGTCGTGCTGGGTGCGAAGCGTAGCGTATCCGGTGCGTGCCCTCGTCGCGGGGAGGCCGGTCGTGGCATCGTAGGAATGCTCCTCCACCCGGGAGGGATTCGCTCCGAAACCCGGCTCCGCTCGCCTTACGGGACGACCGAGCCAGTCGGTCCAGGTCTCGCGGACGCGCGGGTCGGCCGCGGTGCGCAGGCGGACGGACGCGCGTGTGCGGCCGTCGGTGTCCACTGTGGTTTGGTTGAACTCCGCGACGACGGCCGTCCCGGTCACCGAGGCGATTCCTCCATCCCGGAAGCGCGCCTCGATGCGTGTACCGCCGTCGGGCAGCACGGTGGTACGGGAACGCGCGCCTACGTCGTGGGCGTGCGTGGTGTCGCCGCGGCCGGGTGATGATTCCCGGATAAGGCGGCCCGCCGTGTCGTACGTCCACGCGGTCACGAGTGATTCGCTTCCCGCCGTGACCGCACTTCGCCTGAGCTCACCGGCCGCGTCGTGGGAAAACTGGTTCGTGAGGGGCGCGAGCGTGACGCCGTCGGCGCTGGCTCCCTCCCGCACCGTGGTCGCGATGCGACCGAGCCCGTCATGGGTGTGCGTCAGCGTGGTCCCGAACTCATCGATGGTCGTGACGATGCGGCCCGCGGCCCACGTGCGGTTGAGCACGGGCCAGGTGAGGCCGTCCGAGCCGCTGCGGCGGCGGGTGGCGCGGTGCAGCAGGGAGGCGGCGTAGTCCATGAATTCCTGCGTGACCACGGTCCAGGTGCCCGCGAGCACCTGCTGCTCGGACGCGAGCGGCAGGCCTTGTTCGCCGATGAGCAGCCGGTTGATCCGCGAGCGGCCGTCGAGCACTCGGAAGTTGGCTGGCAGCGGCTGGGCGGGTGTCGCGTAGGCCGGAGCGGGCGAGCCGGCGGTGGCGTCATGGGATCCCTGCAGGGTGACGTGCGCGCGGCCGGCCCCGCTCGAACCTGGCGAGAAGGGTGCGGTCTCCCCGTTGAAGGTCGCGGGGTGGTAGAGGTGCACCGTCATCGTGCGGTCGGGATTCTCCACCGAGCGCGGCAGCCCGGGGAAAAAGCGGAACTGGGGGTCGGCGTCCTCTCGGTAGGTGCGGAGGCGGGTGGTGAGGAAGCGGCCCTCCGCGAAGTAATCACGGCGCTCGGTGACGCGCACGGGAAGCACCGCGTCCGCCGGGTTCCGGTACGATGCGGATGCGTCGGTGACGAACTCTTCCGAATAGGCGAACTCCGTGCGCGCGGTGACGATGCCACCCACCCGTGCCTCTATGCGCGTGGGGAGCACGCGGGTTCCCCAAGAGTCGGTGTACTCGTAGGCATAGCGGGTGACCTGGCCCGCGGTGGCGCCCGGACCGGGGTCGGACATAGGCGCATCGCCGTACGGCCGCCGCACTTCCCTGATGCGTCCGCGCGAGACGAAGTCGTCGGAGTAATCGAACGCGGCCCACGAGCCGTCCGATCCGGAAACGCCACGCACGCGGCGCCAATTGCCCGGCCGATCGAGGCTGGTGTGATACGCGTAGTCGGTGCGGACCGGCGCGTTACCGCCGTGGCCCTGAACCTCGTATTCGAGTTCGCGCCAGACCTCGGTGCCGAAGTTCACGTCCGCGTAGCGGCGGAAGGTGCTGCGAATGACTTGGCCGGACTCATCGAGGATCTCGAATAGCTCGTTGCGGTCGGCGTCGGTGTAGGTCCAGCGGTGGCGGACGGGGCTGGTGACGCTGGTCGCGCCGACAGGCTTTTCCACCCAGTCATCCACGACCCACTGCGAGCTACCGGCCGGCGCGGCAACCTGACGCGTGAGCTGCGTCCAGGAAGTAAGGGTGCCGTTCTGATTCGTGCGGCGCGTGATCCGCAGTGCCGTGAACGCGGGTGCGGAGGGATTCTCGATGATGAACTCATACAATGGTTCGCCGCTCACGGTCCAGATCTGGTCCAGGCCCCGGGTTCCGACCTGCGTGCGTGGATAGAGCCGGATCGCGAAGCTCGAGGTGCTGAGGGAAACGACGTCGGCTAAAACGGCAGTGGCCATGACCTGCCGCAGCACGCCGCCCGTTTTCACGACGAACACTTCGCCGTCCTCGCCGAGGTAGGCGCCATCCTGACCTGCAGCGTCACGGTCGAAATAGAGGGCGCCGGGGCGGAAGGTGTCGGCAGTGAGGCCCTCGGACGCGAGGCGCAGGGAGCCGGCGGGCCGGCCGTTGCGCAGGTTGCCCAAGGCGACCGACCAAAGGGCGCGACCGGGCCGCAGCGACGTCGCCTGTCCGACGGGCCCGCCCCCGCCGTCATCCAGCCGCAGCGAGAAAAATCCCTGGCCCGGAAGGACGCCGCCGTCGCCGAGTGCCCAGTCGAACAACTCATGCTCGACGCCGTTGATGAACGCGCGGTGACCGGCCGGCGGCGTGACCCGCACGCGCAGCCGCGTAACCGCGTGGGAGGAGATTTCGAAAAGATAGGTCTTGCCCGGGCGCAGCCGCGCGAACCCGAGCGATGTGAAATGTTCCGCCCCGCGGTAATCGTCCCCGTAAGCCTCGCCCCAGTTTCCATCGACGCCGAGCGGCGTCACGCGGGCGTAGGCGGGATCGTCGGGATCGTTGGTCGCGACGGTCGTCACAAGGGCCTGGAAGTTCACCGGCACGGAGGGCGCCGGATCGCTGCCTTGGCCATGGGCGATGGTGAGCAGGAGCAACGCAGCGCCGAGGCGGGCTGCACGTGAGGGGAAAAGGAGTGCGGTCTTCATGGCTCAGGAGGTACGGCGGCGGAGGGATTCGTTTCCGTCGGCGAGGGCTTCGCCCTGCGCTTGGCGCCAAGCGAGGCGGTCGAGTCCGCGGCGGGCGGCGGCGGAGGTCGCGCCGGAGGCGAGGGCGGTTTGGTAGTGGCTGCGGGCGGCCTCGTGGTCGCCGAGCGTCACCTCGTTCAACTCGCCGAGGACGAGTTCCGTCAGGGCGGTATCGCGGGCATTCAGCCGCGGGCGGCTGCGACGGCCCTCGGCCAAGGCGAGTGTGGCGGCCGAGCGTCCCAGCCCCGGTGACGTCGCCTCCCTTTCGCGGGCAAGGGAGCAGAGCGCGGCGATCACCTGCGCATCCTCGGAAGGTGCGAGGCGGCTGCGGCTGGCGGCGGCGCGCAGGGAGGCCAGCGCCTGCGCGGGGTTGCCGCTCGCCAGCGCGGCGGCGGCTTCGGTTTTCGCGCGGACGAGGGCGGCAGGCCGGGCGGCCGGGGCGGCCGGTGAATCGGAGAGAAGCGCGGCGAGCAGGAAGCCGGCCGCGAGGGGGCGGAACAAGGTGGGCATGACTCAGGGTTGATGGATGCGGAGGCGGAGGGTGGCGTTGGCGCCGTCGTTCGTGGCGGGCAGGGCGGCGTTCGTGCCGAGCAGCCGCTCGATCGAATCCGACACGCCGTCAGCGTCGGCGTCGGCCGACGAGCTGCCGGTCACCTCGAGGCGGGCGGGAGTGCTGGTGGTCGATCCCGCGGCGTTGAAGGCGATCGCGTGGTACAGGCCGGCATGGTTCTCGGTGATGGGGCCGATCTTCAGGTTCGCGGCGGTTGCCCCCGTCAGACGCTGACCGTCCTTGAACCATTGATACGACGTCGCATCCCGGGCGCTGAGCGAGAAGGTGAACGAGGTTCCGGCCGTCGCTTGCTGGTACGCGGGGGTGGGATGCTGGAGGATCGTCGGCGGCAGGTTCTGACCCACCGCAAGGGCGTACGTGGCCTTGGCGTCGGTCAGGGCCGTCGAGGTCGCGCCGGAGTAAGCCAGTTCGACCCGGTAGCTTCCCGCTCCCCAGATCCAGGCTGGCAGCCAAACGTCGACATAGCCTCCCGCCGGAATGTTTCCGGCGTAGCCGGTCTGGGCTCCGGACGGGGTCAGGACCGCGTACCGGAAATCCCGGCAGTTGCCGGCCGGTGCAAGGGCCCACAGCCGAAGGACGATGTGGCTGTACTCCAATCGAAACGGTTCAAGCACGTGCCCCCGGTCGACCGCCTTCTCTGTCACGGCGGAGCCCGCCTCGGTTGCCGGCGGACCGAAACGGCCGGTGGTGGTCTCCCAGCGTGAGCCGAACAGGCCGTCGGCGGCGATCTCCTCGCGCCATGTGAACTCGTTCCTCCAACCGGCGTCGACCCATTGGTAACCGTCGACGACCCAGGTTTCCTCGAAACCATCGGCATCCCAGTCCTCCCAGTGGCCGATCTCCTCCTCGTGGGCTTCGATCCAGACCTGCTCCTCGATGTAGGTCCCGTTCCCGGTCGGCCGGTTGGGATAGTCGCCCTGGCGCCAGTACTGGAGGGCGAGTCGGACGGGCGCGATGCTCGAGACGGAGAGCGTCGCCGCGGCGCTGGCCAAGCTGCCGGCGGCGTTCGAGATAACGACCGAATAGCCGGGAGCGGCGGCGGCATCGCCCTCCCTCACGCTGGCGAAGGTCAGCGTCGCCAGCGTTGCACCCGCGATCGGCACTCCGTTGCGGCGCCACTGATAGCCGAGCGGCTCGCTACCGGAGGCGGTGACCTCGAGCCGGATCGACTGTCCCGCGTACGCCGTCTGGCTCACCGGCTGTCGGGTGATCACCGGCGCCACCGGCAGCACGGACACGGTCGCGGTGGCGCTGGTCGCGATTCCCGCGGCGTTGGAAACACGCAGCGCGTAGCCGCCCGCCTGAGGGATCTGGACGTTCGGTAAGTGGAGGGCGGCGTTGGTGGCGCCGGGCAAGGCCGCGCCGTCGCGGAGCCATTGGTACGAGAAGGGCGGGCTTCCCCCCGCTTCCGCCTGCAAGACCACGTTTTGCCCCGCATTCACGGTCTGACCGACGGGCTGGGTCAGGATCACCGGCGGGAGAATCCGCACCGTGAGGCCCGCGGTCGCGCTCGACGCGACGCCGCTGGGGTTGCGCACGGTGACGGAGTAGCCGCCCGCGTCGGCCGTCTGCGCGGCGGCGATCACGAGGCGCGAGTGCGTGGCCCCTGGCACCGGGGTCCCGTGGCGGGTCCATTGGTAGGAAAGCGGTGCGTCGCCCGAAGCGGTGACGCTGAAGCTGGCGGATTCACCCGCGTTGACCGTCAGGCCCGCCGGTTGTGCGACGATGATCGGTGGATTGCCGCGCACGGTCAGCTGGTAGGGTCCCGCGATGTTGGACGGCAGGTAGGAGGCATCGCCCTGCCGGATCACCCAGAAGTAGTAGTCTCCCGCCGCATCGGGTACCCAGCTTGAGGCTGGGACGTTGGCCGGCGGCAGGAGCGTTCCCGGTTGGCTGCCGCCCCAATTGGTGCGTCCGGCCACGACCCATTGCCAAGGGCCGGTGCCGGCGCCGCCCGCGAGCGTGGGGGCGAACGGCATGCCGACCGCGCCCGTGGCGTTCTGCGAATAGACGGCCGGTTGGGCAGCGCGTACCGAGAAGCCCGCATTGGCCCCTCCGTTCCAGTCCCATCTTCCGGTTGCATCCGCGGCCCGCAGGTGGGCCTGGTACGTGCCGGTGGGGGAGTTGAGCGATACCGTCCAAGCGATTGAGGCCGTCGCGTCGGCCCGCGCACCGACGTAGGCGCTGCCAGCGTGCACGTAGCCGCGCCAGAGCGGGTCGTTGGTGAAGAAGTGTAGCCACGCGAGGTCGCCATTGCCGTCCGAGGCCGCACCGGTGAGGGTGGTGGCTTGGCCGGGTGAGGTCAGGGTGGCGTTGACCGAGCGCGCGTACGGCGGCTGCGCCGCGGCCTGGATGGTGATCGTGCCGCTCGTGAAGGGGCCGATCTGGCGGACCGTCGTCCAGTCGGCCGGGTCATAGAGGACCCAGTAGAGCTCCACCAGGTAGGTGCCTGGAGCGGGCACGCTCTCGAGTCGCGTCCAGTTGTTGTTGAAGAGGCTGGTGGCGTGGTGGGAGCCGCCGATCTTCACGCGCAGGCGGTACGGCGGCGGCAGGGCCTCGTCGGTCCACACGTGGGGCAGGTTGTCCGCGGCGAAGAGGTGGCTCGTCAGGTGGATCGCGGCACGGGTTTCAGCGGCGGCCAGCAGCGCGAGGAGCGCCGTGGCCATGGTCCGGAAAAGGGGATGCATGGCGGGGTCGGTCAGTCGATCCGGAGGGCCGCGCAGAGGCGGAGGGTTAGGGCGTCGTCGGCCCGCGCCGCCCGCAGCGCAGCGGCGACGTCGGGGACGCCGGCCTCGGTGCGCAGGCTGCGGCCGAAGTCGGCGCGGTTCACCGGGTGGTTGCGCACGGCGGGCGCCGCGGGCCGGGCGGGGTCGGACTCGACGACGCAGATCACCGCATCGGCGAACGCGCCCTCGGCGAGCAGGAAGCCGCACGCCTGCAGCATGGCCCGCTTGCGGTGCAGGACGCGGGCGGCCGGCTCCCGCGGCGCCGTCACGAGCATCAGCACCGGGGTTCCACGCAGGAAGGAGAGGGTGGGCTGGTACTCCGCGCCGCCCTCCCGTTCGCGCCAGGAGGCGTGAGCTGTGGCGGCCGCGGCGTGGCGCGGCAGGTCGGCAGTGGCCTCCACGGCCGCGGGCGCGGGCAGCGCGAACGCCGGCGCGGCGGCGGGCGGGTTGGCGACGAGGACCGCGGGAAACGCGAGCAGGGCGGCGAGGGTAGCCGCGAGGCGGCGCGCGGCGCGGCGGGCCGGTTGGCGGTGGGCGGGGGAGTTCATGCGACGCCCCCAGGCATCGGCGTTCCGCCGTCCCGCGTGAACGGCGCCGTCTCCCCGAAACTGGGGTGTGGCTCAGGCGACCCTGAGTATCAGACGAGAGGATACTAGACGGCGGCTAGGTGCAGCGCGATCGCGGCCCGGGCGGTCCACGCGGCGGTGCGCAGCCGGTTCGTGCGCACGAGGCGGCGGTGGGCGTCGGCGTCGAAGCCCGCCTGAAGCTGCCGATGCAGTGGAACCTGTACCAGCGCGGTCGAGAGCCAGATCACCGCGAGCAGTCCCAGCCCCGTCCAGGCCGCCGCGCCGCCCCTCGCGGCGAGGGCCAGCGCGAGGAACAGCTCGGCCGACATCGCGGGGCCCACGATCCAGCCCGTGAGGCGGGCGTGCTCCCGCGCGTGTTCCGCAAATCCATCCGACCCGGCGCGTGCGAGGAGAGGATAATGCACCACCTGCACGAACCAGATCACGCCGGTCATGAACAACGTCGCGCCGGCGTGGGCCGACAACAGCAGGCGTTCGGGATCCATGCGTCACCGGTCGGCGCACCCACCCGCGGCGTCAAGGCGGGTTCGGGCCGTCATGACCGGGCTTGCGCCGCGCCGCGGGACCCGCACTCGTTTACGGTTAATCTCCTCCTGACACCCACCATGCGTCTCCTCCCCCGATTCCTCCTCGCCGCCGCGGTGCTGCCCGCGGCCGCCTTCGCCCAGACCCCGCCGGCCGCGGGTGCCGCCCCGACGCGGCTCGAAGCCTTCACCGTCACGGGCACCAACCTCCGCATCGGCGAGTCCGCCGGCGCCATCAATCTCCGCGTGCTCACGCCCGCCGAGATCGAGTCGTCGGGTCAGAACAACCTGCCGGCCCTGCTCCGCAAGATCCCCGAGATCGGCGCCCAGGGCTTCGCGGAGAACCGCGTGAACACTTCCTCGCCCGGCTCGGCCGCGATCTCGCTGCGCGGGCTCGGCGTCAATTCCACCCTCGTGCTCCTCAACGGCCGCCGCGTCACCCTGGCTCCCTTCGGCCAGGGCGGCAGCGCCGCCGGCCTCGGCACCGAGCAGTTCGTCGACGTCAACATGATCCCCGTCGCCGCCATCGCGCGCATCGAGGTGCTGAAGGACGGCGCTTCCGCCGTCTACGGCGCCGATGCCGTCGCGGGTGTGGTGAACATCATTCTCCGGAAGGACTTCACCGGCACGACGCTCTCCACGAGCTACGGCGACTTCACCGGCGGCATCAACGCCCCCACGCTCCGCGGTTCCCTCGCCACCGGCGCGAAGAGCGGCGCCACCTCGGTGTCGGTCATCGCCGATTGGTTCCGGCGCGATGAGTTCCTCTTCGGCCAGCTGCCCCAGCCCGTGAAGCGCCAGCTGCTCCTCGCGAGCAACACGCCGGGGTCGTTCGTCGTCCCCGCGGGCGCGACGGATCCGATCACCGGCCAGGTCATCCCCGCCACCGCGACCGCCGCCCAGCGCACGTTCACCAGCGACCGCGCCGCCGCCGGGCCCAACGCCACGTTCACCCGGCAGCTCCAGACGCAGAACACCTTCGACGCCAACGCCGCCATCCGGCCGCAGACCGAGGCCGAGCGCCTCGGCGTGGTCGTCAACGGCCGACACGAGCTTTCGCCCCGCCTCGCCGCCTTCGTCGAGCTCGGCTGGCAGCGCAACGAGAACATCGAGGGCCTTTCCCCCGCGCCGATCTCCAACCTCAACACGATCACGCTGCCCGCCAACAACCCCTTCAATCCGTTCGGGGTACCGCTCGTCTCGGGTTCCACGCAGACCATGTTCTTCCGCTTCCTCGAGCTGGGCGACCGCCTCACGACCACGACCAACGAGATGAGCCGCGTCGTCGGCGGCCTCGAGGGCAAGCTCGGCCGCGGCTGGACGTGGGACGCCGCCGTGACCTGGAACAAGGAGACCTCGCACCTCGACCTGCGGAACTTCCCCGGTCAGGCCAAGGTCAACGCGGCGTTGGCCGACACCAACCGCGCGACGGCGCTCAACCTCTTCGCCAACGGCACCACCATCCGCAACAACCCGGCCACGTTGGCGGGCCTCGAGGGCGGAGTGACGCGTGATGCCGCCACGGAGCTCACCGCGGCCGATGCGCGCGCCACCGGCGGCGTCTTCAGCCTCCCGGCCGGGGCGGTCTCGGTCGCCCTCGGGCTGCAGTGGCGCGAGGAGACCTTCCGCGACGAGCGCACGCAGGTGCAGCTGCTCAACCAGGGCGCGCCGGTCGCACCCGCCCGCGGCGACCGTCGCGTGAGCGCTGCCTACGTCGAGGCCTCGGTGCCGCTCGCCGCGCCGGCGCAGCGCATCGCGGGTTTCCATGCCCTTGAGCTCAATGCCGCCGGCCGCCTCGAGTCCTTCTCCGACGACGGCGTGGGCCGCGCCTCGGTGCCGCGGCTCGGCCTCCGCTGGCAGCCCGTCGCGGAGCAGCTCACGTTCCGCGCCTCGTGGGGCCGCGGCTTCCGCGCGCCGGCCCTCGCCGAGCTCTACCTGCCGCAGACGGTCGCGATCTCGTTCAACATCCCCGATCCCCTGCGCTTCGGTAAGCCCGGCGCCACCGCCAACGACAGCGGCACCGGACAGCGCCAGATCCGTTCGGGCGGCAATCCGCTGCTCGCGCCCGAGAAGTCCGAGTCGACCAACTTCGGCGTGCAGCTCACCCCGTCGTTCCTCAAGGGCCTCTCGCTCAGCGTCGACTTCTACTCCGTCGAGGTGACCAACCGCATCGGCCAGCCCGCGACGCCGGCCATCATGCTGGCGAATCCGCAGCTGTTCCCCGACGCGATCGTGCGCGCGACCCCGACCGCCGCCGACACCGCCAACGGCCTTCCCGGCGAGCTCCGCGAGATTCGTTCCGTGCTGGGCAATTACGGCAGCACGAAGGCCGAGGGCGTCGACTTCGCCGCCGAGTACCGCTTCGCCCCGGGCCGCTACGGCCGCTTCACCGCCCGGGCCGCCGCCACGCTCATCAACGGTCAGATCATCCGCACGCGCCCCGACCTGCCGCAGGTCGAGACCGTCGGCCTTTACGAGATCCCGCGCTGGCGCGGTGACGCTTCCCTGCTCTGGAGCCACGGCAAGGCCAGCGCCGCCCTGAACGTGAACTACATCGGCGGCTTCCAGGACACCGCTCCCAGCCTGCTCTTCGTGAAGCAGCAGGTCACCACCGACGTGCAGGCCGGCTACGCGCTGCCGTGGGGGCTGCGCGCCACCGTCGGCGTCAACAACGTGTTCGACCGCCTGCCGCCCGGGACGAGCTTCTCGACCGGCTACGCGGAGCGCGTGAACAACTTCCTCCCGCGCTGGGCCTACGTCTCGCTCACGAAGACGTTCTGAGGCGGCTTTCGTCCGATCGTCGCCCGGGATCGCGGAGGCCGAGAGCGGTCTCCGCCCCGCGGCGGCCATTCGCGGTTGCTTCCCGGTACGGGTCCTTCCTCCCGATCGGGATTGAATCGGCGGCGGGTGACGCGCGAGCTTCCTGCCGCCGCATGCCCACGCCTTCGTTCCTTCCCCGTGCCGCCGTCCGCGCGGTACCCTTCCGATGAGGATCAGTGGCGGGCGGGCCCGCGGGATCGAATTGCAGGTGCCGAAGGGTGACCGCGTGCGGCCGGCGACGGACGGCATGCGGCAGGCCGCCTTCTCCAGCTTGGCGGCCGTCGTGCCCGGGGCGTGGTTCCTCGATCTCTTCGCCGGGAGCGGGGCGTACGGGTTGGAGGCGTTCAGCCGCGGCGCCGCGGGCGGATGCTTCGTCGAACGGGACGCCCGTGCGGTCGCCTGCATCCGGCAAAACATCGCCGCCGTCGTCCGCAGCACCGGTGCTGGCGCCGCGGCGGATCTGGCCGTGCGGCCCGGCGATGCGTTGGCGGCCGTGGGGGCTTGGTCGGGTCCGGTGCCGGACCTTGTCTTCATCGATCCTCCCTACGAGATCATCCCGGAGGTCGCGCCGGCTCTGTTCGAACGGCTGGGCGTGGTGCTCGCCCCGAAGCCCGGGGCGATCGTGTTGTTCGAGCATCCCGGGGAGCTGGAGCTGAACCCCGTCGGCTGGACCCGTCTGAAGCGCCTGGGCAAGGGCGCCCGCCAGCCCACGGTGGGCTTCTACCGGCGAGCGCCGGCCGGGGCGGAGGGTTAGTTCTCGCCCTCGAGAAGCCGGAAGAGGATCGGTACCCGCATCCGCGTGTTGACCGGCCGGCCGTTCTTCTGGCCCGGGCGGAACTTCCAGCGACCCACGCCGGTGACGGCCGCCTCGTCGAAGCCGGGGTGCGAGCTCTCCATCACCGTCGCTCCGAGCACGCGGCCCTCGGTGTCGACGACGAATTCCACGATGACGCGGCCCTCGATGGATTCCCGCTTGAGGTTGAACGGGAAGGTCGGCGCCACCTGCACGACGGGTTCCGGGTGGCGGTCGAGTTCCGCGATGCTGAAGATCGCTCCGATGCGAGACCGCAGCTCGAGGCCGCGGCGGATGTTATCAGGGATGACGGAGATCCGCGCGTCGCGCAGGTCGGGTTTCTCCAGCAGTGAGGAGAAATCGAGCACCTGCACGAAGTCGTCGGGGCGCGGGATGCCCGGCACGTCGGCCTGCGTGGGCACGGGCAGGGCGAGGTCGGGCGCCGGTTCATCGCCGCGGTCGGGCACGGTCTCGGGCTCCTCCTCCAGCTCCTTCAGCAGCGGCGGAGCGAGCATGACGGCGACGGATTCCTCCGCCCGGCTGGCCGTGGCGGCCGGGGCTTGGCGGCGCACCCCGAACACGAGGGCGAGGTGCAGGGACGCGGAGAGCGCGGCGGCGAGGGCCAGGCTCGCGCGGGTCCTGCCCCCGCGCGGGTAGCGCAGGCTGCCGGAGTCGGCGCGCGGCGTGCCGCGGACGACGGGTGGCGGGGCGGCGGCCGCGATCATGGTTCCGGCGGGGAGTGGGAATCCTTGGGCCATGCCCCCAGCCTACGCCGATCGCCGCGTTTGCGCACCGCAGGGCTTGGTCCGGTGTGCGCATGCCTTGTCGGCCTTCGCGCACGATGCGGGGTGCAAGAAATGCACAGCTCTTCACATGGCGCGCGCACCATCGGCGCTTCCGCGGCCGAAGGCCGGGACCCAGCATCGGCCCGTCACCTCACGCCCATGAGCGAGCATTGGAGATCACGAGCCGTCTCGCCCGCCGACGTCGTCTCGGCGGTCGGCAACGGCGCGGTCCTTTTCCTGCACGGCGCCTGCGCCACGCCGCTGCCGCTGGTCGAAGCCTTGTGCGCGCGCCGCGACCTCGAGGGCGTGCGGCTCTACCACCTGCACACCGCGGGCCCGGCGCCGTTCGCCGAGCCGGGGCGGGAGCGCGAGTTCCGCTCCGTCTCGCTCTTCACCGGCGCCCCGCTGCGCTGCGCGGTCAATGAAGGCCGCGCCGACTTCATCCCGATCTTCCTCTCCGACATCCCCGCGCTGTTCACCTCCGGGAGCGTGCGCCTCGACGTCGCGGTGTTGCAGGTCTCCCCGCCCGACCGCCACGGCATGTGCTCGCTCGGGACCTCATGTGATGCCGCCAAGGCCGCCGCGGAATCCGCCCGCCTGGTGGTCGCGGAGATCAACGAGCAGATGCCGCGCACGCACGGCAACAACGTGCTCCCCTTCGAACGCATCCACGCCTTCATCGCCACCGACCGGCCGCTGGCCGAGCATCACGCCGAGCCCGAGACGAACGTCGAGGCCCGGATCGGCGAACTCGTGGCCGGCCTGGTGGAGGACGGCTCCACGCTGCAGATGGGGATCGGCGGCATTCCCGACGCCGTGCTCTCGCGCCTCCACCACAAGCGCGACCTCGGCATCCATACGGAGATGTTCTCCGACCGTGTCGTCGACCTCGTCGAGGCGGGCGTCGTCACCAACCGCGCCAAGGCCGTGGGCCAGGGCCGGCTTGTGACGAGCTTCGTCACCGGCACACGGCGCCTCTTCGACTTCGTCCACGACAATCCGTTGGTCTCCTTCCATCCCTGCGATTGGACCAACGACACGGCGGTCATCCGCCGGAACCCGCGGGTGGTGGCGATCAACTCCGCCCTGCAGGTCGACCTCACGGGCCAGGTCTGCGCCGACTCCCTCGGGCACCGCATCTTCTCCGGGATCGGCGGCCAGCTGGACTTCATCCGCGGCGCGGCGCTGTCCCGCGGCGGCAAACCGGTGATCGCGCTGCCCTCGACCGCGGCCGGCGGGCGGGTGTCGCGCATCGTGCTGCAGCTCGATCCCGGCGCCGGAGTGGTGACGACCCGCGGGCACGTGCACTGGGTCGTCACCGAGCACGGTGCGGTGAACCTCCACGGCCTGACGCTGCGCGAGCGCGCGGAGGCGCTGATCTCGGTCGCGCACCCGGATTTCCGCGCCGGTCTGCGGCGCGAGGCCGCGGCCGTGCGGCATTTCCCCCCGCTTTCCACCGCCGCCTGACATGAACCTCCCCTCGACGGCCGAAGTTTCCTCCGCCCCCGCCGGGCCGGCCGGCGGCAACGGCCGGTTGTCCGCCTCCCAGAGCCGCGCGCTGGTGAACCAGCTGCGCCGCGCGCAGATCTTCCGCGACTACGAGAGTGCCTTCCGCGAGACGACGGGCCTGCCGATCTCGCTGCGGCCGGTGGAGGCGATCGACCTGCCGCACCACGGCGACCCGTGCGAGGCGCCCTTCTGCGCGCTAATGGCGCAGACCAACCACTCCTGCGCCGCGTGCCTGCAGCAGCAGCGGCGCGTCGAGGAGGAGGCGCGTCTCGAACCGAAGACCCTGCGCTGCTTCGCCGGCCTCTGTGATTCGGCGGTGCCGGTGCGCGTCGGGGAGCAGGTCGTGGCCTTCCTGCAGACGGGTCAGATCCTCCCGCAGGCTCCGACGAAGGCCGCCTTCAACCGCGCCGCGCGCGAGCTGCTCCGCTACGGGGTGAACGCGGACGTGAAGCGGCTGGAGGAGGCTTATTTCCAGACGCGGGTCGTGCCGCGGCCGCACTATGATTCGATCCTGCGGCTGCTGGCGATCTTCGCGCAGCACCTCGCGGCGGTGAGCAACCAACTGCTGGTGCAGGGCGCGGCGGCGGAGGCGCCCGCGATCACGCGTGCCCGCCGGTTGATCGCGGACCGCCACACGGAGGAACTCTCGCTCGGCGAGGTGGCGCGCGCCGTCAACATGAGCGCCTTCTACTTCTGCAAGAGCTTCAAGAAGGCCACCGGCATGACGTTCACCGACTACCTGGCGCGCGTGCGCGTCGAGAAGGTCCGCAATCTCCTGCTCAACCCCCACAAGCGCGTGAGCGAGGCCGCCTACGAGGCCGGCTTCCAGTCCCTGAGCCAGTTCAACCGCGTGTTCCGGCGCGTCGCCGGCGAGGCGCCGACCGCCTATCGGGCCCGCCTGCACGGCGGAGGCCGCTGAGCGCGGGCGTGGACGGCGATCCAGGCGAACGCCGGGAAATCATGACGGAAATCGGGCGTCTTCAATTCAGAACCGCCCCCATGACCGCCCCGCGTCCCGCCCGTTGGCCATCGATCGCCCTCAGATTTCTCCTGACGGCGGTACCGTTCCGGGCGGTGGCGCAAGGCATGCCGGATTATGAGAAGCCGCCGGTGAACTACTCCGCGACTCCGCCAGTCGATGCGGTCGCTGCCCTCCAACGGCGCCTCGACGCCGGTTTCCCGGGGTGGAAGGGCGACGATCGCACGATACTTGCCGCGCTGCTCGAGGAACTGCGGGTGCCGGTGGCGAGCCAGGTCGTGGTCTTTTCCAAGACGAGCCTGCAGCGCGGCCGCATCCACCCGGCCCATCCGCGCGTGATTTACTTCTCCGACGACGCCTACGTGGGCTGGGTCCCGGGCGGACTCATGGAAGTGACAACGATCGATCCCGTGCTGGGGCCGGTCTTCTACGCGGTCGACCCGCGTGGCTTCGCCCGCGGCAAGCCGCGGTTCGTGCGCGACGGCGAGTGCCTGAGCTGCCACGGCGGCTCGTTCGTGCGGGATGTTCCAGGCGTGCTGGTGCGCAGCGTCTTCCCCGCGCGCAGCGGCGAGCCCCTGCTGCGCTTCGGCTCGACCGTGGTCGACGACCAGACGGCCTTCGGCGACCGCTGGGGTGGCTGGTACGTGACCGGTTACCACGGTCAGGCCCCGCATCGCGGGAACGCGTTCGCCGCCGAGGCGGGCGACCAGCTGGACTTCACGCCTTCGGCGGCGCGCCCGGACGAGCTCTCGGCGTTCTTCGACCCCGCGGCCTACCTGGCACCGACGAGCGATGTCGTCGCGCTGCTCATCCTCGAGCATCAGGCCTCGATGCAGAACACGCTCACCCGCGCGGCCTTCGCGGCGCGGCGCATGATCGCCTACCAGCGCGGCCTGCAGCGCACCTTCAAGGAGCCCGAGACCGACGAGCCCGCCTACGACAGCGTGCGCAGTGTGTTCAACGGCGCGGCGCAGGACATCGTCGACCGGCTGCTCTTCCGCGGTGCGGCCGACCTGCCGGCGGGAGTGGAAGGCGGAAAGGCCTTCCGCGACGCCTATGCCGCGGGCGCGCGGCGCACGGCGACCGGCCTGAGTCTCCGGGATCTCGATCTCAAGGGTCGGCTCTTCGCCCGCCGCTGCAGCCCGCTCATCTACTCGGAGACCTTCGCATCCCTGCCGGTGCCGTTGAAGAACCTCGTCTTCGACCGACTGGGGTCCGCGCTCGAAAGCGAGGACCCGAAGGCCCGCCACGCTTATCTTCCGGCCGCCGAGCGCCGGCAGATCCTCGGTATCCTGCGGGAAACGCATCCCGAGGCCGCGCGCCGTTGGATGGAAAAATCGGCGACGGCGGGCACGCGGCCGGCGGGGGACTGAGCCGACCCTCTCAGGGCGGCTCAGGCTTCGACTTCTCAGCGCCAGCTTTCGTCGAAGAAACCAGCGTCGGCGATCCTGCCGGGCCAACGCGCACCGGGCGGCTCGCGCAGGTCGATCACCGCGTGGTCGGGTAGCTTCGGGATCTGGAGCGCGTTGGTGCCGTACGCGTGTTCGCGGAAGTCGATGCCGCTGTTGAGCACGACGTAGCGCGCGGGGTTCAGGGGGTTGGGGAAGATCAGGATCGGCGCGTGGTGGGCGGCGTCGTAGGTCTTGCCGCGGAACTCCAGCACCTTGGCGTCCCAACGCAGCGGCAGCCCGGCCAGCACGCGGGCGAGGACGCGGTTCGACGCCGGGTCGCCCCAGAGGATGAGGTTGCGGCCGGCCAAGTCGGCGTCGGTAACCGCGGCGTCGTCCTTCACCGGTGCGTCGCCGCGGAAGATGTCGCGCCACATCTTCGAGGCATGGTCCAGCTCGCCCGCCGCCCAGGAGCCGACGGCCGCGTTGAGCGGGCGGCCCGTGGGGCGGACGAACAGAAAAGGCGCCATGAACGCGTCGTTTACCGGGCCGGTCAGCCCCGGAGCCTTGCGCAGGCCAGTGGGAGCGCCCGGCACCCAGCGGCCGTCCGCGCGTCGGAGCGTGATGCCTGCGGGGCCAACGGCAGTCACGGGAATCGCCTGCCCGTCGATGGTCACGGAGCGTGCTTCCGGCAGCAGGAGCCGGATGGCGGTGGTGCCTGCGGTCGTGATGACGACGCGGCCGGCCTCGTCACGGGTGCCCGTGAGGTCGGCGCGTTCCCAATGGCGGGCGAGGCCCTCGAAACGCAGCCAGGACTCGCCGGGGTAACGCAGCGTGTAGGTGGTGAGGCGCAGTTCGCGGGGCAGTGGATCCCGGCCGCGCTCGAGCAGGGCCTCGAGTCTCGCGGTGAGTTCGCGGCGCGTCTCGGGGTGGTACTTGTGGGCGGTCTGGGGGCCGACGAGATGGGGAATCTCGAGGCCCTCCGTGGCGGCGGCCTGCACCATGAAGTCGGCTGCTGCCTTCTGCGGGTCGGTCTCTCCGCTGTAGGCGATGGTCGGGCAGTTGAACAGGTTGCGGGCGTAATCGGTCGCGCTGTACCAGTGCCAGAGCCGCTGCTCCCACCACGTGGGCGGCTCCTTGCCGGGAGCGAACGCCTTGGTGTAGCGCTCCACCTCGACGAAGCCGGCGCCGGGCGCGGCGGCCGCCCAGAGTCCGGCGTGATGGGTGGCGAGGTGCCACGCGCTGGCGCCGCCCATCGAAAAGCCGGCCACGAGGATGCGGTCGGCGTCGATCGCGTAGGTGCCACGCATCGCGGCCATCGCCTCAAAGACGTCGGTTTCCCCCGCGAACTTCGTGGCGTTGCAGAAGCGTCCGTACGGCACGAGCGTGACGACCCCCTCGGGCGTGAGCTGCGGGGGGCCGGCCTCCCGTTCCGCGATGAACGCGAGCTCGGAGCGTTTTTCCCCGCGGCCGAGCAGCCACACCATGAGACGCGCCGGCCGGTCGCGCCGCGTGCCGGCGGGAACGACGAGACCGTAGGGTTGCACCGAGCCGTCGAGCGCCGAGCGGTGGCCGCGCACGATCAGCCCGGTGGCGTCCAGCCATGGGGCCCGGCCGGCGCGGAGGGCCGCCAGCCGTTCCTGCCCGGTCGCGAGGGCGCGGCGGGCGGCGGTGACCTGTTTCGGGTCGAAGACCTCGTCGTGGCGCAGCGCCCAGTCGACGGCCTTGTGGAAGACCTCGGCGTCGGGCAACAGCGCGGCCAGTGCGGGGTGAAACGAAGGCAGTTCCTGGGCGGCGGCATCTAGCCCGGCCCGGAGCGCGGCGGCGCCGGCGGTGAGCTCGGCCCGGGCGTCGGCTGGAATGGCGATGCCCGCCGGCGGCAGCCGCTTCGCGGGCGGCGGCGGCGTCTGGGCGGAGAGGCCGGCGGCGAGAAGGAAGGCGAGAGCGGCGGCGCGCATGGTGGGATTCGCTCGGCGCGATCCGGCCGGAATCAGATCTTCGCGAGGATCGCCTTGATGCGCTGCCATGCGTCGGTGCGGGCCTTCTTGTTCTCGGGGCTGCCGGCCGGGTCCTCACCCGCGCGCATGAAGCCGTGCCCCGCGCCCTCGTAGGTCACGGGCTCGAAGAACTTTCCGGCGGCCTTCATCCCTTCGATGGCGGCGGGAAGGCCGGCGTTGATGCGGGCGTCGTTGCTCGCGTAGAAGCCGTGGAGCGGGGCCTTGATGCGCGGCATGTCCTTGGGGTCGGCCGAGGAGCCGTAGAACACGAGGCCCGCCTGGATGGAAGGGTTGTGCACCGCATGCAGGAAGGTCTTGGCCCCACCCCAGCAGAATCCGCCCACGACGACCTTGCCGTTGCAGGCGTCGAGCTTGCGGACGTGCGCGATCGCGGCGTCGAGGTCGGCGTCGATCTGGGTTTGCGCGAGGCCCTGGATCTTGGCGCGCGCACCGTCGGGCCCGCCGAGCGATTCGGTGCCGCCTCCGTTGGGGCCGGCGCCGGAGAGGAAGTCGGGCGCGATCGCGATGTAGCCCGCCTCGGCGAACTGGTCGACCATCCCGCGCATCCAGTCGGTGAGCCCGAAGATCTCGTGGATGAGGACGACGGCGGTGGCCTTGCCCTTGACCTCGGGGAAGCCGACGAAGCACTTCACCTCGCGGCCGCCGTGGCGGACGGTGACCCACTCGAGGTGGCGCGGGGACTTGTCGAGGCGGGCCTTGGCCCAGTCCTGCGCGTGGGCAGGCAGGGCGGCGAGGAAGGCGAGGAGGAGGGCGACTTTCTTCATGGTGGCGGTGTGGCTTTGGGGATGGAGCAGGGTGGTTCGAGGCAACGGTGCTCGTCCTATCGAGGCAAGCGCGGCGGGGTCGGATCGGGGCCGGAGGTGCCCGAGAAGCGCCATCGTGGGCTCGCGCCCGCGGGTCGTGCGCGGCAGGTTTTTCCCATGAGTATCGCCAATTCTCGGAACCGTCGCGGGAGCATGGTCCTGACCTTGGCCGCCATCGTGAGTCTGGCGGCGCCGGCGTGGTCCGCCGATGAGCCGCTGTCCGACCAAGCACGGACGGCGATGCAGCGCGCGACCGCGTTCATGCGCTCGATCTCCACCGAAGGCGGCTACCTCTGGCGCTATTCGCCGGACCTGCGCGAGCGGGCCGGGGAGAACGAGGCGACATCCTCCCAGATCTGGGTGCAGCCGCCGGGCACGCCGTCGATGGGCATGGCCTTCCTGCGCGCCTGGGAGGTCACGGGTGAGGCGCATTACCTAGACGCCGCCAAGGCGGCCGCCGACGCGCTCGCCGCCGGGCAGCTGGAATCGGGAGGCTGGGACTACCTGGTCGACTTCGATCCCGCGCAGGCCGTCCGGTGGTACCGGCGGACCGACATCGGGCGGGTTACCCCCGCCGAGGCGGAGAAGCGCCGCAACGTGTCCACCTTCGACGACGACAACACGCAGAGCGCGTTGCGCCTGTTGCTGGCCGTGGCCGACGCGCCGAAGGGGCCGGCCGGCGACGCGCGGGATGCACGCATCCGGGCTGCCCTCGACTACGGCCTGCGCCGCCTGCTCGAGGCGCAGCGTCCCAACGGCGGCTGGCCGCAGCGTTGGAGCGGCGCGCCGGTCGATCCGGCGACCCACCCCGTCCAACCGGCGCGTTTTCCGGAATCATACCCGCGGGAGTATCCGAAGGAAAACTACATGGGGCATTACACGCTGAACGACAACACGCACCGCGATTGCGTCATGACGCTGCTCGACGCGGCGCGGCGCGCGGGCCGGGCGGAGTACCGGGCGGCGGCGCTGCGCGGCGGCGACTTCCTGTTGCAGGCGCAGTTGCCGGAGCCGCAGCCGGTCTGGGCGCAGCAGTACAACGGCCGCATGGAGCCGGCGTGGGCGCGGGCCTTCGAGCCGCCCTGCGCGGTCTCGGGCGAGAGCGTGGGGGCGATCCGGCTGCTGTTGGACCTCCATCTGGAGACGGGGGAGGCGCGCTTTCTGGAGCCGATCCCTCGGGCGCTCGCTTGGTTCCGCCGCTCGGAGCTTTCGCCCGGCACGTGGGCGCGGATGTACGAGCTGCGTACGAACGTCCCGATCTACGGCGATCGCGACGGGAAGATAAAGTACCGGATCGAGGATCTCAGCCCCGAGCGACAGACGGGCTACTCCTGGAAGGGCCCCTACGGCTTTCCCGCAGTGGAGCGCTATTATCAGGAAATCATGGCGGCGGGCCGGGAACGCATCCTGGCCGACCGCGCGGCGGCCGCGGCGAAGGCTCGTACCGCTTCAGCCCGCGCCGCGCGCGCCAAGCTCCTCGAGCCGCGGGTCCGGGAGATCATCGCGGCGCTTGACGCTCAGGGCCGCTGGCTCGGCTCCGCCGGCCGCCGACCGGGTCCTCACATCACGACGGACCGCTTCATCGCCCACTTGGGCGTGCTCTGCGACTATCTCGAGGCGGTGAAATAGGTCCGGGCCGGGCGCTTGCCTCGGTTCGGCGACGGAACGATCGTTTCCCCATGAGCAAGCCTTCCCTGCAGATGGTGCACGGCCAGCCCTCGTGGGTCGTGCGTTCCAGCCACGTCCACGCGTGCCTCACGCGCCTCGGCGGCCACCTCGGGCCGGTGACGTTCCGGCTCGGGGGGCGCACCGTGAGTCCGTTCTCGGTGGCGCCTTGGGCGGAGGAGCCCGAGGCGCGGAAGACGATCCCGCTCCTGCGCGCGCTGCGGGGCGACTTCTTCTGCGCGCCCTTCGGGGGCAACGGCACTCCTTGGCGTGGCGAGCGTCACCCGCCCCATGGCGAGCCCGCCGGGGCCAATTGGCGCCTCGCCGGTGTGGAGCACGCCGACGACGCCGTCACCCTCCGCGCCCGGCTCGACCTGCGGGTGCGGCGCGGCCGGGTCGAGAAGATCGTCCACCTGCCCGAGGGCGAGGCGGTGGTGTACCAGCGGCACGTCATTTCGGGGGCCAGCGGCGCGATGACTTTGGGCCATCATGCCATGATCAAGTTTCCGGATCAGCCTGGTTCCGGCGTGGTGAGCACGAGCGCGTTCACCCGGGCTCAGGTCTTCCCCGGCGAGTTCGAGGCGCCCGAGAACCGGGGCTACAGCGCGCTCAAGCGCGGCGCGATGTTCCGCTCGCTGGGCAAGGTTCCGCTGGCGAACGGCGGCACGACCGACCTCTCGGTGTATCCGGCTCGCCGCGGGTTCGAGGACCTCGTGATGCTCACGGCCGATGCCGCGCAACCGTTCGCCTGGAACGCGGTGACCTTTCCCTTGCAGCGCTACGCTTGGTTCGCGCTGCGCGATCCGCGGATGCTGCGGCACACCGTGCTCTGGATCTCCAACGGCGGGCGGCATTACGCGCCGTGGAACGGCCGGCACACCGGGGTGATGGGCATCGAGGACATCACCGGCTATTTCCACCACGGACTCGCCGAGTCGGCGCGGTCCAATCCAATCAGCCGGCGGGGCATCCCGACGACGGTGAAGCTCAACCCGCGGCGGCCCACGGTGGTGAACTACATCATGGGCGCCGCGGCGCTACCCACGGGTTTCGACCGCGTGGCCGACATCCGCCCGGTCAAGGGCGGCGTCGAGCTCATCGCTGCGAATGGCAAGCGGGCGCGGGCCGCGGTCGACCTCGGCTGGCTCGGCGGCTGAAGGCCGACCCCCTTGGTCAGCGGTAAAGCAGCGCGGATTTCCGCCGCTGCTCGAAGTCGGCCAGGCCGGCGGTCCAACGCGCCTTGATGCGGTCGAGCGGCTCGCCGGCCTTGATCGCGGCGAGCGTGGCGTCGTCGCCGAGGAGCCGGCCCATGTCCTCGACGCGGAACTTGTCCGGGTAAAGCCAGTGGATGATCAGCGCCAGCTCGATGCCGATGTCGACCACGGGGCACGCGTCGCGGTCGGTGAGGACGGCGCGCACGCCGCCGCATTCGCGGTCCTTGTGTTTCAGCGATGACTCCGGGCCGGGATAGAAAGGCATGGAGGGCGTGAACTTCACCGCCTCGAAGCGCACGCCGGGCAGGCGGCGGGCGTTGAGCTCCGCGGCGAGGCGCACGCCGTCGATGTACGGTGCACCGACCTGCTCGAAGGGCTTGGCGGTGCCCCGGCCCATCGAGACCGACGTGCTCTCGAGCAGGCACAGTCCGGGATAGAGCGTCGCGGCTGTCAGGCTCCGCATGGAGGGTGAGGGGTTGATCCAGCCGAGGCCGGTCTCGTCGAGCCAGCGGTCGCGCGTCCAGTTCTCGCAGCGCACGACCTCGAGCTTCGCGCCGAACTTCCGCTCCTGATTGAAGAAGACCGCCAGCTCACCGAGGGTCATCCCGTGGCGCACCGGCATCGCGTGGAAACCGATGAAGCTGGGCGCGCGCGTCATCACCGGGCCCTCGAAACGCGCGGCGGTGATCGGGTTGACGCGGTCGAGCACGATCATCCGCTTGCCCGCCGCGGCCGCCGCCTCAAGCGCCGCGCCGAGGGTCGCTGAGTAGGTGTAGAAGCGGGCGCCGATGTCCTGGATGTCGAACACGAGGGCATCGAGATCGCGCAATTGCTGCGCCTTGGGCGCCCTGGCGCGGATGACCGCGAGATCGTAGTCGGCGGAAGACATCCCGGGGGTACGCTTCGGGGAATCGCCGTAGAGGCTGTAGATCGGCAGCTTGGTCTTCTCGTCGATCGTGTCGCCCACGTGCGCGTCGGCGTTGCCGCGGATGCCGTGCTCCGGGCTGAAGAGCGCGACAAGCTTCACGTCCTTCGCGCCGTGCAGGAGGTCGATCGTGGCGCGGCCCTGGCGGTCGCGGCCGCTGTGATTCGTGATGAGGCCGACGCGCAGCCCGCGGAGGCGGGCGAAGTCCTCCCGCACCAGCACGTCGATGCCGTTGAGCACGGCGTCGCGGTCGCGGTCCATGGCCTCGGCGGCGAGCGTGGCGATCTCGCGGCGGATCGGCGTGGCGTCGCCCTTGCCGTCGGGGTGGACGCGGTTGCTCAGGAAGATCACGAAGGTCCGCGCGGCGGGATCGATCCACACGCTCGTGCCGGTCCAGCCGGTGTGGCCGAAGGTTCGTCCGGCGGGAAACCAGCGGCCGCGCGGACCGGAGTAGCTGGTGTCGATGTCCCAGCCGAGGCCGCGGCGGCTCGAACCGTCGTTCTGCACGCGCGTCATCTCGGCGACGCTGGCTGCGGACAGGATGCGGGTGCCGTCGAGTTCCCCGCCGTTGATTAGCATGCGGCAGAAGCGGGCGAGGTCGGCGGCGGTGAGGAATAGACCGGCGTGTCCCGCCACGCCTCCCATCCGGCGGGAGGTCGGATCGTGCACGACGCCGTGGATCATGCGACCGTCGACGCGTTCCGTCGGGGCGATGCGCCCGAGCTTGGCCGCGGGCGGCAGGAAGCCGGTGTCGGCCAGGCGCAACGGGCTGAAGATCTCCTCGCGGGCGTAGACGTCGAGCGGGCGGCCGGAGGCGATCCGCACGAGCTCCCCGAGGAGGATGAAGTTGATGTCGCTGTAGACGAAGGCGGCGTCGGGCGCGTTCTGCGGCTTCTCGGCACAGGCGCGCTCGATCGCGGCGGCGGTGCCCGACCACGGCGGGTTCGCGGGGATGCCGGGCCGGAGGCCCGACATGTGCGTCATCAGGTGGCGGACCGTGATGCGTTCCTTGCCGTGCTGGGCAAACGCGGGCAGGTAGCGCGCGACTGGGGCGTCGAGTGCAAGTTGGCCGCGCTCAACCAGCCGCATGACCGCGCTGGTGGTGGCGACGACCTTGGTCAGGGACGCGGCATCGTAGATCGTGTCCTCGGTCGCTGCCTCGGGCGCGGGTTCGAGGGTGCGGTTCCCATAGACGCGCCGGTGGGTCTCGCCCGCGCGCTCGATCCAGAGCACGCCGCCCGGAATCTTGCGGTCGGCGATGGCTTGGGCGACCGCCGTGTCGATCGCGGCCAGCTTCGCCGTGTCGAAGGCGCCGGCGCGGGCCGGTGTGGGCGGTGGATTCGCCGCGGACGCGCCGTAGGAGAGGGTGAAAAAGACGAGCGCGGCGAGGGCGTTGCGGAGGAGGCGGGCCGGCGGAGTGGGGGACGGGCGCATGTCCGGAAGAAACGAAACGTGGCCGGGAGAGTCGAGGCCGGCGACGGCCGGGGAGGTGGGGACTGGAGTCAGGGCGTGCCGGAAGCGGAAGGCCGCGTTTCGCCGTCGGCGGAGCATGCGGCCAGCAGCTGGCCATGTACCTCGGTCGCCGGCAGGTCTCCGCCCGCGCCGGTGCCGATCAGCACGGGCCAGTCGGCGGGATCGCGGGGACACGCGCCGTGCGAGCCCTTCACCAGGGATGCATCGAGCGGAATGACGTCCATGAGCGCACGGAAACCGAGCCGGCGGCGCAGGAGTGTCGAGACGATGCGCAGGCGTGGAAAGGCGATCGCGGGATCGAGGAACAGCTCGACGGGATCGTAGCCGTACTTGCGGTGGATATCGACGCAGCGCGCGAAGTCCGGCGCCCGGCCGTCGTCATCCCAATAGTAGTAGTTGAACCACGCGTCCTCGGCCGAGAACGCCACGAGGTCGCCCGAGCGCGGGTGGTCGAGCCCGGCGGCGCGTTTGCCCGCGGCCTCCAGCACCAGCTCGACACCGTCCGTCGCCTCGACGGCGGCGCGCACTTCGCCGAGCAGGGCGGGATCATGGACGTAGATGTGGGCCACCTGGTGGTCGGCGATCGCGAAGGCCCGGCTGGCGCCGCAGTCGAGCAGCTCGCGGCCGAGTTCCTCCTTCAAGGTGAGCCAGCCGCGCGCGCGGAACACCCGGTTGAGCGCGATGGAACGCCGCACCGGCGTGATGCCATACTCGGAAAGGACCACCACGCGCACACCGCGGCGCGCGTAGAAATCCATCAGGCCACCGGTCACGCGGTCGATCGCGCGGAGGTCCTCTGCCACCCGCGGGTCGTCCGGACCGAGGCGCTGCAGGTTGTAGTCGAGGTGCGGCAGGTAGACCAGCGAGAGGTCGGGCCGGTGCCTTTCCTCGAGCCATTCCGCGGAGCGCGCGATCCACTCCGACGACGCGATGCCCGCCGCCGGACCCCAGAAGGCGGGAAACGGGAAGTCACCGAGGTCGCGCTTGAGATCGTCCCGGAGCGCGAGCGGGTGGGCCGTGATGTCGAAGACCTTGCGCCCGTCGGCCGGGTACATCGGCCGCGGGGTGACCGACCAGTCGGCGGTCGAGTACATGTTGTACCACCAGAAGAGCTTCGCGCAGGTGAAGCCGGGCCGCGCCGCGCGCAGCGTCTCCCAGAGGCGCGGTCCACCGATCAGGCGGTTGGACTGCTTCCAGAAATGATGTTCGGCGAGGTCGCGATCGTACCAGCCGTTGGCGACCGCGCCGTGCCCGGCGGGCGGGAGGCCCGTGAGGTAGGTGCACTGCGCGGTGCACGTCACCGCCGGGAGAACCGGGCGGATGCGCCTCAGGCCGCCGGCCGCGGCCGCGGCGGACAAGCGCGGCGTATCCGCGCCCAGGTGACGGGACGAGAGGCCGACGACGTTGAGGATCGCCGTGCGCTCAGCCATAACGCTCGCGCAATTCCTCGAAAGACGCCTTCACCACGGCTCCGTCCATTTCGTGCACCTCGAGCCGGTCGCCGGGCGCGCGGATCATCGGGATGGTGAGGCGGCCGCCGAGGTGCTCGCGGAACTCCTCCAGCCCGTCGAGCATGTCCTGCCGCCCGCTCGAGGAGCGGATCTCGCGCACGGGCGCGAACAGCTCGAAGCCGAGGGTACGGATGACGCCGAGGATGCGTTCGGCGACGGGCTCCGCGAGCAGGCCCGTGCGGCGCGCGTAGATCAGGTCGATCGCCATGCCGACGGCGACGGCCTCGCCGTGACTCACGCGGAACTCCGAAAGCTGCTCGAGCTTGTGCGCGGCCCAATGCCCGAAATCGAGGGGTCGCGCCGAGCCCCGCTCGAACGGATCGCCGCCTTCGGCGATGTGCCTCATGTGCTGACTCGCGCTCTCGCGGATGACGGTCTCGTAGGGCGCGGGCTCGAAGCGGGCGAGCGCCGCGGCGTGCGTGGCGATGAACTCGAAGAAGGCCGCGTCCCGCACCAGCGCGACCTTGAGCGCCTCGATGAGCCCGGCCCGACGTTCGCGCGGCGGCAGGCCGTCGAGGAAGGCGAGGTCGTTCACGACCGCGTGCGGCACCACGAAGGAACCGAGCCAGTTCTTCTTGCCGAAGTGGTTGACGCCGTTCTTCACGCCAAGCCCGCCGTCGGCCTGGCTGAGGCTGGTCGTCGGCAGGCGCACGAGCGGGATCCCGCGGTGCGCCGTAGCGGCGCCGAAGCCGACGAGGTCGAGGACGGCGCCGCCTCCGATCGCGATCACGAACGAGTGCCGGCAGAGCTTCGCCGCGTTGATCTCGGCCCAGACGCGCTGCAGCTGGCTGAAGTCGTTCTTCACCGGCTCGCCGCCCGGCAGCGAGACCGGCGCCCCCTCGAGCGCCATGCGGTCCGCCCTCGCCGCGAACCACGCCCGCATGCCTTCCGCGAAGCCCGGGAAGGAGCGTTCCAGGCCGGCATCCCAGAACACCAGCGCCCGCGCCCGGCCGCCGGGTTCCCGTGGCGCGAGAAGCCGCGCAAGGGTCTCGTTGGCCGGGGCGAACACGTTCCGCGTGAACACCACCTGGTGCTCATGGCGAAGCGTGATCGGATAGGAAAGCGTGTCGGGGTCGGCGGCCATCGCGGCCTGCCACACAAGCGCGCGGCCGGTCTTAATCAACCCGAAGCCGCCGCAACGCCTCGGCGGCGGCGCTCAGCGTGGGATCCAGGCCCACCGCCGCGGTGAACGCCTCGCGCGCCGCGGCGGTCTCCTTTCGGCGCTCATGCAATTGTCCGATCCGCCAGTGCGCGTAGGCGTGGCCGGGCACGTCCTTGCCCGGGGGCGGAGTGAGCCCGAGGCAGCGCCGCAGGCAGGCGAGGCCGCGCTCCATGGACTCGCCCGTCGTCGCGGCGAGCCGGCCCACGTGGTAAAGCGAGAGGTAGTCGTCGGGCGCGGTGCGCAGCACCTCCTCGAACTCGCCGAACGCCTCCGCGAACCTACCTTCGGCGACATGGAGCTTGGCGAACACGACCCGACCGCGCACCGGGTCTAGACGCCGGATCGCTTCGGCTTGCGCGAGGGCTTTGTCCCGCCCGCCACCGACCACGGCCGGCGCCTGCCGGTAGAACTCGAAGAGGCTTTCGCGGAACTCGGACTCGTCGGGTGCCAGCGCCACTGCCCGCTCGTAGGCCGCGAGGCATTTCCGCGCGTGCCCGAACTTCGACAGCACCCCGGCCGTCTGCGCGCTGCGCCCCTGGGCATGGCCGTAATAGTAATGATAGCGGGCTTCGCCGGGCGCGGCGACCAGCGCCGTCTCGAGGTGACGCAGTGCGGCCGCCGTATCGTCCCGAAGGTACGCAAGCATCCCGAGGTAGAAGTTGATTTCCGGATGCTTCGGGTCGGAAGCCGCCAGCCGCTCGAACGCCGCCTGCGCCTCCGCTGGCCGGCGCGCCTCATGCAGCGCGCGCGCGGCGGAGATCTCGTCGGGCGTCACCGCGCCTACGACGGCCGTGAGTGCGGCGATGAGGAGAAACACGCGAACCATGCCTGGCAGAAAGGCGCGATGGACTACTTTTGCAACGTGCCGCGCGGCGCGCTCGACGTTGCCGGCGGCGCTGCCACAGTCGACTCCGCCCCATGAAGATCCGCCCCGGCACCCGCCGCTCGTTCCTCCGCTCCGGCCTCTCCGGCATCCTCGCCGCCGGCGTCGCGCCGCGCTTCATCGCCGCCCGCCTGCTCGGGTCCGACGCCCCGTCGGGTAAGGTCACGCTCGGCTGTATCGGCGTCGGCGCGCATGGGTTCGCCGTCAACCTGAAGCAGTTCCTGCAGGAGGACGATTGCCGGATCGTCGCGGTCTGCGACGTTCACGCCGGCCGTCGGCAGCGTGCGCGCGAAGCGGTCGATGAGAAATACGGCGGCAAGGGCTGCGCGGAGATACCGGATTTCCGGCAGGTGCTCGCGCGACCCGACATCGACGCCGTCGTGATCTCCACGCCGGACCACTGGCACGTGACGATGGCGCTGATGGCGCTCGAGGCGGGCAAGCGCGTCTTCTGCGAGAAGCCCACCCTCACGATCGCGGAGGGCCGCGAACTCGCCCGGGCCGTCGCTGAAAAGCGGCTCCTGTTTGCCACCGGTCTCGAGGACCGCTCGGTCATCCAGTATTACAAGATGGCCGAGGTCGTGCGGAACGGAGGCATCGGCCGGCTGCGGCGCATCCAGGTCGGCCTGCCGGTGAAGCCCGTCTTCCCCCGCGAGGCGCCGGCGCCCGTGCCGGTCGGACTCGACTGGGACCTGTGGGTCGGCCCGGCGCCCTTCCGCCCGTACACGCCGTCGCTCACGGAGCCGCAGGTCTGGCGCCAGATCCGCGATTTCTCCGGCGGCTCGCTCACCGATTGGGGCGCGCACCTCGTCGACACCGCGCAGGTTGCGAACTTCGCCGAGGACACCAGTCCCGTGGCCGTGCGCGGGTCCGGCGTGATCCCGCCCGACAGCGTCAACACCGTGCCGCAGACCTACGAGATCACCTACACCTACGCCAACGGCGTCGTGCTCGAGGTGAAGTCCGACCAGCCGTCCATCCGCCTCGAGGGCGAGGCCGGCTGGGTGGGCAACAAGGGCTGGCTCGGCCGCCTCGAGGCTCACGACCTCGACGTGTTCCGCCGGACCTACGATCCCGCCACCAGCAAGATCTGGCGGAAGCGCCCGCACGAGCACCGCGACTTCCTCGACTGCTTCCGCAACGGGCAGCAACCGATGTACACCGCGGAGGCGCTCCACCGGCTGAGCACGACCCTGCACCTTGGCGCCATCGCGATGGAACTCGGCCGGCCGCTGCGCTGGGACCCGGCGAAGGAGGAGTTCGACGACGCCGCGGCCAACGCGCTCCGCAGCCGGCTGCGCCGCGATGACTGGCGACGCCGCGGCTGATCGGAAAACGGGATTGCCTCACCTTCGCGGGAGGGTCACGGTCCGCTCCCTTTTCCGGACGCTTAGCTCAGTTGGTTAGAGCACCTGCTTCACACGCAGGGGGTCCGCGGTTCGAGTCCGCGAGCGTCCACCATCCCTCTGACGAGAGGGTCCGGAACCGGCGAAAACGGGCAAGGTACACACAAAAGTACACACCGCCCGCGGGTTGGTTGCCCCGCTGAGGACCTCTACGTGACGCCGAGGATCCAACCTTCGATCCCGGCCACGGTCCGTTCGGCCGGGGTGAGCGGTGGATTGAGAAAGCGCGCCAGCGAGTCGTTGTCGTCCGCGCGGCGCAGCCACTCCGCCACCGCGAAGGCGGCCTGCTGGTCGCCGTTGCGATCGCCGGCGGGAAAGCGTTTCATCCAGAGAGACGGGTAGACTTCCGCCACAGCCGATTTCCCGGCCGGAATGTCCCAGCCGTCGAACGGCCAGAAGTGCAGTCGTTCGCCGCACGCCCGGCGCAGGTACCGCAGCCAGGGCAGGCCGGCGTGGGTGGAGGTCGCCACCTGGCCCTGCACGTCGAACTGGAAGACCGACTTGGCGGAGGCGGTCCATTCCTCGGTCAACCGCAGCCATTTCGGGTCCCCGAGCCGCGCGTGACCGGCCCCCCGTAGCCCGTCGCGTACAAAGCACACGTAGGTATCGTCTTCGTCCGTGGGCCAATGGGCGTGGAAGTCTTCGAGGAACACGGGCCAGTCGGGCGGAAGGTGGTGCCGCTCGAAATAGCGCAGCGGAAAGGAAAAGCCGTGGTCGATGCCGATGAGCGTCGGCGGCCCGGAGTTGACCTCGTCGGCGAGCCAGTGGGCGAGCCCGCGTCGCGTCCAATGCCGGCGCGCGCTGGGTGGAGGCTTCACCTCGGCCGATCCGGCGCGGGATCCGTGGGAGGAGAAGACCCGCAGCCCGGGCAGGCTGGCGGTGGCAACCTGCGCGCCGGAGTAGTCGACGCCGATATGGCGGGCGAATCGGGGCATGGTTGATTAAGCGGCGTGAGCCGGGAGGACGGGGAGCGGGCGAGGAAGGAGCGGGAGGCGGTGCGGGCCTTGCGGGCGCGTCAGGCGAGGATGCGGCGGAGGCTCTCGAGGTCTAGGACCTTGGCGAGGGACTCCTCCTGCACGACGGCGGCGGCGAGGGAGGCCTTCTCCTGCTGGAGCGCGCGAATCTTCCGCTCGATGCTGTCGGCGGCGAGGAGGCGGTAGGCGATGACGGGCTTCGTCTGGCCGATGCGATGGGTGCGGTCGATGGCCTGGGCCTCGACCGCGGGGTTCCACCACGGGTCGTAGAGGATGGCGTAGCTGGCGGCGGTGAGGTTGAGGCCGAAGCCAGCGGCCTTGAGCGAGAGCAGGAAGACCGTGCGTGAGGGGTCGGTCTGGAATCGTTCCACGAGCTCCTGCCGGTTCTCGGATGCGCCGGTCAGCATCAGGTGGCCGATGCCCGCCTTATCCAGGCGGTCGCGGATGAGGCCGAGCATCTCGACGAACTGGCTGAACACGAGGACCTGGTGGCCCTCCTCGCGCAGTTCCTCCAGTCGCTCGATGAGCGCCTCGAGCTTGGCGCTCGGGAGATCCGCGTGCGCCGGGTCCACCAGGGCGGGGTGGCAGCAGATCTGGCGGAGACGCAGGAGGCTCGCGAGGATGTTGAAGCGTACCCGGTCGAGGGCGCGGGCGGTCTCGATCCCGAGGAGCTGGGCGCGCGCCCGCTTGAGCTCGGCGTCGTAGAGCCGGCGTTGCCCGGGCTCGAGGTCGACCACGATCTCGTCCTCGGTGCGCGGCGGCAGGTCGGGGGCGGCCTGCGCCTTGGTGCGCCGCAGCAGGAAGTGGCGCACGCGCCGGTGGAGCCGCCCGAGGGCGGCGGGATCGCGCTCGTTGAACTGGCGGCGGAAGGAGGCCTGGGAGCCGAGGAGCCCCGGTTGGGCGAAGGCGAAGAGGCTCCAGAGGTCGCTGAGGCGGTTCTCCACCGGCGTGCCCGTGAGGACGAGCCGGTGGCGGGCCGGGAGGGCGCGCGCGGCCGCCGCCACCTTGCTCGTGGGGTTCTTGATGAACTGGCCCTCGTCGAGCACGACGACGTCCCACGCCTTCGCCTTGAACCGATCGGCGTGGAGGCGCAGCTGGGCGTAGTTCGCGACCAGCAGGGCGGGTTCAGGAGCAGTTCCCTCCGGCGCCGGCGCAACCGGATCGAACGCCGCCACCCGCAGGCCCGGGGCGAAGCGCGCGGTCTCGGCCAGCCAGCCGTGAGTCACGCTCTTCGGGCACACCACCAGCGCGCGGAAGCCGTCGGTGGCGCCGCCTCCGGACAGGTGCAGGAGCCAGGCGAGGGTCTGCACCGTCTTGCCGAGGCCCATGTCGTCGGCGAGCACGCCGCCGAATCCCTGCGCGGCGAGGTGGGCGAGGAACTGGTACCCTTCGACCTGATACGGCCGCAGCGTCGCGGCGAGTCCCGCCGGCGGCGGTGGCGGCGGCCGGGCGGAGAGCTCGGCCAGCCGGCCCTTGAGTTCGGCGGCGAGCCGGGTGTCGCGGCCCTCGAGCGCCGCCGACTCCGCGGCGAGTTGCAGCGCGTGCACGCGGTGGGTCGCCTGGTTGCCCGACTCGAGCACGTCGTCCGCGGTGAGGCCCAGGCGGTCCAGGGTGGTGGCCGCGGCGTCGCCCGCCTCGGGGGCGGCGACCTCGAGGCGTTTCCAGCCGGACTTCGGGAGCCGCACCCACTTGCCGCGGGCCTTGAGGAGCAGCGCGATCTCCGCCGGCGTGAGCGTCGCGTCCTCTACGCGGTAGGCGATCGTGAGGTCGAACCAGTCGCGTCCGCCCTCGACCGGCTGCGCGGAGAAATCGATGGTGGCGCGCACGGGGCCGTCGAAGAAGCCGGAGAGTTCCGGCGAGGCTGCCACGTCCACCTCGGGCGGAAGCGCCGCGACCCAGGCGGCGAATTCCTCGGGGAAGTTCCGGCCGGCGGGCCGGCTCCAGTCGGCCGTCCAGTCGCTCCAGAAGAGCCGGAAGCCGCCGAAGGTGGCGCCGACACGGTTGGCGGCTGAGAGATCGAACTCGAGGACGGGGTCCCCCGCGCGACGCGCGGGCGGGTTGTGCTCGGCGTCCCATTGCCAGCCGGAGTGCCCCCGCCACTCCTGCCGGCAGGGGGGATCCTCCGCGACGGCCAGCAGGCGCACGTGCAGGTCGGACTGGTCCTCGTAGATGAGCCCGCCTGCCTCGAGGCGGCACTCCAGCCTGGGCCGCATGGTGACGCGCCGCAGGTTGGATTGAACCTTATCCGGCAGGGTGACCTCAAGGCTGCGCAGGAGCCGGAGGATCAAGGGATCCTCGAGCGCCTGCACCGGCAGCACTCCTTCCGGCAAGGGAGGCGGCCCCCGCCTCACGCGCCCGTCGTGCAGGTAGAATGCCGGCTCGCTGCCCGTGAGGTAGTGCGCGCCCTCGGCGATCCGGCCGTCGGGAAGGACGAGCTCGATGCCGAACTGGGCGACTCCGCCATTTCGCGGCAGGAGCGCGGCCCGGAGTGCGCCGTCCTCGACCGCGAACGGCCGCTCGCCGGGCAGGATCAGCGCGGCATGGGTTTCCGGCGTCGCGATCATTTCCTCGAGGAGCTCCGGGGGCAGCGAATCCTTGGCGCCGAACGCCCCGGTGCGGACGACCGCGAGGGCCAGGGCGCGCGCGAGCGCGGCTTCGGCGGGGCTGAATTCCCGCAGCTGCACCGCCCGCAGGTACGGGAGCGAGCGGATGAAGGTGGCCGTCGCCGGCTTCCACGCGGCTTCCGCGCCCCGCCGGGTCTGGAGCCGCGCAGTACCGTCGTCCTGCAGGCTGACACGGAGGCCGGTGATGCCTTCCAGCGCGCCTCCCGGCGGTTGGCCGTAGGCGTGGCGCTCCGGCTCGGCCAGCCGCCGCAGTTGGAACTGCCAGCGGTTGACGGTCTCCTGGATCAGCTTCGACTCCAGCTTTGCCCTTACGGCGCCCGTGTTGGTCAGCGGCTGGAAAAGCTCGGGAATCGCCTCGCCGCGACGCTCGAGGTCGTAGGCCAGGTATTGCCAGAGCTCGAGCGGCGTCGCCGGCGGTTGCGCGTGGTTCCACCAGCCGTCGAGCACCGGTTCCCAGTCGGGGGCATTTTTCCGCAGGAACCAGCGAAAGCCCAAATCCTTCACGGCTGATGCCAGGAGGCGGCCTTGGTGGCGGATGACGTCCCGGTGGAGCATCTCGAGCGCGGCGAGGGTGCGGAGCTCATCGTGGCGCAGCGACCGGCCCAGCTTGCCTTCGATGATTGGAGCGTGGACTTCGGCGAAGGCGCGCGGTTTCCCCGCCGGCGCGGAGTCTGCCCCGTCCTGAGCACCGGTGTTACGGTCGAGCCAGACGAGTGCCAGCGCGGCGGAGTGCCCGCAGATGGGGCCTTGATCGCATCCGCAGGCGGCGGACCATTGCCCGCGCGTGCAGAAGAGGGTGACGTCGAAGTCGTCCCCCGGGACGCCGACCCTCGCGTTCACGAGGTGCTCGATCGTACCGTTCGGATCACCCACCTGCCCCATCCGTTTGAACTCGGCGCCTGCCTTGGTGGCGTAGCGCGGCAGGCCGCGAAACCATGCCGTGAGGTTCTTGAACGCGTCGGGGGTCCGGTTTCCGGGAATGGCCGGAACCTTGGATTTTCTGGCCACGGTTCGGGCCGGCGGCTCGCGCCGGCTGTTCAATACACCTTCTCGTCCAGGAGCGCGATGAGCTCGGCCTCGGTGATGCGGCGCTGCTGCATCGAGTCGCGGTCGCGCAGCGTGAAGGTGCCGTCCTTCTCGATGGTGTCGAAGTCGATGGTGACGCACCACGGCGTGCCGATCTCGTCCTGACGGCGGTAGCGGCGGCCGATGGCGCCGGCCTCGTCGTAGAAGACCGCGTACCGGCGCTTGAGCCGGGCGTGGAGCTCGCGGGCGCGGGCGACGAGGGCCTCCTTGTTCTTCAACAGCGGGAGGACGGCGACCTTGATCGGCGCGACGCGGGGCGAGAGCCGCAGCACGGTGCGCTTCTCCACGTTGCCCTTCTCGTCCTTCACGTCCTCCTCCGCGTAGCCCGCGCAGAGCACGGCGAGGAGGATGCGGTCGACGCCCACGGCGGGCTCGATGACGTGCGGGACGACCTTCTGCTTGGTCGCCTCGTCGAAGTAGACCTGCGGCACGCCGGAGAACTTCTGGTGCTGCTGGAGGTCGTAGTCGCTGCGCGCGGCGATGCCCCAGAGCTCCTGCACCCCGAACGGGTACCGGAACATGATGTCGACCGTGCGGCGCGAGTAGAAGGCGAGCTTGGCCTTGGGGTGCTCGTGCAGCGAAAGGTGCGAATCGGGCAGGCCGATGCTCATCAGCCATTCGCGGCACCACTTCAGCCATTCCTCATGGCAGGCGAGCCAGTCGGCGTCGGGGTGGATGAAGTACTCCATCTCCATCTGCTCGAACTCGCGCGAGCGGAAGATGAAGTTGCGCGGCGTGATCTCGTTGCGAAACGACTTCCCGATCTGGGCGATGCCGAAGGGCAGCTTCACCCGGCCGGTGTCGACGACGTTGCGGAAGTCGGCGAACATTCCTTGGGCCGTCTCGGGCCGCAGGTAGGCGACCGAGGCCGAGTCGCGCATCGGGCCGA
Source organism: Opitutaceae bacterium (assembly GCA_040397825.1). Classification (GTDB taxonomy): domain Bacteria; phylum Verrucomicrobiota; class Verrucomicrobiia; order Opitutales; family Opitutaceae; genus ER46. The sequence goes on from JBBAVH010000025.1 coordinate 44,706, forward strand.
CGTGCGTCTCGAACATCATGTTGAACGCTCGCGGCTCCGTGAGGCTGCCGGGTTCGCCGGTGGCGGGCGACGGGATCAGCGCGATCTCCTCCGGCCGCGCCTCCGTCATGTCGCGCGGCTGCACCGGTGCGAGCGTGCCCTGGATCGCTTTCTTGCGTTTGAACGACTCGGCGGCCGCCTGCAGGTCCTCGGTCGTCTTCTCACTCTCGAGGGCGCTGACGTGGCCGACCGTCTTACCGTCGACGACCACCGGGGCGAAGAACAGCTGGTCCGCCCGGTAGCGCTGCTTGCTGACCTTGCAGTCGACCAGCGGGTCGGTGAAGCCGGCGACGTGCCCGGAGGCCTCCCAGACCTTCGGGTGCATGATGATGGAGCTCTCGAGCCCCACGATGTCCTCGCGGCGGCGCACCATGTCGTTCCACCAGCAGTCGCGGATGTTTTTCTTCAGCTCCACGCCGAGCGGGCCGTAGTCGAAGAAGCCCGTGAGGCCGCCGTAGATCTCGGACGACTGGAAGATGAAGCCGCGACGCTTCGCGAGCGCGACGATGGCATCCATGGACACGGCGGGGCTGGCGGATTCGGCTGACATAAGGAGGTTCAGTCAGCCCCCGCGGCGGGGCGCGGTCAAGGGCGCGGGCGGCGATAGCGCCGGAACCACGCCTTCAGACCATCTAATTCGAAAGGGGACGGGGTTATCGCGTGGCCCGCGGCATCGCCCCCCGTCTCTGGGATTCCGCAGCAGGCTGCATCCTCCAAGAGAAAAGGAATGCGGGGGGCGGATCTCTCGCGGAAAGAGACGAGGCATCCCGTCCCGGCGCGACCGGAGTCCGGCTCAGGGTGGCAGCAATCCGGCGAGAACGGCGATCGCTTCCTGGCGCAGGGACAGAACGGCGCGCAGGTCGGATTGTGCCTGGAGAAGGCGGGACTCGGCCTGCTCGTGCACGTACCGGGCGCGGGCGAGGCGCGCCTTGACCTCGGCGTCGGGCAGGTTGTCCCGGATCGCGTAGCGCAGCGCGTCCTGCTCGGGGTTGGCGGAGCGCGATGCCTTCTTGCCCTTCTCGGCGATGATCGGGCCCGGTTTCCCGCCGGTGCTGCCCTTCCAAAGCGTGGCCCGGGCCTCGTTCACCCGGGTGATGCGCTCAAGGATCACCGCCCATTCGGCGTCGTCCTCGACGGAAAGTTGGCCGCGGAGTCGCTCAAGGCCGCGGGCGGCGGCCTCATCGGCCCGCGACTTCACTCCGCCCGTCGGGTCCTTGTCCGACCGCGCCGGTTTGCGCCCGGAGTCCTCGCCGGCCGGCAGCTCGCGGCGCAGGTCGCGCTTCTCCGCCTTGGCTTCGCCTTTCGCGGCGTAAGCCGCGGAGATTCCGGCCGCGAGCAGGATGGCCGCGGCCGCGATGCCGGCTAAGCCGGAGGGCGAACGGAAGGTGCCGTGGGTCGGGCGGCGCATGGCGATACGGGAACGCGAGGAAGACGTGCCGGCGGCCAATCCGTTACGGTCCGCGTCCGGGCACGCACCGGGAACAGCGGGATTGCGCCGTCCTAGTCCCGCGTGTGCCATGGCGCGATGAAAGCCCGCAACCTCCTGGGAACCTTGCTGCTGCTTGCCGGTTCGGCCGTGGCTGCCGCGCCCGCCAAGCCCAACATCATCTTCATCCTCGCCGACGACTACGGTGTCGCCGAGGTGGGCTGCTATGGCGCCGACCACTACCGCACGCCGGGCATCGACCGGCTCGCCAAGGAAGGGGCTCGTTTCACGCGGGCCTTCACGGTGCCGCTGTGCGGGCCCTCGCGGGCCCAGATCATGACCGGGCGCTACGGGTTCCGCACTGGAGCGTCCAATCAGGACGCGACCGGCCGGATGAAGCCGTCCGTCGAGATCATGATGCCGCGGGTGTTGAAGTCCGCCGGCTACATCACGTCCTGCATCGGCAAGTGGGGCCAGCTGCCGCTCGGCCCGGCCGACTTCGGCTTCGACCACCATGTGCGGATCCAGGGCAGCGGCGTGTATTGGAACACGCAGGACAAGGGGAAGGCCTACGTGGTCGACGGCACCTCGCGGCCGCTGCTCGACAAGGAATACATGCCCGACGTGCTGCAGCGTCACGCGCTGGACTTCATCGCGCGCCATCGGGAACGGCCGTTCTACCTGTATTATTCCCTCTCGCACGTGCACTCGGAGATCCTGCCCACGCCCGACAGCGCGCCCGATTCCAAGGATCTCTACGCGGACAACGTGCGGTACATGGACAAGCTGGTGGGCGCCCTGATCGATGAGGTAGACCGGCTGGGCCTTAGGGAACGCACGCTGATCGTCTTCCTCGGCGATAACGGCACCGGGGCGGCGCGCTACGAGCGGGCCACCATCGGGGGACGGACCCTCGCGGGCTCCAAGGGTTCGATGCAGGAAGGCGGCGGCATGGTCCCGATGCTGGTGCGCTGGCCGGGCACGACCCCGGCGGGGCTGGTGGTCGACGACCTTGTCGACTCAAGCGACTTCTTCCCGACCTTCGCGGAATTGGCGGGGGCATCCCTACCGGTGGGCAACGTGATCGACGGCCGTAGCCTGGCCGCCCGTTTCCGCGGGGGCAAGGGGCAGCCGCGCGAGTGGGTCTTCAATCAGCTCGCCCGCATGTGGTGGGTGCGTTCCGACCGCTGGAAGCTCAATCAGGCTGGCGAGTTCTTCGATCTAAGCGACGCGCCTTTCACGGAGAAGCTGGTCGCGCCGGCGGCGATGGGCCCGGAGGCCGCAGCCGCGCGCCGGCGGCTGCAGGCGGCTCTCGACCAGCTTAACCCGGCGGGTGGCATCCCCGACACCGGCGACCCCTCGGGCCGTCATGCGCGCAACGTCGAGCGCTCCAAGAAGGAGCGGCCGGAGCGCTGATCAGAGCGGACGTTCGTCCGTCACCTCATGCTGCGAACCGCGGGTCGTTTCGCGCGCATGGGCGACTGCCTCTGCGCGAGAATCCGCCCGCCGCGGTTGGGCGCAGGTTTGAGGTCGCGACTTCAACGGTGAACGGCCCGTTTCGAACGGTATCGGCAGGGTCGGCCCGCCCCGATCGCTCGAGAGGCGTTCAGGGATCACTCAGGTCCGTCCGGCCGGGCGCCTGGTGACATCGAGCGGAACGCCGCTTACTCCAAGGAATGGGGCTCGTTCCGAGGGACGCTTGGAGGACCGATTTGCCCGTGGTCGGCCGGATGAATTTCGGAAAAGCAAGACGCCGGGCCTTGGGGGCCCGGCGTCGTCATTCAGAAATGTCCTTCCGCTCAGACGCCGACCGCGTCGGGCTCCCAGCCGCGGCGGTAGGTCGGGTAGATGAGCTTGTTCACGTCCTCACGGTCGGTGGTCATCTTCGCGGGATCGAACGTGAACTTGCCGCCGGCGAGGATGGCCATCGTGCCAAGGCATACCACCTCGGTGAAGGGCACCGAGTACTCGAAGTTGGATCCGGCGTGCGAGGGGTCGTTCTTGCGGATGGCCGCGATCCACTCCTTGTGCGGATTGTTTTCCGGCACGCGCGTCACCGTCTTCGGCGGCATCTTCCCGCCCTCGACGAGCTCCTTGTGCTTCGCCTCCGGGATGAAGCGGGGGCTGTTGCAGTAGTCGTTGCCGTCGTAGACCGTTCCCTTGCTGCCGATGATGAGTTGGCCGCCCTTGGCGAGCTGGCGGTTGTCCTGTTTTAGGCCGGCGGGCGTCTCCGGCTTCTCGCCGCCCTCCGACCACGTGAGCTTCACCGGCGGCAGCTTGCCGCGGGCGGGGAAGTTGAACTCGACCACCGCCGACTTCGGGAAGGCGACCGAGCTCTTCTGGTCGATCTTCTTCAGCTCCACGGTCACGGAGGAGGACTGGGCCAACTCAAGGTTCCAGAACGCGGCGTCCATGATGTGGCACGCCATGTCGCCGAGGGCGCCGCAGCCGTAATCGATGATGCCACGCCACTTGAACGGATGGATCTCGCCGCTGTAGGGACGCTCGGGCGCGCGGCCGAGGAAGAGGTTCTGGTCGAACCCTGGAGGCGGGGTGTCGGCCTTCGGCCACGTCTGCATGCCTTGCGGCCAGACGGGGCGGTTGGTCCAGATCTGGGCTTCGCGCACCTCACCGAGCAGGCCGGCCTGGAACCACTCGCGGACCAGACGGATGCCCTCGCCGGCGTGGCCCTGGTTGCCCATCTGGCTGCAAACGCCGTTGAGCCGCGCGAGGCGGAGGAGTTCACGGGCCTCGCCCACGGTCTGGGTGAGGGGCTTCTGGATGTAGACGTGCTTGCCGAGCATCACCGCCATGTAAGCGGGCAGGAAGTGCATGTGGTCCGGGGTGGCCACGCCGACCGCGTCGATCTGGTCGTCCATCTCCAGCAGCATCTTCCGGAAATCGGTGTAGAATTTCGCCTTCGGGAAGGCGTCGCGGAGCTTCTTCACGTTGGGCCGCGTCGCGTCGATGTCGCACAGCGCCACGACCTCCTCGTCCTTCTGCGCCATGGCGTCGCTGAAGCCCTTGCCGCCGCAGCCGACCTGGGCGAAGCGCACCTTGGCGCCGGCGGCGATCGGGCGCGGTTTGCGGGGCTGCTTGGCCAGCGTGGTGCAGCCGGAGAAGCCGAGCGCGGCCGCGGCCAGCGCCGAGAAGCTGATGAAGTCGCGACGATTGAGGTAGGACGTGTCGATGGGGATCATGAGGTTGAATTAAGTCGTGGGGCAGACGCCGGGGATCGGCGCGGGGATACGGAGTTTCTTGCACGGATTGCCCGGCGCAAGCCCGCACGCTGGGTCCGGGGCGAGCGGTTGGCGGGAGGGAAGACCGCGGAGGAACCCGACGGTGCACGGTTCGGACACCATGCCCGGCGGGAGCCGTTTTCCGGCGGCGGGTCACGCGATCAGCAGGAATGCCTCGTCGAGGAAAGGGGTTTCGTGACACGATCCCTCCCTCTTCACCGACCATGATCCGATTTCTCGCCGCGGAGATCCGCCGCCTTGAACTGCGGGCGCGCATGCCGTTCCGCTACGGCATCGCGACGATGACCGACGTGCCGCAGGTGATCGTACGCGTGACGTTCGAACTGGGTGGCGCCGTCCAGACCGGCCTGGCCGCCGACCTGCTGCCGCCGAAGTGGTTCACCAAGGACCCAGCGCGCGGGCTGGCCGACGAGATCGACGAGATGCTCCTCGTCCTCCGCGCCGCCCTGCGGCACGCGGCGGCCGTGCGGGCGCCGACGACCTTCGCCTTCTGGCGGGAGCTCGACGCCGCGCAATCCGCGTGGGGCCGCGCGCAGGGATTGCCGCCGCTGCTGACCGGTTTTGGCACGAGCTTCGTTGAGCGCGCGCTCATCCATGCGCTCTGTCGCGCTCACGGTGCCACGCTCTCCCAGGCGCTGTGGGGCAATCTGGTCGGCGCCGATCTCGGGGCCGTCGCGCCCGAACTCCGCGGCGTCGCGGCGGCCGACTTCCTGCCGGCGGTGCCGCCGGCGCACGTATTCGCGCGGCACACGGTGGGTTTGTCGGACCCCGTGACGGCAGCCGACCTGGCCGCCGGCGAGCGCGTGGAGGACGGCCTGCCGCAGACCCTCGAGGAGGTCATCCGCGGCTACGGCCAGCGGCACTTCAAGATCAAGGTGAACGGCGACTTCGCGCGCGATCGCGACCGTCTGTCCCGGATGGCCCGCGTGCTGGTGGCCGGGTGCGGCGGCGACTTCGCGTTTTCGCTCGATGGCAACGAGAGCTTCCGCGACGTCGCCTCTTTTCGCGATTACTACCGCGCGCTGCGCGCTGAACCCGCGCTGGTCGACCTATGGCCGCGCCTGCTCTACGTCGAGCAGCCGTGGCACCGCGACGTGGCGCTGAGCCCGGCGATTGGTGAATTGGCGCGGACCTGGCCGGACCGCCCGCCGGTGATCATCGATGAGAGCGACGCCGAACCGGCCAGCCTGCCGGCGGCGCTCGCGCTGGGCTACGCGGGGACGAGCCACAAGAACTGCAAGGGCGTCTTCAAGAGCGTCGTGAACGCCGGCCTGCTGGCGCGCCGTCGGGCGGCCGGTCTGCCCGCCGTGCTGAGCGGTGAGGATCTCGCGAACGTCGGCCCCATCTCGACCCTGCAGGATCTTGCTGCGCAGGCCGCGCTGGGTGTCACGAGCGTGGAACGAAACGGACACCATTACTTCGCCGGTCTGGCGCAGTTTCCCGAAGCCCTGCGGGAGCATGCGCTGCGGTCGCATCCCGACCTGTATGCGGCCGACGCCGCCCGCGGCTGGCCGCGACTCACTCTACGCGAGGGCAAACTAGCCCTCGGCTCGGTGAACGCCGCGCCTTTCGGCGTGCCCGGCGAGCCCGACCTTTCGGCGCTGCCGTGCGAGCGCGTGGCAGGTTGAGGGCGGCGCCTTCGGGACGCGGGTCGCGCGCGCCCCGGCGTCAGTTTTCCAGCCGGTACAGGTGGGTCTTGCTGCGGACGAAGAGGGCGCGGCCGGCGACGGCCGGAGAGGCCATGAAGCCGCCGTCGAGCTTGTTCGCCGCCACGACCTTGAAGGCCCGCCCGGCCTCGATGACGGTCCCGTGGCCGTTCTCGTTGAAGAAGTACAGTCGCCCGTCGGCCAGCACCGGCGAGGACGAGTAGCTGCCCGCGCCGGGCAGGCGCTCCTTCCAGATTTCCTTGCCCGTGAGCGCCTCGAGGCACGTGACGACGCCGCCGTCCTGATCGACCATGAACAACAGTTCGCCGGCGAGCACGGGGGAGGGGCGGTTGGGGACGTTGCGCGTGACCTTCCACGCGACGTGCGTGCCGGTGACCACGCCGCTGCCGCCCAGCCGCACGGCCCAAAGTTCACCCTTCGCGAGGCCGGTGGCGGTGTAGACGAAGCCGTGGCCGACGACGGGGCGCACGGTACCCGAGTGATGCTTGCGTTCCTCCACGCGCCAGAGCTCGCGGCCGTCCTTGGGATCATAGGCGTAGGTGGCCTTGGAGGCGGCGCTGATGAGCAGCGGCTTGCCCTCGTGCGTGACGACGAGCGGGGAGGAGAAGGCCTTGCGGAAATCGCCGTCGCGGATCGGCTTCCCCTCCGGCGTGAGGTCCTGAAAGTCGATCGTCCGGTTCGTGCGCCACACGTCGCGGCCGGTGCGCTTGTCGAGCGCGACCACGTACTGGTGGTCGGCCCCGTCGAAATGCATGATGAGCAGGTCGCCCCAGACCGTGGGCGATGATCCGGCTCCGCGCCAATGGTTGCAGGGCAGGTCGCGCCGGTCCCATAGGACCTTGCCGGTGGCGGTGTCGAGGCAGGCCGTGCCGGCGGAGCCGAACGTCACGTAGACGCGTCCCTCCTCGATCACCGGCGTCGGCGAGCCGTAGCTGTTGAACTTGTCGGCGTACTGCGGCTCCGCGACCGAGAACAACGCCAAGTCATGCACGATCCGGCCCGACTCCCGGTCGACCGCGATCGCGCCGAGCTGGCGGCCGTCCTCCGTGGCGGTGGTGACCCAGACCTGCCGGCCCCACACGACGGGTGACGACCACGCCTTGCCCTTGAGCGGCGTCTTCCACTTCACGTGCTCGGTCTCGCTCCATGTGAGCGGGAGCCCGGTGGAGTCGGCGATGCCCTGTCCCGTGGGACCGCGGAACTGGGGCCAGTTTTCGCCCGCTCGGAGCAGGGCGGCGAGGGCGAGCAGCAATGCGGTCAGGCGGACGAAACGGGGCATCATGGGGTGGGGTGGAGTACGGGCGCGAAGGTGTGCGGCCGGCTCCGCGCGAGGCAAACAAAACCCCGGCCGCGGCTCGCTCTTCGCCATGCTACCTGCCACGCTGGTCATCGCCGAGCATCAGGGCGATGGCGACGCCGGTTCCCATGGTAAGACGGACGTCGAGACGCCGAATTCGGACGCGATCGTCCTCGAGGGCGTCCGTTTCACCCCATCCCCCGTAATCCCGCCGTGCGCGCCTACGCCGCGCGGCCGGCCTAGGCTGGGGCGTTCGAGCTCTAGCACCGCGACGCCGATGTCGGCGAAACGCGCGATCTCGCTGAGGAACAGCCGGCGGTCTAAGCGGACCTGAAGCGCCGCCACCTCGAGTGGCTGCGGCAGTTCGCACGGTCGTGCTGCGACCGAGGGCCGCGTTTCAAACCGGCCTGAACGTCAGAACAAACCGTTGGCGAGGACGCCGACGGCGGTGAGGGGGCCACTGTCCCCCATGCCGTCGAGGGCCCGGTCGGCCTTGCGCATGAGGGAGCGCATGTCGCGCAGGAGGGTCTCGTCGCCGAGCAGCTTGCCGAGGGTGCCCTCGCCGCGGGAGAGACGCTCCGAGACCGAGCGCAGGCCGGAGAGGGAGGCCTTCAGGTCCTCGCCCGCCTTCTGGTCAAACACGAGGGTGCCGAGGGTGCCGCGGCCCGCCTTGACCTCGTCGAGCAGGCCCTGGGCGCTGGCGAGGAAGTTCTTCGCCTGAGTCGCGCCGCCTCGCAGGTCGGCCACGCCGGCGACGAGTTCGTCGTGCAGGCGGGGGTCGTTGATGAGTTTCCCGAGGGTGCCTTCGCCGCGGTTCACCTTGTCGGTGATCAACTGCAGGTTGGCCGTCGCGCGGCTGAGGTTCTCGCGGTTGTCGGTGACGAGCTGGTCAAGCTTCTGGACGAGGCCGGGGGAACGCCCGTCGCCTGAGAAGGCGCCGCTGATGCCCTGCAGCGCGCCCTCGAGTTTCTGCCCGAGGTCGCCGATCTGGGCCATGACCTCGTTGAGGTCGGGCGTCTTCCGCGTGCGGATCTCGGCGCCGGGCTTGAGTGCGGCGGCCTTCTCCGAACCGAGGTCGATGCTGACGTAGGCCGTGCCGATCAGGCCGTTGGTGATGATCACGGCAGCGGCGTCCTCCTTGATCAGCTGGTGGCTGTCGATGCGGAGCAAGGCCTCGGCGCGGCGGCCGGCGAGGCGGGTGGAGGCGACCTCGCCGATCTTCACGCCGGCCATGCGCACGTCGTCGCCCTCCTTGAGCTCCTTCAGCGTGTCGAAGCCGGCGACGACCTGATAGCCCTTGTCGCGGAGGATCTTGCCTCCGCTGAGGGTCTCGAACGTCACCCAGATGAGGGCCATCCCGAGGAGGAAGAAGAGGCCGACGCGGGCGGTTTGCTGGGCGTTTTGCATGGGAGTGCTCTTGGATCGAAAGTGTCTTGGCTGATCGGCGCGCTCACGGCTCCAGTTGCCGGAAGCGCGGGTTGCGCAGGTCGATGCGCGGGTTGAGGAAGTCGGCGACGCGGGGATCGGCGGGCGCGCGCAGGTCCGCGGGCGGGCCGAGCGAGACCAGGCGGCCGCCCATGAGGATGCCGACGCGGTCGGCGATGCCGAGCGCGAGATCGCGGTCGTGGGAGACCACGATCGAGGTGACGTGGTACTGCTCGCGAAGGGTGGCGATGACCTCCGAGATCGTGGCCGACATCACGGGGTCGAGCTCGCTGGTGGGCTCGTCGTAGAGCATGAGCTGCGGCTCCATGACGAGGGCGCGGGCGATGGCGACGCGCTTGCGCATGCCCCCCGAGAGCTCGGCGGGGAGCTTCCGGGCGGCGTTCTCGAGCGAAAGGATCTGCAGGGAGCGCATCACCTTGTCGCGGATGACGGCCTCGGTACCGAACCGGTGCTCGCGCGGGTAGAGCGCGAGGTTGTCGTACACCGTCATTGAGTTGAACAGCGCCCCGGCCTGGAAAACCAGGGCCATGCGGACGAGTCCGCGGGTGGCGGGTTCGGCCGCGTCGTGACCGTCGACCGTCACCCGGCCGGCGCTGGGTCGCTCCAACCCCACCACGTGCTTGAGCAGCACGCTCTTGCCCGAGCCACTGGGGCCCATGAGCACGAAAATCTCCCCCGGGCTGACGGTCAGCGAGATGTCCCGCAGGACCTGGAAACCGCCGAAGTCCTTCGAAAGTCCCTCCACCGAAACGCCGACGGCGGCGGGTCCGGAGCGGGCGGGCATGGAAGTTGGGACAGCGGCCGGCATGGGAGGTATCACATCAGCGCCTTCGTGACGAAGTAATCGAGCACGAGGATGAGGATGAGGGAGGTGACGACGGCGCGGGTGACGGACGCGCCGATCTCTCGCGGGCCGCCGCGGGTGTTGAGACCGATGTTGCAGCAGACGAGGACGACCGCGAAGCCGAAGATCTCCGCCTTCACCAGGCCGTTCAGCACGTCGCCGAAGTCCATGTACTGGCGCATGGTGGCGAAGTAGGAGGCGGGCTCGATCGAGATGAAGTGGGTGTACTTGGCGACGATGGCCCCGCCGAACCAGCCGACGAGGTCCGACATGATCGTGAGCACGGGCATCATCGCGAGCACGGCGGCGAGGCGCGGCAGCACGAGCATCCGCGCCGGCGGGATGTTCATGGTCTCGAGCGCATCTATCTCCTGATAGACCTTCATCGAGGCGAGCTCGGCGGCGATGGCCGAGCCCACGCGGCCGGCGAGGAGCACGGCGGCCATGACGGGCCCGAGTTCCCGCGCCATGGAGAGTCCGACCAGCAGCCCGATGAACTGCTTTGGGCCGATGTTCGCCGCGGCGTAGCCCGACTGCAGCGCGAGCACGCTGCCGATGAAGAAGCTCAGGATGGCGACGATCGGGAGCGTCGTGTAGCCGATCAGGTAGCACTGCTCGATGAAGCGGCCGAACTGCCGCGGCAGGGAAGGCGCGTGCCGGGCGGCCTCGGCGAGGAGCTGCAACGCGCTGCCGATGCCCTCCAGCACGCGCACGAACGGCCGCACCACCTGCTTGGGCGCGGCGGTGAGGATCGATTCGTTCGCTTCGGCGTCCTGTTGTTCAGAGGCCATCGGAGGGTCGGGATGAAAACCGGAAGACGGTGAATTTCCAGCCGCCGCCCGCGTCGCGCTCGAAGCCAAGGAGGCCATTGCCCAACGTGAGGCGCCGGGCACCGCCGGCGCGCACGCTCGAGAAGAGTGGGCCGAGGTGGAACTCCGCGCGGTCCTCTTCCGGGTTGCTTTCCCAGGTGATCGCGTCCCACAGCAGCGACGTGCGGCCGCCGCCGCCCGCGCGTTCCTCGCCGCGGGCGAGGGTGACTAACGGCGACCATGCCTGCCGCACCCGGGCGTCGGCGGGCAGGAAGACCTCGAGCGGACTCGGAAACTGCCATTGGCGGCGCCCGCGGCCGTCCTCCCAGTGGCTAAGGAGCGGCCACACGTGCGTGAGTGAGGCCGCCGGACCGTCGCTGCGGCCGGCGATCCGCTGCGACTCGTGCCAGTAGAGGAAGTAAAGGAACTGGCTGCGGGCGCGGTCGACGCCCTCCTCGGTCCACTCCGCATGGCGGGCCAGCGGCCAGAAGTACCACCACTGCTCCCGTCCCTTGAGGACGGAATGGCTGTAGATCGGGGCCCAGCGGTTGACGTGGGCCTCTTCGCCGCGGCCCTGCACGAGGAACGGCCAGAGGTACCGGCGTTCGGAGTAACGGACCGGCGAGGTGCGTTCGGTGAAGCCGAACAACGGCCAGAGATAGGTTTCGTTGGCGTAACCGGGCCCGAGGCTCCGGCTGTAGAAGGGCAGGAACGCGGTGTCCCGCCGCGGGGCGGTGCCGGGCGGATCGTCGGGATCCGGCTGCCGCACGACGTCGTGGCCGAGCGGCCAGAGGACGTGGGTCGCGCTCATCTCCCCCGGCCGCTCGACGGTGCTGTACAGCGGCCAGATGCCCCACCCGCTGGCCGCGCCCTGCGTCGTGCGCAAGAACGGCCAGGGCGCGTAGGTCGTCGTCGCCCCGCGGTTTTCCACTTCGGCGAAGAACGGGAAGAAGGTCCACGACGCGCGTTCGAGGCCGAATTTCTGCCGCACCGTGCCGTGGAGGGGAAACAGAGCGCGGTAGTTCAGGGCCGGGTCGTCGAAATCGCGCTCGAACCAGAACGGAGCAATCTCGAGACGGTGCCTCTCGTCGAAGACCTCGGGGGCCGCGGCCCCTTCGAGGCGCCCTTGCCGCCGTACGAGCTCCAGCAGGCTCCAGCGGTAATGGCCGCCCTCCTCCACGTAGCTGAACAGCGGGTAGAGAGCGTGCGCTGAGTGAAAGGCTCCGGCTGGATCGCGGAATTCCACCCAGAACGGACGAAAGCCTCGGGCCGTACCCCGGCCGCCCCCGCCCGCCGGGCCGGAGAACAGGAAGGGTCCCAGCCCGCTCCACGGGCTGCTTTCGGTGGCGGGAATCCGCGCAACCGCCATCGGCCACCCGTTCGCCACGCGCGGAACCGCGGCGGCCGGCCTCGACGGGGCGCGCGTCGCCTCTCCGGCGCGGAGGGCGCCGGCGGCGAGGACGATGATGGCAAGTCTGCGAATCACGGGTTGCTGGAAGGCCAAGGCTGGCTGGCGCGTGCCCGGCAGCCTCCGCGGGGAGGCCCCGCCGAAGCGCCCAAACGATTGAAAGTTGGGAATCGGAGACCCGCGTGCAAACGCGATGTTTCCTCGGTAGAAACTTCGCTTCTTCAAATGGGGGTTCGGAGCGCGCGGAAAGCGCGAAAAGACCTGCGGCGAAGGCGAGTGAGACTGCTCTGGGCGGCGGATCCGCGGGAAAGCCCTCCTGCCGCTCCGGGGCTGCAAGCCCCTTCCGTACCCCGCAAACGAGTTGAACCCGGCGTTGGCCAGCGCAGGTTGGGCCTCATGCCGGCTCTTTTCCGCCTTCTGCTGGCGTTCAGCGCTGGCGCCGCTTGCCTCCCAGCGGCGCCGACCGGCGCCCGCTCGGGCCGCTGGGCGCACGAGGTGCCGCGGGCCATGGCGCCCGATCCGGCGGTCGCCTGGGGGCGGCTCGACAACGGCTTCCGCTATGCGCTGCTGCCCCACGGGGGCGTGCCCGGACGGGTCACGATGCAGCTGCTCGTGCTCTCCGGATCGATGGATGAACGGGATGAAGAGCGCGGCATCGCGCATTTCACCGAGCACCTCGCCTTCGGCGGAACGGCCAATTTCCCCGCGGACCGCATGGTCGACCTCTTCCAGCGCCTCGGCGTCGAGTACGGCAGCGACGTCAACGCGATCACCACGTTCGACCACACGGCCTACCGGCTCGACTTCCGGGAGAATGATCCGGCGCTCCTGCGCGAGGGCCTGCGGCTCTTTCGCGACTTCGGGGACGCCGTCGCCTTTGAACCGGTCGCGATCGAGCGGGAGCGTCGCGTCGTGCTCGCCGAGCTGCGCAACCGCGATACGCTGGCCGGCCGCCAGCAGCAGGCGTCGATGCCGGTCGTCTTCCGCGGGTTGCGCTTCACCGACCGGCCGCCGGGTGGGCGGGAGAATCTTATCCGCGGTTTCACCCGCGAGCAGTTCCTGGACTTCCATCGGCGTTCCTACCGGCCCGACCTCATGGTGCTTGTCGCGGCGGGTGATTTCCCGGCCGACGCGCTCGAGGCGCAAGTGCGGGAGGTCTTTGGTCCGATGGCGCGGCCGGCCGCACCGGTTCCCCTGCGCTATGACGGGCGGCTAGACGCCCGCGGGCTGCGGGCGGGGGTATTCCGGATCAATGGTTTCGGCGGGGCCGCGGTCGAGGCCGCCACCGTGTTCGCCCTGACCGACCGTCCCGACTCCCGCGAAGCGCAGGTGCAGCGCCAGCAGCGGGAGTTCGTCATGGCGGTTTTCGCCCGCCGTTTGCGCCGCGACGGGCGAGGCGGGGGCGCGTTCGCCTCCTACGAGGAATTCCTCGGCCATGGGGTCGCCACCGCCGGGCTCGAGGTTCCGGCGTCCGCCTGGTCCGAGGGGGTGCGTTCCATCGACGGGCTGGTCCGTCTTACGCTTGAACGCGGACTCGACTCCGCCGACCTCGAGGAGGAACGGGCCCGCCAGTTGCGGATGACGGCGCACCTCGCCGGCCAACTGGCGGTGGCCGATCCCGGGGAGCTTTGCGAGGAGCTCAAGGAGTCGATCGTGGCGAACTCGGTCTACCCGGGCGGCACGCGTGTGCTGGCGTGGCGCCGCGAATGGCTGGAGCGGTTCACGGCGGGCGACGCGCAGAAGGTGTTCCGCGGCTTGTGGCCGGTTGAAACGATGGCGTTTCACGTCTCGGGCGGGATCGACGTGAACCTCGGGCCCGAGGCGGTGGTCGCGGAGGTGCGGAAGGGGCGGCGGGCGGGCCTGGCGGCGGTGATGCCTCGCGCCCGCACCGAGACGCCTTTCGTGGTGCCGCGGTTCCCGGCCCCTACGCCGGTCGTCGAGCGGCGCGAGCTGCCCGCCTTGGGTGCGGTGCTGGCGCGTTTCGGCAACGAGGTGCGTTTGAACCTCGTGCCGGCGCGCGGGGAACCTGGCCTGGCGCGGGCGGTGGTGCGCGTCGGCACGGGCCTGCTGGAGATGCCGGGCAACCGGCCAGCGCTGAAGGAGTGGGGAATCACGAGCCTGCTGGCCAGCGGCGGCACGCATTTCCGGCCGGAGCGGTTCTCGGCGCTGGTGGAGGAGCGGTTGCTCGAGTTTGGCCTCGATGTGGCCGACCGCGACGCATTCACGTTCCGCGGCGCGATGGCGGCGGAGCAGCTGGAGGTGTTCCTCGCCCTCGTCGCCGACCTGCTCCACGCTCCGGTGATCAACGCCCTCGCGCATCAGGACCAGCGCGTGCAGGCGGTGCTGGGGCGCGCGGCCGCGGGCGGCGGAATGGGCGAGGGGATGCGCGAGCTCACCAACCACCTCTTCAAGGGGGATGCCCGCTTCACGTGGGGCTCGCCGCTGGATTACCTTTCGCTTGGCGTGACCGACGTCCGCCGCTGGCTGGAGCCCTCGTTCTCCCGCGGCTACGTCGAGGTGACCGTCGCGGGCGACGTGACGGAAGCCGCCGTCGTGGATGCGGTCTCACGGACCCTGGGCGCGCTACGGCCGCGGGCGGCGCGCAAGGAGACGTCGGCGCCGCCGCGGCTGGTCGCGTTGTCGGCCCCGCCGGGGTTCACGCGGATCGAGTTCGTCGGGGAGCAGAACGTCGGCCTGGTCACGGGAACCTGGCCGGTCCAAGGCGTGTCGTCCGCGCGCGACCAGGCGGCGCTGGAGATCCTGGCCAAGGTGCTGGAGCTCCGGGTGCGCGCCGAGGTGCGCGAGCGGCTCGGGTTCGCCTACTCACCCTCCGCCCGGCTGGAGATGTTTGAAGGGTTCCCCGGCTTCGCGTTGCTGCAGGCGCGGATCGACTGCGCCCCCCATGACGCGGGACGGATCGCACCCGTCCTCGCCGACCTCGGCGCGCGCTTGGCCGCGGGAGGCGTCTCCCCGGGTGAATTCATCGGAGCGCGGGGCATCCTGCGCGGCCAGTTGCGGCAGGCGTTCCGCGACCCCGCGTTCCTTGTGGCCCTGCTGATGCGAGCCCAGGAGCGCCCCGGTGAGACGGACGACGCCCTCGCGCTGCACGGCGGGCTGGTCGGCCACGTTCCGCTCGAGGAGGTGAACCGCTGGGCCGGGCGCGTGCTGCCGGCGGCGAACGGGCGCACGGCGGCCGTGGTTCCCAAGGCCTTCGTCGGGATCCTGCAGGTGCCGCGCTGAGCAGCGATCCCGCCTCGGCCTCAGCCGCGGAAGAAGGCGAGGATGCGGCGGAGGCTGGCGACGAGCGCGTCGATCTCCGCTTCGCCGTTGTAGAGGTAGAAGCTCGCTCGCGTGGTGCTTGCGAGGCCCAGCTTCCGCATCAGCGGCTGGTTGCAGTGATGGCCGCCGCGCAGCGCGACCCCGTCCTCGTCGGCAAAGGTCACGACGTCGTGCGCGTGCACGTCCGCGAATGCGAAGCTCACCAGGCCGCTGCGGGGGCCGCGGGGGCCGAGGAGGCGGATGCCCGGTAGTTCCGCCAGCCGCTGGTAGGCCGCGGCCGCAAGCTCGGCATCGTGAAGCGCGATCTTCTCCCGGCCCGCGTCGTCGAGGTAGTCGCAAGCCGCCGCCAGACCGACCGCGCCGGCGATGTTGGGCGTGCCGGCTTCGAATCGTTCTGGCGCTGGCTTCCAAGTCGCGCCTTCGTACGTCACGGTGACGACCATGCCGCCGCCGGTCTCGTCGGGCGGCATCGCGTCGAGCAGCTCCCGCCGTCCGTACAGCACGCCGATCCCCGTCGGACCGCACATCTTGTGTCCGGAAAACGCGACGAAGTCCGCCCCCAGCGCCCGCACGTCGAGCGGCAGGTGCCCGACGGACTGCGCCGCGTCGACGACTGAAAGCGCGCCCGCCGCCCGGGCGCGGGCGCAAAGGTCCGCCGCGGGGTTGACGATCCCGAGGGTGTTGGAGGCGTGCGTGAAGGCGAAGACCTTCACCGCCGGGGTCAGCAGCCGGTCCAGCGCGGCGAGGTCCAATCCGCCTTCGGCGTCGGCACCGGTCACCGGCACGAGGCGCAGCTCGGCGCCGGTCGCCCGCGCGAGCTGCTGCCACGGCACGAGGTTGGAATGGTGCTCCATCTCGGTGGCGAGGATCGCGTCGCCGGGGCGTAGCCGGCCCGCGAGGCCGCGGGCGATGACGTTGATGCTCTCGGTCGTGCCGCGCGTGAAGACGACCTCCGCCGGGTCGGCCGTGTTGAGGAAGCGCGCCACCCGGGCCCGCGCCGTCTCGTAGGCGTCGGTCGAGCGCATCGACAGCGCGTGCAGTCCGCGGTGAACGTTGCTGTTGTCGCGCTCGTAGTAGCGGGCGATGGCCTCGATCACGGCGCGCGGCTTGTGGGTCGTGGCCGCGTTGTCGAGGTACACGAGCGGCTTGCCGTGCACCTGTTGGTGCAGCGCCGGGAAATCTTGGCGGAGATCGCGTCCTGAGGACATGAGGGTCATCTGGCGTGGGCGCCGCGGCTGGCCGCGGCGCGAAAGGCCGTAAAGAGCGAATCCCTCCGGCGGTACTCAGCAACCCCGTTTGTTTCCCGGTTTGAGCCGTTTCCCGGGCCCCTTGGCTCGCGAGCCCGCGGATTCCGCGCCGCCGATCCGCCGGAGGCGGTTCGTAGCTGCATGACCGCTGGTAGCCGACCGGGCGGTTTGAAACGCGGAGTACCCGCGAGGACCGACGGCCATCGACGCGGGCGGACGTGGCGCTGCCTCCCGCTTCGTTCTCTAGGCCTGGTGCAACCGCTGACGCGCGGCCGAGGCCTTTGCGCGGCCGCGTTGACTCCCGCGGAGTCCGCGTTCGCCTTCCGTCCATGCCCCGTCCGCGACTCTTCCCCTCGCTCGCACTCTGTGCCGCCTTCCTCTTTTCCTCCGGCCTTTCGGCCGCGGCCCTCACCTCGCCGAAGCAGCACTTCGGCTTCGCGATCGGCGACGACTACCACCTCGCGACGTACACGCAGACGGAGGCTTACTTCAAATTGCTCGCCTCCCAGTCGCCGCGCCTGCGGTTGGTCGACATCGGCCGCACCGAGGAAGGCCGCACGCAGTGGATGGTGGTCTGCTCGTCGCCCGCCAACCTCGCGCGGCTCGACCGTCTGAAGGAGATCTCGCGGACGCTCGCGCGGGCCGAGGATGCCGATGAAGCCCGCGCCCGCGCGCTCGCCGCCGAGGGGCGCGCGGTGGTCTGGATCGACGGCGGCCTGCACGCCACCGAGACCGTCGGCACCCATCAGCTGATCGAGACCCTTTGGCAGCTCGCCAGCCGGGAGGACGCCGAGACGGTCCGCATCCTCGACGAAGTGGTCGTGCTTCTGGTGCATGCCAATCCCGACGGACAGGAGCTGATGAGCTCCTGGTACATGCGCCGGCCCGAGCCGGCCAAGCGGGTGATCGACCAGCTGCCGAGGCTTTACCAGAAGTATGCCGGCCACGACAACAACCGCGACTTCTTCATGTCGGCGCTGCGCGAGTCGGCGAACATGAACCGGCAGCTCTACGTCGATTGGATTCCGCAGGTGATGTACAACCACCACCAGTCGGGACCCGCGGGCTCGGTCGTGGCCGGCCCTCCGTACCGCGATCCGTTCAACCATGTCTACGACCCGCTGGTGATGACGACGCTCGACGCGGTCGGCGCGGCGATGAGCAGCCGGCTCAACCGGGAGGGCAAGCCCGGCTACACCCAGCGCAACGGCTCCGTCTTCTCCACCTGGTTCAACGGCGGTCTGCGCACGACGACCTATTTCCACAACATGGTCGGCATCCTTTCCGAGATCATCGGCAGCCCCACGCCCTCGGAGGTCCCGCTCGTGCCGGCCCGCCTCGTTCCCAACGGCGCGACGCCGTTTCCCGTCACACCGCGGCCTTGGCGCTACGCCGACTCGATCGAGTACTCGCTCTCCCTCAACTACGCGGTGCTCGATTTCGCAGCCCGTCACCGCGACTCGCTGCTGCTCGGCATCTGGCGGATGGGCCGCAACTCCATCGAGCGCGGCAGTCGCGATCACTGGACGCATTACCCGCGGCGGGTCGCGGCGATCCAGGAGGCCCACGCGCGTGACAATCCGCCGGCCAAGGGAGCGGCCGCTGCCGGCGATGACGATGACTCCGGCGGCTCGGGGAGCGCCGCGGCCCGGCGCCGCATTCCCTCGCGGTACTTCGATTCGGTGATGCGGAAGCCCGAGCTGCGCGACCCGCGCGGCTACATCCTCCCCGCTGACCAGGCCGACTTCCCGACGGCGGTGAAGTTCGTCAACGCCCTCATCAAGACCGGCATCGTCGTGCACCGCGCGACCGCCGATTTCACGGTCGCGGGCAAGGCTTACCCGGCCGGTTCCTACGTCGTGAAGACCGACCAGGCGTTCCGGCCGCACGTGATCGACATGTTCGAGCCGCAGGATCACCCGAACGACTTTCTCTACGAAGGCGGCCCTCCGATCGCGCCTTATGACTCCGCGGGCTGGACGCTCGCCTTCGAGATGGGGGTGAAGTTTGACCGGGTGCTCGACGCCTTCGAGGGACCTCTCGCGCGGCTGCCCTGGGGAGAACTGCAGGCGCCGCCTCCGGGAAGACTGGCTCCCTCGGCGGGAGGCTGGCGTGTGGGTCGCGCCGCCAACGACGGCTTCACGCTCGTCAACCGGCTCCTGCGCGCCGGAGGCGAGGTCTCCGTTTCCGCGCAGGGTGGTGATTTCCTCATCCCCGCTTCGGCCCGGGCGGTGCTCGAGCCGCTGGTCGCCGAGCTGGGGGTTACGCCGGTTCCCCTCCCGACCGCGCCGGCCGGGGCCCGTCGCCTTTCGCCGGCGCGCATCGCCCTGTGGGATCGTTACGGCGGCTCGATGCCCTCGGGCTGGACGCGGCTGCTGTTCGAGCAGTTCGGTTTCGCGTTCGACGTGATCTACCCGCCTCAGATCGATGCCGGCGGGTTGCGCGAGAAATACGACGTCATCGTGTTTCCCTCGGGCGCCATCCCGCGCTCCGGCTCCGCCGAAGGCTCCTCGGGCGGCTACTCAACGGTGCGCGAGCCGTCGCAGGCCGAGATGCCAGTCGAGTACCGCGGCCGTTCCGGTCGTTTCACAGCCGCCAAGTCCCTCCCGCCGCTCAAGGCCTTTCTCGAGGCTGGCGGTGTCATCGTCACCGTCGGGACCAGCGCCAACCTCGCCTATCACCTCGGTCTGCCGGTCAGGAACGCGCTCGTGCAGCCGGGCGCGAAGGGCGGCGACCAGCCGCTGCCGAAGGACAAGTATTTCGTTCCCGGCAGCATCCTGCGGGTCAGCCTCGACACGAACGCGCCGGTTGCGGCGGGGATGCCGGCCGAGGCGGACGTTTACTTCGATTCCAGTCATGTCTTCCGGCTCGCCGACGATGCCACCGCGCGCGGGGTGAGGCCGCTGGCGTGGTTCCCCCACGCCGCTCCGCTGCGCAGCGGCTGGGCTTGGGGCCAGCATCACCTCAAGGACGGTGTGACGGCCTTCGAGGCGCCCGTGGGTCAGGGCAAGGTCTACGTCTTCGGACCGGAGATCACCTTCCGCGCCCAGACGCACGGCACGTTCAAGCTCCTGTTCAACGCGCTGTACCGGACGGTTCCCTGACGCTTCGGCAAAGTTCTCGGGCGCGCTGGATTTGGCGTCGGGGCTGGATAGGATCGCGCGATGAACCACTTCATTCGTTTACCCATCCTTTGCATCCTAACTGTCCTGCTTGCCGCCTGTGGTCGTCAGGAACACGCGGCTCCCAAGGGAGGCGGCGGGGGCCACGTCCACACCGCTCCGCACGGCGGCACGTTGATCGAGGTAGGGGAACACGCCTACAACCTGGAGCTCCTGCGCGACGGTGCCGCGGGTAAGCTGACGATCTGGGTGCTCGACGGCCACGCCGAGAACTTTGTCCGCCTCAAGGCTCCGGCTTTGGAAGTCAACGTGACAACTGGCGGTGAGAAAAAGCCGCTGTCGCTCAAGGCGGTGGCCAACCCCGCGACCGGCGAGACGGTCGGAGACACGTCGCAGTTCGAAGCGCAGGCGGATTGGCTGAAAGGCTCGGCGCCGATCGAAGTCGCGGTGTCGCCGGTCGACATCAAGGGGCGTCGTTTCCAGGGTTTGTCCGGGAAGGTCGGAGCTTCGGCGAAGTAGCGCCGGGTGGTTAGGAAGATGCCGGCGTCGAACCCTGCTCGCGGTCTTGGTCCTGGTCCGAGGATCCTGGCCTTGGCCACTTTGGCTGGGGTGGCTTTGGCGGCTGGCCTTGGAGCGGCGCCATTTGCGGGGCCCAAGTTTGATCACTCGCTCTGTTGTCCCCGCGGCTACAATCCCCTGCGTCACGAGGAGAAGGAATTGCTGGGAGAGGGCATGCCTGACCTGATGCCGGGCATGCTGCGCGGGGCCGATTCCGCGGTGAAGTCTGACGCGCGGCGGGCGCCGGCCTCCTTTGCTGCCGCGGGGGACCCCGCCAAGCCCCCGGTTCCGCCTTTGCCTGCCGGGCCGCCGTTATCGGCGCTCGAGGGACCGCTGGAGAACGTGGCCGGCTATGCGAAGGTGCATTTCAGCCAATTGGCGGGCTTCAAATATCGGCCGCCGCCGCAGCCGGTCGCCGTTGGCGAGGAGCCGCCCGATGCAGTAGAGCAGGTCCCCGCGGTGATCCGGAGGCTCGACGGCCGCAAGGTCGTCCTCACCGGCTTCATGCTGCCGCTCAAGCTGGAGGGCGGGCTCGCGACGGAGTTCTTCCTGCTGAGCAATCCTTCGCTGTGCTGCTACGGCATCATGCCCGAGATGAACGAGTGGATGCATGTGCGGATGCGCGGCGAAGGGCTGCCGCCGGTGCAGGACGTGCCGGTGTTCCTCGCCGGGATCCTGAAGGTCAGGGCGCGGTGGGAGGCGGGTTACCTCACGGGTATCTACGAGCTGGAAGGCCACGGGCTGCTGAAGCCGCGGTGAGTGGTCGGCGCGGCACGACGGCTGCTGGGGCGGGCCGTGGCTTCGATTATGCTCCGCATTAGGCCGCGCCCTCGGGTCGCGGTTTCCCGCTACAAACTGAACGATTGCGGAAAAGCGACTTGCGCGACCTTGGCGCGGAGCCAACCCTACCGGGGATTTTTTACACAAACCGGCGTCCACTGATGGTTTCCGCGAACACAGATTTCGGCTACGACAGCAAAATCGAGGGGGGCGTCATCGTCTCCCGGGCCGATGCCGCCATCAATTGGATCCGCACCAACTCGATGTGGCCCATGCCCATGGGGTTGGCCTGCTGCGCCATCGAGCTCATGGCCGTCGGTGGGGCGCGGTTCGACATCGCGCGCTTCGGCGCCGAGGTCATGCGTTTCTCGCCGCGGCAGGCCGACTGCATGATCGTGGCGGGCACGGTGACCTACAAGATGGCTCCGCAGGTGCGCCGGATCTATGACCAAATGGCTGCGCCGAAGTGGGTGATCGCCATGGGCGCCTGCGCCAGCTCGGGCGGGATGTACCGCAGCTACGCGACCTTGCAGGGTGTGGACCGCATCGTACCGGTGGATGTCTATGTGAGTGGTTGCCCGCCGCGGCCCGAGGCGCTCCTCGACGCGCTCATGAAGCTGCAGGACAAGGTCCGGCGCGAGCCGTCCGCGCGTCGTCTTCTTTCCGCCTGAGCCCGGCTGCGCCGTCATGTCCGTCGACTTCCTCGCCGCTCTCAAGTCGCGTTTCCCGCAGGCCGCGGATCGCGCCTCGGCGGATCATCCTGCGGTCGACGTGCCGCTGGCGGAGGTGGTTCCCGTGCTGCGCTTCCTGCGCGACGAGCAGGCGTTCGACCTGCTGATGGACGTCACCGCGATCGACTGGGCGGCGGGAGCGAGCCCACGTTTCACCGTCGTCTATCACCTGCTTTCGACGACCCGTCCCGGCACCTACGTCCGCGTGGCGGCCGCCTGCGCGGGAACCGAGGAGGCGCCGACGGCGCCGAGCGTGACGTCGCTCTGGCCGGGCGCCAACTGGCATGAGCGCGAGTGCTTCGACATGTTCGGCCTCCGTTTCGAGGGTCACCCGGACCTGCGGCGCATCCTGATGTGGGATGGCTATCCCTATCACCCCCTGCGCAAGGAGTTCCCCCTCGCCGGCATCGAGACCGATCTGCCGGGAGCCGACGTGGCCGAGGAAACGGGCACCAAGGTGGTGGCGGCGCCGATGGCGGGCGGTCCGTTCGTGGCCTCCGCCGGTGAGATCAACCTTTCCGAGGCCGAACCGCGGGCGAAGGACGAGAGCTGGAGCGATCGCGTCGCCCAACCTGGGCAGACGCCGCTGCGGCAGGTGAAGGAGTAAGACGATGGCCGCCGAACACACCTTTCCCGACAGCGCGGCGCGGCTCGCCGCGGGCGCGGCCGCGGTCCCCGAGGAATTCCAGGGCGAGAAGATGTCCCTCTCCATGGGGCCGTCGCACCCCTCGACGCACGGCGTGCTGCGGCTGCAGCTGGAGATCGACGGCGAGACGGTCACGAAGGCCGACCCGGTGATCGGCTACCTACACCGCGGCGACGAGAAAATCGCCGAGAACATGACCTACAACCAGTTCGTGCCGTACACGGACCGGTTGGACTACCTGGCGCCGCTGGCGAACAACATGGCCTACGCGATCGCCGTGGAGCGGCTCGCGGGCGTGAAGGTCCCGCCGCGCTGCGAGGCGATCCGCGTCATCACCGCCGAGATGGCCCGCATCTCTTCGCACCTGATGGGCCTCGGGGCCTTCGGCTTGGACGTAGGCGCCTGGACGGTGCTGCTGTACTCCCTCGAGGAGCGCGAGAAGCTCTACAAGCTGTTCGAGGAACTCACCGGCGCTCGCTTCACGACGAGCTACACCCGCATCGGCGGTGTGACGCGCGACGTGCCGGAGGGCTGGCTCGGCCGGGTGGGGGCCTTCTGCGACCAATTCCTGCCGATCCTTGAGGAGACCCTGAAGCTGCTCACGCGGAACAAGATCTTCATGGATCGCACCGTGGGCGTTGGCGTCATCAGCAAGGCCGACGCGCTCGCCTACGGCCTCACCGGGCCGAATCTCCGCGGCAGCGGCGTGGGCCTCGACCTGCGTAAGGACAAGCCGTACTCCGGCTACGAAAACTACGAGTTCGACGTGCCGGTGGGCACCACCGGGGACTGCTACGACCGCTACCTCGTTCGTGGCGAGGAGATGCGGCAGTCGGTGCGTATCATCCGCCAGGTGATCGCGCGCTTCCCCGAGGGGCCATGGTACGCCACCGATGCGCGGCGCATCTTCGCCCCGCCGAAGGACAAAGTGCTCACCTCGATGGAGGAGCTCATCCAGAACTTCATGATCGTGACCGCGGGGCCGCAGGTCCCGGCGGGCGAGGTCTACTTCGAGGCGGAGAACCCGAAGGGCGTCCTTGGCTTCTACGTCGTGAGCAAGGGTGGCGGCGTACCCTACCGTCTGAAGATCCGTTCTCCTTCCTTCTGTAACCTCTCGATCGTGCCCAAGGCCTGCGTGGGCTGCCTGATCTCCGACGTCGTCGCGATCCTCGGCTCCCTCGACTTCGTGATGGGCGAATGCGACCGCTGAACGTCGATCCCATGCCCGAGCTGCCCACGATCAACCTGAAGCCCGCGACCCTGAGCCGGATCGACGAGGTGATCACGCATTACCCGGTAAAGCGAAGCGCCGTGCTCATGGTGCTGCACGCGATCCAGGAGGACGTAGGTTACATCTCGCCCGCTGCCGTGGAGTGGATCGCGGCCCGGCTCGAGCTCCAGCCCATCAACGTGCAGGAGGTCGTCACCTTCTACCCGATGTTTCGCCAGCAGCCGATCGGCCGCCGGCACATCAAGGTCTGCCGCACGCTGTCCTGCGCGCTCCGCGGCGCCTACCAGACCTGCGCGACCTTCGAGCGCGAGTTCAACACCCACCGCGGTGAGGTCTCGCCCGACGGCGAGGTCACGGTCGAGTTCGTCGAGTGCCTCGCCAGCTGCGGCACTGCTCCTGTCGTGATGATCGACGACGACCTGCACGAGAACGTCGACGGCGCCGCGGCCCGGCGCTTGAGCGACCGAATCAAGGCCGAGGCTGCCGCGCGCCGCTGACCCCGCCACCCGGAGACGCCGACCATGCCCGCCCCCGCCCAGCGCCGCATCATCTTCCGCCACATCGACGAGCCGGGTTACTCGCGCGACTTGGCCTGCTACGTCCGCCACGGGGGCTATGATTCCCTGCGCAAGGCGCTCGCGATGCAGCCGGCCGCCATCATCGACGAGGTCAAGAAATCGGGCCTCCGCGGACGCGGCGGCGCCGGCTTCGGCTGCGGCCTCAAGTGGAGCCTCGTCGACCGCAAGAGCGGCAAGCCCATCTACCTCGTCGTGAATGCCGACGAGTCCGAGCCTGGTACCTTCAAGGATCGCTATATCATCCATCAGGATCCGCACCAGCTGATCGAGGGCATCATGATCACCTGCTGGGCGAACAACGTCCGGCAGGCTTACATCTACATCCGCGGCGAGTTCCCCCATGGCGCCCGCATCCTTGAAGAGGCGATCGCGGAGGCGCGGGCGGCGAAGTTCGTCGGGCCCGACGTCCTCGGATCCGGCTACGGCTGCGAGATCTTCGTCCACCGCGGGGCTGGCGCGTACATCTGCGGGGAAGAGACCGGGCTCATCGAGTCCCTTGAGGGCAAACGTCCTTACCCGCGCATCAAGCCGCCCTATTTCCCCGCAGTGCTCGGGCTCTACCAGTGCCCGACGATCGTGAACAACGTGGAGACGCTCTGCCACGTGAAGTACATCGTCGAGGTGGGCGGCGAGGCGTTTTCCCAGATCGGCACGCCCAACAACACCGGCACGCGCATCCTGTGCGTCAGCGGCCACGTGCAGCGCCCCGGCTACTACGAGTACGAGGTCGGCCGCATCACCCTCGGCCAGCTGCTCAACGAGGTGTGCGGCGGCCCGCTCCCCGGCCGCAAGTTCAAGGCCGTCATTCCCGGCGGCTCATCGGCCAAGGTGCTCCGTTTCGGAGAGACCTTCACGCTCAAGAACAAGGACGGCTCCACCCGCACGCTCGCCGTCGAGGACATCCCGATGGACTTCGACACCATGGCGGCCTGCGGGACCATGGGCGGATCCGGCGGCGTCATCGTGATGGACGACTCGGTCAACATGGTCGAGGCGCTGGGCAACCTGAACGCGTTCTACGCCCACGAAAGCTGCGGCCAGTGCACGCCGTGCCGCGAGGGATCGCTCTGGATGAAGAAGATCACCGGCCGCATGGTGCACGGCGAGGCCCGCGCGGAGGACGGCGCCTTGCTCAAGGGCGTGGCTGACCAGATCGCCGGCCGCACGATCTGCGCCTTTGGCGAGGCCTGCTCCTGGCCCACCCAGAGCTTCGTCGCCAAGTTCGGCGATGAATTCCAGGGCTACGCGGGAACGAAACGGGTGCCGCGGCCCGACGGCGCCGCCGAGCTGGTCTGACGCTCGCTGCCGAATCCAAGATGACCGCGATGTCCGCCGCTCCCAAACCCGACCTCATCACCGTCAACGTCGACGGCCGGGACGTCGCCGTGCCGAAGGGCACCAACGTCATCGAGGCGGCGCGCCTCGTCGGGGTCGACGTCCCGTACTACTGCTACCACCCGAAGCTTTCCATCTCGGGCAATTGCCGCATGTGCCTGGTCGAGATCGGCATGCCGGCCGTCGACCCCGCCACCAAGGCGGCGATTATCGATCCCGCCACCGGCAAGGCGCGCATCAACTGGATCCCGCGCCCGCAGATCGGCTGCGCCACCAACGCTTCGCCCGGTCTGCATGTCCGCACCCAGACGCCGCAGATCAAGGACTGCCGCGAGGGCGTGATGGAGTTCCTCCTCGTCAACCACCC
>JBBAVH010000026.1:0-69902 GCA_040397825.1 Opitutaceae bacterium
GGAAGCGGATGAGCTTCGGGCAATCGAGGTTGAGGTTGTTCATGCGGCCCTTGCCCTGGACGGTGATGAGGCCGTAGGCGCCGCCGTCCTTGATGACGCACTTGGCGCCGGGCTCGACGGTGAGCTCCTTGGCGGTGAACAGCTGCTCGCCGTCCACCTTGCCGTACACGATCCAGCGGTCGACGTAGCCCTCGCTGCGGGTGTCGGCAACGGGCACGGGCTCGAGGTAGTGGTTGTCCTTGAAGTTCGGGTCGGTGTTCTCCGCCCAGTCGAGCTGGTCGACGATGAAGTCGAGGTCGCGGTGCTTGGACTTGGGCATGTCCTTCACGAGGAGCGACCACGGCACCTCGCGGCCCTCGACGAGGGACTGGTACATGCCGAAGACGTCGGAGCCCCACTGGGGCTCGTAGGTGCAGAGGGAGCCGGGCGCGTGGAGCACGCAGGGCGGGATGAGCCAGCCGGTGCCGGGCTTCAGCCGGTAGGCGCGGGAGAGGTCGAGGATGCCGTTGTCGCCCTTGTTCCAGTTCTCGAGGCATTTCCTCACCTGGGCCTTGGTGGTGCCCGGCTCGAGGCCCATGAAGGTGTAGGGGAAGTTGTTGCCGACGTTGTTGTGCTGGGGCGGGAAGTAGTACGACTCGGGCTTGCCCTCCTGGCCGACCAGCTTCGCCTGCGCGGCGCTCTGGTGCATGTGGTGCGGGATGGGCCCCATGTTGTCGAAGAACTTTGAATACACGGGCCACTTGCCGTACTTGCGCCAGATGGCCTTGCCGATGAGGCCGGCGCCGCACTCGTCGACGGCCTGCTGCAGGGTGAAGCGCTCGCCGCCGATGACCACGTAGCTCAGGCCCTCGTCGGGCGTGCGGTTGTCGTTGGCGGCCGGCGTGGTGGAGGCGAACCAGCGCTCGTCGATGCCGCCGCGGTTCAGGCCGAAGGCGTACAGGTCGTCGGGGTGCAGCTTGAGCCGCTTGCCCGGCTGGAGGAAGGAGCGCGGCACCCAGCAGGGTGCGAGGCGCAGGAGGCCGCCGTTTTCGGCGAGCGCCGCTTCGACGCGGCCCTTCACGTTGGACTTGATGGTTTTCAGATCCTTGACGGATTTTTTCGACATGGGGGAGAGGGGGGGAGGGGCGGAGAAACGGCGCCCGGGTCAGACCGAAAAGCCTACTCCGCGGTCTGGCAACCGCCTAGTAGGCCGGCGGCTAAATTTGGTGAAAAAACGTCGGCCGCGACGGTGCGGCAAACCGCGAGGGGGAGACTCGCGAGAAATCCTTAGGGTCAAACCCCATGGGGTCTGTAATCCTCGACCTCAACGAGACACCCCGCTGGCCTGCATGACCGACGGTGAGGGTATGAGGGCCCATCCGCAAAGCGTCGGCTTGATCCATGGAGACGCTCCGCCAGCGGCCTCGTGCTGCTCCGAGCCAACGCGTATCGGGCCCACCTCCGCGCTTGCGTCGCCGCGCCTGCGCCCGACGTTTGCGCGCATGGATTCCCCGCGGTCGAAGGACCCGCTGCACGGCGTTACGCTCAAGCAACTCCTTGTGGAGCTCGTCGAGGAGATCGGCTGGGCGGGGCTCGCCGAGCGGGTGGACATCCGCTGCTTTCGCTTCGATCCGAGCATTAACTCCAGCCTCGTCTTCCTGCGCCGGACGCCGTGGGCGCGCGCGAAAGTGGAGGAAATCTACGTGCAGATGAAAACGCGCCGCTGAGGGTCGAGCCCGCCGCCTTCGCCGGGCGCGGGTCTGCGCCGAGCTAACCTGACGCTGAATTCTCGATTGCCATTCACCGGGGCAACCTTCGCTGCATCCCGAGGGTTTTCCCGCAGGGGGGATGGCTTCCCGCGGCCTCCGCGGGAACAGCCGTCGTCACGGTCTGGTAGCTTCGGGGGACGCCTTCGCGCACGCCAACAAGCCGCCCCTCGCTCGTTGGGAAGCGGCTTTTCGTGCTTCGGTCTTGAGCTGGATCCGCACGGCGCCGAGTTCCTCGAACGCAGGCCGAAGTTGAAGGTACTTCGCCTTGTCATTGGAGGCGGAGGGTTGCGCCTCCGGATGCAGCCAGGTGTTCCCGATTTTCAGCGCGCGGAAGGGCGCCGGATGTCGCGAAATCGCTGCGAACCCGCGAGTATTCCGTCCATATGTTGCACGGTCGCCCAAGCGGTTGCGCGCCGGCGGCCTGCGCGCGAAGCGCTTCGTGGAACCAGCGGTCGAAGGCTGCCGGTTGGGCGATCCTGCCGTTGATGAATCAGCGGAAGACTCCCGGTCCGGTCTTCGCGGCCCGGGTGCGCATCACGGTCCGATGGTTCTCCTGCGGGGTTTACTTCCTGACGTGACGTCCCCCGCGGATGGCGGGCGAAGGGTTGAAGTTAATGCGGGCAGCGGAGGCGGGGGGCTTTGAGGGTAAGGCGAAGCGAAGTTCAGTTGATTTCACGCAGTTGAAGTCCGATCGCGGGGCGTCGTGGCGGCCGTTCACCTTGTGTTGCGGCCGACGGCCCCGCGGGACCTTGGTCCTCCGGGCCTTCGAGATTCAGTCGAAACCGGGCAAAAGGTGCGCGCGCACGAAATCGTTCGCGGTGGCGTGGCGCACGTCAGGCGAGCCCGGATACACGAGATCGCACCGGACCCCTTCGGCCTCGCACCGTTCCTTCAATTTCGCTCCGAAGTTGGCCGAGTGCGTCGGATCCTTCTCGGGCTGCCCCAGGTTCGGCGGAGCGCTGTAGTAGAGACCGATCGGTGGATCGCCGCGGCTGACCAACTCGTAGGGTGAGTACTCCCGGATCCAAGGCAGTATCCGCTCCCGGGATTCATGAAAGACGTCGAAAGAGGAGAGCTTTCGCTTCGGGTCCGCGGAGATCCCGAATGCGTGGGCCCCGTAGGTGATGTTTGGTGTCCATGCGCGCATCTGGTGCGGGTCGAGGCTAGTTTGGGCGCCGTCGACCGCGGCGCAGGTGACACGAGTGGACTCCCTTGCCACCGGATCCGGAGAACGGGGGTCGGCGAGATCGTCGTGGAATGCCAGCCACAGGCTGGTGCAGGCCCCCGCGGAACCGCCTGCCGCCGCGATCCTCGTCTTGTCGAGGTTCCACTCCCGGGCCTTGCTGCGGCAGAACTGCAGGGCGCGCGCGCAGTCCAGCATCGGGCCGCGGACGGGAGGGATTAGGCCGTCCGCCGTAGCGTCGCGGATAGTGCGGTACTCCACCGAGGCCACGGAAATGCCGGCCTCCAGGGCCGGAAGGAGCATGTTCCGCACGACGGAACGGTCGCCTCCATTCCAGCCGCCTCCATGGATGTAGAAGAGGAGGGGAGTAGGCCGGTCTGAACGGGCGCGCCAGAAATAGATGACCTGCATCCGATGCGGACCGTAGGACACGTTCTCGTCGGGCGGGAGCGGTAGCACGTACTTGAGCTTTTCGGGATCGCTCCCGGCCGGAGCCTTGGGTGCTGCGGGCGAAGGGGTGGGCGCGGCGGCCTTCACGAGACCGGCCAGCAGGGCTGTGGCGAGGAGCAGGCGCAGGAGGTGCATGGGGTGGCGCAGTCCGTCCCCGCGTCGCGCCGGACGCGAGCGCTTTTCCCGAACGGGAATCACGCGCTGCGTCCGTGCGGCGCCATCGCCGTTGGATTCGGAACGTAGGAGATCAGCTAGTCGGCGATTGGTTTGTAATTCGGTCCGATGTGGCCGCGGCAGTTGCCGCGGAGAATTCGGAATCGCCGTTCGCACGAAGGGCGGAGGCGAAAGGGGGACGTGAATTGTCCGCGCCTGCAGGCGCAGCCACATGAGTGGCGTGTTGGAACGAGCAATCGTTCAACTGAGTCCATGGTCGCAGGTGACGTGCCGAGCGTTCGATGTGGCTGCGGCCGGCGCCGCGGAGGATTCACGCATCGCCATCGATAGCTGCGAGGTAGGGTCGGCCGTCCCGGCCGACCGCTTCGAGGCGCATGGCCTCTCCGTAATTCCCAATCCGGGTTTACCACGGATTTCTCGGATTGCGCGGGGGGAAGGCAGCCGGTGGGACTTCGTGAAGTCAGGAGGAGGTTTGGTGTGGCTGCGGCCGGCGCCGCGGAGGATTCACGCATCGCCATCGATAGCTGCGAGGTAGGGTCGGCCGTCCCGGCCGACCGCTTCGAGGCGCATGGCCTCTCCGTAATTCCCAATCCGGGTTTACCACGGATTTCTCGGATTGCGCGGGGGGAAGGCAGCCGGTGGGACTTCGTGAAGTCAGGAGGAGGTTTGGTGTGGCTGCGGCTGCAGCCGCGGAGAATTCGGAATCGCCGTTTGGACGAAGGGCGGAGGCGGAAGGGGGGACGTGAAATGTCCGCGCCTGCAGGCGCAGCCACATGAGTGGCGTGTCACAACGGGGAATTTGTCGGCTACGCCGATGGTCGCAGGCAATTTGCCGAGCGGTCGATGTGGCCGCGGCTGCAGCCGCGGAAAATTAACGCGACCGAGTTCGGTAGAGGGGATTCCGTCGGAAGCGGAAGGAATCTCGCGAATCCTCCGCATGTGCGCCCCCAGCCGTAGCGACGGCGGATTCGAATGCGGGAACGGCCGCGGAGCGTGAGGATCCGGTCCGACCAGGCGGTCGCTTTCACTCGTTCACAGGTCGTTTGGCTGCCCACGTGACGGCGCGAACGATCATGCCCTTTAGCGGCTCGGTGTATTCGGGGTGTGGTGAAAAGCACAGCACGCGGCCCTCGCCGTAGGTGCCGGCGATCATCGCGGGCGTGCCGGGCATCACGCCGCCGGGGACATTCTTCGCCATGTCGGAACGGTAGTGGGCGAGCACCGTATAGGGGGCGACGCCGCGCGGATCTTTGGCCGGCCCGAGCAGTGGTCCGTTCGCGTAGCGCACGCTTTGGAGACCCTGATAGTTGCCGAGGATCTTCCGGCCCTCGTCGGTGAGTTCGATGTCGACGGGGCCGGACCCGCGGGCCCAGTGCTTGGAATCGACGGTGTCGGCCGCGACGAGCCCGAGCGACCAAGGGTAACCGGCGGTGGCGAGGTAGGCTCCGGCGCAGGAGGCGACGTATCCGCCGCCGCGCTGAACGAACGCCTTCACGTTGGCCGCTCCCGCCGCCGCGAGCGACTTCGCCTGCCCCGAGCCGGATCCGCCGCAGAATACGACGACGTCAAACGGCTTGAGGGAATCCGCGCGTGCGAGCTCCACCGGCCCGACGTAGGTGTATTCGATGATGTCCGCCGCGCGGTCGAGGCTGGCAGGGTAGGCGGAGAGCCCGGGCGTGGTGGCGGAACCGCCGCCGGCGTAGATGGCGACCTTGATGCGGGGGGATGCGGGGTCGATCAGCCTCCAAGGGTCGCCGGTGATCATGCCCGCCTGGACGAGGACAGCGTGGGCCGCATGGCGGAACAGCCGGGTACGTTCGCCCGGAGATGCGGCTCCACGGCGGGCGGTGAAGTATAGGTCGACCGCGACCGGGGCGGTGACCGCTTCAGGTCGCTGGCCGGCGGCGAGGGGAGTGGTGCCGGCGTCGAGTAAAGTATTCAACCGCATGAGGAGCATCTCGGCGTCGATGCCTCTCGTGGTGAGGGCGCCTGGAGGACTTTCCTTCGAGGTCGTCCCTTTGGCCACACGGAGGCTCACGACGGCGGTGGGTGCGGCTGTTTGGATGATGGCGGAGGTGGTGGCTCCGTTCTCCGCGGTCGCGGCCACGACTTTGCCGGCGCTCAGGCTCCACGTGGCGATCTGGCGCAAGGCAATCCGACCGGATACGTCGCCCGCGGCCGCTTCGTTGAGCAGCAAAACCGTGGGTCCGGGCCGGCCTGAATCCAGCACCACCTCCAACACGGGTGCGGAGGACAATCGGGCTGCGACGGCGATCGCGGTGAGTAGGATGAGAAAGGCGCGGTTCCGAGCGTGGCAATTCATGGAGTGCGAATCAGGGACGTTTGCGACGCAGCTCACGGCGAGGCAAGCGGTGAGCCGGCAACGGCATTGTCGCGACCTTGCCACGACTCCGCGGCGGGATCATCACGCCGCCATGAAGATCGTCATCACGGGTGTGACGCGCGGCCTCGGCCGGGCGCTCACGGAGGAATTCATCCGCGCCGGCCACACTGTCATCGGCTGCGGGCGCAGCGGGGACGCGATTTTCGATCTGCGCATGACCCACCACGCACCGCACGACTTCTCGGTCGTCGACGTGGGGCTCGACACGAAGGTTTCGATCTGGGCCGCGAAGGTGCTCGAAAACGATTCGGCGCCCGACCTGCTAATCAATAACGCCGCATTGATGAACCGACTCTCGCCACTCTGGGAGCAAGACGACCGCGAGTTCACGCGCCTGGTCGACGCCAATATCCGCGGCGTGCAGAACGTCATCCGTCACTTTGTTCCCGCGATGGTAAAGGCGGGAAAGGGCGTGATCGTGAACCTGAGCTCCGGCTGGGGTCGCAGCGTGTCACCCGAGGTCGCGCCCTATTGCATGTCGAAGTGGGCGATCGAGGGGCTTACGAAGGCCTTGGCCGAGGAGTTGCCGAAAAGCATGGCCGCCGTGCCGCTCAATCCCGGGGTGATCGACACCGACATGCTGCGCTCCTGCTGGGCCGACGGTGCCGCGAATCATCCCAAGGCGGAGGAATGGGCCAAGCTTGCCGCTCCCTTCATCCTGAAGCTCGGACCACGCGACAATGGCCAGTCGCTGACGGTCGGCTGAGCGCCCGAACGAGCAACGTCGCGTTTCAGCGCGCGGCGGTGAACGCGGCTCGGGAGTCGGAGGAAATTCGGGCGGCGGACGTTGCCGAAAGGAATGAATCGCGGTCAACGCGGCTGCGGGTCGTTTGGCCCTCAAGCGACTGCAGGAAATTTTGCATCCGGTGACGCCGGCGCTCGCGGGTGAAGAGCTCCTTGTTGGGCGAAATCTGGGGTAGGGTAGCGGGCATGGGTGAGGTGCGGTCGGCGAGTTGCACGCCCCGTGCCATCGACATAAATATCATTAGTCCATGAATATCATCACGTAAGGGATTCCGCTGGCATGGATATGGGGGTAGGGGCGGGGAAATATACCCAATTTACTGACGTTTACTTTGTGCAGGTCCCCAAAAATAGGTGCAATCCAGGTGGTTACGCACACCTCGGCGAAACGCGAAGGGCCGACTTACAAAAGTACGGAGCCAGTCGCCCTCCGAAGGATCAGGGCCGGCCGCGCTGCCGCGCCCGATACTCCTCGCCGCTCATCAAGGCCCGGCGGATGTCACGTTCGTTATATCCCTTTTCGCGCATCAGGCGCTCGTAATTGGCGTAGCCGGCGGGATCGGGGTCGCGGCCGAGGATGTCTCGATACGCGCGCGTGATGACGTCGCGGATCTGGTTGCCTTGGCCCTCTCGGCTGCGCAGCAGGTCGGCTCGAATCTGCCCCTGCGTCCATCCTTGCCGCCACTTTGACCGATAGTGCGCGAGTCCGCTCGGGTCGGGATCGCGGCGGAGGATTTCGCGGTACATGCGGGTGATCGCGACGTCGGGATTGATCGCGCGGGCTTCGTCGCTGCGCTGCAATTGCTCGATCATCTCCCGCTGGCTCCAGCCTTCGAACATGATCCGGTCGCGGTAGCGGCGGAGTCCCTCGGGATCGGCCGGACGGTCAAGGACCTCGCGGTAGGCGTGGTCGACGATCAACTCGGCGGTGCGGCGGTCGATCCGAGCCCGCGGCGGTGCGACCAGCACGGGTGCGCGCGGCGGTGGGGGAGGTTGCTGCACGATGATGACCTGCCGCGGCGCCTCGGCGGCGGCCGGCGGCGGGGCAGGAGGGGCTTTCACGACGGGCGCGGGTGTGGAAGCGCCTGCGGGCGGCGGTGGCGCGGGTCGCGTGCCAGAGACCGCAAGTGACGCGATCGCCCGTTCCCAGTTCGCGCCTTCCGGGCCACGCGCCTCGGCGTAAAGGTCGGCTATACTCCGTTGGATCTCGAGCCGCTCGCCCTGCTGGTCCGGCTTCGAAAACACCGTCGCGCGGGCATCACCGGAAATCTCCACCGAGGAGATCGCGCCCGACCACGGCTGCCGGTTGGCTCGGAGCATGCGCTCGAGGTTCGCAACCGAGGCACCGGCCTCGACCTTCAGCGCCTCGCCGCGGAAATTGGGCTCCGTGTAGAAGGTGACGTGGTTGGGATTAACCGACTCAGCACTTTGCCCGGAAAGGGCGCCACTCGCCGCGATGAGCAGGCCGAGGAGTAACTTTGCGACGATCCGCACCACAGGGGAAATAAACCGCCTCAGCGTGCGAGGAAAGGGTTGTGAAGCTTTTCCTGGGCGAGCGTCGTCAAGGGACCGTGCCCGGGCGCGATCACGGTGTCGCGGGGCAGGGTGAGGATCTTCTCCTTGTTGTTCCGGACTTGATCGGCGAAGCGCGTCGCGCTGCCGCCCATCGAACTGGCGAAGAGCGCATCCCCGACGAAGGCGAGCGGCCAGCTGAGTCCGGTGAGATAGAACGTCGTGAGCCCGGGGGAATGCCCGCACGTGAGCAGCGTCTTCACGGCGATCGAGCCCACGTGGAAATGGGCGTTCTCGGGGAAGGTGCGCGCTCCGGGATGGTCGGCGGGCTCGAGTTCGCTCGACCAGACTTCCGCGCCGGTGGCGGAGGCGAGCGCCGGGAGGTCGGCGACGTGGTCGGGATGCGTGTGCGTAAGAAAGATGTAGCGGAGCCTCAGCCGCTCCGCGGCGATGACGTCGAGCATCCCTCGGCTGTCGGAGCCGGTGTCGAAGGCGGCCGCAATGCGCGCGCGCGGGTCCCAGACGAGGTAGCTGTTCACGCGCATGGAGCCGTGCGGCGTGTTGAAGGCGGCGAAGCCCTTGGGGAAGTCGGGGATGCGCGGGTACCAGCGTTTGTGCGCGAGTGTCTCGAGCGCATCGGGCGAAAGCTTGAGGTGCCGTGCCACGCGCCGGAGGACGGCGTCCAGCGGCCGCCCCGCCTTCACCGCCGCCAGATCCTCCGCCGAGACCTCGGCGCGCTGCTGCAGGTCCTCGTCGCTGATCCCGAGGCCGCGTTGCGCCTTGTTGATCACGTCGTTGAAGTCGTCCTCGAGCGGGATGTGCGGCATTGAGGCGACGAAAGGCTGCGGCGGGGGTGCGGGCAAGCCGGATGGCGGCGCTGAATTGCCATTGCCAGCCGGCGCGGGCGGACGCTTTCCTCGCCGACTTCATCATGAGCTCACCCTCCGAATACTTGGGTTCCCTCTATAATCTCAGCGGCAAGGTCGCGGTCGTGATCGGCGGCACCGGCGAGCTGTGCGGCGCCATGGCCGAGGGTCTCGCCGCCGCCGGCTGCGAGGCCGTGCTCGTGGGCCGCAACGAGGAGAAGGCCAAACCGCGCCTCGAGCGCATCCACGCCGCGGGCGGGAAGGGCTACTTCCATTCCTGCGAGGCGAGCGAGAAGGCCGCGCTCGAGGGGCTGCTCGCCGCGGTGCTCGCGCGGTCGGGCCGCGTCGACATCGTCGTCAACGGCGCCGGCGTGAACTCCGCGACGCCCTTCCTCGACATCGCCGAGGACGAGTTCGACCGCATCGTGCGCATCAACTACAAGGGTGTCTTCCTGGGTTGCCAGGTCTTCGGACGCTATCTGGTCGAGCGCGGTCAGGGCGGTTCGATCATCAATCTCGGCTCCATGTCCGGCATCGTGCCGCTGTCGCGGGTCTTCACCTACTCCGCGACCAAGGCGGCGGTGCACAACCTCTCGAAGAACCTCGCGCGCGAGTGGGCGCCGAAGCGCGTGCGCGTGAACACGCTCGTCCCGGGCTTCTTCCCCGCCGAGCAGAACCGCAAGATCCTCTCGCCGGACCGCGTCGCCTCCATCATGGGCCACACGCCGATGAAGCGCTTCGGCGAGGCACGGGAGCTCGTCGGGGCGACCCTGCTGCTCGCCAGCGACGGCGCCGGCGGCTTCATCACCGGTTCGGAAATCGTCGTCGACGGCGGTTACCACGCCATGACGATCTGAGCGCGTCCCTTCCTGCTCTAGGTGGGTAAAGGGCGGCCGGAGGGGCCGCCTTTTTCTTGCATATAAATCCTGTATTCCGACTTGCTATAGGATATATTGCGATCTGTATTCGGCTTGTATGCTGCTAAATAAACTGAACCAACTGAAGGCGGCCCGCGCCAAGGTCGCGAGCCTCGAGCAATCCATCCAGAACAAGCTCAACCGCGAGCTGGCTGCTCTTCCCGACAAGTACGGCTTTGAGAGCGCGGCCGACCTCGCCAAGGCGATCGTCGCCGCCTCCGGCAAGCGCCCGGGCCGCAAGCCCGGCAAGGCCGCCAAGACCAAGGCCAAGGCCGCCGGTGGCGGTCGTCGCCGCAAGCGCGCCAAGATCACCGATGCCATGCGCGAGGAGGTGAAGAAGATGGTCGAGGCCGGGAAGACCGGGTCCGAGATCGCGAAGGCGGTCGGCATCTCTCTTCCGAGCGTGCAGAACATCAAGAAGCAGCTCGGTCTGGTGAAGGCGCGCTGAAGCCCCGCATCCTCGGCTTTCTTTTTGCAGCCCCCGCGCCGCGGGGGCTTTTTTACGTCCGTGAGGCGCGGGTGAGTCGTGGCCGGCTGTTCGGTCCACCGCCCGCGCCTGCCGGTTCCAGCCGGGGAAGCCGGATCGGGATTTTCCCGCTTGCCGGTGGCGTTGGGCGGGCGGCCAATCGTCGGCGATGTCTGCCGGCACCGCCAGGATCGTCCACCTCGACGCCGACGCCTTCTTCGTCTCGTGCGAATTGGCGCGGCGGCCCGAGCTGCGCGGCCGGCGCTGCGCGGTCGGGGGCGGGGAGCGCGGCATCATTTCCTCGGCGAGCTACGAGGCGCGGGCGGCCGGCGTCTACACCCCGATGCCGTCGCGGCGCGCCCTGCAAGTGTGCCCGGACCTCGTCCTGCTCCCGCACACCGCAGGGCTCTACGGCGACGTCTCCCGGCGGATGTTCGACGTATGCGAGACGCTCACTCCTCTCGTGCAGCGCAACTCGATCGATGAGGGGTACCTCGATCTGGGCCCGTGTGGGTTCGCCTCGACAGACCAGGTTGAGTCGGCGGTGCGCGCGCTGCAGGCGCGCATCTGGGAAGAGCTGCAGGTGCCGGTCTCGTTCGGCATCGCTTCGAACAAGCTCGTCGCGCAGGTCGCCTCCAAGCTCCGCAAGCCCCGCGGCTTCGTCGTCGTGCCTCCCGGTGGAGAAGCCGCCTTCCTCGCGCCTTTGCCCGTCGGGCGGCTGCCCGGGATCGGGGCGAAGACCGAGGCGGAGCTCGCCTCGGCGCACGGCATCCGTCTGGTGAGCGACATCACCTCCGCTCCGGAGACGCGCCTGCGTGCCGCGTTCGGCGACGGCTGGCGCGGGATGCTCGCCGCGGCGCGGGGCGAGGATGATTCGCCGGTGGAGACCGCGGAGGAGGACGCGCGGAGCTATTCCCAGCAGGAGACCTTCGCGCGGGACGTCGCCGATTTCGCGGAGGTCGAGCGCGTGGCCAAGCGGATGGTGGACGAGCTCCTCGCCAAGGTGCGGGCCGACGGGAAGCGGGTGCGCACGCTCACGGTCAAGGTGCGCTACCCCGACTTCTCCCAGGCGGCGCACGGGCGCAGCCTTGCCGAGGCGACCGACCTCGAGGCGCCGTTCTACCCGCTGGTCGGTCCGCTGCTGCGCGAGGCATGGACGAAGCGGCGGCCGCTGCGGCTGGTCTCGGTGCGCTTTTCCAATGTCGCGGGCGCGGCGGGTCAGCTTGAGATGTTCGGCGCGGACGATGAACGGAGGCGTAGGCTGGCGGCGGTGATGGACCGGCTCAACCGCGACCGCCTTGGCGGCGGGGTTCTCCATGGCCACCAGCTTGCCAAACCGCCCGGGCGTTAATAACCCCGTCTCCTTCGACCATGCCGATCTACGAGTACTACTGTCCGGATAACCACACGATCTACCAGTTCTACGCGAAGACGCTCGCCCAAGGGCAGACGGTCCCGAAGTGCCCGGCCAACGCGGCTTACCGCATGCGTAAGCTCGTCTCAGCGTTCGCGATCACGAGCGGTGGCGCGAAGGATGAGGCCGCCGAGAAGAAGCCCGACGGGGCGGATGCCGCCGGCGGCGATCCGGCCGAGGATGCGCGGATGGAAGCCGCGATGAGCGCGATGGAGAAGGAGTTCTCGAGCGTCGATGAGAACGACCCCAAGGCGATGGCGCGCATGATGCGTCGGATGTCGGAACTCACCGGAGAGAAGATCGACGGCGAGATGGAGGAGGTCGTGCGCAAGCTCGAGGAAGGCGCGGATCCTGATTCGCTGGAGGAGCAGCTCGGCGGCGGTGACGAGGCCGGCGGCGGCATGGACGATCCCTACGGCGACGGCATGGGGATGGGAGGGCCGGGGGCCGGTGGACCGGCGCCCGACCCGAAGGAGCCGAAGCACCGCTTCCGCGTGCGCCGGACCGCGCCCCGCCGCGACCCGCAGCTTTACGATTACACCTGAGTTCGGCGGCGCAGGGCCTCCCGCAAGGTGCGGCGCGCCGCCGCGAGTTCGGCGCCCTCCAGCAGGAGGCGGGGCGGACGCACGGTCGCGCTGCCGGTGCCGGTTTCCTCCTGCACGAGTTTGATCAGCTGCACGAACTTCGGGACGGTATCCATGCGCAGCAGCGGCAGAAACCATTGGTAAAGCGCGTCGGCCCGCGCGGTCTCGCCCGCCACGGCGGCGTTGAACAGCGCCACCGATTCGCGGGGGAACGCGTTGACCAGCCCGGCGATCCAGCCGCGCGCGCCCATGCGCACGCCCTCGACGACGGCGTCGTCCATGCCCACGAGCAGCGCCAGTCTCTCTCCCAACGCGGCACGCAGCGCGATGATGCGGCGGACGTCGCCGCTCGACTCCTTCACCGCGGCGAGGTTCGGGTGCTCCGCCGCGAGCTCGGCGACCTGGTGCGGTAGGAAGTCGGTGCGGTAGGCGACCGGATTGTTGTACAGCATGCAGGAGAGCCGCGTCGCGCCGATCACGGCGGCGACGTGGGCCTTCATCTCGCGCCAGTCGGTGCTGTAGACGTACGGCGGCAGCACCATCAGGCCTTCGGCGCCCGCCTTGGCGCCCGCCCGCGCGAGCGCGACCGCCTCATCGGTGCCCAGCGCCGCGATGCCGAGCACGACCGGGGCGCGGTCCCTCGCCGCGCGTACCGCCGTGCGCACGAGGGAGATCTTTTCATCGGCGGAGAGCGTCGCCGCCTCGCCGAGCGAGCCCGCGCAGACGAGTCCGTTGCAGCCGGCGTCGAGCATCGCGCGGCAATGGCGCGCGAACGCCGGATGGTCGATGCCCCCGTCGGGGCGGAGGTTGGTGGTGAGCGCGGGAATGACGCCGGTCCAGTTCATGGGGGAGGGGAGGATTAGTCGGACGCGCTCGGAGGATTCCGTGCAGCCCGGCTGTTTTCCGCCGCGGTGGTCGTCGTCGCAAACCTCAAAACCCCGGCCGCCGACCCCGGCGGACATGTAACTTACCACGTTACGATACCCGCCCCGTGGGTGCGTTCGGTGGTTGCAGCGTTCTCCCGTTGCGCTGCGGGTGCGGCTCTTTTTCCTCGTTCCCCGATGACGCCCCTTACCCCGATCGGCGCCCGTCCCGCCCTTTGCTTTCGTTCCGCTCTCCGCATCGACGTCGAAACCCGCGCGTCGACCGCCCACCCCGCCCGACTCGGCCCCGCGCAGATCGGCAACTGGAACCGCACCGACCGCAAACTCAGCGGCCGCATCGACGAGATGCTCGTCCTCGGCCGCGCGATGACCGACACTGAAATTCGCGCTCTCTTCGAAGCAGGAAATCCCTACCGCTGAATTCGCCCATGCGTGTCGCTCTCCTCCTTCTGCTCGCCTTGCCGGCCGCCACCGCCGCTCCAGTGGACTTCGTCCGCGACGTGCGGCCGATTTTCGACCGGCACTGCACTGAGTGCCACGGTGAGAAAAAGCAAAAGTCCGGGTACCGCCTCGACGTGAAGGCGGCGGCCTTCAAGGGCGGTGACGGCGAAGGACCGAGTCTCGTCGCGGGCAAGGCGAAGGAGAGCCCGCTCATTCGTTTCGTGACCAGCGCGGACCCGGAGCAACGCATGCCACCAAAGGGCGACGGCTTGTCGCCCGCGGAAATCGCGACGCTCACGCGCTGGATCGACGAGGGCGCGGTTTGGCCCGACGGCGTCGACCGCGCAATACTCGCGGACCCGCGCGAACATTGGTCGTTCAAGCCGCTCTCCGTGCCGCCGGGGGAACACTCCATCGACGGCTTCATTGCCGCGAAACTTCGCGAACACGGGCTCGAGCCGTCGCCCCCGGCGAGCCGCGCAACGTGGCTCCGCCGCGTCACGCTCGACCTCACCGGCCTGCCGCCGACGCCGGAGGAACTCGCCGCGCGGCATGAAACCGAAGAGCAAGTCGTCGAGCGGCTGCTCGCCTCGCCGCGCTACGGCGAACGCTGGGCGCAGCACTGGCTCGACCTCGTGCGCTATGCGGACACGCACGGCTTCGAGGTGAACACCGAGCGGCCCAACGCGTGGCCCTACCGCGACTACGTCATCCGCGCCTTCAACGCCGACACGCCCTACGATCGCTTCATCCGCGAACAGATCGCGGGCGATGCGCTCGGGGAGGATGCGGCGACCGGTTTCCTCGTCACCGCCTCCGTGCTGCTGCCGGGGCAGATCGGCAAAGATGCGGCCTCCATCCGGCTCGCACGCCAGGACTCGCTCGACGAAATCGTGACCAACATCAGCCAGACCTTCCTCGGCCTGAGCGCCGGTTGCGCGCGCTGCCACGACCACAAATTCGATCCGATCAGCGCGAAGGACTACTATGCGCTCCAGGCCTTCGTTGCCGGCGTCGAGTATGCCGACCGCGAGATGCGCACGCCGGAGGCCGAGGCGCGCAGCCGGGAGATCGCGGCCCTGCGCGAGGAGATTGCGGCGCTTGATCGCCAGCTCGTGCAGTTCACGCCGCTGGCCCGGCCGGGGACGACGCCGCGCGAGTCGAACGCCCGCGAAAACACCGAGAGCTTTGCGCCGATCGTGGCGAAGTTCGTTCGCCTGACGATTCACGACGCCAACCTGCATCCCAAGCTCGGGCTGATTGAGCCGTGCCTCGACGAGATCGAGATTTTCACGGACGAGCCCGAGGCGCGCAATGTGGCGCGCGGCGCCAAGGTCACCGCGTCGGGCAGCCGCACCTCCGGGAACCACCGGCTCGAGCACCTCAATGACGGCAAGTTCGGCAACGAGCGGAGCTGGATGTCCGACGCCAAGGGCCGCGGTTGGGTGATGCTCGAGCTGCCCGAGCCGGTGCGGATCGCCCGCATCGTCTGGAGCCGCGATCGCACGGGGCGTTACAGCGATCGGCTGGCGACCGTCTACACGTGGGAAGCGGGCCTCAGCGCGGATCAGCTCGAACCGGTCGCGGAGGCGCGGGCGTTGCGGCCGGCCCCTGGCGCCGGCCCCGTGAACGTGGATCGCTTCGCGCCGGTGCGGGCGACGCGGCTGCGGTTCACGATCCTCGCCACAAACAGCCTTGAGCCCTGCCTAGACGAGATCGAGGTGTTCGATACCGAAGGTCGCAACGTCGCGCTTGCGAGCCTCGGCACCGGGGTTGTCACCTCCGGTGATCTCATTGAGGCGGGCCGGCACGAGCCTGCGTTCGTGAACGACGGCCACTATGGCAACGAGCGCAGCTGGCTCTCCCGCGAGCCCGGCCGCGGCTGGGTGGAATTGGTTTTTCCTGCCGAGCACGAGATCTCGCGGGTCGTCTGGAGCCGCGACCGCGAGGGCACGCTCGTGGACCGCGTCGCGACCCAATATCGCATCGAGGTCGAGCGCGCCGGCGGGTGGCAGATCGTCGCCGACTCGACCGACCGCCGGCCGCACATCGCCGGCTTGGGGCGCGGACCGGCCTTCTCGCTCTCGGGCCTAACGGCCGACGACACCAAGGCCGCGGGCTTGATCCTGAGCGAAAAGGCGAAGATCGAGGCGAGGATTCGCACTGCCGAAAACGGCCGGCTGGCCTTCGCGGGGAAATTCCGCGCACCCGACGCGATTCACCTCCTCGGCCGTGGTGATCCGGAGCAGCCGAAGGAGCGCGTGGCGCCCGCCGTGCCCGTGGCCCTGGGGAACTTCTCGCTCGGCGAGGAGACGCCGGAGCAGCGCCGCCGCCTGGCGCTCGCGGACTGGATCGCGAGCCCGTCGAATCCGCTCACGGCGCGCGTCATGGTGAACCGCATCTGGCAGGGGCACTTTGGCCGCGGGCTCGCCGGGACCGCCAGCGACTTTGGTCGCAACGGCATCCCGCCGACACATCCGGAGCTGCTCGACTGGCTCGCCGCCGAGTTCATCCGCTCGGGATGGAGCGTGAAGCACCTGCACCGGCTCATCGTGTTGTCGCGGACCTACCGGCAATCGTCGACGTTCCGCGCATCCGCCGCCGCCATCGACAGTGATGCGCATTACCTTTGGCGTTATCCACTGCGGCGGCTGGAGGCGGAGGCCCTCCGTGACTCGATGCTCTCGGTCAGCGGCCAGCTGAACCTGAAGATGTTTGGTCGCGGCTACGATCTTTTCGACAAGCGCGGCGGCCTGAGCGGCTTCAAGCCGGTCGAGTCCTTCAAGGGCGAAGGGCTACGTCGCATGATCTACGCGCACAAAGTGCGCCGCGAGACCGAGGCGGTGTTCGGCGTATTTGATTGTCCCGACGCCGGCCAGAGCGCCGCCGTCCGCCGCGAGTCCACCACACCCTTGCAGGCGCTGAACCTCTTCAACAGCCGCTTCACCCTTGAAGCCGCCGTCGCGCTCGCCGCGCGGGTGAGGCGGGAAGCGGGTGACGACGCCGTGGCGCAGATTTTCCGTGCCTATCTGCTCGCGTTCGCGCGCGAACCGAGCGTCACCGAACTCGGAGAGATTGTCCCCATCGTCCAGCGGCACGGCCTCGGTGTGCTCACCCGCGCGATTTTCAACAGTAACGAATTCCTCTTCCTGCCATGAGTCGCGTTTCTCCTCACCCGCTGCTCGACCGCCGTCAGTTCCTTTCCAACTCCGCGACGGCCCTGGGCTCGATCGCCCTCGCGAGCATGCTCGGGCGGGACGGCCTGCTCGCCGCGCCCGCGATCGATCCGGCGCGGCCCTACGCGCCGCGGCCGCCGCATTTCCCGGCGAAGGCGAAGAACGTCGTCGTGATCTTCTGCGCCGGCGCGGTGAGCCAGCTCGAGACATGGGACTACAAGCCCGAGCTGATCCAGTGGGACGGTAAGCCTTTGCCGGGCGGGCCCGCGGTCACCTTCCAAGGTCCGGCCGGCGAGCTGGCGCGGCCGCAGTATGCGTTTCGGCCGCGCGGGCGGACGGGAAAGATGGTCAGCGACCTGATCCC
This sequence comes from Opitutaceae bacterium, assembly GCA_040397825.1. GTDB lineage: Bacteria > Verrucomicrobiota > Verrucomicrobiia > Opitutales > Opitutaceae > ER46. The sequence goes on from JBBAVH010000026.1 coordinate 17,328, forward strand.
GCACCTCGCGGAGCTGACGGATGATCTCGCGTTCGTGCACTCGCTCACGAGCAAGTCGAATACCCACGGCCCGGCGGAGAACTTCCTGTCGACGGGCTTCGTGCTCGACGGCTTCCCGTCGCTCGGCTCGTGGGTCACCTATGCGCTCGGCAGCGAGAGCCAGGACCTGCCCGCCTACGTGGCGATCCCCGATCCGCGCGGCGTGCCGCAGAACGGCTCGAACAACTGGGGCCCCGGCTTCCTCCCCGCTGCGTTTCAGGGGACGACGATGAGCTCGAAGGAGCCCGTCCGACATCTGGCGGCCCCGGGAGTTTCGATCGACGCAGATCGCGCGGCACGCGCGCTCATCGAGAAGATGAACGCGCGCCACCTCGCCGCCAACCCCGGTGACGGTAAGCTCGCCGCCCGCATCGCCAGCTACGAGCTCGCCGCGCGCATGCAGCTCAGCGTGCCCGCGATCAGCGACCTCAGCACCGAGCCCGCGCACATCCTGAAGATGTATGGCGCGGACGACACGACGAACGCGAACAAGGCCGCCTTCGCGAAGAACTGCATCCTCGCTCGCCGGCTCATCGAGCGGGGCGTTCGGTTTGTCCAACTCTTCAACGGCGCCTACGCCAGCGGCGGCGCGCTGAACTGGGACGGCCATAACAAGCTCAGGGAGCAATACGACATCCACGCGCAGATCCTCGACCAGCCCGCCGCGGCGCTTATCCGCGACCTCCGTCAACGCGGCCTGCTTGAGGAGACGTTGGTCGTGTGGTGCACGGAGTTCGGCCGCATGCCGTTTTTCCAAAAAGGTTCCCAAGGCCGCGATCACAACCCGGACGGCTTCACCTGCTGGCTCACCGGTGCGGGCGTGCGGCCCGGCGTCAGCCACGGCGCGACCGACGAACTTGGTCAGCGGGCCGTTAAGGACATTCATCCGCTCTACGACTTCAACGCGACGATCCTCCATCTGCTCGGCCTCGACCACGAGCGTCTTACCTTCGAGCACAACGGCGTGCAGCGCCGGCTCACCAACGTCGAGGGGCACATTATTCGCGAAGTGCTGGCTTGATCTGAGGCCCTCGTGCTCCTGAGTCGCCCAAACCCCTCATGAAGCCCCATTTGCTACCTCGCGCGTCTCTCGCCGCGTTCTTCGCCGCCGCCCTGCTCGCGTCCTTCGCCGCCGCTCAGGTCGTTCCTCCCGCCGCCAGCCGCCCACCAACCGCACCCGCATCGAAACCTGCCGGTGAATACGTCACGCTCAATCCGTTCGAGGTGAAGGCTGAGGCCGACAACAGCTACGGTGCGCTCAACTCCAATTCCCTCACGCAATTCAACACGGCGCTCAGCCAGACTCCGGTCTCGGCCGACATCTTCACGGCCGAGTTCATGCGCGATATCGCCGTCACCTCCGTCGAGGACATGCTCAACGGCTACGGCGCCGGTGCCGGCACGGTGATGTCTAACCCCGACTCCGACGCGCTCAACCAGCAGCCCGGTGACCGTGTGGGCAACCAGACCATCGGCATCCGCGGCACCGGCGGCGGCGCGATCCGGCGCGACGGCTTCGCGGCCACGGGCGCGGCCAACAACTTCGGCTCCACCGCCGTGGGCATCACGAGCACCTTCGATGTCGAGCGTGCCGATGTTGTCCGCGGTCCCCAGGGCCTCCTCTACGGGGCGGGTGGCGCCGGCGGCACGGTCAACACTGTCTCCAAGCGCGCCACCTTCAACCGCCAGTCCGCCTCCGCCACCTGGCGCATCGACCAGTACGGCTCCAAGCAGGGCCAGCTCGACTACAACGTCGGCCGGGACTGGCTCGCCTTCCGGCTCGCGCTCCTCGACGAGGCGCAGCGCTACCGCCGGCTCTTCATCGGCTACGAGACGCAGGGTTTCTATGGCCAGCTCGCCCTCAAGCTCGACGCCCTCCGCACGGTCGTCCGCGTGCAGGCCCAGCAGACGATCAACGAGCGCATCCTCAACACCAACCAGGAGAACATTGCGTTCACCAATGCCGCCACCGATCCGCGCCACAACTTCGGGCTCGGCTACATGCTGCGCAACGGACTCACCGGCGAGATCAACCCCGCCACCGGTCAGCCGTGGCCCCGCGGTGCCATCGCCAACGGGAAGCTCACGTGGGACAACCTCAACGCCTGGGCCGGTTGGGCCGCTTCGGAGTACGTCACCAACAAGACCTACGCGGTCCTCACCGAGACCGTGTGGACGCGCTGGCTCTCGACCCAGTTCAACGTCCTCTACAACGACTACCAATCCGACCGCGCCAACGGCGGCATCGCCAACCTCAGCGCCCCGCTCCTGAACGGGAACCCGCTCAACGAGTGGGCCAACGGCGCCACCCTTTCCGACGTGGAACAGCCCACCCGCCGCTGGGCCGCCCGCGGCGCCGCCATGCTCACGCATGCGTTCCTCCAGGGCCGCGCCGCCACCCAGACGCTTCTCGGCTACGACATCGAGTGGGCCGACTCGGGCCCCACCGACTACGGCTACTTTCTCGCCGACCAAAACTTCAACGTCGTCTACGACCCGCGCATCCCCACGAACCTTGGCCGCACGCCGATGCCGCGCATCTGGTGGTCTGTCGCCGACGGCCCACAGAAGAAGCCGCTTCCGCGCGGTGGCTGGCTCACGCCGCGCCTCTCGTTCGCCGGGCAGAACTACGTGCGCATGGCCAACAATCCCCGCGATCCCTCGTGGGTCCGCCCCAACAATCCCCTCGGCCTCGCGCAGCTCGCCGGCCTGGCGGGCGTCAGCGGCCAGAACAACGACGGTCACCAATGGGAGAACCGCACCGCCGGCTTCTACGCCTCCAACTACACGAGCTGGTGGGGTGACCGGCTCTCGACGCTCGTCGGCATCCGCTCCAACGAGAACTTCAAGCGCACGCCCAACATCACCGCGTCGGTCGCGGAACCCTGGGCCGAGTCCACCGCCGGCAACCGCAGCTACAATCTTGGGCTCAACGCCCGCCTCACCGAGGCGCTGCGGCCGTACTACAGCTACTCGAGCACCTACAACATCCCGTTGGTCAACGCGAACGACCCGCTCGGCAACGCCCCGCGCACTTCCAGCGGCACCGGTCACGAGTTCGGCCTCAAGTTCACCACCCGCGACCAGCGCTACTCCGGGTCGCTGCAGTATTTCTCCACCAACTCCAAGGACGAGATGATCAACGCCGGCGGCGGCGTCCGCGACCTCATCAACCCCACCGGCCTCAACGGAGCCCACAACGGTCCCGCCGGCGCCAAGAACCAATGGACCAACCTCGACCGCACCACCCGCGGCCTCGAGCTCATCCTCACCGCCAGCCCCACGCCCAACTGGCGCGTGCGCCTCGCCGCCACCACTGCCGACGGACAGAACCTTTCCGACAAGAAGTACCCGCTCCTCTGGAACGACCAGTTCCACGTGCGCAACGGCGCCGTCACCTACCAGAACGGAGCTCCTTTCCTCGTCCCCGTCACTCCATCCGTCATCACCGCCAACATCGCCACCCTGAACCGCCAGGTCGATCCCGCCACGCTGCAGAACCAGGGCGAATGGCAGCCGCTCACGCTCGCGATGATGAACGACCGCACTGGCCCCTACTGGGCGCAGCCCGCCGACGACAACGGCCGGCTCCAGACGAGCAACGTCCGCCGCGTGCTGCAGTATTTCGTGGGGCCGAACGGCACGGCGCTCACCGGGGTCACCGGCCTTCCCGTCTCGCAGATCCCGTACGCGTGGTCGGACCCGTTCGGGGCGAAGGGGGAGACCGTCGTGGCGAAGAAGGGCGAATACACCGTGGGCTACGCCCAGTATCGTTTCGTGCTTACCAACAATTACACCTTCACCCGCGACAACTTCATGAAGGGCTTCAGCCTCGGAGGCACCGTCGCCCTCGGCCTCAAGAACCGCACATTTTACTACAACACCCCCGGCGGGGGTCGGGAGCTCTTCGCCTCGCCTGATACGTGGCAGGTCAACCTCGTGACCTCCTACCGCCGGAAGATCGGGAAGCGCTTCCTGTGGACGACGCAGGTCAACGTCGACAACGCCTTCAACCATTACGTCCTCGGCACCCTGCCCAACAACGGCAGCGGCTTCACCGTCCCCGCCAACCTCGCCGTGACCTTTTACGGCCAGCCGCGGATGTACGTTTGGACGAACAGCGTCAGCTTCTGAGCGCGACCGCTCCGGCCCCCTTGATCGACAGCCACCTGTCTCCGATGAACCGCCGCCGCTTCCTCGCCCGTTCCGCCTCCGCCGCCATCGCCGCCGCGGCCGGCCCCGCCGTTTTCGCCGCCGCGAAGAAGGCCGGGCGCCCGCCGCGCGTCCTGCTCCGGAGTTCGTGGCAGAGCGTGAATATCGGCGACATCGGGCACACGCCCGGAGCGATCTCGCTGCTCCATAAACATTTCCCGGAGGCGGAGATCACGCTTTGGCCGGTCAACCTCGGGCTTGGTTCAAGGGCGTTGCTGACGAAGGCCTACCCGCAGCTGAAGTTCGTCGAGGGTAGCCTCGGCCCGGATAACCGGCCGCGTTCGGAAGCCTTGGCCAAGGCGTGGGCGGACACCGACCTCTACCTCAGCGGTTCGGGTTCCGGCTTCCCCGGCAGCGCCCAGGCGGTCGCGTTTCGCCGGGCCACGGGCAAGGCGGTCGGGGTGTTCGGCGTGAGTACTGACCCCGTGTCCGGCTTCGGCGCCGGCCGCGATCCCGAGGGCGGCACGCTGGCGGGCCTCCGCGCACGCGCGCTCAAGCTACCGCCGACGCATCTCCCGACCGATCTGCGGTTCATCATGGATCAGTCGGCATTCTTCTTCTGCCGCGACACGATCTCCCGCGATTACCTCCGGGCGCAGGGCGTGAAGACGCCGGTGCTGGAATTCGGCCCTGACGCCCAGCTCGGCATGCCCCTGCGCGACGATGCGAAGGGGCTCGCTTGGCTACGGGAACGAGATCTGGCCGCCGGAAAATTCATCTGCGTGATCCCGCGGCTGCGCTATACGCCGTACTACAAGATCCGGAACACGCCTCGGACGAAAGAGGACGAGGCGAGGGATGCCATCAATGACCGCACCACGGAGCAGGATCACGCGAAGCTCCGCGAGATGATCGCCGCCTACGTCCGGGCGACGGGCAACAAGGTCATGGTGTGCGCGGAAATGACCTATCAGGTGGAGATGGGCCGCGAGGTGCTGATGAACCCGTTGCCGGCCGACGTGAAGCGTAACGTCGTCTGGCGCGACACCTTCTGGCTGCCCGACGAGGCCGCGTCGATCTATGCGCAGGCCCAATGCGTGGTCAGCGTCGAATGCCATTCCCCGCTGATCGCGCTGCACCAGGGTACGCCTACGTTTTACGTACGGCAGCCGACCGACACCTGCAAGGGGCAGATGTACCGCGACATCGGCGCCGATGATTGGTTCTTCGAAGTCGACGAGACGAGCGGCGCGCAACTGTGGTCGCGGCTGGAGGCGATCGTGAAGGATCCCGCCGCCGCGCGCGCCAAGGCCCAGGCGATCATGGCGGGGGTCGAGGCGCGCCAGCGGCGGATGGTCGACGCCGTCCGCGCCGCCTGCGGCGCGGGCTGAAGGCGCGGTTCCTCCGCGTTCGGTGGAAAACGCCTGTTGCTTCCGCAGGCGGGACGCCTGAAAAACCCTCCACCCCAAGGCCGCCGCCCGAGCGGGCGCGCGCCGTCATCCTTACCCCGCCATGAAATTGATCCGTCCGGCCGCGGTTGCCCGCGGTCTCGCCCTGCTGCTCACCCTGCTCCCGGTCGCCGCCGTGGCGTCCACGGGCGTCATCACCGGCCGCGTGACGAACGCGGCGACCGGCAACTCCCTCGGCAAGGCGCGCGTCGCCGTGAAGGGGACCGACCTCGTGGCGCTGACCGACGACTTCGGCGGCTACCGTCTGATCGAAGTGCCGGCGGGCCGAGCCGAGCTGGAGGTTTTCTACACGGACCTCGATCCGCAGATGGCGTCCGTGGCGGTTCTCGGCGGCGGGTCGGTCGTGCGGGACTTCGCGCTCACCAGCCGCGCGCGCCACGGCGACGGTACCGGTTCGGTCGTGAAGCTCGACCGGTTCACGGTGGCCTCCGAACGCGAGACCGACGCCCGCGCACTGGCGACCAACGAGCAGCGCTTCGCGCCGAACCTGAAGAACGTGATGGCCACGGACGAGCTCGGCGACGTGCTCGGCAGCAACGTCGGCGAGTTCCTGAAGTTCATCCCCGGCATGGCGATGGAGTACAGCGAGGTGGAGATCGTCGGGGCCTCGGTGCGCGGCATCGGCGGCTCGATGACCGCGTTCACGTCGGACGGCGCCTCGATGGTTTCGGCGAACGCCTCGCCGGGCCGCACGTTCAACATGAACACCCTCGCGCTGAACAACATCTCCCGGATCGAGGTGACCAAGGTGCCTACGCCCGCGAACCCGGCCGACTCGCTGGCGGGCGCGGTCAACCTGGTGACGAAGAGCGCGTTCGAGCGCCCCAAGGCGCGTTTCAATTACGGGTTCACGCTGATGGCCAACCATGAGAACCTCACGCTGCGGAAGACGCCCCACACCAACGGCGACCATCCCACGCGGAAGGTGTTCCTCGGCTTCGAGTTCGACTACACGCTGCCGGTCAACCGCAACTTCGGCGTCGTGCTCACCGGCATGCGGAGCGACAAGTACAACGAGCAGCACCTGTCGACGACGCTGTTCAACGCGGGCGGCACCGGCACCGGCGCGACGTTCGCGCGGCCCTACCTCCAGCAGTACACGGTTCAGGACGGCCCGCGCAGCCAGTCGCGGTCCAATTGGGGCCTGAAGGCGGACTGGCGCGCGACCGCGCACGGGGTCCTCTCGTTCAATGCGCAGGTCAACGCGTACAAGACCTGGATCGGCACCCAGACGTGGGCCTTCAACGCCGGCACGGTCGCGGCGCCCACGCCGGCGACCGGAGTCCCGTTCCGCTTCAGCGAGGCCGAGACGATCGGCGCCACCGGCCGCGGCTCCGTCTCGCTCTCCGGCGGAGGCCAGACCTTCCTCGGTGGCACCGACCAGTACGGGCTCCGCTTCCGGCACGACGACGGCCGGTGGAAGATCGATGCGGTCGCGAGCCTGTCGCTGTCGGATCGTTCCCGCCCCAACCCGGGCCACTTCGGCGGGATGACCGCGACGGTGAACGGGCCGCCGCGGGTTGCCCTGCGCGAGATCACGCTCGACCGCCCGCGGATCATCGAGGTCCTCAGCGCGGCCGAGCGTCCGGTGGACTACTACGACCTCGGCAACTACACGCTCGGGACCGCCACGGAGCAGCCCTACGACAACCGTTCCGACCACCGCTCGGCGCAGGTCTCGGCCCGGCGGCGGTTCGGTTTCCTGCCCTTTCCGGCCTCGCTCGAGGTGGGCGCGGCGCGCAGCTCGCTCACGGTCGACGCCCGCGTGCAGACGATCACTTGGACCTACGCGGGTCCCGACGGCAACGTCGCCACCCCGGATTCCCCGGCCCCCTTCCAGATGCAGTCCTACCGCGGGCAGGACTCCGCCTATGGCTTCACGAACGTCCCGTGGATATCGGTCGACCGGGCCTACCAGCGGCTGGACCTCTTCCAGAAGACGCCGGCCAACCTGGTCGCGGCGGAGCAATCGCGCATCACCGGCTCGGAGTACCTGCGCGAAGTGGTCACCTCCGCCTACGCGCAGGCCGAGGCTCGACTCTGGCACAACCGCCTCACCCTGCTGGGCGGGGCGCGTTTCGAGCGGACCCGCGACACCGGGCAGGGCCCGTGGGTCGACCTTGCCGCGATCTACGTGCGGAATCCCAACGGCACCTTCGCCCGCAATGCCGCGGGCCAGCGCATCCGCAAGCCGGAGGCGGGCGCGGCGGGCTCGATGGAGGAGCTGCGCCTCACCCGCCGGGAGCGCGGCTACGCGGCCGCCCGGGACTACGACGGCGTCTACCCCAGCGCGCACCTGAACCTCGACGTCACCCGCAACTTCCTCGTGCGCGCCGCCTACGCCCGCACCTACGGCCGGCCCGACCTGATCGACGTGATCCCGAACGCCACCTTCTCGGAGAACGACCTCAACGAGCAGGATCAGAACAATCCCGCGGTGGTGAAGGGTACGATCACCGTGCGCAACACGGCTCTGCGGCCGTGGACGGCGGACAACCTGGACCTTTCCGCCGAGTATTACACCGACGGCGGCGGCATCCTGAGCGCGGGCGTCTTCCGCAAGGAGATCCGGAACTTCTTCGGCGCGCAGGTGCGGCTGGCCGATACGGCCGTCCTCGAGGAGCTCGGCCTGGATCCCGCCTACGTCGGATGGAACGTGAGCTCGAAGTTCAACGCGGGCGACGCGAGCATCAGCGGGGCCGAGTTCAACTTCCGCCACTCGCTGCGTCCATTGGGCCGCTGGGGCGCGCCCTTCACCGTGTTCGCCAACGCGACGAGGCTGCGGCTGCAGGGTGACCGGCAGGCCGACTTCACCAGCTTCATCCCGCGCACGGGCAACTGGGGATTCTCCTTCAACTGGAAGCGGCTGGGTTTTGTCGCGCGTTGGAACCACCGCGGCCTCGATAAGCGCACCGCGATGCCCGCGGTCGCCACGAACGGTTTCCAATACTTCGCGGCCCGCACGACCCTCGATCTCAACGCTTCATGGCAGCTGCCGCGGGGCCTCTCCCTCATCGGCAGCGCCAGCAACGTGCTCAACGTCCCGCAGACGCTGTTGCGCTACGGCGATGAGACACCCGCCTACGCGCGCCAGAACCGCACGTCGGAATTCGGCATCGCCCTCGCCCTCGGGGTGAAGGGTTCGTTCTGAAGTCCCTGGAGTCGTCCCCGAGCCCTTCGCCCCATGTTCCTGACCTTCCGATTCCTCCTTCTCGCCGCGGTCGCGGCCTCGGCCCTCTCCGCCGCCTCCGCTCCCTCGTCCGGCCTGCGCGCGGGCGCCTCTACGACCAACATCACGCCGCCCCTCGGCACGCTCATCGTGGGCGGCTTCGCGCCCTTTCCCGCGCAGGAGGTCCACGATGAACTCTATGCGCGCTGCCTCGTGCTCGACGACGGCCGCACGCGGCTCGCGATCGTGATCTGCGATGTCCTGGGCGTGCACCGCATGCTCAGCCTCGAGACGCGGCGCCTCATCCGCGAGGCCACCGGGATACCGCCCGAGAACGTCGTGATGGCCGGAACCCACACGCATTCGGCCGGTACGGCGCTCGGCGTCAGCCGCCTCCATTACGACCAGCCGCTGGACGACTACCAGCGCTTCCTCGCGCGGCGCGTCACCGACGCCGTGGTGCTGGCCGCGGGACGCCTCCGGCCGGCGGAGATCGCCTCGGGCTCCGTCGACGTGCCGGAGCATGTGTTCAACCGCCGCTGGCACATGCGCGAGGGCACGGCGCCGCCCAGTCCCTTCGGACAGGTCGAGCGCGTGCGGATGAACCCGCCGGCCGGCAGCCCGAACCTGGTCGAGCCGGCCGGGCCGACCGATCCTGAGGTGTCGTTCGTGGCGCTGCGCGAACCGGGCGGCCGGCTCATCTCGGTGCTGGCCGCGTATTCCCTGCACTACGTCGGCGGGGTCGCCGGCCGCGCCATCTCGGCCGACTACTTTGGGGTGTTCTGCGAGGAACTCGCCCGCCTCGCCGGTCCCGCCGGCGACGGCCCGCCCTTCGTCGCGCTGCTGGCCAACGGCACCAGCGGGGACATCAACAACATCAACTTCCGCACCCCCGAGCCGCGCCGTCCCGCGTATGAGAAGATGCGGCTCGTCGGCCGCGACGTCGCCGGCCGCGTCCACGCCGCTCTGGCGGGCGTGACGTGGCGGGATCGGGCCGAGTTGGCGGCCAGCTACCGCGAGATTCCCCTCCAGTGGCGGAGCATTTCCCCGGAGATGCTGAAATGGGCGAAGGAGACCGAGGAGCGGGCGCCGCGGCTGGCGAAGGGCGATATCCCGGTCGAGGCCCGGTGGCCGACCACGCCCGACTGGGTGCAGCGGCTCAGCTACGCCGGCCGGGTGCAGGTGCTGGCGCGGGCCACGCAGCCGGCCCGGGTTCCGGTCCAGGTCCTGCGCATCGGCGACATCGCGATCGGCACGTCGCCCTGCGAGACGTTCGCGGAGACCGGTCTGGAGTACAAAAGGCGCAGCCCGTTCCCGCGGTCTTTCATGATCGAGCTGAACCACGCCTATTTCGGCTACATGCCGACCCGGCGTCACTTCGAACTGGGCGGCTATGAGACCTGGCCCGGCACCAACTACCTCGAGCCGGCCGCCGCCGACACGGTCCTCGACACTCTCCTTGAGATGACCGGCGCCCTGCACGCCGCCTCTCGCTGAGGGTGCTCAGCGTGCGTCGCCGCCGAACTCCGCGCGGAGGTGGGCGACTACGTCGCGGATCGCCTGCGCGGGGAGGACGTTGCCCCACGGGGGCATCGGGTTGACGGCTGGCGGCGCGGGCACGCGGCCTTCGGTCACGATCCGGATCAATTCCTCGTCGGTCTTGGCGCGCAGGCCGCCGGGACCGGTGTAGTCGGGCGTGCCGGCTTCGCGCGAACCGCGGCCATCGGCCTGATGGCAGACCGCGCAGTTCTGGCGGTAAACCTCGGCGCCGGCGCGGGGGTCACCGGGTCGGAGCGGGGCTTCGGCCGCGGCGCCGAGGCGCGTGGGGCCCGGGTTCGTTTCGCCCGAAAGCATGCGGTTCAGCGTGTAGTAGGCGGTGCGGTTGAGCAGCGGCCGGCCGGCGCGGTCGGTCAGCGCCGGGCTGAGGGTGACTTCGTGCACATGGCCGGGAAGGAGTTCGAGCAGGTCCAGTTCGGCGCCACGGCCGTCGGTGCCGGCGCGCACGGCGGTCACGGGCACGTCGACCTGATCTACCCGGAGCGAGCCGTCGACCGGGTGGTGCAGGTAGCGGAAGCGGCGCACGCGGTAATTTGCGGGATCGGCGGCGCCTGCGCCCATCGCCGCAGTGAAGGAGAGGGCGAAGCCGCGCGCAGTCAGGCGCAGCGTGCGCATCTCCACCGGCTCGGCTCCCGTCCAGACCACGCGTTGCAGGCCCTCGTTGCCCCCGGTCGGCATCCAGCCGCGCACGGTTTGCGCGAGGTACAGCGCCCCGTCGGGCCCGAAGGCCTGATGCATGCCGCCGAGCCGCAGGCCGCCGCCGCGGAGGAAGGGGAAGGCCGCGCCCTGCCACGCGCCCGCCACGCGTTCGAGGTCGATGCGCATCAGGATCGCGGAAACGTCGCCGAGGAAGACCTGACCGCCAAACGGACCGAAGCGGCCCCCGGTGGTGTCCCACGTCGGCTGCCCCGGCGAGGTGCCCATCACGCCCCGCGGCAGGTAGACGCTCGGCGGGCGACGCAGGGCCGTGATCTCAGCGTGGCCAAGTTGCCGGTCCTTCAGGTCGGGATGCCACTTCAGGCTGTCGGCGTGCCCGTAGAAGCCACCGCGCTCCACGTGCGTGAAGGTCGACGTCGGCACCCACGCGCCGGCGCAGTCGCTGATGAACAACTCGTCTTCTGGACTGATGCCGATCCCGAGCGGCTGACGGAAACCCGACGCGAACGGCGTGAAGCGGCCTTCAGGCGAAACTTGAAACGCCCATCCTTGGTAGAGCGCGACGGAGCGATGGCCGTCGGGCACCGCTCCCGGGCCGCTCCATGGCAGGTACTGCGCCGTCTTCAACGGTCCGCGCACCCATGGCAGTTCGACGCCGCGGCCGAAGGAGCAGAGGCCCGAGGACGCGTAAAGGTTGCCGGCCCGGTCGCGGGCGAGTCCGTAGGAAAACTCGTGGTAGCTGCCAGTGATGCCCCAGTCGTCGGCGACCGTCGCGAAGTCGTCCGCCACGCCGTCGCCGTCGAGATCGCGCAGCCGGGTGATCTCGGGGCGCTGGATGATGAGGACCTCCGTCTCCGACGGCGCGACCACCCCGAACGGCTCGTAAAGCCCGCGGGCGAAGCGGTGCCAGCGCGCGTCGGCGCCGACGCGCATCCAAACCTCGCCGCGCCGCGTGGTGACGACGAGCGTGCCGGCCGGAGTAAAGGCGACGCCGGATAACTCGCCGACCATCTGCCGCGGCAGGGCCACGGTCTCCACGCGGTAGGGCGAGGGCTGGAGCGCCGGCAGGGCGAAGTCCGCGGTGAGCGTCTCGCCGGACTTCAACTCCACGCGCCGCAGCACTTCCTCGTGGTCGGGGGCCGAGGCCCAGAGCTCGTAGGCGCCCGGCGGCACGTCCAGGCGGTAGCGTCCGTCGGCGCCGACCTTCTGGATGACCTGGTTGTTCTCTCGGCCGGTGAGCGCTGCTCCCTCGATGCGCACCTGGGCGAAGCGGACCATGCCGCCGGCGCCGGCCTGCGTCACGCCGCCGGTGACGCGGCCGGTGGCGGGCGCGGCTCCGGGCAGGGCGGAAGCCGCGGCCAGGAACGCGGCGAAAAGCAGTCGGGCGGCGTTCCTCATGGCGCGAGCCCCGCGGGTTTGCGGCGGACGGTGACGCGGAAGCTTCCGGCGGACGTCGACGTGAAGCCGACGTTCGCGCCGTCGCGCGACGCCCCTTCGACGGCGACGACTGCGCCGGATTGGTCCTCCAACGTAAGCCAGAGCGGGGAATTACCGGTGCCGACTGCGAACTCCCGCACGAAACCTCCGCCGTCGGGTAGGACGCGCAAGGTCTCGCGCACGGTGCGGCCGCCGACCTCGTGGTGGAATTCCGGGATGCCCTCGCGCAGCGCATAGCCGCGGAAGCGCGCAACGTCGCCGGAGCCGGGGGAGCCGGCGCGCAGGGGCTGCCAGGCCTTCTCGATGTAGAAGACCGGACCGAAGATCCGCGCAGGGGCGCCCTGCTTGGTGAGCCAGCGCGGGCGCAGGTCCACGAAGTCGCCTTCCCACGCGAAGTTCACCCCTCCGCGCACGGGATCCAGGCACACGCCGATACCCTCGGGAAAAGTGATCGCGAACGCCCCCGGGTGGGATTCCGGCATGAAGGTCCGTTGCACAGCGGGCTTCGCCCCCGGGATCGGCCGCCGCGCCACCCAAAGCAGGGCCTGCGCGAGGATCCGCTGGTAGTCCGGTTCCGCGAGCAGCGCGGGCGACGACGGCACGAGGTGACAGACCCTCGCGGCGCCGATCGTCCGTACCCAGGCGAGGGGAGTGGTGTCCTCGCCTGTGATGCCCTCGGCGATGAGTTGCGCGTCCTCGGCCAGACGGGTCCAGGCGGGCACGGGTCCATCGGTTTCGAGGCGCTCCGTCGCGGTGAAGATCGGGTGGGCAAAGAGATTGATGACGCGGAGCGGCGCGCCGCTGGCGAACGCGGGCCCGTGGGTCGCGCCGAGCAGGCGGGCCAGCCAGTCCTCGGCTCCGGTCCAGGCGGCAGGGTCCGCTCCGACGATCACGACCGGCAGTCCCGCCTCGATCGCGCGGCGGGTCTCCGTGAGGCCGCCGGGCCCGGGACCGCGGTAAACGAGCAAGGCCTGCGCCTGCGCGAGCGGGGCCGCCTGCGTGAGCCCTTCGGCCTTCAGCGCGCGGCCGAGATCGGCGGCCGCGTTTTCGCCCGTGGGCGTAACCACGGCTATGCGGAGGGGCGCGGCCCAAGCCGGAGTCGCGGCCGCAAGGAGCAACGCGAATGGAGCGAGGAGCGAAGGGAGCCGGCGCACGTGGTCGTCAGCGGCCCGCGCCCGCGGTTTCCGCGGAAAGGATCAACCGGCCGAAGCGGTCCGGCGTGTGGAACGACGGCTTCGGGGTGTCGGCTTGCGCCCATTGGCTGTACTGCGGGTTGGTCTTCCCGCCGTGGCGGTTGAGGTTCATGCGCATCACGGTGCCGGCGCGTGGCGGCACGGCGGCGGCGACGGCCGCGAAGTTGCTCCACGGGATGGCGACCTCGACCTGCCAGTGCTGGTCGGTGTCGGAGTCGTCGTTGAGGGTGCCGGACCATTTACCCGCGATCCGTACGCCTTCGGCGTCCCACTTCGGGGCGCGCGGCTGGTCGGGTCCGTTGGGCCGGAAGTTGTCGAGGAGCCCGCCGATGACGTTGAACTCGAGATTGAAGTAGATGCGGGGCGTGGCGGCGTTGGGCGCGAGCATGATCTCGAGGCAGTCATCCTCGGGGATCTTGCCGTCGCGCTCGGTATGCCGCGCGGTGATGTGGGCGTCGTCGCAGGTGGCCGCGAGATAGAGGTATTCGTCATCCCAGAGCAGTCGGACGTTCGTCTGCTCCTGCCGGCCGGACTTGTACCAGGTGAAAACAAAGTCGCCGGCCGCCGGCGCGGCGGCCCAGGCCGGCTCGTCGAAGGCGCCGTCGATCCGCGGGGGCGTGGCTGCGCGGGGCGCGCGGTACTCCGGCAGCGGACGCAGGGCGGGAGCCTCGGCCGCGCCGAGGACCACGGCGCACGCGAACCAGCAGGCGGGGAGGGGCAAGCGCATCACCGCGATCGAAAGCCCGGTGCCGCGGCGGACGCAAACGTTCCGTCGCGGGTGGGTGGCGCGGCCGGGAGCGGCTGACGTGGACTGTCCCGGCCGCCCGGCAGTCGTCAGAAGGTGCCCTTGATGCCGAAGGTCCAGAGTGAGCCGGCGAACTCGGCGCTCCGGAACGTCGCGTGCTGGGGTACGCCGGGCCCGTCGACTTCCTGCTGCTCGGGCATGTCGAGTACGTTGCGCAGCGTGAAGTAGAGGGAGAGGCGGCGGTTCAGGTTGTACTCCCCGAGAAGGTCGACGAACACGCGGCGGACGGTGTAGTTGTAGGTGCCCGCGGGGATGCTGGCGCCGGTGACGGCCCCGTTGCGGCTGCGGCCCTGGTAGCTCCAATTGGCCCGGAGGCTGAAGCGCTCGCGCGCGAGGGAGATGCCCCAACTGGCCTTCAGCGGAACGTAGCCCTGGAAGTTGGCGGAGGCCTCGCCGGTGGGCCGTTGGGAGGAGAAGTTGGCGAAGGCCTGCAGGCCGCGGGCCCAGTGCGGAAGGAAGGTGAGGGCCTGCTTGTAGCTGAAGTCGTAGCCGGTCATCCGGACCGAGTCCTGGATGTTGTGCTGGGTGGCCACGTCGAAGGGGCCGAAGGTCTCGGCGTCGAGCGCGTACAGTGAGAGGAAGGCGGGAGTCGCCGGAAAGGTCGTCTCGCCGAAGAAATTCCGGAAGTGGCGCACGAAGCCGCCGAGTGAAACCTGGCCGACGCCGGCGAAGTAGTATTCGAGCCGGGCGCTGAACGAGCGCGCGGTCCAGGGCTTGATGGCGGCGTTGTTGACCGTGATGCGGTTCGTGGGGCCCGGGGGAGAAGTCTCGTCGGGCAGATTGAGCCCGCCCGCGTACTGCTCGAAGCTGGGCCGGCCGATCGAATGGTAGTAGGCGGCGCGGGCGACGAGGTTCTCGCGCACGTCGTAACTGGCGTTGAGGCTGGGGAACCAGCGCAGGTATTCCTTCTCCGCGCGGACGCCGCGGTCGATGTACGTGAGCTTGGAGTAATCGAGGGAGCTCGTGTTGGAGACGATCGGGATGGGCCGGCCGTTGGTGAGGAGGATGTTGCCGGCGGCATCGCGGCGGTAATTCAGGCTCGGATCGTTGAGCGGTCCGAATGCGACCGTGTTGGTCTGCTCGGCCCGGATGCCGCCCACGAGGCGCAGGCGGCGGTCGAGGGCGGCGATGTCGCCCCGCAGGAACGCGGCCGACACCAGCTCGCTCGCCGCGCGCGAGCGCAGGACGTCGGAGCGGTAGGCGGCGTTTTCGTTGAAGACGAGTTGGCCCGGGTTGGCCTTGTGGTGCGACCAGAGCTTCTCGTTATCGAGCCACTGCACCCGCGGAAACCCGAACGGCATGTCGCGGCGTGAGTAGCCGGGAGCGAAGAACGGCGCGGCCCCGTCGTCGCCGCCGGCCGGCGCGGTGCTGCCGCGGCCGTCGGCGCCGACGAACGCCCAGGTGTAGTCGCCGCGCCGGGCCTCCCGCTTGTTCTTCCGCAGGTCGAGGCCGGCCTTGAGCGTGACCGGTACCCGTAAGGCCAGGGTGCGCGCGACGTTGGCGTAGGCGCCCCGCTGGGCGTCGTGGTTGGTGAGCGGGTTGGCGCTCGTCTGCGTGACGGCGTAGGAATTGATCGAATACGGGTCGACGGGCGCCCCTGCGGCGTCGGTGACGCTGATGGACCGCGGCCGCAGGTAGAAGATGTCGGCGAAGTTGACCGTCACGCCCGAGCGCTGCGCGACGGAGCCGACGAAGTAGCCCTTGTCGGTATCGCGGAAGGTATTGCGCCCGATGGAGACGCCCAGTCCCGCCTCCATCTTCCAGACCGGCCCGTCGTGGCGCCACACCAGCGAAGGCGAGAGCGTGGAGTTGGTGCGGTCGCGGAAGGTGTTGGCGAGCTGGAGCTGGCCCTGACCCGCGGCGCCGCGGGTCTCGAACGGCGTGAAATCCCCGGGGTTCACGCGGTTGGTCGAGAAGGTGATCGTGCGATTAAGGACGAGGAAATCGATGTAGTAGTGCTGGTAGGAGAAGGAGAGCCGGTCGCGCGGCGAGAACCGCCAGTCGAGCGTGGCACCGAACGAGACGCGGCGCGCGTTCTTCGTGCCGTCGCGCATGATGGTCTGCGTGAGGTACGGCCGGTCGGCGGTGGTGTGCGGGAAGGCGACGCCGTTGGTGGCCGTGTTGAGGCCGTGCCAGCGGTTCTGGATGTATTGCTCCATCGTGCCGTTCTCCGAGAAGCCGCCGGAGAGCGTGAAGCCGAAGTCGCGCGTGACCGGCCGCACGTATGAGAAGTCGAAGCCGGGCAGCACCTTCCAGGTGTCTTTCTCGAAGTAGCCCGGAGTGGGTCCCAGCTCCCGCGCGTTGTCGCGCATCATCACGAAGGTGTTGACCGAAAGCTGCGGCCGGGAGCGTTCGAAGGCGCTGCGGGGAACCATGTTCACCAGCCCCGCCAGCGCCGAGCCCGGCGCGTCGGGCGTCGGGGAGTACTGCACCTCGATGCGTGAGGTCGCCGTGATCGAGGTCATGTCCATCTGGGCCGACCTTGCCGTCACGGAGTTTCCGCCGGCGCTCGCGAGGTTGAACCCGTTCACCTGCACCGGAACGTTGTTCGACGGCACGCCGTTGATCGAGATGCCGCGCGCCAGCGCCCCGGCCTCGTACTCGATGCTGATGCCGGGCACGAACTTCAGAAACTCGCCCACGCTGCCTTCCGCCACCGCGCCGAACTCGTCGGTGGAGACCACGCTCCGGATGTCGGGCGCGAAGCGCTGCTCGTTGATCGCGATCGCCGCCGCCTCCATTTCACGCGTCGTGTTCACGACGAAGCCCGCCAGCTTGACCACGTCGCCCCCGCGCCCGCCGGAACGGCTGAACTCGAAGTCGGCCACGGCCGTGCGCCCGGCCGCCACCGTCACGGTGGACTCGCGCGGGGGTAGGCCGGTGTAGGCGGCGCGCACCCGGGCGTTCCCGGCCGGCACGCCGGAGAGCCGGTAGAAACCGGCGGTGTCGGTGAACGTCTCGAGCTGCGTCCCTTCGACGGTGACGCGCACACGCTCGAGGAACTCGGCCGAGGCGGGATCGGAGACGCGGCCTTCGACGGTTCCGGTCTCGGCGGCGAGGAGGCAAGGGGCGAGGAGGGCGAACAGGAGGCCCGGCAAACGGATCTTCATGGGGACGGTTGGGGTGGGCTTAGGCGAGGCCAACGGTCCGCGCGTTTCAAACCGAATTCGACAGCGCACGCCGGGTACGCGCCGGATTGCGCACCTGCCACCGCGTGCTTCAGTATCGCGTCATCTCCCGATGCGCCGCTTTCCTGGTTTCTTCCGCCGTGCCGTTCTTCTCGCCGTGCTGGCGCCGGCCGTGACCTCATTCTCGGCCGATCCCCGCACGCAGCTGCGTTCGCTGGCGGAGCGTTTTGACTCCCTCGACCGCGACAATGACGGCCGCCTCAGCCCCGCCGAGACCAGCAACGCTTCGTGGTTTTCGCGTTTGGACCGGGATGGGGACGGGTTCATCACGCGCGAGGAACTGACGCGGCTCCTCGCGTTGGTGGAAAGTTTCCAGCGTGGGGCGGGGCGGCCGGAGGATCGGCCCGCTGTCGGCAAGGATGAGGCGCCGCCCCCTCCCTTGGAATCCGTGCGCGAGGGACCGCGCGTGCTGAAGCCGGGTGACGCTGGGGTGGGCCGGCGGGTGGCTGATTTCGCATTCACGGACCTCGGCGGAAACGCGAGGCGGCTCGCGGAACTGACGGGTGGCAGGGCCCTCGTGATCGCGTTCACCGGCACGGGGTGTCCTCTGGCGAGCAAGTACACGCCGACGCTCGCGCGGTTGGAGCGGGAGTACGCGGGGCGCGGCGTCTCGTTCCTCTTCGTGAATCCCACCGCGGCGGACCACCCGGACGACATCCGGTCGGCGATCGCCGAGCACGGCCTGAAGGGTCGGTACGTCCATGACCGCGAAGGGGCGATCGCCCGGGTGCTCGGGGCCCGTACGACGACGGAAATGCTGATGCTGGATGCGGCGCGGACGGTGGTTTTCCGCGGGGCGGTCGACGACCAGTACGGGCTGGGCTATTCGCTGGAGGCGCCGCGGCGGCGGTTTCTGGCGGATGCGTTGGAAGCGCATCTGGCCGGACGCGTGCCGTTGATCGCCGCGACCGAGGCGCCCGGCTGCGTGCTGGAGCCGGACCGCGCCGGTTCAGGCGTGGTGGCCTCTGGTTCGCTGACCTACCACGGCCGGATTTCACGGATCATTCAGGCAAATTGCGTCGAGTGCCATCGGCCGGGCGGCGTGGGACCGTTCAGCCTGCTGACGTATGACGATGTCGTTTCGCGGGCCGGGATGATCCGCCGTCAGGTATCGCGGGGCGCGATGCCGCCGTGGTTCGCGTCGCCGCCGCCGGCGGGGGAGACTTCCCATTGGCGGAACGACCGCTCCTTGAGCCGGGAGGACAAGGCTGACCTCCTCGCTTGGCTGGAAGGTGACCGCCTGTTGGGGGATGCGGGGGACGCTCCTTTGCCGCGGACGTTTACCGACGGTTGGCTGATCGGGAAGCCCGACGCCGTGCTGGAGCTGCCGCGGGCGGTGGCGGTGAAGGCGGACGGCGTGATGCCTTACCAGACGCTCCGGGTGGAAACGAACTTCGGGGAGGACCGCTGGGTGCGCGGCTACGAGCTACGGCCGACGGCGCGCGGGGTCGTGCACCACATCATCGTGCAGGTGCTTCCCAAGGGGGCGAAGCCGTCGGATCGCGGCGGTGATTCGGAGCGCGAAGGACTGTTCGCCGCCTACGTGCCGGGTAACGCCCATGCGCTGTTCCCGCCCGGCTTCGCGAAGCGGATTCCCGCCGGGGCGACGGTGACGTTCCAGATGCATTACACGCCGAACGGCCGCGCGACGACCGACCGGACCCAGCTCGGGCTGGTCTTCGCGACGGAGCCGCCACGGCATGCGATCGAAGTCTTCGGGCTCGCGAACCCGCGGCTGCGGATCCCTTCAGGGGCGGGCAACCACGCGGAGACGGCGTCGATCACGTTGCCGCAGGACGCGACGATCCTCGGTTTCTTGCCGCACATGCACCTGCGCGGGAAGGCGGCGCGGTACGAAGTGGCCTTTGCCGACGGCACGCGCCGGCTGTTGCTCGACGTCCCGCGCTACGACTTCAACTGGCAGCTGCCGTACCAGTTCGCCGAACCGCCGACGCTGCCCCGCGGCAGCCGCCTCGTCTATACGGCATGGTACGACAACAGCGCCGTGAACCCGGCGAATCCCGATCCCTCGCGGGAAGTGCGCTGGGGCCAGCAGACGTTCGACGAGATGATGCTCGGTTACGTGGAGTACTACGTGCCTTCCCGGCGTGCCGATGCACGGCGAGGTCAGCCGGGCCGTGACGGATAAACGGCGGGCGACGCGCAATGGTCCTCATCCCCCTGGTGCGGAGAGGCAGGGTGTCGGGATAGTCTCCACGGTCGGGAGAAGTTTTTTGGGTGGCGAGCGCGGGGCTTGCGGAGCACTGGGCTGGGCCTACGGTCGGAACGAAATCCCCGCCCCATGAAGGAATTCCAAGTCTCCCGTCGTCGTTTCATGCAGCGCTGCGCCGCCTTCGCCGCGGTCTCCGGCGTTCCGGTCTGGTTCGCTGAGCGCGAGTTGGTCGCCGCGGAGTCCGTCCGCCGCC
Organism: Opitutaceae bacterium; assembly: GCA_040397825.1. Taxonomy (GTDB): domain Bacteria; phylum Verrucomicrobiota; class Verrucomicrobiia; order Opitutales; family Opitutaceae; genus ER46. The sequence continues at coordinate 37,420 of JBBAVH010000026.1, forward strand.
GGCGTGTGCTTTCGCCCAACGACCGTCCGGCCATCGCCCTCGTCGGCGCGGGTGGTCAGGGGACCAACGACGCCCGCAACGCCGCCAACTGGGGCGACGTCCGCGTGGTCTGCGACGTCGACCGCAAGCGCGCCGCCACGGCGATCGAGAAGCTGACGGTTGAAGGCCGGAAGCCGGAGGACTGCGCCGACTTCCGCCGGGTGCTCGACCGCGACGACATCGACGTGGTCGTCAACGGCACGCCCGATCATTGGCACACGCTGGTCAACCTTGGTTGCGCGCGCGCGGGCAAGGATGTCTACGCGGAGAAGCCGCTGACGCTCACCATCGACGAAGGCCGGCGGCTCGTGGAGGCGGTTCGTCAGGGCGGCATCGTGCTGCAGACGGGCACCCAGCAGCGGAGCTCCCAGCGATTCCGGCTCGCCTGCGAGCTCGTGCGCAACCAGCGGATCGGAAAGCTGCGCGAGGCCAACGTCTGGCTGCCGGCCGGCCTGCGCGAGGGGCCTTTCAAGACCGCCTCGGCGCCCGCGGAGTTGAATTGGGATTTTTGGCAGGGCCCGGCGCCCGCCGTGGATTACGTTCCCGAGCGTTGCCACCGCACCTTCCGCTTCTGGTACGAGTACTCCGGTGGCACGATGACCGATTGGGGCGCGCACCATAACGACATCGCTTATTGGGCGATCGGGTTGCTCGCTCCGCGCACGGTGAGCTCCCGCGTGCTCGCGGAGCCGCTCATCGGCGGTTACACGACCTTTAGCGAGTATGAGGTCAACTACGTCTACGAGAACGGCGTCCGCCTGAACATCCGCACCACGCGCGACGACTCGATCTACGGCGCCAAGGTCAACGCGGAAGGCCAGCGCAACGGCATCCGCTTCGAGGGCGAGAACGGCTGGATCTGGGTGAACCGCGATCAGATCAAGGCCAGCGACCCTGAGATCCTTAAGGCGCCGCTGCCCGATGGCGCCGTGCGTCTCTACGAGAGCAAGAACCACACGGAGAATTTCTTCGACTGCGTGCGCTCACGGCAGGCTCCGGTCTGCGACGTGGAGACCGGCCACCGGTCGGCGACCATGTGCCACCTCGGCGCCATCTCGATGCGCACGGGGCGCTCGCTGACTTGGGACGCCAAGGCCGAGCGCTTCACGGGCGACTTCGCCGCCGAGGCGAACGGCTTCCTCGCGCGCGAGATGCGCAAGCCGTACGACTACTCCTTCGTCGCCTGACCACGAGGCGCTTCGGCCACGACCCGCGTGAGGTAGGGGCGACCGTCCCCGGTCGCCCGCGGGTGCAGATCGAAATGCGCATCGGTCCGGTACGGGCGCCGCTCCGCGGCGAGCGAGAAATGGGGGAGTGAGGTCGGAACGATGGTGCGGTCCGCCGAGGACGGCGGCTCCTACCGGGGAAAGGTCAGACTGACTGTCGCGACCGCCCTCGGGTCGGTTTTCATAAGGTAGGGGCGACCGTCCCCAGTCGCCCGCGGGCGAAGAGCGAAATACGCATCGATCCAGTACGGGCGCCGCTCCGCGGCGACCGCGAAATGGGGGAGTGAGGTCGGAACGATGGTGCGGTCCGCCGAGGACGGCGGCCCCTACCGCGGAAAGGTCATACGAAGTGTCGCGACCGCCCTCGGGTCGGTTTTCATGAGGTAGGGGCGACCGTCCCCGGTCGCCCGTGGGTGCAGATAGAAATGCGCATCGGCCCCAACCTGGGGAAGGTCGCAGCGAGCCTTGCGGCGGGTTGCGAGGGTAAGAACGGCCCGCGTCAGGACGGATCAAACGCCGACGCCGAGGGCCTCGGCGGCGACGCCGTGCCGCAGGTTGCGCAGGGAGTGCCGGAAACTCACGGCTCCGGCGTACTCGAGCACTGCCACCACCGTGGCGAGCGCGGCGGGAAAGACATCCGCGCGTGCGGCCGCAAGACCCGGCATCTCGCTTCGTACCGCCAACGGTGAGGCGGCGACTTCCGCGAGCAGGGCGCGTAGGACCGGCAGAGGCACCGCGGGGTCGCTCTCCTCGAAACGCAGGCCCTGACGCCGTCCAACGATGCGGCGGGCGGTCGAGATCGTGCCGCCCGTGCCGATCAGTTCCGCGGCGCCCGGCGGCGTGAAGGTGAATCCAGAAGCCCCCAAGGTGGCGCGGACGTGTGTCGCCACCGCCGTCAATGTATCGGCCGGCACGGGGGCGGTCGGGTCAGCGACGAAGCGCTCAGTGAGCCGCACGCAGCCGAGCGGCAGGCTTACTTGGGCGCGGACGCGGCGACCTTTGAAGGCCACGCACTCGAGGCTACCGCCGCCGAGGTCACACACGGTGAAGTCGCTCTTTCCTCGCAGCGCCGGGTCCGAGAGCAGCCCGCGTCCGATCAGGCCGGCTTCCTCCTCTCCCGTGAGGATGCGGAGGTCGGCGCCGATCGCGGCGCGCACGCGTTCGCGAAAGTCGGCGCCGTTGGCCGCGTCGCGCACGGCGCTCGTGGCGACGACGATGAGTCGCGCGGCCCCTCCGGCGGCGGCCCCGGCGGCGAGCTCCCGGATCGCCTCGAGGCCGCGGGCCATGCCTTCCTCGGAGAGCCGCGGTTGCTCGCGGTTGATGCCCGCGCCGATCCGCGCGTCGATGACGTTGGAACTGATTTCCTCCAGACCGCCGTCGGCACCGCGACGCGCGACGAGCGCCTTGATCGAGTTACTGCCGATGTCGATGACGGCGACCGGCGCGGAAGACACGGCGGTCATCTCAGAGGGTGAAGTCCGCCGGTGCGATGAGGAGCACGAACTCGCCCCTGAGGCTGGTCTTGGCGAGCCGCGCCTGCACGTCGGCGGCCGGACCGGTGAGGAACGCCTCGTGGAGCTTGGTGACCTCCTTGGCGACGCAGATGACCCGACCGGGCCCGAGCGTGGCGGTGATTTCTGCGACGGCCTTATCGATTCGGTGGCAGCTCTCGAAAAGGACGATCGTGTAGGGGAAGTCGCGGTGGCGCTCGAAAAAGGTGGTGCGGGCGGCGCTCTTCGGAGGCAGGAACCCCGCGTAGAGGAAGCCGTTGGTGGGCAGGCCGCTGGCGCTAAGGACCGCGGTGAGGGCGCTCGGGCCAGGCACGGGGACCACGGGCAGGCCGCGCCTCCGGCAGGCGCGCACCACGCGGAAGCCGGGATCGCTGATCGCCGGGGTGCCGGCGTCGCTCACGACGGCGACCGACTTGCCCGCGGCGACCTGGTCGGCGAGGCGCTCGGCGGCCTCGGTCTCGTTATGCTCGTGGTAGGCGACGAGTTCGCGACGCAGGCCGAGACGGGTGAGGAGAGCGCCGGTGGTGCGGGTGTCCTCGCAGGCGACGAGATCCACCGACCCCAGCAAGGCGCGGGCCCGGTCGGTAAGGTCGGCGAGATTGCCGATCGGAGTCGCGACCACGTAAAGGTGGCCGGGCTGCGGGGTGAGGGAGGGATTCTCCAAGGCGGGCCGGAACCCGGCGGGGACCGGCTCGCTCAACGGCCGCTCGGCTGGCCCATGCCCGGGATCTGGCCTTCCCAGCCGGCGGGCCGGCTCCACGGGATCGAGGTCTGCTTCGGGCTGTTGGTGCTGCAGCCCGCGGCGAGCGAGCCGAGCGCGACGACGACGGCGGCGAGGAGGAGGCGGGTGAGGGAGCGCATGTTCTTTCAGCGGATTAGTACGGCGGAGTCGCCCTTCTGCAAGACCCCGCGCAGCGACTCGGGTTGCACCTGGGCGACGGAAAAATTGGTGCGGACATCGCTGATGACCGCCGTGGCGACCACCGCGCTGCCCTGGCTGATGGTCAAGCGGTGCCCCAGCTGGGCGCCGCGGGCGGAGCCGAAGTTGACCACGACGAAGGCGTTCTGCGGCCCGACGCTGAGCACGGTGGAACGCCCGGCGCGGTTGGTGAAGACGGCGGTGGAGGCGCCGGCGGCGGTGGGCAGGGCGGCGCCGTTGCGGGCGGAGGCGAGCTGCCGCTCAAGCTCGGCGATCGTGCTGCGGTAGGCCTGAACGGCGTCGGGCGAGCCGTTGGAGCGGCGGCTTTCCTCGAGATCGCGCCGGAGCGCGGCGATCTCGTCGCCCAGCGACTTGGTCATCGACTCGTACACCGCGAGCACGGTGCGGGTGTCGGCGAGGTTGCGCTCAAGCTCGGCGCCGCGTCCCTCGGCGGCGGTCAGCCGTTCCCGCGTGCGGGCCAATTCGACTTCGGCGGAGGCGGCGCGCGCCTGGGCTACGTCGGCCCGGGAGCGAGTCTCCTCGCCCTCCTTGCGGGCGGTGGCGAGGTCGGCGTCGAGCCGTGAACCCCGGCGTTCCGACTCCTGCAGGCGGACTTCCAGGAGGCGCTTCGAGTCGCCGATCCGGAGGTAAAGCGCGGCCGAGACCACTGATCCGGCGAGCGCGACGAGGCAGAGGATCAGGGGCAGGCGGTGCATGGTCCGGACGAACGGACGCTCCGCGCGCCCCTGGTGTTACGCCAGCCGAAAGGTGGATTCGACGGCCCGGGCGCGGGCGCGCTTGCGCACGCCGGTGGCGCGGTTGGCGGCGAGGCGCTCGAGGATCTTGAAGGCGTCCTCGGCGCGATCGGGCGAACCGGCCTTGGCGGCGAGTTCCGCCGCGGTGAAGGACTGGCCCGGCGCGGCCCGGAGTGCGGCCATGAGGCGCAGCTTGAGCGCGATGACGGCGCCGGCTGCCTTCTTGCCGGCCTCGACGCCCGGCTGGTGGTAGGCGTTGATGCCGATGAGCGAGGCGTAGAGCCCGGTGGCCCGCTCGTGGAGGGCGATGAGCATGCCGACGGAGCGCGGCGAGACATCGGGGAGGGTGAGGGTGACCGAGTGGCGGCCCTTCTCGGTGAGGGCGTCGCGGGTACCGAGCAGGAAGCCCTGCAGGTAATCGCCGGAGGTGACACCGGGCTCGACCTCGAGGGAGGAGCGCGCGTCGCGGTCGCGCAGCACCTCGATGAAGGTGACGAAGAAGTTGTTCACGCCCTCGCGGAGCTGCTGGACGTAGGCGTGCTGGTCGGTCGAGCCCTTGTTGCCGTAGACGGGGATGCCCTGGTTCACGACGCGGCCCTCGAGGTCGTATTCCTTTCCGAGCGACTCCATCACGAGCTGCTGCAGGTAACGGGAGAACAGGAGCAGGCGGTCCTTGTAGGGCAGCACCACCATGTCGCGCGCCCCGCGCCCCTCGGTGGCGAAGTGCCACGCGAGCGCCAGGAGCGCGGCGGGATTGCGCTGCGTGACGGGCAGGCGCGTCGCCTCGTCCATCGCCGCCGCGCCCTCGAGCATCGCCTGGATATCGATGCCCTGCAGGGCGGCCGGCAGCAGTCCCACCGCGCTGAGTTCACTGGTGCGGCCGCCGACCCAGTCCCACATCGCGAAGCGGGCGAGCCACCCTTCCGTCTCCGCCGTGCGGTCGAGCTTCGAGCCGGCGCCGGTCACGGCGACGAAGTGCCGTGCGGGGTCGAGGCCGGCGGCGCGGAACGCGGCCATCACCTCAAGCATGCCGTTGCGCGTCTCGGCGGTGCCGCCGGACTTGGAGATGACGAGCACCAGCGTGCGGGCCAGCCGTCCGCGGAGCGCGCCGAGCACGACGTCGAAGCCGTCGGGGTCGGTGTTGTCGAGGAACGAGACCGCCATCCGGTCGCGCCGCCCGCGGCCGAGCGCCTGCGACACGAGCTGAGGACCGAGGGCTGAGCCGCCGATACCGATGACGAGCAGGTCGCGGAAGCGCCCCTTGGGTCCGGCGACCTCGCCGGAATGGACGCGGGCGGTGAACGCCTGGATCGCGGCGAGCGTGGACGTGATCTCGGCGGTGATCGCCGGCGTGGGCGCCAGATGGGGAGCGCGCAGCCAGTAATGTCCCACCATTCGCTGCTCGTCGGGATTGGCGATCGCGCCGCCCTCGAGCGCCTTCATGGCCTCGAAGGCCTGCTGCATCCTCGACTCCAACGCGGCGACGAAGTCGTCGGGGATCGGCAGCCGGGAGAGGTCGAGCGAGAAGCCGAGTTCTGGGTAGTGGTGGAAATGCTGCTGGAAGCGGGACCAGTTCATGGCGGCGGGAAGGAGGCGACTGCGGCGGAAGGATTCGGCGTCAAGGATGGAGCGCAGGCGCATGACGGCGCCCTTTTCCCGGGTGGGGCGGGTGCCGGCGCACGGGAGCAGGTTGCGCGCCAGCGCCGTGGCGCCGGGGCGCGGCGTCAGAAGAGGTTCTTGTCGGTGACCGCGCCCTCGGAGGCGCTGGTCACGGTGCGGGCGTACTTGGCGAGCACGCCGCGGGTCTCCTTCGGGGCGCGGCGCTTCCAGGCCTTGAGGCGGGACTTCAGCTCCGAGGCGGGGATGCCGAGCGTGAGCTCGTTGCGGACCGCGTCGATGGTGATGGCGTCGCCGTTGCGGATGACGCCGATCGGCCCGCCGACGGCGGCCTCGGGAGTGATATGGCCGACAACGAAGCCGTGGCTGCCGCCGGAGAAGCGGCCGTCGGTGATGAGGGCGACCTCCTTGCCGAGGCCGCGGCCCATGATCGCGCTGGTGGGGCTGAGCATCTCGCGCATGCCAGGGCCGCCGACGGGGCCCTCGTTGCGGATGACGATCACGTGGCCGGCCTTGACGCGGCCGCCGAGGATGGCGGTGAGCGCCTTCTCTTCACTCTCGAAGACCAGAGCCTTGCCGGTGAACGACAGGCCTTCCTTGCCACTGATCTTCGCGACGGCGCCGCCGGGGGCGAGGTTGCCGTAGAGCACGCGGAGATGGCTGTCGGCCTTGATCGGGTTGGACAGCGGCCGGATCACGTCCTGATCGGCCGGATACGGACGGACGTCGCGCAGGTTCTCGGCGACGGTGCGGCCGGTGACGGTGAGGCAGTCGCCGTGAAGCAGGCCGGCGTCGAGCAGCACCTTCATGAGCGGGGGGAGGCCGCCGATGCGGGTGAGGTGGACCATGCCGTACTTGCCGGAAGGCTTGAGGTCGCCGAGCACGGGGACGCGCTTTCCGATCTTGGTGAAGTCGTCGATGGAGAGTTTGACGCCGCAGCAGTGGGCGATGGCGAGCAGGTGGAGGACGGCGTTGGTGGAGCCGCCGAGGGCGATGGTGACGGTGATCGCGTTCTCGAAGGCCTTGCGCGTCATGATGTCGCGCGGCTTCAGGTCGGCCTTCAGCAGGGCGAGGGTGGCCTCGCCGGCGCGGCGGCAGTCCTCGCGCTTCTCCGCGCCGATGGCGATCTGGTTGGAACTGTTGGGCAGGCTCATGCCCAGCGCCTCGATGGCGGAGGCCATGGTGTTGGCGGTGTACATGCCGCCGCAGGAACCGGGGCCCGGGATGGAGCAGGCCTCGATCTTGCGCAGGCCCTCGTCGTCGACTTTGCCGGCGGCGTGCTGGCCGATCGCCTCGTAGACCGAGACGATGTCGCATTCCTTCTTCGAGTCCGGATGGATGCCGGGCAGGATGGTGCCGCCGTAGACGAAGACGCCCGGGCGGTTGAGGCGCGCCATGGCCATGATGCAGCCGGGCATGTTCTTGTCGCAGCCGCCGATCGTCACGAGGCCGTCGAAGCCTTCTCCGCCGGCGACGGCCTCGATGGAGTCAGCGATGACCTCGCGGGAGACGAGCGAGTAGCGCATGCCCGGCGTGCCCATGCTGATGCCGTCGGATACGGTGATGGTGCCGAAGATCACGGCCTTGCCGCCGGCGGCGTTGGTGCCGGCCTCGGCCTCCACCGCGAGCTTGTCGATGTGCATGTTGCACGGAGTGACCATGCTCCAGAGGGAGGCGATGCCGACTACGGGCTTGCGGAAGTCCTCATCGGTGAAGCCCACCGGGCGGAGCATGGAGCGCGCGCCGGCGCGGCTGGGGCCGTCGACGACGACGGAGGAATACCTGCGGGTGTGGTCGGGTGCGGAACTCATGGGGAGGATGTCGGGCGAAGGGACCAGAGCGCGCGGGCACCGGCAAGAGCGGATGAGTTCGTGGCGCGGCGGAAAATAGGTGTTTACTTGCCGCGGTCGTTTTCCCAATACCTCGCCTCCCGTTTTTCTCGGGCCAGTAGCTCAGTTGATAGAGCGCATCGTTCGCAACGATGAGGTCGTCGGTTTGATCCCGATCTGGTCCACCAATTTCCGCGGCCTGGCACGGAGCGGGGATGCCCGACCCCATGAATTCCCCAAGCCGAGATCCGGTGGGCTTCCGGCGCGTGCTCTTCTCCAGCATGCTCGGGACCGCCATCGAGTGGTATGACTTCTTCCTGTACGGCACGGCGGCCGCGCTGGTCTTCAACCGCCTCTTCTTCCCGCAACTCGACCCGTTGACGGGCACGCTGGCCTCGTTCGGCAGCTACGCGGTGGGCTTCTTCGCGCGGCCGTTGGGAGGAATCATCTTCGGGCACTTCGGAGACCGGGTCGGGCGCAAGTCCACGCTCGTCACCACGCTGCTGATGATGGGAGCGGCGACGTTCCTCGTGGGCGTGTTGCCGACGTACGACCAGATCGGACTTTGGGCGCCGGTGCTGCTGGTGCTGCTGCGCGTGGTGCAGGGCGTCGCGGTCGGCGGTGAGTGGGGCGGGGCGGTGCTGATGGTCGCGGAGCACGCCGATCCCGGCCGGCGAGGGTTCCACGTGAGCCTCGTTCAGGCCGGCGTGGGCGTCGGCCTGCTGCTGGCGAACGGCGCGTTCGCGCTTTGCAGCCGGCTGGAAGAGCCCGCCTTCCTCGCGTGGGGATGGCGGGTGCCGTTCCTGCTCGGTTCGCTGCTCACCCTCCTCGGCCTCTTCATCCGTCTCCGGGTGCTGGAGAGCCCGCTGTTCGCCGCGGTGCGGGACGAGCGCCGCGTGCCGGGCGTGCCGCTGGTCGAAGTCTGGCGTTCCCACCGCCGCAACGTGTTTCTCGCGATGGGGGCGCGGCTCGCGGAGAACGGCTTCTTCTACATTCTCACCGTGTGGTTGCTCAGCTACGCGACGACGCGCCTCGGCGTCGCCCGCGGCGTGGTCCTCAATGCCGTGCTGCTCGGATCGGCCCTGCAGCTCGTGGTCGTGCCGTGGTTCGGGGCGCTTTCGGACCGTGTGGGCCGCCGGCCGGTCTACCTCGGCGGCACGGTCTTCCTCCTGCTCTTCGCGGGCGTGCTCTTTCCGCTGCTGGAGACCCGCGATCCGTTCTGGATCACCTTCGCCATCATCACCGGTCTGCTCGGCCACGCCGCGCTCTACGGACCGCAAGCCGCTTTCCTCGCGGAGCTGTTCGGCACCCGCACGCGCTACACGGGTGCCTCGCTTGGCTACCAGCTCGCCGCGCCCCTGGCGGGCGGCCTGGCCCCCTTGATCGCCTCGGCCCTGCTCGGCTGGTCGGGCGGCGCGCCTTGGCCCGTCGCCGCGTACCTCGCGCTGCTCGCGGTGGTTACCCTCGTCTCCGTGCTGCTCGTGCCGGAGACGAGCCGTAGCGACCTCGCGCGGGAGCCGGGCGCGGAAAAACACGGTTGAGCCCGCGCCCGCGCCGGCTTCGGTGGACGCCGCGCGTTCCCCGCGCCACCCCATGAGTATCGCCATCGACCTCAGCGGCCGGGTCGCCCTTGTCACCGGAGCCTCCCGCGGCATCGGCGCCGAGATCGCCCGCGCCCTCCACCGCGCCGGCGCGGCCGTCGTGCTCAACCACCCGGGTGCGGACGACACCGTCCGCGACGCCGGGGTGCTCGCGGCGGAGCTGGAGCGCGCGCGTCCCGGGAGCGCCTTTGTCGTCGCCGCCGACGTGTCCGACTCCGCCGCCGTCACCGCGATGATGGCGGCCGTGCGCGGCCGGCACGGCGGAATCGATTTCCTCGTCAACAACGCCGCGATCATCCGCGACCGCACGATCGCGAAAATGACCGCCGACGAGTGGGACGCCGTGATCGGCGTCAACCTCACCGGGGTCTTCCATTGCTGCCGGGAGGGTCTCGCGATCATGCGCGACGGAGGCGCGATCGTGAGCCTGGGCAGCATCGCGGCGCTGCAGGGCTTCTACGGCCAGGCCAACTACGCCGCGGCTAAGGCGGGCGTGCAGGCGATGATGCGCGTGCTCAGCCGCGAGGGCGCGCGCCGCGGGATCCGCGCGAACTCGATCGCGCCCGGAGTGGTGGACACCGCGATGGCGGCGACGATCCCGGAGCCGGTTCGCGCGGAGATGCTTCGCTCGGTTCCGCTGGGTCGTTTCGGCCGCCCGGAGGAGGTCGCGGCGGTGGCGCTTTTCCTGTGTTCGCCGCTGGCCTCGTACGTCACGGGTCAGACCATTGAGGTCAACGGAGGCTGGCGCGGATGAGGCGGGAGGCGCGGGTCGTCGGCGCGGACGAGGCCGTCGCGGCGGTGCCCGCGGGCGCCACCGTGGCGGTGGGCGGCTTCGTGGGCGCGGGCCATCCCGAGGCGCTGACGGCCGCGCTGGAGCGGCGCTTCCTCGCGGGAGGCGGACCGAGCGGCCTCACGCTCGTCTACGCGGCCGGGCAGGGCGACCGCGGTATGCGGGGGTTGAACCACCTCGCTCACGCGGGGCTGCTGCGTCGGGTGATCGGCGGGCATTGGAACCTCGCGCCGCGGCTCGGTCAGCTGGCGTTGGCCGGCGAGATCGAGGCCTACAACCTGCCGCAGGGCGTGATCAGCGTGCTGTTGCGCGAGATCGCCGCCGGGCGGCCGGGCGTCTTCACGCGCGTCGGCCTGGAGACGTTCGTCGATCCCGTGCACGGGGGCGGCCGCCTCAACGCCCGCACGACGGAGCCGCTGGTCGAACGGGTGACGATCGACGGGGAAACGTGGCTCCGCTACCGGGCGTTTCCTGTGCACGCCGCGCTCATCCGCGCGACCACGGCGGACCGTCGCGGCAACCTTTCCTTCGAGCGCGAGGGCCTGATCGGAGAGGTGCTGCCCCTCGCGCAGGCGGCGCACAACCACGGCGGAGTCGTGATCGCGCAGGTCGAGCGTATCGTCGACGCGATCAGCGATCCAAAGGCGGTGCGCGTGCCGGGTCTGCTCGTCGACCGGATCGTCGTGGCGGGGCCGGGCGAACACCCGCAGACCTTCGGGGAGGATTTCAACTCGGAGTTCGTGGAGTCGGACGGGGCGGCGCCGATGCCCGCGGGGTTGTCGGCCCCGGAGCGGCGGGTGATCGGGGCACGCGCGCTGCGCGAGATCCGGCGGGGCGAGGTGGTGAACCTCGGTATCGGGTTGCCGGAGGCGGTGGCCGCGCTGGCGGCGGAGCGCGGCCGGCTGGGCGACTTCACGCTCACGGTCGAGAGCGGGCCGACGGGCGGCCTGCCGGCGGGTGGACTGAGCTTCGGCTGCAGCCATCGGCCGGAGGCGATCATCGACCAGCCCGCGCAGTTCGACTTCTACGACGGTGGCGGGCTCGACGTCGCAGTGCTCGGGGCGGCGGAGGTCGGTGAGGACGGGAGTGTGAACGTGAGTTCGCTGGGTGGACGCTTCGCCGGCGTGGGCGGCTTCGTGAACATCGCGCAGAGCGCGCGGCGCGTCGTCTTCTGCTGCCCCTTCCGCGGCGACGGTCTTGAAGTGGCGGTGGCGGGCGGCCGCCTGCGGATCGTCCGCGAGGGTGGGCGGACGAAGTTCGTCCGACGGGTGCGGCAAGTGTGTTTCCACGGTCCGTCGGCCGTCGCGCGCGGCCAGGAGGTGATCTACGTGACGGAGCGCGCGGTGTTCGGACTCGTTCGCGGAGGCCTGCGGCTGCTGGAGCTGGCCCCCGGGGTGGACGCGGCCCGCGATCTCTGGCCGGGGATGGAGTTCGGCCCGTTGCCCGGGGAACCGGTGCCGATGCCCGCCGACTGCCTTCTTTCCAACGCTCCATGAAGTACTCCCGCCCGATCCATCTCCTCGGTGCCCGTCGGACGCCGCTCGGCCGCTTCGGCGGCGCCTTCCGCGGGCTTGCGCCCGTCGACCTGGCGCTGCCCGTGGCGCGGGCGCTCGTGCCGGAGGGGCGGGCGGGCGAGGTGGCGCAGGTGGTGCTGGGCCAGATGCTGCCGGCGGGAGGCGGCATGAACGTGGCGCGTCAGCTCAGCCTGCGCATCGGTCTCCCGGTGGAAGGGACGGCGTTTACCGTGAACATGGCCTGCGCCTCGGGGCTGAAGGCCGTGCTGTTGGCGGCGGACCGCCTCGCGGCGGGAGCGGGCGGGCTGGCGCTGGCCGGAGGCGTGGAATCGATGAGCCGCGCGCCGCATTACGCCGCTGACGTCCGCTGGGGAAAGCGGCTCGGCGACGGCGTGCTGGCCGACGCGCTCACGACCGATGGGTTGTCGGACCCCTTCCTGGGCGTCGCGATGGGCGAGACAGCGGAACGCGTGGTGGATCTCCTCGGGATTTCCCGCGCGGAGCAGGACGGTTTCGCCCTGGAAAGCCACCGCCGAGCCGTCGCCGCGCGGGCCTTGCTGGCGAGGGAAATCGTGCCGGTGCCCGGGGCCGACGGCGACGTTTCCTCCGACGAGGGGCCGCGGGCCGACTCCTCCGCGGAGAAGCTCGCCCGGCTGCCGGCGGTGTTCCGGCGCAACGGTACGGTGACGGCGGGCAACGCTTCCTCGCTGGCCGATGGTGCGGCGCTGCTGCTGCTCGCGGACGGGGATACGGCGGGCGGGACGGGCCTGAAGCCGCGGGCGCGGCTGGTCGCCGCGGCGGAGACGGGGTGCGATCCCGCGACAATGGGACTGGGTCCCGTGGCGGCCGTGCGCCGGATCTGGGAGGAAACGGGCTGGTCGGCGGCGACTACCGATCTGGTGGAGATCAACGAGGCTTTCTCTGCGCAGGTGATCGGCTGCGCGCGGCAACTCGGGCTGGACCCGGCGAAACTGAATCCGCGCGGCGGGGCGGTCGCGCTGGGCCACCCGCTCGGCTGCAGCGGCGCGCGCGTGTTGGTGAGCCTCCTCCATGGGCTAGAGGACAAAGGTGCGCGTCGCGGGATCGCCGCGGTGTGCGTCGGCGGAGGGATGGGCGTGGCGGTCGCGATCGAGAGGATCGGGTAGCCGCCGGTTCGCGTTCGGAGCGCGGAGTTTATCGGGGGAGGATCAGGCGGGTGCCTCATCCCTCGCGTGTCAGGTCGCCTGCGACCCCGGCGAGGATTCGCTCAGAACTCTACGGAAACGGAGAACGCGACTTCCCGCGGGTCCTGCAGTTGGAACACGGTCGGGAGGCGGTTCGGGTCGGACCATCCGTAGTAGGCCACGCGCGGATCCGCGAGGTCGAGGCGGTTGGCGCTGGAGGAGGTGACCGAGGCGGCGATGAGGTCGGAGCGGTTGAGCAGGTTGCGGACATTGAGCCGCGCGGTGAGCTTCCGGGTGCCGACCCGGGTGGTGAACGACGCGAAGGGATCGAGGTACCAGAGGCGGCCGGTCGTCAGCGGATCCGAGAGGTCAGTCGCCTGGGCGGTCACCTGCTGGCCCCCGATCGTCAGGGTGATCGGGCGGGATGCGTAGCCGACGACGGCCTTGTCGCGGAATCGGGTGGAGAAGCCGAGCCGCCAGCCGCCGCCGATGTTTGCCGCGAGGGTTGAGTTGAAACGCCACTCGCGCACGGCGGGGTTGGACATGCCGTTGAACTGGGCGAGCTGCAGCGCCTGCGGCAGGAGCGTTCCCGTGTAGTACGCGTACATCGTGGTGGATTGGTTGGCCCCGGTGTCGGCGAGCGGGATGTTGCGCCACCCCGTGATCGCGCGGTCGCCGGGATTGCCGAAGACGACGAGGCCGTTGGCGCCGACGGACACCACCGGCCGGTTGCGGCGCGTGGCGTTGTCGAAGGCGTACCATTCCAGCGACTCCATGCGTTGGATGACGGCGGGGTCGGTGGCGTAGGCGAGCCATCCGGGGCCGATGTTGGTCTTCACGGAGCGGGTGCGGGCGGCGGCGACGCGCACGTCGAGGCGCCCGGCTCGGCCGGCGAGCTCGACCTCGGTGCCGCGCGCGAGGCTGTCGGCGTAGACGCGGTAGTAGTCCACGACGTTGTCGATGGCGTTGAAGCCTTCGCGGCCGGGAGCCTTCAGGTAGTAGTCGGCGAAGTCCGGCTGGCCGAGCGCGGCGCTGCGGAGGCGCTGGAGGGCGAGGTAGCGGCCCTCGAGGGTGAAGGTGCTGCGGCGGGTGCCCACGTTGCCGTAGGTGTTGCCGGCATCGGTGCTGGTCTGCGCCGTGCGGAACTTGTTCAGGCGGAGACTGAGTCCGCCGAGCTGCACGCTGGCGCCGACGTCGCGGTTGTCGCCGGTCGGCACCGGATAGAGGGAGCCGTCGATGTCGTGTACGGCGGACGGCGACGCCTCATTGTTGGTCGAGAGGTTCCAGAAGACGGACAGCCACTTCAGCGGGTGAAGCACGACGGACCGAGTGGTGTTGGTGAACGTCTGCAGAGTCCGATAGCGCGCCCAAGGCACGTCGTCGAGGAGCGGGGCGAGGCCGGTGCGGGGGTCGATGGCGCGGGCCGCGGGATCAAATTCCTTCAGGCGTACGGAGTCCCAGCGCCGGCCCCAAGTGAGGACGAGGCGACCGTCGAGGAGGAAGCCCTGCCAGGCCAGGCCGCGCGAAAGGTCCGAGGAGCGCTGGCCGTTGGCGATGCTGGTGCCGCCGCCGAGGTCGAAGAGCCCGACCTGGTACGGCCGGCCGGAGGCGTCAGTGAAGGACCACGTGCCGAACGGGTCGAGGCCGCCGAGCGAGTCGTAGCGGTTGGCGGGATCGGCCGGGTCGACGTAGGCGCGGGTGCGGAACTGGCGGTTGTTGGCGACCAGGTAGCGACCGGTGGGACTGGTGCCGTCGCGGGCGTTGGCGGCGGTGATGACACCCGGCGCGATCCGGAAACCCGTGGCGGGATCGACCGCGCCGTCATCCTTGATCAACCGGAGGAATCCCTGCGAGGCGCGCTGGACCTCGCCGTAGGCGACGTTGCCCGAGAGCGAGTGGCGGCCGAGCAAGGCGAGGGACGTGCCCCGCAGGCGCCGCGGCGCGTCGAACAACCAGGCGAGCGAGGCGCGGGCGTCCTTGTTCATGCCGGTGACGCGCGTGCCCTGCTGGGCGCCCTCGAGGTAATAGGTGCCGAGCTGGGGGTTGGGGCCGCGGTTGGCCGCGTTGGCGGCCCGGTTCGCGTTCTGCTGCGCGCCAGCGGCGAGCGGATCAAGCGGGATGTACCCCGGGGCGTAGCGGTACGCGCTGGGATCGATCGTGAGCAGCGCCTCGGTCGCCGCGTACGAGTTCGCGAGGCGTTCGCGGCGGCTCTCGAAGTTCGCCGCGGCCTCGAGGTGCAGATCGCGGGTGAGCACAGCCGTGGCCTGAGCCATGACACGGCCGGCGCGCACGCCGGCGGGATGGCTGCCGCCGTAGACGCTGTAGCGGCTGAACGGGTAGAAACGCTCGTCGGTGAAGGTCATCGTGTTCGCCGCACCCAGGTCGGACGCCGCGCGGATGCCGTTGATAAGGAAGTCGGCCACGGGCCGCACGGCGGGCGTGTAGCGGTAGGTGTACACCGCAGGTTGCGCGACCCTCGCGCCGTAGGTGTAGGTCGGGGGAGCATCCTGCCCGCTCGTCCAGTTGAACAGGTAGCTCGTGGGGTTGGGCGTGGTCAGCGTCTGGCCGATCGCGGTCGGGCTCGCGTCGGGCTGGTTGTAGGGCGTGCGGTTTCCGATCGCGGGGTTCACCCAGACGGAGAGGTTGTCGCGCGGCAGCACGTAGACCGGACGCGAGGCGAGTCGGTCCATGAACTCAGTGAACACGTCGAGCCTCACGCGCGGGGAAGGCGTGAATCCGAGCGTCGCGAAGACGCGGCGGTCCCGCTCGTAGGCGGGCCGGAGCGGGAAGCGGCGGTCGCTGTCCAGCAGGTCGAGGCGCAGCCCGAGGCGGTCGCGCACGAGCGGTTGGTTGTGGTCCAGCGTGCCGCGCCGGGTGCCGTTGGTGTCGGTCGTCAGCGACACGGATGACCTCGCCCGGTTCAGCCGCGCGGTATTGTAGCGGGATTCCGCGAGGCCGGCCGGGGACCCGAGTCCAAAGAGGATGGAGTTGGGACCGCTCGCAAGGGTGAGCCCGCCGTCACCGGTGTTGTAGACGTCGTTGGGGATGTCGGTGCGGAAGAAGTTGCGGGTGTTGCTCATCCCGCCGAGCCCGCGGCTGCGGTTGACCGCCTCGTTGCCCGTGGCGCCCGTGCCGAAGAATTGGGCGGTGACGCCGCCCACTTCGGCGGCGTTCTCGGTGTTCATGCTGTAGCTGAACGCGTCGTTATTGGAGTACGCGCCGATGTCGGCGAGAAACTCCGGCGTCATGACCGAGATCTGGGAAGCGAGGTCGCGGAATTCCGTCTTCAGCCGGGTGCCGGCGAGCGAGCTGGTCGCGAGGTAGCCGGTCTCGGCTTCGGCCGCGGCGACGAAGGGAGAAAGCACGACGGGCTCCTCGCGGGCGGGCGGCGGAGGTAGGCTTTGCGCGCCGGCCTCACCGGAGGCGAGCAGGGCGGCGAGCGCGAGCAACCGGCGGGTTCGGCGGGAGGTGGCGGGGCGGGGCATGGGGCTGGGGTAAGATCGGGCTGCGGCGATTGAGTTCGGTCGCTACTTCCGGCCCTTGGCGGGGCGGAACTCGGGCGCGGTGGGATCCTCGGTCGAACTTCCCTGCCAGAGGGGCGCGATGTTGCCGCGGTTCCAGTCCTCCCAGGCTTGGCTCAGGCGGGCGACGATCTCGGGGTGGCGCGAGGCGAGGTCGCGGGTCTCGCCGATGTCCTCCGTGAGGTCGTAGAGCTGCCAGCCGCTTTGTTTTCGCGCGGCGAAATCGCGCCAGTCGACCAGCTTCCAGCGTCCGGCGCGCACCGCCCGCTGGGGGCCGAGCCGCCAGTAGAGCATCGCATGGGGTGAACCGGTCCGGCCGTCCCGCAGCCATGGCAGCAGGTCGACGCCGTCCATCCCGGCGGGCACCGGTCGGCCGGCCGCGGCGAGCGCGGTGGCAGCGATGTCGAGGGCGCTGACGGGTTCATCGAACGTACGGCCGGCCGGCAGGGTGCCCGGCCAGGAAATGAGGAAGGGCACGCGGTTGCCGCCCTCGAGCACCTGGCCCTTGTCGCCCCGAAGCGGAGCATTGCGTCCGGTGTTGTAGGAGAGGAACGGTTTTTGTCCGGCGCCGCCGTTGTCGCTCAGGAAGAACACCAGCGTATCGCGTTCCAGGCCTGATTCCCGCAGGTGGGCTAGGAGCCGGCCGACGTTGTCGTCGAGTCCGACCAGCAGCGAAAGGTAGCCGCGGCGCTCACGGTCTGTCACCGCGGCGGGGACGCGGTCGCCGTAGCGAGCCAGCACCTCCAGCGGGGTGTGCACGGCGTTGTGGGCCACGGTCAGGAACCAGGGACGCCCGCGGTGCCGGGTGATGAAGGCGACGGCTTCGTCGGTGAAAATGTCCGTGGTATAACCGTCAAGGCGCTGCACCTCACGACCGCGGAGGATCATGTTCCGCGAGTATGCGGCCTCGAACTCCGGCTCACGGTCGGCGCGCAGGATGAAGTTGTGCATCGCCACGAGGAACCCGAAGTACTCGTCGAACCCGCGGGACAACGGGTGGCGTTCGGGACTGAACCCGAGGTGCCATTTTCCGACCAGTCCCGTCGCGTAGCCTGCGGCGCGCAGGTGGTCGGCGATCGTGCGCTCGGCGAGGGGCAGGCCGAGCGTGCGTTCGTCGCCGACGCGCGCGTTGAACTCGGCGCCGAAACGCGTCTGGTAGCGGCCGGTGAAGAGCCCTGCCCGTGAGGGGCCGCAGTAGGGCGCTGAGACGTAGCCGTTGGTGCAGCGGAGGCCGGAACGCGCGAGGGCGTCGATGTGCGGCGTGGGCACGTCGCGGCCGCCGTGGATGCCGAGGTCGGCGTAACCCAGGTCGTCGGCCAGGATCACGAGGACATTCGGTCGCGACGGAGCTGATCCCGCGAAGCAGGCGGTCGCGAGGCCCACGCCGGCGATCAGCCGGAAAAGGAGGCGGCCGGGGAAAGCGGGAAACGTGAAGTCGGTCATCGGCGGGAGACCGCGAACCGCACGACCTGGCGGCCGGAGAGGCCGGTAAGGTCGACGGTGCCGCGGGCGTCGGTCGGGAGGGAGCGTCCGCCCGTGGTCGCTGCGGTGACGGTCCAGCCTTCGGGAACCCGGGCGCGGAGGAGCGTGCGGGCGGGCGTCTGGCGCGTGGGCAGATCCACGGTGGTGATGACCTCGCCGGCGTTGAGGCGCGACTCGGCGGCGACGGAGACCTCGCCCCAGGCGGTCGGGGCGCGTTCGACGCGGATCGCCTTGCCGTCCTCCAGCCAGCGGCGCGAGGTGCCGAAGAGGAGACGGAGCGTGTCGGGCCGGCCGTCGTCGTCGAGGTCCCAGTCCTGCACCAGCAGGTGGCGCACCATGGAGAGCACGTGGGCGCTGGCGGCGCTGTTGGGAGGGCAATAGAAGAAGCGCCCCTCGGCGTCGACCGGACGCAGTGTGCAGCCTTCGCCGCCGACGAAGGTGTTGCGGGTGAGGCCCTGCGCGAGGGTGCCGTAGAGGCTGAGCAACGCGCGCTCGGGCTCGTCGCGCCGGAGGGCGTCGAGCGTGTAGCGCGTGCCGTAGAGCGGGTTCACGCGCTCGGGACCGGTCCAGAAATTGAACGTGTCGCCGCCGGAGCGGACCATCCCGAGGAAGATGCCGCCGTGGCGCTCCTGGTAGTGAGGGATCCAGTTCTCCGCGGCGCTGCCCGCGGGGAAGATCCCGCTGCCGATCGTGTAGCCGATGATGATGTTCCAGTAGGAACCGATGCGGTAGTGGAGGATCGGGCTGTGGACCGGTTCGCCGCCGTCGAGGGCGATGGGCACGAAGGGCGGCTCGGTGGTGCGGGAGGTCACGCGCTCGATGGCGCCGAGGACGACGGGACGGAAGGCGGCGGCCTCGGCGGAGTAGCGGCGGCCGAGGTCGGGATCGCCGAACTCCGTCATCAGGGCGCCGAGCTCGTGCATCGAGCGCCAGGCCTTGGAATTCACGTTGAGGCTCTGCACGGGCGTATGGATGTCGCCGCAGTATTGCTCCTTCGGGAAGAGCCCGCCGGGTCCGGTGCGGCCCTCGAGGAAGCGCGTGATTTCCTTTTCCCAGCGCGGCCTGAGTTGGGCGATGGCGGCCGTGTCGCGCGTCTGCCAGACGTAGCGGGTGAGGTTGCCGAGCTTGAACGACGCCTGGTGCAGCTCGAGGTTCCGCCGCGAGAAGTCGAACAGCGGCTCCATCAGCCGGCGGGCCTCGGCCGCGTAGCCCCACGAGAGCAGGGCCATGACGGCGTCGCTGCCCTCGGCCGAGTAGAGCTGGTCGTACTGGTTGCCGGTGCTGTAGCGCAGCTGGCCGTGGTTGATCAGCTGGAAGTTCTGCACGAGGGCGTTGCGCCAGGCGTGGTTGATGCGCGGTTCCGGCACTTCGACCTGCGCGGCGCGGCCGACCAATCCGCGCCATGTCTCCACGCAGGCGGAGCGCTCGCGGGCGTAGTCGGCGGGGCTGACCGCCAGGGTGGCCTCCTTCGGCAACGGGATCGTGGGCACGGCGAGCGTGGCGGCGCCGCCCTCGCGGATGCGCGCCACCATCCGGCCGCGCTCGCGCTTCCACGAGGAGTCGAACACCGCGATCACGCGGCCCTCGGCGTCGAGCAGCCGGCCGCCTTCGAAGCGCTGCGACGGAGCATCGACCTCGACGCTCAGGAAGCCGTTGGTGCCCTGGGCAAGGTCGAGCTTCACGAACACCACGCAATTTGCCGCCAACGCCGGCGCGGTGGCCGCGAACGCCTCGAGCCGGTAGATTTCCGGCGGTGGTTTCCGGCCCGAGGGGGCGAGCGGCACCATGCCCTCCGACTGCACCGGCGAGCGGTGCGCGTAGCGGATTTCCGGGATGGGCAGCCATCCGTCGGCCAGCACGGGCTCGGTCACGCGGTCGCGCAGTCCGCCGAAGGCGAACTCGTCCGGACCGACGCGGAAGCGCACCGGCACACCGACGTCATTCCAGCTGCGGCTGCCGCCGCGGAGGTTGAGCCCGCTGCCGTCGGAGATCAGGCGGGCCTTGGGACGCGCGCCGGGATCGGCGCCGCGGCGGAACTCGACCGGGGCGTTCGGGATCTCGCCCGGCGGGCAGAGGATGATCGGGTAGTGGCGGAAATCAGCGTGGACGTAGCGCGGCGGCGGCAGCAGCGGGGCGAGGAACTCGTAGCTCGGACCGTTGGGCTGCGCGAGGGCGGCCTCGCCCCAGACGTCGCGCATGGCCGTGACGGCCTCCTCGAGCGGAGGCAGTGCGGGCGCCGCAAAAAGCTGGGCGGCCGCGAGGGAGGGCAGAGAAAGGGTTCGGCGGAGGAAGGACATGGTTTACGGGGCGTCGGGCTCAGAAGTTGCCACGCAGGCCGATGATCCAGAGCGAGCCGTAGCGGTCGCTCTGGCGGAAGCGCGCGCGGTCGGGCGTCTGGGGGCCGCGGCGTTCGAAGTCCTCCGACTCGTCGCCCAGGTTGCGCAGGTTGGCGAACACGCTGAGGCGGCGGGTGGCGTTGAACTCGGCGTTGAGGTCGATGATCCGCCGCGGGGTGGCGTAGGTGAACGTGCCGGGGCCGACGCTGAGGCCGGTGATCTGGGCCAGCTTGCGCTCGCTCTGCATCGTCCAGGTGGCGCGGACGTTGAAGCGTGGCCGGGTGAGCACGAGGCCCGCGCTGGCGGTGCGCGGGATGAGCCCCGAGAAATTGTCGGCCTCGGCGCCGGAGATGCGCTGGGTCGCGCCGCTGGCGATGACCTGCAGGCCGCGGGCCCAGGCGGGCAGGAACGTGAGGGATTGCCGGTACTGGAAATCGACGCCCTGGATGTGGACGACCGCGGGGAGGTTGTACTGCGTGGCGACGTCGAACCGCCCGTATTCGGCCGCGGGGATACCGTGGACCTCAAGGAACTCCGGCGTCGCGGGAAAGGTCGTGCTGCCGAAGAAGTTCTCGAATTGCCGCCGGAACGCGCCGACGGAGACCAACCCGATCCCGTCGAAGTAATGCTCCAGCGCGACCTTCCCGGTGCGGGCGCCCCAGACCTTGATGGCGGTGTTGCTGACGACGATGCGGTTCGAGGGAGAGGGCGCGGAGTCGGGGTCGGGCAACGTGACGCCCCCGGCGTACTGGTTGTAGTTGGGGCGTCCCACGCTGTGGTAGTAGGCGGCGCGCAGGAGGGTGTTGGCGCGCAGGTTCCAGCTGGCGTTGAGGCTGGGGAACCAGCGCAGGTACTCCTTGCTCACGCGGGAGCCGCGCTCGAGGTAGGTGCGCCGGGAGATTTCGAGGGCGGTGCCGGGTTGCTGGAGGGGCTGGCCGTTGGCTCCGCGCAGGACGCGGCCGGAGGCGTCGCGTTGGTAATTGCGGGTGAGGTCCTCGAGCGGGCCCTCGGCGTCGATGTTGGTCTGCTCGGCGCGCAGCCCGCCGACGAGTTTCAGGCGATTTTGGAAGAGCGTGGCGTCGGCGCGGAGGTACGCCGAAGACGTGGTTTCCCGCGCGAACTTCGAGAGGCCGAGGGTGGAACGGTAGTGGTTGTTCTCGTTGGAGGTGAACCAGGCCGGGCGCGTCGCGAGCAGGTCGAGCAGCTTGGCGTTGGAGGCCCGCTGCGTGGAGGGGAAGCCGAACACGCCCGGCCGGCGGGAAAAGACCTCGTCGAGGATCTGCGCCGCGTTGTCGTCGGCCGTGCCCGCGCGGCCGTCGGCGCCGACGAACGTCTGGATCATCGAGCCGCCGATGCGGTCGCGCCAGTTCTGGCGGAGGTCGAGGCCGACCTTCACGGTGAGCGGCACGACCCGCGTGAAATCGCGCGAGGCGAACGCGTAGGCGCTGCGCTTGCCGTCGCGGGTGACGTCGTCGAAGCCGCGGCCGTGGATCGCGTTGCCCGAGCCGCTGACGATCGAGTAACTGGCGAGGGCGTGCGGGTCGATGGGCGCGCCCGTCGCGCCATCGGTGACGAGGATGCGGCCCGGCTGCTCGAAGCCGATGTCCTCGAACGCCACCGTCACGCCGGTGCGCTGCACGGTCATGCCGCCGAAGTAGCCGCGGGAGTAATTGCTCGAGACGCTGCGGGCGCGCGAATCACCGAGACCAAGTTCCGTCTTCCAGACCGGGCCCGCGTGGCGGTGGATGAAGCTCAGGCTGAGGTTACGCGAGTCCTGGTCGCGGTCGGCGTTGGCCTGGCTGAGCGTGCCGGAGCCGGCGGCGCCGCGGGTGAAGTTGGGTCCGAAACTTCCGGGCAGGACGCGGGTGATGGAGTAGGTGAGGTCGCGGCTGCTGTAGTCGCCGTTGAAGGCGGTGGTCTGGACGGAGAACGAAACGCGGTCCGCGCGGCTGAGCTTCCAGTCGAGGGTGGCGCCGGCGGACTTGCGCTTGGTGAGGCGCGGGAAGTCGCGCACGAGGAAATCGGTGAGGTAAGGCTGGTCGGGCGTGGTGTTGGGCAAGGTGCCGCCGTTGGTGGCGGCGGCGGCGCCGCGCCACGTCGTCTGGATGAACGTCGAAGGCTGGTATTGGGTCGAGCCACCGCCGGAGAGGGTGAAGCCGAAGCGCTCGTTGACGGGACGCACGTAGGAGAACTCAAAGCCCGGCTGCACCTTCCGCACGAGGCCGCGGCCGGGACCGGGCGAGGCGCCGAGGCTCCGGTCGTCGTCCCGCATGAGCAGGTAGGTGCTGACGTTGAGCGCGGGGCGGGCGCGCTCGAAGGCGGAACGCACCACCATGTTGATCGTGCCGGCGAGCGCGTTGCCGGGCGATTCGGGGGTGGGCGAGAACCGCACCTCGATGCGTGAGAGGTTGTTCGTCGCCACGTTCGTCATCTGGATGTTGCGGGCGGTGTTGGCCTGAGCGCTGGCCTGCTCGAAGCCGTTGATCGTGACGGGCGTGTAGTCGGCAGGCACGCCGTTCAGCTGGACGTTCATCGCCTCGCCGCCGACCCAGGCGATCTGCACGCCGGGAACCGACTTGAGCAGCTCGCCCACCGAGCCGTCGGCGGTGGTGCCGAATTCGTCGGCGGCGAGCACCTTCCGCATGTCGGGCGCGAAGCGCTGGTCGTTGATCGCGATCGCCGCGCCGTCCATCTCCCGCGACGTGGCGACGACGAAGCGGTCGAGCTTCACCGTGGCGTTGGCGGCGGGTCGCGGGCCATCACCCGCGAGCGTGAAGTCGCGGCGGGCGGCCTGGCCCGCGACGATCACGACGGTGGCGGATTCCGGCGGCAGTCCTGTGTAGAAGACGCTCACGCGTGTCTCCCCGGCGGGGACGTCGGTGAACGCGTACCCGCCCGCGGAGTCGGTGAACACCTCGCGTCCCGTGCCTTCGAGGGTGACGCGGGCGAGTTCGAGGTACTCGCCGCTCACGGCGTACGAGACGCGCCCGGCGAGCGAGCCGGTGGCGGCGAGGGCGGCGGAGGCAAGGCCGGCGAGGGCGGCCAACGCCATTGCAACGAGGCGGACACGGGGGGACGGGTTCATGGGGCAAGCCGGCCGAGAGCCGGTCGGGGCGGGAGGCTTCGCGGCCGGCGGAGGTTGCGCAAGCGCCCGTTTCCCCGCGGCTCGCGTTCCCCGCGGCGATCGTCCAGGTTGAAGCCATGGACATGCGCGAGACCTGGGAGATGCTGAGCTACATGGTGACGGTGATCGGCCTGCCTTTCGCGATCGCGGTGTTCATCTTCGAGCAGCGCCGGGAAAGGCAGAGCGAGGAGGAGGAGATCTTCCAGCGGTTGTCGGACGAGTACCGGGAGTTCCTGAAGCTGGTGCTCGACAACTCCGACCTGCACCTCCTGCGGTTCGACGGCGTGCCGCACGACCTCACGGAGGAGCAGAAGGAGCGACGCCTCGCGATCTTCGGCATCCTGGTGTCGCTCTTCGAGCGCGCCTACCTGCTCGTTTACGAGGAGCGGATGGGCAAGCAGGCGCGGCGCATGTGGCAATCGTGGGAGGACTACATGCGCGAGTGGGTGC
The DNA here is from genome assembly GCA_040397825.1 of Opitutaceae bacterium. GTDB lineage: Bacteria > Verrucomicrobiota > Verrucomicrobiia > Opitutales > Opitutaceae > ER46. Next base: position 61,297 of record JBBAVH010000026.1, read on the forward strand.
GTCGCTCCGAGTTCCGGGACGCCCTGCCGGGACTGCTGCAGGGCGAGGACCCGGAGTTCACGGGCTACATCACGCGCCTCGCGGAGGCGGAGCGCAGGCGGCAAGGATGAGGTGGTCCGCCGGGCGCGGATCCCCCGATCTTCACTTCAACCGGAACTCGACCACGACCGGCAGGTGGTCGGAGGCCTCACTGGAGGGCACGGAGGCGGTCACGGGTTCGAGGACCCCGGGTGAGTACCACACGTAGTCGATGCGGCGGGCGGGCTTCCGCACGGGAATCGTGTAGCCGGGACCCGCGCCCACCGCCTCCCAGGCGTCGCGGAGAAGGGTCGCCACCTCCCGGATCGGCGCGCTCGTGGGCACCGCGTTGAAGTCGCCGACCATGATGACCGGCCTGTCTCCGGCCCTCGCAACGGCCCCGCGCAGTTCGGCGACGCTCGCCAGCCGCTCCTCGTCGCCCGCGCGGAAGTCGAGGTGGGTGTTGATGAGCACCAGCTCGCGCCCGTGGGCGACGACGGTCACCTCCTGGAAGCCGCGCTGCTCGCCCGGCCGCGGTGCGCGGTAATGGGTGTTGCGGGAAGTCCTCACGGGGAAACGCGAAAGGACGGCGTTGCCGTATTCGCCGCCCTGATGGGCGAGGTTGCTCTCGAAGGTCACGGTCATCCCGGTAAGGCGGGCGAGCTCCGCCGGGAGGTCACGCCGCTGGGTCCGGGCGACACCGCGGTCGACCTCCTGCAATCCTACGAGATCCGCGCGGGCATCGGTGATGAGCTTGGCGATCCTCTCAAGGTCGAGCCGCTGGTCCAGACCCTCGCCGTGGTGGATGTTGTAGGTCATCACCCGCAGGACCGGAGTCTCGGCGGCGGTAAGCGCGCAACTGGAGAGGGCGAGGCCGAGGAACGTGAACAGCGTGCGCATCGGGGTGAGGCGAGTGCGCCGCGTTTGGTCCGGCGGGGCAAGTGTTCTCGGGGTGCTTGCCCGCCCGCGCGGCGGCGCGCATATTTTCGGAAACAAGGCCGCCAAGCCGATGTCGACCGTCTCCGCCATGCGCCCGCCCCGCCGTCTGTTCCTTTTCCTCGGGGGACTGCTCGTCGCGCTGCTGCTCACCGTTTTGCTGGCCCTCCTTTCCCCGGTCCAGACTTGGGTCGCGCGTCGCGTGCTTGCGGCGCATCCGGAGTGGGGAGGCTCCCTCGAGCGGATCAGCGTCGCGCCCGGTGGCGTGCGCGTGCAGGGTGCCCGGTGGTCGCGCGGTTCGTTGGAGATCCGCGTGCCCGAGGTTGAGGCGGAGGTCGACCTGCTGGGTCTGCTTTTCAGCCGGGCGATCGATCTTCGCCTGCTGCGCGCCCGCGGCCTGGAGGTGAGGTTGGGCGATACTCCGCAGTCGGCGCCTGGCGCCGCCTCCGCCGATGGACCCGGGGGCCGCCCCGTCGCCGACTTGCTGGCGGGCGTGCTGGGCCGCGTGCGGCTGCCGGTCGACATGGCTGTCGATGGCATCGACGTCGCGGGGCGCTTCCATCTGCCCGGCCGCAAGGTCCCCGCGGTGTTTTCCGTTCGCGGAGGAGGGTTCTCGGCCGGCCGCGAGGGAAGGCTGGAATTGTCCGCCGAGTGGGACAGCGGGGACCCCCGCGTCGGTTCTTTCGCGACGAAGGGTGAAGTGCGCGGCCGCATGGAGGGCCCGCGTGCGTTTTCAAATGTGCACCTGCGGCTCGATTCCACGGCCCGCGGGGAGCCGTACCCGAAGGGCGCCTCGCTTGCGGCCGAGGCGCTCCTGCGGCGTTCGGCGCAGGGCGAGGATTTCCGGTTGGCGCTCGCCACGCCGCGACACGCGGTGCTGGAGGTCACGGGGGAACTGAAGCCCGGGGCCGACCGCTTGCGGGGCGCGTGGAAGCTCGACTTGAACTCGGCGGACCTCGCCCCGCTCGTACTCGGGGTCACACTACCGGTGTTTCAGGCCCGCGGAGCTGGTGGGCTCGAGGTCGATCCGGAGGCGAAGGCGCCTCGCGTGGAGGGTAAGCTCACGCTCGACTTGGCTAGTCTCGAGGTCCTGCGTCCGGAGCTAAAGGCGCTCGGCCGGTTGGCGCTGAACGCGGATTTTGAAGCGGGCTGGCGGGCCGGAACGGTGAGCGTGGGCCGGTTGTCCGCGCGTCTCTCAGGTGAACGTCCCGTGCTGGGCGTGGAGGTGAAGCAGGCCTTCACGCTCGATCCGTCGCGCCGCGCGTGGTCGCCGTCGGATCCGGCGGCCGAACTCGCGCGGGTGCGGCTGGAGGGCGTCCCGACCGGCTGGCTGGCGCCTTGGGCCGGCGACCTGGTGATCGACGGTGGCGATTGGACGGGCGAGATCGTCGCCGTGGCCGCGGGCGGAGGACTCGCGCTCCGGACGGCGGGTGAGGTCAGTGCGGGCGGCCTTTCGATCGGTCGCGGGGGTGAACGTTGGATCCACGGCGTGGAAGTGGCGGTCGCTGGTTCGGCCTCGACCTTGGCGGGCGGCTGGCAGGGCACGGTGGAACGATTGAGCGTTCGGGCGGGCGCGCAGGAAGTGGCGATGCTGGACGCCCGGATCGGGCGGCTCGCGGGAGCGGATCAACCCCTCAAGGTCGAGGGTGCGCTGCGGCTCAACCTCGCGCAGGTCGTGCGGCAACCCGCGGCGGCGGGTCGGCTGCGGATCGCGGGCGGGGAGGCGGCGGTGAAGTTCGGGGCCACGATCGGCAGTGTGCGCCAGTTCCAAGCCGACGTGCGCGTGGAGAACTTGCGCAGCACGCCGGCGGGAGGCGGGTTGCCGTCGCTCTCCGTCGAAATGCGGGCCGAGGTCGACGCCGCGGGGCGGGTCCGCTTCGGGGCGCCCGTGCGCATGCGCATGGGAGAGCGAGCGTCGGACGTCTTGCTGGCGGGCGAATTCACCCCGCGCGCCGGAGGCTCCGGTGGTCGCGTCGACGCGCGGATCACGGGAAGCTCGCTGCAGGTGGCGGACGGTGAGGCGTTGGGCACGCTCGTCTCCGCTCTGGGTGCCGGCGGCGAGGCAAGCTCCCCGCGCCCGAGTGCCGCGGCGGTTCCCGCTCCGCCCTGGACGAATTGGGAGGGCCGGATCGAGATCGAACTCGCCGAGGTGGTCTACGGCGCGACGGTGCGGGCCCGGGACGTCAAGGGCCGGTTGGAACTCGACGGCGGCAAGGTGCGGATGGAAGGGCTGCGCGGCTCCGTCGGCGAACACGGCCGGGCGACCTTGTCGGGTGCGCTGGCCTTCGACGTGGGTCGTCCCGATCCCTTCGCCGCGGAGGTGCAGGTGGAGGTCCGTGAGTTCGACCCGGGGCCTTGGTTCCGGGTGGCATCCAACGGCAGTCCGGCGACGCTTGAAGGCAATTTCACGGTGAGCAGCCGCCTGCGCGGCCGGGCGGCGAGCCTGGGTGGGCTGGCGAACGCCGTCGCCGGTGAGGTGTTGCTCAGCAGCCGGGGCGGCGTGTTCCGCGGCCTGCCGGTCAAGGTGGCTGCGGGCACCGGAGGTGGAGGTCGGGTGGCGGGCATGATCGCCGCGGCGGGAAGCGCGCTGGGCAGCTTGACCGGACGACGTGAGCCGCCGGCGATCGCTGGGCGCGCTCAGGCCGTGGCGGAGTTCGCCGCCGGCATCAGCACGATCCCCTTCGACCAGCTGAGCCTCGTCATGACGCGGGACGCGGCGCGCAACCTCTCGCTCCGCGAGTTCACGCTGATCGCGCCGGAACTGCGGCTGGCCGGCGCCGGCACCGTGCTGCGCCGCGGTGCGGACGGCCTGCTCGGCGACTCCCTGGCGCTGGAGTTCTCGCTGCGCGCGCGGGGCCGCCAAGGCGACCTCCTGCGCCACCTCGGCGTCCTCGACCCGGCGGTCGATGAACTTGGCTACGCCACATGCCGGCTGCCGCTGCGGGTGGCGGGCACGCCGGCGCGTCCGGATTGCGGGGAATTGACGGCGCGCCTCACGGCATTGGTGGCGGAAAAATCCGGCGTGGCCGACAAGGCTGGGGATCTGCTCAACCGGATCATCGGTACGCCGAAATAGCGCGCGGCGTTGCCTCGGCGTGGGCCCGGCCTCAAGTTTTTCCCGTGATCGCGTCCATCGCCTTCCACCGCTTCAAGGCCCTGCGCGCGACGCAGGTGGCGCTGGCGCCCTTCAACCTCGTCATCGGCCCGAACGGCAGCGGGAAAACGAGCCTGATCGAGGCGATCCAGCGGCTGCGGACGCTGGCGGCGCTGCCGGTGAGCGAGGTCCCCTTCGGACGCGAGATGGCGGGGCCGGAGATCGAGTTCCGTTTCGATGCCCCCTTCGCGGACGTGCGGGTGAAGCTCGGGTGCGAATCCGACCTCGTGTGCGACACGCTGCGGATCGAACCGCCGGGTGCACCGGGCTGGGATGCGCTGCGCGGTGAACTCGCCACGCTGCGCGCGTACGTGCTGGACCACGATGCGCTGGCCGGGGCGGGTCGCCGCGACGACGGCGCGGAGCTGGCTTCGGACGGCGGAAACCTCGCGGCTTTCCTGTCCCATCTGCGGATGGAGCATCCGGCGTCCTTCGCGGCGCTCACGGCGGAGGTGTTGCGGCTCATGCCCGAGTTCCGGGCGCTGCGCGTGGACGACGTGCCGGGAGACAAGGTGGAGTTCGCGCTCGAATTGGCGGAAGGCGACGTGCTGCCCGCGGCCGAGCTTTCGCAGGGCACGCTTTACCTGCTCGGCCTGCTGGCGCTGGCCTTCGACCCGCGGCCGCCGCGGCTCCTCTGCATCGAGGAGATCGACCGCGGCATCCACCCGCGGATGCTGCGCGAGGTGCGCGACGTGCTGTACCGACTGTCGTTTCCGGTGGCCGGGAGCGGTCGTGTCCCGGTGCAGGTGCTCACGACCTCGCATTCACCCTACTTCATCGACCTTTTCCGTGATCATCCGGAGGAGGTCATCATCTCGCAGAAGGCGGGGAGGGCGGCGCGGTTCGAGCGCTTGTCGGACCGTCCCGACCTGCCGGAGCTGCTGCGGGAAGGATCCCTGGGCGACATGTGGTTCAGCGGCGTCCTGGGGGGCATCCCCGAGGAGCGATGAAGGTCGCCCTGCTGAGCGAGTCGCCCGCGGATGAGGCGGCGCTCCGGGTGCTGGTCGCGGCGGTGCTGAGGCGGCCGGTGACGTTCGTCGCTCCCGGTTTCCGGGCGCGGGGCTGGCCCAACGTGGCCCAGGTGATGCCGGCGGTGCTGCGACACCTGCATTTCAACACCGACGCGGATGCGCTAGTGGTCGTCGTGGACGCGGATGACTCGGTGGTGCACGCGGCCGAGCATGACCGCCCGGGGTATTTCCACCCGCAGTGCCGGATGTGCCAGCTCCGGGCGGTCTACCGGCAGACGACGAAGCGCTTTCCGCCGGCGCAGGGCCGCGAGCGCGTGGTGCGCGCGGTCGGGGTGGCGGTGCCGGCGATCGAAGCCTGGTACCTGTGCGGTCGGGACGATTCCGTCACGGAGGCGGCCTGGCAGGAAGGCCGCGAGGCCGGCCGAACCCCCTACTCGCGCGCGGAACTCAAGCTGCGGGTGTACGGCACGGACCGCCCGAGCCTGCCGCAGGAGACAGAGCGGGCGGTGGCGGAGGCCGAGCGTCATCGTGCCGACACCCGGAGGCTGGAGCATGATTTCCCGGGTTTTGCCGCGCTCGCCTCTGATCTGCGGCGAGGATTGGTCCCCGCGGGACGGGGTCCCGCCGGGCAAGAAATGCTTTGAACGTTTGCGGCGGGACTGGAAACAGTCTGCGTAATCCATGCCCCTCCCGTTCCTGCGGCGGCGTTCCCGGATTCCGCTCCACCTAGAATTGGTCGCCAGTTTCGTCGCGCGCCTGCTCTACCGGGTTCGTTCGAGCGGCACGGAGCACTTTCCGCGCGAGGGTGGAGTCCTCCTCCTCTCCAACCACATCTCCTACATCGATGTGGTGGTGCTGCAGCTGGCCTGTCCCCGGCCGATCCGTTTCGTCGCCTACCATGGCCTGCGCCGCACCCCGTTCTTGAACTGGTGCTTCGAGATCTCGGGATGCATCGGAATTTCGGCCCAGCAGCCACGCGAGGGCCTGCGTGCCGCCGCGGCGGCCCTCAAGGCGGGCGAGGTCGTCTGCCTTTGTCCCGAGGGGCACATCTCCCGCACCGGCCAGCTGATGCAGCTGCAGCGGGGCTTCGAGATGATCGCGCGGCAGGCGGGCGCCCCGGTGCTGGCCGCCTCGATCGACGGGGTGTGGGGCTCGGTGTTCTCGTTCGCGGGAAACAAGTACCTCTGGAAATCACCACGCCTGCTTCCGACCGACGTGTTCATCGCCTTCGGCCGGCCGGTGCCGGCGGAGCAGGCGACGGTGGAATGGGCGCGCCGCGAACTGCTCGACCTCGGGGAGCGCGCCTTCCACGAGCGGCCCGCGCTGCGCCGTCACCTCGGCCGCGAATGCGTGCGGATGCTCACCCGGCATCCCCGTCGAATCGCGGTGATCGATCGCACGGCCGACCGGCGCCAGCTCACGTGCGGCCAGCTCTACGCGGCCGCGGCCCTCCTGAGCCGCCGCCTCCGCGCCACCGTCCCGGAAAGGCGTGTGGGCATCGTGCTTCCCCCCGGCATCGGGGGATTCATCGCCAACCTCGCGGTCGTCGCTGCCGGCAAGGTGCCGGTGAACCTCAACTTCACCGTCGGCCGCACCGCGCTGGAGGCGAGCATGCGGATCGGTGGGATCAGCACGGTAATCTCCGCGAACGTCATGCGGGAGAAGGTGCCGAACTTCCCCTGGCCCGAGCGCACGCTCGACCTGAAGTCCGAGATCGAGGCCGCCGGCGGCAAGCGGGGCATGCTGCCGTGGATGCTGGCCGCGTGGTTTCTTCCCAACCAGTGGTGCGCCGGCCTGCTCGGCCTGCCGTTGACCGGCGACAACGAGGAGGCGGGCCTGCTGTTCACCAGCGGCAGCTCCGGCGAGCCGAAGGGCGTCGTGCTCACGCACCGCAACATCCTCGCCAATTGCACGCAGGTCTCGTCGCTCTCCGTCATGCCCGAGACGTGCACGTTGCTCGGCTGCCTGCCCATCTTCCACAGCTTCGGTTTCCTCGCCACGCTCTGGTACCCGATGATGCGCGGGTGCTCCGTCGTCACGGTGCCGAGCCCGCTGGACACCCGGCGTATCATCGACGCCATCGCGGCCGAGAGTGTGACCGTCATGCTGGGCGCGCCGACCTTCATCCGGCCGGTCATGAAGAAGGCGAAGCCGGCGGAGCTGCGCTCGTTGGACCTCGTGGTCACGGGGGCCGAGCGGCTGCCGGAGGATCTCCACCGGGGATTCATGGAGAATTTCCATATCGAGATCCTGCAGGGCTACGGGCTCACCGAGACCACTCCGGTCGCCAACATCAACCAGCCCGATCCCCCGATGGTCTTCTCGACCAACGAGCACCAGCCGGGCAAACGGGCCGGCTCGGTCGGTCGCCTGATGCCGGGCATGACGGCCCGCATCATCGATCCGGAGACCCGGGCGGAGCTGCCGCTCCAAGCGACCGGTATCCTTCTGCTGAAGGGAGCCAATGTCTTCGGTGGGTACCTCGACGATCCGGTGAAGACGGCGGCGGCCTTCCAGGACGGCTGGTTCGTCACCGGCGACCTTGGGCGGTTCGACGACGACGGCTTCCTCTACATTGAAGGTCGCCTCTCGCGGTTCTCCAAGATCGGCGGCGAGATGGTGCCGCACGGTACCGTCGAGCAGGCGGTCGAGTCGGCCATGGGCTGGGAACACGGGGATACGCCACTGGTCTTCGTTGCCGGCGTGCCCGACCTCGCGAAGGGCGAAGCGCTCGTTCTGCTCACCACGCGCGACGTCGCGCTGGAGGACTTGCGCGCTCGCCTGGTGGCCAAGGGAGTGCCCAACCTCTGGGTGCCCAAGATTATCCTGCGGGTGGAGAAGATCCCCATGCTCGGCACGGGTAAGACCGACCTCAAGGGCTGCCGCGAACTCGCGCTCCAGGCGTTGCGCTGAGTGTGTTTCACCCGGTCGGTTGATTCCCGGCGCAACAACCGCGGGAGGGATTTTCGCGGCCAATCTGAATGGCCGCCAAAAGGCGCAAGAGACGCAAAAAAACGGAGCGATGATGGGGTAGGAGAGAGGCATGTCGTCCGCGTTGAACCGCGGTTGCGGGTTCGGCACGTCTCGAGCGCGGTTTCGCCGTGAGGCTCCAAATCCTGGGGTCGTCGCGTTGGGCGATTCGCTTGAGCACTGGCCCCCATGCGCGTTTTGCGCCTCTTCGCCGCCAATCTGAATGACCGCCAAAAGGCGCAAGAGACGCAAAAAAGCGGAGCGATGATGGGGTAGGCGACGCACGTCGTACGCGGTGAACCGCGGTTGCGGGTCCAGCACGTCTCGAGCGCGGTTTCGCCGTGAGGCTCCAAATCCTGAGGTCGTCGCGTTGGGTGATTTGCTTGAGCACCGGCCCCCATGCGCGTCTTGCGCCTCTTTGCCGCTAATTTGAACGGCCACCAAGAGGCGCAAGAGACGCAAAAAACGGAGCGATGATGGGGTAGGAGAGAGGCATGTCGTCCGCGTTGAACCGCGGTTGCGGGTCCAGCACGTCTCGAGCGCGGTTTCGCCGTGAG
>JBBAVH010000027.1:0-69885 GCA_040397825.1 Opitutaceae bacterium
ACGAAGAACAACCCCGTGCTCATCGGCGAGCCGGGCGTCGGCAAGACTGCGATCGTCGAGGGGCTGGCGCAGCGCATCCTGCGCGGTGACGTGCCTGAGGGCCTGAAGGACAAGACGATCTTCTCGCTCGACATGGGCGCGCTGGTGGCGGGCGCGAAGTACCGCGGCGAATTCGAGGAACGCCTCAAGGCCGTGCTCGCCGAGGTGCGGCAGGCGGAGGGGCGCATCGTGCTCTTCATCGACGAGCTCCACCTGATCGTCGGCGCCGGCAAGACCGACGGCGCGATGGACGCCGGCAACCTGCTCAAGCCGATGCTCGCGCGGGGCGAACTGCATTGCATCGGTGCGACCACGCTCGACGAGTACCGCAAGCACGTGGAAAAGGACGCCGCGCTCGAGCGGCGCTTCCAGCCTGTTCCCGTCGATCCGCCCTCGGTGGAGGACGCGATCTCCATCCTCCGTGGCCTCCGCGAGCGCTTCGAGCTGCACCACGGCGTCCGGATTCAGGACAACGCGCTGGTCAGCGCCGTGACGCTTTCCCACCGCTACATCAGCGACCGCTTCCTGCCCGACAAGGCGATCGACCTGGTCGACGAGGCGTGCGCGATGATCCGCACCGAGATGGACTCCATGCCGCAGGAGCTCGACGAGCTCACCCGGCGCGTGCTCCGGCTCGAGATCGAGGAGACCGCGCTGGCCAAGGAGAAGGACGAGGCGAGCGCGCGGCGCCTCGAAGTGCTGCGGCGCGAGCTGGCCGAGGCGCGCGAGCGGGCGAAGTCGATCCGGCTCGCCTGGGAGGGGGAGAAGGCCGCGGTGGGCCGCACGCGGAAGCTGCGCGAGGAGATCGAGGCCGCGCGGCTGGAGATGGATAAGGCCGAGCGCGCCTACGACCTGAACCGCGTGGCCGAGCTGCGTCACGGACGCCTGCCGCAGATGGAGGCGGAACTGAAGCGCCTCGAGCAGGAGGGCCGCGCCCGGGCCCGGCTCGTGAAGGAGGAGGTTTCCGACGAGGAGATCGCCGAGGTGGTCGCCAAGTGGAGCGGCGTGCCCGTGACGCGGCTCGTCGAGGGTGAGAAGGAGAAGCTGCTCCGACTGGAGGAGACGCTGCACCGCCGCGTCGTGGGCCAGGACGAGGCGGTGAACCTCGTCACCGAGGCCATCCTGCGCGCGCGCAGCGGCATCAAGGACCCGCGCCGGCCCGTGGGCAGCTTCCTGTTCCTCGGCCCCACCGGCGTAGGCAAGACCGAGCTCGCGAAGACCTTGGCGGAGACGCTCTTCGACGCCGAGGCCGCGATGGTGCGGATCGACATGTCGGAGTACATGGAGAAACACAGCGTCGCGCGGCTGATCGGCGCGCCTCCAGGCTACGTCGGCTATGACGAAGGCGGGCAACTCACCGAGGCGGTGCGCCGCAAGCCGTACGCCGTGGTGCTGTTCGACGAGGTGGAGAAGGCCCATCCCGACGTCTTCAACGTGCTTCTGCAGGTGCTCGACGACGGGCGCATCACTGACGCGCAGGGGCGCACCGTGGATTTCAAGAATACCGTCATCATCCTCACGTCCAACCTTGGTTCGCGCCACCTGCTGGAGGGCGTGACGGGTGACGTGATCCCCGAGCACGTGCGCGAGGGAGTAATGACCGAGGTGCGGCGCGCCTTCCGGCCGGAGTTCCTCAACCGCATCGACGAGACCATCCTGTTCAAGCCGCTCACGCTCGAGGAGATCGGCGCGATCGTCGACCTGCTGCTGGCGGACCTGAACCGCCGTCTGGCCGACCGCCGCGTGACCGTGACGCTCGACGCCAAGGCCAAGGCGTGGGCGGCGGAGCGCGGCTACGATCCGGTGTTCGGGGCGCGTCCCCTGAAACGGTTCCTGCAGCGCCATCTGGAGACGCGGCTCGCCCGCGCCCTGATCCGTGGCGAAGTCGCCGAGGGGGCCGAACTCGTCTTCACCGTGAAGGACGACGAGCTGGCGCCCGCGCCGACGGGTAGGAGTGGGCGCGCGCAACGAGGCGACGCTGCGTGATCGTCGTCCCCCGGGTGCGCGGGCCCGCCCGCCGTAGGCTTGGCGAAGGCGGGTGGACGAGGCGTCCCGCCTCGTCGGGGATTCGGCGCGGAAAAGGCGGCGCAAGGAGGCCGTCGGCGGCCGAGCGGAATCCGTGAGCAGGGAATGCCTGATTTTCGGTCTTCATGCCCTTCCCGGTTTGTCGCGGCTGCCGATCTCGGGCACGGTTCGGGCATGAAGCGACTGCGGCGGATGTTCCCGATCCGGCTTTTTGTCGCGGTCGCGTTCGCGCTCGTTCCAACGGCCGCGGGTGAGGCGGAGCGCCGGCTCGCGGCGCCCGAGGTGATCGACGGAGTGCCGTGCGCGGGCAGGGTGGAGTTTCATCCCGGGGGCGGCCTGAGGCGGGCCGTGCTCTCGCGGGAGCACGAGGTGGCGGGCAACCTTCTGCCGGCCGGAACTCGGGTGTCCTTTCTCGAGGATGGCCGCCTGCGGGAGTGCCACCTGGATGCCGCGGGCGCGGTGCTCTCGGGCCGGCCGTTGCCGAAGGGCACCGCCGTCGTGTTCGACGGCAATGGTCGCATGCGCAACTGCCTGCTGCCCGGGGACACGCTCATCGAAGGCCGCCTTTGCCGCGGCAAAGGAAACAATTGGTCGACGGGTTTCTACCCGAACGGACACCTGCGGCTGGCGTGGTTGGCGCGCGACGAGGAGATCCAAGGTGTGCCGTGCCTGGCCGCGGGCGGAGTGCTTCGCACGATCGGCAAGGCGATCGCGGGGCACGACCAAGGAGCCATTTCCTTCCACGAAAACGGCAACCTCGCCGGTGCGCTGGTGGCCCGCGATTGCACGATTCAGGGCCGCTCCTTCAAGCGCGGCGACCCCATCCGGCTCGACCGCGACGGCAACGTGCAGCCCTGAGGCCTTTCCCCGGCTCTAGGCCGCGAGGCGGAGGATCTCCTCGACCTTGGCGGGTGTGATCGCACCCCGTTCGCCGAGTTGAACCATCCCGCGGGCCTTGAGGCGGCGGGCGACCTCGGCGGCCGTCTCGGCCTTCACGCCATAGTCGGAGAGGCGGGTGCGGATACCGAGCGACTCGTAGAAGGCGCGGGTCCGGGCGATCGCCCCCTCGATGCGCGCGTTCTCGTCGCCGCCGTGGAGGTCCCAGACGCGGGCGGCGTATTGGAGCAGCTTGGCGCGCTTGGCTTCGCGTTCCACGGTGAGCAGACTTGGGAGTATGACCGCGAGGGTGCGGGCGTGGTCGATGTCGTGCAGCGCGGTGAGCTCATGCCCGATCATATGGGTGGCCCAGTCCTGCGGTACGCCGGCCCCGATCGCACCGTTGAGCGCCCAGGTGGCGGCCCAGACGAGGTTGGCCCGCGCGTCGTAGTCGGACGGGTTTGCGAGCGTGCGGGGACCCTCCTCGACCAAGATGCGCAGGATCGCCTCGGCGAACCGGTCCTGGACCGCGGCGCTCACGGGGTAGGTCATGTACTGTTCCATGACGTGGCAGAAAGCGTCGCCGATGCCGTTGGCGACCTGGCGCGGCGGGAGCGAGAAGGTCGTCTCCGGGTCGAGGATGGAGAAGCGCGGGAAGACCGACGGGTGGATGAAGGCGAGTTTCTCGCGGAGGGCGCGGCGGCTGATGACGGCGGCCGCGTTGGCCTCCGAGCCAGTGGCGGGCAAGGTGAGCACCGCGCCGATCGGCAGGGCTGACTTCACGTGGGCCGCGAAGGTGGTGAGGATTTCCCACGGGTCGCCGGCGTAGGGCACGGCGGCCGCGACGAACTTCGCGCCGTCGAGGACGGAGCCGCCGCCGATCGGCAGGATCCAGTCGAGCCGCTCTCGGCGGACGATCTCGACGGCCTTCATGAGCGTGTCGAAGTCGGGATTGGCCTCCACGCCCCAGTGCTCGACGACGACGCGCTGGCCGAGCGCCTTGCGGACTTGGTCGTGGACCCCGTTGGCCCTGATGCTGCCGGCGCCGGCGAGGAGGAGGCAGCGCGCCCCGGCGGGGAGCTCGCGGTCGAGCGCCGCGATCTGGCCGCGGCCGAAGTGGAGTCGGGTCGGGTTGTGGAACGTGAAGTTTTCCATGTGTGCACCGTGCGCATCAGCCGCCTCCGGGCAAGCGGGGTCATTTCTGCTTTGCGCGGCGGACGGGGCCGCGGATGGTGACGTCATGAGCGCTGAGCCCATCCAATTCCTGAACCGTCGCACCGGCCGGATCGAGACCGAGCAGGTCTTCGGGGAAGGTTGGCTGCGCTTCGCCTACGGTAATCCCGCGGGGCGGCTCTCCGTGTGGTTGCTCGCGCGCCGCGCGATCTTCTCGCAGTGGTTCGGGCGGAGGATGAACAAGCCGGCGAGTGCGCTGCGCATCCTGCCCTTCATCACGCAGTACAACCTGGACGTGGAGGAGTTCGCCAAGTCGCCCTTCGACTACAAGACGTTCAACGACTTCTTCTACCGGGCGCTCAAACCCGGGGCGCGTCCGATCGCCGGCGGGGATGACGTGGCGGTCTTCCCGGCCGACGGTCGTCACCTCGTGTTTCCGGACGTGGAGGCGGCCGCCGGATTCTACGTGAAGGGGGCCAAGTTCACCGTGGGTGAACTGCTGGCCGACGCCGCGCTGGCGGCGCGGTTTGCCGGTGGGGCGATGGTGATCTCGCGCCTGTGTCCGGTGGATTACCACCGTTTCCATTTTCCGGTCGCAGGTGTTCCGGTTGAAGCGCGCCGGGTGGACGGCTGGCTTTACTCGGTCAGCCCGATCGCGCTGCGGAGGCGGATCCGTTACCTCGTCGAGAACAAGCGCGAGGTGACGGTGGTCGACGGTTCACCGTTCGGGGCTGTCGCGATGATCGAGGTCGGGGCGACCAACGTGGGGAGCATCCGCCAGAGTTTCGTGCCTGGACGGGCGGTCGCGAAAGGGGAGGAGAAGGGGCTGTTTGCCTTCGGTGGATCGTGCGTGATCACGCTGTTTGCGCGCGGGACGATCCGTTTCGACGAGGACTTGGTCGCGCAGAGCCGAGAACACCGCGAGACCTACGCGCGGATGGGTGAGCAGCTAGGGGTGCGGGTCGCGGGCTGAGGAGTATCAGCAACTCGGCGCTTGCCGACTCCCTTGGCGGCCCTGAGCTTCGCGCGAGCTCCCGCCCGGGTGGTGGAATGGCAGACACGACGGTCTTAGAAGCCGTTGCCGCAAGGCGTGCAGGTTCAAGTCCTGTCTCGGGCACCATGAATCTCGGAGATTCTGAGTATGCGGTGTCTTATCAGGGAGGTTATGGTTTCTAATACGGAGCGGAAGGGCGACTCTGGGGGAGCATTCCGCTCGGCGAACTGTTTCGCTTTCAGGTCCTCTGCCTCGGCTGGGCTGTCCGCTCGGTTGGGTCAGGGGCCAAACCACACCAAACAAACCCAAGTCATGAACATCCGTTCCCGGAAGTTTCGGGCGGCGTTCACCCTCGCGGTGATCGCCTCCGTCGCCAGTAGTCCGGCCGTCGCCCAGACGGCTCCGGCCAACCAGCCGGTACAGAAGATGGAGAAGTTTGTCGTCACCGGCTCGTACATCCCGACGACCGAGACGGCCTTCTCCGCCGGCGTCTCGCCGGTCGTCCGCATCGACCAGAAGGTCATCGAGCAGTCCGGTCTCACGAACACGGCCGAGCTCCTCCAGAAGATCACCGTCTCCAACGGCGGTTCGGTCCCGATTTCCAACAACGCCACCGGCTTCACGCCCGCGGCGTCCTCGATCTCGCTGCGCGGCCTCGGTGCCGAGGCGACGCTCGTCCTGATCAACGGCCGCCGCGTCGCGTCCTACCCGGTGGGCAACGGCGGCACCACCGCCTTCGTCGACCTCAATTCCATCCCGCTCGCCGCCGTCGATTCGATCGAGGTGCTGAAGGACGGCGCGTCCGCCATCTACGGCGCCGACGCCGTCGCCGGCGTGGTGAACATCAAGATGAAGCGCGGCCTCGACGGCACGCAGGTCATGGTGAACTACGGCAACACGACCAACAAGGACTCCGGCGAATTCATCGCGTCCATCATCACCGGCGCGCAGACGGCCAACGCCAGCGCGATGGTCGGTTTCAACTACTCCCGCAAGAATGCGATCTTCAATTCGGACCGCTCCTACTCGGCCATCCCGCCGTTCCTGAGCTCCAACGCCAGCCCGCTGAATCTCCAGATCACCCGCGCGGTGGCCCTCGCCGCCGGAGTTCCGGCCTCGGCGCTGCCCGCCGGCACCGCCCCCAACATCTTCGCGGCCAGCCCGGCGTCCTCGTCCAACAACGGCGCCACGCCCGCGGGTCAGTACCGCTTCGCCACCGGCCGTCCGTCGACCTTCAACTTCAATGAGTTCTCGATGTCGTACCCGAAGCGCGACAACCGCGGCGTCTTCGCCTACGCCGACCGCAAGATCCTCGGCACCGACAACATCCGCGGCTACGTCGACCTGAATTACCAGAACGCCGCCACCGAGAACCAGCTCGCCCCCTCCGCCACCGGCAACTTCTCCGGCTCCGGCACCGAGCTGGTCATCCCGGCCCGCACCACCACCCCGCTGGCCGGTCCCGACGGCCGCACGCGCGTCGCCGCCGCGGGTGCCTACAACCCGTTCAATCCCTTCAACCAGGACATCACCGGCGGCACCCGCGCCCGTCTCGCGGAGTTCGGCAACCGCATCTTCCGCAACCAGACCGACGCGCTGCTCATCACTGCTGGCATCAAGGGCGAGAACGTGGCCGGCAAGTGGAACTTCGACGCGGGCTACACCCACTCGTCGATCCGCGACACCTCGCGGAACACCCTCGTCTCCGCCGCGCGCTTCAACCGGCTGATGAACGCCGCCGATTCCTTCTTCCAGCCGGGCAGCGCCGACTACCTCGGCACCACCCAGCCGTATAATCCTTTCGGATACTACCAGGTCTCGATCCCGAACAACCAGAAGGTCGTCGGCGCGGCCAAGATCAACACGAAGGACCTCAACGAGTCGAAGCTCAACGCGGTCAACGCCGTGATCTCCAACGGCAGCCTCGCCGACCTGCCCGCCGGCCCCGTCGGCTTCGCCCTCGGCGCCGACTACCGCACCGAGCAGCTCGCCCAGTATCCTGATCCGTACGGCGCGACCGGCGACCTCATTGGCAGCTCCCCCAACGCGATCACCCAGGGCCAGCGCAAGGTCTGGGGCGCGTTCACCGAGCTCAACGTCCCCGTCGCCCGCAAGGCCCCGGGTTTCCACGACCTCGGCCTCAACGCCGCCCTCCGCCACGAGAACTTCATGACCGAGCGCAAGAAGACCACGGTCCCGAAGGTGGGCGTCCGCTGGCAGCCGATCGACGAGAGCCTCACCGTGCGCGCCAGCTGGTCGAAGGGCTTCCGCCAGCCGTCGCTGTACGAGCTGTATTCCACGCCGACCTCGGGCCTGACCCCGATCCAGCACCCGATCACCAAGCTCAACGAGCCTGAGCAGGACGTCACCGTCGCCGGCAACCGCCGCCTGCAGCCGGAGAAGACGACCTATCTCAACACCGGCCTCGTCTGGTCCCCGCAGGGCCGCATCCTGAAGGGCCTCACCCTCGGCGTCGATTACTGGCAGGCCGGCCGTCGCGGCACGGTCACCAACAACTACCAGGACACCGTCAACCGCTTCTTCGGCCGCACGCCCGCCGGCGCGGCCGCCCCGGGCGGCCTCCTGCCGGGCGAGAGCGTCGTGCTCTTCACCAACGGCGACATCCGCACGGTGAACTCGGTGTTCTTCAACATCGGTGAGACCAAGGTGGCCGGCTTCGACTACTCGGCCAACTATGTCTGGCGCACCGACCGCCTCGGCCGCGTCGAGTTCTCCACGGTGTGGAGCATGTACTCGCACTACCGCATCCGCTCCACCGAGGGCGGTCCGTTCGTGCAGGTCGTGAACCAGGCCACCTCCGAGGGCACCGGTTCCGACAATGGCTACCTCCGCAAGAAGGGCCGCGCCCAGATCGACTGGTCCTACAAGGGCTTCAGCACCGCGCTGGCGACGACCTACACCGACGGCTTCTGGGACCTCGACCTCGACGGCAACGAGTTCTTCGTTTCGCCGACCTGGATCTACGACCTCAACGTGTCGTACAGCTTCCAGAACCGGTTCGCGCCGTTCCTGAACGATACCAAGGTCGCGATCGGCGCCCGCAATCTGTTCGACCGCGATCCGCCGTACGCGGCCGGCTTCGGCGGCAACTCCACGGGCTATCCGGGCTTCCTGTACAGCTCCGAGGGCCGGTTCGTGTACCTCTCGGTCACGCGCAAGTTCTGACGCGGCCTCCCGCGCTGATTTGCCCAAGGCCCGCCGGTTCGCCGGCGGGCCTTTTCTTTTCGCCCTCGCCGCGACGGCGGCGGCCGGCACGTTCGCCGCATGCGCGCCTCCGTTCTACTGATCGTGTTCGCCGCTGCGGCCCGGGCGGCGGAGCCGTCTGCGGGTTTCCTCGGTTCCCTCAGTCCCGAACAGCGCGCGCGGCTGGGCCTGGCCGGTCTCACCGCGGCGCAGGCCGCCGCTCTGGATTCGGCGGTGGAGGCCTACGCGCGTCAGGGTTCCGCGGCGACGGCGACGCAGTCCTCGCCGATCTCGACGGCTCCGGCCCGGTCGGTCGGCGCCGCGCCCGCGGCGATCGCGGATGCTCCGCCTGCTTCCCGTTCGTCAAAAATAGCACCCGCGGCCCCGGTGCCGAAGGCGGCCGCGCCGGTCCGGCGGACCGACGACGCGGTGGAACGTTTCACGGCGGTGGTCGTGGGGCCGTTCCGCGGGTGGAGCGGCGGCACCTATTTCCCCTTGGCCAACGGGCAGGTGTGGCGACAGGCCGGCACCGAGTCGAACGAACTGCCCTTGCGCGAGGGAGCCGAGGTCGAGATTTACCAGTCGAAGAACGGTTACTGGCGGCTGAGCTTCGAGGGCGTGTGGATCACGGTGCGGCGCCTGCAGTGAGCCGCTGGCGCGGTCCTGCGGCCCGCGTCACGGCTTGTTCGCCGCGGGTTCCACGACCCTTTCCTGGCCGATCTTCACCTTGCCTTCGGGCAGGAGGTTGCGTGCGAGGAAGTCCTCCAACTGGCCGTAGAAACCCACCGAGGCCTTCTCGTCGCGGAAACCGTGTCCCTGCCGCCGCTGCGAGACCGATTCGTAGTCCTTGCCGTGGCGCTTCAGCTGCGCTTCGAGGCGCGTCCAGTGGTCGATCTTCACGCGGGGATCCTTCTCCCCATAGGCGTGGAGTGAGGGCACGCGGATGCGCTCGACGAAGTTCAAGGGTGACGTGGCGGCACGATATTCCTCCGTGGGGCCGACCCATTCCTCACGGTAGCTGAATTCGCCGGGCTGGCGGTAGGCATCCTCTCCGCGGTGCTTGAACGTGATCTCGAGGTCCGACGCTCCGACGTAATTTATGCCGCAGCGGTAGAGTTCCGGCGTGAGCGTTAGGCCCGCCAGCGTGGCGTAACCTCCGTAGCTCGCCCCGTAGATCGCGATTCGGGCCGGGTCGGCGAGCCCCTCCGCGATCGCCCACTTCACACCGTCGGTGAGGTCGTCCTGCATCGCCCGTCCCCATTGGCTGCGGCCGCGATTGAGGAAGTCCCGCCCGTAGCCGCCGGATCCGCGGTAGTTGGGCTGCAGCACGGCATAGCCGCGGGACGCGAGGAACTGCGCGTCGGCATCAAAACCCCATGAATCGCGGACGCCGAAGGGCCCGCCGTGCGGATGGATGATCAGCGGCACCCGGCGGCCGGCGGCGTTCGCCGGCAGCGTGAGGTAACCATGGATCGTGAGACCGTCGCGCGCGCGGTAGCTGACGGGGCGGCGGGGCTGCAGCTGGGCGGGGTCCACGTTTCGCGAGCGTTTGAAGAGCGTCAGCGAGCCCGCCTTTTCATCGAGCAGGAAGTAGGTGCCAGGCTCGCGGTCGTGACCGACCCAGATCAGCTTCACCGATTGGTCGCGCGATTCACTGGTGATGCGGACGTCGGCGCCGGTGAACGTGTTCTCCAGCTTGGCCTGCAGCGCGGCGCGGTCGGCGTCGAACCAGTGATATTTCCGGCGGTCGGTCTCGTAGGCGACACCCAGCAGGGTGGTCCGGCCGGGCGAGGTGATGAGTGTGTCCTCAAGTTCCCCTTCGGCCGGCGTGAACAGCAGCTCGCCGAGCTTGCCAGTCGCGGTGTTGAAGGCGTGGAGGGCGCCACGGTCGTGCTTTTGCCGTGAGATGAGCCAGAGGGTACGGTTGTCGGCCGCGAACGCCAGGGGCTGCCAGTCCTCCTGGTAACCGTGGAAGGGGTGGCGGGCGATTTCACGAAAGGTCGCGCCGTCGTCGGGCCGGTGCTCCCAGATGACCTCGCGCCCCACCAGCCGGCCGCGGATCCTCAGTGCCCCGCGGTTGTCGCCGAGGAGAAGCACGTTGCGATCGCTCTCCTTGAACTCGAGGATCGGGGAGCGGGCGCGGTTGAGGACGTTGAGGCGGGCGACGACGGCGGCGCCGCCGAGGAACATGGCGTTGTCGATGTTCTCCGCGAAGTAGCCAGCCACGAGGATGCGCGCGGGGTCTCCGGGAAGCTCGTCGAGGATGTTGGCCACGTTGCCCACGAGGTTGTCCTCGATGCGCTGCGATTCCGCGAGGCGCAGGACGTTGCGGCCGCTGAGGTCGGTGGAGCCGATGAAGAAAGACTCGTTTCCCGCGACGTCGGCGAGGAAGACGAGGCGGTCGTCTCCCTTCCAGAACAACGATACCAAGCTCTCGTCCTCGCCGCGCAGGATCATCCGCGACTGTCCGGTGGAGCGCTCGAAGACCCCCAGTGCCATCCTGCGTTCGTGGGGGAAAAGGAAGGCGACCTTGGTTCCATCGGGGGAAATCCGCGGTTGGCGAACCTCCGGCAGGCCGAAAAGTTGCTCGATGGTAGGAGGAACGGGTGCCGAAAGGGTAGGGGAAGCTGCGGCCGAATAGATAGATAAAGTGGCTAATAGGAGAAAGATACGGAATAGAGGCGCGCTTTCTGGCATGGGTTTAAGTGGGGTTAGCCGCCCACGTTGGTCCCCCCCCGAAACTTTCTCAACTGCCCGTTTGCCTTGGCGCTGAGAGCCAGCTTCATAAGCGGGTTACAAAAACGCGGCCGCGCCAAAGGCGGACTCGTTTGGCCTACCACAAACTACCCATGAACAAACCCAAGACATCCGCCGTGTTCGCGTTCGCGCGACTCGGCTTTGCCACCGCCGTTGGTGCGGGCGTCGCTTTCGCGGCCCAGCCCACGGTTTCCACCAACGAAGTCCAGAAGATGGAGAAGTTCGTCGTGACCGGATCCCTGATCCCGATCGCGGCGGGCTCCCCTGCCATCCCCGTGACCGTCATCAGCGCGCCCGACATCGAGAAGACCGGTGTGAGTACCGACCTGCTCGACGTCCTCAAGAAGTCCCAGCCGGCCTTCTACGGGTCGAACAACATCGGCTCCGAGAACGGCAACATCTCCTCGGGCTCCACCAACGGCGGCTCGCAGGTCTCCCTGCGCAACCGCGCGACCCTCGTCCTGATCAACGGTCGCCGGGCCAACATTTCGCCGGTGCTCGCCAGCGGAGGCGCCAGCTTCGTCGACGTCAGCGTCATCCCGATCTCAGCCGTGGAGCGCATCGAGGTTCTCTCGGACGGCGCCTCCGCGACCTACGGATCGGATGCGGTCTCGGGCGTGGTGAACATCATCCTGAAGACCAACTACGCCGGCACGGAGATCGGCGGCACCTACGGATGGAGCCCCAATAATGGAAAGTGGGCCAACCGCAGCTACTTCGGCGTCGCCGGGGCGAGCTTCGGCAACACCAGCCTTACCATCACCACCGAGTGGAAGAAGAGCGACCCGCTCATCCAGTACGAGCGCGACTTCGCCAAGGGGCAGTTCCGCACGCCGTCCTTTGCCGGATCCATCAATCTCGCCGGCACGACCGACTTCTACTTTCTTTCCGGCGGCCGCAACGCTCCGCCGCAGAACCTTGACCTGACGCCCGCCCAGGCCGTTTCGCAGGGCATCTATCAGGGTCCGCTGACCCAGGATCAGGTCGCCCAGTTCTTCGACTTGGCCAACTATCCGACGATGCTGCTCGACGCCCAGCGTCGCAGTTTCACCGCCGCCGTGGAGCACCGCCTGAGCCCGACGACTTCAATCTTCGGCGACTTCATCTACTCCCTCAACGAGACCGAGTCGGTGCTGAACGCCCAGCCCGTCTCCGGCAACGTGGTGGCCACCAATCCGAACAATCCGTTCAACGTCACCGTCACCGCCCGCAATCGTTTCGTTAACTTCCCCCGCATCTATGACAATCAGTCGACCAGCATGCGCGGAGTCGTGGGCGTCAAGGGCAAGCTCGCCAACGGCTGGAACTACGAGCTCGGCGGCAACTTCAACCGCACGGATCACGCCTATCGCAACAAGAACCTCATCGACGGCGTGAAGTACACGGAGCTCGTGAACTCGGGCGCCTACAACCCGTTCGCGATCCGCCAGAATCCCGGCGTCATCGAGAGCATGCTCGGCGTCCAGTTCCGCAACTACGACAGCCAGCTCAACAGCTTCGACCTCCGTGTGAACGGCAGCCTCTTCCGCCTGCCCGCCGGCGACGTCATGCTCGGTGTTGGCGCCGAGACCCGCTGGGAGTCCCTCAGCTTCGTCAACGACCGCTTTGACCAGACCGGCCAGTGGCTGCAGGCCACGCCGCGTCAGCCGTTCTCCGCCCGCTCCACCACCGACGGTTTCTTCGCCGAGGTGCGCGTGCCGATCTTCGGCGGCTCCCGGACCGCTCCCGGCTTCCACGTGCTGGAACTCTCCGCCGCCGGCCGCAAGGACATCTACAGCAAGACGTCCGATCCGACCGTGCCGAAGGTCTCCCTGCGCTGGCTGCCGTTCAACGATGAGCTGGCCATCCGCGGCACCTACTCGGAGTCGTTCAGCGCCCCGACCCTCTTCGACCTCTTCGGGCCGATCTCGCAGGGCTTCACCTCGTCGATCAACATCACCCGCTACAACACCTCGGGCACTTCCCTCGGCGTGGCCTCCGGCTCCCGCCAGTACCGCTCGCAGAGCGGTTCCAACCCGAACCTGAACCCGTCGCAGTCGCGCAATTGGTCCGCCGGCGTCGTCTGGTCGCCGAAGTCCATCAAGGGCTTCTCGCTCACCGCCGACTGGTTCAACATCGACGAGCGCGACCTGATCTCCTCGATCAGCTCCACGCTCATCGTGAACGACGTCGAGCAGAAGGGCCCCGCTTCGGCCTACGCGGGCCTCGTTCGTTTCGGCACCAGCCTGGCCGGCGAGACCTACTTCGGCACCGGCTCGGCGGTCACGAGCCCGGGCCAGATGACCAACCGGCCCTCCGACGAGATCTGGATCTCCAACTCCATCGTGAACGTCGCCGGCTACTGGCAGGACGGCATGGACGTCACCGCCAACTACAAGTGGTCGATGCAGGGCGTCGGCAACTTCAACGCCTCGCTCGCCGGCACCTACATCCGCGAGTACGCGGTGCAGAGCCTCCCGGGTGGTGCAGTCTCGCGCTACCAGGACGGCTTCTCCGGTTCGGCGGTCTATCCCCGCTACCGCACCCGCTCCAACCTCGATTGGAGCCACGGCAGCTGGAACGCGACCTTGGGTCACACCTGGGTTCCCGAGGTTGACGACCTCGCCTGGTCCACCGAGTACCGCGTCGAGAGCTACCACACCTTCGACCTGCGTTTCGGTCGCAGCTTCGCCAACTCCTCCAGCCGCTGGCTGCGCGGCCTGCAGGCGTCGGTCGGCGTGAACAATCTCTTCAACAAGGTTCCGCCGTTGATCCGTTCCGAGGGCAACCAGTCCCGCGACATCAGCACGTACGATCCGATCGGCCGCTTCATTTACGGCTCGGTGAAGTACAAGTTCTGAGCGCGGGTTTCCCGCGTGACAAAAGGCCGGGCCCGCAAGGCCCGGCCTTTTGCTTTACCGATTGGAGGGTCGCTACCGCTCTCCCTGGCGTTCCAGCCTGCGGGAGGATCAGTCCCCGCTGCGTACCGGGACCGGGGTGCCGACCTTCACTTTGCCCTCGGGGACGTTCATGTTCCGTTCGAGGAAGGCCTCCACCTTCGCGTAGAACGCCAGCTTGTTCTCCAGCTTCCGGAAGCCGTGGCCTTCGTTCTCCTCCACGATCGCCTCGTACTCCTTGCCGTGCTGTTTCAGCCGCGACTCCAGCTTCTGCCATTGGTCGAAGCGCACGCGGGGATCGTTCTTGCCGTATGCGGCAAGGAGCGGCGCGCGGATCGCGGCGACGTGATTGACCGGACTCACCGCCCGGATGCGGTCGGCATCCTTGATGGGATCCAAGTTCGTGATCGACCGGGTCTCGGCGAGGATCCGGGGCGGTTGCCAGCCGCGCCCTCCACCGCGCAATTCGAGGTCGGCCACTCCGACGTAGTTGATGCCCAGGCAGTAGAGTTCCGGTGTCAGCGTGAGCCCCGCCATGGTGGCGTAACCTCCGTAGCTGGCGCCGAAGATACCGATGCGAGCGGGGTCCGCGTAGCCCTGCTCAATGCACCAGCGGACGCCGTCGGTGAGGTCATCCTGCATCTTTCCTCCCCATTCGCGGTAGCCGCCGCGCTGAAAGGAAAGTCCGTAGCCGCCGGAGCCGCGGTAGTTCACCTGCAACACGGCGTAGCCGCGGCTGGCGAGAAATTGCACCTGCTCGCCCCAGCCCCAGGTGTCGCGGGGACCGTAGGGCCCGCCGTGGGGCACGAGGACCATCGGCAGGTTCTTGAGCTCCCGTCCCGCGGGAATGCTGATGTAGCCCGGAATCTCCAGGCCGTCGCGTGCCTTGAAGCGGATCGGCCGCATTTCCGCCATACGCGAGGGATCGATCTTCGGCCGGATCTTGCCGATGACGGACATCTCCTGCTTGGCGGAGTCGAAGAGGTAATAGGTGCCGGGGTCGCGGTCGCTGGAGGCGAGCACCACCATCGTCTTGCCGTCGCGCGTGCTGCTCACGATCGCATTGCGCGTGCCGGGCAGCGCGGCATCGAGGTCGCGGCTGAGCTTCGCCATCCTTTCATCCAGCCACCTCACCTCCGGGAAATCGTCGGTGTAGCTGATGCCCGCGAGTTCTCCCGCGGAATTGAAGATAAGTCCGTCGACGGCGGCCCGCGAGGGCAGTCCGCCTCGGCGGTAGTTGGCTAGCCGGTCGCCGGGCTCCACCCTCGGATGGTGGAACAGCACCGGGCCCCAGGCGCCGGTTTCGGGGTCCAGCGTACGGATCGCCCCGGTGTCGTGCTCCATGAAACTCCTCACGTACAACGTGCGCCCGTCGGCCGCGAAGACCGATGGCCGCCAATGCGGCTCGATGGGCGAAGCCTCCTCGAAAAGCATCGAGACCTCCCGGCTGAATTCCCCGATCGTACGCCATTCGGATTTCGCGTTTGAGCGGTACTTCACGCGCACGGGTTCGGTGAAGTCGGTGCAGATCGCCACCCGCACGACTCCGTCGGCGTCTGCGATCCAGACGCGCGCGCTGATGTGGTTAAGCTCATGGACGACCTCGCGGCCGTTGCGGATGTTGACCCGGATCACGTCCCCGAGACCGGAATTGCCCCGCAGGCGGTTCATCAAGATGTGGTCTGGGTCCTTGGGCAGGAGGCTGACCAAGGTCTTCGGTAAGTCGCGTTCGCCCGAAGGTGCTTCGCCTTCTCCCATTCCATCAGCGGTGGCCTCCACTTTCTCCAGCTTATTGATGACGATAAGGTTACGTCCGTCCGGATCGCAGGCGAACATGCCGTATTGCTCCCGCCCGCCGTACTGTTGCGCGAAGATGATCCGGTCTGGTTTCGCCCAAACATAGGACACGACGCTCTCCACCTTCATGTCCGTGAGCCAGCGGAGCTGCTTGGATTCGCGGTCGAGGATCGCGAGGTTCATGCGCTGGTTCTTGGGGGCCAGCCAGGTGAGGTAGCGGCCGGTGGGCGAAATCTGGAGCGATTGCATCTCCGGATCGGCGAAGATGTCCGGCAGCGATATGGCCGGCGCCGGCGCTGCGTGCAGCGCGACGGCCAGGGCGATCTTAAGGGCGAGGGCGCGGAGTATACGCATGGCCGGAAGCAGTATCTGGGGACGGCCGAGTCAAGCGGAGGAGTTGTCGGGTCCAGTCGTGACACGGCAATCCGTCCGGCACGCCGGCCCTTTTTCGAGACTTACGCGTTGCGAATCCCGCGCGACGCATCAAGGCTTTCAGGGTTAAACCCATTGGGGCGCAGGGTTAAACCTGCCCCGCCGTTAACCATCCATCCAAACAAACCATGCGAAAGATGCTCAGGCTGACCGCCCTTTGCGGTCTGGTTGCGTCGTCGGTTCCGTCGGTCGGCCTTGCCCAAGCCGCCGCTACCGCCGCGAGTAATCCCAACGAACCGGTCAAGTTAGAGAAGTTCGAGGTAACCGGATCCAACATCAAGCGGGTCGACGTCGAGGGACCTTCCCCGATCAAGATCATCACCCGTCAAGAGATCGAGTACTCGGGCCGCACGAATCTCACCGACATGCTTCGTGAGCTCCCGGAGTCCGGCCAGATCGGCATCAATGAGGCGGGTACGGTCTCGGCCGTACGCGGCTCCACCGCTCTCGATCTGCGCGGGCTCGGTGCCAACAACACCCTCGTAATCGTGAACGGTCGCCGCGTTGCGCCGACCGGTAACAACTCGGGCGGCACGGTGTTTGTTGACCTGAACCGCTTCCCCCTCGCCATGGTCGAGCGGGTCGAAGTGCTCAAGGACGGCGCCTCCGCCATTTACGGCGCAGACGCGACCTCCGGCGTCGTGAACGTCATCCTCCGCAAGGACTACAACGGCGCCGAGGTGGGCGTCAGCTACGGCAACTCCACCCGCACCGACGTCGCGGAGAAGACCTTCACCTTCTTCGGCGGCGCGGCCAGCGGCAAGGCCAGCGCGACCGTGGGCATCACCTACTTCGAGCGCGGTGCGCTACGCGCCTCCGACACCTCCTTCGCGAACAACGCCGACCTTTCGGCGCGTTTCGCCGCCCGCGGCGCGGCCTACGCCTCCAACGTGGCGGCTGGAGCC
Organism: Opitutaceae bacterium; assembly: GCA_040397825.1. Taxonomy (GTDB): domain Bacteria; phylum Verrucomicrobiota; class Verrucomicrobiia; order Opitutales; family Opitutaceae; genus ER46. Next base: position 17,079 of record JBBAVH010000027.1, read on the forward strand.
TTCGATCTCCGTTCCGGCACGGGTCCGCAGGCGCGCATCGGCCTAACTGGCGCCGCGGCTGGCCAGATCAACGGACAGAATGGCGTGAATATCCCCGGCGTGCCCGTCGGCACCGCCATCACGCGTCTCCCCGGCACCGGCGGAGTCGCGGCCGGCACGCTCGCCTCGGCTTCGCCCAGCTTCACCAGCCCGGCGCGTAATCCCTCGGGCGGCGCCTTTAACGCCACTGCGGCGGGGACCTTCGAGGCCCAGCGCCTCGTGCCGCAGGGCAACCCGTCCAACCTCTATAACTTCCAGGAGTTCGTCTGGCTCACTCCCTCCACGGAGCGCACCGGCATCAACACGACCTTCCGGTATGACCTGACTCCCACCACGAGCTTCTACGTCGAGACCGCCTACCAGAACAACAAGTCCCACATCGAGCTCGCCCCTTCGCCCATCTCCACCGCGGGCGACAACAACATCATCGTCCCGAAGACCAACTACTGGAATCCCTTCGGCGTCGACGTGTCGTTCAACTACCGCCCGGTCGACATCGGTCCCCGCATGGCGGACATCAGCAACGACTCCTACCGCATGGTCTTCGGCGCGAAGGGCTCGCTGACCAACAACTGGCAGTGGGACGCTTATTACTCCTACGACAACGACAAGGTCGTGGACCAGACGAAGAACGCCATTTCCGAGAGCCGCCTCCGCGCTTCGCTCGCCAAGAGCACGCCGGACGCGATCAACATCTTCGGCGGTGCGACCTATCGCAACCCCGCCTCGGTGCTGGATTCCATCCGTGTCACCACCCAGAAGGGCGGCTATTCCACCCTCGACCTCTGGCACGCCCAGATCTCGGGCGATCTCGCCCAGCTGCCCACCGGTCCGATCGGCAGCGCCCTCCTCTTCGAGACCCGCAAGGAGAAGTTCGGCGAGGCCAATGACGCGATCTCGACCACGCTCGACGACATCATCGGCCAGGTGAAGCTCGCCAACTCGACCGATGCCCGCCGTACCGTGAAGTCGGGCGCGATGGAGCTCAACGCTCCGCTCGTGCGCCCCGACTCCGTGAAGTTCATCAACCGCTTGGACCTCACGGTCGCGGGCCGCTATGAGAAGTTCAGCGACGGTTACACCTCCGGTCTCACGCCCTACTACGGCCTACGTTACCGCCCGAACAAGTCCCTGGTGGTTCGCGCCACTTACAACGAGGCCTTCCGCAGCCCGACCCTGCCGCAGCTTTACGGCGGCGTGCGCGAGAGCCTGCCGAACGGCCTGGCTGACCTTCGCCGTCCGCAGGCGCTCACCGGTGATCCGTTCGACGGTGCGGCCACGCAGCGCCTCGTGAAGGCCGGCGGCAACCCGAACCTCACGCCCGAGCTCGCGAAGGGGTGGCAGTACGGCTTCGTCTACGACGTTCCGTTCAAGAAGCTCCAGGGCCTGTCCGTGGGCGCCTCCTTCTTCCACATCGAGCAAAGCAACATCATCACCTCGGTGGGAACGGCCTTCATTCGCCAGAACGAGGTCGGTGGCGGCACCAACGACCTGGTCGTGCGCGACGCGGCCTCGGAGACCTACACCAACACCACCTCGGCCCCGATCAACGTGCTGTCGGGCCCCAACGGCGCGACGACCCCCGTGGCCCCCGGCCAGACGGTCACCGTTCCAGGTCGCATCCAGTTCATCTCCGACAGCGTCGTGAACCTGGCCTTCCAGAAGGTCGAGGGCTACGACTTCGAGGTTAACTACCGCAAGCGTACCACCGACTTCGGCCAGTTCAGCCTGCGGAGCAACGCGACCTACCTGAAGTTCTACGGCTTCACCCGCACCGTGAACCCCGCCAACCTGGCGGGCCGCGACGGCTTCCCCCGCGTGCGCATCCAGTCCAGCATCCTCTGGACCCGCAAGGAGCACAGCGCGGGCATCACCAACAACTACATCGGGCCCTACAGCGACATCAACCGCGACGGCTACGAGGTCGACCCGTATTACACCTTCAACGGCTTCTACGGCATCGACATTCCCGCCGGCGCGCTCCGGTTCATGGATAACACCCGTGTGACCATCGGAGTGGACAACCTCTTCGACAAGCAGCCGCCGCTGTACTACGACTCGATCGGTTACGAGAGCGGTTACGTCTCCCGTCCGATGGGGCGCTTCCTGTACGTCTCGCTGCGTAAGACGTTCTGACGTCCCGCGACGTACCCTTTGCCAAAGGCGGCCTTCGGGCCGCCTTTTTTATTTTACGGGATGCGCCGGCTTGCGTCCGTGGCCCGGGTTCTGCTTCGGCTTCCCCATGAACAATCCCCGGTCCCCCCGTTCTGCCGGCCGCCTAAGCCTTACCACGCCGTCGATTCCGTTGGCGCGGCTGCTGGTGCCGTGGATCGCTCTGACTTGTCTGCGCGCCGCCGAGCCTGCCGCCGAAGCCCCCGCGAAGCTCGAGGCTTTTGAGGTCACCGGTTCGCGCGTGAAGCGCCTCGACTATGAGACCCCCGTGCCGGTGATCACCTTCACGGCGGAGCGCATGGACGAGAAGGGGTACGCGACGCTCGGCGAGTTCGTGCAAAGCCTGCCCTACAACAGCGCCACGGCCAATTCGGAGTTCACCACCGCCAGCTTCATCACTGGCGCCTCCACGGTGAACCCGCGCGGGCTCGGCTCGAACCGTGTGCTCACCCTCGTCAACGGCCGCCGCGCCGTGCCCTACGCGCTCACCAACAGCGCGAGCGGCACCCCGCAGACCGTGTTCAACTTCAACAGCGTGCCCGCGTCGGCCATCGAGCGGGTTGAGTTCCTCAAGGACGGCGCCTCCGCCCTCTATGGTTCCGACGCCATCACCGGAGTCTACAACCTGATCCTGAAGAAGGAATTCACCGGCTCATCGATCGACTTCTCGATTTCCAACACCCTTCGGCACGACTCCCTGAGCCGTCGCCTCAGCGTCTTCACCGGGATGGCGCGGGGAGGGTGGGAGGTGACGGCCGGTTTCAACTACCAGAGCCGGAACTCGAATTTCCTTACCGACTTCGGGGTCACCACGACCGACTTCCGTTACCTCGGCGTGAAGGGGGCCAATCAGAACAGCACGATCTTCCACCCGAGCTACCTCGCCCTCAACGCCGCGCAGGCGACCGCCGCCGGCCTCGGCACCGCCTCCGGTTACTACATCATCAACGGCGGCCAGCGGACGGCGAATCCCACCAAGGCCAGCTTCACGTACGTCGGCACCTCGACGGCGGCCATTCCCAACTCGAACCGGTTCGATTTCGCCAATGCCACCATGATCTATCCCGAGAGCGAGAGCTTCGGCGGATACGCGGGCGTCAGCCGTACCCTCCGCGGGGGCGTGACGGCCTTCGCGCAGCTTCTCTTCAACCGAGGTCACACCTACTACGAGTTCACGCCCTACGGTTACACGACCTCCCTGGCCGGCATCACGTTTCCCGCCTCTAACCCCTACAACCCGACGGGCCTTTCGCTCACGGGTACCTCGACCTCCGCGCCATGGACCTTCCGCGGCACCGTGCGGCCGGTGCGCGAGGTGAACACCGCCACCGCCTCTGGCCTGGTCGGTCTGCGCGGCACGCTGGCCCGCGGCTGGAGCTGGGAGACGGGATTCAGCTACGGCCGCAACGAGACGACGCGCGACACCGACCTGATCCGCGCCGCCGACCTGCAGGCCGCGCTCAACGGCACCACGCGCGCCACCGCCTACAACCCCTTCGGCCCGTCGGAAGATCCTAACCTCGAGGCGCGGCTTTACACGCGTTCCCGCGGCCTGGACGGCCTCATCGCCTCGCTCAGTTGGGACGCCAACGTGACCGGCGCGTTCGGTCGCCTGCCGCTCGCCGGCGCGGGCGACCTCGGGTTCGCCGTCGGCGCGGAGCACCGTCGCGATAATCTCCGTTCCAACCCGGAGCCGAATAACTTCATCGGCTTCACCGCCACCACGCCCTACGAGGGCCGCCGCCGCATCAGCGCGGGGTTCGCCGAGGTTTCCCTGCCGCTGCAGAAGTGGCTCGAGTTCCAAGTCGCCGTCCGGCACGAGAGCTACAGCGACTTCGGGCGTACCACCAAACCCAAGTACAGCGGCAAGCTGCGCCTTCCCGCCAACCGGCTCGTCAACGTCCTCCTGCGCGGCTCGTACTCGGAGTCGTTCAAGGCACCCGACATCGGCCAGCTGTACCAGCCGCAGTCCTACGCCGTCACGTCCGCCAGCATCAGCGATCCGCTGCGGCCGCAGGACGGCGCCCGGCAGTTGCGCGTGCTCGTCGGGGGCAACCCTTCGCTCAAGCCCGAGGAGGGCACCGTGCAGTACGGCGGAGCCATCTTCGAGGTGCCCGCGGTCAAGGGGCTCAGCCTCAGCGTCGACTACTTCGACATCAAGGTGCGCAACGTCATCACCACGCTCGGTGCGAGCTACCTCCTCAGTGCCGAGGGCACGCGGCTGTTCCCCAACGCCGTCGTGCGCGACAATTCCACCCAGAACCCCGGTCCGATCTCGTTCCTCTACGGCATCTCCAACAACCTCGGCCTGCAGCTCTTCCGCGGGCTCGACTACGGCGCCCGCTACTCGCTGCGCACCACGCGGCTCGGCAGCTTCACCTTCAACGCCGACGCCACCCAGATCCTCAAGCGTGGTTCCGACGCCGGCCAGGGCGCGGGCTTCTTCGACAACACCGGCCTCTACTTCGACGTCGAGTGGCGCTACAACTACAGCGTCTCGTGGCGTCGCAAGGACTGGGGCGCGAGCATCTCGGCCGACGTCATCGGCAAGTTCTTCAACGACCGCCAGGCCACGGCCATCTTCCCTGGCTGGGGCGAGAACGTGTACACCGTCATCAGCCCATATCTGACCTACCGCGGCTTTCGTCGCACCACGATCACGGTCGGCTCGACCAACGTCCTCGACAAGCGGCCGCCGCCCAACGGCTTCCTCGTGCTTGGCTTCGACGATCGCGCGTACGGCGCCGGCGCCCTCGGTCGCACCGTCTCGCTGCGCGTCCGGCGGGAGTTCTGACGCCGCTTCGCGTTTGCGCGGCAGGCGTTTTCCGCCCAACGCTGCCCCGGTTACCCGCCCGCCTCCGCGGGATCCCCTCCCTCCTTGGTTTCTTTGCGACTTCCATGAAACATCCGCTGCGCCCCGCCGTTTCACTCGCCCTGGCCTCGCTGCTGTCCGCCCACGCCGTCGCCCAGTCATCGGCCCCGTCCGGTCCCACCCAACTCGAGAAATTCGAGGTCACAGGCTCCCTCATCAAGCAGGCCGAGATGGAGGGGCCGTCGCCGTTGCGCCTCATCACCCGCGAGGAGATCGCGCTGTCGGGCATGGACAATCTCACCGACATCATGCGCGACATGCCCGAGGCCACCAACCTCGGCATCAACGAGGGCGGCACCACGACCGCGGTCCGCGGGGCCTCGGCGATCGACCTGCGCTTCCTGGGTCCCAACAACACGCTCGTGCTCGTCGACGGGCGCCGCGTCGCGCCCAACGGCATCAGCAGCGGCGGCACCGTCTTCGTCGACCTCAACCGCATCCCCGTCTCCGTGATCGAGCGCGTCGAGGTGCTGAAGGACGGTGCGTCGGCGGTCTATGGCTCCGACGCCACCGCGGGCGTGATCAACATCATCACCCGCAAGGACCACGTCGGCCTCGAGGTGACCGCGCGCTACGGCAATTATTTCAACACCGACGGCGGCGAGCAGTCCTACTCCCTTTTCGCCGGCACGCGCGCCAAGGGGCTTCGCGTGAACGTCAACGCCTCCTACACGTCGCGTAACGCCAACGCCGCGATTGATCAGCCTTTCTCGGCCAACGCCGACCAGACCGAGCGCTGGCGCGCCTACGACGCCGTGAAGTACGCTTCACCGCTGCGGCCCACAGCGACCGCCACCAGCTCGTTTGACGGGCGTTCCGGCACCGGTCCCTACGCGACGGTCGGCGTGCCCACCTCCGCGCAACTGGCCAACAACGGCCTGACCGTCGCCGCCATCCGCAATCCTCTCACCGGCGCCACGGCCGCCTTCCTGCCCGGGACCGGGGGTGTGCCGGCCGGGACAATCGGCAGCTCCGGCAACTACGCTTCGGTCCCGCGTGGCGACAATCCGGCCCGTCCCACGGCTGAACAATTCGTCCCCCGCGCCTATCCCGCCGGCGAATTCAGCAATTCTTACAACTTCCAGCCCTTCGTCTGGAACGTCCCCGAGCGCAGCACCCGCAACATCAGCGTCGGCCTCGGCTATGACCTGCCGTGGAACATTAATTTCGAGGCCGCGGTCATGGCGGGCCGGATTCAGTCCGAGACGCACCTCGCTCCGTCGCCGGCTTCCACTGCGGGCGACAACGACATCCTCGTGCCCGCGTCGAACTACTACAACCCGTTCGGCATCCCGGTGGCGTTCACCTACCGTCCGCTTGAGGTCGGGCCGCGCATCGCGCGCATCACGAGCGAGTCGCAGGGCTACCGCGCCGGGCTCCGCGGGCTCGTGCTGGGCCGCTTCGACTGGGACCTCGGCTGGTCCTACACCAAGAACTCCTCCATCGACTACACCTTCAACGCGATCAGCGAGAGTAAGCTGCGCGCCGCGCTCGCCAAGACCGGACCCGATGCCCTGAACATCTTCGGCGGCCCCACGTTCAAGAACAACCCGGCCACCATCGACAGCATCAAGACCGTCACGTCCGCGTCGGGCAATGCCGACACCACCCTCGTCGACGGCCGCGTCACTACCACCGAGCTTTTCACCCTGCCGTGGGGCCGCGTCGGCGGCGCCATGGGCGTCCAGCATCGCGTGGAGCACTTCAATTCCACCAATGACCCCCAATCGACGTACCTCAATGACATCATCGGCCAGGTGCGTCTCGCCGACCCCACCAACGCCGGCCGCACGGTCGACGCCGCCTCGCTCGAACTTCGCCTGCCGCTCGTGCGTCAGGGGCGCTACCGTTTCCTTTACAGCGCCGAGCTGGGCGGGGCCGCGCGGTTCGAACGTTTCAGCGACGGTTACGACAGCGGCATCAAGCCCGGGGCCCGTCTCGCCTTGCGGCCCCTGCGCAGCCTTCTTCTCCGCGGCTCCTACAGCGAGACCTTCCGCTCGCCGACGCTCCCGCAGCTCTATGGCGGTGTGCGTGAGAGTCTCGTCAGCGGTCTGCCCGACTTGCGGCGGCCGCAGGCGCTCACCGGAGATCCGGTCGACGCCAGCACCTACCAGCGGCTCGTGCGCACCGCGGGCAACCGCAACCTTAAGCCCGAGGACGGTATCACGAAGCAGGCCGGCTTCGTGTTCGATGTGCCCGGCCGGCTCCTCCGCGGGCTCTCGCTTGAGTTCACCCACGGCGTGATCGAGCAGAAGAACCTCATCACTTCCGGTCTCGGCACCACGTTCATCCGGCAGAACGAGCTGGCCAGCACCGGCGACCTGGTCGTCCGCGACCCCCAGTCTGAGACCTACCGCAACAACTCCACCGCCGGCATCGCGATCCTCGCCGGCGCCGGTGGTGTCACCCGCCTCGTCCAGCCTGGCGAAACCGTCACCGTACCCGGCCGCATCCGCTTCATCACCGATTCCGCGGTGAACCTCGCCCAGCAGATGGTCCGTTACTACGACTACGGGGCGCGTTACCGGCTGCGTACCTCCGAACTCGGCAGTTTCTCCTTCTCCAGTAGCTGGACCTACATGGGATTCTACGCGGCACGCCGCTTCCAGAACGACCCGGTCGTCAGCAGCGTCGGCCGCAGCCTTCCCCGTTACCGCGGGCAGTCCTCGCTCTTCTGGCAGCACCGCGCCTGGGCGGCCAGCCTCTCGTCGACCTACATTCACCGCCATCGCGACCTCACGCGCGATGGCTGGGAGGTCAACCGCTACCACACATTCGGCAGCAGCTTGAGCTACGGTTGGGATAAGCGCTCCCGGATGGGGGACCTTCGCCTCACCTTCGGTCTGGACAACATGTTCGACCGCCAGCCGCCGCTGGACAACTCGAGCGTCGGCTACAATCAGGGCCTCGTTGGCCGCCCGGGCGGCCGCTTCGCCTACCTCAGCGCGCGCCGATCCTTTTGATCCGCAGGGCTAGCCGCGTCGCCATCTTGGCCGCGGCTGCCGCCCCGATACTTTTCGTTGCTCCCTCCAGCGTAAGGCGGCCGGAGAGTGGCAGTAGGTTTTTCGCGAGGGTCGCGGGAAGGAGCTCGCGTGGACTCTCATCGGCTCTCCATCCGGCTGCCGTGCCCGCGTTACCGTAGGCTCACAACCGCCCCTTGGCGCCCGGCCGTTGGGGCCGCAGCAAGCGTCACTTGGGGGCGGTTGAGAGCTACTTCCTCGTCGCGGATCAAAACCAGCCCGGGCGGTATTCCTTCGTCACGAACTGGTTCGCGTCGGGCAGGTTGGTGACCTTCATCGCCTTGGAGTCCCACTCGATGCGGCGGCGGGAGCGGATGGCGACGTTGGCGAGGAGGACGGCCTCGGTGAACGGGCCGGAGTACTCGAAGTTCGAGCCCGGCTTGGGGCCGCCCTTGCAGCCGAGCAGCCACTCGGCGAACGGCCCGCCCTTCACGCGCGGAATCGTCTTGGGCGGGAGGCTCGGGGCCATCTCGCGCATCTTCACCTCGGGGATGATGCGCACGGTCTCGTAATAGAAGCTGCACAGGACGGTGGCCTTACTGCCGAACAGGATCGTGCCGGCCTCGGTGTTCAATTCGCGACCGAGCTCGAGCTCCTTCGGGAACGGCGGCAGCAGGCCGCCGTCGGACCAGGTGTACTTCACCGGCGGCATATTGCCGCGGGCGGGGAAGTAGTTCGTGACGACCGACGCCAGCGGGCACGCGTCCTCGGTCGCCTGGGTGACCATCGCCTCAACCGCGGTCGGCGCCCCGAGGTTCAGGGCCCAGTAGGCTCCGTCCATGATGTGGCAGGCGACGTCGCCGAACGGACCGGTGCCGAAATCCCACCAGCCGCGCCACTTCCAGGGCATGTAGGCGGGGTCGTAGGCGCGCTCCTTGGCGACGCCGAGCCACGCGTCCCAGTTCACGCCCTTCGGAACGACCGGAATGAACTTGGAATGGTCGGGCTTCTTGAAGGAGCCGACCGGCTCGCGCCACGGCGGGTAGAAGGGACGGTTGGTCCAACTCACGACCTCGCGCACCTCGCCGAGCACGCCGGCCTCGACCCATTCCTTCAGGATCCGGCAGCCCTCGTCGGCGTGACCCTGGTTGCCCATCTGGGTGATGACCTTCTTCTCGCGGGCCTTCTCCGTCAGCTGGCGCGCCTCCCAAACCGTGTGGGTCATCGGCTTCTCGACGTACACGTGCTTGCCGAGCGACATCGCGGCCATCGCCGCGGGAAAATGCATGTGGTCCGGCGTGGAAATGGTGACGGCGTCGATCTTGTTGCCCAGCCGGTCGAACATCTTCCGGTAGTCGTTGAAGCGCGCCGCCGATTCTTGGCGTGCGGCCTCCTCGGGGTACTTCTCCCGGAAGGATTTGAGCGAGGCGTTGCAGCGGTCCTCGTCGACGTCGCAGATCGCGACGATGTTTTCGTCCTTCATGCCCTGCACGGCGGCGCCGCCGCGGCCGCCGGCGCCGATGATGGCGACGTTGAGACGCTGGTTGGGGGAGGGCGTTCCGGCGGGCTGCGCGCGGAGGACCGCGGGAAATGCCAGCGTACTGGCGAGGGAGGAGGACTTGATGAACGTGCGACGGGTCTGGGTGGACATGGTGGCAGAGATGCGGGGTTGACGGGGAGGGGAACTGACCGGTGAAGGGAACGAATGGGATTGGACGCCGATGGCAACGTTGGGTTCAAAGCGGCTCCGCCGCCAGCGCGTCCGTGTGTGCATCGCCCCTCGCGGCGTTCACGGCCTCGGTCGCGAAATGGCGCCATCCGACGTTGACTTACGACGACGGGGAGGGACAGAGACTTGGAATCCTTCGCTCGATACCTCGCCCGCCAGAGCCGTGACCCCCGCGCCCGCCCACCCGGTTTCCAGCGTCGCCGCGATTTCCGCTGCCGGCATCGATCGTGAGCTGCTGGCGGAGTTGTTCGCTCATACGCCCGACATCGCGTTCTTCATCAAGGATGCCGCCGGCCGTTACTCCACGGTCAATCAGTCTCTGGTTGAACGTCACGGGTTGCAGAGCAAGGCGCAGATGATCGGAAAGCGGCCCGCCGATGTCTGCCCGGGGAGCTTTGGGCGCATCCCCACGGAGCAGGACGACTATGTGCTGCGCAACGGGCGCCCCATCGTCGACCACCTCGAGCTCCACTGGCTGCTGCCCCACCGTCCGGTCTGGTGCCTCACCACCAAACTGCCGTTGCGCGATGCGGCGGGAAAGATCTGCGGCCTGATCGGCCTCTCGAAGGACGTGCGCGCGCCGATCTCGCCGCGGGAGATCCAGCCGGGAATCGCCGCGGCCATCCTGTACTTGGAAACGAACTACGCGGAGTCCATCTCGCCTTCCCGGCTCGCCCGCCTCGCGCGGGTGCCGCCGGCGAGGTTCGGACGCGCCGTCAAGCGGATCTTCGGCCTCACGCCCGTCCAGTTGATCGCCAAGACGCGCATCGCGGCCGCCTCGCTGGCTCTCCGCGACACCCCTCGCGCCGTCGCCGAAATCGCGCATGCGTGCGGTTTCTCCGATCACAGCGCCTTCACGCGGGCGTTCCGCGCGGCCACGGGAGTCACGCCGACCGAGTTTCGACACCTGCACCGCCCAACCCGATCCCGCGGCAAGCCGGAAGCAGTCCGCAAGGCCGCGCGGCGGCGCTGACGCGCGTCGTCCCCTTGCTGCCTGGGGCCCCGGGACGGCCGTTGTGCCGACTTCTCCAATTTCGCGCGTTTCCCGGTCAAGACGATGCGTCGCCGACCTGATAGGCTCACGGCATCCCAACTTCACCCTTTCCGATGCCGACGAACCGCGGAACGGACGGCCGCAACAATGGCGGCCCCAGCTTACGTGCGGAAAAGCACGAGGGCGCTCGGCGCGTCGGGTCCGACCGCAGTCGAATCTTCGCTTCCGAAGCACCGGGCCTCGGCATGCCCTCAACCGGAGACGTCCCCGGTGATCCCGTGGTTTTCGTTTTTCGGAAATAAATCCTGTCACCGGTTCCTACTCCAAATCCAGAGACCGCCATGAAAAGAAAGCCCGTTACCTCCCTGATCACGGCTGTGGCCGGCCGGCTTGCTGCTCCGCCCGCCTGCGCGATGCACCCGAACTCACGCGGCCACCTCCGGGCGCTTGGCCGCGCCCTCGCGATCGGCACATCCTGCCTTTTCCTCGGCCTGCCCGCGCGCGCGCAAGTCGCGCCGCCCCCTCCGGCTGCGCCCTCCGCCGGTGACCCGGTCAGGCTCTCCGTCTTCGAAGTCTCCTCCGACCGGGACAACGGTTACGCCGCCTCCACCGCGATGACCGGCACCCGCACCAACGAGAAACTCGAGAACCTGCCCAACTCGATCTCGGTCATGACGCAGGAGCTCCTCCAGGACCTCGCCTTCAACAATTACTTCGACGCCGTCGACTTCGCGATGAGCACCGAGAACATCGCCAACGACCAGGGCACTATCGGCGCCGTCGTGAACAACCGGGGCGGCAACCAGGTCAGCATCCGCGGCCTCGCCTCCTTCCGCCAGCTGCGCGACGGTTTCCCTTGGTACCTCGCCGCCGACGTCTTCAACACGGAACGCATCGAATTCAGCCGCGGCCCCAGCGGCCTCGCGTACGGCGACGTCGATGCCGGCGGCACCATCAACATCGCCAGCAAGCGCGCGTCGTTCCAGACCCGCGGCTCTGTCCAGGTCCGCTACGACAATTTCGGCACGCAGCGGTACTCCCTCGATTTCAACCAACCCGTGGTCCCCGGCCGACTCGGCTTCCGCTTCAACGCGATCAAGTCCGAAGTCGAGATGTTCAAGCAGCGCATGGGCCGCGACCTCGAGGGCTACGCCGGCTCACTCCGCTGGGAGCCCTTCCGGCACCGCCGTACGCAGATCGACGCCGCCTACGAGACCGGCAATTCCACCTACCACCTCGGCCACCTCGGGCCCGGCGACTACCGGGCTGCCTACGTCTACGGCTCTGGCACCAGCAACCTCGACGCCGACCCGGTCCGCCCCGGCATACAGGTCAACGGCGTCGGCATGCAGCAGATCCGCGCCGCCACCGCCGTGAATCACGCCTTCGTCGACATCGGCGGCGTGCTGAACAACTGGCAGTCCACCGCGGTAAACACCTTCCGCATTTCGGTCATACCGACCGGCGCCACCGCCACGTCCGCCACTGACCCGCAGAATCCCAACCGCATCCCGCTCCGCCGCGTCCCCGAGAGCATCGTCCCGCTGGGCCAGGACTGGGGTGGTCCCGACACCAAGCACAACTCCAAGTATTTCGCGTACACCATCGAGTTGAAGCACGCGTTCTCCGACTCGCTCCACGCCCTCGTTGCCCACAACGCCCAGGTCGACGACACCATCCGCAAGCAGGCCTTCTCCAGCCTCTCCAGCCTCGGCGCCGTCGCGGGCCGCTACCTCCACGTTGACGTCAATCCCGTGCTCCCCAACCCCAGCGGCCCCGGCACCATCCCCAACCCCAATTACGAGCAGCTGTTCATCGTGCACGTGCCGCTCTATAATCCTGACGGCCACGATATCCTCAACTGGCGCGCCCAGCTCGTCTACGACGCCGTCCTCCCCTGGGGCATCAGTCAGCGCTTCGTCCTCGGCGCCAACTACCGCCACGAGGAGGTCTATTCCGAATTCTTCGGTTATTCGCTGACCCGCGAGGAGATCGCCCGCCGGGGTTACACCGGCCAAGCCGCCTACTTCACCAACAACCTTGTCTACCCGGTCCACTACCTGCGCGACGGCAACAGCGACGAGAGGCTTGGCTGGAACATCCGTCCCGGCGTCACCCAGCTCTTTCGCCAGAATGCGGGCGTTAATCGCCGGCTCGACCAGAGTCTCACCTCCGGGTCCGTCAACATCCTCGGTTCCTACTTCAAGGGCCGCGTCCGCTCCAGCATCGGCCTCAGCCGCGAACACTGGCTGCAGAGCGCCAGCGCGCCAACGACCGCCGACACCGCCAACTTCAACGAACATACCTTCGTGGCCGCCGACGGCTCCCGCATCCCCAACGACGGCACGCGCAAGCTCGACGGCATTCCCGTGTATCCGTTCTCAGACGACTGGAGCACCAACCAGACCTACGGTGCCGTCTGGCACGTCTTCCCGTGGCTCTCGTTCACCGGTGGTTACTTCGAGTCCTCGCAATTCTCCGACAACTACGGCACCGACCTGACCGGCGGCGCCCTGGTCCCGCTCACCGGCGAAGGCGCCGACTTCAGCGCCCGTTTCAAGCTCTTCGCCGGCCGGATCGAAGCCACGGTCACGCGCTTCGAAACCAAGCAGGAAAACCTCAACGCCTCGATCAGCGCCGCCGTCCGCGACGAGCTGAACCCGCTCCTCGCGAAACCCTTTGCCAATCTCGTCGACTACCGCGACCGCACCTCAAGCGGCTGGGAGTACCAGGTGCTCGCGAACCTCAACCGCAACTGGACGCTCCTCGGCTCGTACTCGCGCAACCAGACCGAGTTCACCCGGTTCTTCCCGCTGCTCGGCGCGTTTCTCACCGAGGCCCGGGCCGCGGCCCGCAGCCGCGGGCTCGATCCCGACGACGCCACCACGATCACCCGCGATTTTCTCGAGGATCAGGAGGGCGTGGTCTCGCTCACCCGGCGCGCCACCGCCAGCCTCACCACCCGCTACAGCTTCACCGAGGGCACGCTCAAGGGTGTCACCACCGGCGTCGCCGCCCGCTATACCTTCGGGCGCGAGCGCCCCGGGGTCACCATTACCGGCGTGACTGTCCTTCCGCCGATCAGGAGTGAGAGTTATATCCTGACCAATCCCTTTGTCAGCTACCGCCGGAAGTTCGGCCGCTTCAACTGGACCCTCCAGCTCAACGTCAACAACGTCTTCGACGAGAAGGTCGACATCGGCAACGGTTACACTTGGACGCGCTACACTGAACCCCGGCAATACGTCACCACGGCGACCGTAGCGTTCTGAGAGCGCCGATCGTTGTCACTCGTGGCGTCACCAACGGGATGTTACTTCCGCTCGAAAAAGCGCTCCGGCTCCCGCCGATTGCCCAAGTCCATGGCGTCATCCGCTTCAATGCGCCGCACCGGCGGCCTGTTCAGCTAAATCTGCGCCGAGCAGGAAAACAAAAGCCCCGTCACCGCCGCATTCAAGGTAGTGGTGGGCGACCACTCAAAAAGCGCCGCCGCAAGGCGGGTAAGTGCTCCTGTTTTTAACCCTGCCTCATGAAAACCCCGCCGTTCCTCCTAGCAGCGTGTGCCGCGATGCTGCTCGCCCTCGCGCCTTGCGCGCAGGCGCAGACCGCGCCCGGCGCCGTCTCCGGCCGCGTGCAGAGCGAGGTCACGGGCCAGTACCTCCTCAACGTCCGTGTGACCGTCAAGGGCACCGACCTCACCGCGTTCACCGACAGCTACGGGATCTTCCGGCTCGCCGGGGTCCCGAGCGGCACGGTGACGCTGGACGCGTTTTATTCCGGGCTCGATCCGCAGCGGATCGTACTGACGCTCGCGCCGGGCGAGTCCGTCGTGCGCGACATCAGCCTCACCAGCCGGGCGACCGCCGGCGTCAACGCCGGCGTCGTGAAGCTCGATCCATTCGTGCTCGCGGCTTCCAAACTCACCGAAGGCGAGGCGTTGGCGACGAACGAGCAGCGCTTCGCCCCGAACATCAAGAATGTCGTCTCCACCGACGCCTTCGGCGACGTCCCCGAGGGCAACATCGCCGAATTCATGCGGTTCCTGCCGGGCGTGACCGTCGGCTACGAGGATGAGATGCCGACCGCGGTCTCGATCCGCGGCTTCGGCGGCGCCATGACCAACGTGATGACCGACGGTGCCACGATGGCCAATTCCGCGCGCATCGGTTCGTCCCGCGAATTCGACTTCATCCAGGTCTCGATCAATAACGTGTCACGCATCGAGGTCACCAAGGTGCCGACGCCCGCCAATCCCGCCAGCGGCCTCTCGGGTAACGTGAACATGGTGAGCAAAAACTCGTTCGAGCGCAGCCGCGCCCAATTCAACTACCGCATGACCTTCTCGGGCCATGGCGATAATCTGAAGGCCTCCCCGCAGCCGTTCCCCTTCGATACCCGCGAGCGGCCGGTGAAGCTTGGCTTCGATTTTGATTACACTCTCCCGGTCACCAAGAACTTCGGCCTCGTGCTGACCGCGCTGCAGTCGTTCACGATGACCAATCAAGACAGTTCGAACACGACGTGGAACGCCACCGCCGCCGGCACCGGCGCCACCCCTTCGCGGCCGTACCTCCAGACCCACACGCTCCTCGAGGCGCCCAAGTGGCGCGACCGTAACTCGGCCGGCCTGAAGCTCGACTGGCGCGTCTCCCCGGACTCCGTCCTCACGCTCGGCCTGCAGGCCAACTATTACCGCTACGTGAACGGCAACCTCCAGCGCACCACCAGCGTTGGCACCAATGCGGCGTCCTCGATCGCCGGCGGCGTGCCGCTCACCTTCGGCGAAACCTTCGCGCGCAGCGCGACAGGGCGCGGCACCGCCGGCTTCAGCTCGAATTTTCTCCACGACTACGCGAAGACCCTGAGCGCCAACACGCGCTACCGTTACCAAAGCGCCGAGTGGCTCATCGACGCCGGCGCTAACGCCTCCAAGTCCATCACTTGGCGGCGCACCATCATGAAGGGGCACTTCAACAGCTTCGGCAGCAGCCTGCTCGCGAGCACGGGCGTACGGGTCAATTTCGAGGACATCCGCCCCGAGGGCCCGGGTATCACCCGCGTGTTCGACGCCAACAACCGCGAGATCGACCTCTTCGACCTGCGCAACTTCCGTCTCAACACCGCCAGCTCCGGCACGTATCGCAACTACACCGACGATACGGCCGGGCTCGACCTCACCGCGAAGCGCAGTCTCAGCCTGTTCCAGGTGCCCGTCACCCTGCAGGGTGGCGGCCTCCTCGGCATCCAGGATCGCGACCATCGGCGGGAGTCGCTCGGCTACACCTACAATCCGGCCAATCCCGCCGACCCGACACTCGCGCCGTTCGCCATGCAGGTTTATCGCGGCCACTCCAACTACTGGGCCCAGCAGCCCATTCCGTGGGCTTCGCCCAACCGCATGGTCGAGGCGTGGGGCGGAAACCCCGGACTCTTCAGCCAAACGGCCGCGCAGCTGGTGGCCTCGGAACAAGCCCGCATCAACGGTTCGGAGACGTTCAAGGAAATCACCACGGGCATCTATCTCCAGGGTGACGCGCGGCTCCTCAACAACCGGCTGCTCGCGCTCGCCGGTGTCCGCTTCGAGCGAATCCACACCAAGGCGCAGGGACCGCTCTTCGAGCCCGGCAACGCCTTTGTCCGCACCGCATCCGGTGCCTTCGCCCGCAATGCCGCGGGCAGCCGCATCCGCCGACCTGAGGCTGGCGCCCCCGGTTCGATCGAGGAGTTGCGCCTGGTCCGCACCGAACTGGGCCAGGGCATCAACGGCGGCTACCAGGACTACTATCCCAGCGTCCATCTCACCTACAACGCCACCGCCAACCTATTGTTCCGCGCCGCCTACGCGCTGACCTACGGCAAGCCCGACTACGGCAACCTCATCCCCAACACGACTGTCACCGAGAACGACGTCGCCGAGGGCGCGGATCCCTCCGTCCTCCGCGGCACGCTCAACGTCAGCAACCCGGCGCTCCAGCCGTGGAAGGCGGACAACTTCGACCTCTCCGCCGAATACTACACCGACACCGGCGGCGTGTTGAGTGTCGGTGCGTTTCGCAAGGACATCGTCGGCTTCTTCGAAAGCCGGGTGACGCTGGCCACCGCGGCGGACCTGGCTGCACTCGGGCTCGAGCCGGAGTACGTCGGCTGGATGCTCACCACCACGGTCAACGGCGGCGATGCCCGCGTGGACGGGATCGAGTTCAACGTCCGCCAGTCCCTCCAGTCGCTGGGCAAATGGGGCCGGCACTTCTCCTTCTTCGCCAACGCCACGAAGCTGAAGCTCAAGGGCAGCCGCACCGCGGCGTTCGGCAGTTTCATCCCCGAAAACGTCAACTGGGGCTGCACCTTCACGCGAAATCCCGTCACCATCATGCTCAAGTGGAACGCCCGCGGGGAGCAGTCATTTGGGAGTGTTCCCGCCATGGGACCGGATGCGACCAACGCTCAGGAGAAACGAACCACGATGGACGTGAACGCCACGTACCAGTTCAACCGCCGGCTGTCGCTGTTCCTCAATGGCCGCAACATTCTCGACGTGAACAATCTTCAGCTCCGCTACGGTTCGCAGACGCCCGGCTACGCCAAGGTCGGAATCTCCTCCAGGTTCGGCGTGGCGTGGACCGCCGGGTTGAAAGGCACGTTCTGATCGGCGGGCAATCACGCATGTTCCGTCCGCCTCCCTCCCTTCATCCCGGCCGCGCGCGACCCGCCGCCGCCGGCGTGGCTGTGGCCGGCCGCCGCGCGGCTTCCGTTTCGCGAAGCGGCGAGGTGAGCGACGAGCCATCGGAAAAGTCATGAAATCCCTCCGCCTCGCGCTCCTCGTCCTCCTCGGTGGATTTCACGCGACCAGCCCCGCCGCACCCGGCGATCCGGGTGCGACGGCCCGCCCGCGGCTCCAGATCATCAACGGTAGTGCGCAGCCGGTGGATATCTTCTGGCTCAAGAGCGAGACCGAGCGCGTGCCGAACGGCTCGGTCGCCCCGGGCGCGAACACGGTCATCACGACGACGCTCGGCCACCGCTTCGCGGTCGTGGGACGCGAAGACGGAGCCGAGCGGGTCGTCACCAGCCGGGTGCCGGTGCAGGGATTTCGTTTTGATCCGCCGGATCAGGACGGCGTGCCGGCGTTCTACACGCAACGCGTGAGCGCGGGCGGGTTTCCGATCGTCGCGTCGGCGCGGGTCAATCCCTACGCGCTCAAGGAAGCCGCCTACCTGGTCGACTTGATGCTGGCGAAACGCCCCGACGTGCGCGCGGCGATGATTCAAAGCGGGGCGCGACTCTCGATCCTCGCTTGGAACGAGTTCACCTGCGACCAGCCCGAGTGGAAATGGCTGGCGGCGACTCCCGTGCCGGACTTTCCCGGGGTTCCCCCGCGCGATTACCGCGATGCGCGCGCGCGGGGCATGGGCGGGAGCCTGACGGATCCGTTCTGCTCCTGCGCCGAGGAAAACCTGCTTGCCTACGCCGGCGATCCCTACTCGCGGGAGAACATCCTGATCCACGAGTTCGCGCACAACATGCACCTGCGCGGGTTGTCGAACGTCGACCCGACGTTCGACGCGCGGGTGAAGCAGGCCTACGACCGCGCGATGAAGGCCGGCCTTTGGAAGGGCAAATACGCCAGCGTGAACCACCACGAGTATTTCGCCGAGGGGGTGCAATCCTGGTTCGATGACAACCGGGAGAACGACCATGACCATAATCACGTCAACACGCGCGCCGAGTTGCTGGACTACGATCCCGGACTCGCCGCGTTGTGCCGGGAGGTGTTTGGCGACACCGAGTTGAAATACACCAAGCCCACCACGCGCCTCACCGGCCATCTGGCCGGATACGATCCGTCGAGGGCACCCACGTTCGTGTGGCCGGAACACCTTGCCACGTTGAAGGCCCGGATCCGACAGCAGGCGCAGGCCCGCAGCGATGCGGCCAATGCCGCCCCGCAGCCCTCGGAGGGTTCATCCAAACCGAAGCCGGCGGGCGCCGTCCGCTTCGATCCCGTCGTGCGCGACATTGAAGGCTGGAAGGTCCACCTCGAGCCGAGCCTGATTCACGGCGAGCATCGCGAGGTGGGCGCGAAAGCGCAGGCCATGCTCGCGAACCATCTGCAGCGCATCAAAATCCTCATTCCCTCGGGGCCGTTGCTGAAAATGCAGCAGCTGGAAATCTGGCTCGAGCACAGCCACCCGACGCTCAAGTCCAAGCAATACCATCCCAGCCGCGACTGGCTGGCGGCGAACGGCCATGACCCGCGCCTCGCGCGCAAGGTTCACATCCCGCAGGCCCGCGACCTTCTCTCCCGCGAGCAGATGCTCAAGCATCCCGCCGTGATTCTCCACGAGCTTGCCCATGCGTATCACGACCAGGTGCTGGGCTTCGACCACCCGGAGATCATCGCGGCTTATGGGAAGGCAAAGGCGGCGGGCAATTACGAGAAGGTCCTCGTCCACACCGGCCTGATGGCGAGGCACTACGGCCTGACCAACCACAAGGAATACTTCGCCGAGGGCACGGAGGCGTTTTTCTATCGCAACGATTTCTATCCGTTCGTGCGCGCTGAGCTCAAGGAGCATGATCCCGCGTTGCAGGACTTGCTGATCAAGATCTGGGAGTCGGCCAAGTGACCCGATGACTGTGAAGTCGTTCACCGCCATCATCGTCGCCGCGTTGCCGTTCGCCATGAGCGTTGCCGGTGAGGCGTCGCCGGTCATCGGAGGCTTGGCGCGGCCCGAGCGGCTGTCGCCCGGAATCTCCGGCGCGGTCCTGATCAGCGAACTCGGATGTGCGGCGTGTCACTCCGCGACACGCGCAGAATTGGCGGCGAAGCCCGGCCCGGACCTCTCCGCCGTCGGCGCGCGGGTGCACGGCGCGCATTTGCGCGAATTCATCGCCAACCCCGCCGCCACCAAGCCCGGCACCACGATGCCCGATGTGCTCGGCCATCTGCCGGCGACCGAACGCAGGGATACGGCGGAGGCCCTCGCGCATTACCTCGCCTCGCTGGGCGGCGCGGCGCCGGCCTTCACGCCGCCCGTTCCCGCTGCCGTGGAACGCGGGCGTAAGCTGTACCACGCCGTCGGTTGCGTCGCGTGCCATTCGCCGGAGACACCGCTCGCGGACTCGGTGCCGCTCGGACCGGTGGCGGGGAAGTATTCCGTCGCCAGCCTGGCGAAATTTCTCGAGGACCCGCTGGCGGTTCGGCCCGGCGGCCGGATGCCTGACGCGAGGCTCGACCACTTCGAGGCGGTGGACATCGCGAGCTACCTCCTGCGTGACCAAGCTGCGCCTCCGCCCGTCTTTCGTCCCGACCCGCAACTCGCCGCACGCGGCAAGGAGCTATTCACCCAACACCGCTGCGACACCTGCCACGCGGTCGGTGGCCCCGGCCGTTTGCCGCCCCTCGCTGCGTTGGAGCAACTCCGTCCCGAGCACGGGTGCTTGTCGGCCCGGCCCGGGCCGTGGCCGCAGTATCCGCTTTCGGAATCTCAACGCACGGCGGTGCGTGCCGCGCTTGCTCCGCCGGCGGCCCCGGTGAGCGTCGCCGGGAACGTCGAGCTTTCACTCACCCGCTTGAACTGCCTTGCGTGCCACCAGCGCGGGGAACTCGGCGGTGTGCCTGCGCATCGCAACGTCCACTTTACCGGCCGGGACGAAAACCTCGGCGACCAAGGCCGCCTTCCACCTTCGCTCACGGGCGTCGGAGCAAAGCTCAAACGCGACTGGCTCCGCGAAGTGGTCGTGAACGGCGCTTCGGCGCGGCCGTATCTCAACACGCGGATGCCTAAGTTTGGCGCGGCCGCCTCGGAACCGCTCGCCGAATGGCTCAAGCAGCTGGATACCCTGCCGCCGGCCGAGTTCACGCGCGTCGGCCAGGGCGACAAGCCGCACGAGATCGGACGAGAGCTCGCCGGCAGCAGGGCGTTAAACTGCATCGCCTGCCATACGTTCCGCGGGAAGAGCGCCTCTCCGATCCGGGCGCTGGACTTGATGACCATGACCGAGCGGCTGGAGGAAAATTGGTTCCACCATTACCTCGCTCATCCACAGCGATTCTCGCCGCTTACCATCATGCCGGGGTTTTGGCCGGACGGGAAATCGCCGTTGCCCGATGTGCTTGGAGGCGACTCCGGGCGTCAGCGCGACGCGCTCTGGCAATATCTGTCGCGCGGTCCCGAGGCGCGTGAGCCGCTGGGACTGTTGTTGGAGCCGCTCGTCATTTCGGTTTCGAACGAGGCTGTCATCATCCGGCGCGCGTTCCCCGGCATCGGCAAGCGCGGCATCGGCGTGGGTTATCCGGGCGGTATCAACCTTTCCTTCGACGCGGGCCAGATGCGCCTAGGCTCGATCTGGAGCGGTGGGTTCATCGAGGCCTCCGGCCTCTGGCGCGGCCAGGGCTCGGGCCAGGCGCGCATCCTCGGCAAGGACACCACCACGTTCCCGCCCGGCCCGGCGTTCGCGGTGCTCGCCTCGTCGGAGGCCGCATGGCCCGCCCTCGACCCCACGCCGCGCCCGTCTCCCCATGTGTTCACGGGCTACACGCTCGACGCCCAGCAACGCCCCGCGTTCCGCTATTCCGTGGATGGGTTTCCGGTGGAGGATTTCTTCATCGAGCGCCGCGACCCCGACGGGAAGGTGTTCCTGGAACGGACCCTGAAGTTCCCGGGCTCGCCCCTGGCGGGACTGCACTTCCGGGTGGCAGCGGACAAAGTCATCGAGCCACGCGGAGCCAACGAGTTTGCCGTAGGCCAGAGCCTTCGCGTGCGTCTGCCCTCCGCACCGCTGGTCCGGCAGGCCGGTGAATCGTGGGAATTGCTGCTGCCAGTGCAGGGAGAACTGCGGATCGAATACCACCTCGCCGCGAAGCCATGAACCTCCGCCTGATCATCCCGTTGTGCGTCCTTCCGCTCGTCGCCGCGGCGGCGGAGAGTTTCGGCGATTCCTGGGGCACCGCGGAACGGGAGGCGGCCTACTATCGCATCGTGGACGTCCCGCTGCCCGAGGGCGTGTACCTGGAGGCGGGGAGTTTTGTCTCGCTGCCGGATGGACGGCTCGCGGTGGGCACGCGGCGTGGGGAAATCCTCCTCTTGAGCGGCATCATGGATGAGCACCCGCGTCCGACCGTGCAGCGTTTCGCCAGCGGACTGGATGAAGTGCTGGGCCTCGCGTATCGGGACGGCGCGTTCTACGCCACGCACGCAACGGAAGTCACCCGCATCACGGACACGAATGGCGATGGCCGCGCGGACCGCTTCGACACGGTGAGCGACAAATGGGGTTTTGGTCACTACCACGAGTTCGCGCTCGGATCGAAGTTCGACGCGGCGGGGAACCTCTACGTCGCGCTCGGCCTGTCCGAGTCCTACCGCTCGAAGGAGCTCTTTCGCGGCTGGGCCCTGAAGATCACACCCGACGGGAGGACCATCCCCTTGTGCAGTGGCCTGCGCAGCCCCCTCGGCGTGGGCGAGAACGAGCATGGCGAGATGTTCTACGTCGAGAGCCAGGGGCCGTGGAACGGCGCGTGTTCGCTGAAGCATCTCAAGCCCGGCGGCTTCATGGGACACCCGGTGAGCTTCAACTGGTATCCGTTCGCGCCGAACATGGGGCCGGAGCCGGTGAAGCCGAACACGCCGTCGCGCATGGAAATCGAGCGCAAGCGGGTGAAGGAACTCGTGCCTTACGCCGTGGTGTTCCCCTACAAGAAGATGGGGCGTTCGATTTCCGCGTTCGAGGTGAACCGCTCGGGCGGGAAATTCGGGCCGTTCGGGAATCAGCTGTTCGTTGGCGACTACAGTCTGAGCGTCGTGATGCGGGTGACCACCGAACAGGTGAACGGCGTCTGGCAGGGCGCATGTTACCCGTTCCGCGAGGGCCTCGGCCTCGGTATTCTCGCGGTGCATTTCACGGCGCGCGGCCAACTCATCGCCGGCGGCACGAACCGCGGCTGGCCCGTGCGCGGCATGAAGGACAACCTGCTTCAGCGCCTGGACTGGACCGGCAGGACGCCGTTCGAGATTCTCGACATCCGGGCGCAGTCGGACGGGTTCATCGTGCGCTTCACGCAGCCCGTGGATGCCGCGGTCGCCTCGCGTCCGCAGAGCTACGGGCTCCAGACCTACACGCACATTTACCAGCAGGGCTACGGCAGCCCCGAGGTGGATCACACGCGTCCGACCGTGACCACGGTCGAGGTGGCGCCCGATGGCCTGAGCGCGCGCCTGCGGGTGGAAGGTCTGGTGCAGGGTCACGTTCACGACTTTCACCTGCCTGCGCTGAGGTCCCGGGACGGCGAGCCGCTGCTCCACGACCGCGCGTACTACACGTTGAACGAGATTCCCAAGCACTGAACCGCGGCATTCCGGAACGCAGCCCATGAAAATCAAACGCATCCTCGCCTACCGCGTGGAACTTCCGTTGCACGAGACCACCTACAAGTGGAGCGGAGGCAAATCCGTCACGACGTTCGACAGCACCATCGTGCGCGTCGAGACCGACGCCGGACTCGTCGGCCATGGCGAAGTTTGCCCGCTCGGGCCGTTTTACCTGCCGGCGTATGCCGAGGGCGTGCGTGCCGGTTTGCGCGAACTCGGCCCGCATCTCATCGGCGAAGACCCGCGGCAGCTGGCGAAACTCAATCGCACGATGGACGCCGCGCTGAAGGGGCATCCCTACGTGAAGAGCGGCATCGACATCGCCTGCTGGGACATCCTCGGTCAGGCGACCGGAATGCCGGTGTGCGAATTGCTCGGCGGCCGCTACGGGGAGGACGTGCATCTCTACCGCGCCATCTCACAGGAGTCGCCGGAGCAAATGGCCGCTAAGGTCGCGGGCTATCGCGCGGAGGGCTACCGCCGCTTCCAGCTCAAGGTGGGCGGTGATCCGGATACGGACATCGCGCGGATCCTGGCCGTTGCCGCGAAGCTCCAGCCGGGCGACCGCCTCGTGGCCGACGCGAACACCGGTTGGGTGCAGCACGAGGCTGTACGCGTGGCCAAAGCCGTGCGCGACGTGGATGTTTACATCGAGCAACCCTGCCTGACCTACGAAGAGTGCCTCGCCGTGCGCCGCCTGATTCCGCACCCGTTCGTGTTGGATGAAAACATCGACGACCTCGGCATCCTCCTACGCGCCAAGGCCGACCTCGCGATGGACGTGGTGAACCTCAAGATCAGCAAGCTCGGCGGTCTCACGAAGATCAGACAGGCCCGCGACCTCTGCGTGAGCATGGGCATCGCCATGACGCTCGAGGATTCCTGGGGCGGCGACATCGCCACGGCCGCCATCGCGCATCTGGCGCAAAGCACACCCGCGGAGTTCCTGTTCACCACCACCGACTTCAACAGCTACGGGCCAGTGAGCATCGCCGATGGTGCGCCGCAGCGCGTGAACGGCCGCATGGCCGCCTCAACGGCGCCCGGTCTGGGCATCACGCCGAAGCTGAATGTCCTCGGGAAGCCGGTTGTCGTCGTGCCATGAAGCGATCGCCGTTCCTGATCGTTGCGTGGTGGTTCGCGCTGGCGTCCGCTAGCGCGGCCCAGAAGCCGAACATCCTGCTCATCCTCGCCGACGACCTCGGTTACGGCGACGTGCGCTGCTACAACGACCAGTCGAAGGTAGCCACGCCGCATCTCGACCGGCTCGCGCGCGAAGGGATGCGCTTCACCGACGCGCACAGCCCCGCCACGGTCTGCACGCCCACGCGCTACAGTCTGATGACCGGCCAGATGGCGTTTCGCGTGCCGAATGGCGGCACGGTGTTCCAAGGCGCCGGGGGGCCTTCGTTGATCGCTCCGGGGCGCCTGACGCTGCCGGCGATGCTGCGGAAGCAGGGCTACGCCACCGCCGCGGTCGGCAAATGGCATGTGGGCCTGACCTTTCGCGACCGGGCTGGAGAACCGATTCATTCGGGAAAACGGGAGGAGGTTAACCGCATCGACTTTAGCCGCCGCGTCGAAGGCGGGCCGGTGGACCACGGGTTTGATAAATTCTTCGGCACCGCGTGCTGCCCCACGACGGATTGGATTTACGCCTTCATCGACGGGGACCGCGTGCCCGTGCCACCCGCCGGACCGCTCGATAGAGCAAAGCTGCCCCGGCACCCGTACGCGAATGACTGCCGCCCCGGTTTCATCGCCTCCGATTTTCCGATGGAGGAAGTGGATCTGGTCTTCCTGAAAAAGAGCCGTGAGTTCCTGGAGCAGCACGTCCGTGAGACGCCGGGCAGGCCCTTCTTCCTCTACCACGCCGCGCAGGCCGTGCACCTGCCGTCCTTCGCCGCGCCGGAGTTCAAGGGAAAGTCCGGTGCCGGGCCGCACGGCGATTTTATCCACCAACTCGACTGGGTGGTCGGCGAGTTGATCGGGACGCTGGAAAAACTTGGAGTCGCCGACAACACCCTGGTCATCTTCTCCAGCGACAACGGCCCGGAAGTCGACAGCGTGATCCACATGCGCGCGGACCACGGGCACGACGGCGCTCGACCGTGGCGCGGCATCAAGCGCGACAGTTGGGAAGGCGGCCACCGCGTCCCGTTCCTCGTCCGCTGGCCCGGCCAGGTGAAGCCGGGCACCACCAGCGGGCAACTCACCAGCCTCACCGACGTGATGGCGACCCTCGCCGCCATCAGTGACGCCAAGCTCCCCGACAACGCCGCCGAGGACAGTTTCAACCTGCTGCCCGTGCTTCGGGGCGAGGCCGACGCGCCGATCCGTCCCTACCTGCTCACTCAAGCCTTCGCCGGCGCACGTACGCTCTCCATCCGGCGCGGACCATGGAAGTATCTCGATCACCGCGGATCCGGCGGAAACCGCTACGAGAACAATCCCGGCCTGAAGCCCTTCATCCTCGCCGAGACCGCGCCGGATGCCCCTGGCCATCTCTACAACCTCGACGCCGACCCCGGTGAAACGAGGAACCTCTACGCCGAGCGCCCGGAGAGGGTGAAGGAGCTCAAGGCCCTGCTCGAAGAGTCCAAGGCCAGCGGCCGAAGCGCGCCGAAGCGTTAGTCACGCGATGAGAAACCTCCACGCTCGGGCCGCGCCGGCCGGCATCGCCATGATCCGTACCTTGCTGCTTTTGCTGGTTTGCACGCCAGTCCTTGCGCACCCCGTGCCGGAAAGCCCGCAGTGGCTCGTCTATCCCGGTGGTGACGGCCCGGGAAAGGGCAGGCATGTCGTCTTGATTGCCGCCGATCAGGAGTATCGCAGCGAGCAGTCCATGCCGATGTTGGCCAAGGTCCTGAGCCGGCACCACGGCT
The DNA here is from genome assembly GCA_040397825.1 of Opitutaceae bacterium. Lineage (GTDB taxonomy): Bacteria > Verrucomicrobiota > Verrucomicrobiia > Opitutales > Opitutaceae > ER46. The sequence goes on from JBBAVH010000027.1 coordinate 43,101, forward strand.
TTCATTGCACCGTGCTCTTCGGCGTGAACGCGAAGGGCGAGGTGGATCCCACCCTTCCGGTTTATCCCGAGAAGGGGAGGGAGGCCGAGTTCAAGCCTCACCACATCCCCGGCCTGGAGCATCTCGCTTCGGCCGACCTGGTGGTGTTCTTCACCCGACTGCTCACGCTCCCGGCGGCGGAACAACAGCAGATCGTGAAGTATGTGGACTCCGGACGGCCCTTCATCGCGCTGCGCACCGCCAACCACGGGTTTCGCGGGCCACTGCCCTACAAACTCAACGGCAAGCAGGTGCGCTGGGGCGAGGACGTGCTGGGCGGCAGCTTCCTGGGGCATCACGGTCGGTGGCAGGCCGACTCCACCCGCGGCATCCTCGTCGCTGAACAACAGCAGCATCCCGTCCTCCGCGGCGTCAGCGACATCTGGGGAGACTCCGACGTTTATCGAACCTACAAGGAGGGTGCCGCCCTGCCGGCCGACTGCACGGCGCTCGTCTGGGGGCAGCCGCTGCTGGGCCGCAAGCGCGACGACCCGCCGAACCCCAAGTTGGGGCCGCTGCCTGTCGCATGGGTCAAATCCTGGCAGACGAGCAACGGCAAGAATGCCCGCGTTTTTCACACCACGATGGGCAGCGGCACCGACCTCCAGAACGCCGGACTGCGCCGTCTCATCATCAATGCCGCCTATTGGTGCCTTGCGATGGATTCCGCCATCACCGCCGAGCGCAGCGTGGATATCGTCGGCGAATACCAGCCGCGCCCCAGCGGATTCAACTACCTCAAGCTCGGGGTGAAGCCGCAGCCGGCCTCGGCCTTTCGATGAAGCTCGGCCGGGTCCGGCTCAACCCGCTCGTAGCCGCGGCCTGATCTCACCACTGCACGCACTTTACCCATGAAACCAGCGTTCAAAGTCCTGCTTCCCTTCATCGCGTTTTCCGCTCTCGGGTTCGGCCCGGCCGTCGCGGCGGAGAAAAAGCGGCTGAATGTTTTCATCCTCGCCGGACAATCGAACATGGAGGGCCACGGTTTCGTCGCCGCCGACCCTCAGCGCAACGGCGGTCGCGGCTCGCTGGAGTTTCTGCTGAGGAATCCCGCCACAGCGCCTCACTTCGCGACGTACGCAGCGGCCGACGGCCAGTGGCGCAAACGCGACGACGTGTGGATTTCCTATCTTCAACGCCACGGACCACTCACCGTCGGTTATGGCGCGCTCCCGGAACCGTCCCGCCCTGCGAAGATCGGGCCTGAGCTCGGTTTCGGCTGGGTGCTGGGTGATGCGCTTGAAGAGCCGGTGCTGCTCATCAAATGCGCGTGGGGCGGCAAGAGCCTCGCGGTCGACTTTCGTCCGCCGAGCGCGGGGCGTCCGCCATACTCCCTCGGCGCGAAGCAGGACGCCGCCGTCGCGCAGGACCCGGCGATCGTCGGGCGGTATTACCGGGAGATGATCGCGCTCACGCGGGCCGCGCTCGCCCGGCTCCCGGAGCTCGTGCCCGGCAGCGACGGCCGGTTCGTGCTCGCCGGCTTCGCGTGGCACCAGGGTTGGAACGACCGCGTCAACGACAAGTTCACGGCCGAATACGAGGCTAACCTGGCTCACTTCATCCGGGATGTGCGGCGTGAGTTCGGGGTGCCGGCGCTTCCCTTTGTGATCGGAGAGACCGGCATGACGGGTCCGACCGAGAAGCATCCCCGCGCGCTCGCCCTCATGCGGGCGCAGGCGGCAGCGGCGGACCTTCCGGAATTCAAGGGTAACGTTGCGTTTGTCGGCACGAAGGCGTTTTGGCGCGACGTCGCGGACTCCCCCAACAACCACGGCTACCACTGGAACTCCAACGCCGAGACCTACACGCTCATCGGAGAGGCGATGGGCCGGGCCATGATACGACTGCTCAGCCCGGCGTCGCCTCCCTGAGGCGGGGCCGGTGCGGCCGTTCCGTGGCGTCGCTCAGCTGCCCGGCGTCACCGTGCGCTTGAACTCCTCGATCGCGCTCCGCATCGCGGCGGTGATCTCCGGTTTCTCCAACGACAGGTCGCGGGTCTCCTTCATGTCGTCCTTCAGATGGTAGAGTTGAGCCGCGCCGTCTTTCAGGATCATCTTCCAGTCGCCGCGCCGCATCGCAGTGCCGAGCTTGGGCTCATAGCCGAAAAAAAGGTCCCGCGCCGGCAACTCCTCCCGCGCCAGCCAATGCCTCCGGAGGCTGATGCCGTCCAGATTCGACGGCGCCTCCGCGCCGGCCCCCGCGATCTCCACGAGGGTGGGGAAGAGGTCGAACCCGGCGATCAAGGCATCCGAGCGCGTTCCCGCCTTGATCCTGCCTGGCCACCAGGCGACCGCGGGCACGCGATGGCCCCCTTCGTAATGACTGAACTTGGTGCCCCGGTAGGGCCGGGGTTGCGGGGTCATCCCCACGTCCCCGTTGTCCGACCAGAAAAACACCAGGGTGTTCTCCGCCAGGCCGAGGTCTCCGAGGGCGTCGAGTAGTCGCCCCACGCTTTGGTCGAGGTCTCCGATGAGCGTCCGGTAACGCGCGCGGTTGACCTCGCCGACGCTGTTTTGCTTCCAGTCTGCCGCGCGGGTCTCCGGCGTGTCGGCGCGCGTCTGGTACGGGTTGTGCACCGCCTGGTGGCCGATGTGCAGGAAGAACGGTCGGTCCCTGTGCCGCTTGATGAAGTCCACGCTGCGCTCGGTGATGATGTCGGTCGAGTAGCCCTCGACGTTCTCCACCTTGAGGCCGTTGCGCCAGTTCTGGTGCCGATGGTAATCCGCGCCGCCGTGCAGGAAGCCGACGAATTCATCGAAACCGAGGCGGGTCGGGTTCGATTCGTCCACATGCCCGCAATGCCACTTGCCGAACAAGCCGGTCGCGTAGCCGGCCTTCCGCAGCACCTTCGCCAGGGTCGGAGTCTCCGGCGCCAATCCTTTTTCCGACGGGTCGCGGCCCACGATCACATCCACGATGCCGGCCCGTTGCTGGTAGCGTCCCGTGTGGAAGGCCGCGCGGGTAGGGCTGCAGACGGAGGAGTTGGAGTGGAAATCCGTGAACATCATCCCCTCCCGCGCCATCCGGTCGATCCGCGGCGTCCGCACCCAGCCGTCGTATAGGCTGATGTCACCGCAACCGAGGTCGTCTGCGAGAATGACGATGAAGTTCGGCGCGCGTTCCGCGCGGGCGGCCGGCGCGCCGGCCGACGCGGCCACCATCAGAAGCAGGGAAATAATGAGTATCTTCATAGTGCCAGCGGTTCGTGGAGGACGCTACGCGGGCCGAGGTTCCCCGGAAAGACGTAAAGCGGGTGTCGGCGGCCGACGCCTTGGCCCCGTAAAGCCGCCACGAGGTGACCGATGGCATTCAGGTCCGGGCGTTGACCGGGTTGAGCGCCGGTGGCACGGTCGCTTCAACGTTCTGATGCCCCTCATCTTTCCCTCCTCCCGCCACGTGCTCCTCGTCGTCGTTGGCGCGTGGGCGCTCCTTCCCTCGGCCCGCTCCGCCGGTCAATGGCAGGCGCTGTTCGACGGCGGATCGACCGCAGCGTGGCGCACGTTGGGTAAGTCCGCGGAGGCTCCGGTGGCCTGGCGGGTGGAAGAGGGGGCCCTCGCGTGGGTCAAGGGCGGCGGCAACCTCGCGACGCGCGAGTCTTACGCCGATTTCGAGTTGGAGTTGGAATGGAAGATCTCGCCCGGTGGGAATAGCGGGGTGTTGTTCCGCGTCGATCCCGCCGCCGCGCGGCCGCCGATGAGCGGGCCGGAGATCCAGATCCTCGACGACGCCACCCACAAGGACGGGCGGAGTCCGCTGACCGCCGCCGGCGCCCTCTACGCGCTTTACGCCCCAAAGGCCGCGGCGGCCAAGCCGACGGGTTCATGGAACCTGCTGCGCCTGCGCGTGCAGGGCGGACGCGTGCAGTCGTGGCTCAACGATGTGGCGACGGTCGACGCCGAGATCGGCAGCACGGACTGGAACCAGCGGGTGGCGGCGAGCAAGTTCGCGCCCCATCCGCAGTTCGCGAAGGCGCCCGCGGGTGTGATCGTGCTGCAGGATCACGGAAACCCCGTCTGGTTCCGGAGCATCAGGATCCGGCGCCTGTGAACGGCGCCGGGCGCGCGTTCAGAAGCGGCCCGTGATGCCGGCGACGATCTTCAGCGGGAACTTGCGGTTGTTGATCACGCGGTCGGGGTAGGCCGCGTAGACGGTGTCGAGGTCGACCGAAAACATGTTGTCGAGGTCGAGGAAGAGGCTGGCGTTGCGGGTGACGGCGTAGCGCGACTTCCACACCCAGGTGATCTTCTCCTTCTGGTACTGCACGAGCGCGGGCGTCGCCGAGTTGGCGACAAGGTAATTGCCGCGGTAGATCGCCTGCAGGCGGAGGTCGAGGCCGCGGCCGCGGTAGCTGAGGCCGAGGTTACCGGACTTGTTCACGAAGCCCGGCAGGCTGTTGTTTGTGAGCACGGTGGTTCCGCCGTAGTTCCCCTCGGTGCGCAACGCGGTGTAGTTCGCGCTGAGGCCGAAGCCCTTGGCCCAGCCGGGCAGGAACGTGAGCTGCTGCTGGTAGTTGAACTCGAGCCCGTCGATGCGCGCCGAGCCGCCGTTGCGCTGCGTGGTGAGCGTGTAGCCGGCGTAAAGCCCGTCGAAGCCGTTGTCCTGCCCGTTGCCGATGATCTGGCTGCTGTCGGTGTAGATGTAGTCGCGGATGTCCTTCCGGAACGCCCCGACCGAAAGCACGCCCTGCGGGCGGAAGTAGTACTCGGCCGTGAGGTCGTAGTTGTCGGCGTTCTGCGGCCGGAGGTTCGGGTTGCTCGCGGTGACGCGCAGCGTGTCGTCGTTCACCTGGTCGTTGGGGATGATGGAACCGAAGCCCGGGCGGCCGACGCCGGTGGACCAGCTGGCGCGCGTGACGAGATTGGCGAGCGGCTCGTACTTCAGGTGCACGCCCGGCAGCACGACGCGGTAGCGGCCTTCGTTCGTGGCGCGACCGCCGTACTGCGCCTCGGCGCGGCGGATGGCCTCGGCGTCCGTGACCGGTCCCGTCCAGGCCGCGCGGCGCGCCTTCTCGGCGGGCGAGATGTAATTCAGCGGACCCTCGCCCGAGACTCGGGTGTCCTCGACGCGCACGCCGGTGAGGAAGGAGACGGATCCGAGGCGCGCCTGGCCCATGACGTAGGCGGCGGCGATGCGTTCCTCCACGAACTTCAGCGCCTGCAACGCGGTGGGTGCCCCAAAGGCGACGTCTTCCTTCCAGTAACGCGGATTCTCCGCGAGATGGCGGGCGAGGCCGTAGGGGTTGGGCCAGACGGGGGCGCCGCCGCGGGAGCCGTAGGCCTCGGCTTCGTCCTTGCGGTGGTAACCGGTCACGTCGGTGAACTGCCCGATGCCGGTGTTGTCGTCGGCGGTGCCGAGGACGCCGTCAGCGCCGGTCCAGTTCCAGCGGCGGTTGTAGCCCCACAAGTCGCGCTGCTGGCGCTTCACGTTGAAGCCGGTCTTGAGGAAGGCGGGCACGGCGAGGCGCAGGTCCTTCTTCGCGTCGAGCTTGGCGGCCATGACCTCATCGGTGCTCCGCTTGTCGTTCTGGGTGATCAGGAGGTTGGTGTAGTTCTCGAGGTTGTAGATGTCGGGCCCCTCGGTCTGGCGGACGATCGGGTTCATGCCGTCCTGCGAACGGTCAACGGTCCAGCCGATGCCGCCGAGGCGGAGCGTCACGACGTTCTGGGGCACGCCGTTGTAGGCTCCGGCGTTGGAGTAGGAGAGGCTGTAGTCGAGCGAGAGGCCGTCGAACCGGTGGCGTACCGTGGGCTGGAACAGGTACGTGCGGCCGGAGTTGTCCCAGGCGTTCACCGAGATCGTGTTGGTTGAAAGCGTGGGGTGGGCGAAGACGCGCGTGACGCCGTCGGCGTAATTCGGGTGGATATAGCCGCCGCCGGTGCGGCGTCCCGCGGCGTCGACGGTGGCGAGGACGTTGGGCGTCGCGGCGGTGGGCACGCCGACGGTCGCGAGCGTGCTGAGGCGGGTGTCGGGGTTCTCGAAATAGTAGTTGTAGGAGAGGCTGACCGAGACCGTCGTGCGCGGGCTCCATCGGTAGTCGACCTTGAGGCCGCTGGCCACGCGGGAGCGGGTGGCGTTCTCCACGCGGCGGCCCATGGAGAAGTTGAAGGCCTGTCCGGGATCGTTGCGGCGTTCGAAGGATTGCAGCGTCGTCGAACCGGCGCCCGGCTGGCTGTGGACCGTGCCCGTGAGCGTGATGCCGAGGTTCCGTTTATCGCCGTAAACGTCGGAGTAGCTGAAGTTCATCGAGGGGCCGAAGCCCTCGACCGGCGCCTTCCAGGTCGGTGCCGAGGCCTTGTAGGTCGGGCGCGTGATGAAGCCGAGCGTGTAGGTGAAGACACGCGGCACCGCGCGGTCGAAGGCGCTCTTCGTGACGAGGTTCACGCTGCCTCCGATCGAGGCGCCGTCCATGTCGGGCGTCGGCGCCTTCGTCACCTCGATCGTCTCGATGTTGCCCAGCGAGGCCTGGTCGAATTCGAAGGCGCGTCCGCCGTTGGCCGACTGCGCGCTGGCGACCTGCAGTCCGTCCATCGTCACCGCGTTGAGGTCGGGGCCGACGCCGCGGATGCTCACCTGGCGCACGTCGTGGCCGTTGTAGTTGGCGGTGATGCCGGCGATGCGCTGGAGCAGGTCGCCCACGTTGCCGTCGGCGACGTTGCCGAAGGTGTCGGACGAGACGATCGCCTTCACGTTGGGAGCCTGGCGCTGGAGCGTTTCGGCGAGGGCCGTGCCCTCGCGTTCGCCGGCGACGGTGAACTTGTCGAGCTTGTAGACCTCGGCGGTGAGGGCGAAGTCGCGGGTGACGCGCTGGCCGGCGGCGGCGCCCACGGTGACGCGCTGCGGGTCGAGACCGGTGAAGCTGGCGACGACCGTGACTTCGCCGCCCGCGGGCACCGCGAGCTCGAAGCGCCCCTCGCGATCGGTGACGGCGGAGCGTGCCGTGCCCGCGACCGACACGGAGGCCCCCTCGAGGAAGGCGCGGGTTGCGGCGTTGCTGACCTGGCCGGTGAGGATCGCGTCGGCCGCGCCTAAGGAAATCGGCGCGAAGCAGGCTAGGGCGAGCAGGAGGACGGAGGGGAAACGTTTCATGGCGTGCGGGGTGAGGGTTTCGATCCGCGCGAAGTTGCCGGGAATCCGGCGGCGGACGCAAGCGAGTCGCCTGAGCTGAAAGCAATCCAACTACGAAGAGACTCGATGTGACGCGAACCAGAGCAAATGGGTGCGCAACTTCGGATAGGGTTCCCGCCTGGATCGGCCGGCGCGCCTGAGCCGCGCTTCCACGAGGATTCCGTTGCACCGTTCGCGCGGTACTCCCTAGGTTGCGCACGTGTTCTGGGAACGTGCCTCTGCCCCGGACGTCCCGTCGTCACCCCGTTTCCCCACGTGCCATGAGTCTGCTGCATCGCCTGCTCCGCCTTGTCCCGCTCGCCGCCCTGCCGGCGACCGTCCCAGCGCAATCGGTCCCGCCTCCGCCGGCCGATCCGGCCGCCGCACCCGTGACGCTGTCGGTCTTCGAGGTGCGGACTGACCGCGACCAAGGGTATCAGGCGGCGAACACGCTCTCCGGCAGCCGCCTCAACTCCAGCCTGCGCGACACCGCCGCCTCCGTTCAGGTTTTCACACCGGAATACATCTCCGATTTCGCGGCCCTGGGCCTCGCCGACATCACGGCTTACTCACCCAACGTCTCGGTCGACATGCTGGAGACCTCGTCCGACGCCAATCCGACCTTCATCGGCGGCAGCGACCTCGTCGACACCCGCCTCGTGGTGCGCGGCCTGCAGGCGAGCGTGAGCATGGACTTCTTCGAGGCCGGTTACGCGGTCGACAGCTACAACACGGAACGGGCGGAACTCGCGAGCGGACCCAATTCGATCCTGTTCGGCTTCGGCGCCCCGGGCGGGTTGGTCAACGTCATGACCAAGCGCGCCCAGGTGGACCGGAACCGCAGCGCCGCCCGCGTACAGGCGGGGCAGTGGGGGCTGCGCCGCTTCGAGTTGGATCACAACCAGGTGATTTTCCCGGGCCGGCTGGCGTTGCGCCTCAACGGCCTCGACCACCGCGCTGACGGCTGGCGCCGCTGGGATTTCTCGGTCAACAGCCGCTTCGCCGCCTCGCTCCGTTACGTCCCGCTGGCCGGCACGCGCGTCACCGCCAACTACGAGAACGGCCAACTCCGCGGCCACGTGCTGATCCCGGCGACGGCCTTCGACGCCAACGCCCTCTGGCTCGCCTCCGGCCGGCGCACGATGAACGACGCCGCGTGGACCACCGCCGACCGGGCGGCGGGTGTCAACCGCAACACCGCCACGCGCAACCTCCTCGTCACCGACGGTGCCGGCGCCGCGCCGTTCTTCCTGACGACGCGAAACGTGACGAACTTCCGCGTGCTCGAGAGCAGCAGCGAGAACCTGAATCTGCCGGTGGCGCAGCGCGCGGGGCTGACGATGACGCCGTTCTCCGCGATTCCGTACGAGAACAGCGTTTTCGGCCCGGGTGCGAAGCGGGACGCCGAGTTCGACCGACTGACGCTCTCCGTGGAGCAGCGGTTGCCGCGCGGACTCACGCTGGAGCTCTCGGTGCTGCACGAACGCACGCGGCAATGGGTGATCTCGCCGGTGAACAACCAAGTGGTCTACGCCGCCGATCCGAACCTCACGATCCCGGCGCCCGACGGCGGCGGCACGGTGGTGCCCAACCCCAACGCCGGGCGCCTGCTGATCGATGCCCAGTGGAAGAACGACGACGGGCGCACCGGCAACGATGTGGCGCGCGCCTCGCTCGCGTGGCAGTCGTCACGGGGACGCTTCGGCACTCATAACGTCGCGTTGATGGCCGAGCACGGCCGCCAGATCGCCTGGCGCTACCCGGGACGCGAGATCCTCGTCGATGAGCAGGGGGTGCCCATCGCCAACGCATTGCTTCCGGAGGATTCCGCCAACTTCATCACGCGGCGCCACTACGTCGTCCCGGGCGACTTCTCGACCTACATCGCGGGAAATGCCGATGTGGCCGCCACGGTCGTTCGCAACGGCCGCGCGTATCATCGTGCATGGATCTACCAGAGCGTGGCCGGTGGCAGCATCCGACGCACGACCGACAGCCTCATGGCGGTCACGCAGAGCGCGTTCCTCGACCAACGGCTCGTGATCACGGCGGGTGCGCGGATCGACCGTCTGACCTTCGACGAGATGGGCAGCGGCCGCCTCGGGGCCGACCATCCGCTCGTCCGCACGGGCCGGCGCATCGCTAACACGCTCACGTTCACCCCGGAGGTCATGGACTCCCAGCGGTTCAAGCCGTTGAACCGCACGCTCGGCGCCGTCTGGCACGCCACTCCGTGGCTCTCCCTGTTCGGCAACGTGAGCGACAACAACGCGCAACCGAAGCTCAACGTCGCGGTTTTGCCCGACGAGAAGCTGCCGCCGCCCGCGACGGGCGAGACCCGCGATTTCGGGTTCGCGGTCAGCTTGCCCGAAGGTCGCGCGCACGCGCGGGTGACCGCCTTCGCGACGGCGCAGCGCGACGCGGCCGGCGGTAATTTCAACATCAACCTTCGCAGCGGCACCTACGATATCACCGCGCCGACCACGCGCATCCTGCAGGCGCTGCTGGACGCGCGCCGCATCACGTCCGCCGAGCAGCTCGCCCACACCATCGGCGACGAGTCGAACCTTGCGGCGCTCTCCGACATCGCGACGCGGGGAGTCGAGGCCTCGGTCTGGTTCAACCCCTCGCGCAACCTGACCGGTCTGCTGAACTTCTCCCGCACGACCACCGACCGCTCCAACGTGTTTCCCGAGTTCGAGGGCTGGTTCGAGCGGGAGAAGCGTTTCTGGCTCGCGACGCCCGGCGCCGCCGGTCTCGTCAACGCCACCGCCGGTTCCACGGTCGCGCAGGAGGTGGCACTGATCGAGCTGCAGGCGCGCCGGATCCGCGACTTCTACAACTTCGGGTTCGGCGAGCGTCCCTACAAGGCGAACGCGAGCGGCCGCTACGCGTTCACCGGGGGTACGTTGAAGGGAGCTTTCATCGGCGGTGGTGTCCGCTGGCAGGCGCGGTCCAAGCTGGGGCGCGTCATCCTCGGGCAGGGGCCCGACGGAAAGGACCTGTATGGACGCGCCCTGTTCGGGCCCGAGGACTTCAAGGTCGACGCGTTCGCGGGCTACAGGCGCCGGGTCGCGCTGCGCGGAAGGAGCGCTGAACTAACCCTGCAACTGAACGTGACCAATCTCACCGACGAGGAGCCGATGATGCCGATGCGGTACAATGCAACCCAGACCGGATATCTGCGGATCCTGCTGCAGGACCCGCGGCGAATGCGGCTGACGGCGAGTCTGAGCTTCTGAGGATTCGCCGGCGGATGAATCGACGCGCCCTAGGTAGGGCTGGCTGCAGCCCGCGCCGCGGTCGCGTCGTCACTGATCGTTGAATGGCTTCCGGGCCCGACTTACCGCCGCCGATCAATGCGCAGCTGGCGCGGCGAGGGGGCTGCTGCGGGAAGTCGGCTCAGCGTTGCTTCGGCAGGTGCATGGACCCGTCGAAGAACAGCATGCCGATTTTCTCGGGGTTGCGCGCGTCGGGGGTGGGGAACGAAACGTACGTCTTCGTCTGGCCATCCGCGAAGGTGAGGGTGATCTGGTAGCCTTCCCCCTTCCACTTTCCGTCCACCGGGACCCGCGCGCTGCCGGCGGTCGCTACGGTTTCCTTCGTCTCATTGCGGAGCGAGGCAGCCAGGCTCCAGGAAAAGGTTCCGTCGGGTCGCAGCGTCAGGCTGGAGACCGTCATCGCTCCGCCCGAGCCGGTGGAGAAGGAGGTGCCGCCTTCGAAATACCCGGAGACCTTGGACCAGTCGGGCTTGGCGATCGCACTGAAGATGCCTCCGTCCCAGGCGAAGCCCGCTCCTGATTCCCCGGGCTCTAGCTTCGACTCGGTCACCTTCCCGTCGGACCATTTCACGGTCATCTTCCCATCCGCGAACGAGCGGCGGCCTTGGCGGCGCGAACTGCGTTCCAACTCAGCCGTGGAGAAGATACCGCCGGGTGATTCAAAGACCCGGCCGTCGGCCGTGAAGTACCACAACAGCTGCTCCAGGCTATTGGTGAAGATCCAGAAGCGCGTCATGAAGAACAACCCGACGGGACCTTCGGCGGTGAGGCGGGCAGCTTCGGGAAGCGTGCCGGCGGCGGTGTCCTTTGCCTTGGCCGGCGCCTTGGCCGGAAGCGGTGCCTTGGCGGCGGCCGGGGTTTTGGGCGCGGGGACCTGCTTTGGTGCAGCGATGGGCGCGGCTGCGGGCACGCGGTTGGCGATCTCCCGGAAGCGTGGCAGGTCGCGGATGCGCGCGAGATCCTCGTCGCCGAGCAGCAGTTCGCGGTCCTTGAAGCCGATGCGCACGGCCGTATCGAGGGCATCGAGCGCGAGTTCGGTGAAGCCTAGGCGCGCCTCGGCGCACGCGAGGTTGTAGCGGTGCCGCGGCTCCCTCGGCTCACGGTCGATCAGCTGGGCGATCAAGGCGCGGGCGCGGGCAAAGTCGCCCGCCCGGGCGAGTGCCGCTAGTTGGGATTCGTCCTGCGCGGCAAGGAAAGCGGTGAGCGCCCACGTCAGGAGCAGGAACCGGGGCAGACGAGCGAGGGAATGCCTAAGGGGCATGGTCGAGGATATGACGACAGGAGGAGGGCGACTGGTGCCTCACGCTGCAAGCCGCTGTCGGGAAGTCGGGGCGGGTTTCGGCCACGCCGGCCAATTCATTCGACTTGGCGCCGTTCTCCGCCCAAGAAGTCAGTTCCCGCGGCGCCGCCCCGGGAGCACCTGTCCACCCATGATCCAACCCATCCGTTCCGCTGCCGTCTCCGCTGCCCTGGCAGTCGTCCTCGCCCTCCTCGCCACCTCCCGCGCCGACGCGCAGGCGGTGGCCCCCGCCGGAAACGCCGCCAAGTCCGGCGATACCGTCAAACTGGAGGCGTTCACCGTCACCGGCTCCAACTTCAAGCGCCTCGACCAGGAGAACGTGCTGCCGGTCACGGTGTTCAACCTCGAGGCGATGGAGGTGCGCAACGCACTCACGCCGGTCGAGATGCTCACCGCGCTGCCGCAGATCACCAATCTCCCGCTCAACGAGTCCCAGAACGGCGGCGCCAACTCCCGCGGTGACAACGCCAACGTCAACCTCCGCGGCATCGGCGCCGGCAGCACGCTCGTCCTCCTGAACGGCCGTCGCGTCGCCCCGCACCCGATCACGTCGAACGACGGCGGCGTGCCGGCGTTCTACGCCAACGTCAACCAGTTGCCGACGCAGGGCCTTGAGCGCATCGACGTCCTGCGCGACGGCGCGTCCTCGATCTACGGCTCCGATGCCGTCGCGGGCGTCATCAATTACATCACGCGGCGCGACTTCCGCGGCACCGACGTCCGCACGCGCCTAGGAGCGCCGGAACGCGGCGGCGGCGAGAACATCCAGGTCACGCTCACGCACGGGCGCGACTTCGCGGGCGGCAAGGGCCGGCTGCTGATGACCTTTGACTACTTCTGGCGCGACGAGATCGCCTACCGGCAGCGCAGCTTCACGCGCGAAGCCAACCACACCGCGCAGGCGCCCGCGGGTTTCAACGCCCTCGGCGGCTCCTTCGACGGCCGCTCGGCCGTGAGCATCTACCCGTCGTTCCGGATCGGGTCATCGACCGCGGCCAACTTCCTGCGGCCGATCAACGGCACGCTCACGTTCACCACATCCTCGCCCACCGCGAGCGTCGCCGCCCGCGCCGCCAGCCCCGAGTTCTTCACCAATATCAACAGTTACCAGAACACCGGCCACAATAAGACCGACCGCCACAATTGGTTCACCGGAGTCGAGTATGACCTCGGCGATCGGGTCACGGCCTTCGCGGATTTCTCCCTCTATCACTCAAGCGCCTTCCTACTGCGCCAGCCGGTGCAGCTCAACGCCCCGGGTTCCGACCAGTTTGCGCCCATGAACGTGAACAACCCGTTCAATCCCTACGGCTCGCGCTTCTACAGCCCGACGGGCGCGCCCAACGCCGATGGCACGCCGCGCCTCACCGGCAACCCGCAGGCCATCACCATGGTCTCGGTGCTCCTGCGCGATGTGGGACCGGAGAACATCAACGTCCGCTCCGGCGTGTACCGGGGTGTCGCCGGTCTGCGCGGCAAGCTGCCCGGCGGCTGGTCGTGGGAATCCGCCGCGCTTTACACCCGCGCGTACACCTCCGACGTCTCCAACAACGGCGCCCGTGAGTCCCTCTTCCAGCAGGCGCTGCAGCGCACCGACGCGACGGCCTTCAACCCGTTCGGAGTCACCTTCCGCGTCTCCGGAAACGCCGTGGTGCCTGATCAGCCTTACACCAATCCGAGCTCGGTGCTCGACACCTTCGTGAAGGTCTGGCGCCACGACGGCTTCAGCGCGATCGCCAGCCTCGACGCGCGCGCCAGCGGCCCGATCCTGCGTTACTGGGGCAACACGGCGGCGCTCGCCGTCGGCGCCGAGTACCGCCGAGAGCAATTCCTCGACACCCGCCCGGCCTACGTCGGCAGCAACCCGCCGGGCGTCGGCCTCAACGTCGACGACAACGACTATCTCGTGGCGTCCTACGCGCCCGACTCGACCGGCAATCGCAAGGTCTCCAGCGCCTACGCCGAGGTCGTGCTTCCGATCGCCGCCCCCTCGCACAAGCTGCCTCTGCTGCACTCGCTCGAACTCACCGGTTCCGCCCGCCACGAGCGTTACAGCGATTTCGGCAACACCACCCGGCCCAAGGCCGGCCTCAACTGGAAGCCCTACCGCGGCCTCATGGTGCGCGCGTCGTACAACCAGGGATTCGCGGCGCCCAACCTGCCCACGCTCTACGCGCCCACCCGTTTCACGGTCGACAGCGCTCCGGGCCAGACCGACGTCTACCGCAACCAGACCGTGGGGAACGCGATCTACGTGATGAAGCGCTTCTCGACGGGCAACCTGGCCCTGCAGCCCGTCACCTCCGTCGGCAAGAGCGCGGGCGTCGTCCTTGAGGTTCCCGGCATCAAGGGCCTCACCGTCACCGCCGACTACTGGCAGATCGACCAGTCCAACGTCATCGGCAGCTACTCCGACGCGCAGCTCTTCAACAGCGACGCCGCCAAGCTCAACGCCTACACCCAGTCCCAGCTGGCCGCCGGCCGCACGATCTCGCAGATCGACGTCGGTTCCGGCACCGCCGCCTACAAGGGCGATCCTGCGATCGTGCGCACCGCGCCGACCGCCGCCGACGTGGCGGCCTTCGCCGCTTACAACGCCGGTAAGCCTGCCAGCCAGCAGGCCGCGGTCGTGGGCACCATCCTGTCGCGCAGCATCCAGTTTCAAAACCTCGCCAAGGGTTACGCCAGCGGCGTCGACCTCAGCGTGAGCTACCAGATCCCCGCCGAGCGGCTGGGCCGCTTCTCGCTCAGCGCGGACTGGTCCTACCTCGCGCGCAACTACCAGCTGCGCGACGTGCCGGACCGCAGCCCCGACTTCATCGAGCGTCTCAACGTCGAGGGTGCCACGCGCTGGCGCGGCACCACTTCCGTCAACTGGCGCAAGGGTCCTTGGTCCGCCGGGCTCAGCGGTTACTACATCGGGCGCTTCGCCGACTCCGCCTCGATCACCGCCGCCGCCTATGAGTCCCTCGGCATGCCCGGCTACGTCTCGAAGCAGTTCGACAGCGGCCGCTTCCTCTACCGCTACGTGGTGAGCGAAGTCATCACCTACAACGCCTTCGTCGGCCATCGCTTCGGCGCGCAGGCGCCCCGCTGGCTGCGGCAGACCGGCGTCCGTCTCGGCGTGACCAACCTCACCGACCGCGAGCCGCCGCTCACTTCCGGCGCGATCGGCTATTCGCCGTCCGTGCACGGCGCCCTTTTCCCGGGCCGCATCTGGACGCTCGAGCTCACCCGGCGCTTCTGAGCACGTTAGCCGGCTGCTCCTTCGCCCGCCGGCCGCCGGCTGGCGGCGAAGGAGCTCCCGACGCCGTTCACTTCGATGCGGGAGAACTATTCCGTTGACAGGGGTTCAGCCCAGGGATGCCTTCACGCCTTTTATGAAAGTCGTCTCCTCCATCAAATCGGCGAAGAAGCGTCACCCTGCCTGCCAGGTGGTCCGTCGCCGCGGCAAGATTTACGTCATCAACAAGGTCGAGCCGCGTTACAAGGCCCGCCAAGGCTAACTCCCTGACACTGCGATGAAAGCACAAGGTCATCCCGCTCTCAACAACGTCTGCTTCCTGGATATCGGCACCGGCCGTCGCTTCCTCACGAAGTCGACCATGAAGTCCGCCCGCAAGGAACAGATCGATGGCGTAGAGTACCATGTCGTCGTCCGCGACGTCACCATGGACTCCCATCCGGCCTACACCGGTGAGAAGCGCTTGGTCGACACCGCCGGCCGCGTCGAGAAGTTCACCTCGAAGTTCAAGCGCGGTCGGAAGTAATTCCGCCTCCAGTCGCCGAGACTTTCCGCCCTCCGGTCAAACCGGGGGGCTTTTTATTGTCCGCGTTTTTTTCCGTGTCATCCGCCGGCCGCGCCGGCATTCCTCCGCGCTCCCTTCCCATGCGCATCCATCCTTTCCAGGGCCTCGTGCCCGTGCCGGCCCACGCGCCTGAAGTCGCCTGCGTGCCCTATGATGTCGTCAACGCCGCCGAGGCGGCCGCGCTCGCCGCGGGCCGGCCGCGGAGCCTGTTGCACGTCGACCGGGCCGAGATCGGCCTGCCGCCGGACACCGATCCGTACAGCGACGCGGTCTACGCCCGCGCCCGCGCCAACTTCGAGTCTCTGCAACAGTCCGGCGTCCTCGTGCGCGAGACGGGTCCGTGCCTCTACCTCTACCAGCAGCGGATGGGCGACCACGTGCAGCGCGGCCTCGTGGCCGGTTGTCATGTCGATGATTACGACTCCGGCCTGATCAAGAAGCACGAGAAGACCCGCAAGGATAAGGAGGATGACCGCACGCGGCTCATCGACACGCTCGGTGCCGACACGGGACCGGTGTTCCTCACGTACCGCGATGACGCGGCCGTCAACGCCCTCGTCGAAGCCAAGGTGAAGGAGGCGCCTCTCCACGACTTCACCGCGCCCGACGGGATCCGACACACGGTGTGGCGCATCGCCGGCGGAGCCGACTGGGTGCGCGCGTTCGGGGCGGTGCCGGTGACGTACATCGCCGACGGACACCATCGTGCGGCCAGCGCGGCCCGCGTCGCGCGCCTGCGCCGCGAGCGCAACCCGCGCCACGCGGGCACCGAGGAGTACAATTGGTTCCTCTGCGTCCTTTTCCCGGCGAGCGAGCTGAAGATCCTCCCCTACAATCGCCTCGTCCTCGACCTGAACGGCCTTTCTCCGGCGGATTTCCTCGCGAAGGTGAAGTCGCTCTTCGGGCTCGTGGAAAACGCGAATCCGAGTCCGGCCCGCGTCGGCGAGGTCAGCATGTATCTCGGCGGACGTTGGTACGGGCTGCGGTGCGTTGCGGATCCCGCGGCCGACCCGGTCGCGCGGCTCGACGTGAGCGTGCTGCAGGACCGGTTGCTCGGCCCCGTGCTGGGGATCGCCGACGTGCGCACCAGCAAGCGGATCGACTTCGTCGGCGGCATCCGCGGCACGGGCGAATTGCAGCGGCGGGTCGACTCCGAGGGCGGCGTGGCGTTCTCGATGTATCCGGTGACGTTGGCGCAGCTGATGGACATCGCGGACGCGGGCCAGATCATGCCGCCGAAGAGCACGTGGTTCGAGCCCAAGCTGCGCTCGGGGCTCTTCATCCACACCTTCTAAGCCGACGGGGAACGAGGGGCCCTCGGTGCCGCCGCACAGCTTGATCGCGTCCGCCGCTCCGGCAGTGGACATCCCGCCCGGGCTGATCGCGCCCTTCGCGCTGCTGCTCCTTTTGATCGCGGTCATGCCGCTCGCGCCGGCGCGGCTGAAGCACTTGTGGGAACGCGGTTACCCGCTGGTGGCGCTGGGACTCGGCGGGGCGGTGGCGGCGTGGTACCTGCTGCGGATGCCCGGTGGCGGCACGCTGCTCGCGCACACGGCTTCGGAGTACCTGTCGTTCATCATCCTCATCGGCTCGCTCTTCACGGTGGCGGGCGGGATTCACATCCGCGTCCGCGGCGAGGCGACGCCGGCGGTGAACGTCGCTTTCCTCGCGGTGGGTGCGGTGGCGGCGAACTTCATCGGCACGACCGGTGCCTCGATGGTGCTGATCCGGCCGTGGATCCGGATGAACAAGGTACGCGTGAGCGGCTTCCACGTCGTCTTCTTCATCTTCATCGTCTCGAACCTCGGCGGCGCGCTGACCCCGATCGGGGATCCGCCGCTCTTCCTCGGCTACCTGCGCGGCGTGCCGTTCTTCTGGCTGATCGAGCGCGTGATGGGCCCGTGGCTCATGGCGCTGGGGCTGACGCTTGCCGCCTTCTATCTGATCGACCTGCGCAGTTTCCGGCGGATGCCGCGCCGCCTGCAGGCGGAGGCCTCGCAGGAGGCCGAGACCTGGCGGGTGGACGGCGCGGGCAATGTCCTGCTCCTCGGCGTGATCATCGCGGCTGTCTTCCTGCCTGATCGCTGGTTCCTGCGGGAGGCGGTGATGCTGGCGGCGGCGGCGGCGAGTCATCGGCTCACGCCGCGCGCGGTGCACGAGGCGAACGCCTTCGGGTTCGGCCCCGTGAAGGAGGTCGCGTTCCTTTTCGCGGGCATTTTCACGACGATGATGCCGGCGCTCGGTTACTTGGAGCAGCACGGCCGTGAATTCGGTTTCACCGCGCCGTTGCAGTACTATCTGGCTTCGGGGGCGCTTTCGGCGGTCTTGGACAACGCCCCGACCTACGTGAATTTCCTGCAGCTGGCGCAGTCGACCGCCGCGGCGACTAATCCGGCGGCCTTCGCGGGGCTGGCCGGGCCGGACGCGGTGCGTGTGCTCCTCGAGGTGCAGCCGCTCTACGTCGTGGCCGTCAGCCTGGGGTCCGTGTTCTTCGGTGCGATGACTTACATCGGCAACGGCCCTAACTTCATGGTAAAGTCAATTGCCCACGATGCGGGCGTGCACTGCCCGACGTTTTTCGGGTACATCGTCCGCTACAGCTTACCGGTCCTGCTGCCGGTGCTGCTGCTTACCGGCTGGCTCTTTCTGTGACGCGGGTCGCGGGCCTCAGGGGAAAAGGCCTCGGCTCTGCTTGGCGTCGGCCACGCGCTGGATGCCGAGCGTGAGGGCGGCGAGTCGGCGGCTGAACTTGAATTTCCGCCGCTGGGCCTCGACGGCATCGCTCGCCCGGTCGAGCAGGGCGAACAACTTCGTGAGGACCTCGTCGCGGGTCCAATAGTAGTTCGATAGGTTCTGGAGCCACTCGAAGTAGGAGACGATCACGCCGCCCGAGTTGCAGAGCACGTCGGGGATGAGCTCGATGTCGCCCCGTTCCTCCAGCACGCGGTCGGCGCCGTTGGTGGTGGGGCCGTTGGCGCCCTCGGCGATGAGACGACAGCGCAGGCGGGGCGCATTCTTCTCGGTGATCACACGCTCGAGGGCGCAAGGCGCGAGCACGGTGCACTTGAGCTCGAGGAGTTGATCGTTCGTGACCGGTTCGCCGCCGTCGAAGTCGAGCAGCACCTTCTGGGATCGCACGTAGGCGAGCGCCTTCTCGAGGTTGATGCCCTTCGGATTGTAGATGCCGCCGGTGTAGTCGGAGATCGCGATGATCTTCGCCCCGTAATTGCGCAGCGCCAGGGCCGTCTCGCTGCCCACGTTGCCGAAGCCCTGCACGGCGACGGTGGCCTTGGATACGGGCACCTTCATCGCCTCGAGGTATTTTCTCGCGAGGTACGCGACACCCGCGCCGGTGGCCTCGCGGCGGCCCTCGGACCCACCAAGCGAGAGTGGTTTCCCGGTCACCACCGCGCTCGCGACGTGTCCCACGTGGTTGGAGTAAGTATCCATCATCCACGCCATGATGCGTTCGTTGGTGCCGACGTCGGGAGCGGGGACGTCGACCTGCGGGCCGACGAAGTTCACCATCTCCTGCATGTAGCGCCGCGAAAGGTGTTCGAGCTCGCTCTCGGTGAGCTGATTGGGATCGACGATGACGCCGCCCTTGGCCCCGCCGTAGGGCAGGCCGACGAGCGAGGTCTTCCAACTCATCCACATCGCGAGGGCCGCGACTTCGCCTAGGGTCACGTTCTGGTGGAAACGGATCCCGCCCTTGGAGGGTCCGGTGGAGAGGTTATGCTGCACCCGGTAGCCCTCGAAGACCGTGACGCTGCCGTCGTGCCGCCGCACGGGCAGGGAAACCGCGAGGCAACGGCGGGGGTACTTGGTGCGGTCGCGGATGGTTTCAGGGAGGTTGATGGCGTCGGCCGCCTTGTCGAATTGGCGGCACGCCATCCGGAAGACGTCGGAATCGTAGAGGCTGGAGACGATGGCTTTGGACATGCTCTGTTCGGTTTGAAGGGAGTTTGTCCCCGCGGCGCCGTTCTCGCAAACGACTTAAGGGCGGCCGGTGCGTAGTTACGCGGCCTTATCGCCGTCGGATGCTCGGCGAATGTATGCCGCAAGCCCCGCGTGCGGACGTGTTTGCGTTTCCCGGATCCGGGGTGGAATCCTTGGTCGTGGCGATCGAGTCGCTCCTCTCGGGAATCTCTGGTTGGCTGATCCGCCGGCTGGCGGGGGCGGGACTGGCCGCGTTGGCGGCGGCGGCCGTTTACGGGGCCTGGCTCTACCTGCGGCAGGAGGCGTTGCAGGAGTGGGAGCGGCGCGGCCGGTTGGAAACGGCGCTGGCCGACCGCGAGAAGGTCGGTCGCGCGCGCGAGGCGCTGGTGCGGCGCACGGTGGCTTTGGAAGCGGAGGTGGTCGCGCAGGAAGCGGTGCGGCGGCAGGCGGAAGCGGAGATCGCGGAACTGCGGGCGGCGCAGGGCTGGTGGGATCGCTGGTTCGGCGACCCGGCGAAGCGCGCCGGGCAGGCGGAACGGATCGGGCGGGCTGAAGCCCGTCGCGACGAGGCGGGGGCGCGACTCACGGCGGCGCGGCAGTCCTTGGAGCAGGCCGGCTGGGAGCGGGAGGGCATCGAGGCGGCGTGGCGGCGGATCAATGAGGAGGTCGGCTTCCTTGAGCGGGAACGTTCGTGGCTCGTGCGGCAGCTGGGCGCCATCTGGGAACGCGTGCGATGGTACGTGGTGGGCGGAGCCGCGCTCTACCTGCTCGGACCGTTGCTCTGGGCGCTGCTGCTTTACCACGGCTTCGCGCCGCTGGCGTCCGGCGGCGCGCCGCTACGGTTTGCTGCGGAAGTTTCCGACGTCTCGGCCTACGAAGTGGGGACGGGAGGCGTGACGTTGGAGCTCCAGCTGAATCCGGGTGAGCGGCTGCTGGTGCGGGAACGTCACTTGCAGGCCTCGGACGAGGACCTTGGGCGGGGCACGCGGTTTGTCTTCGACTGGCGCATGCCCTTCACGTGTCTCGCCTGCGGGCTGGTGGAATTGGTGGAGTTGCGGCACCGACGGGGGGAGAGCGCCTCGCGCGTCACGCTTTCGGGAGGAGGCGATCGGCACACGGAACTGGCGTTGGTCACCGTCCCCGAAGGGGCGTCGCTCATGCTCCGGCCGAGTTTCCTCGCCGCCGTGGTGGAAGGTCCCGCTGAGCGTCTGCGGGTTCGGCGGCACTGGCGCTGGGGGCGGTTGGCTTGGGTGACGGGAATGTTCCGGCACTTCGAATTCGTCGGACCGTGCCGGCTAGTGGTCGCCGGGGGACGCGGTGTGCGGGCCGAGCAGCTTGGACCCGGTTTCGGCGGCGAGGAGCGTGCCCGCCGCATCAACCGCGGCGCGACGATCGCCTTCTCGCCGGGACTGGGGTGCCGGCCGGTGCGCGCGGAAACGTTCTGGGCCTATTACCGCGGGATGAACCCGTTGTTTGACGATCTCTTCTCCGGCCGCGGCTTGTTGGTCGCCCAAGATGCCGTGCCAGAGGAGGAGACCGCCGCGGGCCGTCGCCGAGTTTCAGCGATCTGGGGCGGTGTACTGCGGCTGTTCGGACTCTGAGGTCGGCGCGCTTGTCGCCGCGCGCGCGGGGCCCCACGTTGCCGGGGATGACGTTCAAGCTCAGCTCGGAGTTCCAGCCGATGGGCGACCAGCCGCAGGCGATCGCGGGGCTGGTCGGCTCCCTCCGGGCGGGCAATCGGCACCAGACGCTGCTCGGCGTTACCGGCTCCGGGAAGACGTTCACCATGGCGAACATCATCGCGGAGCTCGGCCGGCCCGCGCTGATCATCTCCCACAATAAGACGCTCGCCGCCCAGCTGTATTCCGAGTTCCGGAATTTCTTCCCCGAGAACGCCGTCGAGTACTTCGTCAGCTACTACGACTATTACCAGCCCGAGGCCTACATTCCCTCGAGCGACACCTTCATCGAGAAGGACTCCTCGATCAACGAGGAGATCGAGCGCCTGCGGATCTCCGCGACCAGCTCGCTGGTCTCCCGGCGCGATGTGATCGTGGTCGCCAGCGTGTCGTGCATCTACGGCCTCGGCTCGCCGCAGGAGTTCACTGACCTGCGCATCGAGCTGAGGCGCGGCGCCCCGCTCGGGCGGCAGGCGCTGCTCGAGCGGCTGGTCGACAACCTCTACGAGCGGAACGACTACGAGCTGAAGCCCGGCCGCTTCCGCGTCCGTGGCGACGTCGTGGACATCATGCCCGCGTACCTCGAGAAGGGCCTGCGGGTGGAGTTCTTCGGCGACGAGGTCGACGGGCTCGCGGAGTTTGACCCCACGACGGGTTCGGTCTCACGTCCGCTGGAGCAGTTCGACCTGTATCCCGCCAATCAGTACGTGACCAGCCGCGGCAAGCTGGAGCCGGCACTGGCGGGGATCCGCCGCGAGCTGGACGAACGGGTCGCTTGGTTCGAGGAGCGGAAGAAGTACCTCGAGGCGCAGCGCATCCGCATGCGGACCAACTATGACCTCGAGATGCTGCAGGAGATGGGCTTCTGCAATGGCATCGAGAACTACTCGCGCCACCTCACGGGGCGGAAGGCGGGCGAGCGTCCTTTCTGCCTGATCGACTTCTTCCCGCGCGACTTCCTGCTCTTCGTGGACGAGAGCCACGCGACGCTTCCCCAGATCGGCGGCATGTACAACGGCGACCGCGCGCGGAAGGGGACGCTGGTCGACTTCGGCTTCCGCCTGCCCTCGGCCCTCGACAACCGCCCGCAGAGCTTCGCGGAGTTTGAGGAGGTCACCGGGCAGACCGTCTACGTCTCAGCCACCCCGGCCGAGTTCGAGCTGAAGCGTTCCACCGTCGTGGTGGAGCAGCTTATCCGGCCGACGGGACTGCTGGATCCCGAGATCACGGTGCGGCCCATCCGCGGTCAGGTGGAGAACCTGATCGGCGAGGCCCGTGCCGCGGCGGCCGCCGGCGAGCGTGTGCTCGTCACGACGCTCACCAAGCGCCTCGCCGAGGACCTCTCGAGCTACCTGCGCGAGGCCGGGATCCGCGTGGAGTACCTGCACTCCGACATCGACGCGATCGAGCGCGTCGAGATCCTGCGCAACCTGCGGCTGGGCAACTTCGACGTGCTCGTCGGGATCAACCTCCTGCGCGAGGGGCTTGACCTGCCCGAGGTGGCATTGGTGGCGATCCTGGACGCGGACAAGGAGGGTTTCCTCCGCAGCGAGACTTCCCTCATCCAGACCGCGGGGCGCGCGGCGCGCCACGAGAAGGGCCGGGTGATCTTCTACGCGGACCAGATCACGGAATCCATCCGGCGCACGCTCGAGGCCGTCGGTCGCCGGCGCGAACGGCAGATGGCGTACAACGCCGAGCACGGGATCACGCCGCGGGGCGTCCGGCGCGGGGCGCAGGCCAGCTTGGTTTCGCGGGATGCGGCGGACGATATCGCGGAGCCGGTGGTGGAGGAGGGCACGGAGGACGTCGCGGCGGTCATCGCGGAACTCGAGGAGGAGATGCAGGACGCCGCGGCCAAGCTTGAGTTCGAACGGGCGGCGGTCCTCCGGGATCAGGTCGAGGCGCTTCGTTCAGGCGATTTCCGGAAGGCGGCCCGGCCGGCGGCGGGCGCACGGCGGGGCGGGGGCGCCGGACGCGGGAAGCGACGCGGTTGAAACAGGTGCCGGAGTTCAGGCGAGGGTCAGCCCAGCAATCGGCGCAGGTGGGGTTCCGATTTGCGCCAGGCGGACTTCAGTTCAGGCAGAAGTGCGATCCCGGTGGCGAGTCCGTCCTTGCGGGTGGAGGACTCGATGCTTTCCGCGGCTTGCCGGACCAACGATACGCCCAGGCTGGCGGCGCCTCCCTTCAGGCTGTGGGCCTCACGAATGAATCGCTCGACGTCCCCGCGCGCCGCCGCGGACTCGAGTTCGCGGATCCGGCCCGGGGCATCCTCGAGGAAAATCACGGTGACTTCCCGGACTACTGAGTCGCCACCTTCCGGATCGAGCGCGCGCAGGCCGGCGAGCGTCTCGGCATCGAGGGGCGGGACTTCGGGCATGGCGGGAGGATGAATCGCTCTTGCCGGCGCGCAACTCCGGACCCTGCGGGGGCCCGTTGCAGGTCGGGGGTTTAGGAACGTATCTTTGAATCACGATGCGTTGATATTTCGCTTGCCTGAGGTGAGCGGCCGCTGGTTTCGTCGCGGTTCAACCCGTTCCATCATGGCCCAATCATTCGTGTTCTCCTCCGAGTCCGTCGGCGAAGGTCATCCCGACAAGGTCGCCGACCTCATTTCCGACAGCGTGCTCGACGCCTGCCTCGCAGTCGACCGCTCCAGCCGCGTGGCCTGCGAGACGTTCGTGAAGTCGAACGTGGTCGTTGTCGGCGGCGAGATCACGATCCCCCACCTGCAGGACAAGCGCACGGGCCGCACCCGTCCGCTCGAGGAGGCCATCAATCTCGGAAAGGTCATCCGCGATGCGATCCGCGACATCGGCTACGTGAACGACGACGACGTGTTCCACGCCGACTCGGTCTTCATCAACAATTACCTCACCGCGCAATCGGCCGACATCGCGCAGGGCGTCGACGCCCGCAAGGCCAAGGGCAAGAAGACCGCCGAACAGGGCGCGGGCGACCAGGGCATCATGTTTGGCTACGCCTGCGACGAGACGCGCGAGCTGATGCCGACGCCGATCATGTTCGCCCACCGCCTGGGGCGGAAGCTCACCGAGATCCGCAAGTCAGGGAAGGTCTCTTGGCTGCGTCCCGACGCGAAGTCGCAGGTCTCAGTCCGGTATGAAGACGGGCGCCCGGTCGAGGTGGTCAATGTCGTCATCTCCACGCAGCACACGGCGGACGTCGCTCACGCGACCATCGAAAAGTTCCTCATCGAGAACGTCATCAAGAAGGTCATCGACGCGAAGCTCCTCACGCGGAACACCGAGTACCTCATCAACCCCACGGGCCGCTTCGTCATTGGCGGGCCGCAGGGCGACTCCGGACTCACGGGTCGCAAGATCATCGTCGACACCTACGGTGGCTGGGGCCGCCACGGAGGCGGCGCGTTCTCCGGCAAGGATCCGTCGAAGGTTGACCGCTCCGCCGCCTACATGGGCCGCTGGGTGGCCAAGAACATCGTCGCCGCGGGCCTCGCGAAGCATGCCGAGATCCAGTTCGCCTACGCCATCGGCCACCCGCGCCCGGTTTCGGTCCATGTGAACACCTTCGGCACCGGCAAGGCCGGCGTCTCCGACGAGCGCATCACCGATGCGGTGCAGCGCGTGTTCAGCTTCAAGCCCGCTGAAATCGTGCAGCAGCTCGGCCTGTTGCGCCCGATTTACCGGCAGACCACCAACTACGGCCACTTCGGCAAGGCCGGCCTCCCTTGGGAGAGCACCGCCAAGGCCGCCGCCCTCCGCTCCGCGCTGCGCTGAGTCCTCCCGCCAACCCATCCAACACACCATGGCCACCGCCTCCAAGAAGTCCGCCCGCAAGGGCGCGTCCCACGACTACCAGATCAAGGACATCGGCCTCGCCGAATGGGGACGCAAGGAGATCTCCATCGCCGAGCACGAGATGCCGGGCCTCATGTCCGTCCGCCGCAAGTTCGGGCCCAAGAGGCCGCTCGCCGGCGTCCGCATCACCGGATCGCTGCACATGACGATCCAGACGGCGGTGCTGATCGAGACCCTGAAGGAACTCGGCGCCGACGTTCGCTGGGCCTCGTGCAACATCTTCTCCACCCAGGATCATGCCGCCGCCGCGATCGCCGCGGCCGGTACGCCCGTGTTCGCGTGGAAGGGTGAGACGCTGGAGGAGTACTGGGACCTGACCGTGAAGGCCATCTCGTTCCCGGGCGGCCTTGGGCCCCAGCTCGTTGTCGACGATGGCGGCGACGTCACGTTGCTCATCCATAAGGGCTGCGAACTCGAGGAAGGCAGCGACTGGGTGAAGACCGCCTCTTCCTCCCATGAGGAGCAGGTGATCAAGGACACGCTGAAGCGCATCCACCGCGAGGACCCGACCCGCTGGACGCGGATCGCGAAGGAGTGGCGCGGCGTCTCCGAGGAGACCACCACCGGCGTTCACCGGCTCTACCAGATGCTGGAGAAGGGGAAGCTCCGCGTGCCGGCCATCAACGTGAACGACTCCGTCACCAAGTCGAAGTTCGACAACCTCTACGGCTGCCGCGAGTCGCTGGCCGACGGCCTGAAGCGCGCGACCGACGTCATGATCGCGGGCAAGGTGGCCTGCGTCTGCGGCTACGGCGACGTCGGCAAGGGCTCGGCGTTCTCCCTGAAAGGCTTCGGCGCCCGCGTGATCGTCACCGAGATCGACCCCATCAACGCCCTGCAGGCGGCGATGGAGGGCTTCGAGGTGAACACGCTCGAGTCGACGCTCGGCACGGCCGACATCTACGTGACGACGACGGGCAACCGCGACATCATCACGCTCGAGCACATGCGGCGGATGAAGGATCAGGCGATCGTCTGCAACATCGGCCACTTCGACAACGAGATCCAGGTCGACCGCCTCAATAACTCCGACGCGAAGCGGGTGAACGTGAAGCCGCAGTACGACCTGTACACCTTCCCGAACGGCCGGAGCATCTACCTCCTCGCCGAAGGCCGGCTGGTGAACCTCGGCTGCGCGACGGGACACCCGTCGTTCGTGATGTCGAACAGCTTCACGAACCAGAGCCTCGCGCAGCTCGACCTCTGGCGGAACCGCGACAAGTACGCCGTGGGCGTCTACCGCCTACCGAAGCACCTCGACGAGGAAGTTGCGCGGCTACACCTCGAGAAGATCGGCGCGAAGCTCACCAAGCTCACCAAGGAGCAGGCGGGTTACCTCGGCGTGCCGGTCGAGGGCCCGTACAAGCCCGAGCACTACCGCTACTGAGCGGAGCGCCGGTTTCCTTCGAGCCGCGGCGAATTCGCCGCGGCTTTTTCATTTCCGGCTGGGGTCCGCCGGCCTCGCGCTCCTCGCGCGGCCGGCGTCTCGGGCGCAAGAGGTGAGCGATGGGAGTTTGGTTGATCCGCGTCTGCGCGTCTTGAGCGGCTTTGCGGCTGAAACCGTGGCTTTCGGAGAATGGCCGCGAAGAGGCGCAGGAGGCGCAAGGGTGGAGCAGGGAGCTGTCGGGACGTGTGAAGGGCGCGGAACCGATCCGGATCCGGTTTGAAGGTTAAGTTCGTGCGCGAGCCCAGATTCTCAGGTGGCCACGGTCTTCGTGGGGTGGCGATCGGCTTGGTGGCTGTTGATCGCGTCTGCGCATCTTGAGCCATTTTGCGGCTGAAGCTTTGGCTTTCG